>JAKLEP010000001.1 GCA_022703055.1 Candidatus Omnitrophota bacterium
CTTCTCTTCGCAGATGAAGTTGGTATAATGGCGAGTAATATTACCTATATAAACTTTGAAAATACTCCAGGCACCCGTAATATAGTAATAACCGTTACTGCCCAAGGAAAGACTATGATGGGCGAGACTGTAGAGGTAACATTAAAATCTACGGTTTATTTAAGGAACTAGCATTTAATAGAACAAATTAAAGGAGGCTAACATGTTTGGGATATACCTGTTGAAGAGAAAAAAGGGCTTTCTATTGGTCAGCTCTTATATCGCTATTGTGCTTTTGGTGATAGTGGGGCTGGCTTTATTCAGCCGCATTGTCCACGAACATAAGTTTGCCTCCATAACTATGGATGAATTAGCTGCCAGATATGCCGCAGAAAGAGGTATCGATTACACTATCGCGGAACTGAAGCTAAACTCCAATTTCAAAAACTACAAGGCTGAGGACCTAAACGGCGATCAGATATGGGAATTAAACCAATTGGCAACACTGCCTACTCCTCAGTTGGCTAATGTATACATGGATGCCAATAAATGCTACGCCTCTAATTTTCCTAATAGCAAATCTCAATTCCTGGTTAAGATATATTCCGATCCTTACACTATAGGAGAAACCGTAATACTATCCAAGGGTATTGCCAATGGCCAGACTGTTTTATTAGTAACCAAATATGTCCCCAGCTCTCTATATAGATATTTTATTTTTACTCCCTATGATTTCTGGCCTAACGCAAGTACCTACGATGCCGGCGGCGGCAGCATACATGCCAACGGTTATTTTTGGCTTACAAACGGCACTATTTATTCAAACATTCATGAATTAAGCATTTCAAAATATTTTAAGTATTATTATAGATATTTTGTACCCCCTGCAGGAACTGCTACCACTACTACCGGAGCCACGCCTACCAACCCCAGGACAGGTGCACCTTTTACTTGGGATGAGGTTTTTTATGGCATGAGGTATCCTTTTGTCGCAGGAAACAATACCACGGTCCTAAGCCTGAAATATACCAATTTTCCTGATGGCTACCAATACGGAAGCTGGGGCCACGGCCTCCTATGGCAACATCCCACTAATAGCAGCATCTATTCGTTGGGCCAGTCATATCCTGCTTTGCCCGGAGGAACTATCCCGGAAGATTACATCCTTGACCCATACACTCCGGCTAATTTTGGCCGCTATGCCTGCAATAGCTATTTGGCTTCCTGCTCCAATGAAAACCTTAACGGCTATCATACGGTAATTAATAACATCAAAATTCCTAATTACTTTAGCACTGGTTATAATTTTAATAAATATTACCAGCTGGATGCTACAACCGGAGGATATGGTGCCTTTGGTTATAGCTGGGCATACCCCCCGTCAACCATTACAAAATATCAATTTGATTCCCAGTACCAAACCAGCGACTGGGCAAGCTTTCTTACCAGCCAACATGCCCCCGGAGGCGGCCCAACTCTTTCAGGAGTAGTAAAAGACGCTAATACCGGAGGAACACATATTGAGCCTCTAAGCATAGCTGGTGCGCTCTATTCGACAAAAGCGCAAAATTACGGCATATATATACACAACTTCGGAGGAGGATATGTAGGCGTTAAAATAAAAAATTATAATCATGGCGCATATGTATATGTGAATACCGGCGGAGGAAATATTAACGGAGTAAACGGAGTTTTTGAACTAAAGAGTTTTATGGACCAGAACTCGGCTGAGACAAAAGATGTAGTCACTCTCGATATAGGAAAGCTAAAACAGGCCTTGGGACCCAATGCCGGGCTGGACCAAAACATAATCTATTCCGATTACCCCATTGTCTTAACGAATGCCAGGGACATACTTGATAACGGGCTTACCACTGTTTGCGAAAATAGTATTTATCTTCACGGAAACTACAACGACAAACCAACAGGAGAGACTTTCAAACCCTCGTCAGCAATTTCGGCGCGCCATGTCTATACTCTTTCGGGCAGCTGGAATTATCCGCAAGATTTACAATTTACATTTCATAATCCGGATTATCCTAACAAATGGGATTTTTATTGCCCTGCCGGAAACTCTTCTTGCATAAGTAGTTTAATTAGCAGTGGCCGCAATTCAACAGAAGTCACCTATCCCGACACAGGAAGCCCCTACTATACAAATGGATTTAACTGGTATGCCGAACACTACAACCAAATGGCTAATCCCGTACCACAAGACTCCGATCCTATAGAACCAGGCACCAACCCCTATGCCTACAATATAGCCTTTGTCGGCAAGGAAGGTTATTCGCCATCGGTATTGGAAAGATGGTGGGATTATACTTCTGCCGGCGATAGCACTACCCCGCCGGGTGGCTGGAGCGGTAGTAAAATATATTCAACAAGAAATATTTCTGGCGCCCAAATCAGGCTGCAATCCGGAGATTTTGACGGTTCGGGCCTCTGGGAATGGACAACAAGGCGCTGCTGCGGAGCAGCGAATCAAAAAGGAACTATAACCTTCTCCAACTGTACTGGCACTCTGTGCGTACCGTGCGCTGATTGCAATACTTATGTTGACTCAAATCCTTCTCCTACATATGGCAGCACGATTAACAGCGCATACAGCACCGAATTTGCCGATGGCGATGTGCCGCCAGGAGATTTGGTGGGCTATTCCAGTACCGTATTTAAAGAACTCGATGATAACACTACTAACTGGACAAAGCATTATAAACCGATTTCTATGATTAGAGAAATCTAGCTTATCTTGCTTTATTTATCTAAGATTGGCAGGTATTTGCGAAAGAAATTGATTACCCTTCTTTCGTATTCCTCCCTGTTTTGCCAGAAGCTTTCGGTGTGTCCCGCATAAAGAGTCAAAAAGAATTCTTTGGGATATCCCGCATTGAGGTATAATTTTTCCGCATCGAAAGAAGGCATCCTTTTATCCTTGGCCCCGCTTATAATCATAACTGCCCTGGGCGAGATTTTAGGTATTTCTTTTAGAGGGGATATCTTGGAGCTGTCGACGAAAAATCTTAAACGGTAGGAAAAAATTGCCAGCCGGCCGAAAAAATCCCCAGGGATTTTAAGAAGCATTCTTGCATGGCGGATAATCGAGGTATCCAAATCTATATATGGGCTATCGGCAACCACCGCCTTTATATCATCTGATTTAGCAGCTGTCATAATCGCAATCGAACCACCCATTGAGACTCCCAAAACACCGAAGGCCTTGCTTTTTATTGCTTGGTTTTGTTTTAAAAATTCACAGGCCGCCTCAAGGTCTTTTTGCTCTAAGTAACCGAAGCTGGTATACCATCCCTGGCTTTCTCCATGTCCGCGAAAATCAAATAAGAAAATATTATAGCCTGCCCTTTCGATAAAATCCGCCAAAACCAATACGTCCGAACGATTGGTCCCGAATCCGTGGCAGATAATTATTGTGGGGCTTGCCTGTTCATTCAGGATCAACCAACCTTTTAATTTAAGGCCGTCTTCGGTCTTAAATTCTACGTTCCGAAAATCGAATCCGTAATCCTTAGGCGTGGAATAGACGGGCCTGCGAGGATTGGTGGTATTACGCACCAAGAAGAAAAATACAAACAGAAATACGCCAAGTAAGAAAATGAAAATTATTTTCAAAATATAATTTAAGGGTTTTATCTTCATTGAGTTAGAAGTTTAAAAAATCGATAACTCGGCTAGTTGAATCTTAAGCTGCAAAAGAACTAATTATCGATATATTTTATTTCTTAGTTTCAGTTTTTAACAGAAGTTCTTTGAGGTCCTTGTCTTCCGGGTCTATATCTAAACCTTTATGTATTGCCTCTATTGCAAGGTTGGTCTTCTTTTGCTGCAAGTATGCCTCGGCAATGAATCGCCAGGCGCTGGCCAGACGGGGATCAAGCTTCAGGGATTCCTGAAAATTTATAATCGCATTATTGTAATCTTCTTTTTTAAGATAAGCTATGCCGATATTATAATAGGCGGTAGAATAATCAGGCCTGAATAATAAAGCATTTTTATATGATGCTATCGCCTGGTCGTATTTTCCTAAATAATCAAAGCATATTCCTGCATTAAGAAAAGTCCCCGGGTCATGCTGTCCAGTAGCTGTAACCGCGCCAAAATATACCAGCGCCTTATAGTAAAGCCCCTGCTCCATAGCGGCAAATCCCACATCCCCCAAAGATTGGGGGTTTTTAGGAAAGCTTCTCAATGCTTCCGTTCCATGAGAAAAACGATCCTTATAAAATACATTCTGCGGGATAGCTGCGCTCACAAGCAAAACAACTACGGAAATCTGCAAGATTTTATAAAGATTTGGAGAAATCTTTCTTAATAAATTTGAATTCCTAAGTTGGCTTAAAACCATGCCTGCAATAACGCTAAGGCCGATAAGCGGAAAATAGGCATAGCGATACGCCATAGGATTCGCTATCGGTATGATGTTGGCAACGGGAAGCAACGTGATAAAAAACCAAAATATGAAAAATGACGCCAGTTTTGACCTTTTAGCTAGCTTAAATGCTAAGACTATAAACAGGACAATTAAGGCTACGGCCAGAATTGCATCTCGATTAAAAAATGTTCTGGTAACTGGTGAGTAATATACTGGTAAAATCTTAATACGAAGCGGTAACCAAAAAGAAGTAATATAATCTGAAAAAGCGACAGACATGGTAAGCATATTGGTATAGAAACTTCCTCCGATATACCCCTGTAATGCTCCTCCTTCGGGATTTTTGAAAAATACGAAATTGACATACAAATAAAAAGCAGCCACGATAAAAAAAGCCAAATATCGGGACATAAAATTAACAAAAACTGGTTTTAACCTACCTTTATATTCGAAATATAAGTCGTAAAGGATAATCAAAGCCGGGATAGTCACAGCCATCTCTTTAGAAAACAATGCCAGAAAAAAAGATAAAACTGACAGACTGTAAAATATCCATTTTTGATAATTATTTTGTTTTTTATAAAAAATATAAGCAATAAATGAAAGCAATGCGAATATGCCGACAAAGATATCTTCCCGGAAACTAACGATATTTACAACTTCGGCATGCAATGGATGTATAACAAAAATAACCCCTGCCCAAAACGCTACAATGGCATCATTTACCACCAAGAATACAAATATATAAAGCAGAATTGCGCATATGATATGTAAAATTAAGTTATCTAAATGATAGCCGTAAGGCTTGAGTTTCCAAATGGTGTATTCAAACATATGAGACATAGTAGTTAGCGGCCTATAACTCAGCTCTCCTGAACCGATGTCGTATTTATTAAAATTATTCCTAAAGAATACATCGCTTGTTTTGGTGAGGTAGCTTTTATCAAAAAACCTGGATAGATTACTAAGTTTTCTGACAAATAAATTATTTACTATGACAAACTCATCGTCACAAATTAAAGAATTAAATAAAGTGTTCCCGTAGGCCACTAAGCCTAATAGCATAATTATAATGATAAACTTTTTATGCATATTCCCCTCTTTAGAAGGCTTGGCTAAGTCCAAGCCACACATGCGTATCTTCTTTCGGTTCGTTTATCGCCTTGGCCACATCCAAACGTATAATAGCCTTCTCTAAAAAAGAACCTAGGTTAACGTACAGTCTTAATCCTAATCCTGCATCTTTTTTAAGATCGGCATCTTTGAAGCTATTATACCAGCTTTGGCCGCAATCGAAAAATAAAACTCCTCCCAGGCTATCTATATTGAATACATTGTCAAACAACCTCAAATTCAAATTGTCCCTTAAAGGAAAACGATATTCTAAATTACTTAAAATAATCTGCGAACCTCTGTTAGTTTTAAGATCATAACCACGTAAGGCATCATATCCACCGAGATAATAAAGATTCTTATCGTCAGGATAGCCGAGGCCATATTTTAACCGCAAGGCTATCTTTTGACGGGGAAACAACAATTGATACTTGCTTAAATCGAGCATGAGCCTAGTAAAAGATTCTCTGCCCCCCATAAAATGGCCGGCATTCTCTAAGGAGAAACTGGATTTGAACCCTGCTTCCGGATCTGGGTATGGGCCGGCGCGATTAATAGTCAAATCCGCCCCCGCTATTGCCTCTTGCCTTCTCTTATAAGAAAATTGATCGATATCTTCTCGGTTAGAGGAAATTAGGCTCTTTTCAAAATCCCTGTTTCTTATCAGATAGATACTCACATGGTCGTTTACTTCAGCCAA
The DNA here is from genome assembly GCA_022703055.1 of Candidatus Omnitrophota bacterium. GTDB lineage: Bacteria > Omnitrophota > Gorgyraeia > VGKH01 > VGKH01 > VGKH01. The sequence goes on from JAKLEP010000001.1 coordinate 6,180, forward strand.
GCCATAGCTTGCCGGCCAAAGCTCCCTCCTTAAATAAACCTTACCTCCGTCTAAATCGTCTTCTCTGCCGTCGGTATCTTGGTTATTAAAAATTTCGAAGCCTAAAGATAATTGTTTGTTTAAAATGTGCCTTTGCTCGAATCCTACGACTGATTTGACCACTTTTTCGCTAAAATCATAAATTGTAGACAGGCTTAAAATATTGTCATACGGCCTCTGCAGGGTGAGTCGTCCACCCAGACCCGAAGAAGCAAGTTCAGGCCCGTAAACCAAATTATAAAAATCTCGGTTAAGAAATATCGGTATCTCGTATACAAAATAATACAACCCTACCGGGCGTTTATATAATGATTTTGGCCAGAAATTATTTATTCTATCTATGTCTAAGATATTGTTGCCGGGGTCTATCTTGACGCTCTTGAGCTTCCTTCCCGGCTGAATCATCAATTCTCTGGTTTTTTTGTCATCGAACCAGGTATCGATAAGAAATTTTCCGTCTTCAAACTCCATTACGGTTTTAACCGGCATTTGAATTGAGCCGCGATTCTCCAATATTATCTTATCTTTAGCGACCTCTTTAACGGCGTAATCGCAGAATTTCGAACTGTTTAGCCAGCTATCAAAAAATCCGTTTAATTTTTGTTTGCTTTCTTCCTCAGCAACCCTTATAAAATCGTTTACGCTAATATTGCGAAAACTGTATTCCTTAAAATAACGATTAAAAATACGCTTGAAAGCACTTTCGCCAACTATATAGCGAAGCATCGATAAAACCATTGAGCCTTTGCCATAGGTCAAAGAAAAAATACTCGACGGCTCTTTGAAACTGGAAAGCTTACCCAGTACCGGCCTGTCCATTCCATTCTTGGCTAGAAATATATACCGCGAACTGGCCGCTTCACGAAAAGAGAAATTGGGGATTACTTTCTCGAATCTCTTGGGCAGGACTAAAACCGAAGCATCTTTGCCGTATTTTGATTCCAAATATTCCAGGAGAAAATAAGAGTTTATTCCTTCATCTATCCACATTTCTTTATATTCGTCGCTTCCGACAAGATTATAAAACCACTGGTGGCCTGTCTCATGAGAAACAAGAAAATCGAAATAACGGATTAAAAACTTTGGTAATTTATAAATTCGTGTATCCATAAGGATAATATTGGACGACTGATTTCCCCCGTAGCCCAGATAAACTGGGACTATGCTAAATTCTTTATAGGGATAATTTGTAAATTGCTCGGAATAGAATTTTATCAAGCCCGAGGCGAATTCGGCGGCCTTTTGCCCACAGAAATCATCACCGCTAAGATAATAAGAATTAATTTTAATACCATTATATTCCAGCGCATATACTTTAAAACTATCGCTAATCGCCATTGAAAAGTCTCTGATTGGCTTATCGCTTGCGATAACTACGGTTTTAATCGCATCGCTATTTTCGGTTTCTCCGACGACAGAACCGCTATGGACAATTACCTGATTTTTAGGAAGCGATATCTTCACTTTATAATTTGCAGCATCTGAGAAAAACGGCTGATGGTAGGGATAAAACGGATAATTATGCCAACCCTCCTTGTCTAAAACACTTAAAATAGGATACCAACGGCCCAGGCTAATGATTTTCTGTTTTCCGGACAAAGAGTGCCAACCAAACCTACCATAGGCATGTGGGATTACAAAATTGAATTTTATGGTTAACTCTATTTTCTGCTTGGGCAATAACTCTTTTGCCAACTTAACCTTAAGTATGGTCAGATCATCGCCCTCAATGTTAAAAGACAAGGCCGCTTGTTTGCTTTCAACTGAATTAATCTTAAATTGCGAATCTTGAAAACCCTCAGGATAAGGGTTAACTTTAAAATAACCTGCGTAGCGCTGTACAAACCTTTTCTCTTCCCGGCTGTATTTCCTATTTGGGTAAATATGAAAGAAAACTTCGCCTACATTCTTATCGCTATTATTTGTAAAAATAACTTTTTCTTGCGCTTCTAAAGTATTATCTACTGTATTAAGCGAACAATTTATATCGTAGCTGGGGACTTCGTAGGCAAAAACAGCTCTTACCAAAATAAGCGATACTGCGGAAAATATGAAAATAATCTTACATCTCATCGATTTCTTAATTGTGATTGAATTTCTTGGCGAAGGCTATCCTTCTTGACAAAGCAGGATGGTCATAAAGCATAAATTCAATCAAGGGGTTAGGCTCGAAATCGGCTAAATTGATCTCTCCCAGCTTAGTTAAGGCAGAAATATAATTCTGGGCTGATTCTGTAGATTTTAGGCTAAAGGCATCAGCCTTGGTTTCTAAAAACCTGGAAAAACTGTTCTGAAGCGGTAGGAGCGCTAGGCTAATTACCATCAAATAAAATGCAAATAAAGGGAATAAAGCAACGTCATCGATTTTTATAATTCCAAAAGATGCCAGGGCTTGCTTAAAAAATATGTCGACGAGAAGAAAAGCCGCTAGAGACAGAATCGAATTGCCGACCACCAACTTAAATGTATCCCTGTTTTTATAGTGCCCCAGCTCATGCGCAACCACGGTCTTGATTTCTTCGTTATTAAAATTATCCAATAAGGTATCTGTCAAAACCACCCTTCTATTTTGCCCCAGGCCGCAGATAAATGCATTGGCCTTTTTGGTGTCCTTGGATAGGTTGATAGCATAGACGTCATTCAATTTGATATCGCACTGGCTAAATAGAGCAAAGATTTTGTTTTTTAGCTCTTGGTTGTCAATCGGTATGTATTTATAAAATATCGGTATGAGTATAGATGGCGTGATTTTTGCTAGTATCAGACTCAAAAATAGCCAGAAAAAACTCGCCCATACCCACCATGTTGAAGAAAAATTCCTAAGCACAAAATAAACGAATTCTACAACTACCGATAAAATTATTAAGCTTATAATTGCTTGCTTCAAACTATGTTTTATCCAGGAAAAAAAGTTTTGGCGGGAAAGATTGAATTTATGTTCCAGGATATAACCACCATAAAAACTTAAAGGAAGCCCTATAATATAAAATATAAAGCTTAAGACTGAGGTATAGAAAAAAACTACTAAATAATAGTGCGAAATCTTATGAACCAGGAAATTCCTTGTGGCAAGCGAGAATCCGCTAAAGAAAAAAACCAACAAAACAAGTGTGTTTATAGCGATATCGGCGAGAAATAAATAATTTTTGGTTCGATGGTATCTTTTTGAATTACTGGTATCCAAGTTCTATTTTGAATTTTGAAATTTGCTGATTAATTCCAGATAACGGCTGTCCTGACGCAAATTAGTTAAATCAGGGTCTTTTTTAAGGTGCTCAAAGTCGTCATAACCAAGGTCTATAGCCCGAAATAAAGCCCCAAATGCTAAATCTTTCATTTCTAAAAGCGAGTAACTGCAGGAAAGATTATAGAAAACTATCGGATCGTTTGGCTTCAATTTGATCAATTTTTTATCTACTTTTAACCCTTTATGATAATGGCCTTTTCTGGTGTAGGCGTCACCCAAAGCAATTAAGGCCTGCTTAAAATTGGGGGATTGGCCCAAGACCTTTTCGTAAAACTCAATCTCAAAATCCAAATTATCTATTTCTTTCTTTTTTTTCTTCATATGCAATATTATTGACCGTTAATCTTCTCCAGGACTATACATTGATTAATCTCACGAGAGAGCCCTTCTAAAAATTTCTTAAATTCCGGGTAGTCCTCTTTAGAAATCTGGGTAACTTTAATAGTCCCCTTCTGGGTGAAAATTATCCTACCATTATTCGACTCATACTGATCGATGAAACTTAGCCATTTGGAATCTCTTATTATCGATTCAGGCATAAATCTTATCTTAAAATTGCTGGGCAGTTCAAACTCCGCAACGTCAATTTTCTCACTGAGCATACCCAAATCTACAGGATATGTCCTTTTTTCTTTTGAAACGTATGACAAATCCACGCTTCCCAAATTCGGAATGATTCTTGCCTGGCCGGCCTTTGTTAGATATTCAGGGCCCTTAAAATTATATATCAACTTAACAGGTTTTTGTTGATCCTCAGGGTTGTCAATTTTATAGTCGATTAATTCTGCCCCGGGAGAAAACGAATTGGCCTTCTCTCTTAAGGTCTCCTCTATCAGTATAGGCATGGTATATTTAAGCCAATATCGTTGCACGCTATTAAACAGGCCATAGGTAGCGACTTCTCTGCGGGCTTCTATGGATTCATTTTTTTTAATTGTGATTTTAGTTTTTGATTCGGTGCGATTTTGATTTGCGTTCATTAAAGGAGTCTTTAATATCTTGCCGCCTTCTTTAAAGAACACAAATACCTTCCTATCCTGGTCGCCGTTGGGCAAATCTCCGAAGGTGACTGTCTCAGCCGTAGGATCGAGGAATATTACATCATCATTCATTTTTAGCGCCACTATCGCATGGTTGAAAAAAAGCGAAGGAAACTTATCGTCAAGCTTAAAGACCCCTTTTGTCCCGATTAAAACAGGAAAGGCATCCAAGCCTGCCTCTTTTAACATCGTAATCAATAATACCGACTGATCCTTGCAGTCTCCGTATTTGTTCCTGAAGATATCCTCTGCCTTGTGTGGCTCATGGCCAGCCTCTCCGTATTCCACTGCTACATAACGGATATTTTGTACACACCAATTATAAATCGCCTCGGCTTTCTGCCGGTCTGCAGCCTTATCTTTGATGAGCTGGGAGACTTTCTGTTTTATGTCGATACTGGCTGAAATTTTATCTTTCGCCAGATCCCACCACCATTTATAAATCTCATCCCACGAAGAAAACGATGAAAGCAAAAAAGAAGTTACCATTTCGCTAGCTGGAGGCATATTGGGCTCGGGGATAATCTCTGGAATGTTTCTAAATTCCCAAGAATAAATCTTTTTGCCGTCTTTTTCGCTTATCCGAGGAGCAAGCTTAGCCTTGAAATAATTATATTCCTCATTGAGCATCAATAAACTGGCCTTTCTTTCTTTAGGGAAAGACAGTGTGAATTTTTCCTGGATTATCGGCTCGGATTCCTGAACAGTGTAGGCAGTATAAAAATCCTTTTTATTGACGAGGCGGCTCTGGTAAATCTTAACCTTATATTCAATAATTGAACCCACTGCTACCTCGGGCATGGAAATAATCATTGCCCGGGCATTGCTGTAAAGCGGAAAGTTTAGATATTTTGATACATCACGTATATGCTTATCGCCAACCTTGATAACTTCGCCGTCCGGCTTGATCGTCCGGGCAAAATCAAGCTCTACTTTTTCGTCGGTTGAATCATACCCTATCTCTATCTCGCCAAAGCTCTTGCCCCTGTCGTTTAGAATCTTAACCAAGAAATGCCTTTCAAAAACTGAAGTATTGTCAGGCAAAATATCCATTTTTTCATCGCTTAAAAGTATCAAGGCCGATGCCTGGGGGTATTTTTCCTGACCCGGTGCCTCTTTAATAATTTTATAGATGGCTGGGTCTAACTTCTGGATGGTTGATGCCTGACTCAGAGAATCTATCGATTTTATTCTGGCGGTTGCCAACAGATTGTATTCGGAACCTTTAATTTTCAGATAAAACTTCTTTGCCTGGTCAAAAAGATTCAACCTTTCGGAAGCAAGCGCGTAATAATATAAGTATTCATCGTCGGGGAGTTCGCCTAATTTGTTAAATATCGCGAGAGCATCGGTAAAATTATTCGACTTATAAAAACTGTAAGCCAATAATTTTTTGGCCTCGGTAGAATTTACTCCAGCCAAAACCTCTATGGCTTTATCGTAATCGCCATGTTGGTAATACAAACTGCCAAGTTCAAGCTTTAAAGAATCCTTGTCTCTAGCTGCGGCTAAGGCCTGTTTATATTCGAGAATTGCCTTCTGATAAAAGTCTATTGACTGATTAGAATAAAGCTTGGCTTTTTCCAGGTCTTGATTGTTGGCGCCTAAGCAGCTAGCGCATAAAATTATCGCAAGTATTATAATAAATTTGGTTGTTTTCATCTTAAAGGTATTTTTCCAATGCTTCTCTGGCATTTATACCGTTTTTAATGCCTAAGGCTTCTGCCTGTTGAGTACATTTTACAATGTTGGCTGCGAACAAATCCTCTATTGTCTTTACTCCGACGACTATACAAGCAGCGTCTTTCAGTTTTTCAGCGGTATCTAAATTTAGGTAGCCACAACATATGTACCCACGAGAACCAATAGCCAACACCAAATTAGCATTATGCAAATTAATTTCGATCCCAGTAATGTCTTTATTTTTTAGCTTGATCTTTTTTTCGGTGAACATTAAAGAAAAGGCTTAGCGTTTTAGAAATTCGGATATCCTTAAAATTGCCTCTTTGAGATTGTCAAGGCTTGAAGCAAAAGCCATCCTTACATAGCCCTCGCCGGATGGCCCGAATGCGGTCCCGGGAACTACAGCAACTTTTTTCTTTCTGATTAAGTTCAAAGCAAAATCCATCGAGCTGTATCCTGTATTTCTTATCGACGGGAATACATAAAATGCCCCCTCAGGCTTGTGGGTTCTTAAGCCGATCCTATTTAATTCATCGACGATATATTCCCGGCGCCTTCTGTATTCTTTTTTCATCTGCAAAACGGATTTTGCGCCGTTTTTCAATGCCTCCATAGCAGCCATCTGTGCGATAATCGAAGCGCAAAGCATGGTATACTGATGAATTTTATTCATATGATAAATTATCTCTTTGGGGCCGCAGGCATAACCGATTCTAAATCCGGTCATCGCGTATGCTTTAGAGAACCCATTCAGATACACCGTCTTTTCTCTCATTCCCGGCAATGTTGCAAATGGAGTATGGTTGAAATCGTACGTCAGCTCATCATAAATCTCATCGCTTATAACTATTAAATTGCGCTTTTTAGCAATCTTGCTAAATTCCAGCAATTCTTTTTTGGTATATGATACTCCCGTCGGGTTTGCCGGATAATTAATCACCAAGATTTTGGTGTTTTTATCGCAAGCCTTATCGATCTGCTGGGGGGTAAGCTTAAAACCATTATCGATAGTAGTCGTTAGATAATGCGGATTCGCTCCTGCAAGATAAAATAATGGATAGTATGAGACATACGAGGGCTGGGGAACCAAAATCTTATATCCGGAGTTGGTCAACGTTCTGCATACCAAATCAAATGCCTCGCTTGAACCAACAGTGATAAGGATTTCATCCTCAGGATTATAATCTAGGCCGTGCCTTCTCTTAAGAAAAGCAGCTATCTCTCTTCTTAGCTCAATCATACCCATATTGGAAGTATAAGAGGTATAGCCCTGCTCTAGGGAATAGATAGCTTTCTCTCTTATTCCCCAAGGGGTGACAAAATCAGGCTCTCCCACGCCAAGAGAAATAACATCCTTCATGCCCAGGACCAAGTCAAAAAAGACACGGATCCCGGAAGGAGCAACTTTTTCAACGCGTTTTGAAATTTTCATTTTGCAAAACCTTATCTTTAAATAAAAGACCTAAAAAGAAATCGCCGGCCTTTTCGCCCTCTCTGCTCTTTTTAAAATCTGGCGGTCTTCTTTGTATTTTTTCAAAAGAAAATGGGTGACCGTACCGCGGACATTTTCCATTGGAGCAAGCTTTTCCGCCACAAAGCTTGAAACAGTATGGATATCTTTGCCTTCTATGATTAAAAGAAGGTCATAACTACCTGAAACTAAATAACAACTGGCAACTTCCGGAAAGCGATAAATCCTCTCTGCCAGGTAATCAAAGCCCACATCCTTCTGCGGCACAACCTTGACTTCAATTAAAGCCCTGACGCCGCTTCTTTCTTCATGCAACATCTCTTTATTGATGACGGTTTTGTATTTCAAAATAATGCCGTCTTTTTCATACTGCTTGATTAAAGACTTCACCTTTGCCACGGGCTTTTTTACCATCTTGGCAATTTCTTCCGGTGTCAGCCTTGCATCATTCTCTAAAATCTCCAGAATCTCATCCATTACTGGCCTCCTTTTTATAAAGTAATTCTATCATCTTATGATTCAAAGTCAATTAAAATGCTCGCCTAGATCCTAATTTATAATAAATACCACAGGCTCCCTCATCAGAAACCATGCAGGGGCCTAGGGGATTAGCAGGATTACATTTGGTAGCAAAGCTGGGGCAATCTTGCGGCCGGATTTTACCTTTAAGCACCTCCCCGCATAAACATAAATTAGGTGATGGTTTAAGAGGGCTTTTTATTTTTAACGGGATTTTTTTCTCAATATCAAAATTGCTGAATTTATTTCTTAATCTTAAGCCGCTTTTTTTGATTGTGCCTATGCCGCGCCACTGGGCATCGCAGATTTCAAAAACTCTGAGGAGGTTCCTTTGCGCCGCAAGATTGCCCTCTTCTTTAACCACGCGGCTGTACTGAATCAATACTTTTGATTCCTTGTTTTTAATTTGTCCCAGCAAAAGTAACAATGTCTCCATAAGATCAACCGGTTCAAATCCGGCGACTACGCAAGGGATTTTAAACTCTCGCGCAATTTTCTTGTATGGTCTTGCACCGATAATGGCGCTAACGTGGCCGGGACAGATAAAGCCCTGGATATTCATTCTTTTATCTTTGGAGATTTCTTTCATCGCCGGCGGAATAAGCTTGTGCGAACAAAAGACAAAAAAATTGCCGATTTTTTCTCTTTTTGCTTCTAGTATTGCCAAGGCCGTCGTCGGAGAAGTAGTCTCAAACCCTACGGCTAGAAATATAATCTCTTTCTTGGGATTTTCTTTGGCTATCTTTAGCGCATCAAGGCTGGAATATACTATTTTTACCATAGCGCCCTTGGCTTTTTCTTTTTCTAAGGAAGAATTCGTCCCCGGCACGCGCATCATATCTCCGAAGGTAGCAATAATAACATCTTTCAATTTTGAATATGCTATGGCTTTATCAATGTAGTTCTGGCTTGAAACGCAAACCGGACATCCCGGCCCGGATAAAATATCAATATTTTCCGGGATCAGGCTGCCTATCCCGTACCGGAAGAAACTCTGAGTATGCGTTCCACAAACTTCCATCAAAACAATCCTCTTATCCTTTGGCGTAATCTCGCGAATCTTACGGCTAAGATTTTTAATTAATGCTTTATTTTTATACTCATCTACATATCTCATTTGAATAATTCCAGCGTTTTTTGGGCCTCTTTCGCGTCAATCTTTTCTATCCCAAATCCAGCGTGGACCATGATATAGTCTCCAATTTTCAAATTTGCAATCATTTGAATGTTTACTCGCTTTTTGACCTGGCCTATTGAGACAACCGCCATATCTTTTTTGATCTCTAAAACTTTCATCGGAACTGCTAAGCACATAAATTAACCTCTTTGGGCGAATTTGGCATTGGCAATAACTGCTTGGCCTACGCTTATACCTGCATCGTTTATAGGAATCTTATTGTGACTAAACACGCTAAAACTTTCTTTGCGTAATAAATCCAGCGTTAATTCGGATATTATCCGGTTCTGAAACACCCCCCCGCTTAAAACAACTTTATTGACTTTGGTCTTTTCGCGTAAAATTAAACAGGCGTCTTTTATCATTTTGGCTACTGTGCAATGGAATCTGTAAGCGATTTTCTCAGGCGAAACTTTTCTTTTTAAATCCAGGATGATTTCTCTGAACATACAGCCCGGGTCCATAACAAAAGTATCGCCTTTTGTTACTTTAACCCCGTAACAACTGCAGCGCGAATCTATACCCTCAAAGGCAAGCTTTTCAAGCTCTATGGCGGCTTGGGCCTCAAAGCTGACCTTGTCTCTGCCCATAACTAAACTTGCCACCGCATCAAAAAGCCTTCCCATGCTAGAGGTAAGAGGTGAATTAATATTTTGTTTCAGCATCTGGCTAATAATTTTAAACTTTGGTTTATTCAGCCTTTTAGTAAAATCAATATTTAATGCCAAGGCTTTGTTATGATAAATATTTTCTAGCCAACTAGCGGCCATACGCCAGGGCTCTAAAATAGCCTTGGCCCCCCCGGGCATCGGTATATATTTCAAATGTCCAACACGCTTAAAATCCTTAAGATCTGCAATAAGAAATTCCCCTCCCCAGATATTTCCGTCGCTGCCAAAGCCAGTTCCATCCAAGGCCACGCCGATAACTTTACCTTTTATGCCATTGCCGAACATGCAGGAAACAATATGCGCGAAGTGGTGCTGGACGGCAACTTCTTTTTCGATATGATTTCTTTTGGCAAAATCCAAAGCATATTTTGTAGAAAGATATTCTGGATGTAAATCGTAGGCGATTATCCGCGGCTTCAGTTTCAGCTTTCTAAGCAGGGAATCGATTTGCCGCTCGTACAAAATAAAACTATCCAGGCTCTCTAAGTTCCCTAAAGCACCTCCCCGATAAATACGCTTTTTATCCGCAACGCAAAAAGCATTCTTTAGTTCTGCGCCAAATGCCAATATCGGTTCTTTAAAATTAATCTCAGTATTGATAATATCTATGCTTTTCATTTTTATAATTTATTAATTCCTAGTGATTGCGTATGATGACTCAAGCCTTATAGGTTTATAAGAAGATTTTACTTTTTTGAGATTTTCCAGGCCCGAATCATCCATCACATTAATAAAGGAAAAACCATCGAACCCCCGGACAAATTCCCGAAAGATAAACTGTGACAGACCCTTGATTTCCAAATCGGTTACTTCAAAAAGCACGCAAAATGTATCCTTGTTTAATTTAAAACCAAAACTATAAGCTTTTATTTTGTCATCTATTTTAATAATTCTGCCAACAAGCCCCAGAGGCTTATAATACTTCATTGCCAAAGAATGCGTGGAATAATTATCCTCAAGCATTTTTTGATAAATAGGGTCACTATTCTTTGCTTTGCGATTAGCTACCCAGTTTTTAAATAAAGCTAGACATCCCGCCTGAAAATCAGACTGGAAGTTTTGTATTTTAAATTTGTAATTCTTGACGAAATAATTATATGCCGAACGCTTGCTTTTATAATCATCACCCGCAAGGGAAACAAGATTCTTCTTCAAATATAAATATTCATTGAATCTAAACCTAGAAACCAAATCAAACATTTTATAATAATCCAAATCTCTTTTTTCCGCGTTTTCTATACGAGAAAATGATTTATTGGCATTTTTGGCATCCATTATTTTAAAACACCGTTCAATAATCTCTCTGCTGATTTTTCCCAAAGGCGGCAGATACATGAAACAGGCAACATCATCTTGCATAAATATGCAAAGTGCGCCATCGATTATCTCCCAGTTGATTTTAAAAAGCCCCTTCCAGATATATATATTCGCAAAAGAAAACGCGGACAGACTATGATCTTTAAGGTGCAGATATTTTTCGATGGTTGCCTTGTCTTCTAACTCTAATTCTTTCATTTTAAAGCTATTTCTTGTAAAAAAACTACATCCTCTTGATAATCGCCGATTATTTGCGGATTTCTTTTGATTAATTCTTTCAATTCATCCTGGCCAAGAAACTCCACTAAGTATTTCACATGGTCCTTAAATTCGGGGCTACCCTGCTTTTTTTGCAAAAACGGGCACTTTAGATCAAAGCTAAGGAAAATTTTATTGTTTCTTTTTGCCAACAAAAATGGATAAAGCATGCAATCTAGCGGCCGATTATTATATATGCCACATTTGTTATTTACCGGATTAAAACACGGGCACAAATAGACATCGTTATAAGGTACTAACCTTAATTTGTTATTTTTGTTAATCAATTGCTTGGGAATTTTGCATATATCTGTATCCGTCAGCAACGGAGACCAAACAGAATCAGCTTCGCTGAATCTGCAACAAACATCACAAGCTAAACAAACTTCCGATGGCACGAATTGTTTTAGCTCCATAGGTTACTCTCCCATAAATTGTAATTGGAAGTTATTCTTTAATAATCTGGGGGTTACTTTCTAAAACCTTAAGAAACGCCTCTATGACGGCGGGATCAAACTGGCTTCCGCTGCATCTTTTCAGCTCATCAATCGCAGCGCTAAGCTCCATGGCCTTACGATAAGGCCTGTCAGAAATCATTGTATCAAAAGCATCAGCGACGGCAAGAATCTTGGCTCCCATCTCAATTTTGTAACCGGGCAGCCTATCAGGATATCCTGTTCCGTTTAATCTCTCATGGTGGTGCCTTATCAACTTAGCTGCCTCGCCCAAAAAGGGGAGGGATTTCAGTATTTCTTCTCCCTTTGAAGGATGAGTTTTAATCTGCGCGTATTCTTCATCGGTTAATTTCGCAGGCTTAGAGAGAATTTCATCCCTAATCCCAATCTTGCCGATATCATGCAATAATCCGCCGCGTCTTATATTTTCTATTTCCAATACAGATAATCTCATTTCCTCGGCGATAGCTACCGCATACTTGGTTACATTAGACGAATGCCTGTAGGTATAAGGATCTCTGGCGTCGAGCGCTTCGGCCAAAGCCGCTATTGTCCGGAGATAGCCCTCTTGAATTTCCTGGTAAAAATAGGCATTCTGGATAGCGGTGGCAGTCTGAATAGACATGCTTTTCAATAATCTTATATCATCTTTATCAAAAACAGCCCCAGTCTTTTTATTGTTCAAATTTATTACGCCTACAACTTCGCCTTTTATGGATAGAGGCATGCTCAAGATTGCCCCGCGATAATACTGTTCTCTATTGTTAGTCCTAAACCAGCTGTCCTTTTCAATATCGTCTATGAGGATATACTCATTAAGCTCCATAGTCCTTCCCGATATACTCTCTCCTTTTTTGACGCGTGACTGCCGTGATAAATCCTGGGTTAAGCCCATGGCATATCTGATGGAAAGCTCTCTTTTATTCTTGTCCGCCAAAAGAATGGCGCATTTTTCAACATTAAAAATATTAACGGCATTTTCTACGACAGTTTTGGCTATATCATCCAGCCTAAATTGGGTGGATACCTCTTGGTCAAATTTCAAAAGCAGGTTCAATTCGTTTTCATACATTATTTTCTTTTCCAAAACAGACGCCGGGGTCTCATATCGAGGCTCCTGAAATTTAATCGGCCTGTCCGGAGCAGGAGTAGGGATCTTGGGAGTTTTTTGTTGGGAGGCCTTGTCCTTGAGCCTACGTAAAATAACGACCCTGGCAATATTCAAGCCGATTAGAACGCCAAAAAACAATACTATAAGATTAATATAAATGGACGTGCTCATTTTACTAAACTACCGGTTTTAACCTCTCTGTCGGGTATCAAAATTGAAATCCCTTTATCATCCGATGCCGCCAAAAGCATGGCCTGACTTTCTACGCCGCGGATAACCGCTGGCTCTAGATTATCCACAACAACAATGCATCGGTTAATTAGCTGTTCCGGAGCATAGCCAGATTTTATCCCGGCAACTATAGTTTTCTCTATTCCCCCCACATCAATTTTTATTACATAAAGCTTATCCGCATTAGGATGATTGCTAACCTCTTTAATTGTAGCTATTTTTATCTCAAGCTTCTTAAATTCGCTAAATGGAACCATGCCTTCCTTTCGTTTTATTATTATATCATAAGGGTGCAAAATCTCAAATAAAACTCCCCTCCTCACAAATAAAAAAATCCCCGCTTTCTTGAGCGGAGACACTGTATTCTTTATCAGTTATTTCAAATAACACTAATAAATCTCTGGCCAGCCTGAAGCTAAGAATTCCCAATTTTTTAAAGAAACCAAGGCATCTAACTCATTTCTTGTATTAGAGTTATAATCTCCGAGAAGATCCTGGAATATGCTTTGGTTATCTTTAATGTTTTCAATAAATAACTTTCTAAAAGCCTGGATTGCTTGCGGACTGCCGAGCCGCTTCTCAACCACCGCATCCTTTCTTATATAAAGCTTGCCTATAGAATTCAATTTTATTGCTTTATATGCCAGGCTGGAACAGACGGGGCAATCGCAGGTTTTAAATTTTGGTTCAAAATACCTTATGATTAAATTAGCCTTTTCAAAGACCGCGTTTTTAAGAAGCGAACTGTGAATAAAAATCTCTTTATTGCTTGCATCAAGCAGCCATTTATTCTTAGGACTCTTCTTATTCTTTAAGGCCCTGGCAATCTTGTTTATACTGGCGGTACTGCCCTGGAAAGACAACTGCCTTATGTATCCGATACTAGTTATTTCTTCAAAACCTTCCTTGGCAAATCGCGCCATTCTTAATAATTCGCCTTTGCCTTGAAGTCGGGATTTATAAATAGTGGAGCAGTAATTGATCGGCAAGCTTAATCCTTTATTTATGGCAAAATTCAATAGTTTCAAGGCGGATATTTCCGACTCTAGCACGGATATGTTGGGTGCATTGTGTAAAAAGGTGTAGCCGCGTTTAATAAAATTGCCATAGTTAAATCTGGTAGCGAATAACTGATGTATATTTAAATATTTGACTCCTAATTTCTCAATTGCAGGTAAAGATTCAGCGGCTATTTTAAAATCTTCCGGGATAGCAGGAATCTCTACGGTAACAGTATCGATTATGCCTGCTGCTAATTTTACAGGCTCTAAATTATAGCCGCTGGCGCTGATATCAAACCTGATTTCATTAAGCCCAGCCTTAGTTAACCGATGCAATTTATCTTTATCGACCAGGCCACCATTAGTATAAACCCATATATATATCTTTTCGCCAAGCTTAGTCCTGATCTTCTTGATAAACTCTAATAGCTTCGGAAAAACCAATAATGGCTCTCCGCCGCTAAAACCAACTCCTTGAATATTAAACTTATCCAGATAATCTACATAATCACTGGGATTATCAAATTTCGGCCCTTCTGCGATTTTAGGCGGGCGTTCTTCTTCAATCTTTCTATCTTGAGCGCAATAGAAACAATTCGCCGTGCACAACCCATTTATAAACATACATGACCAGCTGCCCTGGCCGCAAATTGAACATCCAGGAGAAAGCCTGCCAATATGAAGTTTATTCTGGCTAAAACTATATCTGAACTTTTTGGAAATAGAATTAATCAATTCTTCCCGCTCTTGGTTAGCATCTTCTGCTTGCTCATCGGTGAGCCATTTCATATTAGAATAAGCCCATCCGAGATTTCTCTTAACCGATTCTATATTGTCTTGTCTGAACATGCCTTCAGATTTTTATACCACTGGTTAAATCGACACAAATTATTTAATCTTCTAAGACGGTCTTCGATGGTTTTCCGGTCTATTTGCCCAGACATTTTACTTGCTGGCGTATTCGGCCTGTTAGAATAAGGAGGGCAATGAAAATATGTTATATGTCTGCCGAAACTACCTACAAGTTTGATCGTTTCTTGAAAATCATCCTCTGTCTCTGTAGGAAACCCAACTATAATATTTGTATATATCTCGAGCTTCGGATTATACTCTATTAACTTCTGCACACAATATCTAAAATCGCTTACTGTATAGTATCTATTCATTAACTGCAGTATCCTATCACTTCCGGATTCAACAGGTATTTTAATAGCACTGATCTTGCCGGAGCGAATAAAAGCTTTTAAGGATGGTAATAGTGCTTTTAACCTATCCGGAGTCATATGAGACAATGCAAACCGGCTTTCCTTCTTTATTTGGCAAAGTTTCCTCAAAAGAGCTGGCAGTGAAGTGCCTGAGTCCTGGCCGAAATATCCGGCATCATTTGCCACCAATGTAAATCTTCTGTAGCCTTTATTATAGGCGGCGTTAAACTCCTGAATTATATCTGAAATTGGCCTGCTGTGAGGCTTGCCAAAAACAAATCTTACCGCGCAATAGCTGCATTTTCCTCGACATCCCCAGCCTATTCTTAGAGGATAGATAAGCTCATTATTCTTTGCTTTTTTATGACCCTGACCAACATAATTGATCTCTCTTATTTTCGCCTTAGAATTAAATAATTGATCCAAATCCTGAAGAGAGTTTGCGCTTACTGTAATGCCTTGAAATATTTTATTTAGCCTAGTTTTGTTAATCACAGGCAGGCATCCGGCTACTATAACCTTTGCTTCCTTGCTTGTTTTTTTGAGCGCCTCTTCTATAGATTCAATTGATTCGTCCTCTTTAAGTTTCCGCGAAGCACAAGCATAAATGATGACGATATCGGCGCTTTCTATCTTTCTAGATATGGTCCATCCATTTTCCTTGAAATAATTATGGAGCAAGCCAAAATCGGCATTACCAGGAAAGCAATGAAGTGCCGTTGTTGACAAAAATATTCTTTTCATTATTATAAGTGATTTTTATTTTGAGGAGTTGGTAAATATTTATTGGCGGGCCCGACGAGATTTGAACTCGCGATCTTCAGATCGACAATCTGACATGTTAAACCAGGCTACACCACGGGCCCTAAAGAATGCAAAATTCAAAAGGCAAAATGCAAAATCTTTAACTTTTGCATTTTTAATTTTTACTTCGCTTTGCGTGAGCAAAGCGTGGTGGGCGCTAGAGGGCTTGAACCCCTGACCTTGTGAATGTAAGTCACACGCTCTAACCAACTGAGCTAAGCGCCCGAAATTTATCATTTCGAGTAGTACTATGATAATTGCAAGCTCTTACATTGTCAACAAAAGATTATTGGCCGTTTGATGAATTTAAAAAACTTACATTGGCCCCAAAAATTGCGCTATTCCCCTGCGGATCATGGTCACGGCAATAGCAGCCAATAAAAGGCTCATTATTTTTGAAAGCGCCTTTGAACCTGCCTCGCCTAAAACTTTTATTAAAACTTGCGAGGAAGAGAATATCAAACCGGCTAATAAAACATTGACTACTACCGAAACCAAGGTAACAAAAGCTCCGTGTTCATTCACAAGAATTAAAGATGTTGTCAAGACAGCCGGCCCGACGATTAACGGCGTTCCCAGCGGTACCGCTCCCAAAGAATTAGCAGGAACGCGACGGCGTTTTTCCGGATTTAAAATATCTAATATCGCAATGCCCAAAAGCACAAGGCCACCTGCCACCATAAAATCGCCTACGGTTATATTGAGTAGTTTAAAGACCGCTTTTCCTAAAAATATGAATCCAGCGGCCAAACATATTGCGGTTATCATGGATTGAACGACAATTGTTGTCTTGTCTTTCTTCTTTATGCCTTCGGTAAACGAAACGTAAATCGGCAGTACTCCGATGGCGTCGACGGCAACAAAAATCGGAATAAATGCCAACAATATCTCCTTAATCATAATCCGCTCCTTTTAAAAATGCTGTTGCGAATTGAAATTATAATAGCCTAAAACCTTAACCTTGGCGTAGGATTTAGAAACCAGCCAATCGTGGAATTTACCCATAAATTTATCATGATATTTTTTATCGCGCCAGGAATACACCGAAGCATACTGGTCTTTAAAATCGGCTCTTTTCATCGTGTAATAACTTATAAATCCTTTGGCCTTCTTGGCATGGCGCGCCCACATCTTATTATCGCGATAGTATTTCTTCAGTTCGCTTTTATTGATTTTGAATAAAACTGCGTGTGTAAACATATTTTAGTGGCTTCTTACGATATCGCTCACCCGCATCAAACGTACGAGATTGCCGCGCTCCAATTCATTAAGTTTCTGGGTAATATATCTGATTGTATCTGTAATCGCCGGTATAAGGATATATTCCAGGGCATTTACCCGACGGCGAGTGCGCTCAATTTCATAAGATAGGATATCCAAGGTTTTAAGTAGCTGGGCTAATCTTAACAAAGATTTGATATAATCGGCTGACTCGGCAACAACAAAATCCATCTGGCCCGAAGTTCTATAAAAATCGTAATTTTTATCAAAGCTTACTGCCTCAAGAGTGAAAGTCGGAACTTTAACATTCATGATTCTTGTGCTGGCTATATCTAATTTTATTTCGGTTTTGATTTTAGAAATCGCTTCTTTGAAATCATCTTTAGAGCTTGTGATGCGACAATAAAGCAAGTCCTTAACTAAGGATGCAGTCCTACTTTTGAAATCATCATTAGCCTGGTCGATGTCTTTCAAAATAAGCATAAAACGGCGCATCATCTCTTCGAGTTTATCCTGCAGCAATTTATGGCCCCTCTGGGCAAGCAGAAGCCGCTTGCGCAGTTTTAGCAATTCCATTCTATTGGGATTGACTCTTAGGATCATTTTGAATAATATTTATTTAGGTATTCTTCGCGGACACGTTTTAGTTCTTCTTTCGGAATCAATCGCATAATCTCCCAGCCCATGTCTAAAGTTTGGGTTATTGAACGGTTTTCATTTCGGTCTTGCCGGACAAATTTATCCTCGAAAGTATCGGCAAATTTTAAGTATAACTTGTCGACATCCGATAAGGCCGCCTCGCCTAATATAACCGCTAGCTCCCTAGCCTCTTTACCCTTGGCATAGCAGGCAAACAGCTGGTTTAATACATCGGAGTGATCCTCGCGGGTCTTGTCTTTTCCTATACCTTTGTCTTTGAGCCTTGAAAGACTGGGTAAAACATCCACCGGAGGATATATTCCTTTTCTATGCAGTTCGCGTGATAGTATAATCTGGCCTTCAGTAATATATCCGGTTAAATCCGGAATGGGATGAGTTTTATCGTCGTCGGGCATGGTTAAAACCGGTAGAAGCGTAATCGAGCCTTTCTTATCTTTGATGCGGCCGGCGCGCTCATAAATTGTGGCCAAATCCGTATAAAGATATCCGGGATAGCCGCGCCTGCCCGGAATTTCTTTGCGTGCCGCCGAAACTTCGCGCAGGCTTTCGCAATAAAAAGTCATATCAATTAAAATTACCAAAACATGCATATCCAAATCGAAAGCCAGATACTCGGCTGCGGTCAAAGCCAGCCTGGGTGTTGAAATTCTCTCAACCGCCGGGTCGTTGGCAAGATTAATAAACAAAACGCTGCGCTCGATCGCTCCGGTATCGCGGAAATCGCGCATGAAGAAATCTGCTTCTTCAAAAGTAATACCCATTGCCCCAAATACAACCGCAAATGACTCTTGCTTACCCAATACCTTTGCCTGACGAGCGATCTGGGCCGCGATATGGCCGTGCGGAAGGCCGGCTGCAGAAAATATGGGAAGTTTCTGACCTCGCACCAAAGGATTCATTCCGTCGATAGTAGAAATTCCAGTCTGGATAAATTCCTGCGGATAGGCCCTGGCTTCGGGATTTATGGGATTACCGTTAATATCCATATATTTTTTGGCGATTATAGCCGGGCCATTATCGCGGGGACGGCCAGCGCCATCAAAAACCCTGCCCACTAAATCAGGAGAGACGCCTAATTCTTGAGTCTTACCTAAGAATCTCACCCTCGCGCTAACTACATCTAAACCTATTGTCCCCTCAAACATCTGGACCAAGGCTTTATCGGATGAACTCTCTAGCACTTTTCCTCGCCGTATTGAGCCTTCGGAGAATTCTACTTCCACTAATTCGGCGTATTTTACATCTGTGGTTTTTTCCACCACCACCAGCGGCCCGGAAATCGAGGAAACTGTAAGATATTCTTTAAGCATAGCTTCTCCTTAATTCATTTTCGATAGTATCGAATTCTACAAGCTTATCTTCGCTAATATATTTAAGGCGGCTGATTTTTTCGCGGATGGGCAACTTCGCAATCTTATCAAAATCCGCACCTTCCTTTAATTTCTCTCTGGATAAATCGTAAAACTCTAAAATAATCTTCAGCATTCTATATTGTTTGGCTAGAGAAGTGTAGGTATCAACTTCATGAAAAGCATTCTGGTGCAAGAAATCTTCGCGGATGGATTTGGCTGCCTCTAAAATCAGGCGGTCAAAAAATGTCAATGACTCAATTCCCACCAGGCGCGCTATTTCTAATAATTGCGATTCTTCTTCCAAGAGGCGCATTGCCTCTTTTCGTAAACGCGTAAAATCATCGTGGATGTTCTTGCCTAAAAATTCTTCCAAATTATCGTGATACAAAGAATAACTTAAAAGCCAGTTTATCGCCGGGAAATGCCTGGCATTGGCTAATTTATCGTCGAGCCCCCAGAAAACTTTGACTACGCGCAGAGTCGCCTGGACCACCGGATCGGATAAATCTCCTCCCGGAGGAGAAACCGCGCCCATTATGCTTAATGCGCCGGACCGATTATTATTTCCTAAACAAACCACCTTGCCTGCCCTTTCATAAAATTCCGCCAGTCTCGATGACAAATAAGCCGGATACCCTTCTTCTCCCGGCATCTCTTCTAGGCGGCCGGAAATCTCGCGCAAGGCTTCTGCCCAACGGGAAGTCGAATCAGCCATAAGCGCTACAGAATATCCCATGTCGCGAAAATATTCGGCTATTGTTATTCCGGTATAAATTGATGCCTCGCGCGCCGCAACCGGCATGTTAGAAGTATTGGCGATGACTACTGTACGTTCAAGAAGCGGCCGGCCCGAACGCGGATCTTTTAATTCGGGAAAGCTCAATAAAAGATCGGCGATTTCATTCCCGCGCTCGCCGCAGCCGACATAGACGACAATCTGGGCATCCGACCATTTAGCAAACTCATGAAGCACAACGGTTTTGCCGCTGCCAAAAGGACCCGGGATACAAGCTGTCCCGCCTTTTGCTATGGGGAAAAATGTATCAATGACACGCTGCCCGGTAGTGAGCGGCTCAAGGGGTGCGAATTTTTCTTTCGCCGGCCTCGGCCTTCTCACCGGCCAACGCTGGATAAGATTAATTTCCTTTATTCCTGATTCGGTCTTAACCTTGGCAACGGTGTCTCTTACGCTAAAATCACCTTCTCGGATTTCGACTAGCTTACCTTTAATATTCGGAGCAACCATAATCTTGTGTTCCAATAAAGGCGTCTCTTGCACTACGCCCAGGATATCGCCGGAGACTACGTCTTGGCCTTCTCTAGCTATCGGTTTAAAATGCCATCTTTTATTGTAATCAAGCGCAGAGATATCCACGCCACGGGGGATAAAATCGCCGCTTGCCTGCCTTATTACATTAAGAGGTCTTTGTATCCCGTCGTAAATGGAACTGATTAAACCAGGGCCCAGCTCTACGGTTAATGGTTCGTTGGTCAGATAAATCGGCTCACCCGGACCGATTCCCGCCGTCTCTTCATATACCTGGATATAGGCAAGGTCATTTTTTAATTCAATGATCTCTCCGATTAACTTTTTTTCCGAGACGCGCACGATATCATACATTTTGCTGCCGGCGCAGCCGCTGGCGATAACCAAAGGGCCTGATACTTTAATAATTTTTGCTTCTTTTTTCATTTAGAGCGCTCCTGTTGCTTTAAGGCGTATATCCTTTAATATATTATCTAATAAAATACTGTTGGCATCTTTAGAAAACGGGACAAACACCGGCAAAGTTAGCTGGCGAAAACTATTTATTTTTTCGATATTAGCATTATAAATACTGTCTTGAATAAGGCAGATGGTGATGTTTGATTCGATTAACTTCTCAATAACTGACTTGAAGTCTTCGGGTTTCTTCAGCGGATAAATATTAAAACCAAGGGCTTCAAAACCCAAAACTAAGTCTTCATCCCCGACGACGGCAATTTTATTATTAAGCAGCTCTTCAGGCATATACCTCGCTTAACCTTTCCTTTACCAAATCCTTGGATAAATCATTTAATTTTGCCAAAATAATCATCCGTACAAGATTAATTTCATTAGTTTTAGCAAAATAATATGCTATCAAAGGCTCGGGGCCGTAACTGATGTATTTTGCCGGTTTTAATATTTCCATTAGGAAATCATTTATTGCTTTTTCTAACATCAAAAATGATTTCTTCTCCACAAGATTTCTGATTGCATCCTTCAAAAATATACTATAGTCGATTAAACCGCTATCTTTATGCACATATTCTAAACGCGCGATAAAAAATGATAAGTCTTGCTGATATAGCTTTAATAATGTCTCCTTGGATACAAAACCTCCTTCTAACACAAGATTCTGAAGCTTATCTATTTTTTCTTTTAATAAATACAACCTCAAGAAGGTCTTAATATTATGCATATCAACGGCATGTCTTATATAATCCTCTAAAAATCCGCCGAATTTCAACTGCACTATTTTTTGCATTTCAGAGATGCTGTCTTTTCGCACCAATTCTATAAGCTCGTCATCCAAAATAAGGTTTTCCATGAAGGTTTTTAACTTAGCCAATTCCTCACGTAATATATTTTCCAAGTCTTGGCTATCATGGATACGCAATAGCCCGTCGCTGTATGAACCGGCTTCAACAAGAATACGCAGCGCCTCGCCAAGATCCGATTCTATTGCTTCCTCTAAAGCCTCTTGCTTGATTAAAAACCTCTCCAGAGCCCGAATTCTGCCCACGGCAAAGATATAACCTGAAATTGGCGTTTTATTTTTCATCGAATAGAATTTGAGCTAATTCCGCTTCGTATTCCGGGCGTATCTTAGCCAAATAGAAATTAATGTCCTCTGGAACCTCTTTAGTCTCATCAGAAAAAATCTGTTTTTTCTTAAAAATATCGTGCTTAATTCCCGATTTAAATCTCTCGAATGCCGAATCAATTAATTCCTGCTTACAAGAAAGCAATTGTTTTCTTACATCCAGGCGCGCATTGACGATCAATTTCTGTTTCTCTGCCTCAAAAATCGACTTTTCTCTATCAAGTATTGCCTGATAGGCCCTAGCGGCATCTGCCTTAGCCTGTTTTAGGATTTCTTCTTTCTCTTGATTTGCCTGTTTAAGAAGAATATCTCTCTGGCCTTTGGCATCATTCATTATGTGGCTCAATATTGCTTCAAGTGACATATCTAGCTTCCTTAATTATATTTTAACCGCCAATAATAATAAGAATCCAGCTGCCAAACCTAAGATAGCATAGATCTCAACAAAAATAGGCAAAACTAAAGCCCTTCCTGCCTGTTCTGGCCTTTTGGCGACTAAATATATGGAAGATACTGCGACTTTACCCTGCCATACTGCAGAAATGGCCTCTACTATGCTTACCAATGTACATATGGCAAATATCTGCAGGCCTTGTGCCAAAGTAGGAATCTTAATTGCATCGGCAAGAAGATTCAGTTTATTGAGCACCAAAAACCCGACGAGAAAACCGTAGAACCCTTGAGTCCCGGGGATGCCGATTAACGGTATCATGCGGCCGAATTTTTCCGGGTCTTCCGACAACACCCCGCCAGCGGCCTGCCCAGCAAAGGCAACTCCGATAGCCGATCCCGTACCTGAAATGGCCATGACTATTGCCGCGCCAGCGAGCGCAAAAATCAAACCTGGTTCCATAAAACCCTCCTTTTATTCAAAATTAATATATCTGGTTTCTACCCTAAACGGCCTAAACGGCCTGCCTGTAGTCTTGAAGAATTTGGAGAAAAATTCCACGAACTGCAATCTAACAGGATGAACAAATGCTCCCAGCAAATTCATCATGAAAGACAAAATATGCCCTCCAACAAAAATCAGGCATAAAATTAAAATGGAAAATGAGACTTTAAGCACACCTATATTATTTATAAACGGTATGCTTGAAGGTAAAATGCTACTAAACTGCACGGCAATCAGGTTTATAGTATTTGCCATAACTCCTGTCACCATGCCCAGCGCCCAAAGCCTGCTATAAGAGAGAATGTCGCTAAGGTACCCGGATAATGCGCTATAAAGATTATACGCCCCATAAAACAGCTTTGAGCCTATGCCTTTTTCCGAACGGCCTTGAGTCAAAACAAGAACTATGCTTGCTGCCAAAGCAGAATAATTAAACAAACCAGAGAGATTTTTGTTGCCGAGATTCAAGAATGTTAACCCAATACCGGTAAGACCGAATAATAATACTAGTGTAGGAACCTGATCTAAAAGAATATCTAAATAGCGTTTATTTTTGACATTGCCGATAGCAGCTACGATATTGCCGAACCAAACCTGAACGATGCCGAAGCTCAAAGCGATTCCCAAAAGTCTAGTAGCCTCCTTCAGGGGATCAAGTATAATCAAAGAATCTTTGAATTTCTTTAAAGGCGCGAATGCTGAATTATTTTGCGCTAATAAATCAAATAAATTGCCAAACCAGCTTCCGGTCAGAGCGCCGATAATTATGGTGGAAATCCCGCAGTATAAAAATAGACGAAAAGCCTTTTTACCTTGCGGCCCCATCTTAACTTTCTTTAAGACCAGAAAACAAAGCAGTGCTAAAAGGAATCCATAACCAGCGTCAGAGACGCAAAATCCGAAATACAAGAAGAAAAACGGCGCCAGAAATGGCGTAGGATCTACTTCATTATATTTAGGCATGCCATATATAGACGTGATGAACTCGAATGGCCTCACAAGTGAATTATTTTCTAGAATTACCGGTATATCATCTGTTTCTTTTGGCTCGGAAACAAAAAAAGCCAAACTCTCAAATTCTTTAGCTACGATATTTTCCAATGGCTTGACATCTTTTGCCTTAATCCAACCGGTTAAACAAAAAGTATATTTTTGTTTGCTTAAAATCTTATCTGCCTCTTCTATATTCTTAATGTTCATAAAATAATCATGAACTATCATCAGCCTAAGCTTATCCTGAGCAAGACAGGTTATATCTTTTTTGATTTCATCGATACGGTTGTTGATTGACGCAATCTCTCTTTTGATTTCGGAAAGCCTTTCTTCAACAGTACCGATATGCCTGCCCAAAACCACGAAACTAAAATTGTATTCCTTTAGGATATTCTCAAGCTCCCCTTGCTGTTTCTTATGGCAAATAATCAGGATATGGCTAATAACTTTATCCTGGCTGATAATTTCATAGAACAGTCTTATATTCTCTTTAACTCGCCTTTTTAACAGTTTCTCCAGGTCGGTATTCTTAATCGCCCCTAACAAAATAGCGCAGCTATTGGTATTATGGATTAGCTCGATCGGTATCCTTAAATTACGCCAAGGCGATAAAAGTAAATTTTCCTGCGATAACTTGTCTTTATGCTGAGTAAAATGATGGAGATGCTTGCGTAAATCGGTCAGCGTCGCGATAAGAGACTGGTAATCGAAACCATTAATAATCTCTGTTATTCTGCCCTTAAAAACCCAAGGCTTCATAGAAAACATGCTCTCTAAGAAGTTGGCTGTTTGCTTAAAACCCGATAGAAAAGAAATAGATTCTTCTATTTCGACAAGATTAAAGCTGGTTTTATTTATAGAAGGCACTTGATTTTCTTGTTGGGCTTGAGTTATTTCTACCATGCCCAGCTGTTGAATGCGGGAGATAAAGTCATCTTTGTCTTTTTCTAAGCCTATAACTTCTATTTTTTTAATCTTGGCTATGGCCATATTATTCTATCTGTTTTTTAAGAAATCCCACGGCCTTATCCAACCTGGATGAGGCTTTTTCTTTTAAGACTGCAATATCTTTTTCGTTATTTTGTTTTAAAGCCGCAATTTCTTGGTTGGCTTGCTGCTGGGTCTGTTCTTTTATGCGCAAGCTTTCTGATTTTGCCCGGTCTTTCGCCTCTTTTATAATCGCATCAGCCTGTTTTTTTGCGGTGCTCAAGATTTCCTGCGCCTCTTTTTTAGCCAACTCAATGACATATTGCGCCTGCTGTTCGGTCTGCTTTACATTATCTAACGCGGTTTTCGAATCCATTTATATCAATCCTTCAATTAACTTTAATGGGTCTTTGGCCTCTAAAATCGGACGGCCCATGACGATAAAATCTGCGCCCGCCTCAATTGCTTCTTTAGGAGTCGCTACCCTTTTCTGGTCATTGGCTTGCGCATCTTTAGGTCGTATCCCGGGATTCACTACCAAAAAATCCTTACCTAATTCTTTTTTGATCATTTTTGTCTCAGCCACAGAACAAACTACGCCGTCTAATCCTGCTTCTTTGGCAAGCCTTGCCAAATCCAAAACTCTATTCGCCGTATTATCTTCACTCTGGCTGGTCAAAATGGTTACGCCGACGATCTTTGGCCGGTTGGGAACACTGGCTGCAGCCTGAAGCATCTCTTTTCCTCCGGATAGATGCACGGTGAGCATAAATACCCGAAGTTTGCTAGCTGCCTCTACGGCTTTTTTAACTGTATTAGGTATGTCGTAAGATTTTAAATCTAGGAATACCTTGGCTCCCTTTTTAGTGATCATTTGCACTGCTTGCGGTCCGCAAGCAGTAAACAATTGACTGCCAACCTTAAACATGTTTACCGCAGGACAAAGTTTATCTACAAACTTTTCTGCTTCGCCGAGGGTATCCACATCCAAAGCCACAATCAGTTTATCTTTGATATCTAACATTTTATCGAACCGATTAAATCTTCTATATCCTTTATCTTTTGCGCCTGCAAATATCGCTTTATTCCGTCAACTATTTCTATTGAAGCGCTGGGATTTACAAAGCTGCCTGTGCCAACCGCTACTGCAGTTG
Organism: Candidatus Omnitrophota bacterium; assembly: GCA_022703055.1. Classification (GTDB taxonomy): domain Bacteria; phylum Omnitrophota; class Gorgyraeia; order VGKH01; family VGKH01; genus VGKH01. The sequence continues at coordinate 32,460 of JAKLEP010000001.1, forward strand.
CTCCTGCAACAATAAATTCCATGGCATCCTCGGTATTCATAATCCCGCCCATACCGATAACCGGCACATAAACTGTGCGAGAAACTTCCCAGACCATGCGCAGCGCAATTGGCTTAATAGCTGGCCCGCTTAATCCTCCGGTGACATTCGCCAACTTGGGTCGCCTGGAATCCTTGTCCACTGCCATAGCCAAGAAGGTATTGACTAAGCTTATTGCATCGGTATCGGCAGCGGTTGCCGCTCGAGCAATTAAGCCGATATCGGTAACGTTGGGTGTGAGTTTAGTGATAAGCGTTAGTTTGGTGGCAGCGCGCACGGCTCTGACTACGCGATAGGTTGCTTTGTCTAATTGCGAAACCATGCGACTTGTCCCCAAATTAGGGCAGGACAAATTAAGCTCAATTGCCGAGACTCCATTTGTCTTGTTTAAAATCTTAGCTAATTCTACAAATTCTGAATCGTTATCTGCGGAAATGCTGACAATTATAGGAACGCCGATTTTTTTTAAAAAAGGCAATTTATCTTTGATAAAGACCTTTATCCCGGGATTTTCTAAGCCAATGGCATTAAGCATGCCGGCTGCTGTCTCGACGGTGCGCGGCGGAGGATTTCCTTTTCTAGGCTTTAAAGTTATGGTTTTAGTAACGATCGCGCCTAATTTTTTAAGGTCCATTAAAGAGGAGAACTCCTCGGCATAGCCGAAAGTCCCGGATGCTACCATCACCGGATTTTTTAATTTTAATTTACCAATTTTTACAGATAAATCAGGTTTCATATTTAATAATTACAGACCCTCTATTTAAAAAATATTAATCCCAAGATAGCCGAAATTGTTAAAGCTAGAATAGGATGAATTTTTAAAACCCAAACTCCAGCTACTACTAAAATAAGGACTATTACAGATTTATAGTCTGTAATGGCGATTTTGGCTACGCTCAAGACCGCAACGACAATCAATCCTAACACCGCCGGCCTTAATCCGCTAAAGGCAGCTTTAACCATATTATTATCCTGGAATGAAAAAAACACCGAAGCAATTGCCCAAATTATCAGAAAAGAAGGCAAGACCACGCCCAGCGTTGAGAAGACTGCTCCCCAAAATGTGGCCACTTTATAACCTACAAACGTTGCTGAATTTACCGCTATCGGCCCAGGCGTCATCTCGGCAATAGCAACGAGATCAACAAACTGCTCAGTAGTTAACCAATGGTATTTATTAACGATCTCTTTCTCGATTAGAGGAATCATTGCATATCCGCCGCCAAAAGTAAAGAGCCCTATTTTAAAAAACTCAAAGAAAAGTCTTGCCAGAATCATGATTTTAAACCTCCCATCAAAAAATTGATTCTATGCATAGCTCTTATATTTTTTCAAACCTTCTTTTCCATATCAACCAGAAGACCGGCAGAGAAATAATTTCAATAATTACACAAAAACTTATCAAATATTGTATAGAAACATTATAAATAAATCCCATAATACTTGAGCCGACAAACCAGCTAAGGCCGTAAGCGGTATTGAAAATGCCATAAGCCATACCACGAGTTTCGATAGAGACCATATCGGCTATTGCGGCGCGCATTATCGTCTCCTGCATCCCCATTACCGCCCCCCAAAGCGCAACTGCAATCCAGATAAAACCGTAATTAGATGAAAAGGCAAAAAATGGGATAAAAATCCCGATTATAGGTATACCGAAGAGACTAGTCAACCCTACTCGATCATAAGCTCTTCCGACGATCAGCGCCACTATGCCATCTATGCCCATGGCGAAAGCAAAAAGCAACGGGATCTGGGCGTCGGAAACAATAGCCTGATTTTTAAGATGATAAGAAATTATCTGAAAGGACGCGTATCCACCCAAACTGAAAACAATAAACAAGGTATACAACCAAAATACCGCAGGGAGCTTACCCTTTGGTGTCTTCTTAGACATATCATGCCCGGATAATAACGCCGCCTGCACAGGATAGCGCCATTTCGCGAAGAATATCACCATTAAAGTTAATATGGCGGGTACAAAGAGGACTGCCAGGCTGCTGCGGTATCCTCGATTCAGATAAAGGAACAAAGATATCAGAAGCGGCCCGCCGATGGCGCCTATCTGATCTAATGCTTCGTGTATACCGAAACCTTTGCCTCTCCCTACTTTTTCGGTAACCGCAGATAGAAGGACGTCTCGCGCCGGTGTGCGTATCGCCTTGCCTAATCTTTCCAAAACAAATAAGAGGCTGGCTATCTGCCAATTCCCGGAGAGGGCAAGCAAAGGAACGGCAAATACGCTTAAGGCGTATCCTCCGATAGTAAGAGCCCAATAACTCTTAAATCGGTCGCTTAAATATCCGGAAAAAAGGCGCAGGCCATAGCCGATAAATTCTCCCAGGCCAGCAACTACGCCCACTATACCGGCTCCCGCCCCTAAATAAAGCAGAAACGGCCCGCCGATACTTCTTCCGCCTTCATATACAATGTCGGCAAAGAGGCTGACTATGCCTAAGATTACGATGAATTTTATGGCCTTAGCTTTATCATTCATAATTTTAAAAACTGGGCTCTATGCAAAGAATCTTGTACTTCTTGAATCCTTTTAAGCCTCCGATAAAGAAACTTAAGTTCGTAAGATATTTCATCTTGCACCAGAACCAAAATTTAGATTTCGGTTCCATGGAAAGGTTCCACTTCACATACTGGTAAGCAAAATATAATGTTAACAAGGCGCTAATTATTGTAAAAATCACTGCAGCCTTGCCGACGAGGCTCAAAACCAAGCCGATAATCGTCAATAAACTAAATATATGCAAGAGATGAAAATTGCCGATATAAATAAAACCGGCGAGCGGAAACGGAAAATGTATCGCAGGATTACCTTTTATAAACTGGAGTATAATCTCCATTCTTTTCTTTTTAAGATATTTCTTAAGGAGTGGCATATGCGCCGCCCCGTAGGCAACCCAAACTTTTCGCAGCGCCTTTACATCTGCCCGGTGCATGTGGTCGACTTTTGCGGTTGGTAGAAAATAATATTTCCAACCCTGTTTCTGATGCTGAAAACTTAAATCCATGTCTTCGCCGGTGGGATTATCCCAGAAACGCGCTCCGATTTTTTTCATTGCTGCGACTTTGTAGGCGACGTTGCAGGTACCAAAGAAATACGCCCTGTGTCCTGCTACCTGCGTCGGCAAAGGATCCTCGGGAAGAGTAGCAAAATATCCTTCTTTAATAAAGGCGTAACGCGGGGCAACCATGTTAAAGCGAAAATGCTGGCACCATAGCTCTACTAAATTGTTGGGATCAACGCGCAAGGTATAAACTTCCCCGCCCACGGCGGCGATTTTATCGTCTTTTTCAAAGATCTTGAGCATTTGCTTAATCCAATCGGTGCAGGGTGCACAATCGGCGTCGGTAAAAAAGATATAATCTCCTCTTACCTGTTCTAATGCTTTATTGCGCGCATAGCCTGGAGACGGAGAGTTGGGTACTTGCACTAATTTTATAAAGGGGTATTTCTTCTGCCATTGCCCGATGATTTCCAGGGTTTTATCGGTTGAGCCTCCGTCGGCGATTACCCATTCCCAGGAATCGCGGGGATAATCCACATCCAAGAGATATTCGAAAGTTTTCTCTATGGTGCGCTCAAAATTCTTAACCGGAATCAGTATGGAGACAAATGGTTGGTTGGCCATAATTCTCTCCTTTTTTAAAAGATTACCTCTCTTGCATCAAATACCGGTCCTTCTTTACAGACCCTTTTATATCCGCGTGTTGTGTTGACTACACAACCAAAACACGCCCCAATTCCGCAAGCCATATGCTCTTCCAAAGAGAGCCGTGCTTCGATCTTATGTTTTTTAGCAATATATGCGACCTCTTTAAGCATAGGCTTTGGTCCGCAAGCAAAGATTACTCCTATTTTATCTTTGGGCCGGACGGATTGCTTTAATAAATCTGTAACCGAGCCTTTAAATCCGATACCGCCGTCATCTGTAGCTATTTTTACTTGCGCTCCAGCATCCTTTAATTCATCGACGCATAATATATGCTTTTTATTTTTCGCTCCGATTAAAGCTAAAATCTCTTTACCTGTAAGCTTTTCCGCTAAGAACACCAACGGAGCAATCCCGATTCCTCCGCCCACAAGAAGAATCTTAGCTTTTTTCGTCTTTAAATCAAACCCATTGCCTAAAGGCCCTAAAACATTTAATTTCTCGCCAGGCTTTTTTTTAGAAAAAAGCTCCGTTGCCTTCCCTACGACCCTGTAGAGAATTTCCAGCTTTGAATCATTTACGTTGTATATGCTAAACGGCCTTCTTAGAAGCGGCTCAAATTTATCGCCTGCTAAGATATTTACGAATTGACCAGGCTTTGCAGCACAAGCAATGGCGGGCGCATCTAATACCATTTTATAATAATTTGGCGCAACTTCAATGTTTTTAATCAGTTTTGCTTTTATTTGGATCATTTAACCCTCTCTAGCCGCAGGTAGCCAACGAACAAGAAGAAACCGGCCAAGGCAAAGAGAAAAGCTGCCAGTTCAGGAACAAATTTATCAAATCCCTCAAGACGCACATCTGTCCACCATTCAACTATAATGATACCAATAATCGTCATCGAGAAACTGCCTATTTCTTTTCTCAACCAAGATATTTTTAACGGCAAAACATCTCTTATCTCTTTTCTTATTATTGTATTCATGCCCGGAAGGAATCTAGGTGTAGATTCCATGTAAGCTTTATATTCATCCTTAAATTGTAAAATCAGTTTCTTTTCTTCTTGAAAAATCAGCATGATATAGCGGCCGATAAAAAATACAAAAAACAATACAAGCGCCCAAAAATTAAACAATATCAGCACCACTCCGAACCCAATTAAGGCTATGCCAAAATACATGGGATTGCGTTGTATGCTATACGGCCCTGTTTTTATTAAACTTGCCCCTTGCTTTGAGCGTTCTGCTTTATAGCCTCTTGCCGAAAGCCTCCAGAGAAATCCCAAAAGAATCGAAATAAATCCCATTATCTCGATAAAATCATCGCTCCAGTTAGTAATGTGCGCACGAAAGAATATTTGTGGCATCAATAACAGAACTACGAGAGCGATGAAGATTAATACCCCATTTGTTTTTAGTCTTTGCTTCATATCAATTCAAATTTGGCATTTGGGGCACAAAAATGTCCCCCTGCCTGCCAAAGCTACCCTTTTTATCGGAGCCTTGCATCTTACACAAGGCTTGCCTTCTCTGCCATAAACCTGGTGATGAGAAACATAATTTCCTTTTTTTCCTGACAAGCGCACATAATCGTCTACGGAAGAACCGCCGTATTTAATTGCTTCGCTTAACACCTCTCGGATTTCTGTAAAAAGTGCTTCTTTCTCTTTATCGGATAAGCTTTGCGCTTGCCTTTCAGGATGTATTTTAGCACGAAACAGGCTTTCCGCGGCATAAAGATTGCCGATACCGGAAATAAACTTTTGGTCCATCAACAGCGGCTTGATTTTCGTCTTTTTGCCAGCCAGCATCTCTTTAAACTGTTCTAGTTTTAAATCAAATGGCTCTGGCCCCAGCTCTTGAATAAATTTTAGTGACTGCGGGTCATCAACCAGCCTCAATTCTCCGAACATTCTCTGGTCATTAAAGTCTAAATTTTTGCCGTCGGATAGGCGAAAAGTCACCCGGCTTTTCTTGCCATCCCCGGGATAAACCAATTGACCGGTCATCTTTAAATGTATGGCTAAGAATTTGCCGTTGGATAATTCTAAAATCAGAAGCTTTGCCTTGCGCAATACTTTTTTAATCGCCGCGCCTGCTAATTCTTTTTTAAACTTTCCCACAGATGGCTGGCGGATCACCAAAGGATGATGCACGCAGACATCGGTAATTTTCTTACCAACCACAGATTTTTCTAGCTCCCTTTTTATGGTCTCAACCTCTGGTAATTCCGGCATCTTATCCTTTGATAATACTTACCCAAATTTCTCTTGAACGCGGGCCGTCGAACTCGGCAAAATAAATCCCCTGCCAAGTGCCGAGGGCAAGGGCGCCTCCCTGAATAAAAACATTAACGGAGGCGCCCATCAAACTTGCCTTAATATGAGCGGCGGCGTTTCCTTCTGAATGCGCATAGCCGTCGTCAAAAGGAACGATTTTGTTTAGCTCCTTTAAAATATCTTTCCTTACCGAAGGATCGGCATTTTCATTAATAGTTATACCGGCAGTCGTATGCGGGACAAAAACGATACAAACCCCATCAACTACCTCTGCTTTTCCGACAATCTGCTCGATTTTATCGGTAATGTCAACGAACTCGGTCCTAGACGATGTCCTTATATTTATTTTCTGCACTATCTTTTTCTCTTTTTTGACTTAGCCTTGGATCTCTTGCCTTCGAATATCTTATAATAATCCTGCAGGCAGGTTGGCTCAATCTTTTTCTTGGTTATAGCCTCAATGCCCTCAACGGTAGCCTGGGCAGCAGCCATAGAAGTGACATAAGGTATCTTTCTCTGGATAGCTAGCATCCTGATGTAGCTGTCATCGTATTTACTCTTCTGCCCCACTGGCGTATTAATTATAAGATTGATTTTATCGCTTTTTATTGCATCGACAATATTGGGGCTTCCTTCATGCACCTTTTTTATTTGGGTAAAAGGAATTTTATGTTTTTTAAGCAATTGCCCTGTTCCCTCTGTGGCAAAAATATTAAAATCTAGCCTGGCAATACGCTTGGCAATCACAGGAAGCTTGGACTTGTCATTGTCTGAGACGGTAATCAAGACATTACCTTTTATGGGCAGTTTTGATCCTGCCGCTTCTTGAGCCTTGTAAAAAGCTAAACCGAAAGAATTGGCAATTCCCATGACTTCGCCGGTAGCCTTCATCTCCGGCCCAAGAACCGGATCTACCTCTGGGAACATATTGAAAGGAAAGACCGCTTCCTTTACTCCCACCCAAGGGAATTTTTTCTTCTTCAGTTCAGGGAATTCTTTCAATTTTCTCCCCAGCATTACCAGGGTAGCTATGCGCGCCAGCGGAATTCCGGTGACTTTTGAAACAAGCGGCACAGTCCGCGAGGCCCGAGGATTTGCTTCCAAAATATAAACCTTGTCTTTGCAGATGGCGTACTGAATATTAGTTAGGCCCACGACTTTTAATTCCTTGGCGATTTTATCAGTATATTTCTCAATCGTCTTAAGATGTTTTTCCTTTATTGTCCGAGGAGGGATGGCGCAAGCAGAATCTCCGGAGTGCACTCCTGCTAGTTCTATATGCTCCATGACTGCTGCGACAAACGTCTCTTTTCCGTCGCAAAGCGCATCGACTTCAGTCTCAACTGCATCTTCTAAGAATCTATCCATAAGCATTGGACGATCCGGGCTAACCTGAATGGCTTCTAGGGCATATTTCTTCAAAGACTGTTCATCATAGACCACCTTCATACCCCGTCCGCCTAAAACATAAGAAGGCCTGACCATAAGCGGATAACCGACTTTTCTGGCTACCTTCAAAGCTTCTTCTAAAGAAAAAACTGTTGCGCCTTCCGGCTGAGGAATGTTTAGTTCGATCATTTTCTTGCGGAAACATTCCCGGTCTTCGGCAAAATTGATGCTCTCTGTGGATGTACCCAAAATCTTAACTCCATTATCTTTCAGTTCTTGGGCGATATTTAAGGGTGTTTGCCCACCAAATTGCACGATAACTCCCTCAGGCTTTTCTTTGGCATAAATTGTAAGCACGTCTTCAATAGTCAGTGGCTCAAAATAAAGCTTGTTTGAAGTATCATAATCTGTCGAGACCGTCTCAGGGTTGCAGTTAATCATAATTGATTCGATGCCTTCATCCCGGAGCGCAAAAGCCGCATGTACACAGGTATAGTCAAACTCAATGCCCTGACCGATTCTATTCGGGCCACCTCCCAAAATCAGAACCTTTTTATTTTTGGTTGTGCCAACCTTGTCTTCTCCTACATAAGTGGAGTAATAATAAGCGGCGTTTTCCACTCCGCTTACCGGCACGGCATCAAAACGGCCGTATTTTCCGATTGCAATCCTTCTCTGCCGCACATCCTTTTCCTTGATATTAAAAAGTTTAGCCAAATATTTATCCGAGAAGCCCCATTCTTTAGCTTTAGCAAGTTTGCCCTCGGGTAACTCTTTCCATTTGTATTTTAAAATCTCCTCCTCGTAATCGACGAGATCCTTCATCTCCTGGATAAAATATTTATGCAGATAAGTCATCTTATTAAGCTCATCGACGCTTATGCCTTTTCTTAGCGCTTCGTACATCAGGAATATTCTTTCGCTAGAAGGATATTGCAGCTTCTTCTTCAGCTCGTCAAGGGGGAGTTCTTTAAAGTTCTTTGCGCCTCCTAATCCATATCTACCGATTTCAAGAGAGCGGATGGATTTCTGGAATGCCTCTTTGAAAGTCTTGCCGATACTCATGACTTCGCCGACCGCCTTCATTTGGGTCCCCAATATGTCTTTAGCTTGCGGAAATTTCTCAAATGCCCAACGGGCAAATTTGATAACCACATAATCACCCCAGGGCTCATATTGCTCAAGCGTGCCTTTTCTCCAGTAAGGAATCTCATCCATAGTCTTTCCGACGGCCAATTTGGTAGAAATCCTGGCGATAGGAAACCCCGTGGCTTTGGAGGCCAGCGCCGAAGAACGAGAGGTGCGCGGGTTGATTTCGATAACTACAAGCCGGTCATCCTTTAAATTGTGGGCAAACTGGATATTAGTTCCTCCAGTAACTCCGATTGCCTCGACAATCTTATAGGAAAGATCCTGCATCCTTTTCTGCAAGGCTTCCGGCACCGTAAGCATGGGCGCGGCGCAGAAACTATCCCCTGTGTGCACGCCCATGGCATCAATGTTTTCTATAAAGCAGACGGTGATTAATTGATTTTTGGCGTCGCGCACAACTTCAAGTTCTAGTTCCTCCCAGCCAAAGACCGACTCTTCGACCAAAACCTGATGTATAATACTAGCCGACAAACCTCTGGTAACAATAGTCCTTAATTCTTCAACATTTTTAGCCATGCCGCCGCCAGTGCCTCCAAGAGTATAGGCCGGACGCAAAATAACCGGATATCCTAATTCCTTAGCGATTTTTTCTGCCTCTTCCACCGAATAACAAGGCGCAGATTTTGGCATTGGAATGCCGAGCTTGTTCATTGTATCTTTAAAAGCGATACGGTCTTCTCCTCGCTCAATGGCATCTGCCTTAACTCCGATGATCTCAACGCCATATTTCTTTAAAACTCCTGCTTTGTATAGGCTCGATGCCAGATTAAGCCCTGTCTGACCGCCTAGGTTCGGGAGCAGTGCATCAGGTCTTTCTTTGGCGATAACTTTCTCCAGGCTATCAACTGTTAATGGCTCGATGTAGGTTTTATCAGCCATACCAGGATCAGTCATGATGGTTGCCGGGTTTGAATTAACCAAAACTATCTTATAGCCTTCTTCCCTTATGGCCTTGCAGGCCTGGGTTCCCGAATAATCGAATTCGCAGGCCTGGCCGATGATAATTGGTCCAGAGCCGATGATTAAAATCTTGTGTATGTCATTTCTGCGTGGCATTAAACTCCTCCTATTTTGTTAGTTTGAACGCTGCCTTGCCTTAATTCGAGAACCTCGTTGTTCTCAAACAATCCTCAATTCTTTCTTTAACTGTCTTATTGCTTCCTCAACGGTTTTTACTCTATATGTGCCCTCTATATCCCAATTACTTAAATTAATAACGATCTTATTGAATATCATGGCAAAGGAGATTTCGGAAAGCGTCCCGTATTCACCCGGAAGAGCAATAATCAAATCTGCTATTCTGACTACCAGGGTGTTACGCGCCAACCCTAAGCCGGTAGGTATGGCGATATCAATATAGGGATTGGCATCTTTTTTGCTCTCCCCCGGCAATATACCAATGGTGGCGCCGCCGTTTTCCTTAGCCCCCTTAGCTGCAGCCTCCATAACCCCTCCCAAGCCACCGCAGGCAAGAATCAGCCCTAACTTGGCTATGTTTTTGCCGATTTCTTGAGCTATTTTAGCTGTCTCATCTGAGCACCTATTACCACCTATAACCGAAATTATCCTTATTTTTGACATTTATACTCCACTTTTAGCCTATTTTTACCTATTTTGTGGGCTGAATGCTCCATTTAGACATGGTGCGCCCGGCAGGAATTGAACCTGCACACACAGCTCCGGAGGCTGTTGCCCTATCCGTTAGGCTACGGGCGCAAAGCTTCCTCAATCTTCTCTATGACAAAATCCCTGTCTTTTACATTATGCTGCTGGATAGAAAAGCGCTTAAAGTCCTTAGCACCTTTTTGGGCAAGAATCGCCTGCATTTCATTTAGGCATTTATCGTTGCCTGTGCCGCTACCAAAGGTGGTAAAAAGCGCTATGCTTTTATTCTCAAGACCAAAACTCCGCTCAATATAGGCGCGTAAAGCCGGCGCCATGCCAAATGCCCAGACTGGCGTACCAAGGCAAACCAGAGAGTATGCGTTTAAGTCAAAAACCGTATCTTTGATCTGGGCCTTCTTCTTAAAGAATGCTCTCTTGCATTGGCCCAAGAAAGAGCCGGATTCATCCTGAGCTTCAAGACGGATGGTATCTACTTCTCCTTGCTTGCCTAATTCTTCGGCTAGAGTCTTGGCAACCTCAGCTGTATTGCCTGAATAGGAATAAAAAATAATGATACTTCTCACGCTATCTCCGGTTAATGCAAAATTCAAAAGTAAAAATGCAAAAAGAGCACAATTCAAAATTCAAAAATTTTTGCCTTTTGACGTACGTTATTTTTGCCTTTTGAATTTTTAATTTTGAATTTGTATCCATATTAATTTTAAAAAAGACGTAACTGCTCTTCCTGTTTAAAGTCTTCGCCTTCATCAAAGATTTGAATCTTGCCGTATTCGCCATCATATCCCGGATAGATTTTCACATTTCCTTTACGTACTCGAATAATACCCTCGGCTATGCGCGGCGATATAGATTTTTTAAGCTGCTCATCATCAACATCTAACAAAATATTAAACTCCGTCCCAAAACGGCTTAAAATAGCGTGATATTCTTTTTCCACGGCCTGTGAACTTTTGCCAACGCCTTTTGCATCGGCGATAATTTCATCTAATGGAATCAAATTCTTAAATGGTATAGCATCTTTGGGGACAAAGCCCTCTTCGCGATCCGATAGCTGCTCTACGCGGTTCATAACACCTATGGTAAGCGGCCTCTTACATTTCGGGCAGATATTATTATTTTGTTTGGATTCCTTCGGAGACAATCTGATATCACAATTTCTGTGGCCATCAAAATGATATTTTCCTTCTTCCGGGAAAAATTCAATTGTGTAGAGGAATTTCTTCTTGTCTTTTGTCTTTAAGGCGCCGGTTATATCGTAATAATCAATTTTGCAATCAAAGACATTGGCCTCGCGGCCGATTTTCGACGGAGAATGAGAATCCGAATTACTGATAAGGCTGAATTTATCCAAAGCGCTCCAGCGCCAATTCATCGCTGGGTCACTAGACAGGCCGGTCTCAAGACAGTGAATATTTTTAGTTTGCTCTTCAAAACAATATTCTATTTTATTAAAGCCTGAGGCCGATCCGAAGACGCTAAACCACGGTGTCCAGACATGGGCAGGGACGATAAAACAATCAGCTGATATATCCATAACTATGCGCGTAAGCTCTTTAACATCTAACCCCAAAATTGGCCTTCCATCTGAGGCCAAATTTCCGATAGCCGAAAGCGTCTGGTTTATCTTATCCACCACTTTAAATGATGGCGCAAAAATCATTATATGCACGCGATAGGTTTTGCCTTTTTTGGAATAGATGCTGCTTATTTCCGAGGTAAGCATGAAATTGATTCCATTGTACATAAAAAGCCCATTATTCTGCGGCTCAAGAGCAGATTTTAATTCCTCCAGCCAGAGATGGTGGGTAAAATCTCCTGTGCCCATAAGCTGGATGCCTTTAAGCTTTGCCCACTTGGCGATATTTTTGACATCCATGTCTTTACTTGTTGCGCGCGAGTATTTGGAATGGATATGGAAATCGGCGATGAATTGCATATTTAGCGTCTATAGTGTCTATTGCGTCATTGAGTCTATTGAGTCTAAATTTAGACGCGAAAGACCCGATAGACACAATGAACTCTATAGACTTACCTCCTTCAATATTTTCTCAACATTTCCCCAATGCGTGCCGGACCAATATATCCTGTGGCAATTAGGGCATTGAAGAAATTTATCTTGGGTCTTAAACACGTATTCGGGAACCTTGTCTTTTATGTTTTCTTTTTCAACTGCTTCTAATCCGACGTTACAAATCGTACAGCGCGAAAACATCGAATTCTTTTCAGCTTTTAAATCTATTTCTTGGGATATATCGCGTAACTGTTCGTCCAAGAAGTCATGTTTGACCTGCACGAGCCTGATTCCTTTAGGTTGAGACATGCGCGTATTGCGTGTCAGGATGATGCGCTGGTCTCTGAGCGCAATAATTTTTAATTTAGGGTAGTTTTCTTCCTTAAAATATTCGGTATCAAACCCGAGTATGCGCATCCACTTAGCCAGCCTTCCCAATTCTTTGGTGGCGATAAACTTCATAACCCAAAATATACAGCTATTTTCCTGTATAGACTATCTTGCCGCTAAGGATGGTATAGTCTACCTTGGAGGTAAATTTTTTGCCAATAAAAGGCGAATTCTTGGATTTGGACACAATTTCCTCTCGCTTGATTATAAATTCTGTATCTGGAGAGATTATGGTGATGTCCGCGTCTTTACCTGCGCCCAAGGTGCCTTTGTCTATTTTTAAAATCCTTGCCGGATTAAGCGACATTTTTTCCACCAACTGCGGCCAAGTTAAAATTTTAGTTTTAACTAATTCTGTTGCGCTTACTGCCAGAGAAGATTCCAGGCCTATTTTACCGAACTCCGCACGGTCAAACTCAATTTCCTTTTCATTCTCGGTATGCGGAGCATGGTCTGAGGCGATGCAGTCAATGGTTCCGTCTTTTAGCCCTTGCTTAATTGCTGCTACATCTGACTTTGTGCGCAAGGGAGGATTAATTTTCAAATTTGTGTCATAGCCCATAAGCGCTTCTTCATCCAAGGCAAAATAATGAGGCGCTGTTTCGCAGCTTACAGAGATCCCTTTTTTCTTTGCCCTGGAAATAATATCTACCGATTCCTTACAGCTCACATGTGCGATATGAATTGCGGCTCCTGCCTTTTCTGCTAAATTAATATCGCGTTCTACTCTTTTATATTCGGCCTCGCGAGGAGAACCTCTTAAGCCCAGAATGGTAGAAATAATTCCCAGATTAACAACCCCTTTGTTGGCTAGTGATTTATCCTCACAATGGCAGATAACCAAAATTTTTTCTCTGGCGGAATTTTCTAGCTGCTTTAAGAAAAGCTCTGCGTCTTCAACTGAAGAACCATCGTCGGTAATTGTTATTGCGCCTTCCTTTTTTAAGCGCAAGGCATCGGTTAATTCTTTACCCAAACGGCCAACAGTTATAGCTCCAGAAATAAAGACATTCGCCTGAGCCGTATCTTTAATAATCTCTTTTAATTTCTTGATATTTTCGGCGCAGTCCATCGCCGGCTCTGTATTGGGCATAGCTAAGACTGAGGTGATACCGCCTTTCAAGGCTGCCTTTGTGCCGGTTTCGACTGTCTCTTTGTCTTCTCTGCCCGGCTCTCTTAAATGCACGTGCATATCTACGATTCCCGGGATAACAACTTTATTGGTAGCATCGATTGTAGTATCAGCGCTCTCTTTAATATCTTTGGCAACCTTAGATATTTTTCCGCCATCTACCAAAACATCCTTAACGTCATTTATACTATTTGCGGGGTCGATTACAAGTCCGTTTTTAATTAAGATCTTCACCCAGCTCTTCCTCTCTTACCTTATTTATACCCAACTCTTCCTAAATAATATCTTAAAGGAAGGGCTGGGTTCATGGTTTTTCTTTTCCCTGTGCCACCAAAAATAAAACTGCCATTCTGACGGCGATACCGTTTGTGACCTGCTCCAAAATCACAGAATTTTCTCCGTCGGCAACCGCGCTTTCCATTTCAATGCCTCGGTTTAAAGGGCCCGGATGCATCACAATAATATCTTTTTTTGCCTTTTTAAGCCGCTCCTTTGTTATGCCGAATTGTTTAAAATATTCTAGGCCGCCAGGAAAGGCTTTGTTCTCGTCGCGCTCAAACTGCATGCGTAAAACATTGACTGCATCGGCATTTTTTAAGGCCTCATCTATATCATTGCTGACTTTGGCGCCGGTCTTTTCTATCTCCGCCGGTATAAGTATCTGCGGCGCGCAAACTGTAACTTTAGCGCCTAATTTTGTTAGGCCCCAAATATTTGAACGCGCAACGCGCGAGTGTGAAATATCGCCAACAATGACTACATTTAGTCCTTTAATCTTGCCTGATTTTTCTTTTAAGGTAAAAATGTCTAACAGCGCCTGGGTAGGGTGCTCATGCCAGCCGTCGCCAGCATTAACCACGCTTATATCCAAGTGGCGGGCGAGCATAGCAGGGGCTCCAGAGCAATCATGCCTTACCACAATTATATCTGCTTTAAGCGCCTGGATATTTGTTCCCGTATCAATAAGCGTTTCGCCTTTTTTTACACTGGAAGTTTCGGTGGCGATATTAATCACGTCTGCGGATAATCTCTTAGCAGCAACTTCAAAGGAAACTCTTGTACGAGTGGATGGTTCATAAAACAGGTTAACTACGGTTTTTCCGCGCAGCGCTGGAACCTTTTTTATCTCGCGGGTGGATATCTCTTTGAAAGAACTAGCGGTATCAAGGATGAGCTCGATTTCCTCTTGGCTTAGCTCGTAAAGCCCCAATAAATCCTTCTTGGTCCAGACAGTTTTATTCTCGCTCAACGATAACCACCTCGTCTATCTTGTCTTCTTCCTGCAGGCGCACCTCGATAATCTCGTTTTTGGAAGTGGGGATATTTTTGCCGGCAAAATCAGCCCGGATGGGAAGCTCCCTATGGCCCCTGTCCACCAAAACCGCAAGCTGTATCTCTTTGGGCCTGCCAAAATCCATGAGCGCATCTATGGCTGCCCGCACGGTTCTTCCGGTATAAAGGACGTCATCCACCAGAATTATCTTTTTATCGGAAATATCGAAATCTATCTGCGTTTTATGCACTACCGGCTGCTCGGCGATCAAAGAAAGGTCATCCCTATATAAGGTTATATCTAAAATGCCGACTGGCACTTTGGAATTCTCGATCTTCTCAATACAGCTAGCAAGCCTCTCGGCTAAAAATGCACCTCTGGTCCTTATGCCGATAATACAAAGGCCTTGGGTGCCTTTGTTGCTTTCGATTATCTCGTGGGCAATGCGCACAAGCGACCTTTCTATTCCTGCTTTGTCCAGAATCTTAGCTTTTTCTTTCATAAGTGAAACCTCAATTTATGGAATGATAATGACATAAATTGACTGGTTGAACTTATCCCGCACCTTTTTGCTTCGAAGCGACTCTTCGCAGTAGAAAGGTGCGGGATTTTTTCGCACTTATAACTTATGTCGCCAGAATTTAACATATTGCTCCATAAGTTATGTGCTCAAAAAAAATCCCGCTTATTTTTAGCGGGTTCTTGAGTTTATTTATAATTTTATTATTCATTTTTTCTCCCTTGCCAGTCTCTCAGGGACCAGCTTAAAGGTTTTATTGTTGATAAAATATACCATTTACAAGCTTGGTTGTCAAGGTTAAATTTTAACCAGCTAGCACCCCTCCTTGACCCATAATAAACAGGTTCCCCAAACCCCTCCTGTAAGATTAAATACGATATCCCGCAGGTCATAAACCCGGTAGGGCAGAAAATACTGCAGGCCTTCATCCAAAAAGGCGAATACAAATATAGTAATAATTACTAGGATGACGGACTTAACGGATGCCTTTCTTTTAAACAAATCTCCAGCTGCCCAATATCCCAAAAGCCCGTATTCAAGAATATGTATGCGCTCTGCCACTATCCTTAGCGACCAGCTCCAATATAGCCCCGCAGACAAAACAATGATAAATAATAATTTTCTATAAATGTCCGCCTTGGATATTGAAATCTTCCAGAATAGCAATGTAAAGATAAGAATAAAAGATACCCCAAGCATAAAGACCGTATTCTGTTTCCCGATGGAAGCATAAAAAAAATCTAAAACCTGCCTCATGAAACTAGCGGAAATAACAATAAAAAAACCTAGAATAATTGTCTTATTAGAAAGCCTCATCACTAAGACATTATATCAATAACCTGAATCCTAGGCAAATCTTGTTAAAGAAAGGAACCTTGATTATGATAAATATATTTTATTGATAAATCTGCCGTCAAATGATAAAATAAAGCAAAACATGAATTTATTTAGACGGCTAACATATAATTACCCGGAACTAGCAAAGACGCTTACCATAGTGCTTATCTCAAGTGCTATATATTTCTTTTTACTTTCCGATATAAAATTCCTCGCTATCCCCAAACTAAAAGCCCAAGATGCTATGACTAGGATAGCCCATTTTATCAGCCCAAAGCCGAAAAACGTAGACAATATCATCGTGATTACGGTGGATGATGACTCCTTCAAATATCTTAATAAAAAATGGCCTTGGCGAAGGATAATGTTCGCTTATCTGGTAGATAAAATCTCGGTTTCCCATCCCAAGGTTATAACTTTCGATCTGTCTTTTATCGGAGAAAGCGACATTCCAGCAGATGATGATATTATGAGCGAGGCATTTGCCGCGGCAGGCAATGTATTGTCCGCATCATATTTTACCAACGATTTCAAATATATGAAGCCCTATAATAAAATCGCTGAGAATTCACGCGGGTACGGCTTCATCAATAAACCCAGAGACGTGGATTTCTACGTCCGGCGCTCCAGGGCAGTGCTTTTTTCAAGAGAGGATAGGAAGTTTGACTATTCCATGATGCTCAAAACCTTCGCCTTATATAAAAACATTCCCCTGGAATCTATAAAATTTAGCGGCAAACAAGTTTCTCTAGGCAATTATTCAATCCCAGTCGATAGAAACGGCACTTATCCTTTAAATTTTACCTTAAAATTCAGCGAATTTAACATCGTACCTTTCTGGCAGATGATGAAAACCGAATTCCCGCCAGAAATGTTTAAAGATAAAATAGTCCTCGTTGGGCCTACAAATGAAATACTCCACGATGTGCATAATACGCCCTTAGGCCTTATGGCTGGCGTTGGAATAAATGCTAATGAATTATTAATGCTTATGAATAATAGCTTCATTAGCTATATGCCTAAGTGGATAGAATTTCTAATCCTCTGCGTATTTGTCATTGCTATTTCCATTTTGACTTATAGGGCCAGGAAGCCCAGGATTATATTTAAAGTCGCAGGCGCGGTAATTATTTTCTGGGAATTAGGGCTGTTATTATACCTGCGCAATATCCGCATGGATTACTTCGCTCCAGCCGCCCTCATCATAGCCAGTTACGTAGGAATAAGCATCTATAAATACTTTGATTTAATTGTGCAGAATATTTCCCTAAAAACCCAGGCCATAACCGATGAGTTGACTGGGCTATATACCTATAGATATTTTACGCTTCGCCTGCATAATGAGATAGAGCGCGCCAAAAGATACAATGTCAATGTCTCTCTTGCCATGATGGATATCGACCATTTTAAAAAGATTAATGATACCTATGGCCATGAAGCAGGAAATATTATCTTAAAAGAGGTCGCGGAAATATTAAAAACCAACACCCGCAAAGCAGATATTGTCTTCCGGTACGGCGGTGAAGAGCTATGTATTCTTCTTACCCACACTCCCAAGGAAGGCGCTGTGGTTTACAGCGAGAAAATAAGGCAGCTGATTGCCACTAATTCATTTGCCGGTTCAAGAAACATCAAGGTAACGGTAAGTTTCGGAGTCGCTTCCTACCCTCTTGATAATGTATTCTCCGGCAAAGAAATAATAAATGCGGCCGATGTCGCCCTGTACCACTCCAAGGAAACTGGCCGCAATAAAGTGACCTCTTTTAGCCCCTACTTAATGGAATCCGCCAAAGCCAAAAATCTTATCTAGAATTAAAACTCGCGCTCTGTAGTAAAAAATAAAAAACCCCGCATAAATTTATTGCTGCTTAATTTTATGCGGGGTTTGGTTTATATATCCCCACCCATATCATCATTAGGAATATACTGTCTTTTATTATGCACCACTACCCCCCCGGCAATATAGGTATGATAGGGATTGACTTCCAGGTTATAGACTTTTACAGGCTCACGTACCAGCCTGATGCTGGTAATCTCTTCAGCCTGGCCCTGGGAGTTCAACAATTTGCTGCCTATCGGCAGCTTACCTATCTCTACCCATTTGCCTTCGGAGTAAACAGGATGGTTGGGAGTAACCTTTAAGCTATCATTTACCACCAGGTACTCTTGGCCATCATGCTGGAAGAACAGCTTTACGCTAT
This sequence comes from Candidatus Omnitrophota bacterium, assembly GCA_022703055.1. GTDB lineage: Bacteria > Omnitrophota > Gorgyraeia > VGKH01 > VGKH01 > VGKH01. The sequence goes on from JAKLEP010000001.1 coordinate 50,976, forward strand.
CCTCCTTTAATGTCTTGGTCTTCTCATCAAAGGCCAGAATCTTATCTCCCACCTTAACATTCTCTATCGGCCTGGTTGAGCCATCAGCCATAAGTATGGGGGTGCCGGAGACAAAACAGGTGCCAGTAGGGCATGTTATGCTTCCGCAGCTTACACCATTACCCCGATATTGGCCACCCCAAGAGGTACAGCTGGCTTGGGTCCTTTCCTGGCAGTAGCCGGATTTGCAGCATGCTCCCGTAGGATCTGTAGGGACAATGTGTAATAGGCGGTTTTTGTTAGGGTCGCTGTTAGAGACAAGATATGTGGTATACCATCCCTCACGGTCTTTAGTGCCCCACTTGATTGTTCCGTCTGATTTATATATTGAGCCTACAATATCCGATGTGGTATTGGATATCGGCACCTTAAACTTAATGTAATTGTTGATACAGGTGTACCCTGTCGGCGGGGTAGAGCAGCTTATTATTTGAACATCGCCGTAATCCGCACCCAGGCGCGACTGGCTTAATTCCCTGGCGATTTTATCAATAGTGTAACGCGTTTTTTCCTGTAAATCGATATAGGCTGCATTTTTAATCCAGGTGTTTCTTCCCACCATTAAGACACTGAAAATAATACCCATAAATGCGGAGGCGATAAGTGCCACGACCAGAGTTTCTACGATAGTTAAACCTTTGGGTTTCATGTTAGCCTCCTTAGTATAAAGCCTGGCAATGTTTCTTTTGATTCCAGTATTCATTCTTAAGTTTGATGGTTAATTTATTCGTTGCTGTTCTGACTCCCGGCGGAGTCGGAGAATTAGTATCTGAATAATGCTCATCATAACTAAAATAATTATTTTCTCCTTTGGGAGGGACGCTGCCCATGTCTTCCGGCCATCCCAAAACTGTTCTACTTCTTATCCCTTTTTGATTAATATCATACGTTCCGTTTGCTGGAAAGTTATCTTGCGGTAATTGCACCAATGAGCCAACAACTTTTCTTTTATGCTCAATAATTTTGTCATAAGATGGGGGCGTTTTTAAATCGCCGGGATCTTTATAATACCACCATCTTTCCAGAGTATGAGGAGCAATATCATGGCTTATAATAGAGACAACATATGTGTAGTCTTTATCGACGGGATTAGCCATTTTTTGGTAATTTTGCGCGTACCAGTTACTTCTGCCGTCAATAAAATCTTCCGTATACGGGTATCTAATGTTATGGAATGTTTGCGGTAATCTGTCAGGGTAATTGAATTGGTCGGAGAGAAGATAGGTAAAACCGGCTGAAATTGCGGCAGAAGGCTGCCAATCGGCAGTGTTGTAATTGCCTTTAATATAAATATTTTGTTTCGATACAGTAGTCAGGCCTCCCTTGGGCAATTTTTTGGCGTTATCCAGAATTACTCCTGTGTTGGAAAAAATCATACCGTTTTGAGGAGCAAGATCATTTTTTATCATTTTATCAACATGGATAACTAGGGCTGTGTTTAGATTCGTGCTATTGGTATTTCTAAATTGCACCATTTCAAAAACTACATCATTATTTATGATAATCCTTCCGTCTTCATCAGTCAACAGATATTCATTGCCAATTTTGACATTTGCCATCCCTCCCATGGATTCGATATATATTCCTTTCTTCTGGGATTCTGATTTGAAATACCCTTCTTCGACAGTGAGGGGGTCTATTGTTTTTCCTCCGGAGTTGGCTTCTTGTACAATATTATCTAAGCCTTGGGATTGCATTAAGTCTTTCCAGGCTAAAGGCTGGGACTTCGAATTGGTATAATTCCTTTGGCTGTATTGATTTGGTAGCCAATTAACTGGGCCAAAATCTTGGGTTATTCTCCAGAAATTATCGAATATATAACTAGCAGATAGGCGGTTGGGTAGGATATTGCCGTTTATTTTGCTGATAAGTTGGTTATTTTGGTAGATGCTGGGATTAGTATTGGGATCAATATATGGCTGCCCGGAATTTGGGTCCCAATTTATATAGCGTCCCGGGTTGTTAGGGTCTTCCATTAGCAGGCCTCTGTTTTCTCCGCTAGCATGGCCATCGTTTATGTTTCTGTAATATCGGTTACCGAAATCGTCTTCGTAAGGTTTGACCCATGGGTTTCTGAGCCAATAGTACCTGCCGTCGAAAATATAGTAGAATTCTCCGACATCTTCCGCTGTAGGTATATTTGATTCAATAAAATATTTAATTGTTTGCGGAGTGCTTAATTCGGCGGTATTTAAAAGATTGGCTTTATCTCCGAAGATGATATCCTTGTTGCTATGGATGCCTCCGCCGAGAGTAGAGTCAAAAGAGTCTAGGGTTATATAAGATAGCATTAATTCATTAGGCGTAAACAGGAAGTATTCAAATAGATTTCTAAATAGGACCTTGCTGCCGTAGACATTGGAATCTCCGCTTTTGGAATAGATTATATGTTGTCCGGAATCAGGGCTGATGTAGCACATCACAGAGAATTTTCCGTCTTTGGAAGAATAATATCCGTCCTTATCTATCTCGCAGGTATCTTTTAGTAGGACGTTCGGCATTTGGCCCTGTGAAGCTAAAGAAACAAGATTGTAATCATTGCCTTTTTTAACCGGCGTGTGTGTTTTCCATGTTTCTCCCTGCAGGCTTAATTCTAAAGTCGCAAACTCAATACCTCTAAGCGCTTGGTATTTTCCTTGGAGATTATAAAGGTTTCTTTCGGTAATAAAATGATTATCAATGGTATGCCTTACAAATGCGGCAAGATAAATTGACATCACCGTCAGGACGAAAAACGCGAATGGAGCTAAAAACCCTTTTTTGTTGTTGATAATCTTAAACATGGCTGACTCCGTTAAAATATGTTAGTTCAAAGGCGCAATTTGGCTTTGGGCGTCGTAATAAATCGTTTCTCCCGAGAGGCCCTTTTTGTTCTCTAGTTTAATTTTAATGGTTACAAGTTTTTTGTTGGCATCCGTTGAAAAAGTTGCTTCTACTGCTTTGTCGGCGATCACTCTTCTGTCTAATATAGTTTTTACGGTAGCTGCGTAAGCTTCTTTTATCGCTAAAATACCATCGAATAATTTACCCCAAGGGCCTGGTGCTCTGTTTTGGTTTTGTGTTTTGTTATGGACTAATATGCCGTCGACAAAATATGTATGGCAAGGCTTGGCAGTTAAATTATAAACCGTGGCTTCTTGATTTATTTTCTCTATGGTTTGTATTTCTTCGGTTTGGTTTTTGTAATTTAAGAGCTTATCCCCGATTTTTAAAGATCTGATTTTTACCCATTTTCCTTCGTGGTAGAAGGGATGCTCTGGCGTGACTTTAATCCGGCCGTTAATAATAAGATATGACTTGGCCTTGTGCACAAAAACTTTTGCCACTTTGTCTTCTTGGGTTTTTTTTGTTTTTTCATTAAATGCCAGAATTTTATCTCCGGGCTTAATTTCTTCGATGACTTTTGTAGAACCATCAGCCATAAGTATAGGGCTACCCGCCAAAAAACAACCGCCACCACCTCCGCCACCACCTCCGCCACCGCCAGATTCTTGCCATTCCCAAACATCAACTACCAGTTTTTTACTATTATTGACATATATGTCAAAGTAGCCGTTTTTTACCATAACTGTATCTCCGTTAGCAGCAAGATAATAAGCCCCGGTTTTTAACTGACCTAAATTTGTAAAGACTGTACCGGCTACGGAGTCATTTGTGACAACTGGAACCTGGAATGTAATTTTATTTCCAAGACATTCGCCTTGTTGGCAGGATGCGATTTCAATTGTTCCGGCGACAGCTTTCTCAATAAGATTCTGTGAGGACTCGATGGCATTTTGTGCTTGTTGTTTTAAAGTCGAATACATATTGGTTTTCACAAAACCGGTGTTCATCAGAATAAAGATGCTGAAGATAATAGCCGCTAAGCCCATACTTATTCCGGCGACGACCATGATTTCTATGAGCGTGAAACCTCTGTTTTTCATTTTTGCCTCCTCAAAAATTTAACCCATCCTTTGAAAGGGATGGGTTTCAGAAAAAATACGTTGGCAGCCAGGCAACCCATATAAATATGGGTCCTTAGCTTTGCGCCCCATCCTTTCAGATGGTTTACCTTTTTCAACGCAAGCCTAATTGTCCAATAAAAGTATAACATAAAAAAAGGGCTTTTCAATAATAGTGGAAGCCTGTAAGAAAGCGTTTTCTTGCAATATTATTATGAATAAAAATTGATCAATGGCTTGTTTTTGGCTAATGATAAAAGCTTGTTCTTGACTTAATGCCACTTTTATATTACTATACCATTGCTTTCCAGCCGTAAAAAGAATAAGAGGTTAAGATGGTAAAATTCCGTAAAAGAATAACATCCGCAAAACCGGCGATAATGATAGCCGCCTGGCCAGGCATGGGTAGTGTTGCCTTTAAAGCCGCCAATTATTTAAAAGATGCTATGAAGGCACAGGAAATAGCCCAGCTTGAATCTAAAGAGCTGTTTTTTCCCAACGACGCCTGGATAGACAGCGGCTTGTTAAAGATGCCCGAGGCCCCGGAGGGCAAATTTTATTTCTATAAGAATAAATCCGATAAGGAAGACTTGATTATTTTTATTGGACAGGCCCAGCCAAGCCCAGAGAAAAACCAGCAATATGTCGGCGAGATATTGGAGATAGCAAAGAAGTTTAAGATTAAACAGATTTATACCTTTGCAGCCATGCCTGCACCAATAGATCATCTTAAAGAGCCGGAAGTTTTAGCGGTCGCTACAGATAAGAAGTTGCTTGATGGTTTGAAGAAAGTTCCCGTCAAGATTATGAGTTCTGGTCAGATTAGCGGATTGAACGGATTGTTTTTGGCTATGGCCAGGGAATCGGGATTTTCCGGAACCTGCCTTTTGGCAGAAATACCGCTTTATGCTGTTCAGATTGAGAACCCCAGAGCATCTTTGGCGGTTTTGGAGGCGTTCAGTAAATTGAGCGCAATTAAATTTGATCTAGAACAGTTAAGATCCCAGGCAAAGTCGATGCAGGAAGAGATAGAAAGATTGATCGATTATCTGAAAACTCCCGAGGAGGAATTGAATCGGCCGATAACCGAAGAAGAAATCGAAAAAATCAAAAATATGCTGGCAGCGCAGGATAAATTGCCGGTTTCTGCTAAAAATAAAATCGAAGAACTTTTTTCTTTGTCAAAAAATGACATCGCTAAGGCCTCTGAATTGAAACAAGAATTAGACAAATGGGGGATATATAAAGAATATGAGGATAGGTTCCTTGATTTGTTTAAGAAAAAACAGAAAAAAGAAAACTAATTAGATGATAAAACAAGCTAGCGCCAAACAGATTCAAAAATTAGACAATATTGCCATTAACAAATACAAAGTTGATTCATTATTTCTTATGGAGAATGCCGGGAAGGCAGTTGCCGAGGAGGTTTTAAGCATTCTTAAGAAGAGAAAATTCAAGAAAATCGCTGTTATTTGTGGTAAAGGCAATAATGGAGGGGATGGTCTTGTCGCCGCAAGATACTTAGTTAGCCGGGGCTTTGAGGTAAAAAATTTTTTGATCGGGAAAGTGAAGGAAATCACAAGCGACTCTCGCGCAAACTTGGATATTCTTTTGAATTTGAATCAGAACATATTTGAGATCCTCGATATAAGAACTTTTAACGGTTATAAGAAAATCATTAAAGATTGTGAGATGGTGATTGATGCCATTTTTGGCGTAGGGTTAAAAGGAGAAGTTAAGGAGCCTGCCAAGACAATTATAAATTTTTTGAATCGTTCAAGGAAAGTGGTAGTTTCTGTAGATGTGCCTTCTGGATTAGATGCTACTAGCGGTTTAGTGCTTGGGGCGTGTGTAAAGGCTAGCAGCACAGTGAGTTTTACCCTGGCTAAAAAAGGATTTTTTATTAACGACGGCCCGAAATTTATCGGCAAATTGAAGGTAGTAGATATCGGCATACCTAAGAATCTTATGAGAGCTGTTAAATATGCAACGCATTGTTGAGATCGACAAAATAATCAAGATTCTCAAGAAAGAAGTTAAAGATTTGCAGAATCCTTCAGTTTCGGAGGTGGCGCTCGATTTTAAAAATCCTTTTCACGTCTTAATCTCTTGTATATTAAGCCTGCGTACCAAAGATCAGGTGACGCGGCTGGCGGCAAAAAGATTGTTTAAACTTGCGGATAATCCTATAGATATGCTTAAGCTTTCATTGCCAGAGATAGAGAAAGCAATTTATCCGGTAGGGTTTTACCGCGTAAAATCAAACAATATTAAAAATATCTGTAAGGATTTGATTGGCAAGTTTAAAGGGAGAGTCCCCGATAATATGGATGAGCTTTTGAGCCTTAAAGGGGTAGGCAGAAAAACCGCAAACTTAGTTTTGACTGAAGGATTCGGCAAGCCTGGAATATGCGTTGACACGCATGTCCATAGAATATCAAATCGCTTGGGTTATGTTTCCACCAAAAATCCTTTTGAGACAGAGATGGCATTAAGAAATAAGCTTCCCTTGAAATATTGGATAGAATACAATAATCTATTGGTGCGCTGGGGGCAGAACATTTGTAAGCCCGTAGGTCCGCTTTGCGGAATTTGCAAAATCGAAAGGTTCTGCTTTAAGGTTGGCGTAGAAAAAAGGAAAAATTAATGGCTGAAGATAAAATTCTACTCGGTCACGGCAGCGGCGGAAGACTCATGCACGATTTAATAGAAAAGCTATTGTTAAAATATTTCAAGAATCCTTATTTGGAAAAGTTAACCGACGCGGCAGTTGTCGGATTAAAAAATAAAAAACTCGCTTTTAGTACCGATTCCTTTGTAGTCAAGCCTCTATTTTTCCCAGGAGGCGATATAGGCAAGCTTGTCGTTGCCGGGACGGTAAATGATTTAGTGATGATGGCGGCCAAGCCATTATTTTTAAGCTGTGCTATGATTATTGAGGAAGGATTCAGTGTTTCTGTTTTAGAAAAGATTGTAAGGTCAATGAGCGAAGCCGCAATGGATACAAGAGTTCAAATTATTACAGGCGATTTGAAAGTTGTAGAAAAAGGCTCTTGCGACGGGGTTTTTATTAATACTACCGGCATAGGAGAGATAGCCAATAGTGCGGAGTTATCAACTGACAATATTAGAGCAGGAGATCAAATTATTATTAATGGTCCGATTGGACAGCACGGTCTGGCGGTTTTGTCGGCGAGAAAAGAACTGGGCTTTAATTTTAAAATAAGAAGCGATTGCGCAGCGCTTTCAAAATTAATTTTACCGTTATTAGACGGAAATTCGGGAATAAAATTCATGCGCGATCCCACGAGGGGCGGTTTGGCCACAACGCTTAATGAAATTACCGATAGAATAAAATTAGGAATAATGCTGGATGAGGAAAGAATCCCTGTTTCCCAATCTGTTAAGGCTGGCTGTGAAATCTTAGGGTTTGATCCTTTATACATTGCAAACGAAGGAAAAGCTGTGTTAGTGGTTGATAAATCAAAAGCCAAGAAGATTTTGGCCAGGTTAAAGAAACATCCTTTAGGGAAGTATTCTCAGATTATCGGCGAATTTAGAAAAGATCTCAAGAAAAAAGTTTGTTTAAAAACTTCCGTCGGGGGAGTACGCATTGTTGATATGCTGACAAGCGAAATCCTACCGCGCATCTGTTAAAAAATGAAAACAAATAAATACCAGCCCAGATTTTATCGCAACTGGCTGGACAAGAAAGAACTATTCACTAAACACATCGTAGTTGGAGAATCGGATATCTTGATTTCTTCCGATGTTGATTTAGATGAAGATTTCTTAAGAGCCAGGATTTCAGATTATCGCAAGAATATAGCAAAATATATTTTATGTGACAGAAATTTCTCCACATCTTTGACGCCGATTCGTGTTTCAAAAGGCGCCCCTTTAATCGTTAAGGATATGGCAGAGGCTGCAAAAAAATCCGGAGTCGGGCCGATGGCAGCAGTTGCCGGAGCTATAGCAGATTATTTAGCCAAAGACTTAAAGAATATGACTAAAGAATTGATTATAGAAAACGGCGGAGATATTTTCTTGAAAACCAAAACCAAAAGGCGCATAGGTATTTATGCTGGAGATTCAAAATTGTCGGGAAAAATTGTTATTGAAATTGACGGCAAGAAAACTCCGCTAGGAGTTTGCACATCTTCTGGCACCGTCGGGCACTCTTTAAATTTCGGCATAACTGATGCAACGGTTATTGTGGCAAAAACATCCACATTAGCTGATGCTGTAGCTACTGCAACCTCAAATATTGTAAAAAAATCAGAAGATATCAAGAAAGCAATTAATTTCGCAAAATCAATACAAGGCGTGACTGCTATCTTGATAATCGTGAAAGATTTATTAAGCGCATGGGGAGATATAAAAATAGAAAAGGCTAAATGATGTTGTTATGAAAAGAATACCCGAGGCATCCATCCACAGATTAAATTTATATCTAAGAACTCTTAAAGAATTGGCAAAGAATAGCGAGGACGTAACCGTTTCTTCAAAGCAACTCGCTGAGGAATTAGGGATAAATTCTCATCAGGTAAGAAAAGACCTGTCATATTTCGGGAAATTCGGGCAGCGCGGTATTGGTTATAGAACCAAAGAATTAGCCGATGATATAAATAAAATTCTCGGGCTAAACAAAAAATGGAAGATCTGTTTATGCGGACTGGGTAATTTAGGATCAGCGTTGATATCTTACCGGGGGTTTAGGAAAGAAGGGCTTAATGTGGTTGCTGTATTCGAAAAAGATAAAGACAAAATAGGCAAAACAATCAATGGTATCGATGTTTTCTCCGTCGAGAGAATGAATAGAGTTATTAGAGAGAAAAATATAGAAATTGGCATTATTGCTGTTCCGGCTGATGCCGCCAAGTCAGTAGCAAGTCAGTTGATTGATGCCGGGATAAAGGCAATCCTTAATTTTGCACCGATTAAATTGTCTTATCCGCAAGAAAAAGTAAGAATCCGCAATGTAGATTTATCAATTGAGCTGGTAAATCTCGCCCAATTCCTCGCAAACATTTCAAAAAAATCTTGACAAAGAAAACCTAATGTGTTAAAAAAAAATTAGAGAAAAATTTTTTATAACATATTGAAAGGGAATAAGTAATTTAAATTGAAGAAAACTAGAATTTTAAAGGGCTTTTTAAACAAGGGCCCTTTTTTCTTTAAAAGGGCAGTTTTATGAAGAAGACTATAGGTTTAACCTATGACATAAAAGAAGATCACAGGCTTCAAGAAGGCCAGCCCAAAGATACTTACGCCGAATTTGATCCCAAACACGTCATTGATAACGTGGTTACTTCTCTGGAACAGTGCGGCTATAAAGTCATAAGGATCGGCAATGTCCATAGTTTACTGAAACAGGTTGGTAATTTGCCCGTCGATATAGTATTTAATTTGGCTGAAGGCATAGGCAGCAGAAACCGCGAGTCCCAGGTGCCGATGATTTTAGAAATGAATGGTATACCTTATATTGGATCTGATGCCTTAACTTTGGGATTAACCTTGGACAAAATAATAGCCAAAAAAATATTTATCTCAGAGGGTGTTCCTACGCCTAGGTTCATAGAGCTTAAAAGTGCCGAAGAGATAGAAAGGAATATGGACCATCTGCAATTTCCTTTGATTGTCAAATTGCGTTATGAAGGTTCATCCAAAGGGTTGGATGAGGGCGCGCGCGTCGCCAATATAGATGAATTGAGAAACAGAGTTGGGAAAATTGTAAATACTTACAATGAATCTGTGCTAGTTGAAGAATTTATCCGCGGGACAGAATTTACCGTCGGCATAATCGGCAATGAAAATCCGGAGGCGCTTCCGATCGTCCAGGTGCAGATTGACAATAAGCTTGATTTGCAGGATATGTTCTATACCTTCGCCCGCATATCTTCTGATAAGCTAAAATATATATGCCCGCCGAAGATAACGGATGAGCTTTATAAAAAGATAGAGGATTGCGCTATTAAAGCATACAAATCAGTCGAATGCAGAGATTTTGGCAGGGTGGATTTTAGAGTCGACGACAAAGGCAACCCATATGTTTTGGAAATTAATCCCCTACCCTCATTATCAAACGAAGATACTTTTATGATTACGGCAAGAGTCTTGGGGATGACTTTCCCCGAGATGTTAGATAAAATTATAACGACAGGATTAAAACGATACGGCATAGCTTAACAAGGAGATAGTTTTGAGCGAGCAAATAGTAACTACTGTACAAGAAGTTCAATTAGTTGTCCCGCAAAGAAAGAGTTTCCTGGAATACCAACAGATTCCTCTTTGGAAAGATGTTCCGCTTGAGCAATGGGAGGATTGGCATTGGCAGGTCAAGAATCGTATAAGAGATAGAGAACAGCTCGCGCAGATAATCAAGCTTACACCCGAGGAAGATGAAGGTATCAAGAAATCCAACGGTCGCCTTGCAATGGCTATTACGCCATACTGGGCATCCTTGATGGATCCCAATGATCCTAATTGTCCGATCAGGCGGCAGGCAGTTCCTTTAAAAGAAGAGTTCATGGATTCGCCGCATGAGTTGACCGATCCTTGCGCGGAGGATAGGGATTCTCCGGTTCCCGGAGGATTAGTCCATCGCTATCCCGACAGGGTACTTTTATTGATTACCGATCAATGCGGCATGTATTGCCGTCATTGCACCCGTCGGCGCATGGTCGGAGAAAAAAGACAGGCCGCATTATCTTCGCAAAAACTAGACCAGGCAATAGAGTATATCAAGTCAAACCGCAAGGTGAGGGATGTTTTGATTTCCGGCGGAGATCCTTTTATGCTTGAAGACGAGGCATTGGAAGACGTGATTATTAAGATTCGTGCCATAGGCCACGTAGAATTCTTGCGTATCGGCACGCGCCTTCCTATCAGCCTACCGCAGAGGATAACTCCGGAACTAGTAGCCATGCTTAAAAAATATGCTCCGATATGGCTAAGCCTGCATGTAAATCATCCTAAAGAGATAACAAAACGTTCCAAAATTGCTTTGGACATGCTCGCCGATGCAGGCATGCCTTTAGGGAGCCAGACGGTTTTGCTTAAAGGCATCAATGACAGGCCGTACGCGATGAAGAAATTAATGCAGGAACTGCTTAAAGTCAGGGTAAGGCCATATTATATTTATCAGTGCGATCCGGCAAAGGGCACTAGCCATTTCCGGACACCGATAGCGGTGGGGATAAATATTATTGAGAAGTTACGAGGCCATACTTCAGGGTACGCCGTTCCTACTTATGTAATTGATGCTCCGGGCGGAGGCGGCAAGATTCCTGTCGGGCCTAATTACGTGCTTTCTCAGGCCAAGGGAAGGTATACATTAAGAAATTACCGCGGCAAAATTTATACCTATCTAGAGTAGCTATCCCAAAAGTGTTTTATTCTTTCCTTAATATATATCTACTTAAGACAGACTATAACCAATTAACCTCATTCTTTAGTAAGGAGTCAAGCTTATGAAGAAATGCAAAAGCTGTAACGTTCCTTTGGAAGGCGTCTTAGGCAAGGTGGCGAATAAATTATTTAGAGTCGAGCCTTCGAAAAATGATTCGAACATCTGCAACAAATGCGCAGAAAACAAGCCAAGGCAATATAAATGCCAGATATGCGAGCGCATGATCGACGAAAAGGTCGCCCTCTCCCACGCCAAGGCAGAAGAATATATAATCAGCCTGATAAAAAAAGAGCATCCCGAGTGGCAGAAAAATAAAGAGACCTGCCAGGAATGCCTGGATTATTACAGAAAATTAGTTAAGGAAACAGAAATATAAGGGGAGGGGGATAGATAGTGAAAGGCAGGGTTAAGTGGTATAGCGACAAGAAAAATTACGGTTTTATCACCGGAGAAGATGGGAAAGATGTCTTTGTACATCAGTCGGTATTAACCAGCGCCAATGTATCATCATTACAAGAAGGACAGGAAATAGAATTTGAAGCAAAAGACTCACCCAAAGGTCCGCAGGTTACCAGCATAAAATTATTGTGATAGTTCTGCTGTAATTATCGTTTTCTGCTATAATAAGCTTATATTTTTCGTGTTTTTCCCTCATATTTATATAAGAAAATTCATTTTAGAATTTCTTGACGTACAATTATTTTTTTCATATAATACCCTTACCTTTCTTAAGACCGGAGAAATAAAATGGATGCAAAATTAAAACGTAATTTTATCCTGATGGGCCATGCTCAGGCAGGCAAGACTTCCTTTTCTGAAAGCATCTTAAATTTCTGCAAAGCCTCCTCTCGTAAAGGCAGCGTCGCAGAAGGCAATACCGTAAGCGACTATAGCGAAGACGAGATAGAGAGAAAAATCTCCATAAGCTCAAGCCTTCTGACCTTTAAATACAATAATTATCAGATTCAGATTATTGATTCTCCCGGATACGCGGATTTTGTGGGAGAAGTTATTTCTAGCGCCCGGGCTGTCGATAGCGCTGCGATAGTTATAGACGCGGTATCTGGGATAGAAGTAGGAACCGAGAAGGCCTGGGAAATCGCGGATTCACTTAGGCTGCCGAGAATTTTCTTTATCAACAAGATAGAGAAGGAAAACGCAAGCCCCGACAGCATTATAGCAGAAATCAAAGATCGGTTTTCGAAAAAAGCGGTTTTAGTTGAATCGCTTGATTCATCTGATCTTATTGAGGCTGTAGCCGAAACCGACGATAAATTGTTGGAAAAATACTTAGAGAGCGGTTCGCTCTCAAAAGAAGAATTGCTGCCGGCATTAAAAAATGCCATAATTAACTGCAAGGTTTATCCTATCATCAAAGGCTCTGCCGCAAATGATAAGGGCATTCAGGAGTTGATGCAGGTAGTTTTGGATTATTGCCCCAGTCCTTTAGAGCGGCCAACCCTAAAAGCTAAAGATTCCAAGACAGGAGAGGAAAAACAGGTAAAGATATCAGAATCTAGCGATTTTTGTGCTTTTGTATTTAAAACCATAGCCGATCCTTATGTCGGACAGCTTACAATGATAAGGATATTTTCCGGAATGTTGGCATCCAATACCGCTTTTTACAATGTGAGCAAGTCTCTAAAAGAAAGAATCGGCCAGATTTATCTGGTGCACGGGAAAGAACAGCGGGCAGTTGAATCCGCAAACTGCGGCGATATTATCGCCTTGGCTAAACTTAAGGATACAACTACGTCTGATTCTTTGGCTACCGAACAAAACCCAATTCTATTTGATGAGATAAAATTTCCCGAGCCGGCGATTTCATCATCGGTAAAGCCGCGTTCCCGTCAGGATGAGGAAAGAATTTCGGCCAGTCTTGCAAAACTTACCGTCGAGGATCCCACATTTAAGGTTTCGCGGGATATCCAGACAAAGGAGCAGATAATTTCCGGAATCGGAGATGTACATCTGGATGTGATGATCGGAAGATTAAAAAAACGTTTTAATGTAGAAGTTGATTTGGGAACCCCTAAGGTTGCCTATAAAGAGACAATTACCAAGGCTGCCAGAGTCCAGGGAAAATATAAAAAGCAATCCGGCGGCAGGGGCCAATATGGAGACGTTTGGATTGAAATAGAGCCTTTGCCCCGCGGTGAAGAATTTGAATTTGTGGATAAGATTTTCGGAGGTGCGATCCCCCGCAATTATATTCCGTCCGTAGAAAAAGGCGTGAGAAAAGCAATGGCCGAAGGAGCTATTTCGGGTAATCCTTTGGTCGGTGTCAGGGTCACTTTGGTTGACGGTTCTTATCATACCGTAGATTCATCTGATATCGCTTTTCAAATCGCGGGAAGAATGGCTTTAAGAAAGGCCGTCCAGGAAGCAGGGCCGGTCCTACTGGAGCCGATTATGGAAGTAGAGGTATTTGTTCCGGATGAATTTATGGGACATATTACCGGCGACCTGAATTCCCGCCGTGGCAGAATCATGGGCATGGATTCAAAAGGCAAGCTTCAGGTTGTCAAGGCCACAGTTCCTTTGTCAGAGATGTTTAGCTACGCCTCGGATTTGCGTTCCCTTACCGGGGGAAGAGGCAGCTATGCGATGAAATTTTTTGCTTATGAACAGGTTCCCCAAAAAATCGCTTCCACCATTATAGCCCAGGCACAAGCAGCTAAAAAAGAAGAACAAGAAGAATAATTAGACACAAGTGAAAGTAGCAGTTTACGGCATCCCAGACTTTCCTTTTGGAAAGAAAAATCTTCCCGATGAGCGATTAGACCAGCTTAAGGATCTCTTCCGCGCTCCAAAAATAGTTTATATCTCAATAGAATTCCTCGACGAATCCCGTCTGCCGGAAGCCGACGGCATAATCTGTATGCAAAACAAAAAGACCGATTTGGTTTTGTTGGATTTGGAGATTGTTGAGCGCAGGCTGAATCAAATCGAAGATGAGAAAGAAAAGGTTTTGTTTTTACGCTGCCAGGCAGAATTAGAAAAAGAGATTTTTTTGAATGCTATTAACCTGAGCCCCGAAGAGAAAGCAGTATTGGCAAATTCAGGTTTTAATACCATGAAACCAGTTTTGGTCGTTTCGAATGATAACGCCAGCAATCATAAAGCGATTTTTAAAGATATATATGCATTGATGGGTTATATTTCTTTTTATTCAGCCTGCAATAAAGAAGTGCATGCCTGGTCGATAAAAAACGGGACAAAGGCAGTGGAGGCCGCAGGAGTTATCCATTCCGATCTTCAGAGAGGTTTTATAAAAGCAGAAGTTGTTTCTTCTGAAGCGGTTCTTAGCTCCGGAGGGATAAACCAGGCAAAATCAAAAGGTGCAGAGCATCTTGAAGATAAAGAATATATCGTAAAAGATGGAGATATAATTAGTGTCAGGTTTAACGTTTAGAAAGGAGTAGTTTAATGATTAAGGTTCAACGTGCATTGATTAGCGTATCGGATAAAGCGGGGATCTTGGAATTGGCAAAAGTCCTAAATGATATAAAAGTTGAGATTCTTTCAACTGGCGGGACAGCAAAGCTTTTCAGAGAAAACGGAATAGCCGTAAAAGAAGTCTCTGAGCATACCGGTTTTCCTGAAATGCTCGACGGAAGAGTAAAGACTTTGCATCCTATGATTCACGGAGGGTTGCTCGCAGTAAGAGATAATCCCGAACATATGGAACAGATAAAGAAGCACGGCATTAAGCTTATCGATATGGTCGTAGTCAACCTTTATCCGTTTGAGAAGACCGTGGCCAAGAAAAATATCGAACTGGCTGAAGCCATTGAAAATATCGATATTGGCGGGCCTTCGATGCTACGCTCTGCGGCGAAGAATTACAGAAGTGTCGCGGTTATCTGCAATCCTAACCGCTATAAAGAAGTAATAACCGAACTTAAAAATAATAACGGCATGCTTTCTGATACGCTATTGAGAGATTTAGCGGTTGAAGTTTTCGAGCGCACTTCTGCCTACGACGGCGCGATTTATAATTTCTTGAATAGCCGGCTTAAAACCGCTACTGCAATATCAGAAGTCTTGCCCAAGGATTTAAATTTAAGTTTTACCAAGGTTCAGGATTTACGTTACGGAGAAAATCCTCACCAAAAGGCGGCCTTTTATGCAGATATGAAATCCGGCGGAGGTCTCCCCAAAGCCAAACAGCTGCACGGCAAAGAGCTTTCTTTTAATAATATTCTTGATTTAAATGCCGCTTTGGAGATTGCAGGCGATTTTGATGAGCCGGCAGCGGTTGTTATTAAACATAATAATCCTTGCGGTGTTGCCACAGCAAAGACTTTGGAAAAAGCATTCAAGGATGCTCATGCTTGCGATAAGCTCTCAGCTTTTGGCGGGATAATCGGCTTGAATAAGAAAGTAGACAATGCCACCGCCGAGGCAATCGCAAAAAGCGGTTTTATGGAATGTATAATCGCTCCCGAATATGAAGAAGGGGCGCTAAAAATATTAAAAGAAAAAAGCAAAAATATACGTATCCTAGAGTTGCCACAAGACGGTGCTGTTGAACAGTCAGATTTTAAGAAGGTTAAAGGCGGATTGCTTGTCCAGGATAAAGATACCAAGAAATTAGATATTAAAGATTTAAAATATGTCACCAAAAAGAAACCAAGCAAAGCAGAATTGGATTCTCTCCTTTTTGCCTGGAAGGTGGCAAAGCATGTAAAGTCCAACGCTATTGTCCTGGCAAAGGGCACCAAGACTGTTGGAATTGGACCGGGCCAGACTAGCCGTGTCGAGAGCGTAATTATCGCCACCAGAAAAGCCGGCAAACTTGCAAATGGCTCAGTCCTTGCCTCAGATGCATTCTTTCCCAAAGAGGATGCAGTACAGCAAATTGCCAAGTCCAAGATAAAGGCTATAATTCAGCCAGGCGGTTCTATCGCTGATGAGCAAATTATAAAAGAATCCGATAAGGCCAAAATTTCTATGGTTTTTACCGGGATGAGGCATTTCAAACACTAAATTCGTCTTAAAAATATTATGGAAGAAATCAATACTCCTTTTGAGAAGTTATTAAAGATGTATTTTGTGGAAAAGGGGCAAGGTTTCTGCAAGATAGGCATTTCCTACCGGGATGAACTGACTAATCCCCATGGTTTTTATCACGGTGGAGCAATTTCAGGCTTGATTGATACCGCCACTGTCCATGGCCTAAGAACAATCTTCCCAAAAGGCCCGTATTATACCGTTGATTTAAGTATCCGTTATAAAAATCCCAGCAATGCCCAGGAAATCTTTGCCGAGGCAAGACCCAAACACCTAAAGGGCAAGTTCTTTAAGACAGAAGTAGAAGTTAAAGACCACGCCGATAATCTCATCGCCGAGGCAGAGGTAAAGTCGTTTCTTCCGAACTATGACGGAAGGTCGCTTTAAAACAAAATAAGTAGACAGAAAAAAGAATTTTAAAATTATTCTTGACAAATGATACCATTGTGGTATCATTAGACTAGAAATAAGGAGGTTAAATATGTGGACAAAAAGATATATGTTGCGCGCAATCGCGCACTGCAAAGAGGGTTGCAGTAGTTTGTCCTGGGCACGACGTTAAACTGCCCAAACCTGTTTTTATTTATGCTTATTAATTAAGGAGACTAAATGAAATTGATTACCAGAGATACGGATTATGCAATAAGGGCGTTACGTTATATCGCGGCCCATAAAGACAGTATAGTTTCTGTGGCAGAATTGGTAGATAGGCTAAAAATCCCTAGGCCGTTTTTAAGGAAGCTTTTGCAGATATTGAATAAGGAAGGCTTGCTGGAATCTATCAAGGGTCAGGGCGGAGGGTTTAGATTGTGTTGTTCTGCGCGGAAGATATATTTAGTCGATTTAATGAAGATATTCCAGGGAGATTTAACGCTTAACGAATGCAGATTTAAGAAATTATTATGTCCTAATACTAAAACATGCTTATTAAGGAAAAGGCTGAATCGGATTGAAAAATATGTCATCAAAGAATTAAAATCCATTACTTTGGCATCATTAATAGGAGAAGCCGATGAGTAAAAGAACAATAATCAAAATCGATGAAAAGAAATGCACGGGTTGCGGCTTATGTATCCCCAACTGCCCTGAGGGTGCACTGCAGATTATCGACGGTAAGGCGCGCCTGATTAGTGATTTATTTTGCGACGGTCTTGGCGCATGTATTGGCCATTGTCCAGAAGGGGCGATTACAAAGGAAGAAAGAGAGGCCGAGCCCTATAATGAGAAAAAAGTTATGGATAATATTATAAAACAAGGCAAAAACACCATAATTGCCCATTTAAAACACCTTAAAGAGCATAATGAGACAGAGTATTTTCAGCAGGCAGTTGAGGTATTGAAAAAGAAAAATATTGAAATACCGCATGAGGCGATCTCTGGGGGACACGGGCCGCTGCCTTGCGGCTGTCCGGGGACAATGGTTCAAGATTTTAATGCCCCAGACAAGAAAGACAAACCAAAACCCGCAAAAACCGGATTAATACAGTCGCAGCTTAGGCAGTGGCCGGTGCAGATCAATCTTGTCCCGCCTTTTGCGCCGTATCTTAATAACGCAGACTTGCTTATTGCCGCCGATTGCGTCCCATTTGCTTATGCGGATTTCCATAACGAATTATTAAAAGGAAAAACTTTGCTTGTGGGATGTCCCAAACTTGACGATATTGCCGCGTACGAAGATAAATTCGATCAGATTTTTAAGAACAATAATATAAAATCCGTGACTTATGCCCGGATGGAGGTGCCCTGTTGTTTCGGGATGGTTCCGGCGATAAAAAAGGCGATTGCCGCTTCAGGCAAGGCAATTCCCTTGGAAGAATTAGTTATAAGCATAAAGGGTGAGAAGGTAAAATGATTTTTGAATGCCCAGGAGCAAAAGATCTAAAAAGACCAAAGCCGGAGGAAATAATTTGTCCTTCTTGCGGAGAAGCTGTAGAGATTTGGACAGATGAAACCGAAGCTAAATGCCCAAAATGCAAAAAAGTCATCACCCGCAAGCAGGATTTGAGTTGCCTTGAATGGTGCAAATACGCCAAAGAGTGCGTAGGCGAAGAGATTTACAGTAAATACTTTAAAAATAAAAAGCAGAATTGACGTATAGTCGATATTTTGTCGGCAGTTGATAATTGTTGAATAAAATACTTTTTAGGGTAAAATAAGGAGTTGCCATTCCTATGGGTGAAGAGTTAGCCAATAAAAAATGTGTTCCTTGCGAAGGCGGCACATTGCCTATGTCAGAAGATGAAGCCCATCGTTATATGAGCCAGGTCATGGGTTGGCAGATAATCGAAGACAAAAAAATCAAAAAAGAATTCCAATTCAACGACTTTAAAGGTTCTTTGGATTTCGTGAATAAAGTCGGCGCTTTGGCAGAAGAAGAAAAACATCACCCGAATATCACAATAATTTACAATAAGGTAAACATAACTTTGTCAACGCATGCCATCGGCGGGTTGTCCGAGAACGATTTTATTATGGCAGCTAAAATCGACCAGTTAAATAAACATAATGAAGACAATAAAAGCTAAGTTAATTGATAAAATACAAAGAACGCCCAGCGTAGCAAGTTTCAGATTGATTCCTGAAGAGCAGCTTAATTTTATCCCCGGACAATTTCTCCAGGTTGTTTTCGATAAGGATAATTCCAATAATAAAGATCTGAATAAATATCTTTCTTTTTCCGCTTCACCATCAAAAGACTACATAGAATTTACTAAGAGAATAAGTGAGAGTAATTTTTCGCAAAAATTGAAGAATTTAAACTTAAATGATGAAGTCACGATAAAAGCACCTTTGGGCAGTTGCGTGTTTAGGGACGAATATAAAAAGATTGCATTCTTAATCGGGGGGATAGGTATTACACCTGTTATTTCTATAATCGAATTTATCGCAGGGAATAAAATACAAACTGACGTGACGTTATTCTATTCAAACAGAACCGAGGAAGAAATTGCCTTTAAAAAAGAACTGGATGATTGGAGGAGAAATAATTGCAATATAAAGGTTATTTATACCGTAACCGATTGTCCTGCCAAAGATTCAAGTTGCGTTTTTGGAAGAATAGATAAGAATTTGTTGGTTCAAAATACCTCAGATTTAAAGGAACGAATAATTTTTATTTTCGGGCCGCCAAAAATGGTTGAAGCAATGAAGAGTTTATGTTTAGAGGTAGGCTGTAAAGAGGAAAATCTAAAAACCGAAAGTTTTGTAGGTTATTAAGGAGATAATATGTCAAGAATTCAAATTTATAAAGATATATATTGGGTCGGGGCAATTGATTGGAATGTGAGAAACTTCCACGGCCATACCTACACAACAAAAAGAGGCACAACTTATAATGCATATTTGATCATGGATGATAAGATCGCTTTGGTCGATACGGTCTATGGGCCGTTTAGCGATGAAATGATAGAACGCATTAAAGAAATAGTCGATCCTAGCAAAATAGATTACATTGTCGCTAATCACGTCGAGACCGATCATTCCGGCGCCTTGCCTGCGATCAAGGCTATAGCCAAAAACGCCAAGATTATTTGTTCGGCTAAATGTAAGGATGGCCTATCGCGGCATTATTATGGAGATTGGGATTATCAAATTGTTAAAACCGGCGATACCTTAAAATTAGGTAAGAAAACATTAAGTTTTCTTGAGGCGCCGATGATCCACTGGCCGGATAGCATGTTCACTTATGTCGTTGAAGACCAGATCCTGATGCCCAATGACGCATTTGGCCAGCATTATGCTACATCTAAAAGATTCGACGACGAAGTTAATCAATTTGAACTTATGGATGAAGCGGCAAAATATTACGCGAATATTTTGATTCCCTTGGGCTCATTGATCTTAAAGAAGATTCAGGAAGTCCAGAAGATGAATATCCCCATTAAGATGATTGCCCCTAGTCATGGCATTATCTGGCGAAAAGACCCGGCAAAAATCGTCAATGCCTATGTTGATTGGGCAAGCAATAAAACTAAGCCCAAAGTCGTGGTTGCCTTTGAAACTATGTGGGGCGCGACAGAAAAGATGGCAAAGAAGATTACCGAAGGCATAACCGATGCCGGGATAGAGGTAAAGCTCTTTGATCTTAACCAAACCGATCGGACTGAAATAATCAAAGAAATGCTTGATGCTAAAGGTTATATCCTCGGCTGTTCGACTCACGATAATGATATGCTTCCTAACATGGGAGGCTTTTTGACATTTTTAAAAGGTCTTAAGCCAAAAAATAGAATAGCTTCTGCTTTTGGTTCTTATGGTTGGGCAGGCGGGGCAGTCAAAGGCATAGAAGAAGCTCTAAAAGAAACCGGAGTTGAGCAGATTCAGCCTTCAATTTCTGCCCGGTATGTTCCAGATGAGAATGAATTAAAGAATTGTTACGAATTTGGAAAAGAATTTGCCAGAAAGATAGAGAGGTGAGTTTATGGCAAAATATCGCTGTACAGTTTGTGGTTATATTTACGATCCAGAGAAAGGCGACCCCACTCAGGATGTGAAACCCGGCACGCCTTTTGAAAGCCTTCCTGATAGCTGGGTTTGTCCAGAATGCGGGGTCGGGAAAGATATGTTTGAAAAGGTTTAAAAGGAGGTGGCCAGGCAAAATCATTCAACCAATATAGATAATTTTAGAAAGACAAAAAACAACTTTTAAAAGGAGGAATTTGAAATGGGTAAAGAAGGAGCGAAAATTTCAGCATTAGACGTAAAAGATTTAATCAAGGATTTAAACAAGGCCTACGCCGATGAGTGGCTGGCGCATTTTTCCTATCTTCATATGTCAAGAACCGTTACCGGGGCCGGATATGAGGATATGAAAGAATTTCTAGAGGATACAGCTAAAGATGAAGCCGAGCATGCTGGCGAATTAGTAGATAGAATATTGGAATTGGGCGGGGAGCCGTTAGTCAATATGATGGAACTTGAGAAAAACGCCAACGCCCCGTATCCTAAGCCACCGAAAGACACCACGGATTATAAAAAGATTATTAAGACAGTCTTGGATGCCGAGGCTGGCGCAATTGATGTCTATAATAAAATCGCAGCTAAAACCCAAGGCAAGGATCACGTGACATACCAGCTTGTTTGCCATATTCTTGGCGAAGAAGTAGGTCACGAAGAGAAATTCGAAGATTTATTAGAATAGAATCTAAAAACAGAAACTTTAAATTATTTTATGCAAGAATTTTCTGAAGAGATAATACATTTTTTTCAGATTCAGGGTTTTGTCATTGTTTCTACTCTCGATGAAGACGGCAGCATACATAATTCCTGCAAAGGCATAGTCAAGATAGAATCTAAAGGCCAAGTTTATCTTTTTGACCTTTATAAAGCCAGAACATTTCAGAATCTGCAGAGTAATCCGACTATCAGCCTTACTGCTGTTGAGGAACACAAATTTCAAGGCTATTGCTTAAAGGGCAAGGGAAAAATAGTAGAAACTGAAGATCTTAAACCTGAAATTGTGGCTTTATGGGATGACAAGATAACTGCAAGAGCCACAAAAAGAATGATAAAAAACATACATGAGGAAAAAGGTCACCCCGCGCATCCTGAGATTTTGTTGCCTAAGCCGGAATATCTGATTGTGGTTGAGGTAGAAGAGATTATTAATCTTACCCCTGGGAAAATGAGATAGGATTTTAACAAGGAGGTCGCTATGAAAGGTTATGTGTGTAAGGTCTGTGGGTTTGTTTCTATTGATGGTAGCATCCCTGATAAATGTCCTGCCTGCGGTTCGCCGAGCAAAGCTTTTGAAGAGAAGATGGATGCAATTAAGACGGCCAAAGATGAAGAGAAGTTAAGCGAGAAACACACGCCGGTGATTACGGTAGTAAGAAAATGCGGCCTTATTCCTGAGGGCTGCGCTGACGTACATGTAAGAATCGGCTCGGTTATACATCCCATGCTACCAGAACATTATATTACGGCGATAGATTTCTATATTGATAATAAATTTCTGGCGCGCACGATACTTACTCCAGAAAAACTCAATCCGGCGGCGGCATTACATCTTAAAGTTGCTACGGGCAAACTTTCTGTCGTCGAACATTGCAATATTCACGGCAACTGGATAGCAGAACAGAATCTATAAAATAAGGAGGATCAATGGCGAACATTTTCTCGGGTACCGAGATCGTCATGATGGGTATCCAGATTGAGAAAAATGGCAGGGATTTTTATAATGCCTTGATTTTGCAGTCTCAAAATCCGAAAGCCAAAGAGCTGTATAAATTCTTAGCTGGTGAAGAAGAAAAGCATATCCTTGCTTTTCAGTCCATGTTAGATAAGCTTGAGGAGACCCAGCCTGTTGATTCTTATCCGGGAGAATACATTTCTTATATGAAGACTTTGGCAGCAGAGTATGTCTTTACCCAAGAAGATAAAGGCCAGGCATTAGCTAAAACCGCTAAGAGCGACAAGGAAGCAATCGAGATGGGCATAAGGTTTGAGAAGGACTCGATACTTTTCTACGAGGCGATGAAAAAATCGATACCTCAAACCCACCAAGTAATAGTTGATCAGCTGATATTGCAGGAAGTATCCCATCTTAAAAAACTGTCGGATTTAAAAAATAGCTTAGGCTCCTGAACAAGTTATAGTTACAAAACTTAGGTCTCCTTCGGTTATGGGGGGACCTCATCATTTTCTAAATGGAGTTTCGTATTCCGCAAATGCCTATGGAACTTAATCAATTTCCTCTAAGAATAGAGATTACTAATAAATGCAACCTCAAATGTGATTACTGTTTAAGCCTTACTAGTTCTTTTTACCGCAATAGGCCCGAGACTGATTTTACAGCCTTGAAGAAATTCATCAAATCCTTAAAAATACGGGCCTTATTTTTGCTGGGCGGGGAAGTATGTTTTTATCATAAGATCAAAGAATTGGCCAAATACTGCCTGGATAATAAAGTCGGCATAGGGATCGTTACTAACGGCACAATTTTGGAATCCTATAAAAAACTTTCTAGGATAAACAAGGATATCAGCTATCTTGTATCTTATAATGAAGAAGGACATCCTAGAAGGCTTGAATTATGTGACAAATTCATTAAAGAGATGAATGTCAATTCAGTCAATATATTAGTTAATAAAAATAATATTGATACTGTTATAAAGCGGGTTGACAGATTCAGCAGATTAAATAAGATAAAGCTAATTAAGATTTTCTCCGACGAGAGAACGAATAAGGGGAGCTATGACAAGCTTTTTGAATCTTTAGCCAAAAAATATAAAAAGGTTTATGTCCATGATTATTCGCTGATGAAGGGATATTTGGAGAAGGTTAAAGACATCAAGGGGCTTGGGGTGCGTTGCGACAATCCTTTATCTCTCAAGGGCAATAGTATCAGTTTCTGTAAAAATATAGAAGATTTCGGTATGGATATTACTAAAATAGATTTTAGCAAGAAAGATAATCACGATAAGCTAAGAGATAAATTCTTGCGCTTTCAAAAAACAATCAACAGCGGCAAGATAAGATATTGCAAAAGATGCAGATTTAAGAGTTATGTAACAAGAGACGAAATGGTGGCTCAATGGGTCATCAATAATTTAAGAAAGCATAAGAAATATCAAATTTTAAAGAAGATGTTCGATAAAAAAGCAAGATGGGCTTGCTAAGTTGAGGTTATTGAGATGAAAAGAACTCAGTTGATAACAATATGGCTGCTTCCTGTTGTGGTAATTGGCGGGATTTTTTATCCTTTGTTGGGATATTTGGTCTTGGCCATGATGGCATTTTTCTTGACCTTATCATTTTTTAAAAGCCGATACTGGTGCTGGAATTTATGTCCCCGGGGAGCATTTTTAGATATAGTGATATCAAAGACCAGTTTTAAAAAACCCATACCGAAGATTTTCATAAAACAATGGTTTCGCTGGGCAGTTTTTGCCTTACTGATGTGTTTTGTTGTTTTTCGGATTATGCGTACGGGAGGCAATTTAATCGCCATTGGAGCCGTTTTTGTCGGCATGTGCATATTGACTACTATAATTTCAATTATTTTGGGACTAACCACTAGGCACAGGAGCTGGTGCGCAATTTGCCCGATGGGGACTTTGCAGGGGGCTATTGGTAAAATAGGAGTTTCAAAACAGGAATAAATGGCTTGTAAATATCTTTTGCATATGGTATAAAAACAGCGGTGAAATAAAATGGAACAGGATTACAGAGAACCAGTTTATACAATAGGAATCGTTGCCAAGAAGCTGGATGTTTGTCCGGCTACCCTTCGTATCTGGGAGAGAAAGAAGTTGATTAAGCCGAGACGTCTTGGCAAGAACCGGTTCTATTCTCAGTGCGATTTAGATAGGCTTGAACAGATTAAGGAGATGCTTCAAGAGAAGCGTATTAATATTGAAGGGGCAAAGAAAATACTTGAGACTACGCGTTGCTGGGAGATAAAAAAATGCAAGCCACAGCAAAGGGATTCTTGCCCGGTATTTATCAAATACGGGAATGCCTAAAATTTTTTTATCCGTTATATATAAATATCGTTAGTATATAATATAAAAATAGTATTGACACATAGAACTTTTTATGTTAGACTTCCTTTATCTTTTCAACGGTTTCATTTAATAGTGGAGGTTGCAGATGTTTCAGAAGACTACAGAAGCAAAGATAAGTAAAGCTATTATAAAAGAATTCAGTGATTGGCTGCAGGATTATATTATTTCAGATGTAATTGTGGTAGGCGGCGGCCCAAGCGGTCTTGTTGCAGCGCGTGAATTAGCAAAAAACAAATTCAAAGTATTGGTTGTTGAAAGCAATAATTATATAGGCGGAGGTTTTTGGATCGGCGGGTATTTAATGAATACGTTGACTTTCAGAGCACCAGCGCAAGAAATTCTAGATGAAATAGGTATTCCTTATAAAGAGATAGATGACGGTATATTTGTCAGCGATGGCCCGCATGCCTGTTCAAAACTTATTGCTAGCGCCTGCGATGCAGGTGTAAAGATTTTGAATATGACGAAATTTGACGATGTAGTATATAGGAATAATAGAGTAGAGGGTGCAGTTATTAATTGGACGCCTGTATCTGCTCTTCCTAGGCAGATTACTTGTGTTGATCCAATTTCATTAGAATCCCAAGTCGTCATCGACGCCACCGGCCACGATGCATTTGTTTGCAAGAGTTTAGAGAGAAGAGGTATTCTTAAGCTTAAGGATTTTGGTGCTATGGATGTTAATTCGTCTGAGGATTTAGTGGTTGAAAAAACCGGTGAAATTTATCCGGGCCTAGTTTTGGCAGGAATGGCAGTTTCAACTGCTTATGGAATCCCGCGCATGGGCCCGACTTTCGCGGGGATGCTTTTTTCTGGCAAAAAGGCAGCAGCAGAAGCCAAAAAAATGATTTTAAATAATAAAATGAATTCCGAATCTATGATGATGCAGGAGCAGATGACGGCCTGACGGGAATGAAAGGTCTTTAAAGCCTCTCGTCCCCAGAATCGAGGCTAAAGGGACGAGAGGCTTTTTTATTTTTTAACAGATATTTTAAGGATAGGAGGCAGAATATGGCGAAAATAGCCCAGGATATAACCAAATTAATCGGAAACACCCCCTTAGTTAAACTTAATAGGTTAACCAAAGGACTAGGCGCTGAGATTGTAGCCAAGCTCGAGTCTTTTAATCCGCTTTCCAGCGTCAAAGACAGAATAGGCGTAAATATGGTTGAGGCCGCAGAAAGATCAGGACTTATTAAGGAGGATACGATTCTTATTGAGCCTACCAGCGGCAATACCGGTATAGCATTGGCATTTGTCTGCGCAGCCAAAGGTTATAAATTAGTTCTGACTATGCCTGAGACCATGAGTCTTGAGCGTCGAGCTTTGCTTAAGGCATTCGGCTCCGAGCTTGTGCTTACGCCGGGAGCTGAAGGCATGAAGGGAGCAATTAAAAAAGCCGAAGAGATAGCTTCCAGCGGCCCCAGGTATCTATTATTGCAGCAATTTAGAAATCCGGCAAATCCGGAAATCCACCGAAAGACTACCGCAGAGGAAATCTGGCGTGACACCGAAGGGAAAATTGATATTTTGGTGGCTGGCGTTGGCACAGGCGGGACGATTACTGGAGTATCCGAGGTAATCAAAAAAAGAAAACCGGAATTTAAAGCTATTGCGGTTGAGCCGAAGGACTCGCCGGTTCTTTCCGGAGGAAGCCCCGGTCCGCACAAAATTCAAGGAATCGGCGCTGGTTTTGTCCCGGATGTATTACGCAGGGATTTGGTCGATGAGGTAATCCAGGTAAGCAATGAAGATGCTTTTGAGACAGCGAGAAGACTATCCAGGCAGGAAGGTTTATTAGCAGGTATTTCGTCTGGAGCTGCAACTTGGGCGGCAATCCAAGTTGGTAAAAGAAAAGAAAATCAAGGTAAACTTATCGTCGTAGTTTTACCCGATACGGGAGAGAGATATCTTTCTACGGAATTATTTAAATAATCATATGCATTAATTAGGACGGTGATGAAAATGTTATGGATTATGTTTAGGCCCCTTAAAAGGGCTGATTCCTGCAGGCAATCTATCTTTTAAAATAATAACAGGAGGTTTTTATGTCCAAGACAATTGCAGAGATTAATGAAAAAATTAAAACTGGAGATGTGGTTGTAGTTACTGCCGAGGAAATCATCGATATCGTCGAAGAGAAAGGAATCGAGCAGGCAGCCAGAGAAGTAGACGTGGTTACGACGGGAACTTTTGGCCCGATGTGTTCATCAGGTGCATATTTTAATATCGGTCATTCTAAGCCCAGGATTAAACTGGGCGGCGGAGAGGTTTATATCAATGACATACCGGCTTACGGAGGTTTCGCCGCTGTAGATTTGTATGTCGGAGCTACAGCTTTGCCGAAGGATGATCCGCGCAATAAAATATTTCCCGGAGAATTTAAATACGGCGGAGGCCATCTGATACAAGATTTAGTCGCCGGAAAAGATCTAAGATTGGAAGCTGTTGCCTATGGCACAGATTGTTACCCCAGAAAGAAACTGGAGACACTGATAAACATCAAGGATCTGAATGAGGCAGTTTTGTTTAACCCTAGGAATGTCTATCAAAACTACAATGTCGCCGTAAATCTTTCGGATAAACCCATTTATACTTACATGGGAACGCTTAAGCCAAAACTGGGCAATGCCAATTACTGTAGCGCCGGACAATTGTCACCGCTTTTGAATGACCCGTATTATAAGACAATCGGTCTCGGGACTAAGATTTTCTTGGGCGGAGGCGTAGGTTATGTCGTCTGGCACGGAACACAGCATAACCCGACGGTAAAAAGAAAAGATAACGGCATCCCCCAGGCGCCAGCAGGAACACTTGCAGTTTTAGGCGATTTAAAACAGATGAAACCGGAATGGCTCGCAGGTACTTCTTTTCAAGGGTATGGCGCGACGCTAACCGTGGGCATTGGTGTTCCTATTCCGATTCTCAATGAAGAGATTTGCCGTTATACCGCAGTAAAAGACGAAGATATAGTAACCCAAATAGTGGATTATAGTAACGCTTATCCGAATTGTATACCGGGAAGTCTGGGCGAGGCAAACTACTCTCAACTTAAAAAAGGTAAAATAACGATTCAGGGTAAAGAGGTGCCGACAGGAAATCTATCAAGCTATTCTAAAGCAGTGGAGATTGCGGAAAGCCTGAAAGATTGGATTGGGAGAGGTGATTTCTTCTTAAGCCAGCCCGTAGGGTATCTGCCGAGCCCGGAATCCGGTTATTCATTTAAGCCGTTGAAGGAAAGGCCGCTTGGCGATAGACTATAAAAATATTGCTTGCATATTAGGTTTTGTTGGAGTAAATATATTGCTGTGAATAAGTTAAGACTATAGGAGCAATATGGCAAAAAGACAAGTTTATATGGATCATAATGCGACGACGCCGCTTCATCCTGAGGTTAAAAAGGTAATGACAAAAGCTTTGGAGGATTTTGGCAATCCTTCCAGCCTGCATTCTTTCGGCAGGCACGCCAGAAAATTGGTTGAAGATGCGCGAGCAACGGTTGCTTCTTTTATCGGAGCCAGCCCAGATGAAATCATTTTCATGGGCAGCGGCTCAGAAGCCAATAATACCGTATTGTCTATGTTTAGTTGTCCTTCCGGACAATGCCTGTACCGGCAAAAAGCCAAGACAGAGATTATCACTTCTAATATAGAACATCCCTGTATCCTGGAGACTTCAAGATGCCTTCAAGACAGAGGCACCTGTGTTTCTTGCCTGGGCGTAGATAAATATGGCAAGGTCGATTTAGAAAAATTAAAGAATATAATTACAGAGAAGACCGGCTTGGTCTCGGTAATGATGGCAAATAATGAAATCGGGACCATTCAAGATATCAAAACCATAGCCGATATTGTGCACAAACGCGGCGCATTGTTTCATACTGATGCTGTTCAGGCGGTAGGTAAAATTCCCGTCGATGTAAATGAGTTAGGAGTTGATTTTCTGACGATTTCTGCTCATAAAATCTATGGACCCAAGGGAATTGGGGCGTTGTATGTAAAAAAAGGGATTCCTTTCTGTTCTTTGATCAGAGGGGGTCATCAGGAGCAGGGCCGCCGCGCCGGAACGGAAAATACTCTTGGTATTGTCGGGCTTGGCAAGGCAATCGAGATGCGAAAAAAGGAAATGAATCAGGAAAAAACTCGCCTGCTCAAATTAAAAGCCGTTTTAAGAAAAGGTATTGAAGAAAATATTTCAGAAATATCTTTTAATGGCCATCCTGCAGATTGTCTGGCCGGGACATTAAATGTTTCCTTTGACGGCGCAGAGGGAGAGGCAATTCTGTTGTATCTTGATTTAGAAGGTATTGCTGTTTCCACCGGGTCTGCCTGTGCATCGGGTTCGCTTGATCCCTCTCATGTGCTTTTGGCAATAGGACTTACTGCTGAGAGCGCCCATGGGTCTATACGCATAAGTATGGGCAGAGACAACACCCTGGAAGATGTAAATTATGTTATTGATAAACTTAGCAGTGTAATCAAAAGAATCAGAGGTATGTCCACAGCATACACAAAAAAGGTTAGAAAACAATGACGGCATTCGATTGGGTATATTCCGAGAAATTGAAAGAGCATTTTATGCATCCCAAAAATGTTCTTCAGGATGAAGATATAAGCGCATATGACGGAAAAGGCGTAGTAGGCAATATGAAATGCGGCGACGAGATGATGATGGTTATCAAGGTTGATAAGAAAAATAATACCATCGCTGATTGCAAATGGAAGACCTATGGTTGCGCCAGCGCTATCGCCAGCACCTCAATTCTCTCGGAAATGGTAAAAGGCATGACGTTAGATAAGGCATATCACGTTTCTCCGAAAGACGTGGCAAAAGAGCTCGGGGGTCTGCCGGAACATAAGATTCATTGTTCTGTTTTAGGAGATAAGGCGCTTCGCGCCGCTATCAATGATTATTATTTACGTAATAACATGCCCCAGAAGATAGAAACGGAGAAAGCTAGGATTATCTGCCAGTGCATGAATGTCACCGATAAAGAAATAGAGCATGCCGTACTTGAAGGAGTAAGAACCTACTTGGAGCTGCAGGAGCATACCAAATTGGGCACAGTTTGCGGTCAGTGTAAAGACGAAGCCACCCGCCTGATGAATGAATATATCCAGAAGCATTTTGGCAAGTAAAAAAATTAGAGTTGATGAAAATAATAATTTTGATTATTTCTTTTTTGATTGTTTTTTCTTTTTATAAAAATGCCGCAGCCGAGTATTTTTATAAGGAGATAAATCTTATCGGCGGGTATTCCGATATGGATAAATGGATAGGTAAAAGTGAAACGCTATCCAATTCCGTCGGTTTTGAAGATTTCAGGAAATTCTCCAACGAATATGGTGATTTCTTAACCAGCGATTTACAAATGCGCCTTGCTTATGATAGTACGGAAAATTCCCAGGAAGCCTGGGCTCTAGAAGTGCATAATGCCTGGCTGGCATATAAATTAGGGCTGGGGCGAGACCTTAAAATCGGCCATTTTGATCCGGAATTCGGACTTGAACCGATACTTGATACTCATGGTACTATACTGCAGACATTGGCGATGAAAGATATCGGTTTTAATAAAGATTGGGGAGTGGCTTTGGAAGGATCGTTATCCGAATTAGATTACAAGGCAGCTTTGCAGATTGGGTCTGGTATGAGTGTCCGCCACAGAGACGGCAGTTATCTTTTCACCACTAGAATAGGAACTCCTACCACCAACAATCTTCAGTATGGTTTGTCTCTTATGCGGGGAGAAGTTCTGCAATCCGAAGGTATGTCGACTTTCCCCTTGGATGATCTTTTGTCCGATAAAGTGGTTACAAAAAATAGAATAGGATTAGACGGCCAGTACCTTTTTACTTCCTATCTTTTTAAAGGCGAAGTTGCATACGGCAGAAATGATGACGATGATGTGCTTGGATATTTAGGCGAGGTGGATTATACTTTGCCGCGGAATCAGAAAATACAGATGGAGCTTCAATTCCAATCTTGGATTAATGATTTGACAGAAGACAAGTCTGACGATTCTACCCTTATCGCAGGTCTGTCTTATAAGCTTAATCAAAACACCACTCTTCGGGTGGCATTTTCGCATGATTTTAATCTTATGGAGGGACGCGAAGATGATAAAATTCTGGTCCAGTTTTATTATTTTGGAATTTAAAAAAGTTTGTTTGGTTATATTTATAGCATTGGCATTATTAGCGGCTTACGCGAGCATATCTTTTGCTGCTGTCGGGTGTTCGCTTAATGATCCTGACCGCGATGTCAAAAGACTTTTTCCCGAGGCAACAGGATATAAAACCGACTTTATTACCGTAAAAGAAGCTGGCGGCGAGGAATTATTTAAAAAAATAGAACAAGAGCTCGGTGGTAAATTAGACACTTTGTATGAGACTATCGATGTGCCTTATGCTTTTTACGATGTCCTCAAAGGCAAAGAAGTAATCGCCCATATTCATGGCGTAAATCAAAAAGGCATTTATGGAGGTATGCAGATTATTTTAGCCACAGACTTAAAAGGCAAGATATTGCATTTTTACTATCAGAAAATGTCTTCCCCGGAAGCCTCTAAATTTATGGATAATAACTTCACCAGGCAGTTTGCGAGTCTTAGCCTCGATGATTTTATTCAGGGTAAGATTTCGATCAAGGACCCCACTAAAGAAAGCCACGAGGATTTCCTGGCTACTTTAAGAGGCGTTAAGAAAAATCTTATCCTTCTTAAGGAGCTCAAAATTAATAGAAAACCCGGCACTAAATAAGGAGGCTTAAAATGAGAATAACCACTATTTTTGTCTCGTTGTTAGTAATCACATCTGCCGCATTCTTGGCTTTTGGCTGCTCGAAGAAAGCTCAAAGTTTTGGCCAGCCGATTACAGAATCTATCGTTACGCCTATCGGCAATATTTTATCTAACCCAAACAAATTTATAGGCAAAACCGTTAAGGTTGCCGGCAAAATCGTAGATGAATGCCCGGCCGGAGGATGGTTCTTTTTAAAAGACCAAAGCGGGAATATATATGTTAATCTTCATCCTTCCTATATCGCTATCCCTCAGGCTCGGGGTCATGAGGCGGTAGCTCAGGGCGTGGTCAAAAATGAATATAACCAGTTATCGGTTATAGGCGAAGGGGTAGAATTAAAATGAAAAGTTTTAATATAGCTTTTAAGAATTTAACCAGAAAGAGAATTCGTAATATACTCACCATAGGCGGCGTAGCAATCGCAGTAGCGGTGTTGGTGAGTTTATTCGGTTTTGATGCCGGATATCAAAAGGGTCTTAATAATGATATCGATAAGCTCGGTTACCATCTTTTAGTTACCGCCAAAGGTTGCCCCTATGAAGCGGCGACGCTGATGCTTCAAGGCGGAGGGGGACTGCGTTATATGGAGGAAGATGTATACAGGCGTATCATTAAAGATCCGCGTATTGATAGCATCACTCCGCAGCTAGTTTCGAGCGTTTACAACCAAGAGGGAGCGGGTGGACGTGGTTCAATTGCTTTGTATATGGGTATTGAAAAATCGTATATTGGTTTAAAGCCATGGTCAAAATTCAAATCCGGCGGTTGGTTTTCAGGTAATGATGTTGATGAAGCAATCATGGGTTATGAGGCAGCTGAGCTTGAACAGCGTTCCATCGGAGATAAAATTTTTATTCCCGGCATCGGTAAGGTGCTTACTGTAGTGGGAATATTTGAAAGGACAGGAACCCAAGATGACGGTATAATATTTATTCCGCTTGCCTCCGCCCAAAAGATTTTTAATCTTCCGGGAAAACTGACCGGCATCGGAATAAAACTTAAAGATATCCATGATATTGCTAAATTTGAGGAGGATTTGTATAACGAACCAGGAATACAGGTGATAAGTTTGGCGCAGGTACGCGGAACAATTTTAAATTTAGTTTCATCTGCGCGGGCGATGGCAAGCTCTGTTGCGCTTATTGCCATATTTATAGCCGTGATTGGGGTAACAAATACGATTCTGATGTCAGTTTTTGAACGCACGCGGGAAATTGGGATGATGAAAGCGTTGGGCGCCTCAGCTGCCGATATATTTAAGATTATCTGGATAGAGACTACGCTTATATGCGTAATCGGGGGTTTTTTGGGTATGGCCTTGGCGTTTTTTGGCAGCCACATTGTCGAGCAGATTATCAGGCATGCATTACCCTATGCTCCGGCGGGAAAATTAGTATTTATCAGGTCGCAGCTACTTTTCGCCTCATTTTTAGCCACGGTGATTATGGGGCTTGTTGCCGGGACATATCCGGCATTAAGAGCTTCCTTGATGAAACCCATAGAAGCAATACGTTCGGGAGAATAGATATGAAAGAATGCCTTATAAAGACAGAAAAATTGACTAAAATCTATAAGTTGCCTGCGGAACAGATAAGGGCGGTTAGAGATATTGACCTAGAAATTTTTGCGGGTGACTTCATTTCCATAATGGGACCATCCGGTTCGGGGAAAACTACGCTATTAGATAGCTTAGGGTGCCTGACGACAATTACAAGCGGCAGGTTGATTGTGTCGGGCAAGGATGTTTCGCACGCCAACGAAAGCGAGCTTGTATCCGTGCGCAGAAAATTTATTAGTTTTGTTTTTCAGGATTTTCTTCTTATCCCTAGCCTGACGGTTTTGGAAAATGTGATGTTGCCCTTGTATTTTGCAAGGCTGCCTCAAGATCGAAACAGGGCAGTAGAAATTCTTGAAAAAGTTGGATTAGGCCATCGTATTAATCATTTGCCTAAGCAGATTTCCGGGGGAGAAAAGCAAAGAGTAGCTATCGCTCGAGCCTTGGCTATTTCTCCGAAACTGTTATTGGCTGATGAACCCACAGGAAATTTGGATACTAAATATGCGCAGGAGATATTCCATATTTTTAAGAAGCTAAACCAGGAAGGCCTGACAATAGTTGTGACTACTCATAATCCCAATCTCGGTTCTCAGGCTAGCCGTATAATTTATCTTCAGGATGGTAAAATCATTTCTGAGAACAAGCCAAATTGATTGGTCCAATATAAAGTAAATAATTGCATTAATGAATTATATAGAAGCCCAAGATTACCTTAATTCCTTCATCAATTACGAAACCAAGCTCGAATTTCCTTATAAGGAAAGCTTTAAATTGGAGCGGATGCAGGATCTTCTTGAGTCGCTTGACAATCCGCAAGACGCGGTAAAATCCATCCATATTGCAGGAACCAAAGGCAAAGGCTCTACCAGCGCTTACTGTGCCAATATTCTAAAAGAAGCTGGATTTAGAACAGGGCTTTATACCTCTCCGCATTTAAATACCTTCCGCGAAAGGATCAGAATCCTTGATGGCAAAATTCAGGACCAAGATCCATATTTTTCGGGTATGATTTCCGAAAAAGATGTTTGTATTTACGTCGAAAGATTAAAACAGGGAATTGAGAGGTTTAATAAGAAATCAAGTTGGGATAAATTGAGTTTTTTCGAGGTTTATACGGCACTCGCCTTTTTATATTTCAAAGATAAAAAAGTTGATTTTGTAGTCTTAGAAACTGGCTTGGGCGGTAGGCTTGATGCTACTAACGCCGCCGATTCGCTTGTCTCGGTAATCACGCCTATAAGTTTTGAGCACACCCAGAAACTCGGCAATACTTTAAAAGAAATTGCCACGGAGAAAGCAGGGATAATCAAGAAGAAAAATCAGGTTGTAGTAAGCGCTATTCAGCCAGATGAAGCTTTAAGCGCCATCAAAAAACGTTGCCAGGAATTTGATGCTAAGTTGTACGTCATGGGTAAAGATATATTCTTTGAAGAGTTATTTTCAGATATAAATGGACAGGTTTTTAACTATTTCGATAGTTTTTGCGAATACGCAAATTTAAGAACTAGTTTATTGGGTTCTCATCAGTTAATTAATGCTGCTACAGCTATCGGTATAATCGATGCGTTAAGATTGTTTAATTTTATTGTGCCGCCCGAAGCAATCAAAAAAGGGCTAGAAGCGACTTCATGGCCAGGAAGGTTCGAAATTATGGCAAAGGATCCTTTTGTGATCCTCGACGGAGCACAGAATGCCGCATCGGCAGAAGTGCTTAAGAAAACCATTAAAAAGATTTTCGGAGACCAAAAAGTGATTTTGATTCTTGGTGTTTCTCAGGATAAAGACCTGCAAGGCATCTGTCGAGAGTTAGAGCTGATCGCCAAAACTGTTATTTTGACTAAGGCCGATAATCCGCGCGCAAGCGAACCGAAAAACCTTATACAGTTTTTCCCGAAAAATAAAGAAATAAGGTTAACTTCAAGCGTAAAAGAAGCTATTGAATTATCTAAAGCAATTTCTGAAAAAACTGATATAATATTGGCCTCCGGTTCGCTATTCGTGGTAGGAGAAGCAAGGGATTTATGGTTAAAAAAGACAAAACAATAAATACTTCTAAATTCGGCTTAAACGATACTATCGCCGCGGTTTCAACGCCTTTAGGCCAGGCAGGCATCGGTATTGTGCGTTTAAGCGGGAAAGATTCTTTATCCATTGCGGACAAGATTTTCATCTCAAGAGAAAAAAACAAACCATCAAAATTCAAGACTTACACTACGCATTACGGATGGATTTGCGAGAACGGTAAGGGCAAAATTATCGACGAAGTTATCATGACTGTAATGCGCTCACCCAAAAGCTACACCAAAGAAGACATCGTGGAGATAAATTGCCACAGCGGTTTTCTGCCGTTAAAGAAGATATTGAATATAGCTGTTAAGATGGGAGCGCGTCTTGCCGAACCGGGCGAATTCACCCGTAGAGCGTTTATTAACGGCCGTATTGATTTAGCCCAAGCAGAGGCAGTCTTAGACATCATCAATGCTAAGACAGATTCGGCTCTGGAAATCGGCGTCAGCCAGCTAAAGGGTGAGCTTTCCAAGAAAATAGAGGAAATAAGAAATGGATTAGTTGAAGTTCTGGCTTATCTAGAGGCTTCGATAGATTTTCCTGAGGAAGATATCGATAAGCTTTCCTTAAAACAACAGACTAAGCACTTGGTGCTTGCGAAAAGAAATATTGAGAGTTTGTTAGAATCATCCGAACATGGCAAGATCATGCGCGAAGGAATCGATGTGGTGATTTGCGGCAAGCCCAATGTGGGTAAATCTTCTTTATTAAATACTTTGATCAAAGAAGAGAAAGCAATCGTTACCCATATTCCCGGTACCACTCGTGACATCGTCGAGGAAGTAATAAATTTAAAAGGAATACCTTTAAGATTTGTCGATACCGCTGGGATTATCGAGCCCAAGGATTTGGTTGAAAAGGAAGCAATCAAACGCAGCCGCAAGCAACTTGAAAATTGCGATTTGGCGCTTTTTGTTTTGGATAATCACCAAAAGATATCCAATCAGGATAAAAATCTTATTAATAATCTCAAAGGCAAAAATATAATCTTCGTGGTTAATAAAATTGACTTATCCTCCAAGATAAATATAAAAACATTGAAATCATTGGCTAAAAACTCTACAATAGTGAAGATTTCCGCCTTGCATAAATTGGGGATAAGAGATTTAGAGGATGCCATTATTAAAAATATCTGGCAGGGCAGATTTAAAACCAATAAAGGAGTTTTTATAAGCAATATCCGGCATATCCAGGCTTTAAGAAATGCCTTGTTTGAAACTGATAACACGCTAGAATTAATTTCTAAGAAGATCTCCGTGGAATTGATTTGTTTTGAATTAACTTCGGCTGTTAAAGAGCTCGATTCCATTACCGGAAGAACCATCGAAAAGGATTTATTAGATAAAATTTTTTCGGAATTCTGCATAGGAAAATAACAAGGAGTAATTAATGGATAAGAAAAAAATCGAAAATGCAGTGAAGATGATTCTGGAGGCTATCGGAGAAAATCCGAAAAGGCATGACTTGGAAGAGACGCCGCGAAGGGTCGCCGAGATGTATGAAGAAATTTTCGCGGGCGTACATCAGGACCCGAAAAAAGAGCTGGAGGTTGTGCTTGAGCAGAAACATCACGAGATAATTCTGCTTAGAGGAATTCCTCTATATTCTGTCTGCGAGCATCATTTACTTCCTTTTATCGGAAGGGCGCATGTGGCCTATATTCCCAAAGGTGGAAGGGTCACGGGATTAAGTAAAATAGCCAGGGTCGTCGATGTTTTAGCTAAAAGGCCGCAGGTGCAGGAGCGGCTTACCACGCAAATTGCCGATATAATTATGTCCAAGCTAAAACCTTTGGGTGTTATGGTAGTTTTGGAAGCAGAACATCTTTGTATGTCTATGCGCGGAGTAAAAAAACCTGGAACCATGACCGTAACTTCTGCGGTCAGAGGAATATTTAAAGAGAACCAGAAGACACGTTCGGAGACTTTAGCGTTAATTAAATCTTAATATGATTCATAAAGCTAGATCGTTGATAAACAGTTTCACATTTGCAGTGCGTGGCTTGATTACTATAATTAAGACTGAACGTAATGCCCGGATAATTTTTATTTTAGGTGCTATCGCGATTATCCTTGGGGTTTATCTAAAGATTTCAACCTTGGAATTTTTGATTATCATTTTAACCATAGGCATAGTATTTATGGCGGAAATATTCAATACCATGGTTGAGGAAACTCATAACATGTTCTCGGAAGAATTCGATCCAAAAATTAAAATGATCAAAGATATGGCAGCCGGAGCGGTGTTGGTCTCGGCCATTATATCTTTGGTTGTAGGGTATTTAATTTTTGTAAAACGATTGCTACAATAAGAGAAGGAGAGGAAATGATAGAGAGAAGCGAGTTCAAAGGCAAACCACTGATTGTTTTGAAAAGAAGCGAAGACGACCAGTATCCTTTTTCATTCGGTCTAAGCAAAGCCAAATTAATTCTTGAGAATATAGAAGAGATAAAGAAATTTGTAGAAGAAAATTCTTAAAAATAAGAAGAGGCAGATCTTGATAAAATTTAAAGGGCTGGTTTATCCGGCCCTTTTGTTTTGACTGATTTTAAGCCTTGCCAAGAAAGTTAATCGGGGTTAATATAAAATAGTTGATAAGAAAGACGAGGATCTTAGCCGATAAAATGCCTAGCCCATTATTGCAAAAGTTTAATAAAGGATTAAAAGCAGCTATGCCTTTTCTTGCTGTCATAGTTGTTTTGGTGTCCGCGGGGTATGTATCGTGGTTAAATCATAATGATTTCGAAAAAGCAATAATTCGCCAAACCCAGACTCAACTTTTGATAACGGCTTTATCCGAAGCCAAGATTATCGAAAAGAACATTTATGATATCGGCAGCTCTCCGACAGGCATAAATCAGCTAGTAAAGAATATAGATGATCTGGAAAAAGTATACACTATTGTAGTAACCGATAATGGAAAGATAATAAGCTGTCCTTACGCAAGTTTCCTCGGGATAAACATCTTAGAGTTTACAAACAATAAGATTCCGGAAAGCGATTGGGAGAAATTAAATTCAGTGATTCATGAATTTAAAAACGGAAAAAGTGGCACGGCCATATTAGACTTTCTTTCTGAAGATCCAAGCCATAAGATCGTAAAGACAATAATAGCCTTTTCTCCTATGCGAGTTGGCAAAAATAGAAACGCTATCATTATAGTCATGGAATATAGCCTTATAGCTAATTTAATTCATAGAAATTTAAGAGATAATCTTCTTTTCATGGTTCTTACTAATTTTGTTATCGCAATTTTTGGTTTGGCTCTTTTTAGAATTCACAGAGAAAAAGATAAGCTTGCGATATCGGAAGCCGCTTTAAATATTATTAACAGGCAATTGCATTCGGAAATCGATGACCGTAAGAAATCCGGGAAAAAATAATTGACTTTTGTTATCCTTCCTGAAGTAGCTAGTTTTTATCAGGTTCCCCAAATTAAAAAGCTAAAATAAAAAATGTTTTCATTAGTATTAACGGCAGTATAATATCAAGGAAATTCGCGCAAGTTATAATTAATAAAAATGCCTAACGGAAAACAAAAACTACAAATTTTGGATTTTGACCATATCAATTGCCCGCAAGACGAACTTTTGGCGAAACTTAAGACTTC
This sequence comes from Candidatus Omnitrophota bacterium, assembly GCA_022703055.1. Classification (GTDB taxonomy): domain Bacteria; phylum Omnitrophota; class Gorgyraeia; order VGKH01; family VGKH01; genus VGKH01. The sequence continues at coordinate 89,928 of JAKLEP010000001.1, forward strand.
CCAGCGGGGTTTAAGCGAGGAAGAGGCAAAAAAACGTCTTGATGAATACGGTAATAATGAGCCTGCCCGAAAGAAGAAGCGGACTATCCTAGCCCAAATTCTTTCTAAGTTTATAAATCCTTTGGTTATTGTGTTATTGATTATAGCGGGGTTTTCCTTATTCTTTGGAGAGAAACTTAGCGCCTTCTTGGTAATCCTGATGGCAATCATGAGTGTATTTTTGTCTTTTATCCAAGAATACCGTGCCGGTAAGGAAGCGGAGAAGCTTAGCGAAATGGTCAGGGCAACAGCCACGGTCTATCGTAATGGAAGAGCCAAAGAAATAAAAATACGAGAGATAGTCCCGGGAGATATTGTTGATTTATTTGCTGGGGATATGATTCCCGCCGATTTACGTATAATTTCGGCAAAAGATTTATTTGTTAATCAAGCGTCTTTAACTGGCGAGGCCTTTCCAATTGAAAAAGTCCCGGAGCCGCCTGCATCAAAAACTACATCCATAACAGAATTAAAGAATATTGCCTTTATGGGTTCAAGCGTAGTAAGCGGTACGGCGCTTGGTGTTGCGGTTAAAACTGGAATATCTACTCAGTTTGGCGAAGTGGCTAGAAGGCTTGCCACGATGAGAATTGAAACTAGTTTTGATAAGGGCGTGCAGCAGTTCACCTGGCTTATGATCCGCGCCATGTTTTTTATGGTTTTGTTTATTTTCGCAATCAATGCTTTTCGTCGGGGATCTTTTATTGAAGCCTTGCTTTTTTCTCTCGGCGTGGCGGTGGGTCTTACTCCCGAGATGCTGCCGATGCTGGTAGCCATAAATCTTTCCAAAGGCGCCATTGCCATGTCCAAGAAGGATGCGATCGTCAAGCGGTTAAATTCCATTCAGAACTTCGGCGCCATGGATGTGTTATGTACAGATAAAACAGGAACGCTTACACTTGATAAAATCGTTCTGGAGCGCCACTGCGATGTCGTACGACAAGAAAATGAAGATGTTTTGAGGCTTGCTTATATAAATAGTTTCTACCAGACAGGGCTTAAGAATATTTTGGATCGGGCGATTTTAAAACACGAAAAATTATTGGTCAAGCAATATAAAAAGATTGACGAGATACCTTTTGATTTTTCCCGAAAGTTAATGTCGGTAGTTGTAGATATGGAAAGTAAGCATAAACTTATCGTCAAAGGCGCTCCAGAAGAGATTTTTAAAAGATGCACCAAATACGAATTGGATGGCGAAGTCTTCGAGATGGAAGATCTAATCCTATCTGACCTGAAAGAAGAATACGATAATTTAAGCGCGGAGGGTTTCAGGGTTTTGGCTGTTGGCTATAAAGACACGGACAACAAAAAGAATAGTTATTCCAAAAACGATGAACAAGATCTGATTCTTCAAGGTTATATGGCTTTTCTTGATCCCCCCAAGCCTACCGTTAAAAAAGCGATTGAGGCTCTAAAGAAGCTAGGTATAGACTTTAAGGTTTTAACCGGCGATAATGAATTGGTTACCAAGAAAATCTGCAGCGAAGTTGGGCTAGATGTTAAAGGGCTTGTTATTGGAGACGAGGTAGAGAAAGCGACGGATAGCAAACTTAAAGAATTAGTTAAGGCTACCAATGTTTTTGCCAGGCTATCTCCTTTACAGAAGGAGAGGGTAATCCATGCTCTTCACGAAAACGGCCATATTGTGGGTTACTTAGGTGACGGGATAAATGATGCTCCAGCCTTAAAGGCATCAGATGTTGGAATCTCGGTAAATAATGCGGTTGATATCGCTAAGGAATCAGCTGATATAATCTTGCTTAAGAAAAGCCTGATGGTTTTAGAGGATGGAGTTATTGAGGGTAGAAAGACATTCGGCAATATCGTCAAATATATAAAGATGGGTTCAAGCTCGAATTTCGGTAACATGTTTAGCATGACTGGCGGCAGCCTGTTTCTGCCGTTTTTGCCGATGCTGCCCATACAGATTCTTTTAAATAATTTTCTTTATGATATTTCTCAGGTTGCTATTCCTACCGACGAAGTTGATAGAGAATATATCGCCAAGCCTAGACAATGGAATGTTAACTATATCAAGAAATTTATGATTATCATTGGGCCGATTAGTTCAATTTATGATTTTCTGACCTATGGAGTTATGCTTTTTATTTTTCATGCCCAAGCTGCACTTTTTCACACAGGTTGGTTTATCGAATCGCTCTGCACCCAGACTTTGGTTATCCATGTCATCCGTACGGGAAAAATTCCTTTTATTGAGAGCCGGCCCAGCAGGTTTTTGATTTTGACTTCCATTCTTATAGTCTCGATAGGAATTTTTATTCCGTTTTCCCCTCTTGCCAAAGCTTTTGGCTTTGTTGCTCCTCCTCCTATGTATTTTGTCGCACTATTTCTTATGGTGACTACCTATTTATTTTTTGTGCAGAAAGTAAAGAAGTGGTTCATAGGAAAATATGGATATGAATAGGTAAATTATTAAAACCAGAGATTTCTGTCCAGTGAACGATATTGTATTGCTTCCGAGATATGTTCTGACCTGATTTCTGAGCTGCCCGCCAAGTCTGCGATCGTGCGGCTGATTTTCAGGATTTTGTCATAAGCACGAGCGGAAAATCCCAATTCATTTATCGCCATTTTAATTAGTTGCTTGGCTTCTTCATTAATAGCGCAATATTTTTTAATCTGGCGGTGGTTCATCTGGCTGTTAGAATGTATGTTGTTGGCAAATCTTTCTTGTTGGATTTTTCGCGCCAGGTTTATTCGTGATTTGATTACCGCCGAAGCCTCGGCCGCCTGCTCGCATGCAAGGTCTTTATAAGCAAGGGAAGGCACCTCAATATGCAAATCAATCCTGTCTAAAAGCGGACCGGAGATTTTTGAAAGATATTGGTGAATTTTTGTAGGCGTGCAGCGGCATTGTTTTCTAGGGTCAGTGAAAAATCCGCACGGACAGGGGTTCATCGCTGCCACAAGCATAAACTTTGCCGGAAAATTTAAAGATTTTGCAGCCCGTGAGACCGTGACGAATCCGTCTTCCAAGGGCTGTCTTAATGCTTCGAGCACATCCCGGTGGAATTCAGGAAGTTCGTCTAAAAACAGCACTCCGTTATGAGCCAGGCTTATTTCGCCGGGCTTAGGATTTGATCCTCCACCGACAAGAGCGATATCGGAACAGGTATGGTGCGGAGCCCTAAAGGGGCGATTGGCAATAATCCCTGTCTTGTGCGGTACCATGCCCAGTATCGAATGAATCTTAGTGGTTTCCAGGGCTTCAGCCAGATTCATGTCTGGAAGTATAGTAGGGATGCGCTGTGCCAACATAGTCTTGCCGCTTCCCGGGGGGCCAATTAAGAGGACATTGTGTCCACCGGCGACAGCCACCTCCAGGGCGCGTTTGACGTGCAGCTGGCCTTTTACTTCCGCAAAGTCTACTTCGTAGTGTCGGGATTGGCTTAAGATTTCCTTGGCATTTATCTTAACGGACCGAATTGAGTCATTATTGTGCAGGAAGTTGACTACATCTTGGAGATTTTTTACCGGGTAAATATCAATGTTGTCCACCAGGGCGGCTTCTGTCGCATTGTCTTGGGGAAGCATAGCTGAGTGAAATCTAGTTTTTGAGATTGACAAAGCCAGTGGTAGGCTGCCATTTACTAATCTTACAGTGCCATCCAATGCCAATTCACCTAAAATGACGAAATCTTTGAGTTTTTCTTTATCAATCTGTTCGGTCGCGGCAAGTATGCCCAAAGCTATGGCTAAATCAAAGAGAGGGCCTTCCTTTTTGATGTCTGCTGGGGCGAGGCTGACCGTAATCCGATCGGCAGGATAAGTATAGCCGCTGTTTTTGATTGCGGACCTGACTCGTTCGCGGCTTTCCTTAACTGCATTATCTGGGAGGCCGACGATGACAAAGGTAGGCAGGCCACGGGTTATGTCTACCTCGATCTCTACCGGGAAGCCGTCCAGCCCAGATAGTCCGAAACTGTAACATTTAGATAGCATTTGTGTTAGATTAAATTAATGAGGCTGGATGGAACGAATTTCTGGTTTGGTTAATCCTGAAGAGGACTTTTGTGGTTTAAATACTGATACAACAACAAAAAACTTGCCTTTTTAACGAGCTGTATTATAATATGTGGTAAGCTTAACACGATTTTTGTGTTAAGTCAAGCCAAATTAAGAAAGGAACAATAAATGAAGAAATTCTTTACTACCCTTTTTGTCTTTTTAATCATAGCCTTTTCTATTTTTTCCTTTTTCCGCTATTTTACCCTTTTAAAGATAAATTATAGCCTGGAACAAAAAATAAACGAGATAAACACCAAGATAGCCGAATTAGAGTCTACCAAGAAAAATCTAGAAATAGTTTTGGATAAGAAGAAAGAAGAATACCTGGCGCTTTCTAAAGAAAACCAGGATTTATTAGCTAAGCTTCAGGATACCGAGAAGAAGTTGAATGATAAAAATGCCGAGCTAGAAACTTTCAAAAAAGAATCTCAAGATGCTACAGCAAAAATAGAGAGTTTAAATAATGAATATGTTAAATTGCAGGAAGAGATTAAGCAGTTGCAGCAGGAAAAAGAAACTCTCCAGTCCAAATTCAATTCCTTGCCGGAGCTGAAAGAAGCATATGACATATTGAAGAAGAAGTTGCGTGAGGCTAAATTGGCACAGCGGAAAACCAAGACTTACAAAGAGATAAAAGAGGAAGACGGTAATAAAGGTTTTTTGCTTTGGCAGGGCGAACCCACCGTCGCAAAAAAAGTTAAAATCGAAGTAGCCCCAGTTTCCGAATAGATGAATCAATTTATTTTACCTTTACTAAAAAACAAGATTCTGTGGATAACGTTGTCTGCTTGGTTTATCGCCCAGACTATTAAGGTCATTTTGGGCGTAGTCAGGGAGAAGAGATTTAATTTCAGATGGTTCATTGGAACCGGCGGGATGCCTTCAAGCCATGCTGCCGGAGTAAGTGCTCTTGCCACAACTTGCGGTTTAAATATCGGATTTGATACAGTGATTTTTGCGATGGCCGTGGTCTTCGCTATCGTTACGATGTTTGACGCCCAGGGTGTCAGGCGTTCCACTGGGCAGCAGGCGGAGATATTGAATAAAATTATGGACGATATATATTGGCGCGGCAAAATCGAAGAAAGCCGGCTTAAGGAACTTATAGGCCATACGCCAATCGAAGTGATTATAGGTTCGATTCTAGGGATCCTTATCGCCCTAGCCCTTCAATAACAAAAGGAGAACATGAAGAATTTGAAGATTATTGGAATTTCATTGGCAGCGCTTATTTTATTAATCGTGATAATCGGATTTATTTTTAAACACAAAGGTTCATCCCAATCAAGAATATCTGCAGGGTTTGCCGCGGAGCTTAACAGCCAGGCTGATAATCTTTTAAAAGACGGGAAGCTTCTTGAGGCGCAGGAAATATATAAGAAAATCATAACGGATTCGCCGGATTTCAAGGATATCGCCCAGGTTGAGAAGAAACTCCAAGGCCTGAACATAAAGATACTTTTCTCTCGCCTAGAAACGCCTCAGACAACTATCTACGAGGTCAAATCTGGAGATTCATTGGCAAAAATCGCGCAAAAATTCAACACACCGGTTGAACTCATCAAGAAATCAAATGGTCTTTCTTCCGATGTGATAAAAGCAGGAGATAAATTGAGGATTTGGACCGGTAAATTCTCCTGTGTTGTAGATAAGTCCCAGAATATACTTACCTTAAAATCAAATGATGAAGTATTCAAAGTTTATGCCGTTTCTACCGGGGCTAATAACCATACTCCCGTCGGCAACTACAAGATAATAAATAAATTAGTCAATCCAGTTTGGTACAAAGACGGCGGCCAGGCCATCCCTCCAGAAAGCCCGGAGAATATATTAGGAACGCGCTGGATGGGTTTTGATATTCCAGAATATGGCATCCACGGCACAACCGAGCCCGAATCTATCGGGAAACAAGCCACGAAGGGTTGTGTGCGTATGCTAAATAAAGACGTAGAAGAACTTTATTCTATCTTACCTGTTGGCACGGAAGTGACCATAATCGACTAATCCAATCTTAAAAAATAATATGCACCGTTTAGATTTTGAAAAACCAATAGCGGAATTAGAGAGAAAGATCGAGGAATTAAAATCTTTTACTTCCAATAAGAAGATAGATTTGGGTTCCGAGATAAAAAATCTAGAGGAGAAACTCGCTAAATTAAGAAAAGATACTTATGGTAATCTTTCTGCCTGGCAGAGGGTGCAGATAGCTAGGCACCCCAAGCGGCCATACACCATGGATTATATACAGTTATTAATGACGGATTTTATCGAGCTTCACGGCGATAGGCTTTTTGCCGATGACCAGGCGATTATCGGAGGCGTGGCAAAATTTAACGGCAACAAAGTTATGGTTATGGGTCATCAAAAAGGACGTGACACCAAGGAAAACCTGAGGCGTAATTTTGGCTGTGCCCATCCCGAAGGTTACAGGAAGGCCTTGAGGCTTATGAAAATGGCCCAAAGATTTAATCTACCAGTCATTACCTTGATTGATACGCCAGGCGCTTATCCCGGAGTTGACGCCGAGGAGAGAGGCCAAGCTCAAGCCATTGCCACCAATCTTAAAGAAATGATTGATATTGCCGTCCCGATAGTGGTAATCGTAATCGGCGAAGGCGGAAGCGGCGGGGCAATCGGTTTGGGAGTGGGGGATAAAGTTTGTCTTTTGGAAAATGCTTATTATTCGGTTATTTCTCCCGAAGGCTGCGCTTCGATTCTGTGGAGAAATAGCGCTAAGGCTCCTGAGGCTTCCGAGACGCTCAAGCTTACAGCCAAAGATTTGTTAAATCTTGGGATTATCGATGAAATTATCTCTGAGCCTTTGGGCGGGGCTCATCGTGATCCTGAAAAGGCAGCCAAGAATTTAGGCGATACTTTAAAAAGAAATTTGGACGAGCTGATCAAAATCCCCAAAGAAAGGCTGCTGCAGCTGCGTTATGAAAAATTCAGGAAAATGGGGATTTTCAAAGAATAGATGGAACCTATACAGAAATTAGTTATCCTGGGATTGTTAAAAGAAGGCCCTAAACACGGTTATAAGATAAAAAGCGAGATAAATAAGATAAGTGATATATTCGCCTTGGATAACAAATCGATTTACTACCCTTTAAGAATTATGGAAAAACAGGGTCTTTTGGCGAAAACCAAGGACCGGCTGGGCAAGCGCCCGGAAAAATACGTTTATAGGCTGACCCCGCAAGGCGAAAGACAGTTTCAGGTGCTTCTAAATAAGAGTTTCTTATCCATCCGCAGGCCCACCTTTGATATCGATGTTGCTCTTTTTTTCCTGCCCTACATAAAACCCCAGGCTTTCAAACACAGCCTGTCTTTGAGGGAAAGGGTGCTAAAAAGGATAGAGAAGAGCATGAAAAGTATGGTTAGTGCTTCTGCCAAGAAATTCAACGCCCGTCATCTGGCCATAATCCAGCATAATTTAGACTTAATCGCAACCGAAATTAAGTTCCTTAACAACCTATCCAACATTCTCAAGAAGGCTTAAGCCATAATCGTTATAACTTAAAGAATATCAAGGGTTTTTCTTTTAAAGAAAACAAATTTCTTGACAAATTAGCCTTAATAAATATAATTAAATTAATATAGTAAAATTTTACTATTCTCGCCATCATCTATCATAACGAAAATAATGGATATAGCAAAAATTCTGGTCAAAACGGCAGAAAAATTCCCCAAGAAACCCGCGGTTATCTTCAAAGGTCAATCCATTTCTTTTCTTGAGTTAAAAAACAAATCTTTTCAACTGGCAAATAGCTTTGGAAAACTTGGCATAAAAAAAGGCGATAAAGTAGCAATTTACCTTCCTCAGTGGCCGGAATACGTAATTAGTTATCTGGCATTTTTCTCTTTAGGCGCAACGGTTGTGCCGTTAGATTTTCTTTTGACCATAGATGAATTGGTCTCTTGCCTGGCGCATTCAGAGACAAAATTATTGGTTGCCTGCTCTAAGGAAGGGTTATCCTTTGACGAACTCAAAAAAAAGGTCCCTACCTTAAAGAATGTCGTTTTAGCTAAAGAAAAAAAGGAAGGTTTTTTTAATTTGGAAGAACTGATTGAGGACGGGACTCCGCAGCCGCCAGGCGTGGAGATAAAAGACGAAGATTACGCGGTGATTATGTACACCTCTGGGTCAACTGGAAGGCCAAAGGGAGTTATAAAGACCTATCGTAATATCGAAGGCTCGACTATGGCAATGGTTCCTACGGTCAATTTAGACGATAAAGACGTAACGATTTGCTGCCTGCCTTTCTCCCATGACGGCGGCTTCATATATATATTAGCCAATATTTACTACGGCGCTACCTTCATCATCATGGAGCGGTTCGTTCCTGTCGAATTTCTGAAAAATATACAGGATTACAAAGCGACATTTTTCTGGCTCGTTCCGTCTATGTATTATGCCCTGCTGCACATTAAAGAGTTTGAGAAATTCGATTTAACCAGCATCACTAGAGTCGTTGTGTTTGGCGCTCCCAGCTCGCCGGTTTTATTAAGAAGATTTCATCAGTATTGCCCTAATTCTGCCTTTTTGAACGGCTGGGGCATGACAGAGACCATGGGTCCGACGATAGTCTTACCTATGGGTTCGGATAATTTAGCCAGCATCGGTAAACCTATGCCGTGGGTAGAAGTTAAAATCGTTGACGATAATGATAAAGAACTACCAAGAGGTTCTGTCGGAGAGTTGACAGTAAAGAGCTGGATAGTGATGGCAGGTTACTATAAAGACCCGCAATTGACCGCAGAAGTTATGCGTAACGGCTGGTTATATACCGGAGATTTGGCAAAGATTGATGATAACGGATTTGTTTATATCATGGGTAGAAAAAAAGAAATGATTAAAGTCGGCGGCCAGCTTGTGTTTGCGCCGGAGGTAGAAGAGGCGCTACATAAACATCCAAAAGTTGCCGAGGCAGCTGTCATCGGTGTTGAAGATAAGTTAAGAGGGGAAGTTCCCAAGGCTTTCATCGCTTTAAAACCGGGTCAGCAAGTTCTTGAGGAGGAAATGCGTTCTTTTGCCAAGGAGCACCTGGCACATTTTAAAGTCCCGCATTATTATGAATTCTGCGAAAACCTGCCTAAAAACCGCTCGGGCAAGGTTGATAAAGAATTGTTAAGGAGCAAAGTTTAACATGCAGAAATTTCTCCATTGGTTTAGTCATGGTTTAATCAGATACCGATACGGTTTTTTATCGCTTTGTCTTGTCATTAGCCTATTTTTTGCTTATCAGTTAAAAGACCTTTCTTTTAAAACCAATTTGGGGGATTTTTATCCCTTGAAGCATCCTTATCTTAAGATCCAGAATCGGTTAGCCGAGATTTTCGGCGGGCTAAATCAGGTCTCTATTGCTATCGAGGTGAAAGAAGGCTCGGTCCTTAATCCTGTTACCTTGGATAAAGTTTGGCAGATTACAAATAAGTTGTATCTGACCGAAGGTATCAATGCTAATCGAGTCGTTTCTTTATCGGCAAGAAAGGTCAAATACGTCGAGGCTAATGAAGAAGGGTTTAATACCCAGTGGTTGATGCACGATCCTCCCCAGAGCGCTGAGGAAATTGAAATACTCAAAGCTAAGATTTTGAGAAGCCCTATGGTTTACGGGTCGATGGTGTCAAAAGATTTTAAAGCTACTTTGATCCAGGCAGATTTTGAGTCTGAAGTGTCGGCGCGTAAAATCTTTGATGAATTACAGGATATAAAGAAACAATTCGAGGATACAAATAATGTGATTTATATTTCCGGCCAGCCGGTTTTGCAGGGCTGGCTCGATTTTTACCTGCCGCGCATCACCGGTTTGTTCGTTATTACTTTATTGGCGATGTCGTTTGTGCTACATTTCGCGTTCAAGTCAAAGCGCGGAGTGTTCTTGCCTTTGGTTTCAGCGACGATGGCTACATTGTGGGGTTTAGGCATGACTGCAATGTGCGGTTTCAAGCTTACGCCGGCGACCGTGCTTGCTCCATTTCTGGTTTTTGCTCTTGGAGTCAGTCATTCGGTGCAGTATATCAAACTGTATTATGAATATTTGAGCAAGCATAAACGGAATTCCAAGGCCGCGGCGATAAAAATCAGCCGTTCATTGTTTATACCGGCTTTTACGGGTTTGCTTACCGACGGTATCGGCCCGTTTGCATTGTTGACTGTTCCTTTAGGCATGGTAAGAAGTTTGGCTATCGCGATAGGTTTTGGCGTAATAAGCATATTTTTCAGCACGATAATTTTGGTGCCCAATGTGCTTTCTTTTATGAAGCCGCCAAAACGCCTTGAGGTTATCAAGGAAGAGCGGGCAACGTTAACCAACAGAATACTAGCTTATTTCGGGAAGCTGGCAGTGCACAAAAAATCTCGCAACATAGTTATTGCCACATTTTTTATTTTAACTTTTGTTGCTGTCATCGGAGCAAGCCGGCTTGAGGTAGGAGACAAAAAACCAGGTACATCATTGCTTTATCCTGGCAGTCCTTATAATAAGGCGGAGAAATTTATCAGCGAGAGATTTGCCACCTCGGATCCTTACTATATCCTTGTTGAAGGAAAATCAGAGAATGCATTTTTTAGTAGTAGCGCTTTAAAAGAGATGGATAGTCTGCAGCGTTATTTGGAGAAAGAGGCAAAAGGCGTGGGCAGGACATTGTCCTTGGTTGAGTATGTGAAAGGCATGAATATGGTGATGTTTTCCGGAGACCGCAAGGAATTCAGGATTCCCGATAAGGACCAGACTATCGCAGAGTACATGTTTTTATATTCTCTTACCGCCTTTCCCGGAGACTTTGATCCCGTGGTCAATTCAAATTATCAATACGCCAATATCAAGATTGATTTAAAAGACCATAAGGCGTCAACTATAAGAGATGCTTTGGCAAAAACCGCTGAATGGATTAAGTTAAACCATAAAGATGAAAATGTTTCTTTTAAATATGCCGGAGGCACTATCGGGATGCTGGCTGCGGTTAACCAGTTATTGGCCCCGATGCTTACCAAGAGTTCTCTCTCGACGACGTTTCTAGTATTTTTATGCCTGGTATTTGCCTACGGTTCGCTAGTTTCAGGATGGATTTTGATGATACCTTTGGTATTCCGCACTATGCTTGTCTTTGGAATATTAGGGTTTTTAAAAGTCGGTTTAACCGCCGAGATGATTCCTATGGTTGCTTTAGGCATTGGTTTCGGCGACGATTTCGGAATTTATATTGTATCAAGGGTAAAAGAAGTTTTGCAGGAAGGAGGTGGTTCGTTAAAAGACGCAGTGATAGAGGCGATGTCTACTTCAGGTAAGGCCGTGTTTTTTACCGGCATGACTTTAGCTGTAGGCATAGCCACCTGGATGTCTTCCAGTATTCTCATGCAAGCGCGATTGGGTGCGCTTCTGGGATTTTTCATATTCTTTAACGCCATAGGCACACTCGTAGTTTTACCTTCGATGATTATGACCGTTAAGCCTAAATTTTTGAAAAAATAGGAAGGGAGGAAAGTAATGAAGAAGTTGGTTTTGTTTATGTTATCAGTGTTTTTTATTTCTGGCGTTGCCTTAGCCAGTGAGCTTGAATATTACAAGGTTTATAAGCCGAAAGAAGGCATGACTGCTGATGAGATTATGCAGATCAAATACCACAATAAGTACTCTTTGTTCGGTCACGATTACAGGTTGTCAAAATGCACGATTTTTTATGTGGAGAAAAATGGGTTTACTCAGAAAAAAGAAGCCATAAGAGAAAGAATAGTTTTGGGCGGGAAAAACGGAGTATCGTACAAAGATGTTATCGTTTTGACAGAGCCAACCCAGGCGAAAGGGCTCGCAATTTTGACTTGGACATATGAAGATCCGGCAAGAGACCAGGATACTTGGCTTTGGATTCCGTCTTTGAAAAAAATACGTAAGATTTCTGCTTCGGAATCGGATGATTCTTTTATGGGTAGCGATTTTACCGTCGAAGAAGTTTCAACCCGTAAATTCGGGGATGAAACTTATAAGTTAATCGGCGAAAAGGAATTCCCCGGGTACAAATTCGAGCACACGGGTGAGGTTAAATACAAAGGGACTCCTTGTTTTGTAATTGAGGCAACTCCTACAAAATCTCCTTGGTATTATTCTAAGAGGATTGTCTGGATAGATAAGGCTACCGGCGGCAATATTTTTGATGAATATTACGATGCTAATGGCAAGCTTTTCAAGACGCTTTTTAGAGAATGGAATATATATAAACCAGGGACTAAAGATTATCCCAAACAGGATGCCTTGGAATGTAAGGACTTAAGAAGCGGGCACCGCACGGTAATCCTTAATCAAGAAGAGGCATACGATGTTGGTTTAAGTGAACGAAATTTCACAGAAAAGATGCTAGAAAGATCTAAATGGTAATATTGTATTCTTTAAAAAGAAATATAGGAGGTGATTTTCTGATGAGGTTGAAAGTTTTATTAGGGCTTATTATCTCTTTTGTCATTATTGGTGTGGCCGGATTAGCTAGGGCAGAGGTAATCGGTAATTTCGTGGATAAGATCAATCCGTTTGAAAAGCTTGAGCTAGCGGGCTATTTGAAGAATGAGACAGCTTTTGGTATAGCAAAAGAGAATGATGGATGGCAGAAATTCAAGAATGTTTTTGATTTAAAAGGAAATTACAAATTAAATGATTCGGTTGAATTCTATACTGATATCAACTATTGGTACGATTCTGTATTAGAAATTGACGATAGGTATGATAGTATCTCTAAGAAAGATAAGTCAGTATTGCGGAGGCCCGAGGATAAGTATATCCTAAAAGAGTTCTATGTGGATGTGCTGACTGACGCAGTTGACCTTAGAGCGGGGAAGCAGTATGTGGTTTGGGGTACGACAGACGGAGTCAGGATTCTGGATTTGGTAAACCCGCTGGACCTCAGGGAGTGGACGCTAAAAGAATTTAGCGACTTAAGGATTCCTTTGTGGATGCTTAAAGCTGAAAGCAGCATCACCAAGAATGGCGGCCTGCAGCTTCTTGTGATTCCTGATTACGAACCTAATTATTATCCTCCGGCAGGAGCTCCTTTTGCTTTGCGTTCAACAGTTATAGGTGCTGAGTCAGCAGCCAGTCCTTTTGTAAGCGTCAGAACCATTGATAACAAGCCGGAAAGGACTTTAGAGGATTCCAAGATAGGATTGCGCTGGAGAGACGTTGTTGAAACAGGGATGTTCAGCGGCTTGGAGTATACATTGAATTATTTGCATACTTACGACTCAGCCGCAACTTATTATGTTTCTACAGCTCCGGGTTTTCCGGTTCCGATTAAATTAACTAGAAATGCGGAACAGATAGAGGTATGGGGTGGTTCGTTCGCAAAGTCCATTACCAAGGGTTTAGTGGGCGATTTTGGTAAAGGCTGGACTCTGCGCGGTGAATTCGCTTACATAGCTAACGGTGCCATGAACTATGGAACTGACAGAAATATCGTAAGCACCGTTGATGTCGATCAGTATAATTACGCTTTGGGTTTTGATAAGACCTTCTTGACTAATTGGCAATTCAGCACGCAGTTTATTCAGATGATTGCCAAATCTAAAGAAGATTTTGATGACAATAAATATACTCTTCTTTTTGGGCCGACTAGAGGCCCATTGGATGAAATCGAGAATATGATTACCTTAAAAGTTTCCACAGATTTCATTCATGAAAGATTAAAGCCTGAGTGTTTGATTCTTTATGGAGATGATAACGACTGGCGCTTAGCCCCCAAGATCAGTTTTGAGGTTAACGACAACTTAATTGTTGCCGCTGGGCTCAACTTTTTCTTTGGCAAAGAGACACAGATGAACGGCCAGTTCGACGACAGCGACCAGGTTTTTCTTGAGACCAAATACAGCTGGTAGTCTCTAGAAATTAGAAAGATTAAAGGGGAAGAAAGTATTTTTCTTCCCCTTTTCTTTTTTTGTTTGCTATAATAAACCCAAGCTATGGCCACCAATATCTTAGGAATCTCGGCATTTTATCATGATAGCGCGGCGGCGCTAATTAGAGACGGCGAAATCATCGCCGCCGCGCAAGAAGAGCGTTTTAGCCGCAAGAGAAATGATTCCGGGTTCCCGCGCGAAGCGATTAAATTCTGCCTGGATTACGGAAAAATCGATATTTCACGCCTAGATTACGTTGCCCTTCATGAAAACCCTTTCCTTAAATTGCATAGATTAATTAATACCTACCTTGCATATTCACCATGGGGATTAAGGTCATTTGTTATGTCTGCTCCGAGCTGGATAAAAGAGAAAATTTTCCTAAAAAGTTTGATAAAATATGAACTAAGAAGATTATCATCGCAAAAACTTGCAAATAAATTTAATGTTATCTTTATTCCTCATAACGATTCGCATGCTGCTTCGGCTTTTTATCCTTCGCCATTCCAGTCGGCAGCGCTTTTGACTTTGGATGGCGTTGGCGAGCAGGCCACGGCAAATTACGGGACAGGACGCGATAATAATATATCTTCACTTGGCGAATTGCGTTTTCCGCATTCGCTCGGCCTGTTATATTCCGCTTTTACTTATTACACAGGGTTTAAAGTCAATTCCGCAGAATACAAGGTAATGGGCCTTGCCCCTTATGGAGAAACTAAATACGCAGGTCTAATTTTAGATAAATTGATTGATTTGAAAGAGGACGGATCTTTTAGATTGAATATGGATTATTTTAATTATTGCGTCGGATTCGCCATGACCAATAAAAAATTTGATAAATTATTTGGCGGGCCGCCTCGAAAACCAGAAAGTAAATTGACGCAGAAAGACATGGATTTAGCCAAATCAATCCAGGTTGTCACCGAAGAAATAATGCTGCGTATGGTAAGGCACGTGCATAAAGAAACCGGCGAGGATAATCTCTGTCTTGCCGGAGGCGTAGCTTTAAATTGCGTGGCAAATGGCAGAATTTTAAGAGAAAGCCCGTTTAAAAATATCTGGATTCAACCAGCTTCTGGGGATGCCGGGGCTTGCGTAGGTGCAGCCTTGGATCTTTGGTATCGATACTTAGGCAATAAAAGGAATTCCCAGAAAAACGACTCAATGAGGGCCTCGCTTTTGGGCCCGGAATTTAGCGATGAAAATATCGAAGGCTTTCTTAGAAAAGAAAAGATTGCTTATAGAAAATTCACCACAACAGACGCGTTGATCGATGTAGCTTCTGATTTAATCGCTAAAGAAAAAGTTATCGGTTGGTTTGAGGGTCGGATGGAATTCGGTTCTCGCGCCTTAGGCGCAAGAAGCATTATCGCCGACAGCCGCTCTAAAAAAATGCAGTCAATATTGAATCTGAAGATAAAATACCGTGAGTCATTCAGGCCGTTTGCTCCGACGGTGTTGGAAGAAAAAGCGGCAGATTATTTTGAGCTTGATAGAAAAAGCCCTTACATGTTATTGGTTGCATTGGTAAAAAAAGAACGCTGCCTGGCCATGCCCAAGGATCAAAATTTGTTGTCCTTAAAGGATAAAATCAATATCCCGCGTTCGGATATCCCGGCGGTTACCCATTTTGATTATTCCGCGCGCATCCAAACAGTTAATGCAGAACAGAATAAGCTTTTTTATCGGCTTATCAAGAAATTTGAAGAAAAGACTGGTTTTGCAGTTGTGGTTAATACATCGTTTAACGTCCGCGGGGAACCGATCGTCCTGTCTCCGGAGGATGCATTCAGATGTTTTATGCGCACCGAAATGGATTATCTTGTGATAGGTAATTTTCTCATTGACAAACAAGAACAAAGACCTGTTGAGCACGATACTCAATGGCAGAGGGAATTTGAATTAGATTAATATGGAAAGAATATATAGAGAAGATAAATTATTATTTAAGACTATACGGTTTATCTATGTTGCGATCTTTTTTATTGTTCTAGGCGTATTTTTTTATTTGATAATTACGCCCATAGGATTAATGATGAAATTTTTAGGCAAAGATCCTTTAGACAGAAAATGGGATAAAGAGAAGAAAAGTTATTGGATTAGGCTCGAACAATAATTAGCTGGCAATAAAATAAGGCTAACTTTTTTTGAAGTTAGCCTTATTTGTCTTTTAATGCTGGAGGAGGGAGTTGAACCCTCACGAGGTTGCCCTCACCAGTTTTTGAGACTGGCGTGTATGCCATTCCACCACTCCAGCGAAAATATTGGTGGAGCTGGGGGGGTTCGAACCCCCGACCCACAGACTGCCAGCCTGTTGCTCTCCCAACTGAGCTACAGCCCCATGAATTTTCTAATTAGTGGTGCGCATCCCGAAGGACTATATAGTTTATAATTATGTCCTGAGGGACACGCCTTGATTTAACCTTAAAAATGTAAACTCAATATAACATCTAAAAAATAAATTGTCAAATAATTCATCTTATCTGGATTTGCCTTGACTAATAAAGATTTGATGTGTTAAAATCCCTTAAATGCGTCTTGGCGTTCATGTATCAATAGCAGACAAGATTTATAATTCAATCGATAGGGCAAAAGCGCTTGGTTGTAATACCATGCAGATTTTCAGCCGCAGCCCGCGTGAGTTTAGAGGCATTCCATTAAGAATTGAGGATTGCGAAGAATTCAAGCGCCGACGCAAAAAATCGGGGATAAAGCCCATTTTTATCCACATGCCTTATCTGGTTAATTTGGCAAGCCCAGATAATAAACTTTACAGAACATCAATTAAGCTCTACATTGATAGCATAAAAGACGCGGAAGCTCTAGGCGCCGAATATATCGTTACCCACATGGGCAGCCACAAGGGTAGCGGCGAAGAAAACGGTTTGAGGCGGTTTAGCAGAGCGATAAATACCATCTTTGATAAGACTAAAGATTCAAAAGTCAGCATTTTGCTAGAAAACACATCTGGAAGCGGATTTTCTATAGGCCATAATTTTAAGCAGCAAAAAAGGGTTATTGACCAGATAGAAGATAAAAGCCGTATTGGCATCTGTTTGGACACATGTCATGCCTTTACTGCCGGCTACGACATCGCAACTAAAGAAGGATCGAAAGAGACCGTAGCTCAACTTGATGAGCAGGTGGGCTTAAAGTATCTGAAATTGATACATCTTAATGATGCCAGGGATGATTTCGGGACTTTGCGCGACCGCCACGAGCATATCGGAAAAGGCAAGATTGGCTTGGAGGGATTTCGTAATATTGTAAATCATCCGAAATTAAAAAATGTGCCTTTTGTTTTGGAGACACCAAAGGCATCAGAAGAAGACGATAAGATGAATTTAAAGACCGTGAAGAAATTAAGGAAATAGATGAAGTATTCTCCACAGAAAATTGAGAAAAAATGGCAGGCCTATTGGCAGAAAAATAGGATAAATCAGGCTGTTCTTTCTAAAGATAAGCCTAAGTATTATCTCTTAGAGATGTTTCCCTATCCGTCGGGAAAACTGCATATGGGCCATGTCAGAAATTACACCATCGGAGATGTCCTGGCGCGCTTCAAAAAGATGCAGGGCTATAATGTTTTGCATCCTATGGGATATGATGCTTTTGGTCAGCCTGCCGAGAACGCCGCAATAAAAAATAAAGCCGACCCTGCAAAGTGGACCAAACAATGCATAGATTGGATGCGCGAAGAAATGCAAGAGATGGGTTTTTCCTATGATTGGGACAGAGAAGTCGCAACATACCTGCCGGAATATTACCGCTGGAACCAGTGGATATTCTTAAAGATGTTTGAGAGAGGCTTAGCCTATAAAAAAGAATCCTTGGTGAATTGGTGCCCGAGCTGCCAGACTACCCTAGCCAATGAAGAGGTCATCGACGGAGGATGCTGGCGCTGCCATTCCAAAGTCGAGCAAAAGGATTTAGAGCAGTGGTACTTAAAGATTACCGATTACTCCGAGCGTCTGCTTGAAGACTTAAAATTACTAAAATATTGGCCGAGTCGTGTCGTCACCATGCAGGAGAATTGGATCGGAAAAAGCTTCGGCGTGGAAATTTACTTTCGCCTTTGCGATAAAGGCGGCAGGCCGACTGATAGAATTATTCCTGTATTTACCACGCGCCAAGACACTATTTTCGGGGCGACCTATATCGTCCTTGCGCCAGAACACCCTTTAATAAAAGAAATAATCAGCGGCTCACCGCAAGAAAATAAAGTTTTAGAATTTATCGAAAAAGTTTCTAAAGAGACAAAAACTATCCGTACTTCCGCCGACGTGAAAAAAGAAGGCGTGTTTAGCGGAGCCTATGCAATCAATCCCGTCAACAACGAAAAAATCCCCATTTGGGTTGCAGATTATGTTTTGATGGAATATGGCACCGGTGCGATTATGGCGGTTCCCACACATGATCAAAGAGATTTCTTGTTTTCCAAAGAGCATAATCTACCCATGAGAATAGTTATTAAAGATCCTCGATCCTCGATTATCGATGCTCGAGAGATGAACGAAGCATATGAAGGCGATGGCATCCAGGTTAACTCGGCTCAATTTGACGGCGTACACACGAGTCAATCCAAAGAGAAGATTGCCAACTGGATGGAAAAAGAGAAAATCGGAAAGAAAACCGTTAATTGGCGATTGCGCGATTGGCTGATTTCAAGACAACGTTATTGGGGGACTCCCATCCCGATTATTTATTGCGATCAATGCGGGATAGTTGGCGTTCCGGAGGAAGATTTGCCGGTTATTCTGCCGCAAAAAGTTGCGATTACCGGCAAAGGCGGCAGCCCACTATCAAAAGTGGATAAATTCATCAACTGCAAATGCCCCAAATGTAAAGGAAAAGCCCGTCGGGAAACCGACACCATGGCGACATTTTTTGATTCCTCGTGGTATTTCCTGAGATTCTGTTCACCAAAATACGCAAAAGGCGTTTTTGATAAAGAAGAGGTTGATTACTGGATGCCGGTTGATCAATATATCGGCGGGATCGAGCATGCAATATTGCATCTTTTGTATTCCCGATTTTTCACTAAATTTTTTAATGACCTCGGGCTTTTAGATTTTTCCAAAAAAGAATCTAATACTGGAAAAGACGAGCCTTTTATCCGCCTTCTCACCCAAGGCATGGTTTTAAAAGAGGGCGAGGTCATGTCTAAGTCTAAAGGAAATGTGGTTGATCCGGATACGATTATAGATAAATACGGTACCGATACGATGAGGCTCTATATTATTTTTGCCGCCCCACCGGAAGACCAGATGGATTGGAATGAACGCGCAATCGAAGGCTCATGGCGGTTTTTGAATCGTGTCTGGAATTTGGTGGATAATTATGAATTTAAGGGAAATGTTCCGTCAGCTCAAGAAGATAAGGAATTAAAAGAGCTAAGGCAGAAAACACATTCGACAATTAAAAATGTTACCGATGATTTAGCTAAGGATTTTCATCTTAATACCGCAATTAGCAGCATAATGGAATTGGTCAATGCTATTTATGCGGTACTTAGCAAGAATCAGTCCAACAATCAGATAGTAAAAGAGGCTGTTGAGACCGTTGTTTTGCTTCTGGCACCGTTTGTCCCGCATCTATCGGAAGAGATGTGGCAGAAAATCGGCCGAAAAGAGAGCATCTTTAAGGCATCATGGCCAAAATTCGATGCCAATGCTATAAAACAGGATGCAATCACTTTTATTATTCAGGTTAATGGAAAAGTGCGCGCCACAATGGAATTACCCGTCGATATCGACGAGGAAAAGCTTAAAGCCAGCGCTTTGGCTGATAGCAATGTTGCAAAATGGGTACAGGATAAGATGATAAAAAAGATAATTATCGTGCCCAAGAAGCTAGTTAACATCGTTGTAGGTTAGCTCTGTCGCCTGCCAAATAATCCTTTTCGTTGCTAAATTTAACTAAACAAGAAATATTGGTTTTAACTTTTGTCGGCCTTGGAGCGATTATCGGAATAGGCGTCGATTTCTATTCCAAAAAAGCACAGCCGCTTGAGGCGCCGTTATATCTGCAGATAGATATAAACAAGGCAGATAAAGAGGAGTTGGTTAAATTAAACGGAATCGGCCCGGTTTTGGCTGAACGCATCATAAAATACCGCACTAGGTTCGGTCCGTTTAAGAATAATGAAGAAATAAAAAAAGTTTACGGGATAGACGAGGCAAAATTCCAGAAACTTAAAGAATATTTAAGGGTTGATTAAGAATGCGTAAGCCGCTCTTAGGCGTAGCTGTATTTTTTGTCTTGGGAATTTTATTTGCTAAATTAACTAAAATTCCTTTTATTATCATATTTGTCGCAACGATTATTTCTTTTATTTGTACTTTATTATCTTATAGATTCAAACGTTGGTTTAAGGGCATTATTCTATTATCATTTTTTCTTCTGGGAGCGTGCTTTTTTGAAAATTCCCAGAGATTTGATTCAGGCCATATCCAGAAATATATTGGATATAAAGGCAGGGCGGTAGTCGTCAAGGGGGTTGTTGATAGCGATCCGTATTCCAAGAATTTTAACTATCGCAGAAAAACAACGTTTGTTTTGGAGGTAAAAGAAATAAAATATTTTGATAAATGGCATACGACTTCCGGTAAAATCCTGGTCAATAGCTTCCAAAATCAAGGATTTTCTTATGGCCAAGAGCTGATTTTAGAAGGCAAAATTTATCAAGCGCCGAAATTTGCCATAACGCCAAAATTTGATTATCGCCAGTTTTTGAGGCGCAGACAAATTTTCGGTATATTAAGCGTTAAAAGAGGCAGCACCGTAGAAATAATCAGTGAAAACAAAGCCAATCCGATTAAGAAACTTTCTTTAAAAATCCGGAGTAAGCTCAGTAAACAAATTGACCATTACCTTCCAGCGGTAGAATCAAGTTTGTTAAGGGCGATGCTTTTAGGCGAGCGAAGAGAAATCCCGACGTATGTCAATGATGCCTTTATCCAGACTGGGACCATACACATACTGGCGATAAGCGGGATGAATATCGGTATCGTCGCCCTTATTGTCCTTATTTTTTTGAAAGTCATGCGCATTCCACGGAGGCCCAGATATCTTATCACCATTTTATTTTTGATTATTTACGCTTTCATGACGGGTAGCCCCATTTCGGTTATCCGCGCCACAATCATGTTTATAGTATTTTTGGGAGGATTTCTTTTTGAAAGAGAGTCCGATATCTGCAATTCTTTGGCTTTATCCAGCCTTCTGATCTTAGGATTTAATCCCAATCAGCTATTCGATATCGGATTCCAGCTTTCTTTTATCAGCCTCTTGAGTATAGTTATCTTTGCGCCTAAAATAGAAGGAGCTATCTACAGAGTTTTTCCTAAAAGAAACAGGATCTTGAGTTTCTTCTGGCAGTCTAATGCTGTATCTTTAGCTGCTTGGTTAGGAGTTACGGGGGTTATCGCTTACAATTTCAATATCATCACGCCGTTAGCTATATTAGCTAATCTATTTATTGTGCCTTTTATGGTTATCGTCTCTGCCTTGGGATTGATTTTTGTTTTGGCGAGCCTGATTTTTCCTGGGCTCGGTTTTATTTTTGCCAATTCTGCAAGTTTATCTTTGTTTATATTGGTTAAATTTACCTATTTCTTGAGCAGAATGCCAGGAGCATATTTTTACTTACCGCCATTTCCGCTTTATATAGTTTTTGTTTATTATTTACTTTTAGTAAGCTTGTTTTATTTACCCAATTTTATATGCTCGATAAAGTTATGGCAAAGCCGTGAATAAGTTTGACAAATGCCTTCAAGTATGGTAATTTAGGCTTACTGTCTAACAGACCTTTTAGCACTTAAAATTAAACAAAATGAAGAAAACCTTAATAATTTGTTTATGCGCTTTTTTTGTATTGTCCAGCCAGGCTTTTGCTTATTGGATTTGGACCCCTGAGACGCGTAAATGGCTCAATCCCAAATATGCCGTCAAAGATACTCCTAAAGCCCAGTTTGAATTTGCCAAAAGTTTCTTTGATCAAGGCCAGTATAAAAAAGCCAACAATGAATTCCAGAAAGTAATCAATGCTTATCCTAAGGCCGTAGAGGCTGCCGAAGCCCAGTATTATATTGGGGAAAGCTTTGAGAAACTCGACGAACCCTACGCTGCATTTAAGGCATACCAGAAAGTGGTCACTAAATATCCTTTCAGCGAAAGAATCACCGAAATAACAGAGAAGGAATTTAAGATAGGCGAGAAATTATTGGAACAGAAGGCAACCCTTTGGCAGCATATTTCTGGATATGAGTATCCGGTGGTGGAAGTATTTCGTGCCGTTATCGAGAATGCCCCATATAGTAAATACGCCCCTGCCTCTTACTTCAATATCGGTTTGTTTTTGAAAGAGCTGGGCGGATTTTCAGAGGCCAAGACCGAATTTGATAAGATTATATCGGAATATCCGCAGAGCGAATGGGTAGATAAAGCCAAATATCAGATTGCACTCTGCGATTATAAAATGTCTCTAAAACCGGATTATGACCAGACTACTTCCAAGAGCGCAACCGAGAAATTCGAGGAGATTGTTAAAGCCAACCCCGATGCAGAATTATCCAAGAAGGCCAAAGAGACGGTATCTGAGCTAAAAGAAAAAGATGCCGAGAGTAATTTTAATATCGCTAAATATTATGAGAAGCGCAAGATTTTGGAAAGCGCAAAAATATATTATAAGTATGTAACAGAAACTTATCCTGACAGCCCATGGGCAGCA
Source organism: Candidatus Omnitrophota bacterium (assembly GCA_022703055.1). Taxonomy (GTDB): domain Bacteria; phylum Omnitrophota; class Gorgyraeia; order VGKH01; family VGKH01; genus VGKH01. Next base: position 112,613 of record JAKLEP010000001.1, read on the forward strand.
AAGGCCGCGGCGAGGCTGTATATTATCGAGAAAAAATGAAAAACTTTATTTTAATTCTTATTGTTAGTTTGGTTGTTGGCGGATGCGGCTATACTACCCGTTCGATGATGGACCCCAGCATAAAGACCATCTATGTGAAGCCATTCGAAAATAAAATTGAGTTTGGCTCGCTGGACAACGTTTATAGTAAATTAAAAACTTACTACCCTCATTTGGAGACGGATATTACTAATGCGGTTGTGGATAGATTCCTTTTTGACGGCAATCTTAAAATCGTTAAGCAGGAAGATGCCGATGTAATCCTAAAAGGAGAACTGGTAGATTATCGCCGCGACGTGCTTAGATACACAGAGGATGAAGAGAATGTCGAGGAATATCGTCTTAATATCGTCGTAAATATATCTTTGTGGAATACAAAAGAGAACAAACTTCTTTGGCAAGAGAATAATTTTACGGGTGAGACAACTTATTTTATTTCCGGAAGCAAAGCTAAATCAGAGGCTGCCGCAATCAAGGATGGAATTACAGATTTAGCCACCCGCATTGTCGAGAGGGCAATTGAGAATTGGTAATAGATGGTTTATTTATTCCTTGGAACAGATGAAATTTCTAAAGAAAGAAAACTGCAGCAGCTTAAACAGGAAGTCTTCAAAAACGGCCAAGACGCATTCGATTATGAGCGCCTCTACGCCAAGGAACTGACGCCTGCCTTATTAAACGAAGTATTTAGCCTCGCCCCCGTATCTTCAGAGAAAAGATTAATTGTCATCAGAGATTCAGACAAACTAAACGCTAAATGCCAGGAAATCATTTTATCTTACCTAAAAAAACCCAGCCAAAAGATGATTTTGGTTTTGGATACACAGGTATCTGAATTAAAAGAATCGTTTGCTATCAAACTTGCCAATTCCGCCAAGGTTTTTCATTTCGGCAGAGAAAGAACGTTTAATGCATTCGATTTGGCTGATGCGATCCAGGCAAAACGCCCCTCAGAGGCGCTGAAGATTTTTTCTATGATTCATCAAAAGGGTGAGCATCCGACCAGGATACTGGGAGGTCTATTTTGGTCATGGAGAAAAATGAAAAGATTCCTCAAAACCGATAATTTCAAGAAGGGAATAGAGCTATTCCTGGAAACAGATATAAATATTAAATTCTCCCGAATTAAACCCGAGATAGCTTTAGAGATGTTAATAGTTAAGCTATGCCTTTTAAGCGGCGGGTAAATTGAGATTTTTTTCTGGCAGCGGTGTTTTTGTGGATTATACCTTTTGCGGCTGCTCTGTCTAATTTAGCAATTATTGCAGGGAAAAACTCTTTTACCTCTTTACCTTTTTTGGCAGAAACTAGAGAGAGGAATTTCTTTATTGCGTTTTTCAGGTCTGTCTTTAGTTTTAGATTACGTAGATGCTTTTTTTTATCTACGCGCAATCTTTTTAACGCTGTTCTTCTTTGTGGCAATTTTAATGCCCCCTTTCTTGTTTCAAATATATCAAAGGACTTAAAATATGTCAATCAATAAATCTATTATTAAATCAAGTTATGTAATAAGCGCCGGGACGGTCTTTTCGCGGATTTTGGGTTTTTTTAGGGATATTGTTATCGCCGGTTTATTGGGCACAACCCCTGGCGCCGAGGCCTTTGTTGCAGCTTTCAGAATCCCCAATCTTTTTAGAGACCTGGTAGGGGAAGGGGCGGTTAATTCTGCGGTTGTGCCGGTATTCTCGGAATACATCGTAAAACAAGACAAGAAAGATTTTCTGGTTCTTGCCAATACCGTCTTTTATTTATCTCTTATAACTTTAACCGTGATATCGGTACTAGGCATTATTTTTTCTCCTCTAATTGTAAAGCTTATAGCCCCTGGTTTTTTGAGGGAGCCGGCTACGTTTAGTCTTACCGTTAATCTGACGCGCATCATGTTTCCGTACCTGGTTTTAATCGGTCTGACAGCTTATGGCATGGGTATATTGTTTAGTCACAATTCGTTCTTTGCCCCGGCATTTTCTCCTGCATTGTTAAATATCGCGCTTATCGCAAGCGCCTTGGTTTCGGGCTATATCCTTAAGGAACCGGTCTATGGTTTAGCTATAGGAGTGTTGTTGGGTGGAGCTTTGCAGCTAGCATTCCAGGCACCTTATGTCTTTAAACAAGGATTTAGTTTTAGAAAGATTGCGCAGTTCGGGCATCCTGGAGCAAAAGCTATTCTTAGGCTTCTTGGCCCAAGAGTTTTTGGCACAGCGATATATCAGCTTAATATCTTCGCCGATACTATTTGCGCTTCGCTTTCGTTTATCGTCGGGCAGGGCGCCATAGCGGCAATCTACTACGCCAACCGGATTATCCAATTTCCCTTGGCGGTATTTGGCTTTGCCATTGCCTCGGCTTCCTTGCCGACCATGTCGAGGCTTGCCGCAGAAAATAATATGGAGGATTTGAAGAATACCGTTTCTTTTTCGCTGCGCAGTATATTGCTCGTTATGGTTCCGTGTTCTGTGGCTTTGATGGTGCTTGCCGGTCCGATAATCAGATTGTTCTTTCAGAGAGGTCAGTTTAATTCGTATTCCACGGTGATTACGTCTAGTGCGCTTTTGTTTTATTCGCTGGGGCTTTTTGCATTTGCGGGAGTTAAGGTTTCGGTTGCATGTTTTTATTCGCTTAAAGATACCAGGACGCCGGTTAAAGTTGCGGCGTGCTGCCTGGTCCTAAACGTTTTGTTAAATCTAATCCTTATGTTCCCGCTAAAAGTGGCGGGATTGGCACTGGCCAGCAGCATATCTGCCGCAGTAAACTTTTGCGTGCTTAGTTATATCCTAGAGCGCAGGATCGGCGCATACATCAAAGAGGCATTTGTTTATTATTTCGCAAAACTGGTTTTTGTTTCTGTGGTTATGGGTATCGTAGTTTATTTATTATGGTTCAAGTTTCTTGTATTTTTCAATATGCCTTTAAGATTCATTACGGTTATATTCTCTGGCATCGCAGTATTTATTCTAGGATGTTTTTTCTTAAAAATTAAAGAGATTAAAGATTTAATCGGATGGTTCTTGAAAAGACAATAAAAAGCCTTCCTGACTCCTCCGGGGTCTATCTGATGAAAGATAGAGATGGCAAAGTTATTTATATCGGCAAAGCCATTTCTATAAAAAAAAGAGTCGGCTCTCACTTCGCAAAACGAAATTCCCCCTCCAAGCAAGATGTTATGATTGAATCGGTTGAGGATATTGATTATATTCCTACAGCCTCAGAGACAGAAGCCCTTTTGTTAGAAGCCGATTTGATCAAAAGATTTAAGCCTAAGTACAATGTCAGCCTTCGCGATGACAAGACTTTTCCTTTCATCAAGATAGCCAAAGAAAAATTTCCTGCTGTTTCTATTTGCCGGCCTAAAAACAAAGATAGGGCTCTATGTTTTGGGCCCTATACTGATAGCCAGGCAATTAGAGAGCTGCTGAAGAAAATCCGCAAGATTTTCCCTTTCAGGTCCTGCCGCTCGATGCCCAAGAAGGCCTGTTTGGATTTTCATCTTGGCCTTTGCCCTGCGCCTTGTATTGGTAAGATTGATAAAAAAGATTACGCAAAGATTATTCGCAGTATTTCTTTGATCTTAAAAGGCAAAAGCGAAGTATTATTTAAGCAGCTGGAGGAAGAAATTAACGCCGAGGCAAAGAAAAGAAATTTTGAGGAGGCCGCCCGGTTGAGAGATCAGATGCTGGCTTTGGGCTCAATATATCTTGGTTCAAGAGTCGATAATTTCCTGGAGGAGGCAAAGCAGTTAGCCAAGGTGCTGAAGCTAAAAAAGCTTCCATTCAGAATAGAGGCATTTGATGTCTCTAATATCTTCGGGAAAGAAGCCGTAGGCTCCATGGTTTCTTTTTGGCAAGGTGTGCCCGATAAAAATAATTATCGGCGGTTTCGCATAAAAGAATCGCAGGGCGAAATAAATGATTATAAGATGCTTGCCGAGATTACGCGCCGGCGTTATTCGAGATTGAAAAACGAGGGCCTTGTTTTGCCGGATTTGGTGATTGTAGACGGAGGCAGAGGTCAGGTTAGCGTCGTGAAAAATGAACTAGATAAACTAGGCTTGGACTTGCCGCTTATCGGCATCGCTAAGGTGCAGGAGCAGATTATTTCGCTGACAAAAAAAGATCCTATAGTTTTACCGTTGAATAGCGCTGCTTTGAGGTTGGTGATGAGAATACGCGATGAGGCCCATCGATTTGCCGTTTCTTATCATCGTATCTTAAGGAGAAAGAAGACATTTGAAGAAAAGTGATCTTACGGATTTTGAGAAAAAAGTCTTGAAAATTACCAGCCTTATCCCGTTGGGTGAAGTGCGTTCTTACCAGTGGGTGGCAAAAAAGATAGGCAGGCCAAAGGCAGTGCGCGCGGTAGGGGCGGCGCTTAAGAAAAATCCTTATCCGATTATAATTCCTTGCCATCGTGTGATTAAATCTGACGGCAGCCCAGGGGGCTATGCTAAAGGCAAAGAGCTAAAAAAGAAGCTGTTATTGCTCGAGAGGCGCATCGCTGAAATTATCAAATAAGCTCTTGAAAGTTTGCTTTCTAGGTGCTATAAAAAGACTATCGGAAGGAGAAAGTAAATGAACATAAGAGATTTTTTCAGGATAATGAAAGAGAAGGGCGCTTCGGACTTATTTATTCGCGCCGGAGGAACCCCGCGTTTAAGGATTGATGGTAAGATTTGCCCATTGGGAGACGAGATCGTAAGCAAGCATGATTTGGAAAAAATGGCCGAAGAGCTTATCTCTACCGATGAGCAGAAGATGCTCTATAAAGAGAATCTAGAAGTGGATTTTGCCTATTCTTATGAGGGCGTAGGAAGGTTCAGGGTTATAATTTTCCTGCAAAGAGGTTCTCCTTCCTTGGTAGCAAGATTTGTGCGCGAAGATATCCAGACTTTCGAAGATTTAAACCTTCCGATTGAGCTTTTAAAAAGATTCGCCACCGAAGACAGGGGCATTGTTTTGGCCACAGGCCCGGCGGGAAGCGGCAAATCCACGACTATTGCCAGCTTGCTAGAATATATCAACTCAAACTCTCAAAATCATATCGTCACTATTGAAGACCCAATAGAATTCTTATTTAAGGATAAAAAATCCATTATTAACCAGAGAGAGTTGGGATTGGATGTGCCAAGTTATCCGGCGGCATTAAAGCATTTTACCTTGCAGAGCCCCGATGTAATATTTATCGGGCTTATCAGAGATACTCAAACTATGCATGCGGCGATATCGGCTGCAGAGATGGGCGTCTTGCTTTTATCCACTTTCCATACCATAAATGCAATACAGACTTTGGAAAGAATTGTTAATTTTTTCCCGCCTCATTTACACGATGAAGTCAGGATTCAGCTTTCTTTAGTTTTAAAAGGGATTATATCGCTGAGGCTTATTCCCAGAAAAGACGCTCCGGGCAGAATCCCGGCCTGCGAAACCATGGTGCTTACTCCTACAATCGCTAGGATTATAAGAGAAGGCAAGATTTGGGAAATGAAAAGATTTATGGAGCAAGGCGAGATGTTCGGAATGCAGACATTCAACCAGTCATTGGTGAAGTTGGTTAAGGCTGGAAAGATCAGCGAAGAAGACGCCAGGGATGCTTCGGACAGTAGGGATGAATTCGAATTAGAGTTAAGGGGCATAAAAAGAGTCTAAGATTTTTTAAATTCCATTGGAGGATTTAATGACTAGTGAGGCAAAACGTCATCTGGATACACTCAAGTTAAAAATAGAGCAACTCAGAGGTTATCTTTGATATAGAGAATAAAATTAAGCGTATTGAAGATTTACAGAATCAAATGTCCTCTCCCGGATTCTGGAACGACCAGCAAAGCTCGAATAAATCGGTCCAAGAACTAAAAATTTTAAAATCTATCGTAGAGCCTTGGCAGAAACACAGGCAAAAGTGCCAGGAGTTAGAAGAGCTTATCGAAATTTCCGGACCAGAAGACCAGTCGTTTCTCGAACAAATTAAAAAAGAAATAGATAGTTTCAGCAATGAATTAGTCGACCTAGAATTAAAGTCTATCCTTAGCGGTGAATTTGATGCCAATAACGCGATTTTAAGCATTAATGCTGGCGCCGGCGGGACCGAATCCTGCGATTGGGTCAGTATGCTTTTAAGGATGTATACACGCTATAGCGAAAACAGAGGCTATAAAATACAGATGACCGATATGCTGCCCGGAGAAGAAGCAGGCATTAAAAATGTAACTTTGAGAGTTATCGGAGATTATGCTTATGGATACCTTAAGGCAGAAAGAGGTGTTCACAGGTTGGTGCGCATATCCCCTTTTGATGCCAATAAGAGAAGGCATACCTCTTTTGCCTCGGTTGATGTTATTCCCGAAGTCACCGAAGATATTATGCTCGATATTAAAGAAGAGGATATAAGGATTGATACCTACAGGTCTTCCGGGGCTGGCGGACAGCACGTTAACGTCACTGATTCCGCGGTAAGGATTACTCATCTTCCGACGGGGATAGTGGTGACTTGCCAGAATGAGCGTTCTCAGCATCAAAACAAAGAGACAGCGATGAATATTTTAAAAGCCAGACTTTATGAATTAGAACGAAGAAAGAAAGAAGAGAAATTAACCTCGCTCTCCGGGGCTAAGCAGAAAATTGAGTGGGGCTCGCAGATACGTTCATATGTCATGCAGCCTTACCAGATGGTAAAAGACCATAGGACTGAAGTGGAAACAGGCAATGTTCAGGCAGTTATGGATGGTGACATAGAGATGTTTATCGCGGCGTATTTGAAGAAGCCAATTACCAATAAATAAAATTTCTAAAAGGAGCGTAGATGGAAGAAACAAAAATTTATTTAAGCGAGAAAGATATCCCTAAACAATGGTATAACCTGGCAGCAGATTTACCTACGCCACTTCAGCCGCCGCTTGGCCCCGACGGAAAACCGATTTCGCCCAATATGTTGGAAGCGGTATTTCCGGCAAATTTGATCGAGCAGGAAGTCAGCACGAAACGCTGGATAGATATTCCCAAAGAAGTTATAGAAATTTTATACCGCTGGAGGCCATCTCCTCTGCGCCGAGCAAGGTATTTAGAACAGTATTTAAAAACTCCGGCGCGTATTTATTATAAAGATGAAAGTTTAAGCCCTCCGGGAAGTCATAAACCAAATACAGCCGTTCCCCAAGCTTGGTACAACAAGCAATTTGGGATTAAGAAATTGACTACCGAAACCGGCGCCGGTCAATGGGGAAGTGCTTTGGCCTTTGCCACTAATCTTATGGGTCTTGAATGCAAGGTTTTTATGGTCAGGATTAGTTTTGATCAGAAGCCGCTGAGAAAAATAATGATGAAACTTTGGGGCGCAACTTGTGTGGCAAGCCCCAGTAGCGAAACCAAAGCCGGAAGGGATATTTTAGCTAAAACTCCCGATACTCCAGGCAGTTTAGGAATCGCTATTGCCGAGGCGGTAGAAGAGGCGGTATTGGATAAATCAGGCAAGACCAGATATTCTTTGGGCAGCGTCTTAAACCATGTGCTTCTTCACCAGACCATTATAGGCCTTGAGGCCAAAAAGCAACTTGCCAAGGTCGGGGAGAAAAAAGTAGATGTTATTATCGGATGCGCCGGAGGTGGAAGTAATTTTGCAGGATTATCATTTCCTTTTGTCTGCGATAAAATCCACGGCAAGAAAATTGAGATTTATCCTGTAGAACCTACGGGTTGCCCGACGATGACCCGCGGTCCATTCACCTATGACTTCGGCGATGTGGCTTGCCAGACGCCGCTTCTTGCCATGCATACCTTGGGCCATGGATTCGTTCCTGCTCCTATACACGCAGGAGGGCTGCGTTATCACGGGATGGCACCTTTAGTAAGCCAGGCAATCGTCGAGGGTTTGTTGACCCCGCGCGCCTATAATCAGATTAAATGTTACGAATCTGCCGTTCTTTGGGCGAGGACTGAAGGTTCAGTTTGCGCTCCTGAAACAAGCCACGCCATTGCCTGTGTAATCGAAGAAGCGCTCAAAGCAAAAAAAGAAGGCAAGAAAAAGGTAATTTTGTTTAATTATTCCGGACACGGGATTATGGACCTGGGCGGATATGATAAATATCTATCTGGACAACTTCAGGATTATTCGATGTCCGAACAGGAATTGAAAGAATCTTTAGAATCAATTAAAAACCTTCCCAAGGCTCCAGTAAAGAAAACCGGGAAATGGTAGGTGGGAACATTATATCCGGAGGCAAGAATATGATCCCAAGAGAAAAAGAAGCTTTCACTATGACTGAGCTTGTGATAGTGGTTATGGTGATGGGTATTTTAGTTTCTATAGCGCTTCCAAGTTTTCTTCGTTCTGCTACAGTATCCAGAGCCAGAGATGCAAAAAGTGCCCTCAGTTTAATACAGGCAGGGCAGAAAATTTATTACAACAGGACAAAAACCTATTTAAGTGATGGCAGTATAACAAATATAAATTCGAATCTGGGTTTGGACCTTAGAGAAAGTTATTGGGATTATTCAGCCAATAACGCTCCTCCTAATAATGTCGGTACGGCAACAAGAGGTACTTGTACTTATACGATTAGTGTGGCAGGGGTAATTACGGGAACGGCTTCTTGTCCGGAATAATTATTGTGTTTCATGATTCGTAATAACAACAGGGGATATCAATGAAATTTATTTGTCCAATATGTAATAAAGAGCTTCCTAGGGAATTACGCGTTATAATTCCTCATACTGAACGACACATCATCGATACAATTAAAGAGGAACATCCAGAATGGGTCGGTAAAAACGGAGTTTGTAAAAAGTGTTACGATTATTATATAAAAGAGCTAAATTCGGAAAGATAAAAAACTGATAGTAGACAAATAATTTAAAATCTAAAATGATTAATTTATTCTTGAAGGAGATTGTTTGGGGTTATTGCGATAAGCATATAAAGTCGCTTAAGCCGAAGGTGAATATTTATCTCTCCAAAGAATTGCCCCTCGAATCCATGCAGTATATACGTAAAGCTGCTAAGTCCGTAGCGTCAATAAATGGCTTCGAGGAAAAAATATCCAAGCTTTCAGATAACGAGCTTCGCGCCAAGACGGAAGAATTGAAGGCCAAGATAAAGCAAAAGACTTCACCCATTGAAAACAAGATTAAAGAATTGCAGGATTTTTCTAAGCAGACCCTTGATATAAATAAAAAAGAAGAAATCGAAAAAGAATTAGATAAGGCTAAAGTAGATTTGAAGGTTATCACCGAAGATATCTTGGATGAAATTCTACCCGAAGCTTTTGCCGTAGCCAGAGAAGCCGGCAAGCGCACTATAAATATGCGCCATTTTGACGTCCAGCTTGTCGGAGCGATGGCTTTGCATAAAGGAAAAATCGCAGAAATGGCTACGGGCGAAGGAAAGACGCTTGTGGCTACCCTGGCAGTATATTTAAACGCTTTGACCGGCAAGGGAGTTCACGTTGTTACGGTTAACGATTATCTTGCCCGGCGTGACAGGGAGTGGATGGGTCCGCTCTATGAATTCTTAGGGTTATCGGTTGGTGTCATTCAGCATGATATGGATGCCAAATCAAGACGATACGCCTATAACTGCGATATTACCTACGGTACAAATAATGAATTTGGCTTTGATTATCTGCGCGATAATATGGTAATTAACAAAGAAGAGATGGTTCAGAGGCCTTTTTATTTTGCCGTGGTGGACGAGGTCGATAGCATCTTAGTCGATGAGGCAAGGACGCCGCTTATTATCTCCGGACCGGCGGAGGAATCAACCGATAAATACTATATCGCCCAGCGGCTAGCCCACCAGCTTAATGGCAGGCGAATCACCGAACAGGATCAGATTGATGCAAAATATAAAGGCGAAGATTTATCTAAAGGCTTCGATTACATTGCCGATGAAAAAGCCAATACTATTTCGCTTACCGAGGAAGGCGAGCCTAAAGCTGCTAAGTTATTCGGCGTAGACAATCTCCATGAAATGGATACCATGGAATACCGTCATCACGTTATCCAGGCTCTTCGTGCCAAAGAATTTTTTGAATTGGATGTTGATTACGTGGTTAAGGAAGGCGAAGTTATCATCGTCGATGAATTTACCGGCAGGATGATGCCGGGCAGGCGTTGGTCCGACGGCCTGCATCAGGCGGTCGAGGCCAAAGAAGGATTAAAAATCCAACGCGAAAATCAGACGCTTGCCACTATTACTTTCCAGAATTATTTCCGTATGTATGAAAAATTATCCGGTATGACCGGTACCGCTTATACCGAGGCCGCGGAGTTTAAGGATATTTATAAGCTGGATGTGGTGGTTATCCCTACCAATAAACCATTGGCCAGGACAAACTATGCCGATTGCATATATAAAACGGTAAAAGAAAAATTTAATGCCGTAGTTTCCGAAATTGAGCAGTTGTTTAAAACTGGCAGGCCTGTCTTAGTCGGTACGATTTCAATAGATAAATCAGAATATCTGTCTGAATTATTAAAAAGAAAAGGAGTGCCCCATCAGGTGCTCAATGCGAAATATCACGAACTGGAAGCGCAGATTGTAGCCCAGGCCGGACGATATCAGGGAGTGACTATCGCCACTAACATGGCTGGTCGAGGAACTGATATACTTTTGGGAGGAAACCCAGAATACATAGCCAAGAATTTGTTAAAACAGAAAGAGCTGGATGCTAATAGCGCCGAATATAAAAATGAATTGCAGCAATTGCTGAATAAATTTCAGAAACAAACGCAAGATGAGCATAAAAAAGTCGTAGAGCTAGGCGGCCTGCATGTTGTCGGCACCGAGCGCCATGAGGCGCGGCGTATCGATAACCAGCTGCGCGGCCGTTCCGGAAGGCAGGGAGACCCTGGCTCCTCCAGATTTTATGTAGCCTTGGAAGACGACCTGATGCGCCTGTTTGGCTCCGATAGAATAACTTTTCTTATGAATAAATTCGGCATGGAAGAAGGTCAGGTTATCGAGCATCCGTTGGTTAGCCGGGCGATTGAGATTGCGCAAAAAAGGGTCGAGCAGCATAACTTTGAAATCAGAAAACAGCTCTTGGAATACGATAATGTCATGAATAAACAGCGGGAAGTTATATATGGCCTGCGTCGAAGAATACTCGAAGGAAGCGATTTAAAGTCTTACATCATGGACATAATGGCAGATGTGGTAAATATGATTTTACAGCAGTATCTTTTTGTTGAAGGCGGCTTGGAGCCCGATATCGAGGGCCTGAAAAGATATATAAAACTAAACTTGAATTATGAATTAAAGTTAAAAGACGAAGAATTATTGAGTTTATCAAAAGAAGATGCGTTGGATAAGGTGTTGGCTGAATTATCCGCCTGTTATGAAGAGAAGGAAAAAAATGTCGGCCAGGATAATATGCGTCAAATAGAGAGGCTTGCCCTTTTGCAAATAATTGATTCGAAATGGAAGGATCATCTCTACGCTATGGATAATTTAAGAGATGGCATATCTCTGCGTGCCTACGCGCAGAGGGATCCATTAGTAGAATATCAGCACGAATCATTCAATATGTTCCAAGATATGTATGATTCGATAAACGAAGAAGCCATACAGACTGTGTTTAAGATTCAAGAGGTATCTAAAGAACAAAGAAGAAGCATATTCATGTCGCTTCCGCAGGAATTTATACACAGCGATTTTTCCAGTATTCAGGAGGCGAAAGTGATACAAGATAATTTGCCGCCAAAACAGGAAATTCCCAAATCCCAAGCCTTAAATCCCGAGACAGCACAGAAAATCGGGCGTAACGACCCCTGCCCATGCGGCAGCGGGAAGAAATACAAAAAGTGCTGCGGGAAATAAACTAATAGATGAAAAAAATAAATCCGTTATTACTTTGTTTGATGAGCGTAATTTTATTGGCTTTGCCGTTTTTTAACTGCCGGATTTGGCTGGCCAGCTGGATAGGTTTTTTGCCTCTATTTTTTCTTCTCAAAGAGAAAGGAGCGTTAAAATCTTTTGGCTGGTCTTATTTAGCAGGTTTTGTATTTTTTATAAGCGTTATTTATTGGCTGATACACGTAACGATGCTTGGCTGGATAGTTTTAAGCATATACCTGGCTTTGTATCTTGGGGTATTTGGCCTGGCATTTAGTTTCGCCAAAAGACTAAAAAGCCTTTATTTTGTTTTATTTATTCCCTGTATCTGGGTCTGTATTGAATTTTTAAGATCGATTTTCTTGACGGGATTCCCCTGGGCACTCTTAGGCTATTCGCAATATAAAAATCTTTTTATCATACAGATATCCGATATCTGCGGAGTTTATGGTGTTTCTTTCTTATTACTATTGGTCAACGCTGCAATCTATAAGTTTTTAGACGATAAAAAATCTGGCCTTAAGTATTTGGCTATTATTTTGGTTGTAGTTGGGGTAGTTTTGGGTTACGGATATTTTCGAATCAACCAAAAATTATCTTCAGATAGTTTGCGCGTGTCGGTTATCCAAGGCAATATCCCCCAGGATGAAAAGTGGCAGTATGAGCTAGCGCCTTTTATTTTAGGCAGGCACATGACGCTTTCGAGGCTTGCTTCCGAGGAGAAGCCTGATATTATTATCTGGCCAGAGACATCTTTGCCCGGGGCATTGGAAGAAGACCAGTTTTTGATTGAGAATATTAATTTCTTGGCCAAGGATATCAAGACCAAGCTTTTGATAGGCGCAGTTTCCTATCGGGAAGGCTTATATTATAACAGCGCGGCATTAATTTCCAAGGAAGGCGAAGTAATGAGTCGTTACGACAAATTGCATCTTGTTCCGTTCGGCGAGTATCTTCCTTTCCCGAGGTTTTTTTCTTTTGTTTATAACATCGCGCCGGCTCCGATCGGAGATTTCGCATTCGGCAAAGATCATACGGTATTTTCATTAGGAGAAAATAAATCATTTTCCGTGCTTATTTGTTTTGAGGATGTCTTTAGCTACTTATCCCGTGATTTTGTCAAAAGAGGCGCAAGATTCCTGGTTAATATCACTAACGACGCCTGGTTTAAGAAAACAACCGAGCCTTATCAGCATCTGTCTAGTTCGGTTTTTAGGGCGATAGAAAACAGGGTGTGGGTAGTGCGCGCGGCAAACACCGGGGTGTCTTGCTTTATCAGCCCTAAAGGCAGTGTCATTGCGAGCGTTCAGGATAAAAATACAAAAGATGAAACCTTTATATCCGGATTTAAAACTCAAAATATTACTTTAGAAAACAGAAAGACTTTATATTCCAGGTTTGGAGATTTATTCGTTCTGGCTTGCTTTGTTGTTTCGTTGCTAATTTTATTGTTAACGATAGGAGGCAAACATGGATATCAAGACCGTTAAGCTGGATAAACCGGAAGACGTGAATATTATTGTAGGCCAGTCGCATTTTATTAAGACGGTTGAGGATTTATATGAGGCGTTGGTGGGTTCATCCACATCAATTAAATTTGGTATTGGTTTTTGTGAATCATCTGGGCCATGCCTAGTGCGCTGCGAGGGAAATGACGAAGCATTAAAGAAATTGGCGCAAGAACTAGCATTCAAAATCGGCGCGGGCCATAGTTTTATTATAGTGCTTCGCGATGCTTTTCCCATAAATGTCTTGAATGCGGTTAAAAACGTTCAAGAGGTTTGCTCGATTTATTGCGCAACCGCCAATACAGTTGAAATTTTACTGGCTGAGACCGAGCAGGGAAGGGGCATATTAGGAGTTATCGATGGATACAAGCCTAAAGGAATCGAAACCGATAAAGATGTCAAGGCCAGAAAAGATCTGCTGCGCGAATTTAAATATAAGTTATAGGAAACACTATTGTTATAAAATAAATTTTTCTTGAATTTGCTTCGAGTTTTGTTATAATCAGAACGCAATATGGGAAGGCTATGGATTCCAAGCAAATCAGTAAATATTTTAAGCGCAGTCTTGGCCGTTTCGGCCTTTCGTTTAGTCTTTTGATAATGAGGTATTTGCCCGAGAGGGCAGTCTATGGATTTGCTAATTTTGTAGGTAATTTAGGGTATGTCTTAGCGGCTAAGAAACGCCAAAATGCCCTGGAAAGCCTAGATATAGCTTTTGGCAAAGAAAAAGATGCAAAAGAAATGAGGCGGATAGCCAAGGCGTCTTTCGTTTATATGGCCAGAGGCGTTTTAGAATTGCTGCACGTAGTATTTCATCCTAACAAGATTAGGCAAAAAGTAACCATAGAAGGCAAAGATAATTTAGATAGGGCTTTATCAGAAGGAAAAGGCGCCGTGTGTGTAACCGCACACTTTGGTAATTTTCCTTTGATGCTGGTAAAGTTTGCCGACGAAGGTTATAAGACTAATTCGGTTATGCGCAATATGCGCGATCCCCAGATTGAAGTTATATTTCAGGAAAAAAGAACACAGTTGGGGATTAGAACAATTCATTCGCAACCCAGGCAGCAATGTGTCAGCGATTGTATCAAGTCGTTACGCGATAACGAACTGCTCTTTATACAATTGGATCAGAATTTCGGCACGGGCGGAGTATTCGTTGATTTTTTTGGCACGCAGGCGGCTACCGCAACCGGTCCGGTTGTTTTTGCCATGCGAACCGGCTCGCCTTTATTGCCGGTGTTTATAGTACGTAACCAAGATAATACCCATAGAATAATAATCGAGCCGCCGTTACACATAGAAGAAAAGGCAACCAGCGACGAGACGATTTTAGTCAATGTCGCGCGGATTACAAAAATAATTGAGTCTTATATAAGAAAATTCCCCGAGGAATGGGGCTGGATTCACCGGCGCTGGAAAAGCAGGCCAGTTTCAAATTAAACACAGATTATTTAAAAAGGAGGTAGAGGTGGCAGAGGAAAAGAAGAATGTTTTCGCGACGGTTTTTAAGCTAATCTTAGGCATTGCCTTTATAGTTCTGGGAGTTATGGCAGTCGTTGGATGGTGGGCGAGCTTGGTCGAGGTTTTTAAGGGCTGTATAGGTTTATTCTTAATTTTGGCAGGCTTGATTACTTTAGCCATAGCCAAAGAATAAGCAAGTATTTTTGATAGCTGATTTTTGATTTATTAAAAGGGTGGTTTCAGGAAAAATGAATGTTTTCCCGGATCACCCTTTAATGTCTTATTTATAATAACCAGGGCATTCATTCCAAAAACAGGAGAGCAATATGATTATGCAACAAATTTTAAACAGAGATTTAATTAAAGACAAAGTTTTTTGCAGAGCATTTGGGGTTTTTGTTTTTGCTATCTTGACATGCCTTGGTGCCTTTATCCGGATACCATTACCATTTAGCCCGGTTCCGCTGACTTTGCAGACTCTTTTTGTTATTTTTTCGGGCTTGTTTTTAGGCCCCATCGGAGCCGTAAGCCAAGTGTTTTATATTGTTTTGGGGATTTGGGGCTTGCCGATTTTTACTAATGCCGGATTCGGGATTTCTTATCTCTTGGGTCCGACCGGAGGTTATTTGTTTGGGTTTGTTTTAACGGCATTGATCCTCGGGATTATTTCTAAAACTTTAACTACTAATTTTAAGTTGCTTGTAATTATTATTTTATCTTCCTTATTGATTTTATTTTGCGGGTCAATTTGGCTGGCATTTTTGTTAAGGATTAGTTTTGGCAGAGCCTTATTTTTAGGTATGCTGCCGTTTATCCCTGGGGATATTGTTAAATCGTTATTGGCTTATTCTATTTATAAGAAAATCCGTCCGCGAATACAAGAAATATTTTAACCGAGCGTTTAAAAAATCAGGAGGTCTGAATGAAGGTCAAGGAAATAATGTCTAAACAAGTTAAAAGCCTTTCTCCCGATATGAGCGCGAGGGAAGCCTTTGATGTTCTTTCGGAAATGGAAATCAGCGGCCTCCCTGTAATAGATAAAGAAGGCAAACTTGTAGGCATGTTCACTGAAAAGGATGTGCTTTCTCATATTTTGCCTAGCTATATCCAAAAGGTAGGTAAGTTTATTTACGAGCAGAATCCCAAGTCTACCAAGAAGAAAATTGAGGGCTTAAGTGACATAACGGTTAGCAAGCTTATGCGCAAAGAAGTTGTGGTAGTAGATGAAGATACGACGCTTTGTGAAGTCGCAAGAACAATGTTGACTCAGCAGGCCCGTCGGGTCCCGGTGGTTGACAAACAGGGACACGTAATAGGTATTGTTGCAAGGTGCGACATACTAAAGGCCATGGCAAAAGAATAAGAAATTAAATCTCAACTAGGAGTTTTTAATGCTGAAAAAATTTATCATACTTGTAGCCATATCATTGGGCTTAGGTTTCTTAAGCAGGCACGTTGGTCTGAATTTTAATCAGTCAACTGCCATATCCATATTTTCGGTTTCTGTTTTGGGGACACTTTTCTTTTGGGATTTCCGCCTAGGATTCGTTTTCTTAGGGACATCAGTCCTTTTGATGACCAGGACTACTAACATCGAAAATGTAATCAAGTTTGCCTCTTTGGATGTAATACTTTTTTTAGTCGGTATGATGGTTTTGGTCGGGCTTCTTAAAGAGGCAGGATTTTTCGCCTGGATAGTCCAGCTTATACTGCGTATAAGGAATATGACCGCAGTTAAATTCGTGGTAATTATTTCAGTAATATCTGCATTGTTGTCTACCATGACTTCGGAAGTTGTATCTATCATTTTTATGGTCGCGGCGGTGTTCGAAATCTGCGATTATTTTGAAGTTGATGCCGTACCTTACCTGATAATCTCTATCCTGGCTACGAATATCGGAAGCGCGGCCACCGTTCTGGGTAACCCCATAGGTATTTTAATTGCTACCAAGGCAGGTTTGACTTTTGAAGATTTTATAATCAAAGCATTTCCTTTGGCTGCGGTATGTCTGTTTGCCTCAATATTTTTGCTGGTAATTTGGTACAGGAAAACAAATGCGGAGCTTGATAAACATATAAAAGAGCTCGGCGCCAATGAGATGCTGATAAAACTTATTTCTATCCCTCCGGATAAGGAATTAAAGATAAGTTTAGCGATTTTCGGCGCAACCTTATTTTGTATCTCTCTGCATCATCGTTTAGAATTACTTTGGAATCTGGAGCCTAATACGATATTGCTTATGATGCCGTTGCTTTCAAGCGGGGCTGTTATGATCTGGAAGTGGAGAAGGGCCAGAGAATATGTTGAGAAAGACGTAGAATGGTGGACCTTATTGTTTTTCATGCTTCTTTTTGCCCAGGCAGGGACTCTTAAATATACAGGAGCCACAGATGTGTTGGCTCAAAAATTAGCCGGATTGGCCGGCAATAGTGTTTCGGTGTTAATTGGCATAATCCTCTGGATTTCTACTATCGGTTCAAGTATTTTAGATAACGTGGTTTTAGTCGCTGCATTTATTCCCGTTATACAAAGTTTTCAGAACATGAATTTTGATTTACAGCCTTTGTGGTGGGCGCTTTTGTTTGGCGGCTGCCTTGGAGGGAATATCACTTTGGTCGGCTCAACCGCGAACATTGTCGCTTTGGGAATATTAGAAAAAGAAAAGAATATCCGCATGACTTTTTTTAGATGGTTTGGCGTTGGGCTTTCGGTGGGGATTCTTACAACCGTCATTGTTTGGATAGCTTTAGTATTTTTGCCTTTTTACCATTAAAAATAATAATAGAAGTTTTAACCAACCAATAGACAGGAAGTTAGATTGATAAAAAGGCTTTTTATTTTAATTTTTATATCTCTGGCTGCCTATATAATAGGCATCCATACAGGCCTTAGTTCTCATCAGGCTACTTCTGTAGCCATATTTTGTGTCTCGATCATGGGCACGTTATTATTTTGGACTTTTCGTCTCACCTTCGCCTTCTTGGGCACATCCATTCTCTTGATAACCCAAACGATAGATGTGGATAATCTTATAAAATCTTCTTCTTTGGAAGTCATACTTTTTCTCGTCGGCATGATGGTTATAGTCGGATTCTTAAAAGACGCAGGATTCTTTGCCTGGTTGGTAAGTTTGATACTGCGTATTCGGAATCTTACGGCGGAGAAATTCCTTATATTGATTTCGGTCATATCGGCGCTATTGGCTTGCGCGGTTGATGAAGTGACCGCAATTATTTTTATAATTGCTGCTATTTTGGAGATCTGTGATTATTTCGAGGTTAACCCTGCGCCGTTTCTGATAATTTCGGTTTTAGCGACTAATATCGGCTCAAGCGGCACTGTTTTGGGAAACCCGATAGGTATAATTATCGCTACTAAATCCGGCTTGACCTTTGAAGATTTCCTGGTAAAAGCATTCCCTTTGATGTTGGTTTGTCTTTTTGTGACGATTGCAATATTGAATATTTGGTTTAGAAAGACATTGATAGAATTAGACCATAAGATTAAAGAGTTCGGAGCCAACGACATGTTGATAAAGCTTATCTCTGTTCCCCCGGAGAGAGAATTAAAAATTGGCCTGGCGATTTTTGGTGCTACTTTATGCGCTATTTCTTTGCATCGTCGAATGGAGTTATTCTGGGGGCTTCAACACAACACTGTACTTTTGGTTCTGCCACTAATCTCGAGCGGAGGCATCATGGCCTGGAAATGGAAAAAGGCACGTGAATACATCGAAAAGGATGTTGATTGGTGGACGCTTCTATTTTTCTTGCTTCTTTTTGCCCAGGCAGGAACCTTAAAGTTTACTGGCGCAACCGATGTTTTTGCCCAGAAAATATCAATGTTGGTTCGAAGTAATTCAACGCTTTTGACTGGATTTGTCCTTTGGACAAGTACTATAGGCTCCAGCATCCTGGATAACGTGGTTCTGGTCGCCGCTTTTATTCCTATTATTCAAAGTTTGCAGGAGATAGGCTTTAATATACAAGCGCTTTGGTGGGCGCTTTTGTTCGGAGGATGCCTCGGCGGGAATATCACTATGATTGGCTCAACGGCAAACATCGTTGCATTAGGTATTTTAGAGAAGGAAAGAAACGCTAAGGTTAGTTTTTTGAGGTGGCTTAAGGTTGGTTTCGTGGTGGGGGTCATAACGACATTGATTGTTTGGCTGGGACTAATTGTATTGCCTTTTTATAAATAGGAGAAAGTATGAAGAAATTGCGCGGTTATTTTATTACTGGGCTTGCGGTATTCTTGCCGATAGCCATCACCATATATATCTTGGTTGTTGCGTTTAGATTCTTCGATAATATATTAGGTCGCTTTATTAATATTTACTTACTGAGGACCGGCGGAATTTATATCCCGGGCCTGGGCTTAATTCTGTTTATTTTGGTCGTTTTTCTTACAGGATTTTTTACCCGGCATTTTCTGGGAAGAAAGATTTTTCCTTTCTTTGAGAGGATTTTTCTATTGAAGCCGCCGTTAATACGCCAGATATACCCTTCAGTAAAGAAAATTATAAATCTTGTTTTATCTCAAGAAAAGCCTTCCTTTAAAAAAGCTGTATTAGTTGAGTATCCCAGAAAAGGAATCTATTCTTTGGGATTCGTTGCTAATGAAGGTATGAAAGAGGCTAAGGACAAGACTAATACTGATGATTTAGTCAATGTGCTCATACCAAGTTCTCCTAGCCCTTTTTCGGGGTATCTAATTATGGTCCCCAAAAAAGAATTAATATATTTAGATATTAGCATAGAGAAGGCTTTTGAATTGATAATTTCAGATGGAGTGCTTAACCCCGAGGATATCGCAGATAAGCCAGTCTGATTCAATTCGTTTTAAATAATTTTATTTTTAGTATGCTAAAGGACATAAAACTTATTATTTTTGACTTAGACGGAACCATAGTTGATGCTTATGATGCCATCATCGATAGTTTCAACTATATGATGAAGAAATTGCATTTACCGTCGGCGGATCCGTTGGCTATCCGCAGGGCCGTTGGCTGGGGAGATAAGATGCTGCTTGTCCCGTTCGTCAAAAAAAGCCTGCTCAATAAGGCCTTGGATATTTATCGGCCGCATCATAGAAGAGCTTTATTAAAGAAATCCCATCTTATTTACGGAGCAAGAGGAATATTAACATATTTGAAATCCAAAGGATACAAACTTGCTGTTGCCAGTAATCGTCCTAGCGAATTCTCTAAAATTCTGGTCAGGCATTTAAAAATTGATAATTTCTTCGATTATATGTTGTGCGCTGACCAGCTAAAGCGCGGCAAGCCCGATCCCGAAATAATTCTTAAAATCGTAGATTTCTTTTCTGTAAGTAAACAACAGACCATTTATGTCGGGGATATGACAGTAGATGTGCAGGCAGCCAAAAGAGCGAAAGTGAAGTCCATCGCCGTTTTAACCGGCTCAAGCTCTAAAGAAGAGATAAGGAAAAAGAAACCGAATTATATATTTAGAAATGTAAGCTATCTTAAAAGCATATTATGAAGTTAAATAGAAAAACAATAGAGATAATTCTTGTTTTGATACTGATTATTTCAGTCGGATTTCTAATAAACGAGACGCGATACATTAATAGGGTCGAGTTTTTAACGCCCGTGGCTTATCAAGGAATGCCTATATTGCGCAATGATGCATACGGAAAAGGACATTTCGGTGCCAGGCGCAACGGCGGCAGGAAGCATGCAGGCGTGGATTTTCTTGCTGACGTAGGAACCGATGTTATGGCGGTAAGATCGGGGTGGGTAATTAATGCCGAATTTCATAAAGGGCTAGGAAATTATGTCGAGATCAGACATGCCGGGGATTTGATTAGTATTTATGGACATTTATCGGAGATTTCGGTTAAAAAAGGCCAGCGCGTTTATCAAGGGCAGATTGTGGGAAAAGTCGGAAAAACCGGCAACGCCAAAAACAAAGCAATACTACCGCATTTGCATTTTGAATTAAGAGTCGACAATAAGCCAATTGATCCTATGGAACATTTGACTGGTTGCGATACGCCAAAAGAACAATAATTATGTTTTTATACGGGAAGAATTCAGTTTTTGAAAGAATAAAAAATAAACCCGAAAGCATAAGAAGGATAATGCTAGAGGAGAATTTTGATGATTTGAAGATACTGGAGGCGATCAAGTCTTCAAAACTTCCCTTTGACCGCGTTGCAGAAAATAAATTATTAAGGATAAAACGGGCTGACCGCCTGCAGGGCATCATCGCAGAGGTCGATGAATTTAAATACGTAGATTTTGGCGATCTTTTATCCGAGGCGAAAGGAAATAATAAGACTTTGATTTTCTTAGATAGCCTAAACGACCCACATAATCTCGGCACGATTATGCGCACTCTTGCTTGTTTTGGAGGGTTTGCTATAATTATACCGAAACACGAGTCTTGCGAGATTAATGAGACGGTTTTACATGTTGCTAGCGGAGGAGAAAATTTTATCCCGGTTAGTTTAGTAACCAATCTTTCGACGGCGTTAATTGAGGCGAAGAAAGAAGGTTTCTGGGCAGTCGGGGCAGTGGTTGAAGGCGGAAGCGATATCTATAAGACAGACTTGGTTTTTCCCATGTGTCTTGTTTTGGGTTCGGAAGGGAAAGGTATCCGTCCCGGCTTAGAAAAACAGCTTGAGTTAAAACTCAAGATTCCCATGGCTGGAGCATCGCTTTCATTTAATGTTGCCATGGCAGCCACGATTTTTGCTTACGAAATAAACAGGCAGAGAAAAAGATGACCAAAGAGGACAAAGTAATTGATTTTATCAGCGAGGCAGGTCTGCTTAAATTAATTAAGCGTTCCGGCTGGTGGGTTTTGGGCATAAAAAATCCGGAAAGCGTAGCCGAACATAGTTTTCGCTGCGCGGTCCTCGGTTATGTTTTAGCCAAAATGGAAAAAGCCGATTCTAGCAGAGTTTTGATGATGGCGCTTTTCAATGATATGCAGGAAGCCCGCATAAACGATTCGCATAAGATGGCTCAACGCTACATCGAATACCAAAAGGCCGAGGATAAGGCATTTGGCGAGCAGATTAGTTTATTGCCGAATTCCATGAAAGACGAATTGTCTAAAATGCACAAAGAATACAGGAGCCAAAAAACCAAAGAAAGTATTATCGCAAGAGACGCCGATATATTAGAATGTTTAATACAGGCCAGGGAATATTTCGAAGATGGTTTTAAGCAGGCAGTAAAGTTCATGAGAAAAGCGCCGCAGCATCTTAAGTCCAAAAGCGCCAAGAGGCTTTGGAGGTTGGCAAGGGCCAAAGATTTGAATCTTTGGTGGGAATCATTGAGCGATTTCAGGCGTTAATATAAATGGAGAAACTAATAAGAAAGGAGAATAAATGAAAGAAAAATTATTCATTATTGCTATTTTGTTGGCAACCGTCAGCATCGCCATAAACTCTTTTATAACCGCAAGAAATACCCAAACCTTATTTCTAAAACCGCAGATTCAAGAAATAATGCTCAAGCAGACTTTGATAGAAAAGCAATTGGCAACGATGGAAATTACTTTAAATAAGTTGCAGGCTACTTTTGATTTCTTAGATAAAATGAAACCGCCTCCGGCAGAAGATTTTAGCAAATTCTATAACATAGATTTAGGGCGCTCATTTGTAAAAGGCAACAAGAACGCTAAGGTTACTATCGTAGAATTCTCCGATTTTCAATGTCCGTTTTCCAAAAGATTCCATGCGGTCATCGAGGATGTGCTTAAGGCTTTCCCGAACGATGTCAAATTTGTATTTAAGAATTTTCCTCTGGCCATGCATCAGCAGGCGCGTTCAGCCGCCAAGGCTTCTTTAGCCGCAGGACTTCAGGGTAAATATTGGGAGATGGTGGATTTATTGTTTAAGAACAGCCCGGATTTTTCCGAAGAGAAATATAAAGAGTGGGCGGGACAGTTAGGCCTTAACGTAGAAAAATTTATGCAAGACTACAAAGAGAAAGATGCGGAGTGGGAAAAGCTCATCAAAGATGACATGGCGCTTGCCGATTCGGTGGATGTACGTGGAACACCTACATTTTTTGTAAATGGTTTAAAGACTATGGCTAGAGACTTAGCCAGCTTCAAAGGCCAGATAGATCTGATTCTAAAAGGAGGAGCTAAATGAAAAGGATGACCCTTATTTTAGTTTCTATGATTTTTCTTGGCGGATGCATTTTTGTTTCCCAGAGCGTCATGGAGCAAAAACTAAAAGGCATAAGAGTTGGGATGGATAAAAGTGAAGTCATTAATGAATTAGGCAAGCCCATAAAAACAGAGTCTATTGTTATAGGGAGGCAGGAATATGAGAGCTGGAAGTATCCTGTCCAGAGAAAATGGGCAGGGAAAGTTGAGGCTCTGGGCGATTACTACTATGAAGTTCTGTTTTTAAAGGATAAAGTTTATCGCTGGGATTACATAAAGACACTTTCCCAACCTTCGTATAATTATCAACAGCCCGATTCAAGCAACGCGGTAGTGACTTCCATGGAGATTATTAAAGAATAAGCTGAAGATATTTAAGAGAAGTTTTTTATAACGAATAAACTTGAAAGCTTAAGCAGCGCCACCAGAAGGCAGGTTTTTAGTATCCCTATAACGGGGATGAATGCGATAGGAACAAGCAAGCATCCGATACAGGATCCGATTAAATCCGCGGCATAAATTGCTCCCGCTGTTTGCCCGATAAAATCCTTGTCTTTCCAATAAATTTTGTTGGCCAAGGGGAATTCTGTTCCCGTCAGAAATCCGGACAAGACACTCAAAAAGAAGAATATCCAGCGCAAAAGCAATTGGTTAATTCCAAGATTGTAGAGGCTTAATATTATAGGCAGGGCCACGGCGAATAATAAAAGTGCCGTCTCCAGTTGCAAAAAAAGCCTCAGCTCTTGTTTTATTTTTTCTAGATTACTATTGATTAATTGAGCGCCTAATGCCAAGCCCAACATAAATCCCGCCGTCAAAACCCCTATCCAGTAATAAAGAAAACCAAAGACTATCTGGAATCCTAATATTATGACTAATTGAAAGGTTATGCCGCTAAATCCGGTAATACCGATAATAAAAGCAATAGGGAGTCGTTTAAGTTTTTTTGTTTTCTTAAATATGAGAAAAATAATATTGAAGATAGCTATAATGATAAAGAGAGCCAAGAAGTTGATTTTATTTGCGGCATTAAAGAAATATTTTGTTTTCGGCGAAATCAGATTGTATAAAAGGTTTAGGTTCCAGAAAAGGCCACGGGGCGTGAAATCGCGGTTCAGTACATTTCTATCGGCTCCGGCAAGCGAACCTAAAAACCATTGTTTCCAGTAAGGATCTAGCCTGAAATCGATATAGGCATCATTTAGAAGCCGTGTCTTTATATTGTATAATTTCTTCCAATTTTTAATATCTTGAGCCCTAATATTATCTAGTGCAAGTTCCTGTGATGCAATATAAATATTCGTTTCGCCGGGGATTACATTTACATTCTTGAAGCTTTTTTGGAGTGTCTTTAAGATAGAGGCGTTAATATTTTTTTGTGGGTTGCCCAGATAGACTAGCGAGCCCCAGCATTTTAAGACTATTATTCCTTTTTTATTCAGGATTTTATTCGCCTCTTTTAAAAATTCTAAGGTGTAGAAACGGTTAAGCTGCAGGGATGAGGGCATGCCCAGGTTTACAAAAATAACGTCGTAGGTATCTTCGGAGTTTTTAACAAAGCTTCTGCCGTCTTGAAATTTTATATGGACTCTATTATCCATTAGTTCTTTGAAAGTAAGCGCAGTGGGGAATTTATTAACCAGCTCTATTATGAGAGGGTCAAGTTCGACATAATCTATCTTTTGTGCTGGATATTTTAGAATTTCGGTAAGCATTCCGCCGACAGCCGAGCTTATTATTAGAATCTTTTTCGGCGAAGGATGCATAAGCATTGGAAAATGCGTAAAATCCTCAATAGATGCGATATCGGGGACAGGCGTAGTTACCGTCGGTGAGCCGTTTGAGAAAAAAGTGAATTGTCTTTCTTTCTTTATTACCGTTATATTACCGTAGATGGAATTCTTATAGGCAACTACATTTTCTTTATTCCATTGCCTAGATATCGATTGTTTTTCCAGAACACCGACTTTGCCCGATATCTGGATAGAAATATTAAGCACTAAAATGGCGAGAAGGGCAGTTTTTAATAAAAGATTCTTTTTTATTCCCGGGTTAAGGCTAAATTCAAGAAAGGCCGCTGAAATAATACAAAGCATGCTTAATAGAAAGGCTATCTGGAAAGAATTAAGGAATTTCAAAAAAAGATAGGTAAAGATTAAGCCGCCTGCAAGCATGCCCAAGGCCTCAAGGATATATACTTTGCCAATCGAAGAAGCCCGAGCTTCTTTTATTGAAGAATATAATTTGCAGCCAAAGGAGAATTGCGCTCCGTCGATAACCGCTATAGGCGTAAGGACAAAAATGCAGGCTACAAACATCGGGACTACGGAGATAACCTCTCCTGTTGTGATATGAAATATCTGTCTGGTTAATCTCAGTATCCATATGCTTATTGGTAAAGATAGGCCGAGGATCACCTGCAATAGAATGTAACTTAAACCCAGTTCTTTTATTTTATCGGCGAGACGGCCAATTACGCCGCTACCTATAGCCTCAAGTATGAGCCAGTTGGTCAAAATTATGCCGAGGGTGAGTTCGTTTCCGTTAAAGATTATCAGGAATTCGCGGATGAGAAGTATTTGCATAATTATGGCAATGAAGCCGCGAATAAAAAGCGCAGTGTCTATTGCCTGGTAAGATAATCTCTTCATAACTTGAATATTAACAGAAGTTTTTGTTTTTTTCAACGAAAAGCTTCGCAGTCCAAACGATAAAAGAAAACCAATTTTTCTTGATTAAGCCCAGATTATTTGCTAAATTAAACAAAAAAGGAGCTGCTATGGGTAAAAGAAAAAGAAGAGGTAAGCTTAATTGGCGCTCAAAAAGGGCCAATAAGGGTACAAAACCGGGTAGGGGTTAGTTTTAACAAACAACTTGGGGAAGGAGAGAGGTTCAAATGTTTGATTTACTTTTGCTTGCGCCGCTTGGTTCGATATTGGCGTTAGGTTTTGCAGCATATCTTGCGATATTCATATTAAGACAGCCGCAGGGCAATGACCGGATGTGCGAGATTGCCCAGGCAGTCCGCATTGGCGCAAGGGCCTATTTAAAAAGGCAATACATGGGAGTTTCTTTATTTTTCGTCGTCGTCTTCTTTATTCTTTTATTGCTTGCTTTTAATAAATATCTTCCGATTTTTGTGCCGTTTGCATTCTTAACCGGAGGATTTTTTTCCGGGCTTTCCGGATTTGTGGGGATGACGATTGCAACTCAAGCTTCTAACCGTACATCCGCTGCGGCGATAAAAAGTTTAAATTCTGGTCTTCGGGTAGCATTCTCAAGCGGTGCGGTTATGGGCCTTACCGTCGTAGGCCTCGGCCTTCTGGATTTAAGTATTTGGTATTATTTTCTAAATTGGTATTATGAAATTCATCCTATAGCGGCTGGTATGGATAAGATTGCCGCGATTACCTCGACTATGTTATGTTTTGGCATGGGTGCAAGTTCTCAGGCGCTTTTTGCCAGAGTCGGCGGCGGGATTTTTACCAAGGCTGCCGATGTCGGCGCGGATTTGGTTGGAAAGGTTGAAGCTGGTATTCCGGAAGATGATCCCAGAAATCCCGCAGTCATTGCCGATAACGTCGGAGATAATGTCGGAGATGTCGCGGGCATGGGTGCAGATCTTTATGAATCTTACGTCGGCTCAATCGTGGCAACTTCCGCTTTGGGCGTAGCAGCAGGATTGGGCTTGCCGGGAGTCACGGTTCCGATGGTTATGGCGGCGGTTGGCGTGATAGCTTCAATTTTCGGTACGTTCTTTGTAAAAAGCAAGGAAGATGCGAATCAGTCAGTTTTGCTGGCTGCTTTAAGAAAGGGGATATTCGCCAGTTCTTTTATAGTAGCAGTTGTTTCTTATTTTTTAGTCAAACATACTTTAGGCATGCAGCATCTAGGAGTTTATTGGTCGGTGCTTTCTGGGTTAGTC
The DNA here is from genome assembly GCA_022703055.1 of Candidatus Omnitrophota bacterium. Taxonomy (GTDB): domain Bacteria; phylum Omnitrophota; class Gorgyraeia; order VGKH01; family VGKH01; genus VGKH01. Next base: position 139,520 of record JAKLEP010000001.1, read on the forward strand.
GCTGGCGTATTAATCGGCTTATCGACAGAATATTATACATCTAGCAATTTTAAACCTACGAGATCTGTTGCTGATGCTTCGGTTACCGGTCCGGCAACCGTGATTATCGGCGGTATGGCCGTCGGTATGATGTCAACCGCAATTCCGGTTTTGGTGGTAGGGATTGCGATTATGGCAAGCTTCTTTCTGTCCGGAGGTGCCCAGAATTTTAATTCCGGCCTTTATGGCGTAGCGATTTCCGCCGTGGGGATGCTTTCAACGCTCGGGATTACGCTTGCGACAGATGCTTACGGGCCGGTGGCAGATAATGCCGGAGGGAATGCCGAGATGTCGCATTTGCCGCCGGAAGTACGCAAAAGAACCGATGCCCTTGATGCCTTAGGAAATACTACAGCAGCGACGGGTAAGGGATTCGCCATTGGTTCTGCAGCTTTGACGGCGCTGGCATTAATCGCGGCATATAAGGATCAACTTTTGATTTTAGGTAAAGATATGCAGCTTACTTTACTCAGCCCGAGCGTTTTAGTCGGGCTATTTGTCGGCGGCATGCTGCCGTTTCTATTTTGTTCTATGACTATGCGAGCCGTGGGTCGGGCTGCAGGAAAAATCGTTGTTGAAGTGCGCCGTCAATTTAAAGAGATTAATGGCCTGATGGAAGGAAAAGCAAAGCCGGATTATGCGCGCTGTGTGAATATCGCTACAGCATCAGCCCAGAAGGAAATGATCGTGCCATCTTTAATGGCGATTATTGCTCCTATCGCTTTAGGCTTGTTGGTTGGCGTTGAAGCCGAGGCAGGTCTTTTGGCAGGCGCAACCGTTACAGGTTTTGTTTTGGCAATTATGATGGCTAATTCCGGCGGAGCCTGGGATAACGCCAAGAAATATATTGAAGAGGGTAATATGGGCGGTAAGGGTTCGTTTGCACATAAAGCCGCAGTCGTAGGCGACACTGTGGGGGATCCCTTTAAGGATACATCGGGTCCCAGCTTGAATATTTTAATTAAGCTCATGTCGATGGTTTCTATTGTCTTCGCAGCATTTGTGGTTAGAAACAGCCTTTTTAAATAGGGAAAATTTATGGTTTTATTTTGGATAATCGGGGCGACTTTTCTAGTAAGCTTAATTTCATTTATCGGAGTAATAACCTTTGTCATTAAAGGTAAATTACTTGATAAATTGTTATTCGCTCTGGTGGGATTTTCTGCAGGCGCCTTGATCGGAGGCGCCTTTTTTCATCTTATGCCTGAAGCATTGGAAAATAGCGAGGCTGAAGGCATCTTTGTTTATTTTGTTTTAGGGATAGTGGTTTTTCTGATGCTGGAGAGATTTTTTCACTGGCGCCATTGCCATGAGGGAATATGCGAGATCCACGCCTTCACGTATTTAAATCTTATTGGTGATGGTATCCATAATTTTATCGACGGAGCGGTGATCGCCGTAAGCTTTCTTATTTCTTTTAACCTAGGAATAATAACAACCATGGCAGTCATACTGCATGAAATTCCCCAGGAACTGGGTGATTTTGGAGTTTTGGTTTACGGAGGCTTCAGCAAGGCTAGAGCCCTGTTTTTTAATTTCCTTTCGGCCATAACTGCCTTAGGAGGGGCTTTAACAGCGTATTTATTTGCAAATGTCGTCAAAGATATTTCTTCCGGCCTTTTGGCTTTTACCGCCGGCGGTTTCATCTATATAGCCAGCTCTGATTTAATCCCAGAAATTCATAAGCAGAAAGATAACAGAAAAGCCAATATCGCCTTTCTTTTATTTATAGCTGGATTAGTTTTTATGTGGCTAGGTAAGCACGTCGGGCATTAATACTATGAAGATTTCCATTAAAGAATGGATTGTCTTTGTTCTCGTTGCCATCATTGCTTTGGGTATTTGGTATAAAGTAAGCTATCCGCAATTTACCTTCGTTGATTTAAAAATAGGCCGAACCCAGGCCTTTAAGATTGCCAAAGAATTTCTCGCCAAACAGGGTGTCGACACCAATTCTTATTTAAAATCAAAGATGTTTTTCCAGGATAATTGGGCCGATAGATATCTGCAGAGGGCGCTGGGATTCAAAAGACAGGAACAATTTGTCAAAGATAATGCGTATGAGCTTTTTAGCTGGGGTATTAGATTATTCCGAGAAAATCAAAAAGAAGAATATGTAGTTGAGGTTAGCTCCCGCACAGGGGAAGTCATCAGTTTTGTGCATCCTATCAAGGAAACTGAAGCGCGTAAAACACAAGATAGCGAAACATCGAGGAGTATCGCCAGGGAATTTTTAAAGAATCAATTTAATATAAATTTTAATGAATACGATTTTCATGAAGAGCAGACAAAGAAATTTGACAATAGGACAGATTATGCTTTTTCCTGGGAGAAAAAGGGAATTTATATCCCGTGGGACAAATCAGAGGATGCCGGCGGGGCAAAGCTTCTTATAGGAGCGACAGTTTCCGGAGAAGAAGTCAAAGATTTCTATAAATCAAAGCTGGATATCCCGGAGAAATTCAAGAGATTCGTAAGAAATCAGATGATCTCCGGTAGCTCTATGTTCAGCGTAATCAATTTTCTTTATTTGGGCTGGGTGGCGTGGGCGATATTTATCCTTATAAGGAGAAAAAAAGAGCTTATCTTCCAGAAATCATACCGGAATTTTGTAGCAATTGGGATAGTAATTTTAATATTAAGCATAATTGATGGTTTGAATAATTTCGAAAGGCTGCTTTTCGTATACCCTACAAGTTCATTTCTAGCCCCGTTTATCAGTTTGGGCATAATAAATAATATTTTAAATTACATTTTCTTGACGACGGCTATCATTGCCACGGGCTTAGCAGGAGAATCATTGCGTTATGAGGCTTTGCCCAAGAATAAATTCAGTTCTTTTTTCTATTATATTAATTCGACCATATGGAGCCGTTCAGTTGCCAAGCTTATTTTATTAGGTTATTTAGTTTTCTTGATTCTTCTTGGGCTGCAGTCAGGCGTGATTTATCTGGGGCAAAAATTCGTCGGGGTCTGGGTAGAAAATATAAGATTAGCCAAGTTATCAAGTTCCTATATACCTTATTTAAGCGCCTTCATCATTGGCATAACCGCCAGTTTTTCCGAGGAGATAATTTACAGGATGTTCGGAATAAGCTGGGGCAGGAGGTATTTAAAGAATATTATTATTGCGGTTATATTCGCTTCTTTAGTGTGGGGATTCTCGCATACTCAGTATGCGGTTTTTCCTTTTTGGTATAGAGGTCTGGAGGTTAGTATCCTTGGAGTATTTCTATCTTTTATTTTCTTAAGATACGGAATAATTCCTGTGTTGGTGGCTCATTTTTTGTTTGACGTTTTCTGGGGAGTAGCTGGTTATATTCTCGGTAATTCTACCGCCAACCTTTTCTTATGGTCGGTATTTATTATGATTATTCCTTTGGTTGTTGCAGCCATATGTTTTGGTTTAAACAGAGAAGAAAAGCAGAAGTCGCTAGAAATCAGTTTAGGTGAGGCGCAAAAATACAATCTGGATATTTTGGTCGCTTTTTTGAATGAGAAGAAAAAAAGCGGCATCTCATTGGATACGGTCAAAGGTGAGCTCATCGCCTACGGTTGGGACCAGATATTAGTTGAGTTAGCCATAAAACAGGTCTATAAAAGTTAGTAGGTACTCCGCAAGGGTTTATCCCCGCCAAAATTTTCTAAAATAATATTGACAATGTATTATTTGGTGTTATGATTTTAATAATCGTAACACAAATTACTATGGCAGAATTAATCCGGTTCGGCATATCTATAGAAAAAGAACTTTCCGATAAATTCGACAGATTTATCAGGGCCAAGAATTATACTAACCGTTCCGAGGCGATTAGGGATTTAATCAGGAATAATTTTGTCAAGGAAGCCTGGAAACAAAATAAAAATGTTTCCGGTGCGATTACCATGGTTTATGACCATCACCAGAGAGAGCTAGTTGATAAAATCATTGATATTCAACACGATTTTTCTAAGTTTATAATTTCCAGCCAGCATGTACATTTGAATCAACATGATTGCCTTGAGATAGTTGTTGTAAAAGGCTCATCTGGAGAAATTCAGAAGCTGGCGGATAGATTAAAATGCATAAAGGGAGTTAAGCACGTTAGTTTGGCTATGACACAGGCCAGTTAGACCAGGAAAGGAGGATAATGAAAAAAGTTGCAGTTGTTATCGGCGCACTTATTTTTATTTTATTTTCGGTTTCGGTATTCGCTGGTGGCTCGCAAGGGAACTTAACCGATGAGAACATTCAGACAAAACAAGTCCAGGATAAATTTGAACATATAGATACTCATATTTTGCACCGGGAAGGCGTACCTTCTTTTTTTGCAGATGGGTTTAGAATAGGTGTTGGTATAACTACGGTCATCCAAGGTACAGATGATGTCAATGGTGATAACTCCCCGGACAACGAGGCAGTAACAGATGTTTCCTTCTCTACAGATTTAGAGGTCGAAAAAGAATTTCAAGACTTAGGCAAAGCATTTGTTCATTTTGAGATTGGCCAGGGAGAAGGTATCGAGAATGACTTAAAGGTTTTTAGCAATGTCAACCAGGATGCATTCGATAAAAAAGAAGGTAGGGTGGCAGAGTTGTGGTACGAGCATTACTTGAATGATTCTCTGCTTGTCACGTTTGGTAAACTCGACCCCACTGTTTATTTCGATAATAATGCTTTGGCTAATGATGAAACTACTCAATTCCTGGGAAGGATGTTCAGGAACTCTCCGGTGATAGAGTTCCCGGATAATTCAGAGGGCATTAGGTTATCCTTTGCGCCTTTTGAAAACCTGGAATTAGGATTGGGTTATTTTGATGCTGATTCGAAGTGGGAGGATAAATTCCAAAATACTTTTTTATCCGGCCAGATAAATATAAAACCGAATTTCCTGAAAAGAAATGGCAATTATCGTTTTTTAGTCTGGTCAAACGGCACGGATCATACCAAATGGACAGACGCAACCCAGGATAAAGAAAAGGCATTCGGTTTCGGTCTGAGTTTCGACCAAGAATTAACCGATGTCTTGGCTACATTCTTCAGATACGGCTGGCAGGACCCTAAATACTTTAAGAATGGCGAGGACTTTTCTCTCGTAAGCTCTTGGAGCGCGGGGACACAGATTAAGGGTAAGCCCTGGGGCAGAGAAAAGGATGTATTAGCCCTAGCCATAGGCCAGAATTTTCCTTCAAAAGATTATGAAGATTCCAATCCCATTCTTAATGCCAGGATAGAGTCGCATCTTGAGACATATTACAATTTCAGGATTAATGATCACTTTTCTATAGGTCCCGATATTCAGTTTATTTGGAATGCCTATGGCAAAGATGATAAGACAAGAGATCAGAGTCTCGGCGTATATGGTGGGAGAGCGCAGATTGATTTTTAAGTGAGGATATAAGTTATGTGTTCATTTAAGGAGGTAAAAATATGTGGTTAGTAACTACTTCTCTTGCGGCAGCAGGTGCAACTATAGGCAACTTTGTTTTACCCAAGGATTACAAATTGGGTTTTTTGGCTTTGATGCTTTGGGGAGCAGCAGCAATGATCCTCATCGACCATATATTGGGGTATGAAGGCGGAGCATTTTTGGAGAAAACGACAGACGGGATGATCGGCAATAGCGTTGTGTTAGGCATTGTAATGTTGGCGCCTGTGTTTATAATCTGGGGGATTTCTGTTTTAATTGCAAATTTAAAAAGGAGGTAGTTATGGCTTGTTTTCTTGTTCCAACAGCTGCGGCAGTGGTAACAACCGCTGTAGGCAAAAAAGTACCTGAGAAATACCATCTAAACTGGTTAAATTCAATGTTGTGGGGAGGAGTGGCAATGTTGGCAGTAGAACATCTCGCTCACAGAGAAATTGTTCCTTATCCACCTTTCTTAACCGCCGGGCTTCCTGAAGTTTGGCCAGAAATGATGAAGATCGGTGTTCCGATGACAATAGTTATTTTTCTGATATGGGGGGTAATGGTAGCAGTGGCTGCAATGAGTAGCAAAAGGGAGTGTGTAGAGACGCAGTAAGAAACAGATTTATTGTTGTTTGGTCAATATAAGCGCCAGTTAATTTACATTCATAATTAACTGGCGCTTATTTCTTAAAAATATAAAAAGTTTATTGACAAAAAAGAGCCAATTGTTATATTATAGCTACTCATTGAAGTTCCTTCATTTTTTTTGGTAAACCTTGTGATAAATTTCACAAACCAATTAAAATAACAAAACAGACAATTATGCAACAGTATTTCTATCTTAAAAAAGAGGATCTTGGCGATTTATTATCGGAGATAAACAAGAGCCACGCTTTATTTATCCCAAGTAAAAAAGACGACGATTATATTTATCTCTCCTTTAGCCAGCTTCAGCCCGAAGAGATAATCTACAGCATTTATCGCGGAGTCGAGCCAATAAAATCATTCCTTACTCATTCCCGGGAAATTGTTAATGAATATTTTCAGAGTTTTGATTCCTCGGCGGAAGCCAAGCCAATCGCGGTCTTTGGCGTGAAAAACTGCGATTTGAGCTCGCTTACCTTGCAGGATTTTGTATTCGAGCAGGGGATAGAGGCGGATCCTATATACAAAAAACGCCGGGAGAATTTACTGATTATCTCCTCGGATTGTACCGGATTTAAGAAAACCTGTTTTTGCCTTGCGGTAGGAAACAAGCCGTATCCGGAGAAAAATTTTGATATCAATCTTTCGCCGATCAATAACGGATTCGTGGTAGAGGTCGGTTCATCAAAGGGCGAAACCTTAATAAGAAGATTAAGCCAGTATTTTACTGCGGCGACTACGGGCCAGATCGCCGGCTCGAAAATAAAAAGAGATAATGTCGTCAATGATTTGAGCCAGCATTTGGCTTCCGTCAATATGCCGCCAAAGGATGCTCTGCAGAAAAATGTCAGGGAAGGATATGAATCAGGCGTCTGGAAGGAACAGATGTTGACGTGTGTCGAATGCGGCGCCTGCAATTTTATCTGTCCGTCCTGTCATTGTTTTCTTCTAGCCGATGATATGCGGGAGAATAAGTCAAGAAGGATTAGGATCTGGGATTCTTGTTTGTATGCCAATTATTCCAGAGTCGCCGGAGGAGCCAATCCTTTGAATACCAGGGCTAAGAGGTTGCGCAACAGATTCATGAAGAAATTTGATTTCTTCCCGGATAATTTAGGTCAATTCGGCTGCACCGGCTGCGGAAGATGTATCGAGGCCTGCCCGGCGAAAATTGACATAAGGGAAGTCTTAAAAGCATTAGCGAAGAAATGAAAAATATCTATTCCCCCATAAAAGCAGTTATTGAGAATATCACCGAGGAAACTCCCACGATAAAGACCTTTCATCTTAAGCCTGTAGAGCCTATCGTATTTAGGACGGGACAATTTGTGGAGCTTACCGTTCCCGGGATAGGAGAGGCTCCTTTTACGCCTTCATCTGATCCTTTTATTAAGGATAGGTTGGAGATAACGATTATGAATGTGGGAAGGGTTACGACAATTTTGCATAATATGAAACCGGGAGACGTTGTCGGTATCCGCGGCCCTTATGGGAAAGGCTATCCGGTAGATGATTTTGTTAATAAAGAACTTATAATTGTTGGCGGCGGCGTAGGCTTGGCGCCGTTACGTTCACTATTGCTTCATTTATTTAACGACATGGATAAATACAAAAGAGTCTCACTTTATTATGGTTCGCGCAGTCCCAAAGATATCGTCTACAAAAGACTGCTTCCTCAATGGGAAAAAAGAGATAAATTTGATTTAACCACTACCGTAGATATGGGAGACGAAACCTGGAAAGGGCGCGTTGGTCTAGTTACCACCATACTGAAAGATTTCAAAGTCGATAAAAACCAGGCCAAGGCGATTGTCTGCGGCCCGCCGATAATGATGAAATTCACCACTTTTAAATTGATAGACGAAGGCTTTAAGCCTGAGAATCTATATCTTTCCATGGAAAAAAATATGTCTTGCGGTCTTGGAAAATGCGGCCATTGCCGTTTGGGTAAATATTATATCTGTAAAGACGGTCCGGTTTTTACCTTTGAGCAGATTAAGGACCTGCATGATATCTGGGATTAAATATGAAGCGCTTATTTATTGATTTAGACAAATGTAACCAGTGCCCTGAATGCGTTGTAGCCTGCAGCTATATGTATCATCCTCAGCCTTTTGTGGAAAAAGGCGCAGGCCCAGAGAGAAAATCCAATATGGGTATAACATCGCTACGCGAATACGCGACTTTCGCACTTTTCTGCAGGCACTGTGAAGAAGCGCCTTGTGTTAATTCTTGTTATCATGACGCTTTAGAGCGGCAGTCCGACGGGCATCTCAAGCGCTACAAGATGCGTTGCACTAGCTGTAAATCCTGCGCGGTAGCCTGTCCTTTTGGGACGATCTTTCCAGATTTTATTCCTTATTTAGATTCGCGCTGCGATTATTGTTTAGGTAGAGTTGAAAGCGAGTCTCCGGTTTGCCTTGCTAGCTGTCCATATAAGGCAGTTGAGGTTAAAGAGGTCAAAGAAGAACCGGAAAACAACATATATTTAGTCGGAGAGCATTTGGCGGTAAAATCAAGAAAGTGGAGCAGGGAAGATATCCAGTTTAAAAAGAAATGATATTCTTTAATTATTTTATTTTTCCGGGATTTTTATTCACTGCCGTTATAGGCATGCTGGCAAGCTGGGTAGATAGAAAAGTAACAGCACGAGTCCAGTGGCGGCAAGGTCCGCCCTGGTATCAGAGCTTTGCCGATTTCATCAAACTTTTAGGTAAAGAAGTTATAGTTCCCAGGCAAAACAGGCGCCTTTTTTTGGTTGCGCCGCTTTTAGCATTGGCTAGCGTTACGGTAGTAGCGACTCTTTTGGGGCGCTCGATGTTGCGTCCGCAGGAAAGTTTCCTTGGAGATTTGATTGTTGTAATATATTTATTGACCATCCCGGCAACGGCGTTAATTCTCGGAGCCAGCGCTTCGGCAAATCCTTTAGCTAGCGTCGGAGCCTCCAGAGAAATAAAATTAGTTTTAAGCTATGAGTTGCCGTTTTTGTTATCTATGGCCATCGTGATATTAAAATCAGGGGGCCTTATTCGGATAAATGATATAATCAGGTATCAAATGGTAAACGGCTCGATTTTGAGTTCTGCTTCGGGGGCGGTTGCTTTTGTAGCGGCAATTTTATGCATGCAAGCAAAATTAGGTTTTGTGCCTTTTGATATGTCCGAGGCTGAACAAGAAATCATGGCTGGTGCGCTTATTGAGTATTCCGGCGCTCCCTTAGCTATTTTTAAATTGACTAAACAGATGTTATTGGTCGTCCTGCCAATCTTTTTGATTTCATTATTCTGGGCCAATAATCTTAGTGTTATGTGGGTAATTTTGAAATATGTTATTCTTTTGGTGATTATAATATTGATTAAGAATACCAACCCCCGAGTTAAAATTGATCAAGCGACCAGATTTTTCTGGGGGCCGATGACCGTTATTTGTATCATCGGAGTAATTTTGGCATTAATAGGATATTGAAATGAATCTTAAGCTAAAGGCATTAACTAAATCTATTTGGGTATTTCATTTCGCAGCCAGCCCTTGCAATAACTGTGATATTGAAATACTGGATTTGTTGACTCCGCGTCATGATGTCGAGCGTTTCGGAATCCAGCTAGTCGGCAGCATCCGTCACGCCGACGTTTTATTGGTTACTGGAGTTCCTAATTCCAAAACCGGCCCTAAACTAAAAGAGGTTTTTGCCCAAGCTCCGAAGCCATGTTTTGTTGTGGCTGTTGGTGCTTGTGCTTTAGGCGGATGCACTTTCAGGGGCTCTTATAATGTTAAAGGCACGGTTGACGATTGGATTCCGGTTAACGCCTACGTTCCCGGTTGCCCTCCGAAGCCCGAGGCGATGATTGCGGGAATAGTTAAATTGTTAAATTCATTGAAAGAGAAGAAATGACAGACACTATAAAAGAAATTAAGAAAAGTTTAGGCAAAAAGATATTAAATACCCAAGAACATTCCGAAAAAAGAATCTATTTTGATATCGATAAAAAAGATATCGTTGAGGTTGCCAAATTTTTATTCAAAGAAATGGGGTTGCGTTTTTCTACGGCTACTGGTGTCGATACTCCTAGAGGTTTGGAAATACTATATCATTTTGCCGACGATAAAGAAGGCAGGCTAATCAATATCCGTGTTTTGCTTGAGGACAAGAAGAAGCCGGAGATTGATTCTATAGCTAAATTCATGAAGGCAGCGGAATGGATAGAGCGTGAAATTTGGGAATTATTAGGCGTAAATTTCCTCGGCCATCCGGATTTAAGGCACTTACTGTTAATAGACGATTGGCCTAAAGATGATTTTCCGTTGAGGCACGATCACGAACACGATCACGAACACAATAAAAAGGAAGAGCACAAATGAGTCATAAAGTAGTTATCCCTATAGGGCCATATCATCCTTTGCAGGAAGAACCGGAATTTTTCCGGCTTTATGTCGAAGGTGAAAAGGTAGTCGATATTGATATTGTTATCGGCTACGTTCATAGAGGCATTGAGCAGCTTTCCGAGACCAAACATTTTGACCAGGTGGCGTTTCTGGTAGAGCGTATCTGCGGGATTTGCTCGACCAGCCATCCGTTTGCCTATGTAAATGCTATTGATGATTTGACCAAGGTTGAAGTTCCCCAGAGGGCACTTTATATCAGGACAATCATTGCTGAGTTAGAGAGAATACATAGTCATCTCCTCTGGCTGGGTTTGGCAGGGCATTTTATCGGTTACAACACCGTCTGGATGTGGTCATGGAAATACCGCGAGCCGGTTTTAGATATTTTTGAGTTGATTTCTGGAAATAGAAATCATTATGCGATGATGAAGCCCGGCGGTGTCCGGAGAGATATTAAAGAAGAAGATATACCTAGAATCAAAAAATGTGTCGACGATTTAGTACCGATTTTAAACATGTTCAAGGGTGCTGTCATGGATGATCCGGTTATCCAGGCCAGGACTAAAGGCGTCGGCGTGTTGACGAAGCAGCAGGCTATTGCTTATAGCGCAGTCGGTCCGACGGCAAGGGCATCGGGAGTCAAGATTGATGTGAGAAAAGACCATCCTTACGGAGCGTATAACTTTCTTGATTGGAACATAATCACTCAAGAAGACGGCGATGTTTTTGCCAAACTCATCGTTAGAGTCCTGGAGATGTATGAAAGCATCAAGATTATCCGACAGTGCTTAGATAAGATGCCTAAAGGTCCGATCGATGCAAATTTGAAAGACATACCCGAGGGAGAAGGGATAGGTCATATCGAGGCGCCTCGCGGCGAATGTTTCCACTATATAAGAAGCGACGGAACCAACAGGCCCATAAGGCATAAAATCCGCGCGCCAAGCTACATGAATGTCGCCTCCAATAAGGTTTCTGCCGTCGGAGGAACGATTTCCGATGCGGCGATTACTTTGGCTGCGGTTGACCCTTGTTATTGCTGCACTGAAAGAGTGGCAGTGTTTAATAAGGGTAGCGATAAAAAGATTTTAAACGGCTGGGACCTGATAAAATTATCTCAAGAAAAAACCGAAAAATTACGAAAAGAGATATTCAATAAATGAGCGCTTTAATCGCAAAATTTTATCCGATGCTTATAGTAGATAATTTAAGCCGATTTATCTTCTGGGCGATACTGCTATTTGGAGCTTTAATTGCTGTCTATTCCTTTCGCTTTATGAAAGAAAAAGAAGGGTTGGCCAAATATTATCTCTACCTGATTTTTACCATAATAGCTTCTCTGGGCGTTGTTTTGTCCAATAATCTGATTTTGCTTTTGGTGTTTTGGGGATTTCTGGGGTTCACGCTATATTCGCTTATAAATATCGAAGCTAGCGCTTCTGCCACGGCTAAAAAGACTCTTATTATCGTGGGCGGAACAGATACGCTTATGCTTTTGGGCATAGCGATTATTTGGAATTTATCACAGACATTCCGCATAGACCAGATGAGAATCGCCTTAGACCAACCCATAGCGGTTTTTGCTTACATCCTTTTGGCCTGCGCTTGCTTTGCCAAGGCGGGTGCGCTGCCGTTTCATTCCTGGGTTCCCGATTGCGCCAAGGATGCACCTCTTCCGGTTGTGGCTTTGTTACCAGCTTCGCTTGATAAATTATTGGGGATTTATCTTCTAGTGCGCTTGTCATTAAATATATTTGTTATGAATAATGCTATGAATTTATTCTTGATGATAGTCGGTGCTGTGACGATAGTCGCAGCCGTCATTATGGCGCTGGTTCAGCATGATTTAAAACGCCTGCTAGGATACCATGCTGTTTCACAGGTTGGATATATGGTTTTAGGGATTGGAACGGGTAGCCTCATAGGTATCGCCGGTAGTATATTCCATATGCTTAACAATGCAATTTATAAAAGCTGTTTATTTTTGACCGCCGGAGATGTGGAGTCTCAGACAAAAACCACCGACCTGGATATGCTCGGCGGCTTGGCAAAATTTATGCCCATAACTTTTGCAGGAGCTTTAATCGCAAGCTTTTCTATTTCAGGCGTCCCCCCATTTAATGGGTTTGTTTCGAAATGGATGATTTATCAAGGGCTGGTTGAGAGGATTGCTGCTCAAAAAACTGTGGTGATCAGCGTGTTGTGTTTGCTGGCTGCGATGTTCGGTTCGGCTCTGACCTTAGCCAGCTTTATGAAATTAATCCATGCTGCATTTTTAGGAACGGAAGGCGCACATAAAAAGGTAAGCGAGGTCCATTGGACGATGTGGCTGCCGGTTATGATTTTAGCGCTGCTTTGTGCCGTCTTCGGAATATTTGCCAAACAGATTCCTTTGAATAAATTTGTTTTCCCGGCGGTGGGGGCTGGGGAATTCGTCGGTTTCTGGGCTTCGAGCTGGGCGACATTGTTGATACTGTTCGGTATCCTGATAGGATTCTTGATTTATTTTCTGGGAAATACCAAAGGATTGATCCGCGAAGATAATAATTATATCGGCGGAGGAGCTGTTGGGCAAGACGAGAGGGTCTCGGGAGTGGATTTTTACAATGCGATTAGAGAATTGAAATTCTTTAAATATCTTTACAAAAAAGAAGAGGGGAAATACTTCGATATTTACGAACAGGGTAAGAATTTACTGGGGTTTGTCGGAAAATTATTCCAATTTTTGCATAATGGAGTCCTGCCGACATATTTAGTTTGGGCGCTTTTGGGCACAGCAGTTTTATTTTTGACTTTAATTAGGTAATATGGAACTGTACATACTTTTAATATTTATGATTTTTGCGGCGTTGGTCGCAATAGAAGTCAAAGACCTTCTATCAAGCGTTATCGCCATGGGCGCAGTTGGTTTTTCCCTCTGTTTGGCATTTTTGATTTTGAAAGCGCCGGATCTGGCGATTACCCAGTTGGTAGTCGAGATTTTATGCCTGATTATTTTAATCCGCGCCACGACTCGGAAGGATATTCCTTTGGTGGTGGAGGGCAGATGGGTATTTAATACAGTTTCTACCGCGGTTTTTATGGCAGTGTTTCTTTTCTTCGCCTTCCATGCTTTAAAGGAATTGCCGTTTTTCGGTCAGCCTCTGATGTCGGTAGTAAAAAAATATTTGGAAGAAGGTATGTCCAAGACTGGAGCGGTCAATTTGGTTGCGGCAGTAATATTGGATTTCAGGGCTTACGATACTTTGGGCGAGGTGGCAGTTTTGTTTACTTCGGTCGTAGGGATTATGGCGGTTTTGCGCCGTCCCGGCAGAAACAATCTAAAGGAAAAAAATCATGAAAGATGATTCAAAGATAGGAATGTCATTGATAGTTAAGACGATTACGCGTTTGATCGTCGGGCCGATATTGATATTTGGCGCATATATTATGCTACGCGGGCATCTTTCTCCTGGCGGCGGATTCGCCGGTGGGGTAATTATCGCTTTGTCTTTCGTGCTTTTGATTTTAGCTTTCGGCAGGGATGCTAAAGTTTCAAAAGTATCCATCAATCTTGCCTCTAACTTAGAGAGTATCGGAGCGTTGATGTTTTTATGCGTGGCTTTGCTGGGATTTCTGGGAGGTTCGTTTTTCTTAAATATCTTAAACAAAGGCGTTCCTTTCAAATTATTCAGCGCCGGCACTATACCTTTGAGCAATTTATCCATTGGCCTGAAGGTAGGCGTAGGCCTATTTGCCATATTCTTAGCCTTGGTTATATTGGAAGGGACAAAGAAGAATAAATGACGATTTATTTCTTGTGTTTTATTTTGTTTTGCATCGGACTTTACGGGATTTTACGCAAGCGTAATCTCGTGAAGATCATAATCGGTTTTAGCATCTTAGGGTATGCCATGAATCTATTTATGGTTTTATTAGGCTATCGTTTTCAGGGAAGGGCTCCGATAGATTCGAATGCCCAGGATATATTAAATATGGTTGATCCGATACCCCAAGGATTAGTTTTGACTTCGATTGTTATTGGCCTTGGCATAACCGCATTGCTTATTTCTGTCGCTATAAGAATTTATGAAAAATACGGAACGTTTGATATCACTAAAATAAAGAGGCTTAAAGGCTAATGCATAATCCGTTTTTTGTGACATATTTTGTGATTATCCCGCTATTGAGTGCTTTCCTTATTTCTATCATAGGCAAATATGTAAAGCATAGATATGTAGAGATGGTCGCTTCCATATCCTGTTTCTTGCTTTTAGTTTTTTCTTTGCAGGGCTTGAATATTCTGCGCAAAGCTTCAGATAGCGTTTTGGTTTACAAGCTGGGAGGATGGGCGCTGCCTTTTGGCATTTGTATGGTTTTTGACGGCTTGGCCGGTTTCATGCTTTTTACCGTCAATTTAATCGCTTTTCTTATCTGTTTATATTCCATAAACTATATGGAAAAATATACCGATAAGCCGAAATTCTTCACTTTATTCTTTTTGATGCTTACCGGTATGAATGGTTTGATAATCACCGGAGATCTATTCAATCTATTTGTATTTCTGGAAGTCGCTTCCATATCCAGTTACGCTCTGGTGGCTTTCGGGACAGAGGCAGAGGAGCTGGAAGCTTCTTTTAAATATGCGATTATGGGTTCAGTTGCTTCGTGTTTTATTTTCCTCGGCATAGCCTTATTGTATGGATTTGCTTCAACTTTAAATATGGCCGATATGGCCAATGTATTGAGCACAAAACCCAGTAACTGGCTTATTCCGTTTGTGTCGGTGCTTTTTTTGATGGGGTTCGGATTAAAGGCGGCCCTGGTGCCGTTTCATGGTTGGTTGCCCGACGCCCATTCATCTGCACCGGCTTCGATTTCGGCAATGCTATCGGGAGTCCTAATAAAAACTTTAGGCCTGTATGCATTGATGAGGATATTTTTTAATGTCCTGGGGGTAAGCGGGATTTATTTATCTGCGTTAATGTTTTTGGGCGCTCTGTCAATAATCGTGGCTCTTGTGTTGGCCGTGGTGCAGTGGGATATAAAAAGGTTGTTGGCATATTCTACTATAAGCCAAATTGGTTATATAGTCTTAGGAATTGGTCTTGGGACACCGCTCGGGATTCTCGGTGGATTATTTCATTTATTTAATCACTCGACGTCGAAATCATTGCTTTTCTTGAATGCAGGAGCAGTAGATTATTCTATAAATACTCGCGATCTAAGGGAGATGTCGGGGTTGAAACAAAAAATGCCCGTGACCGCAAATACGAATTTGATCGGCTCAGTTGCTATTTCCGGGATTCCTCCGTTTCACGGATTCTTCAGTAAGCTGATAATTGTCTTGGCTTGTATCCAAAGAGGATTTATCGGATACGCCTTGGCGGCAGTTATAGGTTCATTATTGACGCTTAGCGCCGTGATGAAGATGCAACGGTATGCCTTTTTGGGAGAGCTAAAAGAACAATACAAAAATATCAAGGAAGTTCCGTTCTTGATGAAATTCTCGATGTCATGCCTGGCGATTATTTGTATTGTTGGCGGGATTTTATTATTGCCCAATCTTAAATTTTTCTTGGACTCAGCCGTCAATGTTATTTTAGAGGGCAGAGACTATGGCCGGCTAGTCATGGAGGCATCTATAAGATGAAAAGTAGAATTTTATTATTCATAGTTAGCCTATTGGTTTGGATGCTCCTGACATGGCCTTTTGATGCGCAGTATCTTTTGGCCGGTATTTTTGTTGCCGCGTTAGTTTCATTCTTAGCCGGAGACATTTTTAGTCAAGGCCCGCAGAGCGCCTTCCAGATAAAAAGATACTTCTGGTTTTTGTATTATATCTTGTTATTTTTCTGGGAGTTCCTGAAGGCTAATATTAATATTGCGATAACTGTATTAAACCCGGGATTGGATATTAAACCCGGCATAGTGAAAGTTAAGACTTCGCTAAAATCTGATACCGCGCTTACTTTTCTGGCCAATTCGATTACGCTTGCTCAAAACGCGATAAGCGTAGATGTAAATGCGCAGGAGAAAACCCTGTATGTCCACTGGCTTAATGTTGCTACTCAGGATGCAGATAAGGCTACCGGCTTAATCGTCAAGAAGTTCGAGAAAGTCTTAAAAAGGATTTTTGAATGACCAAACACTCTAAATACATAACTTGGTTTTTGGGATTGCTTATTATATCGGCCATATTGTTTGTAATAAGTATTTATCCTATTGAATCAATGTTGAGGTGGCAGTCGCCATTTCTCTCAAGGTGTTTTTTCATAATTATGTTATGTTTTGCTTTTTGTCTGCTTCGGCTTATGCTTGGGCCTTCGGCGGCAGACCGGGCAATAGCCGCGGACATCATGGGCATTTTAATCGTAGGTTTCTGTGCGGTATTAAGCATACCGACGGGAAGAGATTGGTATATTGATATCGCTATTGCCTGGGCATTGCAGAGTTTTATCGGGGCTTTGGCCCTGGCGAAATTCTTAGAGGGGAAAGGATTCGATGATTGAGCTTGCGGGATACGCATTCATAATATTAGGCCTTTGTTTTGATTTGATCGGATGCATTGCCATTGTCCGCCTGCCGGATGTCTATAGCCGTCTTTTGGCAGCCATTAAAAGCGTAGTCTTTGGGACTACCTGTATGCTTTTGGGCACTATTATTATTAAGGGCTTAAGCGCCACGGGAGTAAAAGCTTTCTTATGCATGATATTTATAATCATGACCGCTCCGTCAGCAGCTTCTGCTTTAGCTAGAGGCGCGCATGCCTCTGGAGCCAAGCTCTCCGAGGAAGGCGTTTGCGACAAATACGAGGATGACAAGAAATGAAATTGCCCGGAATTCTGCAGTTTAGAATCTTGAAGGAGGCGTTAAAGGCGGTATTTTGCGGGCCTTATACTTCGGGGTATCCTTTTAAGCCGCATGTGCCGGCAGAGCGTTTCCGCGGTAGGCCGGAATATTATGAAAAAGATTGTATGGGTTGTTCTGCTTGCGCTCAAGTGTGTCCCGCAGGGGCCATAACCTTTAAGGATGAGATAAAAGACGGCAAGGCCGTCCGCAAATTCGTATTAAGGTACGATATATGTATTTTCTGCGGCCAATGCCAGGCGAATTGTCCGACGGAGAAAGGCATAAAGTTAACCCGGGAATTCGATATGGCCACTACCGGCAAGAGAAAGGATTTATTTACAACAGTTGAGAAGGAATTGATGTTATGCGAATGTTGCAAAGAGATTATTGCTCCCAAAGACCAGATTGTGTGGGTTGCCAAGCGGCTCGGGCCATTAACCTTCTCAAACGCAAGCCTCATGTTATTTTATTTGAAGCAGCTATCACTCTCGAGTTCCCAACCTATGCCATCCTTAAAAGAAAATCAGCTATACCGCGCTGATCGCGTTCGCGTATTATGTCCGAAATGCCGGCGCGAAGCCATCCTAAAATCTTAAAATTAATCGACAAACCTATAAATTGTGCTAAAATAAATACAAATTAACCATTTTTATATATGATTAGCACTATCGAGAAGAATCTAGGAGAAGCCTTAAAAGGAAAAGTAATTATTTTAGGAATCGGCAATCCTTTAAGAAAAGACGATGGTTTTGGTTCTTTGTTAGCGGTGAGGCTACAGGGTAAGGTTTCCGCTTTAGTTATAGACGCCAAGAGCACTCCCGAAAATCATCTAAATAAAATAATAGAAGAAGCCCCTGATACGATTTTAATCTTGGATGCAGCTGATTTTAAAGGTAATCCTGCAGAAATGCGGGTCCTCGACCCGCGCGAGGCTTCAAATTTACAATATTTTTCTACGCATAATTTGCCTTTAAATTTGATTGTCGAATTCTTGGAGCATAATTGCCAGGCCAATATAGTGTTTCTTGCTTTGCAGCCGAAATCTATCGGTTTCGGAGAAGATGTAAGTCCGGAAGTAATAGAGAAAATCAGGATTTGTGAAGAGCTGTTAAAGAAGTTTCTGCCTAATAATTAAAAGGGGAGAAAGCCATGATTAAAAGTAATTATATTAAATTCATTAGTTTATTTATAATTCCTTTCTTAGGGCTTTATATTTGCGGATGCGCAGCGTTTGTGGTCGGCGGTGCTGTGGGATTATTAGGCGGATATGCCATCAGCAGAGATACGATTCAAGGCGAAACCGAAAAAGGCTACGATTCTTTATGGAATGCAGCTTCCACGGTTTTAAACAGCATGGGAGCCAGTGAAATAGATGACAGTAACAGAGGAATTGTCAGGGCCAGAATAGGGAAAAGCAAGGTTTATATCACGATGGAACAATTAACGCCGCATTCGGTAAGGCTAAGGGTAAAATGCCGCAAGAATGTGATGCCTGATTTGACATTATCCCAGAAATTATACGTGCGAATAATAGAGCAGGCCGAGTAGCAGGGCAAGCTTTTTAGATTTCGCCTCGCCCCAAGATAAAAATATCCCCAGATACATGAATTCTCTAATGTGTTGACAGTTTTTTAATGTTTGGTAGAATATTGCTTAACCGATTTTAGCACCAAGTTTAATGCCGAGATAGCTCAGGTAGTAGAGCGCGGGCCTGAAAAGCCCGGCGTCGCCAGTGCAAGTCTGGCTCTCGGCACCATTCTTTTTTGAGCTATACTTGCCGAGATGGCTCAGTTGTTAGAGCAGCGGTTTCGCCCCTCGGCAATCAAATGATTAATTTTTACCTCGGGATTCCTCGCCGAGTGTCCCGAGGCTGATATAATAACTTTGCGCTGGCGTAGCTCAGTTGGTAGAGCAGGGCTTTCGTAAAGCTCAGGTCGGAGGTTCAATCCCTCTCGCCAGCTTTATTGTGAGTATGGCGAGGGATAAATCGCAGGTCGTGGGTTCGATTCCCCCCGCCGGCTTTATTTTGAATTATTTCGGTATCTCCAACCTAAAAACATGAGCAGATTTAGAGAAATATTAAAAAATAAGAATTTTTCTTTATTATTCGTAGGTCAGATTGTCTCGCAGTTCGGAGACAGGATCATTCAGATGGCCCTAATCGCGCTTGTCTATGCGGTTGCCCCGGGCTCAACCTTCCAATTGGCTAAAATAATTTCTTTTACCATAATCCCGGTTTTCCTTATTGGTCCGGTGGCCGGGGTGTATGTCGATAGGTGGGATCGCCGAAAAACCATGCTTATTAGCGATCTATCGAAGACGATTTTAATGTTCATAATACCTTTAGTCTTTATGTCTATGGATTCTTTGATTTTAATCTACATAGTAATATTTTTGGTCTTTTGCATCAGCCGGTTTTATGTGCCGGCCAAACTTTCAATAATCCCCGACCTTGTCCAAGAGAAACAATTATTAATCGCCAATTCCCTGGCCAATATGACCGGCATGGTTGCCGCAGCATTAGGTTTTGGCTTGGGAGGGATTCTCGTTGATTCTTGGGGCGCAAAAGGCGGATTTTATTTATCTGCCGGATCATTTTTATTTTCCGCGCTAACCATCCTTTTAATTGGCACAAAGATAATGGGTCATATCAAGAAAAACGAGATTTTCGAATTAGGCAAAGAGGTAATGGAGGTTATCAGAAAATCAGTGGTTGCCGAGATTAAGGATGGGGTATTATATTTAGTGAATCAAAAGGAGATAAGCTTTATTGTTAAGATTTTATTCTTATTATGGTCGGCGTTAGGCGCTATTTATGTAGTCTCGATCGTCTTTGTCCAGCATGCCCTGGGTACGGTGACAAAAGACCTGGGACTTTTGATAATGTTTTTAGGCTTGGGGCTGTTTGTAGGCTCTTTAGTCTATGGTAGGCTGGGACATAAGATTTCTCATTTAAAAATTATATTCTTTTGTTTTACATTAAGCGGAATTGTGTTAAACTCTTTTGTTGTTGTTTTAACAGCCTACCCGGTTTTTATTATCGCTGCAATTTTAGCTTTTATTTTCGGCTTGGTTGTTTCTCCGATCATGGCAGCGGTCAATACCCTGGTCCATGAGGCGAGCACAAGCTCGATGAGGGGCAAGGTTTTTAGCTCTTTAGAGATAGTCATGCATTTTGCGTTCTTGCTTTTTATGTTGATAAGTTCCAAACTCGCCGATGTAGTTGGTGAGTCTAGGTTTTTATTATATTTAGGAATCGTAATAATTGTTGTTGGAATAATCGGTATCATAAAGTATTCTTTTGTAAATAAAGTTAATATATGATTAAGCTTAGAGAGAGCAAAGAGGCTACTTTCCATAAGCCAACAAAAAAGGCGAAGCTGCCGACAAGGGTCATAATCCCTTTAAGCCAGCATTTTGGGGCTATTTGTGAGCCTATGGTTAAAATAGGGGACCAGGTTAAGGCTGGTCAGCTCATCGGCAGTTTAGACAAGGGTTTGTTTTCTCCTATTCATGCTTCCATATCAGGAACAGTATCAGCAATCCAAGATTATCCTCATCCTTCACTTGGCAGAGTCAAGGCAGTGGTCATTGATAACGATGGCGCTGACTCAAAAACAGAACAGAGACCAAGAACCGAACAAGAAGTCGCAAGCCTTTCTGTAGAACATTTGCGAAAAATAATCTTTGATGCCGGAATCGTAGGTTTAGGCGGAGCGGCATTTCCTGCCCATGTAAAATTATCACCTCCCAAAAAAATCGATTCTTTTATCTTAAATGGCGCGGAGTGCGAGCCATATCTGACCAATGATTTTGCGCTTATGAAAGAGAAGGCCAGGGAGATTATCCAGGGCGCCAAGATTGTGTTAAAAATCTTAGGTAATCCGCAAGGTTATATCGCCATTGAAAACAACAAGCCGGAAGCGATAAAGATAATGCGTGAGGCGATTAAGGATACAAATTTTACATTAAAGGTTTTAAATTCAAGCTATCCTCAGGGCGGAGAAAAACAGCTGACCAAATCGGTATTAAACCGCGAGGTTCCCTCGGGCGGGCTCCCCTTTGATATCGGAGTCGTAGTGCATAATGTGGGCACCGTATATGCTATTTATGAAGCAATCTATAAATCCAAACCGCTTTATGAAAAAGTGGTTACTTTGACTGGAAGTTGTCTTTCTAACCCCCAGAATCTTTTGGTAAGAATCGGAACCACCATTAGGGATTTATTGGAGGATTGTGGACCTTTTAAAAATGAGCCGGCAAAAATCGTTTTCGGCGGCCCGATGATGGGAATCGCCCAATATACCTTAGATGTCCCTGTGATAAAAAGCACTACTGGAATTATATTTTTCTCTAAAGATGAGCTTTCCAACAGGGAAGACCGCGTCTGCTGCCGTTGCGGCCGCTGCGTGGATGTCTGTCCAGCAAGAATTATGCCGGCATTTATCACTATGGCGGCAGAGCAAGATAAATTTACCATAGCCAAAGATTATGACATTATGGATTGTATTGAGTGCGGACTCTGCAGCTATGTCTGTCCGGCTCGCAGGGATTTAGTAGGTTTGATAAAATATGCCAAATCAAGACTTAAAGCTAAATAACTTAGTCGTTTCTTCCGGACCGCATATCCAGGTTGAAGGCGACCATATCATAAAAAGGATGTGGGCGACGCTTATCGCGCTTATTCCAGCGGGAATTGCCGGAGTTTATATTTTTGGCCTGTATTCATTAAATGTAATCGCGGTATCGGTCATTACTGCAGTAATATGCGAATCAGCATTTCAGAAGATATTCCGCAAGAAGAATACTATTTTAGACGGCAGCGCCATTATCACCGGACTTTTATTAGCCTATAACCTTCCGCCGAGTGCGCCGCTTTGGATGGCTGCCTTGGGAAGTTTTTTTGCCGTCGTGGTAGGAAAACAGTTATTTGGGGGTTTAGGATTTAATATTTTTAATCCGGCTTTAGTAGGTCGGGCATTCTTGATGGCATCCTGGCCAAAATATATGACTTATTGGAGCAATCCCCGTTGGCAGATCGATGCAGTGACTACCGCAACTCCGCTTGGAATTGTAAAAGAGAAATTATCTTATCAACTTCCGACTTATTGGGATTTGTTTATAGGCAACCGCGGCGGTTGTATCGGAGAAGTTTGTATCATAGCTTTGCTCATCGGCGGTGTTTATCTGCTTTATAAACGCTATATTTCCTGGCAGATACCGGTTTATTATTTATTGACGGTGGCGATCTTGAGTTTTGTCCTGATGGGAAATAAACTGTTTTCAGGAGATGTTTTATTTGCGTTATTATCCGGCGGACTCGTGCTAGGCGCGTTTTTTATGGCAACAGATTATGTCTCAGCACCAATATCTATCAAAGGAAAGACAATTTTTGCCGTCGGCTGCGGTTTGCTTACCGTAGTTATCAGAAAATGGGGAGGATATCCCGAAGGCGTTTCTTATGCGATTCTTATGATGAATGCCGCCACGCCGATTATTGACCGTTTTGCCAGGCCCAGAAAATACGGAGCACTGAAAAAAAGAGGTGCCAAATGATAAGATACGGATTGATTTTATTGCTTATTTGTTTTTGCGCTGCCTTGGTATTAAGCGTAACCTATAAATTCACCCATACTCGTATTGAAGCCCAGGCGATCACTGAAGAGAAGGCTGCTTTGGATGTGGTTTATCCCCAGGCATCTGATTTTAGTGAAGAAAAATTAGGAGATGAAACCTATTACGCGGCAAAAAAAGACAATAAACTCATTGGTTATATTATTAGAGCTAAAACCAGGGGATACTCCAGCACTATCAATATGCTTGTCGGTTTTGATCCCAAGGGAGAAATCAAAGGGATAAAGATTCTTTCGCAGGAAGAAACTCCGGGATTGGGCGCAAAGATTAACGAGGTGCGTTTCGGAGACAGCAAGCCCTGGTTTTTAAATCAGTTTGAAGGCAAAAAAGCTCAAGAGTTGGATTTAAAGAGTATCCAGGCAATTACCGGGGCAACGATTAGTTCCAGCGCCGTCATTGATGGCGTCAGAGATTCAGCTAAAGATTTTATTTCTAAAATAAAATAATGAAGAGATTGTTTAACGAGTTTAAAAAAGGCATTACCATTGAGAATCCGACCTTCGGTTTGGTCCTGGGACTTTGTCCGACGCTGGCAGTTTCAACTACCGTAGTCAACGCCATCGGCATGGGGATAGCGGCGACATTTGTATTGCTCGGTTCGAATATTTTTATTTCTTCTTTGAGGAATTTTATTCCCGGTAGAATCAGGATTCCCTGCTACATTGTTATTATTGCGACATTCGTTACTATTAACGAAATGGTGATGAAGGCATATTTTCCGGCGCTTAATCGTTCGCTAGGAATTTTCGTGCCTTTAATAGTGGTTAACTGTATTGTTTTGGGCCGCGCCGAGGCATTTGCTTGTAAACGTCCGGTGCTTGATGCGATTTTTGATGCTTTAGGCATGGGCGTAGGTTTTACCATTGCTTTAATCATTATCGCCGCTATAAGAGAATCGTTGGGTAATGGTACGATACTAGGAATTCCTTTGGTAAAAGGTTTTGAACCGGCGACAATGATGATCTTAGCTCCGGGCGCTCTGCTTACTATTGGAATTTTAATCGGGATTATTAATTTTGCGCATATCCAACAAAAAACTCGTAGAGAAATAACCAAGGAAAGATTCGATGGACGCTAGTCAATTAATAATGATTTTTATCAGCATGGTCTTTATCAATAACTTCATTCTCTCGAAGTTTTTGGGGCTGTGTTCCTTTATCGGCGTTTCTAAGGAAACCGGCCCGGCGATGAGCATGGGGCTTGCGGTTACATTCGTTACCACCATGTCGTCGATTATCACCTGGTTAATTTACCGATTTGTTTTGATTCCTTTTGACATTACCTATATGCGCACGATTTCATTTATTTTGGTTATTGCAACTTTCGTCCAGCTTGTGGAGATGTTTATCCGCAAGACCAGCCCACATCTATATAAATTCTTCGGGATTTATCTGCCTTTGATTACTGTTAATTGCGCGGTTTTGGGAGTGGCGGTATTAAACAGCGAAACATTTTTCTCGGGTAGTCGTATTATGCCGGGAAGTTTTATCTTCTCGGTTGTGCAGGGATTTTTCGCCGGGGCAGGGTATTGCCTGGCAATGCTCTTAATGTCAGGAATCCGCGAACGGCTTGAATTGGTAAGGGTACCCAGAAGTTTTAAAGATGTGCCTCTGGCATTTGTCATCGCATCTTTGATGAGTCTTGCGTTTATGGGATTTTCGGGATTTAAATTTTAAAAGTAGATAGGAGATAGCAGGTAGTAGGTGGGGTTTTTTAGAGTCAGCCCCAAGACCTACATTCTACCTACTACATACTTATGATGGAAATATTAATTCCGGTTTTAACTTTAGCTTCTTTAGGCATGATTTTTGGCGTAGGCTTGGCTATTGCCGCCAAGAAATTATGCGTAGAACAAGACCCTAAAATTTCCGCTGTTTTTTCTCATTTGCCTGGGGCAAATTGCGGCGCATGCGGTATGGCGGGATGCATGGGATTCGCCGAAGGGCTTATCAACGGAACCTGCACCGTAGAGCGTTGCGTGGTGGCCTCTGAGAAGATCAGGACAGAAATTTCAAAAATCTTAGGCGTTGAGGCCAAAGCTAAAATTAAAACCGCTGCAGTTTTGCATTGTAACGGCGGCAATAAAGTAAAAGATAAATTTCAATATCAAGGCATTAAAGATTGCGTGGCGGCAAATCAGCTGCAGGGAGGGCAGAAGGCCTGCGTCTGGGGCTGTCTTGGTTTTGGCAGTTGTGCAAAAGTTTGCCCCTTTAGCGCCATAACGATGAGCCAAGAAACGGGCCTTCCGGTAGTAGATGAATCAAAATGCACCGCTTGCGGGAATTGTGTGAAGATTTGTCCCAAGCATCTTTTTACGCTTATCGATGTTAAGAAGCCGGTGTACATCGCTTGCAGTTCGCACGACAAAGGAAAGGCAGTAATGGATGTTTGTAAAGTAGGCTGCATCGCCTGCTTAAAATGCGAAAAGCAGTGCGCCCCCGGATTATTTAAAGTTAAAGACAATTTATCCCAGATAGATTATAATAGTTATGTGCCTTGTGATGATTGTATAAAAGTTTGCCCGACCAGCACGATCAGAAAAAGGGGAGCCTAAATGAACCCCGCCCTTCCTAAATAGAGGAAGGTTGGGGTATAAGAATAGAAAGGAAGTGCGGGGTGAATTTTGCGGTATTTGCTTCCGGTAACGGCACGAATCTGCAAGCGATAATAAAAGCGCTGAAAAAAGGAAAGATCAACGCAAACTTAGCGCTTGTACTTTCCGATAATAAAGAAGCCTACGCTCTTAAAAGGGCCAAAAGAGCTAAGATAAAAACGGTTGTGGTCGAAGCCAAAAATTTTAGCTCAAGAGAAGACTACGACGCTGAAATTGTCAAGATTTTAGAACAAGAAAAAATAGATTTTATCGTTTTGGCTGGTTTTATGCGTATCATTACCTCAGTCTTGATTAATAACTTCCGCAACAAAATCTTAAATATCCACCCAGCATTGCTTCCCTCATTTAAGGGAACCCACGCAATTGTAGATGCCTTTAATTACGGCGTCAAAGTAACCGGAGTGACGGTGCATTTTGTAGACGAAAAAATGGACCACGGCCCGATAATATTGCAAGGTTCGGTCAAGGTAGAAGAAGACGATACTGCCGAGACACTTGAAGCCAAGATCCATAAGATCGAACACAAAATTTATCCTGAGGCTATCCGTTTATTTTCCGAGGGAAAAATAAAAATAGAAGGAAGAAAGGCAAGAATAGCTTAGGCGGGGCGGGAGTCTTTATCTAAAGTCTTCCAGAGATTTCCTGTTGTAGGTATTGAGTTTTCCAGAGTAAGAATCTTCTATCGATACTGTGTCAAAATCCTTAAAATCGTAGGCAAAGAATACTTCGGCTATAATCTTCAAGGCAAGGCTGGTAAAGTCAACGTCATATCTGAATTTATCCACTCCTTTAATATCAAGGACAAATTTAATATTGTTATCTTCGGGGATAGCTTTTACTTTTTCTAGCTTAAATTTAGATAAAATACTGTCTTGGTCAAAACGCAAAGCGATTCTTTGTTCAATCTGAGAAAAGATAAATCCGGCAAGAGACATATTAAAAAATGGAAGATGGAGCCCTTCTTCGTCTCCTAGCGCCTTGGGATTCAACCCGAATTTTATAACCTGCCGCCTTAAGAATTCTTCCCGAGAAATAAAATTATACAAATATTTTTTTACGTCTAATATATAGCCGACAACTAAATAATCAGCCCCTATATCTTTAGTGTCCGAAGCTAATATGGCATAGAATTTGGGAGGAGCTTTAGTGCTCATAATTACGCGGTTGATACTTAAGACTACGTGGTTTAAGGTATCGATAAATTCTTTATCGACATTGCCAGATTGGTCAACGAAACGTTGGATCGGGATATACAGCCAGAGTGTGTCTTCGACTATATCAACCTTAACGTTTAAGTTATATTCGTTTTTACAAATTTTGATGATTTGTTCGGGGATCTTCTCGGCAGGGTAATAAGATTCAGTTTCTTTTATACAACTAGATAGTATCGCGGCTGAGATAAAAAAGATCAAAAGGCATAAAATGCTTCTATGTTTAGAATGCCGGATTGTTTTCAAGTTCTTCTTTTGTGGCCGTACTCGTTAAATATGGCCTGAATCTGGTCATAGTCGAGCTCTTCTTTTTCCAGTAATTCCTTGGCAAACCTGTCGAGCAGATTCTTTTCCTTGCTTAAAAGCTCATTTACGTCTTTGAGGCAATCATGGATTATTTTCTGGGTTTCGTGGTTGAGTTTGTTTTTTAAATCTTCCGAAAGCTGTTCTGTCGGAATAGACATATAGTCACCGATAATATTGGCGTCTGACATTCCCCAGCGCCAGACCATGTTGTGTGCAAGGCTTGTAGCTTTGCTGAAATCATTTCCCGCCCCGCTAGAAGTCGTGCCAAATACTACTTTTTCTGCTGCATACCCGGCTACAGCGGATTTGATGCTTCCCAAAATCATGTCGCGGGTGTAATTATGCAGTTCTTCTCGGGGAGGAGTGTATACTGCGCCCAAACTTGGCCCGTGGGGAATAATTGTAGCCTTAAAGACATCATCAGTGGGATGATAAAAATAGGTGACGATTAGATGGCCCGCTTCATGGTAAGCGGTCATTTCTTTTTCCCGGGAGGTGAGGGTAATTTTTCTGGTGATACCCATCTCTATGCGTTCCATGGCTTCGGATATCTCTTTTAAACCCACGGTTTCTTTTTTGTTTCTAATGGCTATAAGAGTTGATTCCCTGACAATATTGGCGATATCTGCCGGGGTTTTACCTACGCTTCTTCGCGCCAGGTGGCCCAAGTCCATGCTTTTGTCATAATTGATCTTTGAGAGGTAGTATTCATATATTTTCTGCCTGTCGCTTAGATTAGGTTCATAAACATAGATTTTTCTATCGAACCTGCCAGGCCTTAATAGGGCTTGATCAAGCGAATCTTCTTTAACGTTGGTCGCGCCAATCAGCACTACGTTATAATCTTTTTCTTTTAAGCCGTCCATCTCGACTAAAAGCTGGTTTAGGGTGGTATTGTGTTCGGTGGTGCCGCCGAATCCCTGGTCCATTGCCCTCTGGGCGCCCACGGCGTCGATTTCATCGATAAATATGATACAGCCGCCTTCGGTGTAGGCTAGCTGTCTGGCATTTTTGAATAAGCTTCTGATGCGGCTTGCGCCCACGCCGACAAACATCTCCACAAATTCAGAACCTGACATAGAAATAAAAGGAAGGCCCGCTTCAGTGGCAATGCCCTTGGCAAGATAGGTTTTCCCGCAGCCGGGAGGACCTAGAAGAAGTATACCACGCAAGATCTTTCCGCCGATACGTTGTAGCTGGGCTCGGTCTTTAAGCAATTTTACCACTTCTAAGGCTTCCTGTTTGGCTTCTTCCATGCCGATTATGTCTTCCCATTTTACTCCGACATCCTCTCCGGCGATTGCTTTCTTCTTGGTATGGGTGAATTGTTGGAATCCGCCGCCACGAAAGAGGACCCAGTACCATAAAAATACAAATACCACACCGTTGATCATGCCTCCGACGCTGTAGAGATAAAGGCTCATAGGAAGCCCGGCCTTGGTTTGTTCCCTAAACCAAGGATCGATATTCTGCCAGGACTTTAGGCCCAGGCTTATCAATATTACTAAAGAAATGGTTACCGCAATAAGAGCAATAACGACAACTAATTTTATCCAATTGAATTTGAAGAAGAGCTTTATCTTTCTAAAAAACATAATTTGCCCCTTTCTTATATGAGTAAACATACCACAATTATATAATTAAGTCAATCTTTGGATGAGGCGAGCCGACGCGGCTTGTCTGGCGTAAGGTAAGCGTCGGCTCGCCGAATGTATCAAACATTTAGGCTTGACTTATTGGTTAATCTGTGATAACTTTAGGGATACCTAAATTCAATAATAGCGAGGAAAATATGGCAAAAATCAAAGATGTTAAAGCAAGAGAAATCCTTGATTCACGCGGGAACCCCACGGTCGAGGTAGATGTGGTTTTAGATTCCGGTGTAATCGGACGCGCTGCCGTGCCTTCCGGAGCTTCTACCGGAGAGCGCGAAGCCTTGGAGCTAAGGGATGGCGATAAAAGCCGCTTTTTAGGCAAAGGCGTCCTTAAGGCAGTCAAAAACGTCAATACCGTAATTGGCGGCAAAGTAAAAGGTCAGGAAGCCGACTTTAGAAAAGTCGATAGGGTAATGCTGGAATTAGATGGTACAGACAATAAGTCTAATCTCGGTGCCAATGCGATTTTAGGCGTTTCTTTAGCCACTGCCCGAGCAGCTGCCAACGATCAAAAAACGCCTCTTTATAAATATTTGGGCGGCAGGAATGCCAATATCCTTCCTGTGCCGATGATGAATATTCTAAACGGCGGAATGCACGCCGACAACAATCTAGACATCCAAGAGTTTATGATTCTTCCTATCGGCGCGCCTAGTTTTAGAGAGGCAATCCGCATGGCGACTGAAGTATTCCATAATTTAAAATCCATTCTTAAATCCGAGCATCTTTCTACTTCCGTCGGAGATGAGGGAGGATTTGCGCCAAACTTAGAGCATAACGAGGTGGCTATTAGGCTTATTATCGAGGCCATAGAAAAGGCTGGATACAAACCAGGCAAGGATGTCTTTATCGGTCTTGATGTAGCTGCCAGCTCGCTTTATGAAAAAGGAAAATATAATTTTGAGAAAAAACAGATTAACTCCGCCGACCTAATAAAGATTTACCAAGATCTGCTTGCGAAATATCCGATTGTTTCTATCGAAGACGGGTTAGCCGAAAACGATTGGTCGGGCTGGGAAGAGCTCACTAAGAAATTAGGCAACCAGATACAGCTTGTTGGAGACGACATCTTTGTAACGAATTCAAAAATACTGTCGGAAGGCATAAAAAGAAAAGTCGCTAATTCAATCTTGATTAAGGTTAATCAAATCGGTTCGTTGTCCGAGACTTTAGATACGATAAAATTAGCCAACGACTATAATTATACTTCAGTTATTTCACATCGCTCAGGAGAGACCGAAGATACGACCATCAGCCATTTGGCCGTTGCCACGGGAGTCGGCCAGATTAAGACAGGTTCTCTCTCACGCAGTGACCGGGTAGCAAAATATAATGAGCTCTTAAGAATAGAAGAAGAGCTAGGTTCTCAAGCAGTCTACGCCGGAAGGTCTGTTTTTAAAAGATTATCCGCCTAAATAGGCGATAGGGATGAAGCTTAAAAAAGCCACTTGGCTGTTTGCATTTGCTTTTATAGTGTTTATAATTTTTCTTCCCGGCTATAGTAAGCTGCAGGATTTAAAACAAAAGAATCTGGAGCTTGAAAACAAAATAGCCGAGTTGCAGAAGAAAAATACCGAACTGACAAATAAGGAAAAGCTTTTAGAAAATGATCCCTTTTACCTCGAGAAGGTCGCTCGGGAGAAGATGGGCGTGACTAAGAAGGGCGAAGTAGTTTACAAAATCACTGGAGAATAATACTTTTATATAGATATCGCGGGGTGGAGCAGACTGGTAGCTCGTCAGGCTCATAACCTGAAGGTCGGACGTTCAAATCGTCCCCCCGCAACCAATTAAAAACCTATCGTTAAATCGGTAGGTTTTTTATTTGGCGGTCCCGAGTCGCCGTTGATTTTCTTGTTAGCGACGAGGGACAACCCAATAAAACTTCGCAATTAGATTAATTTTGGATTTATTATAGAAACAGAGCAAAAGGTAGAATTAAGTAAGGTGGTCTAAAGCCATTTTTTACGCTTGAAATAGACAAGCATCAATACGGAAAGAACAACCATAACGGACATAATCGCTGGGTAGCCGAGAGGATGGGTTATTTCAGGCATATACTTAAAGTTCATGCCGTAAATGCTAGCGATTAAAGTAAGGGGCATCATTATGGTGGCGATAACGGTAAGAGTTTTCATTATTTCATTTAAGCGGTTTGAGACTATTGATACATAAGCTTCCATGGCACCGGCGATAATATCCCGCGAAGTTCCGACTACATCATTCATGCGCACCAGGTTATCATAAATATTTCTGAAATATATTAAAGTTGAGCGCGATATAAATTCATAATCGCCGCGTTCCAAGAGGTTTATAACGTCTGCCTGGGGGCCGATAGTGCGCCGCAGATGAAGAATTTGGTTTTTCAGCAAATATATTTTTTTCAAGACTTCGTTGCTTGGGTCTTTGAATAATTCATCAGTCATAACATCGACCTTATCGTCAAATTCGCCTATGACCGGCATGTAGCTGTCTACGCATGAATCAAGGAGCGAATAAAGAAGCATATCAGCTCCGTTCTGCATCATTGGAGATTGTTTTCTAATTCTATCTTTGCATAAATTCAGCGAGTTTACCGGACATGCATGAAACGTTATCAGAAAATTCTTCCCCAGACAGCAATCAAGCTCCGTAGTTTTGATTGCACCCTTTTCATTGCCATTTAAAGATTCCAGAGAAAACATAACTAGAAAGATATAGTCTCTGAATTTTTCAAGCTTCGGTCGGGCATTCGGCATGATAAAATCTTCTATGGTAAGCGGGTGAAGATTAAACACCGAGGTCAGAAAATCGATGTCTGAATCTTCGATGTCTAGAAGGTCAATCCACAAAACCGAACGTTCATCTTTCAGCGACTGGGTTATTTCTTCCGCGGAGACTTGAGTTTGCAATCCTTTTTCGGGATTATAGATGAAAGACTCAAACATATTTTAATTTATTTGAAAGCGTTTAACGTTTTTGTTCTTCCCAGTAGACTTTTATCATAAATATTAAAGACAAGCAACAAAAAATAATATTTATTTGTTTTGGCTGAAGTTTTGGGATATAATTCCAGATAAGTTTACAAAGGCAATAATTAATTTTCCTGTGAAAGGAGGTCGATATGAGAAAGATTATTGCAATTTTCGTCTTTATATTAATGGCGGCAGCATTAGTCAGCTGTTCAGCCAAGAATCAAGAGCAGGCGATTCCGCAGACAGATAATACAGTGGAAAATAATACAGCCATTGTCGAACAAACAGTCCCTGTGGTTGAAGCTACAAAAGAGCAGGCACAGTCGCAAGCTGCAGTTACTCAGGCAGTCAGCAGCCAGCAAGCCACATCAAGCCCTGCAGCCGAAGTTAGTGTAAAACCAACTAATGAAGAGATTCAGAAGGCCTTGAAGAACGCCGGACTTTACAATGGGACTATTGACGGAGTAATAGGCAAGAAAACTAGGGCAGCCATTGAAGATTTTCAGACTAAAAACAATCTACAGGTTGACGGAAAAGTCGGGCCTAAGACTTGGGAGGCATTAAAGATTTATTTATCAGCTCCTCAGGCCAATTCGGCTTCCGAATAATTTAGCCCTTCAGTCGTCTTGGAAATGCTCGAGCGAGGACTCCAATATACTGTCCTCGCTTTTGCTTTAGTTGTTATATAATTGCAAACGAATTTGTTGACAAAGGCTAAATTTTATGTTAAAAAATTCAACAAGATATTTTTAATTTCATAAAAAGGAGGAATTTCATGAGAGAGAAGGTGGAATGTATTTCCTGTGGGGAATATTTTGACCTGGACGAAGACCGCAATATAGACGATATTATCTATTGCCCCGAATGCGGCAGTCAGCTTAAGATAATATCCCTTAATCCTCCGGAAGTCGAGCCCGTAGAGAACGAAAATCTTCGCGAAGATTTAGACGAAGATAACGAAGAAGATTTGTAGTCGCAATAGTTTTGTAAAAGAAGGAGGCCTTATGAAAACAAGGCTTTTGATATTAGCAGTAATTTTTACTTTTATCTTTGTAGTTTCTGGCTTAGCCCAGGAACAGGTTACAAAAGAAGACATCGATAAGGCTATGGAGCAAGTTAAGCAGGCTTTACCGCAGCAAATTCCAGCTGAAGCTGTTAACTCCGCCGCGCAAAAACAAACTATTGATGTGCCGGCAGCAAAAGATCTGAACTTAGAAGAGATCAAAGGCACGGTCAAAGAAATTGCAGAAGACGGAAGCTATATAACGGTAAATGACACCAAGATTACGACAAGCAAAGAATTTCTGGCTTATTACCCAGTTAAAGAAGGAGAAGAAGTCATCGTTATGGTGGCATCGGCTGCCGAAGGTATGGTGGCAGTAAGTATTAATCCCGTAGATAATAGTAAAGAAGAAGCTTCCAAAGAGGCAGGACAGGCAGCTACAGAAGAAGGAGTGATTTCTGAAACTAATAAGTCAAATGAGGGGCAGAAAGAGGAGCCTTCTGAGGCAGTCTCAAACGAAGAAGCGCCTTCCGGGGATGCTTCCCAAGAAGTTGTTAAATAAAGTTAATATATTTTGTTAATCAAGATAAGTATTATAAAAAAGAAAAAGCCCGTTTCAAGCGGGCTTTTTCTTTTGCTAAATTGCCTTGATTTTACCTAAATAGGCTCCTATAATTACGTTATATACATATTCGCCGATATGGTAATCGATAGGCAATATAAAAGTATGAAAATCAAAAAATTAATAATTTTAATTATTATTTTATCGGTAGTTTTTCTTTTTTCCGGCAACGTCTATTCTCAGGATAAAGAGTTCTATAATAAAGCAGTCAAATACGCACGCCAGAAAAATCTGGATTTCGCCTTTACTTATTTGGATATGGTTGTAAATATCTATCCTAATTCGAAGTTCTTTGAGAATTCGTTGTTTTCTTGCGGGGAATATTATTTCATTTCCGGAGATCATTTTAGCGCCAAAAAAACATTCGAGAAATTCACCGCCTTATTGCCAAATTCTAAAGCCAAGCCTTTTGCCCTGGCATATCTATTAAGAATTGCCGAAGAAGAAAAGAAGCAAGATATCATAGAGGGCCTTCAAAAACAGATTATAAGCTATAAACAGCTCAGTCTCGTTTTCAGGGATTTTAAAGAACATAGCTACCTATCTGCCTTGGATAGAGAATATAAAATAATTTATTTTATCGATAGGGCAGAAATTTATATCGATGGGGATTTATTTGCGAAAATACCTTTCTAAAATTCTCTTCTTTATAATCCTACTTATAATATCCTTAATAGTAGTTTTCTTTTTTTCTGCCAGTTCTATATTGAATTCCCAGAAGGGAACGATAGAGGAAATCTTAAGCAGATTCCTGCAACAAAGAGTGGCGATCCAGTCCGTTAGCTACCAGCCTATCAATTCGATTGTTTTGGAGAATATGTCCATCCTGAGAGCGCAAGATTCAGGCTATAAGCAGTTAGTTTCTGTTGACAAGTCTAAACTGACCTTTTCTTTGGTAGAATTGATAACCAAAGGGAAGTTTGTCTTAACCGATATTTGCTTGACTAAGCCGGTAAGCAAGATTGTCGATTACAAATTCTTCACCAAAACAGGCCTCTACCAATTTATCGGCGTGGTTAACGCGTTGTTTAAGAACCAATCTTTGAATATTAAGATTGAAGAAGGTATCCTGCCTCTATATGAACAGAAAGATTTATCCGATTACGTTGTTATAGATAGCAAAATAAAGATAAAGAGCAAGGGAGTTGTCTCCAGCAATGGCTCAATTGATTTTCGGATTGCTTCGGGTTCCCCGGCTGCGCAAGAAGATAAATTAGATTACAATTTCAGCGGAAATTTTACCAAGAGTGGGATCTTGGTAGATAATTTAGAGATCGAGAAGGAAAACTTATATTTTAAATCCTGGGGCGAATTGGATGGCGATTTATTCCGATTAAGCGGTAGCATCTTTTCGGTTAGGCCGATGGGCACATATTATCTCAGGAAGCCTAAATTTATAGATAAGTTGGAAAAGATTCTTGGCCGCAAGGCAAAGCCCGAAACCCAGATTATCTTACCCAGCTTGTCAGGATTGAATGTTTTTGATTTGAGTTGCCTTATAAAATTCATCCCCAACGGCCTTTCGATAGAAAACTTAAATTTTTCTTTGCAGGATATGCCGCTACGCATTAAAGGGGATATCCTGTTTCTTGAGCCTATCCATTTAAACCTGCAGGTTTCATCTTTTCCGTCTCAGCCGCAAGCCGAGAGATTGCAAAATTCCAGGAGGTTTGACTTGGAGCTGGACGGAGATTTGGAAGATAATAGGTTCAACGGAAGAATCAGCCTGGATTTCTTGGCAGAAATAAGGGCAAATAAATCCCAGGAGACTTTAGAGGCGAAATTAAAAGATTTTTCATTCTATCCTGTCAGCAAAAACCGCCTGGGCCTTAGCTTTAAAGAAGCCAATGTATCATGCTTGGCAAACAATAATTTGTATAATGTCTTTCTAGATAATTTTAATGGTCTGGTTAGTATTGAAAATAAGAATATATTATCCGTTGAATTTCTGTCCGGTTTATTTGACGGATCAATCAAAGGCGCAGGAAGTCTCAATGCAAGCCAGATACCATTCAAGACCAGCCTAAAACTCAATATAGCCGATGTCGAAGCCAATAAGCTGAGTTCTGCCCTGGTTTTTCTTTCCAGGGTTTATGGCAAGTTGTCTAGCGAAATATCTTACCGAAATTATCCTGCGAATAATTTAGAGGGGAAGCTCTCGATAAGCGAAGGCTATTTAGATAATTTGAGTTTTTTCGGCTGGTTAGCCGATTTTTTCAGCCTGCCGCAGTTAAAAAAGGTGGACTTTGATAAAATCTCGGCCAATTTTCTGGTTAACGACCAAGCGTCAACTTTAAAAGACATAGCTTTGGATTCAAAAGATATCAAGCTGTATGGATCTTTCGAACTTTCGGCAAAAGATTTGACCTCAGGAAATCTCTCTTTGACATTTTCAAGGCTGCTCCTTGATACTTCAGAAAAATTCAAGAAATTGCTCAATCTTTTGGATAAAGACGCTTTGGCTGTGAATTTTGATTTTCAGCTCTCCGGGCTATACCAGAGTATAAATTTCAAATGGCTACAGTCCGATTTTAAAAAAGGCCTGCAGAAATTGATGCCTGCGGGCATGGAAAGAAATTTTGAACAGCAGATCGAAGATGCGGTAGCCACCATCTCCGCGAATAAAGAGCAGACAAATGAAGGAAGCGTTAAATAAAACAGAGATAAAGTTTATTCTCAGCAATATCTATCCCTTTAATAAGTTAAGAGATAATGATATTGATAGGTTCCTGTCGATATCCGAAATAAGGGAATATAGAAATCAGGAGATTATCTATAAGGAAGGAGACCCTCCGGATTATTTTAACCTTATATTAAAGGGCAGGGTATTAGTCTTGACTAAGCAGGCAGGTTATGACCACGAAATAGAGCTTCTAAAGAGAGGCACAAGTTTTGGAATAATTTCTCTTTTTAATGAGGAGCTGCATTCAGTTACCTCAAAATCAATTGAGCACTCTGTAATCTTAAGAGTAAAAAAGGAGAAATTTAAGGATTTCTTAAAAAGGCATCCGGCGATATCCCTGGAATTCTCCCGTCTTCTTTCCGAAAGGGTGAAGAGCCGATTCCAGCCCAAGAAGATATTCCAGAGTAAGAGAGTTTCCATCCTTGGCACCAGAAGCTCAGGGAAAACCACCTATATGTATAGCCTGGGCCTCAAAATAAAAGAGCAGACCAAAAAGACGCTTGTTTGCATTGAATTTTCTCTAAGAGGAGATTTTAGCCTGCCATCATTTATCAGGAAAGATGTCAAAGTCTTAAGGCTTTCAGAGTTTAAAGAGGAAACCATCAGCGCATTCATCTTACCGGATGCGATTGATTTTCTTTTAGTAAGAATCGACGAGAGGACGAATCTGGTTTCTTTGCTTAATTTCTTGTCGGAAAATTATCATTTTGTTCTATACGAGATTCCATTCGATATAAAAGACAGTTATATCCTGGAGTTTGTATCTTTGGCGCACTATATCCATTTCGTTTTTCCTCCTATAAAAGAAGAGCTGGAAAGATATGCATTCCTTATTGATAACCTAAAGCAGAAAGAAGCCTCTAACAAAGACAAGATAAAAGTTATTATAAATGAGTTTATCCAATCGGATGGTTCATCTCTGGAGGCAAAAAGCGAAATTGTGGATTGCCCGATATACGCTACCTTGCCTAAGTACAGCGAAGAGAATTATTTCAAGGTTTTAAGGAGGATAGCCCGCGAATTAGGAGAGCTTACTACGGGCCTAGCGCTGGGAAGTGGAGCCGCTTACGGTTTTGCCCATGTAGGGGTCTTGAAAGTTTTTGAGAAAAATAATATCCCCATAGATATGGTTTGCGGCTCAAGCACCGGGGCGCTTGTGGCTGCGATGTGGGCCTTGGGATATAAAGTTGAAGAGATAGAAAAAACAGTGATTAACGTAGCAAAAAAGTTTAGTTTATTCTCCCTGCGCGGCCTGGCTTTTCCTTTTAAGGGGGTATTGCGTGCTAAGCGACTTGAAAATACATTCAGGAAGATATTCCAGGATAAAACCTTCTATGATTTAAAACACAGCCTTAAAATCGTCACCTTTGATTTTATAAAAAGGGAACCTAAGATTCTGGAAGAGGGCTTGCTTTATAAAGCCGTTGCCGCAAGTTGCGCTATGCCCGGAGTTTTTGAGCCGGTGAATTTTAAGGCGGAGATTCTTTTGGACGGCGGGATACTAAAGCCGCTTCCTTCGAACATACTGGTAAGTTACGGCGCCAAGAAAATTATTGCCGTCAATATTACTCCTACCAAGGAAGAGATCAACCGCCAAT
This sequence comes from Candidatus Omnitrophota bacterium, assembly GCA_022703055.1. Classification (GTDB taxonomy): domain Bacteria; phylum Omnitrophota; class Gorgyraeia; order VGKH01; family VGKH01; genus VGKH01. Next base: position 177,088 of record JAKLEP010000001.1, read on the forward strand.
ACAAAACAAGAGATAAATTACATATATTTGATTTTATCTTCGGCAGTATCGAAACCATGCAGAGAGAGTTTATCGATGAAGCCATCAAGATCTCCGACGTGGTTATCCATCCTGATTTCGAAGGTATCGGCTGGATGGAATTCGAAAAAGTGGAAGATTTTATCAGGCGCGGGGAAAAGGCCGCCTTGGCTAAACTTGAAGATATAAAGAAATTACTTACTTCCTAAATTTTTAAAAATAAGAAAATGAAAAACGAGGAATTTGCTTACAATAAATCCGGATGGAATCTCCATATGATGCCGGTCGGCTATTTGATGATTGAGCACAGGCTTATCGAACGGATGATCAAGCTCATGGCAGATGAGCTTGTGCTAAATATCAAAAATGGTAAAGTAAATTTAAGCTTTATCGATGCCGCGATAGATTTTATCAAGAACTACGCCGATAAATGCCACCATGGAAAAGAGGAAGACATTTTGTTTAGAGACCTCACCAAGAAGAATATGTCCGCTGAACACAAAAAGATAATGGAGGAGCTTATCCAGGAGCATGTAATTGGTAGGCAGACCGTTGTCAGGTTAGTCAGCGCTAAGGAAGAATACGCATCCTCAAAAACCAAAAGCACAGCCGAGATAGAGAAAAATATAAAATGGCTCATTGAATTTTATCCTAAGCATATCGCCAAGGAAGATAAACAATTCTTCCTGCCTTGCATGGGTTATTTTGATAAAGAAGGGCAAGCCAGGATGCTGGAGGAATTTTATGCCTTTGATGGAGAAACTATCCAGGACAAGTATAAAAAAATAGTCAAGGATTTGGAAAGATAAGGTTAAACTAAAGGAGGAGAGCAATGAAGGTCGCTGAAATAAAACTAGAGGATTTAAAACCTACAGAATTTATCGATGAGCAAGTAAAGGCAATTTCTTCGGCAGTGGGAAAAGAATTGGCGATTAACGCGCTTTCCGGCGGCGTAGACTCATCAGCCGTTACATTATTAGGCCACAAGGCGCTCGGCAGCAGATTAAAAACTTATTTTATTGAGAACGGAATTATGAGAGAGGGCGAGCCGCAGAGGATAGTATCGCTTTTTAAGAATCTGGGAGTTCCGGTTGAAATAGTCGATGCCAGAAAAGAATTTTTTGGCGCTCTTAAAGGTTTAATCGACCCCGAAGAGAAAAGAGAGGCTATCACCCAGACATTTTATAAAACCGTCTTTGGTAGATTAGTCAGGGAAGGAAGAGCAAAATACCTATTGCAGGGGACAAATTATACTGATGTCGAAGAGACGGTTGCCGGAGTGAAGAGGCAACATAATATTTTGGAGCAATTAGGAATTGATACTCAAAAAGAATTCGGCTATAAAGTTATAGAGCCGATAATCCAGCTGAGAAAAACCGGCGTGCGCTCAGTCGCTAGAGCGCTCGGCCTGCCCGAAGAATTATACAACCGTCCGCCTTTTCCCGGGCCGGCGTTGGCAGCTAGAGTAATCGGCGAAGTTACCCCCGACAGAGTGGAATTGGTTAGGCTGGCTACAAAGGTTGTCGAGGAGGAATTATCGAATACAAAAGCTTTTCAGTATCTGGCGATTTTGCATGAAGATAAAGTTACCGGCGTAAGAAACAATAAAAGAGACTTTGGCTTTCAGATTGAAGTAAGGTGCTGGGACAGCAGTGATGCTGTAACCGCTAAACCGACGCGGCTATCTTTTGATATCTTAGAAAGATTGTCCCAGAGAATAACTACAGAAGTGCCCGGAGTAGTAAGCGTGACTTACAATATTGCCACAAAGCCACCATCAACCATTGAGGCGGTCTAAATAAGATGTCAAGTTTTGCCGTAGGAATACTTGCGGGAACACTGTGCACCATATCTTTTATCCCGCAGATAGTAAAGATTTTTAAAACCAGGCAGGCTAAAGATTTATCTCTGATTACTTTTTCCGTATTCGCCTCGGGAGTATTTTTCTGGTTTATCTACGGAATAATGATAAAAGAGTTTCCGGTGATACTGGCAAACGGAATTACTTTGGTCTTAGTGGCGATAGTAATAGCGGCAAAATTAAAGTTTGGATAATATGCTTAAAGACAAAAGAATATTATTGGCCGAGACTGATCATGCGCTGGTCGAGATCCTAAAGACTTTGCTTTTGGCTATGGGTACCAAGGTGACTGTCGTCGGCGACAGCCATAGCTTGATTGAGACCGCCTCTAAAGAGCATCCGGACCTTATCATGGTTGATTGCGATGTCCCGCAGATAGACGGTTTTAATGTTACCAAGGATTTAAAGACAGATTTTTTAACTTCATACATCCCCCTGATAATTTTAATCGACAAAAAGCAAATCCGCAAAAAGATGCTGCAGATTGAACAGGGCATTGATGATTATATTGTGAAACCCCCCGACCCAATTGATTTGGAAGTAAGAATCGATATGGCGCTCAGACGCACCGAACATCAGGTCCATGCCAATGCCCTTACCAAGCTTCCCGGCTCAAGAGAGATAGAAAAGCTCATTAAGGAAAAATTACACGGAAACCATTTGTTTTCCTTTGCCTATTTAGACATAAACAATTTCAAATCTTTCAATGATAAATATGGTTACTTAAAAGGCGATAGCCTTATCTTGCAGACCGCCCATATAATAAGTAGCACAGTTAAACGTTTCGGTAATAAATCGGATTTTGTCGGTCATATCGGAGGAGATGACTTTGTCATCATCACTAATCCAGAAAAAGAGGAGATAATCGCCAAAGAAATAATCAAATCTTTTGATAGACTGATTCCGCTTCATTATAATAAGGAAGACCGGGATAAAGGATTCATCAGGGTAGAAGATAGATCCGGCAAAGCCCGGAATATTCCTTTAATGAGTGTCTGTATTGCGGTGATTAATAATAAAATCCGTAAAATTCATAATATCATTCAGCTTACCGAGATTGCCTTTGAGATTAAAAAGTACCTTAAAACCGTATCCAAGAGTAGTTACCTCATTGATAGAAGAAGCCAGGACCATGGAATGTATAAAAGGCAGGAGAACCTTGCTCTTATCCAGGAGCAATTAAAGATTCACCAGACGCAAAAGTCTAAATATTTTAAGCCGTTGGGACAAATTTTATTAGAGAACCAATTGATTACCCATGAACAACTTAGCGAAGCTCTAAAAAAGCATTGGCTTTCCAGTAAACGCCTTGGTGAGGTATTAATTAACATGGGGGTAATCAATGTTGAGCAGCTGGATAAGGTTTTGGCAGACTTCAAAAATTCGGTTCTAGTTTAGGTATTTCTTTTGAAAACCACAATTTTTTTATCCATTTTAGCCTTCCAATATCCCTAGATTCCTATAACCTACATAATATCAGTGGGTTATAAACTATTTTTATCGCGAAAAAAAGTGCTATTTTTTTGCATTTTCCGCATGATTTTCATTGACTAAATTATTTATTTTTGTTATACTACTCCCTCATTCCTGAAACGTAATAATTCTTTTAAAAAAGGAGCGGTAATCATGATAGAACGCTACGTCCTGCCAAAAATGAGTAACATCTGGAACGACGAAAACAAATTCTCTATTTTCCTGAAAATTGAACTGTTAGTCTGCGAGGCCTTGACCAAGCTAGGCAAGATTCCTAAGCCCGCAATGGTGAAAATCAGAAAAAAGGCCAAATTCGATTTAGAAAACATCTTAAAACTGGAAGAAAAGACCAAGCACGATGTCGCTGCCTTTGTGGCCGATGTCGCCGAAAGGCTCGGGCCCGAAGCGCGCTACATCCATTTTGGCATGACATCTTCCGATTTATTGGATACCACTTTAGCCGTGCAATGCGTTCAATCTGCCGATATTCTTATCGATGATACCAATAAATTATTGGCGGTTATGGCTGACAAGGTCAAGAAATATAAAGATACTATATGCGTTGCCCGCACCCACGGAGTGCATGCTGAGCCTACAACCTTTGGATTCAAGCTTGCCGTCTGGTATGATGAGACCAAACGCAACTTAGAGAGGCTTCAGCAGGCAAAAGAAATCATTAGATTCGGTAAGATCTCCGGGGCAGTGGGGACCTTTGCCCACATTGAGCCTTCAGTTGAGGAATTTGTCTGTGAAAAACTAGGGCTTAAACCCGCAGCCATATCCACTCAGATAGTTCAAAGAGACCTGCACGCCCAATTCATGGTGATTTTAGCGATTGTCGGTTCATCCTTGGAAAAATTCGCCACCGAAATCAGGCATCTACAGAAAACCGAAGTCTTGGAAGTGGAAGAGACGTTTTTTAAGGGCCAGATCGGTTCATCCGCCATGCCACATAAGAAGAATCCGGTTACCTGCGAGAGAATTTGCGGTCTGGCGCGGTTATTAAGGACCAATGCCGCCTCAGCTTTAGAAAATGTCAACCTCTGGCATGAAAGAGATATCAGCCATTCATCGGTTGAGCGCGTGATTTTGCCTGACAGCACCATGATGCTCGATTATATGTTGAATAAATTCATCCAGATAATGGATAATTTGACCGTGCACAGTAAGAACATGATCCTTAATCTTGCCAAGACTAGAGGCCTGATTTATTCCCAGAGGATTCTCTTGGAGCTTATGAAAAAAGGCCTGCCGCGCACCGATGCTTACGATACCATCCAGAAATGTGCGATACTTACTTGGCAGAGCGGCTCGGAGTTTAAGGAAGCGCTCTTGCGCGATAGAAAAGTGCGCAGATACTTAAGCTCCGATGAAATTGACGCCTGTTTCAACGTAAAATACTATTTAAGAAATATAGAAAAAGTCTACAAAAGATTAGGACTTTAGTTTATAATAGTGGGGTAAACAAGGATTGATTACGTTGCGATTGAAGTGTAGCCAAAGAAGCCTACCGGAACACAAATTTAGATTTAAAATCGCATTAGAAAAGATTTTAGGACAAATTTCTGCAATGGCGCAGAGGAGCTAGAAGCTGCATTGACGCAGTGGCTTGGATGAAGTGTTTTTTGTTAAGCTGCAAAGAAGTCCTCATTTTTAAACATTTATAAAAGGGAGAATAAAATGCCTACCGTAAGCGTCAAAGACGTGAAAATCACTAAAGAGATAATTGAAAAAGAAGGTTTAACCATGGAGGAATATGATCGGCTAAAGAAGCTGATCGGTCGAGAGCCAAATTATACGGAACTCGGCCTTTTTTCTGCCATGTGGAGCGAGCACTGTTCCTATAAAAATTCCCGCCCCGTTTTGAAATTGTTCCCCACTAAGGGAAAACAAGTTCTTCAAGGCCCGGGAGAGAATGCCGGTATCGTGGATATCGGCGAAGGATACGGTGTGGCTTTCAAAATGGAATCGCATAATCATCCCTCGGCTGTCGAGCCTTACGAAGCATCGGCCACCGGCGGCGGCGGATGTCTTCGCGATATCTTCACCATGGGTGCAGATACCGTGGGTTTGCTTGGTTCCTTAAGATTAGGAAGGCTCACCGATAAAAAAGTAAAATGGTTATTCAAAGAAATCGGACGCGGTTTCAGCAGCTACGCTAATGTTGCCTTGGTTCCTATCGTGGGCGGAGAAATTTATTTTGATGAAAGCTATGAGGGAAATCCCTTAGTCAATGCTATGACTGTTGGCGTGGTAAAACACAATGAAATTACCCGCGCCAAAGCCGCAGGAATCGGAAATATCGTAGCCATGATCGGCGGAGATACCGGTAAAGACGGTGTAGGCGGCGCAGCATTCGCATCCGGCGCTATTGCCGAAGGTGCAGAAGAAGATACTTCATCAGTTGCTATCGGTGATCCGGTAATGGGATTAAAACTAAGACGGGCCAGCCTGGAACTTATCAGAGCAGGCGTCGTCGTAGGAATGCAGGACATGGGCGCAGCCGGTTTAGTGTGTTCAACTTCCGAGACTGCCACCAAAGGCGGAGTGGGAATTGAAATTGACTTAAATAAGGTAAGAAAAAGAACTCCTGATATGAATGCCTATCAGATGATGCTTTCCGAAAGCCAGGAGAGAATGTTGGTCATTTTGGAAAAGGATAAAATCGAAGACGCCAAGAAAATCTGCTCAAAACACGGCGTGCCCTTAGACATCATCGGCTTTGTGAAAAAAGGCGATAAGCTCACGGTCAAAGAAGGCGACACCGTGGTGGCGGAAGTTCCGGCAAGAGCCTTGACCGAAGATGCCCCGGTTTACATCCGCGAAGAAAAAGAGCCAGATTTTTCCCAATACAAATTAAATCTTGGCGACATAAAGGAACCTAAGGATTACAACCAGACGTTCTTAAAGTTGCTGAGTTCATCGACTATTGCCGATAAGAGCATGGTTTATTCTAAGAGCGACCCCAAGTTATTCGGTAACGTCGTGGTAAAACCCGGCGAAGCTGATGCCGCAGTAATTAAAGTTGTCGGCAAAAGAGGATTTGCCGCCACCGCAAATTGCAACGGCACCTACTGTCGGATTAATCCGCGTTTAGGCGGACAGATTGCCGTCGCTGAATCAGCGAGAAACCTGGCTTGCGTTGGCGCAAAACCACTGGGACTCACCGACTGTTTGAATTTCGGCAATCCTTTTAATCCGGAAGTTTTCTGGGGATTCAGGAAATCCTGCGAAGGAATCTCGGATGCCTGCAAAGCTCTGGATGTGGCGGTAGTTAGCGGAAACGTCAGTTTCCACAATGAGAATCCTAAAGGCACAGTTGATCCTACCCCGGCAATCGGCATGGTGGGAGTGGTTGAGGATGTAGGAAAGGTCGTCAAGCAAAGCTTCAAGTCCGAAGGCGACACAATCATCCTTTTGGGTGAAAATAAAAATGAGCTGGGCGCATCAGAATATCTAAAGACTCTCTACAATTTAAAGAAAGGCGATGTGCCAAGCCTGGATTTGAAACAGGAAAAGGCGCTGGTGGATACTTTGCTTTCAGCGATTGACAAGGGCCTGGTTGTATCAGCCCATGATTGTTCTGAAGGCGGAATCGCCGTGGCTTTGGCGGAAAGCTGCATCACTGATAAGAAAATCGGCGCGAGCGTAAAATTAGATGATAAGAATATGCGTAAAGACGCGCTTTTATTCGGCGAGACACAATCGCGGGTCATCGTAAGCGCCAAACCCCAAGACGCAGATAAAATCCTGGATATCGCTAAGAAAAATAAACTCTCGGCAAAGATTATCGGTAAAGTCGGTGGAAACAAACTGGTTATCAACGACTTGATTAATCTCACCACTGATGAATTATCCAACACCTGGAGAACGGCGATAGAGAAGGAATATAATAGCTAGGAATATAGCGAAATGTAAGAAGTCCTTCGACAGATCCCGGATCCATCGAAGGACTTCTTTATTTTCGGTTGTTGAGGTGGTAAGATGAAAAAGATTTTGATTGTTTTGGTGTGTTTGGTGTTGGTTGGATGCGGATTGTGCCCGGCATATATGAGAAGCCAATCCGATTATATGAAAGTTTCCAATATCGCTATCGGTGGCGCATCAAAATCGAGAGTAAAAATGATGTTCGGAGAGCCTGATTCAAAAGAAGTTTACGAAGATAAATCAGAAAAATGGATTTATAAAAATAGAGAAGATAATAAGACTATCGTGTTTCTATTTACTCCTAGTGGCGCTGTTGGCTTGACGCAAATTATTCCGCCAGAGGGCGTAGAACAAAATAAATAGGGGACAGGCTTAGGAATAAATCGGAGAAGGTCCCTAAATTAACAGGAGAAATGTATGTCAAAGAACCCAGATTTAGGTTTTTCTCATTTTTCAGTTAAACAACTGAAAAGATATTATGATAATGGAGAAATTTATATTAATCCAGAATATCAAAGAAGTTTTGTTTGGAAACCTACCCATCAAAGAAATTTGATTACTTCCATTCAAAATGGAAAATCAATGGGTGTATTAGTGATATGGAAAAATAAGCAGGGCAAATACGAAATCTTAGATGGCCAACAAAGAATAATTACAATAATAAAGTTTCTTGACAAAAAATTTACTAATGATGAAAACAAGCAATTTGACGAACTTTCCGTTACAGAACAATCAGAAATAGAAGGATACAGTATTTATTACCTTGAGCTTAAAACTACTTTAAAAGAAGATGAGATTTCAGATATCTTCACTAGATTGCAAGAAGGGATACCTTTAAATCCTGCTGAAAAAGTTAACGCACTTAGAGGTCTATTTAGAGATTTTTTTATGCAAGCATACATTAGAAATAAGATTTTTTTTGAAAAATTAAATAATCATAGATTCCGAGCTCGATTATTAGCAGCGCAACTTTTATTATTAGAACTCGAAACAAATTTTAATAAGAAAATGTTTCCTAACGCAGAATACGAAGACTTTAAAAGCATAAATAATAAATATTCTCAAAGAAATATTTCTTCGCAAAAAATAAAAGACTATAATAATTATTTAAATTTCTTAGGATTTAGATTGCAAAAAGAATTAAGGGCGATTAATTTTAGAGACTTGATTTCGTTGTATCTATTAGTTTCTTTTCTAAGTAAAACAAGCGTAAATAAAGGTGATCTCTCGCTTTATATCAGAAAATTTGCAATAGAATTTATTAATAATTTGGAAAGTTTTAGTATATATAAACCAATAAAGCCAAAAAATTTGAATAAAAAAATATTTAATAGATATGTAGAGTATAAACAATATGCTAGGCAAGCAACAACGGCAGAATCATTTGAAAGACGGTTTAAGTTCATACTTTCTGAATATAAGCGCTTATTCCCAAATATTAAATTTAAAGATAAGAATAGATTATTTGAAGAAAGACAGAAAATACAAATATATTTTAAACAAAAATGCTTGTGTGCTTTTTGTAAACAACCCTTAGTTTATGAAGAGGCTCATTGTCATCATAAAGACGAATATTCAAAAGGTGGCAAGACAAGAATATCTAAGGGCGCAATGGTGCATTTTAAATGCCATAATAAAATTCATCACAAAAAATAACAAGATTGTCTATTGATAAATTTAGGGAGATGAAATGGTAAAGTGGGTCCGATATTTAGTGATAAAAACATTACAATTTCTCGGAATTGATATTATAAAGGAGAACAAAGAACTTCAGGATAGAGTGCTTGAGCTTGAAAATAAACTGAAGCAGTTGGATTCTACGCAAAATGAAAGCTATCTTCACTAAAACATAGGACCGTTTCCAGATAAGTAATTGTAATTTAATAAGTTTTGATAGAAGTGTCCCCGTTCAGTAGGTAGGGGTTAGTAGGTAGAATGTAGGGCAATTATATTTCGGAGGTTATATGGCAAAAAATAAAGTACTCACCCGCGCCCTTTCACCCGTAGGAGCGATTCTTTGCAGTAAGAAAGGGCGGGGTTAAATTCGCAGACGGCCTTTGGCCTACGACTTACGTCGCTAAAGCTTCCGTAAGTCGTCTGCTCAACTAAGGAGTTGAAAATGAAGAAAGTTTTAAAGGATGATTTTACCACGGAAGAGACTTGGCGGATTTTTAGGATTATGGCCGAGTTTGTGGAAGGTTTTGAGGTTTTATCCAAAATCGGGCCGGCGGTTTCCATTTTTGGCTCGGCAAGGCTAAAGCCCACAAACCAGTATTATAAACTTGCGGTTGAAACTGCCAAGCTTCTGGTTAAAGAGGGCTATGCGATTATCTCCGGCGCCGGCCCGGGCATCATGGAGGCAGCCAACAAAGGCGCCAAAGCCGCCAAAGGCCAATCCGTGGGCTTAAATATCGAAGTTCCGTCAGAGCAGAGGCCGAATTCCTATGTGGATATCCTTTTAGATTTTCATTATTTCTTTGTGCGAAAAGTCATGTTTGTGCGCTACGCCAAGGCATTCGTGATTTTCCCCGGCGGATACGGCACGCATGATGAATTGTTTGAGTCCTTAAATTTGATTGAGACGCTAAAAATCCCCAAATTCCCCGTAGTTTTAGTGGGAGCAAAATACTGGAAAGGGCTGTTCGACCATCTTAAAAATTCCGTCATCAAGGAAGGTTGCTTAAAGAAGGAAGAGCTGGCGATTATGAAAGTTGTGGATACACCGCAGCAAGTTGTGGAGGAGATAAAGAAGTTTTATCATAAATAGGTTACGGTCAGGGTAACGAAGCCCGTATCGGTTAAGGTAACGGTGGCGTAATGGAAGAGAAAAAGAGAATAACAAGTTTTAAAGACTTAGAAGTTTATCAGAATTCATATAAGGCTATGCTTGAAGTTATGAAAGAGGTTGTGCCTAAGCTACCGGATAGCGAAAAATACGATTTAAAAGACCAATTGAGCCGAGCATGTAAGGCGATTCCCAGATTGATAGCTGAAGGTTATGCTAAGCGTCATCAAAAGTTCGGTTTTCAGAAATATATTGACGATGCAATGGGAGAATGTAATGAGATGGTTGTTAGTTTAAGTCAGGCTAGAGATATTTATTCTGCACAGGTCAATAATAGTTTTTGTGATGGGTTAATTGATATTTACGATAAAACAGGCAGGCAACTTTATAAATTAGGCGATAGTTGGACGAATTTTAAAAGACGCCAGACGTAACCTAAAGACGAAACGGGCATCGTAACCGTAGCCTATAGACTTTCAATGAAGATGAGTAAAGACAGGCCTAAAGAATATTGCGGACTTTTCGGCATTTTTGGCCATAAAAATGCCACTGATCTTACCTATCTTGGCCTTTATGCGCTGCAGCATCGTGGAGAAGAATCCTGCGGTATTGTCTCAAGCGACGGCAAGGATTTTTATCTGCACAAAGAAATGGGTTTAGTCGGCGACGTCTTTAACCGGGAAATCCTGGCTAAATTAAAAGGCGATATCGCCGTGGGACATACCCGATATTCCACTACCGGTTCAAGCGTGATTAAAAACGTCCAGCCGCTTTTTGCCAATCATCGCGATAAATCTTTAGCCATTGCCCATAATGGAAACCTGACCAATAGCTTTGCCTTAAAGAAGAAATTGGAATCGCAAGGCTCGATATTCCAATCATCCTGCGATAGCGAGATCATCATTCATCTGATGGCGAGAGAAAAATCTCCGGATATCGTGGAGAAATTAAAGGGCGCACTAAAATCGGTTGAGGGCGCGTATTCTTTGATTTTAATGACCCAGGATAAACTTATCGGCGTACGCGATCCATTGGGATTCCGTCCGCTGGTTTTGGGCAAAATCGGCAATGCCTATTGCTTAGCCTCCGAAACTTGCGCCTTTGATTTGATTGAAGCAAAATATATCCGCGAAATCCAGGCCGGAGAAATCGTGGTCATTGATAAAAACGGGATTAAATCGTATAGATTCGCCGCGCAAAAAAAGAAGGCCCAGTGTATTTTTGAACATATCTATTTTTCCCGTCCAGATTCATTTATCTTCGGCCAGACCGTGCATTTGGTCAGGCAAAGCTTAGGCGAGAGATTAGCCAAAGAACATCCGGTAAAAGCGGATTTGGTGATTCCGGTGCCGGATTCCGGGATGTCTTGTGCTTTGGGATTTTCCCATGCTTCCGGGATTCCGCTTGAATGGGGGATTATCCGTAACCATTATGTAGGCAGGACTTTTATCCAGCCGCATCAGGAGATAAGAGACCTGGGAGTAAAAGTTAAGTTTAATCTTCTAAAAGAAGTGGTCAAGGGAAAAAATATTGTGATCGTAGATGATTCGATTGTGCGCGGGACAACTTCTAAGAAACGTATAAGAGGATTCCGCGAGGCAGGGGCCAAAGAGGTACATTTAAGGATCGCCTGTCCGCCGCATCGCTTCGCCTGTTTTTATGGTATAGATTTTCCCACACAGTCCGAATTAATCGCCCACAAATACAGCATTAATAAAATTAAAGAGTTTTTAGGAGTTGATAGCCTGGGTTATTTAAGCGTTGAGGGAATGCTAGCTTGCGTGAAAGATAAAGCTAATTATTGTACTGCATGTTTTAGCGGAAAATACCCCACGAAATTTGATAAAAAGAATACTAAATTATCACTAGAAAACAAATGCGAGAAAGGATAAAAAATGGTCAAGCGGCTGACGTATAAATCAAGCGGAGTAGATATTGCCAAGGCAAATAAGTTTAAGAAAGAAATCAAAACTTTAGTGGCTAAGACCTTTACGCGCGAAGTCATGGGCGGAATCGGCGGTTTTGGCAGCCTCTATGATTTCTCATCCGCCCAATATAAACATCCGATTTTGGTTTCATCTTCCGACGGAGTAGGGACAAAGCTTTTAATCGCCAAATTGGTGAATAAACACGATACCGTGGGCATTGATTTAGTGGCGATGAATACCAATGATATTTTGTGCCTGGGCGCAAAACCGATTTTCTTTCTGGATTATATCGCATCGGGCAAATTAGAGCCGCAGGTTTTAAGAGATGTGGTTAAAGGTATTGCCGATGGCTGCAAGCAGTCGGCCTGCAGTTTAATCGGCGGCGAGACCGCGGAGCTGCCGGGAATGTATAAGCCAGGCGATTACGATTTGGGCGGATTTACCGTGGGAGTAGTGGATAAGGCCAAGATTATTAACGGCTCAAAGATTAAAGTCGGCGATGTAATCTTAGGCCTTGAATCAAACGGAATTCATTCTAACGGTTATTCTTTAGTGAGAAAAGTTTTTTCTGCTGCACAACAGAAAAGATTGGCCCGTGAATTGCTTAAGCCCACCAGAGTCTATGTCCGTCCGGTTTTGGATATTATCAAAAATGTAAACATTAAAGGCATATCGCATATTACTGGCGGCGCATTTTACGGAAAAATCCCGCGGATCATTCCTCGCGGTATGGCGGCCTTGGTTTATAAAAAATCCTGGCCGGTGCCCAAGATTTTCAAGATGATTCAAAAAAACGGCAATGTTGAGGAAAAAGAGATGTTCAGGACTTTTAATATGGGCATTGGCATGGTTTTGGTAATGTCGGCCAAAGAAATTCCCAAAGCCAAAAGGATATTGGCAAAATACAGATTGAAATCCTGGGTCATCGGTAGAATCGTAAAAGGAAATAAAGAAACGCGTATAGTTTAGAAGGAGCGAAGTAAAATGAAAAATAATAAACAGAGAGTACTTATTTTCTTGTTTGTTGTTGCAGCTATTTTTTTAGCGCGTTTTGCTTTTGCCCATTGTGATACTATGGAAGGGCCGGTAGTTAAAGACGCAAAAATTGCCTTGGAGAAATCCGATATTACTCCGGTCCTAAAATGGGTAAAACCGGATCGCGAGGCAGAAGTTATTATTGCTTTTGAAAAGGCTTTGTCGGGAAGAAAAACGCAAGATAAAGAAAAATCAGATATGGGATTTTTTGAAACTTTAATCCGTATCCACCGAGAAGGTGAAGGCGCGGGTTTTGAAGGAATAAAGCCTGCGGGTAGCGAGGTTGAACCGGCGATAGTAGAAGCAGATAAAGCTTTGGAAGAGGGTAAGGCCGATAATTTGATTAAATTAGTTACAGATGATGCTGCCGCCGGGATAAAACAACGTTTTGACAATGCCCTGGAGAAGAAAAAACACAAGGATGAAAGCGTTGAACTAGGTCGGGAATTTGTCGAGGCCTACGTAGAATTTACGCATTATGTGGAAAGGCTGCATAAAGATATTTTAGGCGAGGTTTCGCATCATGGCGAACATCAAGAGGCAGAAAAAGAACATAAGGAATAAATATTTAGTAAAATGAACCCCGCCTTTCCTAAAAAAGGCTGGGTTTATAAATGGAAGGAATAGCGGGGTGAAGATTTTAGTCATTGGTTCAGGCGGCAGGGAACATGCTTTGGTTTGGAAGATTGCGCAATCAAAGCTAGTTGATAAGATTTTTTGCGCGCCGGGTAACGGCGGTATCGCCGAAATAGCAGAGTGCGTGAATATCAAGGTTGATGATATCGCTGGGCTTTTGAAATTCGCTATCGAGAAAAAAATCGATCTTACTGTGGTCGGGCCAGAGATACCATTGGTAGCGGGCATTGTGGATAAATTCCAGGCTAAAGGACTAAAGATTTTCGGCCCTAATAAATTCGCCGCACAATTGGAAGGCAGTAAGGTTTTTGCCAAAGAATTTATGGTAAGGAATAATATCCCTACGGCAAAATTCAAGTCTTTTGACGACAGCTTAAATGCCAAGGATTATATCGATGAAGTCGGTGCCCCATTAGTTGTAAAGGCCGAAGGCCTGGCTTCCGGCAAGGGCGTAATAATTTGCTCAAGCGAAACCGAAGCGGAAAGTGCCATAGATTTAATCATGGAAGAAAAGGTTTTTAAAGAAGCGGGAAACCGGGTAGTCATCGAAGAATATCTTGAAGGCGAAGAGGCATCGATTTTAGCGATTTCCGACGGAGAAAATTTCGTGGTTTTGGAATCATCGCAGGACCATAAAAGGATTTTTGATAATGACCAAGGCCCTAATACCGGAGGGATGGGCGCATATTCGCCGGCGCCGGTTGTCTCGGAAAATTTAAAGCAAGAAATCGCTCAAGAAATCCTAAAACCGGTAATTGACGGCATGAAGAAAGAGGGCCATGAATTTCGCGGCGTTCTTTACGCGGGACTAATGATTACCAAGGAAGGCCCCAAGGTTTTGGAATTCAATGTCCGCTTCGGCGACCCCGAAACCCAGGCGATTTTGCCGCGTTTAAAATCAGATTTAGTGGAAATAATTTTTGCAGCTTTAGATGGAAAATTAGCCGATTTTAAGTTAGAATGGGATAGTCGTCCATGCGTCTGCGTGGTTATGGCAGCAGGTGGATATCCGGGCGATTACGAGAAGAATAAGCTCATTTCAGGGTTAGATAAAGCCAAAGAATTAAAAGATATCGTGGTTTTTCACGCCGGAACTAAACGCGAAAACGGTAAAATCCTTACTTCCGGCGGAAGAGTTTTAGGTGTTACCGGTTTGGGAAACGGCATAACAGACGCGATTGACAAGACATACCAGGCGGTAGCTAAGATTAGTTTCGAAAAAGCGCATTTCCGCAAAGATATCGGGGCAAAAGCCATCAGGAGGATGTAGTAATGAAGAAAAAAATCGCGATAATCATGGGCAGCGAATCTGATCTGCCGATAGTTGAAGAGGCCTTGAAGATTTTAAAGGATTTCTCTGTCGGATATGATGTTAAGGTTTTATCCGCGCATCGCACTCCTGATCTGACCAGCCAATATGCTAAGCGCGCTGAATCAAATGGCATAGAGGTTATTATCGCCGCAGCCGGTATGGCCGCAGCCTTGCCGGGAGTAATTGCATCTCATACCAATATTCCCGTTATAGGTATTCCGATTGAAACCAAAACTTTCAAAGGCGTTGATTCGCTTCTTTCCATAGTCCAGATGCCCGGGGGGATTCCGGTAGCGACGATGTCAGTGGGTAAATCCGGAGCCAAAAACGCAGCCATTTTTGCATTGGAGATATTGGCTTTGAAAGACAAAAATATAAAAAGAAAATTAGTGAATTTTAGAAAAAAACAGATTTCAGCAATTAAAAAGATAAAGGTAAAAATTTGATTAATACCGAAGTTATCAAGCTTGACCCGGAGAATCCGGATAGAAGCAAAATCCAGAAAGCAGCCGTTATCTTAAGGAAAGGCGGGCTAGTGGCATTTCCTACTGAGACGGTTTATGGGCTGGCCGCCAGTCTTACCAACCAAAAGAGTATCGACAGGCTCATGGAAGTTAAAAACCGTCCGGCGGAGAAGCTTTTTACCATTCATATCGCGGATAAAGATAAAGTCGAAGAGTTCGCCAAGGATATTTCACTTGAGGCGTATAAATTGATCGATAAATTCTGGCCCGGGCCTTTGACATTGGTTTTTAAATCCAAGAAGAATAATAACCAGACCGTGGGAATGCGCATGCCCAGCAATAGAATCGCCCATGAACTGATAAATATTACAGCCGTGCCCATTGTTGCGCCTTCGGCAAATATATCCGGCGATAATCCTGCTACAACTATTGAAGAGGTCCTATCAGGTCTTGATGGCAAAATTGATATGGCCTTAGACGGAGGCAAGACTTCTTTAGGCGTTAGCTCGACGGTGGTGGATGTTACGTTGGAGAAGCCGCAGATAAAAAGGGAAGGCGCCATAAAGAAGGCGGACATAGATAAGGCGCTACGCACCAAGAATATTCTTTTTGTCTGTACGGGAAACAGCTGCCGTTCGGTCATGGCTATGGAATTATTAAAGAAGAAAATGGCTAAAAGAGAAGACGTTAATATTTCTGCCGCCGGCCTGGCGGTTTTACCGGGGATGGGGGCGAGCTTTGAGACGCGTAGGCTGCTTGAGGCAGAAGGCATAGATGTTTCCAAACATCGGGCAAGGCCATTGACGGCGGAAATAGCCAAAAGGGCAGACTTGATTCTGGTCATGCAGAAGGCCCATGAGCAGAAGATTTTGCGCGAATACCCATTTGTAAAAAATAGGTTATATCTTTTGAAGGAATTTGCTAAAATAGATGATGGCGATTTGGATATTTACGATCCGATTGGCAAATCCGAAGAGTATTACAAGGCCATCTTTGAATTAATAAGGCAGGCCGTAGACAGGGTTTCTCAATTAATATAATCATGAAGAAAGTCTCAAAAAAAATAATTTTTGTCGGTTCTGATCACCGGGGATTTAATCTAAAATCCGGAATAATTAATTTCCTGGTAGCCAAGGGTTATAAGGTTTTTGATAAGGGAACTTATTCTAAGGATTCTTGCGATTATCCCAAGATTGCCTACGAAGTAGCGAGGGCAGTCGCGCGCAATAAGAAATCAGCTGGGATTTTAATCTGCAAGACCGGCATCGGAAATGCGATTGTCGCCAATAAAGTAAAAGGTGTGCGCGCCGCCCTTTGCTATAACATTATGGCGGCGCGCCTTTCCCGCCAGCACAATGATGCCAATGTCTTGGTTCTGGGCTCGGATTTCATCAATAAAAAGAGCCTTAAGACTTTGATAACGGTTTGGCTTTCTACCGAGTTCGAGGGCGGTAGGCACAAGCGCAGGGTAAACCAAATATCCGCAATAGAAAAGAAGTCTTAAAATAATCTTTAGGGGGTTTTTGTTTGATGGAACATCTTAAGAAAACAGACAAGCAGGTCTACGATATCATTGTAGAGGAAATAGAGAGGCAAAAGCAAAATATCGAGCTTATCGCCTCGGAGAATTTTGCATCCTTATCGGTTTTGGAAGCACAGGGTTCGGTCCTTACCAATAAATATGCCGAAGGTTATCCTCATGCACGCTGGTACGGTGGTTGCGAAGTTGTCGATGAGGTTGAAAGCCTAGCTAAAGAGCGGGCAAAAAAGATTTTTGGCTCAGACCATGTAAACGTCCAGCCGCATTCCGGCTCCCAGGCCAACATGGCGGTTTATTTTGCCGCGCTTAATTTAGGGGATACCGTTTTGGCAATGGATTTGGCCTGCGGAGGGCATCTCACTCACGGCCATCCGCATAATTTCTCGGGTAAATTTTATAAGATTGTCACCTACGGAGTCAATCGTAAAACCGAGATGTTGGATTATGACGAGATTGCTAGTTTAGCCAAGACGCATAAACCTAAAATGATTTTGGCTGGCGCCTGCGCATATCCCAGAATTATTGATTTTAGGAAATTTCGCGAGATTGCCGACAGCGTCGGGGCGTATCTTTTTGTGGATATGGCCCATATCGCCGGATTGATTGCCACAGGTTTGCATCCGTCGCCTATTCCTTACGCAGAATTCGTCACCACCACGACGCATAAGACATTACGCGGCCCGCGCGCGGGAATGATTTTCTGCAAAAAGGAATTCGCTAAAAAGATTGATGCTGAGGTTTTTCCTGGTATTCAAGGAGGACCATTGATGCACGTTATCGCCGCCAAAGCCGTTGCTTTAGGCGAGGCATTAAGGCCGGAATTCAAAATTTACCAACAGCAGATTGTAAATAATGCCAATGCATTGGCGGACGCTATGAAAAATAAAGGATACCGGATTGTCTCCGGCGGAACAGATAATCATCTTATGTTGGTTGACGTGACTTCCAAAGGGGTTGACGGAAAGCTTGCTGCAACTACCTTGGACAAAGCCCGCATCACCGTAAATAAGAATTTAATTCCTTTCGATAAAATGCCTCCTGCGGTGACCAGCGGCATACGGCTAGGAACTCCGGCAGTAACCACCAGAGGCATGAAAGAAAAAGAAATGAAATTGATTGCCGAGTTAATCGACAGGATAATATCAAACCATAGCGACGAGAAAATTATAAAACAGGTTGCCGGAGAAGTCACCAAACTTATAAAAAAGTTTCCTTTGTATAAGGATATCAGTTAGGGCAAAATATGAAGACAAAACACGTTCGTCCCAGCTGGGATGAATATTTCTTAGAAGTCGCTGAGCTTGTTTCAAAACGCGCGACCTGCCTTAGGCGCCATGTCGGAGCTGTGCTAGTTAAAGATAAAAGGATTCTAGCCACAGGATACAACGGTGCTCCTTCGGGCATCAAACATTGCTTGGATGATGGGGATTGCCTTAGAGTAAAATTAGGTATTCCTTCCGGACAACGCCATGAGCTCTGCCGAGGCCTGCACGCCGAGCAAAATGTCTTGATTCAAGCGGCACTACACGGCATCAGCACCAAAGACAGCATCCTTTATCTTACCAACCAGCCCTGTATTATCTGTGCAAAAATGTTGATTAATGCCGGGATCAAGGAGATTGTCATCAGCGACGGCTATCCCGATGAGATGTCGCGCAGTTTATTAAAAGAGGCCAAGATAATCTTGAGAAAACCCAAGAAATGAAATGCCCTTTTTGTGGGAATAAAAATAATAAAGTTGTCGATTCAAGAGAGAGCCTGGAAGGCGCATCCATCAGGCGAAGACGTGAATGCCTGAAATGTAAAAGAAGATTCACTACTTATGAACATGTCGAAGAGATGCCTTTAATGGTGATTAAAAAGGATGGCCGCAGGGAACCGTACGATAGAAAGAAGATTTCCTCCGGTTTAATCAAAGCCTTTGAGAAACGGCCTATCAGCATGGAAAAGATAGAGGAAATCGTCGAGAATATCGAAAGACAGGTTATGCGCAAGTTCGATAAAGAAGTGCCTTCTCAAGATATCGGTGAGTTCGTTATGGAGAAACTTGCCAAGCTTGATGAGATTGCCTATGTCAGGTTCGCATCGGTTTACCGGCAGTTTAAAGATGTCAGCCAGTTCATGAAAGAGTTAAAAATTATTCTGGATAAGCAGGGTTAAAAGGGAATACTATGGTTGAGATGGAGCTAAATAAGATTATTATTGATGAAAAAAGACATGACCAGGTGATTGTCTTAAGGGAGAAGGGCGGCAACCGCCGGCTTCCCATAATCATCGGGTTCTTAGAGGCTTCAAGCATCAAAATGAAGGTAAGCGGGATGCAACCGCCCCGGCCATTAACCCACGATTTATTAAAATCGGTGATAGAAAATCTTGACGGAAAATTAGAAAAAGTGGTGGTCGATAAATTACAGGATAATACTTTTCATGCCAAGCTTCTAATAAAACAGGATGGCAAGATAAAAACGGTAGATGCCCGTCCCTCCGACAGTATCGCCTTAGCAGTCAGAACCAAGACTCCTATCTTTGTGGAAGAAGAGGTCTTAGAGAAGGCCTCGTCTTTAAAAGAAGAGTTATGAAAATCGGTTTAATTTCTGATACGCACGATAATCTAGAAAAAATAAAAAAGGCAGTTAAGCTTTTTAATTCGAAAAAAGTGGAGCTCGTACTTCACGCCGGAGATTTTGTCGCCCCCTTCACAATCAATTATTTGGATAGGCTAAATTGCCAATATCTAGGCGTATTCGGCAATAACGACGGAGAAAAACAAGGCTTAACCAAGAAATCCGGCGGCAAAATCAAAGAAGGGCCAATAGAATTGGCTTTGGGAAATTTAAAGATTGCTCTAGTCCATGATATTAATACTTTGGCTTCCGGGGATTTTGATATTGTTGTTTTTGGCCATAGCCATAAAAAAGAATTGAAAAAAGAAGGCAAGACTTTGTTTGTGAATCCCGGAGAGTGCGGAGGTTGGCTTACCGGAAAATCTACCGTCGCAATCTTGGATACCGATAAATTATCGGTTAAATTCTTTAATATTTAATAAACGCAAAATGCGCATATGGATCCTCTCGTCAATAAACTACTCAATAATCCTTTCTTAAGAATAATTCAGAAAAAATCCAAGAAACACAAAATTCCTATTTTTCTTGTCGGTGGTTACTTGCGCGATTTGATCTTAGGAAGAGAAAAAAGCGAATTTGACCTTGATTTTACTCTGAAAAAATACTCTATAAAGATCGCTAAAGAAATTGCCAGGGAGCTCAAAGCGGGTTTTGTAATTTTGGATAAAGAACGCGGCTGCGCCCGGGTAGTTTATAATAAAAATGGCAAGGTATTTACCTTAGATTTTGCCGATTTTCGTGATAAGAACCTGGAAAGAGACCTTTTGCTTCGCGATTTTACCATCAATTCCTTGGCAGCGGACGTAAATAATATAAGCGTAAAGAAAAATTTGCGCCAGATTATAATTGATCCCTATCAGGGCATTATAGATTTGAAAAAAGGCGTAATCAAGATGACTTCCAAGGATAGTTTTAAGGATGATCCTTTGAGGATCGTGCGCGCTTTTAGCCTGGCAGGGATTTTGGATTTTAAACTTGAGCCCCAGACACTTAACAAAATCAAAAAAGAAAAAGATAAAATCCCAACGGTTGCATACGAGAGAATCCGCGATGAATTCTTTAAGGTTTTAGAGCTGGATAATTCGATCAAGCACTTAAAACTTATGGACAAAAACCGCGTATTGGAGAAAATTATTCCTCATATCAATGTCATGCGCAATGTAAAGCAGGGCGGTTATCATCATCTGGATGTTTGGAATCATACCCTAGAGACAGTTTTGCAGCTTGAGAGAATATTCGAGGAATCACAGGACAGCCCCGACATTAAAAATTATCTTAATGAGGATATCGTTTTGAAACGTTCAAGAAAATCACTTATGAAATTGGGCGCTCTTCTGCATGACATCGGAAAACCCAAAGCCAAAATGCAAAAAGACGGCAAAACTTTATTTTACGGTCATGAAAGGATCGGAAAAGAAATCACCGAGAATATCGCCGGCCTTTTAAAACTTTCCACCAAAGAAAAAGATGCCTTGGAGAAGATGATTTTCTGGCATCTTCGTCCTGGATATCTGGCCGAAACCAAGATGCCCACAGAAAGAGCGATATTCAGATATTTTCGTGATACCGCAGATGAGGGCGTAAGTATTTTGCTTCTATCCTTGGCTGACCAGCGCGCCACAAGAGGTCCTTTGACCGATCCGATTCAGAGAAGGCGCCATGAGAAATTAATCAAAGAATTAGTTCAGCGTTATTTTGATAAACTAAAAGAGAAGCCTTTTGTAAGATTAATCGACGGAAACGATTTGATTAAGAAGTTAAGGCTTAAGCCATCGCCGGATTTTAGCAAAATACTGCGCGAAGTCGAGGAGGCGCAGGCTGAAGGTTCAATCAAAACTAAAAATCAAGCATTAGAATTGGCTAAGAAAATCGCAAGGAAGTTAAAATGAAAATTAAAGATACCGAGATAAAAATTATTAAAGCTGATATCACCGAACTAGAAGTTGATGCGATTGTAAATGCCGCTAACAATAAGTTGGTTATGGGAGGAGGAGTAGCTGGTGCAATCCGCAAGAGAGGTGGCAAATCAATTGAAGATGAGGCGGTAAAGAAGGGGCCGATAAAAATCGGCGAGGCGATTGAAACTGGCGCGGGTTCATTAAAGGCTAAATATGTCATTCATGCAGCAACAATGGGTATGGATTTCGCCACCGATGAAATAAAAATCCGTCAGTCTTGCGCAAATTCTTTAAAGGTTGCCGAGAAACTGAGGATTAAATCTATTGTGTTTCCAGCTTTGGGCTGCGGCGTGGGAAATTTTCCACTTGTCGCCGCAGCAAAAATTATGTCACAGGAAGTCTTGAAGCATTTGCGCGAAAACAAATCGGGATTAAAAGAAGTTATCTTTTGCCTTTATGATGATCAGGCTTATCAAGTGTTTGAAAAAAATGTCTTTGGATATCTTGAATATATTCAGCATAAACTATCCCTGGGTCCTTTTACGACGGTAGATGCGATTATTGAGTTAGCCGAAGGAATTATACTTATCGAAAGATCCAACCCGCCTTTTGGCTGGGCTCTTCCCGGCGGATTTGTGGATTACGGCGAAAGCCTGGAAGATGCTGTAAAGCGTGAGGCTAAAGAGGAAACCAATATGGATTTGGTTGAAATTCATCAATTCCATACTTATTCTGATCCGGAACGCGACCCGCGTTTTCATACCATCGGCACGGTTTTTATAGCTAAAGCCAAAGGTAGCCCCAGGGCCGGCGACGATGCCCAGGGCTTAAAGATTGTAAAATACGAGGATTTATTGAAGCTTGATTACGCCTTTGACCATAAAAAGATAATCCAGGATTATCTCCAGTCCAGAAAATAATACTTCGCCTAAATAAAATGCTAAAAGACATGAAACATTTGCTTAATTTTTTAAGTAAAAAGAGCAATTATGTTTTGCTTTACGATAATCGCAATGATGGTGAGCATTCGAATAGTTATTTATTTATTGATCCGATAGAGGTCATAAATTGTTTCGAAGGTAAATATCTAAAAGATTGTTTCGCGAAGTTGGAGACTTATTTAGACGGGGGTTATTACGCCGCCGGTTTTTTATCGTATGAAGCAGGGATATTTTTTGAAGATATTCTAAACAAGACTATTTCTGTAAAAAACGATTTTCCTCTTTTTTGGTTTGGAATTTATCAAAAACCAATTGTGTATGAAGTTTTGAAGATTAAAGATGATTTTCAGCAAAGAGGATCAGGATACAAAATAAGTAAAGGCAGATTTAATACCGGCATGGAAGAGCACTCAAAGAATATTAACAAGATAAAAAAGTATATCCAACAAGGCCAAACCTATCAGACAAATTATACGATTAAATATAAATTCTTGCTTCAAGGTTTAGTTAATAACTTTTTTGGCGACCTTTGTCGCAAACAGCACGTGCATTATGCGGCCCTGGTGGACACTAGAAGCCATAAAATCATTTCTCTTTCCCCGGAATTATTTTTTAAGCGCAAAGAAAATAAGGCAATCTTGAAGCCGATGAAAGGGACTCTCGATAGGGGGTTTAATTTGCGCGATGACAGCTACAAATCCGAAGCGCTAAAGAGCTCCTTTAAAGACCGCGCCGAGAATATTATGATTGTGGATTTAATCCGCAATGACATAGGCCGTGTTTCCGTCGGAGGCGGAGTTAAAACACAGAGTATATTCGATGTAGAGAAATTCGATACCTTGTTCCAAATGACTTCCACGGTTTCGGCAAATCTAAAGGAAAATATTAGTTGGTTCGAGCTTTTTAAGAATATTTTCCCTTCGGGCTCGGTTACTGGCGCTCCCAAAATCCGCACTATGCAGATAATATCATCTATGGAGAAAGAACCGCGCAATATTTATACCGGCGGCATTGGGTTTATGTCTCCTAAAAAAACAGGGGTTTTTAATGTTGCCATAAGGACTATTCTTTTTGATAAGAAATCCTCCAGAGCCGAAATGGGTATTGGAAGCGGGGTAGTCTGGGATTCAGACGCCAAGAAGGAATACGAAGAGTGTAAGTTAAAATCAAAATTTTTAACCGATAAATACAATGATTTCCAGTTAATCGAGACGATGTGCTGGCAATATGTTGATGGATTCCCTCTTTTAGATTATCATTTGAGCCGTCTGGAGCAATCCGCTGCATATTTCGGTTTTTTATTCGATAAAAAGGAAATAATCAAAAAACTGGATAAAAAGGCTAGTTCATTTGATAGGAGGCAAAAATATCGCATAAGACTTCTTTTGTATCAAGGCGGCAAAATTAAAATTGAATCAAGAATTCTATCCGGCTTAAATGGCCATAATCTGATAGCTTTTTCAAATAGAAGGACTGACTCTAGCGATCGCTTCCTTTTTCATAAAACTACCCAAAGAAAACTTTACAATGAGGAATACGCAAGATGTAGCCGGAAAGGATATTTCGATGTGATATTTTCAAATGAAAAGAACGAAATTACCGAAGGAGCGATTTCTAATATTTTCATCGAGAAAAACGGGATTTTCTATACTCCCCCGCTAGCGTGCGGAGTTTTAGGTGGAACTTATAGAAGTTTCCTTATAAAAACGAAAAAATTCCCCGTTGTTGAGAAGATTTTGTATAAGAATGATATAATAAATGCAGACAGAGTTTATCTTACTAATGCACTGCGTGGTATGGTAGAGGCAAAAGTAGTTAATAAATCGAAATAAGATGAGAATTAACCTTGTTGGGCTTTGTATAGTATGCATGGGCAAGGGCATATTTCTTTCGAAAAAATGCTCTGAATGTAACGGAAAAGGTGGTACAATTATAAGGTGTTCGCAAGCAGCGAAAGATTTGTTTTTCGCAAAGCTAAACCTTTTTAGCGAACAGGAAATAGCTCTTTTTGAAAATTATTCCCAAGGGCTTTCTCACGAACAGATTGCAACCGCTATGGATATACCATCTAGCAAAGTAGTGAGCGTCCTTTATTCGATAGAAAGTAAATTAAATAAAAGCTAGAAAGTCTTGAAAGGGGGAGGCATGCTATATTTTCTTTATCTAATTGCGTTTCTGTGGTTGGTTGTTGGTCTTTCATTGTTGGTTCTTCCGGAACTGGTGCGAAAGGCGTATTTAAGAAAAGTGGCAAAAGTCGCAGTCATAAAAATCATAGCTATTGTGCCTATGTCAGTAGGTATTCTGTTCTTTTTATCGACAAACAACTTATTGGTTGATGGGTTTGGTTATGCCATGGGTCTTGTAGCGTTGTTCAAAGGCCTCACTTTCTTGTTGGTTAAAAAGGAAAGAATGACACAGGTAATTAATTGGTGGGTCGAGGCGCCTTCAGAAGTCTTAAGAATGGGAGGAGTTTTATTACTTGCCTTGGCACTGACCCTTTTAAGTTTGATAGTAAGATAAAATTATTATAGAATTATTTATCGTCTGAAAATTGGAACAAGTCGACATTGTTGTTATAGGAGCGGGTGTCATTGGCTTGGCCGTTAGCGCCGAGCTTTCTGTATATGGGCGTTCGCTCTACTGCATTGAGAGACATAATTCTTTCGGCCAAGAAACAAGTTCCAGGAATAGTGAAGTAATCCACGCTGGTATTTATTATCCCAAAGAATCTCTGAAGGCGCGTAGCTGCATTGAAGGCAATAAGTTATTATACGAGCTGTGTATAAAAAATAAAATTCCCCACCGACAAACACAAAAACTAATTGTCGCAACTTCCGATGCCGAAATCGCCGATTTAAAGGATCTGTTTAAAAAAGGAACAGATAACGGAGTAAGCGGTTTACGGCTTATTGACAAAAAAGAAATCAGCCGTATCGAACCCGAGGTAAAAGCTGCCGCCGCCTTAGTTTCTCCTTCCACCGGGATAATAGATTCGCACCGGTTTATGCAGTTTCTTGTCAGCAGGATGAAAGATAATAATGCCGAAGTAATTTATAATTCTGAGGTAGCTAAAATACAAAAGACCGGTAGTAATTATAAAATAACCATAAAGGAACAAAAATCAGAGGAATTTAGTTTTGAATCCCGCATTGTGATTAATAGCGCAGGCCTTGAGTCAGACACGATCGCTAGCAAAGTCGGTATTGATATTGAAAGTAAAGGCTACAGGCTTAAATATTGTAAGGGACAGTATTTTAGGGTAATCGATTCTCTAAAATCAAAAATGGTTAACCGATTAATTTATCCTGTGCCCAAGCCAAAATCGGCAGGCTTAGGGATACATGCGACACCGGATTTAGCGGGTAGCCTTCGCCTCGGTCCCGACGACAAATATATAGGTAGAGACCAGATAAATTTTGATGTTGATATTAACCAAAGGGATAAATTTCTAGATAGCGCCAGGAATTTTCTTCCCTTTCTGGAGAAAGGCGATCTTATCCCCGACACATCCGGAATAAGGCCTAAACTCCAAGGCGAAGGAGAGGACTTTAGGGATTTTGTGGTTAAGGAAGAAACCGATTCGGGGTTTCCCGGATTTGTAAATCTTGTAGGAATAGAATCGCCTGGCTTAACGGCTTGCCTTTCTATAGCTAAATATACAAAAAAATTAATTAATCATTTATTATAGATTTAATTATGGCAGAATATATATGTCCGAATTGCAAGAAACCAATTTATGACGACGAGGCGTTGCTTTGCCTTTATTGCGGCGAAAGCCTAAGAAGATCCACAGGTTTTATAGGCAGGCTTAAATATTCTGGTTTCAAGCTCATTGTAGTTATGGTTATCTTGATTGTTGCCGTAGCATTTCTGTTATTGGTTATAAGATAGAACGGAAGGAAAATATGCTTAGCAAAATTGCGTTGTTTTTCAGTTTTCTGGTTTTACTTTCTAGCTGTTCGATAATTACTCGTACTAATCAAATGCTGACATTAAAAAGCTTAGGTGATGACCAGGCGCTTCAGACAAAATTCTTAAAACAGCAGGAAAAGAATTTCCAGCTACTGCTTTCTGATGTGCAAAATGGCATATTAAAGAAGGGCGCTACTCGTAAAGATATGCTTTCTCGGTATGGCGAGCCTATAGCTATAAAAGAGATGACAAAAGATTCTCTGTTTGCAGAGCAGTTTGTCTATCGGCATCCAGAGCAATTTTTTGACTCCGAGAAAGTTTACCTATTTTTTGACAAAGACCAGGCATTGGCAGAATGGAAATACGAACCTGCCCCAGAAAAATAAAGCAAATGCCAAAAATTGTAATTTATTTAATTTTATTTTGTATTTTTGTATTTGTTTTCGCCAGATACATCGAGCTTCGCAGCATTTTCTTCCCCATGAAGCAAATCGAGATTACTCCGCAGCAAGAAGGCCTTGTCTTTGAAGACATTTATTTTAAGACTGAGGACGGAATAAATTTAAATGGTTGGTTGGTTAAGAATCCTAAAGCTAAGGCCACGATTTTATTTTTCCACGGTAATGCCGGGAATATCAGCCATCGGATAGAAAAAATAATAATATTTAACCAGCTAGGTTTTAATGTCTTTATAATTGATTATCGCGGCTATGGCAGGAGCCAAGGCAAACCTTCGGAGAGCGGTATCTATAAGGATGCAAGGGCGGCCTTTGATTATCTATCCAGCCGCCCGGACATCAATAAAAATAAGATAATCGATTACGGCGAATCAATCGGCGGAGCGGTAGCCGTAGATTTGGCCGCCAAAAGAGACGTCGCCTGCCTAATCGTAGATTCATCGTTTAGTTCTGCCAAGGATCTGGCAAGAAAATTCTATCCTTTTATTCCGTCATTTTTATTCATGACGAAATTTGATTCGGTAAATAAGGTAAAAACCATAAAATCACCCAAGCTTTTTATCCATAGCATTAACGATGAGATCGTGCCTTTTGAATTAGGTCAGAAGCTTTACCAGGAGGCTATCCCCCCAAAAGAATTTTTTCAAATTCACGGCAGCCATAACAGCGGTTTTCTAGAATCTAAAGATAAAATTGTAGAAAAACTTAAAATTTTCCTGGGAAACCTTGATTTAATTTAAGATTTCGGAGGATATCCGTGAAAGAATCATATTTAGAAAAAAAGATTTATTACCATGATACCGATTGCGGCGGCGTAGTTTATTATGCCAATTATCTAAAATATCTTGAGGAAGCCAGGACCGTGTTATTTTCCGAAAGAGGCATCGAAATTACGGAATGTGTCCAGAAAGGCACGAATTTTGTTGTGGCGCATGTAGACATTGACTATAAAGCCCCCGCCCATTACGGAGATAAAATTAGGATAATTAGTCGTATCGAGAAATTGGGTAAATCTTCAATCTATTTCTACCAGGAAGTTAAAAAAGATGAATCTGTTCTAATTAAGGCCATTGTCGTTCTTGCCTGCGTAGGATTGAACCTGAAGCCGAAATCCATGCCCGAAGAGATGAGAAAATCTTTAGAGGAGGAGTCATGAGCGAAATTCAAGTCCAGAAGCTAGATAAAAATAAAATGAAACAATTAAATATACCTGAGACTGCGAAAAATACAGGCGTCTGGTCGGTTTGGGAGTGCGAGCCGTCGACTTTTGATTGGCAGTATTCCGACCAGGAAATCTGTTATATATATGAAGGGAAAGTCACGGTTAAAACTCCTAAGGGCGATACCAGGTTTCAGGCTGGAGATTTGGTGATATTCCCCAAAGGCTTGAAATGTCAATGGCAGGTTCACGACAAAGTGAGAAAGGTATATAAATTTGAATAAAACCGCTTTGGATTTATTGGAGATAGACGGAGATTATCTGGAAGGTGGCGGACAGATCTTGCGTACGGCAGCAGGTCTTTCTTGCATTACGGGAAGGCCAATCAGAGTAAAGAATATCCGCGCCAGGCGCTCTGAACCAGGCCTCAAAGCCCAGCATCTAAATACCTTAAATACATTAGCCAAACTCTTTGATGCCGATACCGAAGGCCTGGAGATGAATTCGCAGGAGATTACTTTCTTGCCTCGACGGGATAAGGCCTTAAGACAGACTTTGGATATAGATATCGGAACCGCCGGAGCAATAGGGCTTTTGTTACAGCCGCTTTTATTAGTAGCCGCTTTTAAATCCGAAGGATTATCTTTGAATATCAAAGGCGGGACTTGCGGTTTAGGCGCGGTTCCAATTGATTATTATCCTAATTGCATATTTCCGATTTTAGCCAAATCCGGGCTTCGCGCAGAATTGAAGATTTTTAGAAGAGGATATTACCCGCAAGGCGGAGGCGAAGTATCGGTTAGTATTGAACCTATAAAATATCCTAAACCCATAGATTTGACCCAGCAGGGCGTGCTTAAAAGAATTTCCGGCCTAAGCGTTGCTTCCCGCGATCTAATCAAAAAAGATGTAGCCCAGAGACAGGCAAAAGCTGCAAGAGAGTTCTTGGAGGATAAATTTTCATGCCCTATAGGAATCAGCGCAGAATACGTCGAGACTTATTCTGTAAGCTCGGAGATAAATCTTTATGCGCATATGAATGAGAGAATTATTTTAGGCGCGGATTCCAGAGGAGAAATAACAAAACCTTCTGAGGTAGTGGGTAGGCAGGCAGCCCAGATTTTATTAGACGAAATTAATTCTGGTGCCGCCTGCGATACGCATTTGGCAGATAATATTATCCCTTGGCTTTCTGTTCTGGGAGGAGAAATAAGGGTTTCTCAGATTAGTAGCCATACCCAGACCAATATCTGGGTTGCCGAGCAATTTTTCGGTAAAATATTCAGAATAGAAGGCAATACGATTTTAGTCGATAACAATGAGGCCGTATAAGAAGCCAAAATACAAAATCGATCCTACCAAAATCGTCGTGAAAAAAGACCAGGATCTTTCCGAAGAAGACTTGTATCAGGAGATGTTGCGCTCCAAAACCAGGCTTAGACGCAAATGACAAAAAATAAAACCCAGGATGTTTTAGAAGAGATTTATCAAAAATTATTTTCCCGCTTCGGAAAACAGCATTGGTGGCCGGCACAAGCACCGTTTGAAGTGATCGTCGGTGCAATATTGACCCAGAATACCAATTGGGGCAATGTCGAGAAGGCGATTGCCAATCTGAAAAAAAGTAATTTGCTTAAGCCAAGAAAGATAAAAGAAATTCCGATAAAGAGGTTGGCGAAATTAATCCGCCCCTCTGGCTATTACAATGTAAAAGCTAAAAGGATTAAAAGTTTTGTTGATTTTCTGTTTAAGGAATATCATGGTTCTTTAAAAAATATGTTTGAGGATGATTATCTGAAATTACGGGCTAAATTGCTGAATGTAAAAGGTATCGGCCTTGAGACTGCCGATTCGATTTTATTGTATGCCGGTGAAAAACCGATTTTTGTCGTCGACGCCTACACCAGGCGAGCGCTTTTAAGGCATAATCTTATTGAGAAAGCCGCAAGTTATTCTCAGATCCAGAATCTTTTTATGGACAATTTGTCTTGCGATGTCAAATTATTCAATGAATACCATGCGCTTATTGTAAAATTAGCCAAAACTCTTTGCAAAAAAGTTCCTCAATGCCACATCTGCCCCCTGAAGGAGGTAAACAGGGAAATTAAGCATGTTTGCGATTCTTGCGGCAAGAATTTAGAGAAGCCCATCGATAGATATATCCTGAAGATAGAGCTTTATGCTTCGCCGGAAGTAGAATTTACCAAAGAAGATTTTAAAAAAGACACTCAGAAGCAAATCAGAGAACTTATAGAACAAATGAAGGATATAGATCCCAAGCAATTGGAAGAAGATGTACATGTATTTTATAAACTAACCTTATGTAAGCGCTGCCGCGATACTTTCCTGCAGCGCATAAAAAATAAAGAATTTGTTTAAAATGTCCGAAGGATTCCTGCTGCACGATAAATTTTCCAAAACCTGCCAGGCAAACGCCGATAAAATTGCATTTGTAGAAACTCAGGCCAGCCAAATCAAGAATTATACCTATTACGAGATTTACAGGCAGGCGAAAAATATCGCCAGCTGGCTCATAGATAACGGAATAAAGAAACAGGATAGGGTAGCAATTATTTTAGATAATTGTCCGCAGTGGTCCATTGCCTATTTTGGGATTATTTTATCGGGAGCAACAGCTGTCCCTTTAGATGCTAAGTTATCGGATTTTGAGTTTCATAACCTGCTTATCGACTGTGAAGCCAAAATTATATTCAGCTCGGCTAAATTCCTGAATTTCTTCGAGAAAGATCTTGTAAATTTAGCGAAAGTTAAAAAGGTAATTCTCGTAGATAGAGCAGAAAATAAATCGCCTTACATTTCATTTAAGGAAGCGTCTTTAACGTTTTATCCTGCAAGCCTTTTCCCATCCGTCTCTGCCGAAGATACAGCCTCGATAATATATACCTCTGGCACCGTCGGAAAACCCAAGGGCGTAATGCTCTCGCATAAGAATTTCTCAGCCAATTTCTTAAGTTTTGAAAAATTGAATATTTGTAGCCAAAAAGATTGTTTCATTTCTATTTTGCCGCTGCATCATTCTTTTGCTTTTAGCGCAACGCTTATCTTCCCCGTATTCCTAGGCGCCAAGATTGTGTATCCATATACTTTAAAAAGCGAAGAGTTCTTAAAGACTATACGCGAAAATGCAGTCACGATGTTTATCGGGGTGCCTGAAATTTTTAATATGTTACATAAAGCTATTTTTGACAAGATCAAACAACAGTCTTCTGTAAAAAGAATATTATTTGTATTATTAATAAATTTTTCTTTTGTATTTAGGCGTTTTACAAAAATCAACCTAGCTAAAATTTTCTTTGGCACGATTCATAGAAGTTTCGGCGGTCAAATTCGATATTTAGTAAGCGGTGGCGCCAAGCTCGATACCGAGATAGCCCAAGATTTCTTGAGGCTAGGTTTTACAATTTTAGAAGGATATGGTCTGACTGAAACATCGCCGGTAGTAAGCCTAAACCTCGCTGCCTTAAACAAACTAGGTTCCGTCGGAAGGCCTGTATACGGCGTAAGGGTAAAAATAGGCAGCGATAATGAAATTCTAATCCAGGGCGACAATGTTATGAAAGGTTATTACAATAATCCCGAAGAGACAAGCCAGGTGATAAAAGACAGCTGGTTTTATTCCGGTGATGCCGGGCGCATCGATAAAGACGGATATATTTATATCACCGGAAGGTTAAAAGAGATAATCGTCTTGAGTTCGGGAAAAAATATCTATCCCGAAGAGATAGAAAGTTATTTTAAAAAAAGCGAATTTATAAAAGAGATATGCCTGCTTTCTGTAAAAAATACAGAAGGAAATGAAATCCTGGCTGCAGTTGTAGTACCTGATTTTGAGCAGTTTAAGAAAGTCGGCGATGCCAACGTAAACAGGAAAATCAAATGGGAATTGGAGAATCTCTCGGTAAAATTGCCGTCCTATAAACGCATAACAGATTTCTTTATTACCAAAGATGAACTTCCCAAGACGCGTTTAGGAAAAATTAAACGTTACGAAGTTGAAGCTCTGTACAGGGATAAATTCACGGGAAAGAGATGGTTGGTAGAGGATGCTTATAGCCCCAGCCTAGAAGATATCAGTATCTTGAATTCGGAGATTGGTAAGAAAGTCATGAATTTTCTTTCTAAGAAAACTTCTTCCAAGAAGGACATTAAGCTCGATGACCACTTAGAATTGGATCTGGGATTTGATTCCTTGGCTAGGGTGGAATTAGCCATGGGGTTACAGAATATTTTTAAAATAATCATTCCAGATTCTCTAGTAACCGAGATTTTTACTGTTAGAGAGTTAATTCTAAAATTAAACGATTTCCTCTTTTCTAGCGATTCCTCGTCAAAGGTTGGGCAAGCCGTGCGTTCCTGGAAAGACCTGTTGGATTTGCCCCCGCCCAAAGAGCTTATTGAAAAAATTAATTTTTCTCCCGGAGGATTTAACAAATTGCTTAGTTTTGTCATCCCAAAAATATTATTCGCGATGTTTAAATTATTCTTCTTTTTGAAAATTGAAGGAAGACAAAACCTGCCAACAAAAGGCAGATATGTTTTGTGCGCTAATCATTCCAGCTATCTCGACGGTTTTATCGTGGGATCGTCTGTCCCATTTAAGACTTTAATCAAATTATATTTCTTGGGCGATAAGAATATATTCGAACACCGCATGATAAGGTGGGCATTGACAATAGCAAGGCTTGTTCCGATAGATCCGACCAAAGAATTGATGAATACTCTGCAGGTCTCAAGTTATATCTTGCGGCATGACAAGATGCTTTGTATTTTTCCTGAGGGGCTTCGTTCTTTTGAAGGGAAGCCCGGGGAGTTTAAGAAGGGTATCGGCATTTTGGCTAAAGAATTCAGCATCGATAACCGGGAAGGCGCGATAAAAATCATTCCGGTTGCGATTTTAGGGACATACCAAGCCTGGCCGAGGACCAGGCGTATCCCTCGTCCGCATCCGGTTAAAATCGTATTTGGTGAGCCGATAACTTCTGAGAATCTTCTGTCAAAAGGCAAAGGATATGGTATAGTTGATGATTACGAGGCCATCTCATTTGCGATCAAAAAAGAAGTAGAGGAATTGTTTTATAAAAGTTACGATGGATACAAACAAGCCTGAAAGCAAAAATAACAAATTAATGTATTTTATCTCCAAAAAAGTCGGCAAAGCAGCCGGAGATTATAAGATGATTGCCGACAAAGACAGAATTGTCGTCGGTGTATCCGGAGGAGTGGATAGCATTACGCTTCTTAAAATGCTTAAATACCGACAGACATTCGCGCCTGTAAAATTTGATATCTTGGCAGTGCACATTGATTTTGGATACTCGCGTACGCTTGCCAAGAGGCTAAGAGAATTTTTCAAAAAAGAGAAAATCGATTATCGTATCGTAAAGGTAGATATATTTAAAAAGGCTAAAAGCAAAGACGAAATCAATTGTTTTTGGTGTTCCTGGAATAGGCGCAAGGCCCTTTTTGAGACGGCAGCAAAATTCGGTTTTAAAAAAGTCGCATTAGGACATCATATGGACGATATTATTCAAACGGTTTTACTTAATATGTTTTACAAAGGCGAAATCAGTACCATGAAACCAAAACAGGAATTGTTTAAGGGCAAGATAACGATTATCCGGCCGCTAGCTTACATTGAGAAGAAGGAGATAGCACGTTTTGCGCGAAAAGAAAATGATTTTACTTACGAAAAATGCAGCTGTCCCAATGCCGGCGATACCAAGCGGGCGCAAGTTGAAAAAGTAATAAGGGAGCTGGCGCAAAATAATCTTCAGATTAAAAAGAATATCTTTCGCAGCGTCCAGCGAATAAAAAAGGATTATCTCCTGTAAAATGTTAAAGACAAAAGACAATTACATTGTAGACGAAGCAGGTAAAAAGATTGTGCTTCGCGGTTTTAATTTAGGCGGATGGCTGATGATGGAGGGCTATATTCTTTTTGCTCCTAACATCGCCGAGAGAATCTTCAAAGATAAATTCAGGCAGGCACAAGGCGCTTCTGCGCTGGAAGAATTTGAGACTAGTTTCCGGGACAATTTTATTCAGGAATCGGATTTTAAAAATATTGCTTCCTTGGGATTTAATTGCGTCAGGCTTCCTTTTAATCATAAACTAATCGAGAAAGAACCTTTTTCTTATTCCCAAGAAGGGTTATCCTATTTGCAAAAAGCTGTGGCTTGGGCGAAAAAATACGGAATTTGGGTGATTTTGGATTTGCATGCCGCGCCAGGCAGCCAAAATACCGACTGGCATTCTGATAGCACGGGGGAGTCTGGGCTTTGGAATAGTCCGTCTAATATTGAAAGGACTATAAAGCTTTGGTCTTTTCTCGCCGAGGTATTTAAGGATGAAGAGGCGGTGGCTGGATACGATCTTTTGAATGAGCCAATCGTATCGGCAGGCGCATTGAATAGATTCTATGCAGAGTTAGTGCAAGAAATCAGAAAAACAGATAAAAATCATATTCTTTTCCTTGAGCCGGTCAATTGGGCGCAGGACTTGGATACACTTAAAAAGCCAAAATACGAAAATCTGGCTTTCAGCATCCATTTTTATCAGCCTTTAGAGTTTTGTTTTAATACCGAGCCTACTCCGGTTTATCCGTTTGGGGATTATCTTTACAAGAAAGGCATGCAAGATAACATTAAGCACCTAAAAGATTGTTTCAAGATATCCCAGGGATTAAAGGTTCCGATTCTAGTGGGTGAATTCGGGGTGAATGACCGCTTAAATCAACACGGTGAGAAGGATTATATCCGCGATTTAGTAAAACTTTTCGCAGGGCTTGATTTTAGCTGGACCTACTGGACATACAAGGCGGTAAAAAATACAGCTTTCCCCGACGGATTTTACCATTATGTTGAGGATCCGGCCTGGGTCAACAGGCAAGGTCCAATCCGCGGCTGGGACAATTACAGCTCTCTTTGGCAGGCGCATAAAGATGAGATAATTGATTTCTGGAAGACAGCTTCTTATGGAATAGACAGTCAGCTTTTAGCTTCTTTAAGAGAGCAAAAATTATAATAAGAGATAATATATTTGTGCTATAATCCTTCTGTTGATTTTAGCCCATTTTAAGGAGTAATATGCCGACCTTTGAGTACAGAAAACTTTTCCGCGCCAACATCATCTTAAGAGTCGATTACCACTCTTTAAGCGATCCCGAAATAACCGGGACGGCTTTTTCCAAGAATATAAGCCCTACGGGACTCAATATCGTCATGCCCGATAAATTAAAAGAAGGTTCTGAGTTGGAACTGAAGATTCATATTGTTGAAGGCAAGGAACCAATATATGCCAAAGGGAAAATCATCTGGATACAGGAATGCCCGCCAGTTTTTAAGACCGAGAAAAAATATTATTCTTGTGGTATCCAATGCAATTATATGTCGTCCGAAGATGCCATCAGCACCTCGGATTTTGTGCGCGATATCGTCAAAGAACAAAGCGAAAGCCAAATCAAGGAAATCATTTCCCGGATAGAGAAGATAAAAGGAGCAAAATAGTGATATTAGCAATTTTAGGCGGAATAATTGTAGCGATAGTGATAATCATAGGATTTGTCTGGAAGATGTCCTCCGAGATGAACCACCAAATGAATAACCAGATGAATGCCTTAAGGGGCGAGCTTAATCAGCGCCTTCAGGATACCTCTGATGCGCTTCGCCAGACCGATAAAACCGTCGGGGAGCAGCTATTAAGAACCACCGGAGTGATGGGCGATGTGAAGAAAAGCCTGGGCGTTGTTGAGGAATCTTATCGACAGATTAATGAGAAGATGCGCGAGATTTCAAGCCTGCAGGATATGCTTCGCCCACCTCAGATGCGCGGAGGAATCGGAGAGACGCTTCTTGAGAATATAATTACTCAGGTTTTTGGCGAACATAAAGAATTTTATTCTTTCCAACACCAGTTTAAAAATGGCCAGAAGGTAGATGCGGTTATCCATCTAGGTAAAAACATTGTTTCTATTGATGCCAAGTTTCCGCTGGAAAGTTTTCAGCGCTTAATCGATTCAAAAACTGACCAAGATAGAAAAACTAATACACGCGATTTTACAATAAGCGTAAAAAACAAAGTTGATGATATCGCTTCCAAATATATCCTCCCCGACGAAGGGACATCGGATTTTGCGCTGATGTATATCCCGACTGAATCGATTTATTACGAGATCATTAAAAACGAAACTATCTGGTCTTACGCGGTATCCAAGAAAGTCATTCCTGTCTCGCCCAATACCTTCTATCCATATCTATATGTTATTTGGAGAGGGATGGAGGGGCAGATTATACGAGACAATATTAATGATGTGTTAATTAATTTAGCCAGATTGAAAGATGATTTAGTGCGTTTCCGGGATGATTTCAGGGTTTTAGGTAGCCACATTAAAAATGCGCGCGATAAATTTGAGGATTCTGATAGGCGCCTGGAGCGTTTCAGCGACAGGTTAAGCAGCGTGCAGAAATTAAAAATCAGCGATAAGGAAAGCGATAACTAATGGATGATAAGAGGCACCGCGCAGGAATTGCTGCGGTCCTGTCATTTGTTTTTAACGGTCTTGGGCAGCTTTACGTGGGCAAGATTAAACAGGGTTTGGTTATCATGGCCGTGTCTGCCTACAGCATGATTTTGATTATTGTGGGAGCAGTATTTTCCGGGCATTGGATAATTTCTCGCATCTTTTCCATCTGGGAATTGATAATCGGTTTGGCTTTATTTGTCATCGGTATAATTATCGCCTGCGTCGTCGGGATATACAGTATAAACGACGCCTACAAAGAAGCTTTAAAGTAATTCCTTCCTAATTTTTTAAAATATGATTAAGCGAAAAGGCGCATATTTTTTTGGAAAATTGAATAGATTCCCTATCGTGGCAGCCTTCAGCGATAGAAAACTTGATTTAAGCTTTGATGCAAACCCGCAAAACAGAAAAAAGTTCTTAAATAGATTAGGAATCGACTATCGAAACCTTGTTTGCGTAAAACAGCCGCATAAATCGAAAGTTGTAGTAGTTACTGGAAAACATAAAGGAAAAGGCGCTTTAGGTCGCCAAAATGCAATTGCCGGTTTTGACGGATTAATTACAAACAAACGCAATATTCCTTTGGCGGTTTTTACCGCTGATTGTTTATCAATATTCTTGTTTTGCCCTAAAACAAAAACTATCGGCCTGGTGCATGCCGGATGGCGGGGTACCAGAGAGAAAATTGTCAAAAAAGCGATTTCAATTTTTAGGCAAAACTTTAATTCTCAGCCAAAGGATATTATTGCAGCGTTTGGTCCTGCGATAAGAAACTGCTGTTATGAGGTCGGTCCGGAATTTGCGAAATATTTTAAGCAAGGTTTAATAAAAAGAGATAACGGGTTATTTTTAGATTTAATTGCCATAAATAAAAACCAACTTGTCTCTGCTGGGATTGAAAGGCAGAATATAGTCGATAGTAAAATCTGTACTTCTTGCCAAAACAAAAACTTTTTCTCGTACCGCAAAGAAAAGAATAAAGCCGGCAGGATGATGTCGGTTTCGATGCTAAAATAAAGGAGGAAAATATGGCGCAAATTTTGGTGATTTATTATACGCAATCCGGTAATACAGAGAAGATGGCTCAGGCGATAGCTGAAGGCATCGAGAAGGAAGGAGTCCAATACCAACTGAAGAAAGTCCAGGATGCTAAGCCCGATGATTTATTAAAGGCCGACGGAATATTAATCGGTTCGCCCACATATTATGGCAGTATGGCCTTCCAGATTAAGGAGTTATTGGACCAATCAGTCAAGTTCCACAGTAAGCTAGATGGCAAAGCAGGAGGGGCATTTTCTTCCAGCGCCAATATCGGCGGAGGCAACGAAACAACAATTTTAGATATCTTGAACGCCATGCTCATTCATGGTATGATAATTCAAGGCGATCCTTCTGGAGATCATTACGGGCCGGTGGCTATCGGTAGCCCAGATGCAAGAGCCTCAAAGCAATGCGTCAGATTCGGCCAAAGATTCGCTAAATTGGTTAAAAAGACAAATCCTTAAGGAGGAATTATGGCTAATGTTAAAGTTTATTCTACGCCAACTTGTCCTTATTGCGTCAGGCTTAAAGCCTATCTGGATAGTAAGGGTGTGCAATACGAAAATTTTGATGTCTCAAGCGATGAGAATAAGTTGCAGGAGATGATTAGTATCTCCGGACAGATGGGAGTACCTGTTATTGAGATAGACAGTAAAGATGTAGTCATAGGATTCGACAAAGAACAGATTGATATCCTGTTGAAACTCTAAATGTTTATAGTAGTCTTGATAACCTGCGCAAATAAAGCTCAGGCGCAAAAGATAGCGCAAGCCTTGATTAAGGCTAGGCTAGCTGCCTGCGTAAATTTAGTCAATCCTGTAAATTCATTATTCTGGTGGCAGGGTAAAGTCGATTCTTCCAAAGAAACCTTATTGATTATTAAGACTAAAAAAAATCTTTTTTCCAGGCTTGAGAAATTAGTAAAGTCTTTGCATAGTTATGATGTCGCGGAAATAATTGCCTTGCCCATCGTTAAAGGCAGTAGGAAATATCTATCTTGGATAAATGAATCTACAAGGTAATTTTCTGGATTATTTGCTGGTTTTTGGCGGAGGTGTTTTGATAAGTTTTTCTCCCTGCGTCTATCCGCTTTTGCCCGTCAGTATCGGATATATCGGTTCTAGAAGTCCAGATTCAAAGATCAAAGGGTTCATATTAAGCTTAGTTTATGTCAGCGGGATTGCGATTACTTACTCTGCGCTTGGATTAATCGCTGCTCTGACAGGAAAGCTCTTTGGCAGGATTGCCACGCATCCTGTATCGAATTTAGTCGTGGGGATAGTTTTTATTATATTCGGTTTTTCTTTGCTAGAACTGTTTAATTTAAAGCTGCCGCAGGTATCGGTCAAGAAATCGGGTAAGAAAGGCTTTATTGCAGTTTTTATTGTTGGATTGATTTCAGGCTTGGCAGTCGGCCCTTGTGTGGCCCCGGCGCTGGGTGCGATATTGGTGTATATCGCTTCCAAAGAAAATGTTTTGTATGGAGCCAGCCTTCTTTTTGTCTTTGCCTTCGGGATGGGGTTTCTTTTGATTTTAGCCGGGACTTTTAGCGGGTTTCTTCTGAGCCTGCCCAAACCGGGGAAATGGCTAACATTAATGGAGAAAATAGCGGGGATAATCTTAATTATTGCCGGAGTGTATTTTATTTTAAAAGCAGGAAGGATAATTCTATGAAAAAAATTTTTATGGTTGCTTTAGTTGTTTTTTTATCGCTGATGGTGTTTAACGAATCCTTTGCCATGGGTAGGCAGATTAAAGAAAATGTGGTTTTGAATAGCCAGGCTCCGGATTTTACCCTTTACGATATGAAGGGAGAAAAAGTATCCCTATCGGATTTTAAGGATAAGAATAGCGTTTTGCTTTTCTTCTGGTTTATAAAATGTCCTTTCTGTCGACGGGAGATAGATACCCTAAATAAAATTTATCCCCAGATGCAGAATGAAAACCTTAAAATCTTATCTATAGATATCGGGGATTCCTCGGAGACGATTAATAGGTATACCAAAGAGAAGAATATCGCATTCCCCATACTTCAAGATAAAGATACTACGGTTGCTTTAAGATATAATTTAGTAGGTGTGCCAACTTATGTCCTGATTGACAAGAATGGCATCGTGAAGTTTATAACCAATGATTTTCCCGTAGATTACAAGGAACTTCTAGCCAAATAATTATGGAGCAAGATACGAATAATAAAATTAATTTATCTATGCTGCTTGATTTGTATGAAATCAGCATGTCGGCCAGCTATTTTCAGTTTAAAAATAACGCCAAGGCTGTATTTGATTTGTTTATAAGGCGTATGCCTGCCAATCGTTCTTTTTTTATGGCCGCAGGGCTTGAGGATATCTTAGATTATTTGAGTAATTTTAGTTTTGATCCTGCTTCCATCGAATCCTTGAGAAACATGGGTATTTTCCAAGAAAGTTTTCTGGGGTATCTAAGCAAATTGCGTTTTTCCGGAGATGTCTGGGCTTTGCGCGAAGGGGAAATATTCTTTCCCAATGAGCCGGTGATACGGGTAATCGCGCCGATTATTGAGGCACAATTGGTCGAAAGTTACCTTTTAAATACCGTTAACCTCAACACTACGATAGCGACAAAGGCCAGCCGCGTGACTATGGCGGCAAAAGATAGGGGAGTTTATGATTTTTCCCTGCGCCGCACTCACGGAGTCGACGCTTCGCTTAAAGCGGCTAGGGCGTCTTATATTGCCGGCTGCAAGGGCACATCCAATGTTCTGGCGGGAATGAAATACAAAATTCCTGTTGCCGGAACCATGGCGCATTCCTTTGTAATGTCGTTTGACAATGAATTGGATAGCTTTAGGGCTTTCGTATCGACTTTTCCTAAACATTCGATCTTGCTTGTTGATACCTACGATAATTTTAGCGGCGTAAAAAATGCTATTGTTGTGGCAAAAGAAATGGAAAAAGCAGGTTGCAAGTTAAACGGGATAAGGCTGGATAGCGGAGATCTCGCGAAGCTATCTAAAAAGGTAAGGATAATGCTGGACAAAGCCGGCCTTTCATATGTAAAGATATTCGCCAGCGG
This sequence comes from Candidatus Omnitrophota bacterium, assembly GCA_022703055.1. Lineage (GTDB taxonomy): Bacteria > Omnitrophota > Gorgyraeia > VGKH01 > VGKH01 > VGKH01. The sequence goes on from JAKLEP010000001.1 coordinate 217,696, forward strand.
AAATTTAGATGAATATAAAATCGCCAAGCTATTGAAGAAAAGGGCGCCGATTGATAATTTTGGCGTCGGTACTAACATGGGAGTTTCGGAAGATGCCCCTTACTGCGATGTCATTTATAAAATCAGCGAGGTAACAGATGCTAGCGGTGAATTCTTGCCGACGATGAAGCTAAGTATCGGAAAGTCTACCTATCCGGGCAGAAAACAAATTTATAGGATATTGGACAACAAAGGGATGTTTGCCAGAGATATCCTGGCTTTAGAGTCCGAAAGCATAAAGGGGATGCCTCTTCTTGCCAAGGTGATGGAGAGTGGAAAATCTATTTATATGGCACCGCTTCTTGATGAGGTAAGAAGGGTCGCCCAGGATAACTTGTTAAGGCTTCCCGATAAATACAAGAGACTTAATAAATCGTATAGATATCCGGTAGCTATAAGCCAGGGATTGAAGATTCACACCAAGAAAGTCTTAAAAAGCATAAAGCACAGATCAAGACAATGAAAAAAATCGCCTTCGTCGATATAGACACCCAGTTTGATTTCATGAAAAAAAAGGGGCGTCTTTCTATCAGGGGTGCTGAAAGAATTATCCCGAATTTAAGAAAACTTACCCAATTCGCCGATAAATATAAAATTAATATCATCGCTTCAGTCGATGCGCATTCTGTCCGGGATCCAGAATTTAAGCTATTTCCCGCACACTGCGTTAAGGGAAAAACAGGCCAGAAGAAGATAAAAGAGACTTTGCTAAAAAATCGCGTCTATGTCAATATCAACAAACGTTCCCCAAAGGAACTAAGTAATTTATTAGATAGATACAGACAGATTATTCTGGAAAAGAAGACAATAGAAGTATTTTTAAGCCCTAACATCGCGGTCATATTGAAAAATATAGATACTGCTTTTGTCTATGGTGTTGCCACGGATTATTGTATTAAGACAGTAGTCTTAGGATTGCTCAAATTGAATAAAAAAGTATTTATAGTAGAAGATGCTATCAAAGCCATATCGGTAAAAGAAGGCAATAAAGTCTTAAAGATGCTCGCTAAGAAAGGCGTAAAATTAATTAAGACAAAAACCTTGATTAATTAAATTTTCCTTAATATAATAGTAGCGTTTTTTAATCCACCTTAGCAAAAGATTATTTAAAAAATCGGAAGGAGTACAATGAAAGAGATAAAGATCTTTGCTCGTGCCGGCCAGGGGGCAATCACAACTGCCACCATATTGGGAGATGCATTATTTTTAAAAGGGAAATACCCTTACGCCTTTCCGTCTTTTGGGGCTGCCAGGATGGGCGCTCCAATGAATGCATTTGTAAGAGTTGATGATAAGCCGATAAGGCTACGCAGTCAAATCTATGAGCCGGATTATATAATTATAGTGGATTCTACTCTTATGCGTGGATTCGATTGTTTCGCCGGATTTAAACCCGAAGGCGTTGCCTTGGTAAATGAAAGAGAGGGGATAGAGGCCCCCAAGCCAAAAGGCAAGCAGAAGATATTTGTGGTCCCTGCCAATAAAATTGCCCAGGAAGTTATCGGAAGGCCTTTAGGCAATACCGCACTTATTGGTGCATTTGCGGCAGCTACAGGTGAATTGGATTTAGATTCACTTAACAAAGCTATAAAACAGCGTTTCGAAGGAAAGATTGCCGATTTAAACATTGAGGCGGCTAAAAGAGGATTTGATTTCGTAAAGAATTTAAAATAAGGAGATAAAATGTTCGGACCTTTAGTAGCAAAGCCAAAATCAAGTAGGAAAAATAAGACGGGTTCTTGGCGCATAGACGTTAAGCCGAAATTTTTGCAGAAAAATTGTATCGCCTGTAATATGTGTGTCATGATTTGTCCGGAAAATTGCATTTCGGGCAAAGAAAAGAACACCTACAAAAATGATCCTGATTATTGCAAAGGTTGTGGGCTTTGCGCGTTCATCTGTCCGAAAAAAGATATTGAAATGATTCCTGAAGGGGAGAAATAAAATGAAGAAATTTATCGAGGGTTCTTACGCGGTTGCGGAAGCGGTTAAATTATGCAGGCCAGGCGTTGTCTCGGCCTACCCGATCACCCCGCAGACGCATATCGTCGAGGGATTGGCGCAGTTTGTCGCCGACGGAGAATTAAAGGCTGAATTTGTCAATGTGGAGAGCGAGCATTCTGCCGCATCCGCAGTTTTAGGCGCCGTAGCCACAGGCGTGCGCGCTTTCACATCATCTAGCTCTCAAGGATTGCTTCTTATGACAGAAGTCATTTTTAATATTGCCGGTATGAGGCTGCCTTTGGTTTTGGCTTGCGCCAACCGCGCGGTTTCAGCTCCCATAAATATCTGGAATGACCAGCAGGATGTAATGACGATTAGAGACAGCGGCTGGATTTTATTATTTGCAGAGAATATCCAGGAGGTCATAGATTTGCATATCCAGGCCTATCGCATAAGCGAAGACCACAGTATAATGCTTCCAGTCATGGTTAACCTCGACGGTTATATCTTAACTCACGGTCTGGAAGTGGCGGATATGCCGTCTCAAGAACAGGTGGATAAATTCTTGCCGCCTTATAAACCTTTGTATAAACTAGACACAAGCGATCCTATGACGTTGGGATGTTTGGCTATGCCCGAACATTATATGGAGGCGCGCGTGGCTATCCAGAAAACGCAAGAAGCTGCGCTTGATTTTATCCCTAAAGTCGCTGGCGAATTCAAAAAGGTATTCGGCAGAGAAAGCGGTGGATTAGTCGAAGCTTACAAAATAGAAGATGCCAAACAGGTCATCGTAGCCATGGGCTCTATCGTCGGCACAATAAAAGAAACCGTAGATGAGCTGCGAGCTCAGGGCAAAAAAGTCGGAGTTTTGAAACTTATCACTTACCGGCCATTTCCCAAACAGGCAATTTTAAATGCTTTGAAGAATGTCCCTGAGATTGCCGTAGTGGATAAGTCAATATCACTGGGATCCAATAGCCCGCTGTATACAGATTTGACCTCTGCCTTTATAGGTCAGGACAAGGTTTCCAAAATCAGCGGTTTTGTCTTAGGTTTAGGCGGACGCGATATCACCAAAGATTCTATAAAACAGGTTTTTGATAAACTTTCTGGAAAGCAGGTCGATTGCGAATTTATCGATGTTAAGAAAGAACTCCTGGAGGAAGAATATGCCGGAAACTAAAATTTTATATAATCCTGGACATACTGCCTGCGGAGGTTGCGGCCAGGCGATCGCAGCAAGGCTAGTAATTGAGGCAGCAGGCGAAAATACAATTATTGTAAATAACACAGGTTGCTTGGAAGTTTTTACGACCAAATATCCCGAAAGCGCGTGGGGTGTTCCTTTTATTCATTCTTTGTTTGAAAATGCCGGCGCGGTAGCTTCGGGTGTCGAGTCGGCGCTAAAATTCCTGGGTAAAAAAGAAGGGACCAATGTTATTGCTCAGGCCGGAGATGGCGGAACTGCCGATATAGGATTACAGGCGCTTTCTGGGATGTGGGAGAGGGGCCATGATATCTTATCGGTTTGTTACGATAATGAGGCCTACATGAATACGGGAATTCAAAGAAGCGGCCTTACTCCTTTTGATTCCAATACTACGACTTCTCCGACAGGAAAAGAATCGTTTGGCAACCCGAAAATGAAAAAGCCGGTGCCGGAGATTGCCCGCGCGCACGGTATTCCCTATGTAGCCACCGCTTCAGTTGCTTTTGTAAGGGATTTGCAGAATAAAGTCAAAAAGGCGATCTCGATTAAAGGCCCAAAATATATCCAGATTCATGTTCCCTGTCCGTTGGGATGGAGGCATGAAGGCGCCCAAACAGTTACTGTTGCCAGGGCTGCAATTGAAACGGGATTGTATCCGATATTTGAATATGTAAACGGCGAATTGGCGGGAGTACAGAAGATTAAACCAAAACCGGTAGAGGAATATCTTAAGCTCCAGGGGAGATTTAAGCATTTGCTAAAAGCTCCGGAGCAGATCAAAAAGATTCAAGAGATAGCCGATAATAATATCAAGAAATACGGCTTAAAACTAGAAGCTTAAAAAATATCAGGAGGACAAACAATGGCAAAAGTAATTATCGATGAGGCGGCTTGCGTAGGTTGCGGATTATGCGAGCAGAATTGCCCCGAAGTCTTTGAGATTCGCGGCGATGGCATTGCGCATGTCAAGGCGCATGTCTGCGAACAGCATAATTTGTCAGAAGTTGCCGATCAGTGTCCGGTCCAGGCGATCAAAGTAGTATAGAATTCAAGCCGTTTTTAAAAGAAGGGCCTTAAAAATTATGGAATATAAAGAGGCCTTATATTATGAAATTTTACCTTCCGGCAAGATTCATTGCCTTCTCTGCCCTCAATCATGCGTTATAGACCAAGAAAAGATAGGGTTTTGTCGCGTCAGAAAAAATATCCAAGGTAAACTCTATACATTGATTTATGGCCAGGCTACATCTGTTGCCTTGGATCCTATCGAGAAAAAACCTTTGTACCATTATCATCCTGGAGAATTTATTCTTTCCGTCGGTACAAAAGGATGTAATTTCGCTTGTCCGTTTTGCCAGAATTGGAGTATTTCTCAAGACGACTCCGCAGAAACTGCAATAATAACCCCTCAAGAATTAATAGAAAAGGCCAAAGAGTTAGATTCTTTTGGTATTGCCTATACTTACAATGAGCCGTTTATTTGGTATGAATTTGTTCTCGAGGCTGCAGAGTTGGCCAAAAGTGTAGGCTTGGAGAATGTTTTGGTTACGAATGGCTATGTAAATTTAAAACCATTGGGAGAAATGCTGCCTTTTATCGGCGCTATGAATATTGATTTAAAATCTATTGATGAGGAATTTTACCGCAAAATCTGCAAAGGCCACTTAAATCCGGTTCTGGAAGCAATAAAGCGCAGCCACAAAACATGCCATATCGAGCTGACAAATTTGGTTATTCCGACTTTAAACGATTCTGAGGACGGCTTGAAGAGGTTAGTGGATTGGGTTTATGATAATCTTGGGGCAGATGTGCCCCTGCATTTTTCCCGCTATTTTCCTTCCTATCAGATGGATTTTCCGCCGACGCCCATTGATACTTTAAAGAGGGCATACGATATTGCCAGGAAGAAACTAAAATTCGTCTATCTGGGGAATGTAAGGTGAGCCCTTGGCGCTTTCGGCCTTCGCCTTAGGAACGTTATCCACTAGATGCGCCTTATTTTTTAATTCCAGAAAGAAATTATTAAATGCTACTTCCTTCTTATGCTGCAATAGTTTTTCCTTAAAAGCCTCTTTTTCTTGGGTGAACTTTTTCTCATCTATCGGCACAGACTCGACCAGATCCATGATATAAGATCCTGTTGCAGTTGTGACAAAGCCGAAAGGCTTATTCTTATCTTTTAGGCCGAAAGCCTCATCGAGAAAATCTTTTGAAACGCCAATATCCGGGATATATTGCCCGTAATTAAATAGTGGTGATACTTTATAATTTAAAGAGTCGCTTTCCAGGGCTTTTCTGAAATTAAATCGGGAAGGGTCGCTTTTATAGATCTCTTCTAGCTTAGCAAGGTATTCTTTTGCCTTGGCAGAAGCTAACTGAAGAGCTTTATTGGTTTTTAAAACTTTTTCGACCGCAGACTTGGCCTCTTCGAAATTCGGCACGTAGGCATCTTTTTTCTCTTTTAATTTCAGCAGAAAGATGCCTTTGGATGTTAAGACCGGTTCGCTTATTCGGTTATCCCTTAAGCTAAAGGCGATTTGGATAAAATCTGGCTCTACGCCCAAGCCCGGGACTGGTTCATCCAAACTGAAAAATCCAGTCTGCTTTAAATCAAAAGAGTTTTGTTTGGCTATTTTTTGGAGATCTTTTTCTTGGGTAATATTAGAATAAATCTCCCTTACTTTTTTCTCGCTTTCTTTTTTACTCTCGTCGGTAGACTGTTCGGAAAAGCTCAGGCCAGCGTATTCTATGTTTATAGAAGGGGGTTTTGTAAAGTCGGGAGAGTGCGCATCGAAATAATCTTTTAATTCTTTTTCTCCGAGGGAAACCTTGTCTTCGAAATCCTTCTCAGGGAAGCTCGCATAGCCTATTTTTATTTTTTCGTTTTCCTTTTTGTAGTTTTCTAGGAGCTCTTCGCCAGATATCGTGATTTTGTTGGTGAGTTGATTATACAATTTTTCAAACATCAGAGATTCCCTGATTTGCTCTTCAAAAACTCTAGCCGGCGTCCTTAGTACAGAATCGAGAAAATATTGGTAGATTCTGGGTTCAAAATTTCCGTTAGATTGGAAGAGGGGGAATTTCTTTATTGTTTCTACAACTTCGTTATCGGATACGTTGATATGCCTTTTTCTGGCTTCATAGAGAAGGATAAGTCTGTCCCAGGCTTCCTTTTCCAGATTAATAAACTTTTGCAACTTAAAGAAATTATCGCCGAATCTCATAATCGCCTGGCTTCTGCTTGCCGCCAGGCTTTCTCGGTACTGTTCCCAGGATATTGTTTTGTTGAAGATTTTTCCCGCGAAATTGGAAGTGAGCTTGTTCCTTATGAGATTTCCCGAACCCCAAAGCACAAATGCCGGGATAATCAATGCCGCCAAGACATAAAAAACCTTTTTTGCGAAATCTTTTTTTCTTAAAGCTTTTAACATATTTCACCTCTCGATTATTTGTTTGATTATACTGGCAAAATTATACTTTGACACATTCGGCGACCCACAATAAGTTTATGAGGGGGTCGCCCTCAGTGTCAACACAGAGTATATCAGAAATAAATCTAAAAAACAAGCCTCTGTGCGAATGTGTTGACAAGGATTTTTAGCTATGTTAAACTAAAAACAAATTAATAAATTATATTAAAAAATGGTAAAACTTTCAGATTTCTTTAGAAAAGAAGACGAGCCGCAAAAAGAGCCTAAGGGAGATACCCCGGAGGAGAAAGAGCAAAAACCGGCAGCTCCTCCTATTAGGTCTCTTCCTGAGAAATCTTCCATATCCATTCCCAAGCAAGAGCTAAAAAAAGAATTGCCTTCGCAAGTTGAGTCATCCGAAAAACCAGCCGTTAAAACGGTGGATTTGGTAAAGGACAATGTTTGCGCCTTAGGCGTAGATAAGACAGGCGTTCTTTATGTTGAGTGCCTTAAGTTGAGTGAAGAAATCTTGAATAGAGTCCAGGCGGGGCAGACGATTTCAATCATTGAAATCAAAAATAAGACAGATAAGCTGGTTGAGCAGGTTATTTTGGGCAATTGCGATTTGGCGGGCCTGCTTAATACTCACACCGACGAGAATTATCTCTATGCCCATTCTTTGAACGTTTGTATATTGGCTGTTTTGGTGGGACAGGGCTTGGGTTATGACAGGGCAAAATTGCAGGAATTGGGAGTAGCTGCGTTTCTGCATGATATCGGTATGACTAAATTCATGGACTTAAGCCAGAAGCCTGTAAAATTTACCAAGGATGAGCATGAGGAAATAGAAGAGCATGTTGCATTCGGCGCCGAAATTTTAGCTTCCTCTAAAGGCGTTACCGATGCGATAGTTACCGTGGCAAGCCAGCATCATGAATGCGTAAACGGCAAAGGTTATCCTAAAGGACTTAAGGCAGATGAGATGAGCCAATATGCCAAGATAGTGGCGGCAGTTGATTATTACGAAGCCTTAATGCATCCTCGTTCGCATCGCGAGAGGTTGAATCCTTACGAAGCGTTGAGGGTGTTAATCGAGAACAAAGAACGTTTTGATTACCGCGTTTTAAAGGTTTTAATCAGGCAAATGGGCGTATATCCCATAGGAAGCCTTGTGCAGCTCAGCTCAGGAGAAATAGGGATAGTGATAAAGACCAACAGCCAATCCGCACTCAGGCCTATAGTTAAGATTTTTTTTGATGCTCAAGGCAAAAAAATTGAGCAGGAAAAGAATATTGACTTAGTAAAATCTCCCACCATATTTATTAAGAAGTCAATCCACGAAAAAGACCTAAATTTGTAAAAATCGAGATTTATTAACTTGACAGTCAGAATAAAATAACCTATTATAAGAAAAGAAGATAGAGTAATTTAGAAATTTACCCGATGAATAGCATTGAGTTGGTAAGAGAAGCAGTCATTGCCAATGGCAAAGTCATTCTCCCCTTTAGCGGAAAAAGCATGTATCCAACCTTAAAAGATGCGATGGTCGTGACCATTTCCCGCATTTTGCCGGAATCAATCAGGATCGCCGATATCATAGCCTACCAAGAAAATGACCAAGTAGCAGCTCATAGGGTCATAAAAATCAAGAGAGACAACGGCGCAATTTCTTTTATAACCAAAGGCGATAACCAGCCTTTCGGCGGTATAGCCGAGGTACGGCAGAAAGATTTAATCGGCAGGATAAATTGCGCGTTTTACGCCGATTCCGACGGAAAGAATATCTTAAATGAGAATATAATTTTCCGGTTATTTTACGTTGGCCTTGGCAGGATATATTTATTTTACAGAAAAGCTTTAAGAGACCATATGCCCGATTCGCTAAGGTTATTTTTAAAGACATTGGTTGGCAATATTTACTGTTGTTTTCAAGGCTGTTCAAGCAAAGGTTAATTTATGGTCACCCAATCACAAGAAGAATCCAAGAATAAGTTTAAGCTTAATACCGTTTATCTGTATTTTTCCCAATACTGCAATTTGCGATGCCGCCATTGCTGGATAGATCCCAAATTTTCTGCAGATAAAACCGTTAAAGACGACGAAGCGGATATCAAGACCATTATTTCCGGCCTCGAAGAGTGCAGGGAATTAGGCATGGCTTCAGTCAAGGTTACCGGCGGGGAACCTTTTATCAGGGAAGACATATTTGAGCTGTTATCATATTGTAAAGATAATAAAATCGCTTTGAATTTTGAGACCAATGCGACCCTGATTACAAAAAAAGAGGCCAGGGCATTGAAGGAAGCCAATGTCGATATGGTCGCTGTTTCCCTTGATGGCCCCAATGCGCGTATCCACCAATTATTAAGAGGCGTAGACGGTTCATTTGATAAAGCCATAGAAGGCATAAAATTTCTCCGAGAGGAAGGTTTAAACGTCCAAATAATAATCTCCCTTTGGAGAGAAAACAAGGATTACGTTAAATCTACTATTGATTTAGCTCGTTCGTTGGGCGCAAGCTCGGTTAAAGTGAATATCCTGAATTGCGTAGCCAGGGCCGGCAAACTAGACCAGAAAAAAGAAATCCTGAGCGTAAAAGAGATCTTAGATTTCTACCGCGAGCTTAAAGAAAAGCTTAGCAAGGAGCCGCCCTTTGCCGTTACTTTCGATATTCCGCCGGCATTCAAGCCCCTGAAAAACGGCAGATTAGGCGATTTGAATTTCTGCGGCATAATGGGAATATTAGGAATCCTAGGAAACGGCAGAATTTCAATTTGCGGTATAGGCAGCGTTGTTGATTCGTTAGTATTAGGAGTTATTGGGCAGGATAGAATAAAAGATATTTGGGATAATCATCCGATATTGAAGGATATCAGAGAAAATGTCCCTAAGAATCTACAGGGCGTATGCGGAAAATGCATATTAAGATTCTACTGTTTAGGAAAATGCCGCGCCGAAGCTTTTTACAATCACGGCTCGCTTTTATCGCCTTTGTCTTTCTGTCAGCAGGCATATGACCAGGGCCTTTTCCCGGTTTCTCGGTTACAGGATGAATTTGGCTTGCAAGACTGCAATGAAGAACTAGCAACAAGCCCGGCGTAGTTAAAAATAGATTATTAATTATTTATCAGAAAGAAAGGAGAAACGCATGAAGAAAGATAGCCAAAGAGGGATAAAACAAAGATATGAAGCCCCCTTAGTTTTTGATATGGGCAGCCCCAACATAAACGTCCTAGGCGTAACGGGTAAAATGTGTTATACCGGTTCCGGTGGAACAGCTAAATGCCAGGCCGGTTCCGGCGGCTTGGCGGGGATTTGTTCATCGGGCGCAAGCGTTGCTTCTAGCTGCGCGACAGGAAATGGTTTCGGCAGTTCAAGCTGCGCACCCGGCAGTGCACAAACGACCTGCGGCACGGGAAAGAATGCCAGTGGCACTTGCAGCAAAGGCAGCCCAGTAATGATCATACAAGAATAGACGGTAAATTATGTATTCTGCGCCTTTGAATATATGTTTTGGGATTACCAGCCGTTGCAATTTAAGTTGCAAGCACTGCATAAACAGGAATATCCCCCATACAGATCCTGATTTGACTACCGAAGAACTATTTCGGGTTATTGATCAGTTGGGCGATGCTAAGGTGTTTCAGGTGAATATTTTTGGTGGGGAACCATTGACCCATCCTGATTTCTTCCTGATTGTTGAGCGACTGAATAAATATCCCATCAGGCTTACTTTAAACACTAACGGCACTTTGATTGACAGCAAGATAGCCAAGCGGTTAAAAGAACATAAGATAAGGGGAGTCACGGTGAGTTTCGACGGTTCCTGTCCCGAAGTTATGGACGCGGCTCGGGGTGTAGGTACTTTTAAGAAAAACATTAAAGGCATAGAGGCTCTTTTGTCAGAAGGTATCTACGTGTTATTGTCCGCGACATTAACCAAGATAAACTATAAAGACACGCGGGGCATGACGATGCTGGGTAAAAAATTGGGCGCAAACCTCATCCGTTTTAACCACGTATTTTTCGCTGGCAATGCCGCCTGTTTTGCCAAAGAGATCTATCTTTCGCATGATGAAGAGTTAGGTACGATTGAAGAAATCCACCGGCTTAACAAAGAATTCCCCGGGTTTATCGATAATTCCAGCACTTATTTGTGCCAGAGAGGGAAGTTGGAAGAAATGAAGGATTACGAGCCAGCTTACGATAAAATATCTGTTCCTCCTTGCGGTGCGGCACAGGATAAATGCAATATCAGGCCCGACGGCTGGATAACGCCTTGCGAAATAATCTGGGAAGCCAAATGCGGCAACCTAAGAAAGCAAAGTTTTCTTGATATCTGGAGGAATTCCAAGCTGATGAATGAATTCAGAAAGACATTAGAGATAGATTTGAACACAATACCCGAATGCAAAGGTTGCAAGTACCAGCTTATCTGTTTTATCGGCCATCGCTGCGATCCTTATTATTATCCCGGAGGGATCAAGGATCGTTCTGTTTATTGCTGGTTAAATAATGATAAAAAGAAAGGGAAGGTTCTAGATGTCGTCAAGCGATAATCCAAAGGTGAGTTCGAAGATTGTTTACAGGGAAGAATCAGAAGGCGCCCTTTTATTTGACCCGGATACAGGCGCAGTAAAAATTTTAAACGATACGGGTAAGTTTATTTGGGCTAACCTCGATGGAAAAACAAACAGGGATTCTTTGGTGGCTAAAATCAAGGAAGCTTTTGATATTTCTGATACAAAAAAGGTCAAAGAAGACCTGGATAAATTCTTAAGCGATTTGAAGAAGTTAAAGTTTATATAGTTTTCTTTTTAACCCCCGCCTTTTAAGGATCAAAAGGTATTTTTGTATGCACGACCTAAAATTAAGCAAGTATATGTATGAGACGTTTGCGATAGGCTCAAATAATCAGCTGCCTATTTCGTCTGTGTGTAATGGGCAATGTATTTTCTGCTCTAACAACATGAATCCTTTTACAATTTACCGTGAAGGTTTTCGCCCCCTGGCAGATATTAAAAAGGGCCTGGCGCTTTTAAATGTCGGGCCGAATGAAGAAATCCGTATCGGCGATAGCCTGCCTGGCAGGATTTCCGAGGGGGAGGCGCTTTTACATCCCGATATCTTAAAGGTTTTAAGGCTGATAAGAGAAAGATTCCCCGGCAATGTCATCCAGATGAATACCAACGGGACAATCCTTGAGAAAAGTTTTATAGAGAAATTGATTCCTTTCAAACCGCTCAAATTTACCATATCCTATCACTCCGATAATCCGAAATTCTGGTGCAAGATTTTTAAACTTAAGGAGAACAAATATAAAATAGTGCGGGAAGCGTTTTTTAATCTTTCAAAGAACGGTTTTATTATACAGGCGGCTTTGGTGCCCCTGCCGCATCTGGTTGGCTACGACGATATTGAGAATACTATCAAAGCGATAAATTTTTATACTAAGGATGTAATTGTTTACGCTCCAGGCTACAGTTTCAAAGCCACGAAGGAATTAAAAGCATTCCTTAAGTCAGACTACGCGGAGTTGAGCCGTTTTATTATAAAGATGAGAAAGAAATACGGCATGAATTTGGAGCTTTTCCCGGACCTCCTCAAGCCGATAGAATTTTTTCCCTACCGTGTAATGCAGAATACTTTTTTTGCTAAATTCAAAAACGTGCTTTGGCTTTTTTCTGAGGCGGCTTTCGAAAAAGGAAAAAAGGCTTTGCAGGAATGGAATGATTTTGTGCCAAACGAACACCATGCCTTCCTTGCAAAGAATGATACCTACCGCGGCAATATTATCTGCAGCGGTTTATTAATGGTGAAGGACTACCGCAAGGCTATCAAAAAGGCTTTATCAGAGTTTAAGAAACAAGGTATTAAGATCGATTTAATAGTGTTGCCTTCAAATTCATTCGACAGGTATGGTGATGATTTACAAGGAGAGAATCATTCGAAGTTAAATGAAGAGTTTAAGCTTCCAGTTTGGCTTCGTTAACAACCATAATGCCCTACCAAACCGTTAAATAAACATGAAAGTTAGACAAGCAAAAGATATTTGCACTGGAATTTTCCCGGATGGCCTGGTGATATTCAGTCTAAAAACCTATTGTGCGCATGCATTGAATGACAGTGCCTCTTTGATTTGGAATTTTTGCAAGAAATCCAGGGCACCAGAGGAAATCGCAAGATTTATCGGCAGAAAATACACGATTGATTACTCTCTTGCCTTAAAAGACGCAGAGAAGTTTATCGGGCTCCTAGGAAAAAGGGGGCTTCTTGAGAAAACAATGTCTCATGAATAATTTAACTTTAAACATAGCAAATATAAAATTAGACACAGCTTATAGGAATATCGTATCGATCCCTGATCCCTTTAGCGCTTTTAGAGCCAAGACAAATAATCCCGACAAAAATATCTGGCATCTTGAATCTTGCGGCATGTATAAGAAAGATAAGCTTAAGGGCAAAGATTTAGCCGCCTGTAAAAAGAAGATTGGTTCAATACGAGAGAGATTCGAATCGGTGAATAGTAAATTATCAGATTGGAAAGAGAAAGGATATAATCTGGCTCGTCTTCCGTCGTATTATGCTCCTGGCCTTCATCGAATATCGTTTTATTTAAACGACCCGGTAAAAATAGATTTTAAAAAAAGGCAAATCAAACATTTCTATTTGAGGAATGGCGCCGTTAAACGGTTGGGAGACCTTGACTTTCGTTTAATTTCTTTTGCGTACTCGCAAATCTTGGCTTCTCAAGAGGGGATGCTTGTCCATTGCGCTTGCGTTGTAAGAAATAAAAAGGCTTATCTTTTCTTTGCCAAAGCGGGCGGCGGCAAGACAACGGTTGCCAAGTTGTCAAAGAAATATTGTGTTTTAGGAGATGATATAATCGCGGTCAGAAGAAAGAAAAATGGCTTTATTGCATTTCCTACTCCCTGGAGACAAAAAAAATTTATCAATCCTAGCCCTAAAACATACGCACCAGTAAAAGCGGTGTTCTTTCTGCATAAATCAAAAAATATATATTTTAAGCCTCTTGCTGCGCAGGAGGCTTTGATGAGGCTTATTTCGCGGTGCATCCACTTTTTTTTATACACTGAAAATGAGCAGGCTAAAAAGGTATTTTTAACTGCTACGGATTTCTTTAAGAAAGTCCCGTCCTATGATATGTATTTTAGGAAGAGGGAAAATTTCTGGCCAGCATTAGAAAGAATCATAAAATGAATAAATACGGTTTTAAAAATCTTTTTAATTTTCTGAAATTTCTTAAGCCATATTGGAAAAAAGAAGTCTTCGTCTGGCTTTTGACTTTTATTGTGTCGCTGCTTTCGCTTGTCAACCCTATTATTGCAAAATTAATTATAGATAGGGCGTATCTGGGGAGGGATCTTGGGATTTTTATCAAGCTTGTCATATTAGCAGGTTTGATTTTTGTAATCTCGAATATTGCCGATATTGTATCTCAGCTTATCTCCGAATATATCGCTTCAAGGACAAAGTTCGATTTACAAAAAAAGATTTTTAGAAAAATAGATAATTTATCTTATAGTTTCTTTCAGAAGAAGACATCGGGAGAATATATTTACAGGATAAATAATGAAGCAGCGCAAGTAGCTACTTTTATGACGACTTTTTTCCCTAGGCTGCTAGATATCATCCCGAGGCTCTTGCTTACCATCGCCATACTATTGTATTTAAATTGGAAGATATGCGTTTTAATCCTTGTTCTGACCTTGTTTTTATATATTCCAAATTTATTGTTAATCAAAAAGATAATGAAGAAATCGCAGCAGTTGTTGGAAAGCGCTCAGGATATCCTTGAGACCGCCAGAGAAATATTCTCCAATATGCAGGTAGTTAAGATTTTCGCTAAAGAAAAATATGAGAACCGGACTTTTATAAGCCGTCTCATAAATGACCTAAGAATTGAGATAGCCGACGCCAGATTGCAGCTTTGGAGTTCCGTCATAAATAATTGGATTAATAGATTAATTTTAGCGGCTATAACTATTTACGGAGGATATAGCATTATCAAGGGCAGTATGACGCTAGGAAGTTTCACCGCCATTATGATGTATATTGGCCAATTGGTTGGTTTACAGGGAACCTTGAGCAGTTTTTTTGTCAGTTTTTCAATAGGCAATATTTCTATCAATAGAATTGCTGAGATTCTAGATTCTTGGCCGCAGGAGGCCGAAGATAAAGATGCGAGGGACTATTTATTGCCTTCCGGGAGAATCGAATTTCAAGGCGTAAGCTTCGGTTATTATCCCGATAAAAATGTCGTAGATAATTTGAGTTTCAAAATAGACGGTGGCTTGTCAGTAGGCCTAGTTGGGGCTTCCGGCACAGGAAAGACAACGATAGTCAATCTTGCGGTAAAACTGTACCCGATATCTAGAGGTAAAATATTCATCGGAGATAAAGATATAAAATTTATTAAGAATAATTCTTTGCGCAGTCAAATCGGCATGGCGATGCAAAAGCCTATTCTTTGGAATGATACCGTGCATAATAATTTAATTTACGGAAACCCCAAGGCGACAAAAGACGAGATAGAACGCGCCTGCCGTATCGCCTGCGCCGATGAATTTATCCGGGATCTACCGCAGCAACTTCAAACCACTGTAGATGAGGCAGCTATCAGGCTTTCCGAAGGGCAGAAGCAGAGGATTTCGCTGGCCCGCGCCATTATCAAGAATCCGAAGATATTAATAATAGATGAGGGAATGTCTAGTCTGGATTCTCAGACCGAAGACAGGATTATAGACAATTTAAGACGGGAATGCAGGGATAAAACTATCGTCGTGGTTTCCCACCGTCTATCTACGGTTAAGAAGCTAGACCTGATTTATTTTCTGGAAGCTAAGGATAGAATAAGCATAGGTTCTCATGCGCAATTAGTAAAAGATAACGCAAGATACAAGGCTTTATTTGCCAGTCAGCTTGTAGAAGAAGGGCTAAGTTTAAAATTTGATGTTTAGCAGAAAGACTTCCTCCATAAAATCCTCTCAAATTGAAAATGATTTTTTGATTTCTTGCAGCAGAATAAATCTCGATGAAAAACAGCGTAGCGAGATAAACAGATTGGCAGGCCTTATATCGAACTGGCGCTCTATAACTTATCGGGCATTAAGGCAGGGCGTCGGTTCGTTTCTCTATAGCCATTTGTCGGCAATCGGCGAAATTTGGTCAAACTTGTCGGATGACAGTCGTGTTAGCCTGAAGCAGGTTTATTATAATACCTTGATGAGGAACACCTCGATTAAGATTGAGCTGCAGAAAGTCATTGCATTATTAAATCAAGCCGATAAGCAAGTTATTGTCTTAAAAGGAGCCGCCCTTTTAGATACCGTATACCAAAATATTGCTCTTCGTCCGATGGTTGATATTGACTTATTGGTAAGAAGGCGTGATTTATCGGAAGTAAAGAATATCTTACAGGATTACGGATACTGCAAACCCGATTTTCTATCCGATGATAGCCTCGAGAAATTCGGAGGAGAAATCCATCTCTGTAAAAAAGATATATTCCTCGACATACATTCAAGCCTGTCCCAGTATGAGCGTTTTCAAAATGTTTTCAGGATTGATCTCGACGAGGATATCTGGGAAAAATCGGTCTTAGTCAAAACCGAAGCGGAAGAAAAGAAAATACTTTGCCCCAATCATCTGCTTATTCATCTATGTCTTCATCAAGCAATGGCTCATTATTTTAGGGGTTTATTTAGGTTTTCTGATCTGCGCGAGACGATTTTAACTTATCAGAAAGAGTTGGATTGGAAATATATTTTCGAAAAGGCGGGAGAATATAAAATCAAAAAGATTATTTACTGCAGCTTGAATTTGATGGAAGGGATTTTCGGTCCTGTTGTCCCAAGAGATGCTTTAGAGAG
This sequence comes from Candidatus Omnitrophota bacterium, assembly GCA_022703055.1. Lineage (GTDB taxonomy): Bacteria > Omnitrophota > Gorgyraeia > VGKH01 > VGKH01 > VGKH01. The sequence goes on from JAKLEP010000001.1 coordinate 234,195, forward strand.
GTTGAAACCCCGGCGCATGTTCTTTTCTTTTTCCATAAGGAAGATCCTAAGCCTGCCGGATCAAGAAATCGGCTTCAGAAAATCTGTAGCTCAGCTTTTTTTAATGGATAGCGTAATGGCTTTACCCATAATTATATTTAGAGGCCTTTTTCCTTCCAATGAGTGGCTTAAATACAGATACGGTATTAATAAAAATAAAGATTTGGTTTTTTATCGTATCTTTCATCCCTTTATTACCATATTTAATATTCTTTCCTAACTCTTTCTTTTGCAAAAGTTTAAGTCTTTTCTTGACTTTAAAGTAATTATTAGATATATTAAAAGATAAGTATTGGAAAAATAATAAATTATGCATAAATTTATGAAAATTTATGACAAAAGGTTTTTTATTGCCATTTTAATTTCTATTTTAGTGAGTTCTTGTGCAACCGCAAAAAGAGAAAAGCAGATTTCCAGCGATTTAAGAAAAGCCGCATTAAAACTCTCCCAAAAAAATAGTCTTTCCGGGACCAATTATTATACCGTTGACCAAGATGACGTCTTGGATATAACAGTTTGGAAATCATTAAGTACAAAAAAAGGCGAGGCAGAGGAATATTTTCTTAATGATGGCGATAAGCTGGAGATTTCCGTCTGGCAATGGCCTGATTTATTAAAAGACGTGGTTGTACGTCCTGACGGGAAGATCTCTTTTCCTTTGATCGGTGATGTCGTTGCTCAGGGTAGGACCTTAACCGACTTGGATAACGAAATTACTGAAAAATTATCCGCTTTTATCAAGTCTCCAGAAGTTTCAATAATGATAACGGCTTTCGGAACAGCACAAGAGGGTTTTTTGAGGCCGGAGATAAATTTCGTCAAAGTTAATGAGTTGAGTACGGAGCAGACGGTGGCTCCCGACGGGAATATTTATTTACCTTTATTCGGAGCAGTCCAGGCCGGAGGCTTAACTTTAAACCAGCTAAGTTTGAAAATTAAGGAAAAGGCCCTCCAGTTTGTACAGAATCCGGAAGTATCGATTAGCATCAGACAGTTCGGAGGAAGAAAGCTTATTGTCCTGGGCGAGGTTCTCGACCCGGGAACATATGTCTTTACCGGAGAGGCAACAGTATTGGAGGCTATCGGCTGGGCCGGAGGTTATACCAGAAACGCCGTTTTAAAGAATGTTTTTGTCATAAGAGGCGATTTGGCTAATCCCCAAGTTTATACTTTGAATTTGCGCGATGTACTGGACAAAAAAAATCTGAGCCAGGATTTGAAGATACAGGCTAGAGACGTAGTGTATGTGCCTAGAACTGTTATCTCCGAGGTGAGCCATGTTCTGATGCAGCTGCTTAGTCCTCTAACGAGCTCTTCTTCGGCGGTATCTGGAATTCAAACAATCAGGGCTGGCACAGGTCCTAAGAAATAATATGCCACAATACGAATTAAACATACAAGATTATTTAAGAATTTTAAGAAAGCGTAAATGGATAATTCTTCTTACCATGGTTTCTACTTTTATCGGTATCATAACTTATAACAATCTGCAGACACCGGTTTATAGCTCAAGCGTTTCCATAAAGATAGAGGTACGTCAGACGGCTATAACCGCTCTTACCGAGACGATATTAGGCGGAGGCTACGATGTCTTAGCTACCGAACAGAAAGTCCTCAGCGGCCGTCCGGTGGTGGAGGAAGCTGCAAGGCGCTTACAGCTTTTCGCAAAAAATGCTTCCCAGGACGAAATTGATGTTGTAGTAAGCAATATACAGAGCGGCTTGGAATCGACAACCGACCAAGTTTCTTCGATTATAGTACTGACTGTGCAATCAGACCAGCCTAAGAAGGCGCGCGATATCGCCAATATGATAGCGGAGGTCTATATCGAAGAAAATTTAAAACAGAGGAGCAAAGAAGCAACCCAGGTGCGGGAGTTTATCGAGAAACAATTATCCGATGTCGAAACAAGGTTGCATGCTTCCGAAGATGCCTTGGCAAAATTCAGGGAGAAAGAGGCGGTTACGGGAGAAGCGGTGGGTCTTGAGAATCGTCTTGGTACTCTAAAGTCGCAGTTATCTGAATTATTGACTAAGGCGACAGAAAAACATCCTGATGTCCAGCGTCTGGAAGAGCAGGTTAGGGAAGTCGAGGACGCGCTGAAGAAATTGCCAAAGTCCGAATTGGAGTTTGCCAGGCTGCAGCGCGATGTCAATGTTAACGAGAAGCTCTACACGATGCTTAGAGAAAAATTCGAGGAATCCAGGATTTCCGAGAAAGGGATGGTTTCCCAGGCGACAGTAATTAATCCGGCGGTAGAGCCTCAGGTGCCTATCAAGCCAAATAAAAGATTTGCTGCGGTCGTCGGCATAGTGGTCGGGTTGATGCTAGGATTGATTTTGGCATTTGTTACTGAGAGTTTGGATACTTCCATCGGAACGATAGAAGATGTCGAGAATTTATTAAAAGTCCCGGTTTTAGCCATTATCCCGTCGATTAGAACAGAAGTGGCAGATGAGAAGCCTTGGTGGAAGCGCGGCCTCTTTCCTCAAATGCAGCCGACCAAAGAGGAAGAGAGAGAGGCGGCGCTGTCTGTTTTATTTAAACCTTTATCCCAAATTGCGGAGTCATACAGAATATTAAGGACTAATCTGAAGATATCTGATACTAAAAAGGCGTTTCTTATTACAAGTTGCGGTCCTCAGGAGGGCAAGACAACCGTCCTGGTTGGGCTAGGTATAACTTTGGCGCAGAAGGGGATAAAGACGCTTATAATCGATTCCGATCTCAGGCGCCCGTCAGTGCATAAAAAACTCGGCATTACCAAGGAATCGGGAATAAATGAAATAATTAATAAATCTATGACTTGGCAGGATGCGATTAAAGGCCTGCCCGATATTCTGATGGGGGAACTAGGTTTTGACGAAGTTCTAAAGAACCCAGGATTGGATAATTTAAGCATAATTACCTCCGGCGCATCTTCTAATAACCCTTCAGAGTTGTTGGGCTCTAAAGCCATGGAGTCATTGATAGCCGAGTTTAGAAATAATTTTGATGTAATTCTATTTGATTCTCCGCCGAGCTTGGCCATAACCGACGCTTCGGTATTAGCGCCCCTGCTTGATGGAGTGGTGATTGTTTATGAGATGGGTAGGACAGCAAGAGCCGCGTTATTAAGAGCAAAGATTCAATTACAGGCTGTTGGCGCTAACGTCCTTGGGGTTGCGCTTAACCATATTAAGCCGGAAAGCTACGTTGCAACAGGTTATTACCCCTATTACTATCATTATAAGTATAAATATGCTGATAAACAAAAAGAGGAAAAGGAATCTCAACATCAGGAGTCAACATAATAATTTATATTTTAGGATTGTTTATTAGAAGGGGATAATTGTCCCCTTTTTATTTTTACTATGTTTCAAAATAACTTCCTTAAAAACAAAAATAATTTTTTATCGCTTAATTTTGGCCAGATAGATAGCAGGGCTTTGCTTTTGCTTTTGGTTTTAGTGGCGGTATCAGCGCTTATTGGCTTTAAAATCGCGGCTTTTCATCCGCTTGTTCCGATAGCTCTTTTGGCGGCAATCGCGATAGGTATCGCAACTTTAGTAAATACAAACCTGGGCTTAACGATTTTGATTTTTTCTATGCTTTTATCGCCTGAAATACCCATAGCTCAGACTGCAGAAAGAGCGGTAACCGTCAGGATCGAAGATTTCTTAATCATGGCCGTATTTTTTGCCTGGTTTGCCAAGACAGCAGTAAGAAAAGAATTAGGGCTTTTACGCAAAACCCCGCTTAATAAGCCCATATTTGCTTATTTGGCTATCAGCATTTTTTCTACTGGCCTAGGAATAATGAGCGGAGATGTCAGCGCGAAGATAGGTTTCTTCTATATTCTTAAATATGTAGAATTTTTCATGATATTTTTTGTTTTTGTCAACAATCTCGATGATCCAAAACAAATCAAGATATTTATTTTCTGTTTTTTGCTTGTGTCTTTCATTATAGGGGTTTTGACTTATGCCCAGATAGGCAAGATTGACCGTCCTTCGGCACCTTTTGAAGGAGAGCATCCTGAACCCAATACTCTCGGGGGTTATCTTGTGTTGACAATGGCTGCGGCCCTGGGGCTATTATTGTATTCAAAGGATGCGAACGTAAAAATTATTCTGACAGGATTAGTATGTTTTAATATCTATCCGCTTCTGATGACTTTATCCAGGAGTTCATATTTAGCTTTTATACTGATCTACTTGGTTCTTGTTTTTTTTACAAGAAGACACAGATTGGTTATGATTGGTCTTTTAGTTTTTGCTATTTTATTTTTGCCATTTTTTATCCCCGAAAGAGTTAAGGATAGAATTCTCTATACCTTTAGCTATGGTTCTCATTATACTTTCGGTGGCGGAAAGATTAGGCTTGAGAAATCTGCGGCAGCGAGAGTTGAAACTTGGCAGCGGGCCATGGATTTCTTGTCCAAAAAACCTTTCTTTGGATTTGGCGTCACGGGCGTGCCTTTTATGGATTCCCAATATGCTAGGCTTCTTTCTGAAATCGGGATTGTCGGTTTCCTGATATTTCTTTGGCTGATTTTTGCGATAATAAAAAGCACTTGGTATATATTTAACAATTCAATTGATTATTTTACCCAGGGCCTAAGCCTTGGATTCTTGGCTGGATTTATGGGGATGCTGTTGATGGGGCTGGCGGCCAATGTTTTTGTTATAGTCAGAATTTCCGAGCCTTTATGGTTTCTGTGCGCCTGCGTTATGGCCTTGCCAGATATTTATCCTATAAAGGCACAGCAAGAAATTAATGGCGATGTCCAGACTGATTCAACCTAAAATTAATTAATAAAAGATTATATGGAACTAACCAACAGGGCAATCAAAGGGACATTTATTGTTGCAAGCAGCACATATCTTATCGACTTAATTTCGTTTTTGCGCTCTATAGTCTTAGCGAGGCTTTTGGTTCCGGAATATTTTGGGATTGTAGCCTTGGCTTATTTTTTCTACAACATAATCAGGCAGCTCAAGGAGTTTAATCTAGACAGCGCCCTTATCTATAAACCCGATGTCAGCAAAGAAGATTTTTCTACGCATTTTGTTCTGAAGTTGCTTTTGGCTTTGTTTACTCTTTTGGTTATCGCTATCGCTTCTCCGGTTTTAACAAGATTTTACGGGCCTGACGTCACAAAGATAATTTTAATATTTGCATTTTTTTCTATATTCCAGGAGGCTGCCGCTACTCCCCGTGTAGTCCTGGAAAAAGAGTTACTATTCTCCCGGGTCGCGATAATTAATATCGTAAAAGAAATAATCAAAACCATTGTTCCAATCTGGATGGTATTTTTGGGCTTTGGTTTGTGGAGTCTCGTAGCCATGGCAGTTCTGGATATGGCGGTTCCTTTCTTTGGTTTTTTGGTAACAAAAACGTGGAAGCTGTCTTTGCGGTTCAATAAGAAGATCGCCATTTGGTTTTTGAAATACAGTTCTTATATGTGGATATCCGGTTTGTGCATAACGCTAATGTATGAATTTGACGATTTCCTCGTCGGAGTTATAGTTGGGATGGCGGCGTTGGGTTTGTATTCAAAGGCTTACGATTTCTCTAAATTGCCGACGCAGCTTGTAACCCATATAGTAAACAGGGTTAGTCTCCCTTTGTATTCTAAATTGAAAGATAATAAACAGGAACTTTCCGTAGCCTTTAATAGTTTCTTGTATTTTATATTTAGGCTGACGCTTCCTTTGGCGCTGGTGCTATTTATCGTCGCGCCAGAGTTTATATACTTTTTTCTGGGGGTAAAATGGTCAGGCGCTATATTGTTATTGAGGTTGTTAATTATTTATTCGGTTTTGCGCTCGATTCAGGATGATTGCTCCGCCTTGTTTTATGGAGTGGGTAGACCTAAAATCATGACAGCTATCACGTCGCTTCAAGCTATCATGATTGTTGTTTTGGGGCCGTTTTTTATTTATTTTTATAGAGTAAACGGGGCCGCTATATTCGTAGATTTGATGACCATAATCGGCATTATATTAATTTACAAAAATGTATCGGATTTAGTTTATGTTGAATATAGAAAGAATTTTCTTGTTCCTTCAATAAGCGCCTTGTTAGGATTGCTGGCTGTTTTTGTCTTAATGAAAAATTGCTACATTTCAGCTTTGCTCGTCAGATTAATTATAAAATTGTTTTTGTTTATAGTAGTTTATACGGGCGCGCTTATTTTATTTTCCAGAGATGAATTATCTCAGAACTTTAAGCACGTTTTTGAAATATTAAAGCCAGAACTCTTGCGCAGAAGATAGATGTTTAAATTCAGATTTTATTTTGCAGAAAGGATCTCTTTATGGGCATTATCAAAAAGAATTTAAGAAAGAAGAAGATAGCTGTGTTGGTTGTGGGCGCGGGAGCGGCAGGCAATCTAGTCTTAGATGAAATCAAAAGGCATGGCAGTCTAAACTACAAAATCATTGGTTTTGTAGATGACGATCCCAAAAAACAAAATAAATGTATTAATGGAATTTGCGTATTGGGAAAAATTCAGCAAATCCCAAAAATAGTCAAGGCAAATAAAATTAAAGAGATTATCATAGCTATCCCTTCGGCAAGCGGCATGCAGAACAAAAGGATTGTCAACAAATGCGAAGAGGCAAAAGTTACTTTCAGAATAATTCCGGGGATTTATGAGATGTTAAAACACGACACTGCTGCCGGGTTGTTGAGAGAGGTTGAATTAGAGGATCTTATTAGAAGGAAGCCTATTGATTTCGATTCCGAGAGCATTAAATCGTATATCACCAATAAAACCATTTTTGTTTCCGGCGCTGGCGGTTCGATAGGCAGGGAACTTTGTCTTCAGATCTTGAAATTTTATCCCCGTAAATTAATTCTGTTCGATCACGAAGAGAATTCTTTAAACGATGTCTTTTCGGAACTCAGAAACAGTTTCTCAAATATAGATGTCGTTCCTATAGTGGGGAATATCTGCGAGCGAAATAAAATCAAGAGATTGTTTGTTCAATTTAAGCCGGATGTAGTATTTCACAGCGCTGCCTATAAACATGTCCCGATGATGGAGTTCAATGTTGCAGAGTGCATAAAAAATAATGTTTTTGGGACATTAAATATGGTCGAGGAAGCCAGGGCAGGTAATGTAAAGAGGTTTGTTTTTATATCTTCGGATAAGGCATTGAAGCCTGCAAGTATTATGGGTGCTTCAAAGAATATCGGCGAGATGATCGTAAAAGATGCGTCTAGGAACAGTAGGACTAATTTTAGCATAGTCAGGTTCGGCAACGTTTTAATCAGCCGCGGCAGCGTGGTGCCATTATTTGTTAAGCAAATTAAAGAAAGGCAGGCTATAACCATCACTCACAGAAAAATGACAAGATATTTTATGACTTTACCCGAGGCTGCGCAGTTAGTTATCCAGGCAGGTGCTCTGAGTAAAGGCGGAGAGATTTTCGTTTTGGATATGGGCAAACCAATCAAGATAATAGACTTGGCAAAAGACATGATTAGGCTTTCCGGGTTAAGACCTTATAAAGACATCCCAATAGTTTATGTGGGCATGAGGCCGGGAGAGAGGTTGAATGAGCCGCATTTTGAGTTTTCAAAGAAATTACAGCCATCCGATCACGAAAGGATACTTCTTGCTGCGCCAATTCTAGTAAATCACAAGAGACTTTTTTCTTCTTTGGGCAAATTGCGGACTTTGGTATTTTTTGAAGACAAAAATAAGATTGTAAAAGAAATTAAGAAAATTGTGCCAAGTTTTAAGGAGGCTAGCTATGGTAGAAAAACCAGCGATAGCAGGTGGCAGGCCAGTTAGAAGAAATCTCCTGCCTTTTTATCGTCCTTTTATCGGAGAACAGGAGAAAAAAGCCGTAGAAAAAGTCCTAACTTCTGGCTGGCTTATTTCAGGGGGAGTAACGGGCAAATTCGAGGATGAGTTTAGAAAATACATTGGTTGTAAATTTGCTCTAGCTGTTAATTCTTGCACGTCCGGCTTACATCTTTCTTTGGCAGCAGGCGGGATAAAAGCCAAAGATGAAGTCCTCACTGCCCCGTTTACTTTTGCCGCTACGGCTAATGTTATAGTGCACAGAGGAGCAAAACCGATTTTTGCCGATATTGATAAAGAAACATTAAATATATCTCCAGAAAGCATTGCTAAAAAAATTAGTTCCAAAACAAAAGCGATTTTACCGGTACATATTGGAGGCTTGCCTTGCCGTATAGATGAAATACTAGCGATTGCTAGAAAGAAAAATATTAAGGTGTTCGAAGACGCTGCGCATGCAGTCGGTTCAATATATAAAAACAAGAAAATAGGCAGATGGGGAGATGCCACTGTGTTTAGTTTTCATGCAGTGAAGAATATTACTACCGCCGAAGGAGGAATGATTACGACAGATAACCAGCGGCTGGCGCAACAGCTAAGTATTTTGCGGCTGCACGGCCTGGATAAAGATTCCTGGTCCAGAGAAAAAACCCTGCATCCCTGGAAATACAAAGTCTTAGAAGCCGGATATAAATGTAACTTAAACGATGTTCTCTCGGCTATTGGCGTAGAGCAGCTTAAGCGGCTAGATAGTTTTTTAGATATAAGGACTAAATACGCAAAAATTTACGATCGAGGTTTGCAAGATATCGAAGAAATAGAGCTGCCCACAAGGCCAGCTTTTGGGAAGCATCCCTGGCACCTGTACATTATTAAATTGAAAATTGAAAGATTAAGAATAGATAGGGATAGGTTTATCGAGGCGCTAAGAAAGGAAAATATCGCTACAAGCGTGCATTTTATACCTTTGCATCTGCATCCGTTTTATCAGAAGAATTTTGGATACAAAAAAGGCGATTTCCCTAATTCCGAATGGGCGTATCAAAGAGTCATCTCGTTGCCATTGTATCCTAAAATGACAGGTAAAGATTTACAGGATGTTATAATCGCGGTAAGAAAAATAATCAAATACTATAGAAGATGATTACTGAAACAGAGCGGATTAAGAGAATATACCGTTTGCGCGAAGAAAAAGGTGTTTTTTGGTCGCTTTTCAGACCGGAAGTCCATTTTATGGATTTCGAACTACAGAGAAAATATATGCAGGCATTTAAAATTTGCGGCCTGTCCGAGGAAAACGTCGGAGCAAAAAAACTTTTAGACGCCGGCTGTGGTGGCGGAAGGTGGCTGAGGTGGTTTCAAGATTTGGGATTCAGGCAATTGTTCGGAGTTGATATCCGAGACGAGGAAATAAATAATGCCAGACAGCTGAATCCCGGTATCAATTTTCGTAATTCCGGCATCTCGAGCTTGCCATTTGAGGATAGCTACTTTGATTTTATTATTTTATCCGAGGTATTTTCATCGATTTTAGATGACAGCCTTATAGAAGTTTCGGCAAAAGAACTCTTTCGCGTCCTGGCTCCTGGAGGCGCGATTTTATTTAATGATAATTCCAGCAAGGCAGTCGATAAAACCAAAATCGACGGCGAAAATTATTTGAGGCATATTAAAAAAGAATATTTAATTAAATTATTTCCAGATTCAGAGATAAGGTTCTCTTATTTCTTAGTCAATCCGTTTTTTACCGGAGCCCTTACTTCTATTATCAACAGAGGCATAATAAATTCAGTTTTAAGAAAAATACCCTATCTAAATACAACATTCAATAAACGCCAAGTTTCAATGATTAAATTTCCTTATTGTTTGGCTGAATTGTTGAAACACTTCAGTTTCTTAAAAATCCATATTTTCGCCATTATAAGAAAATCAAGATGAGAAAAATCAATGTGTTGCATATTGTGGAAGATTTAAGTATCGGTGGAGTAGAGGAGCTTTTGCGGATTATTGCTATGGGCCTCAACAGAGAAAAGTATAATGTTTATGTTTGTTGTATCGAGGAAGGCGGTCAAACGGCAAAAGAATTAATGGAAGCAGGGATCAAAGTCGATATTCTCGGTATGAAATCATACCATAATCTCTTTAATATTTTAAGGCTTAAAAAATACATAAAAGAAAGAAAAATAGACATTATCCATTCGCATATGTATTTTGCAAATACCTTCGGAAGGATTGCTGCCCTTTTAGCGGGAACCCCGGTTTTAATTTCCACCTCTTACAGCACTTATTACGAATTTAAAAGAAGAAATATCTTGATGATTAATTTTCTTTCAAAGTTTACCGATAGGATAATTGCCGCTTCAAATTCAATTAAAGAGTTTGCAGTTAAACAGCAGAGGATTCCGGCTGATAAATTTCAAGTTATTTATGATTGCGCAAGCACTGATAAATTTTCTAAGCATGTTGATAGTTTTGCAGTAAAGAGGGCGCTGGGGATCGATTCTGATTATCAAGTGGTGGGCTGCGTTGCCAGGCTTAATGAGGTAAAGGGGCATGCATATCTTATCCGCGCCGCAAAAGAAGTTTTAAAAAATAATCCTAGGATAAAGTTCTTGTTGGTTGGAGATGGCCCGCTTAGGCAGGAATTGGAACAGCTATCAGTTCAATTGGGCATAAAAGATAATGTTATCTTTGTAGGTTCTCGTCGGGATATCCCGGAAATGCTCGCTGCCATGGATATATTTGTTTTGCCGTCGGCGCTGAGAGAAGGTTGTCCGCTTTCTATCTTAGAGGCTATGGCGATGTCAAAGCCGGTTGTGGCTTCAAGGTTAGGCGGGATACCAGAGGAAATCGAAGACGGCAAAAGCGGGATTCTTGTTCCACCTAAAGATTCCGCGGCATTAGCCGATGCGATTATTAAATTATTATCCGATAAAAATTTATCTGTAACTATGGGCAAGGCAGGCCGCAAGATTTTTGAAGAGAAATTCTCAAAAGAAGTTATGTTGAATAAATTGGAGTCTCTTTATGACGAACTTGCAGCAAAGAAATTGACTAAAAGAATTCTCTATGTGGATATTCATGGCGACATCTGGGGAGGAGGGCAACTTAGTTTCTTAAGCATTTTAGAACTCATCGATAAAACATCCCTAAAGCCCATCGTTGTTCTGCCTTATGAAGGCGATCTATCAAAGAGAATCAGGGAAATGGGCATAGAGGTTTGTGTTATTCCATTCGGCTCAATCAAAACCACAAATATTTTTGTTAATTTATTTTCAATTTTTAGATTTTATGCACTTATAAAAAAAAGGAAAATTAATTTAATCCATATAAATGCCCTGAGGCCTATGTTTTATACAGGCCTAGCTGCAAAAATCGCTGGGGTTCCGGTAATATGGCATGCCCGCGATTTAAAAGCCAACAGGTGGATAGATAGAATCTTGAGCAATTTAGCAAGGCATATTATCGCTATATCTAAAATAGTGGCTGGCAGATTTCCTTGGTATGAAAATAATCCGGATCGACTGTCAATAATTTATAATGGAATTGATACAGGCAAATTAAGCCCCAGGCCAAGAGATTCGAGAGTCCTTCACGAATTTCATATAGAAGAAGATGAAGCTGTTGTCGGTACTATTGGCCATCTGGAACCGCGCAAAGGACAAGATATCTTTTTGCAGGCCGCATCAAATGTCCTATTAAAATTTCCTAATTCAAAATTTGTGCTCGTAGGAAAAGATATGAAAAACGGAGAAAAATATAAATCAGATCTGGAATATTTAATCACTTGGCTCAAGATAGAAGATAAAGTTGTTTTTGCAGGCGTCAGAAAAGACATCGCTGAAGTCATTTCGATAATGGATTTATTTATCTGTCCGTTTAAGGATGAAGCATTCGGCAGAGTTGTTATTGAAGCTATGGCGATGGCAAAACCGGTTATCGGATATAGAAGCGGTGCCTTGCCGGAATTGATAGAAGATGGAAAATCGGGCATACTTGTTGATCCGGATAGGGCAGATTGTTTAGCCGATGCGATTATCGAATTATTAGGTGACAGGGATAAAGCAATGAAATTCGGAGAAGCCGGACGAAAAATAGTTCAAGATAAATTTGACGTCAAAACAACGGTTAACAGAATAGAAGAGGTTTATTTTAGAATATTGCATTAAAGTTAGGTGGATCGAGATTGGATAGAACCCAAAAAATAGCAAAAAATACTTTTTTCTTAATTGGCGCGCAGGTATTCAGCATTGTGGGCAGGTTGTTGTTTTCCATTTTTCTGGTAAGGTATCTGGGTGCAATTAACCTTGGGTATATTTCAGTTTCTTTGGCCTTGGTAGAACTGTTTAATATCATTACTGATTTTGGCCTAGGTATTATAGCGACCCGCCAGGTCTCACAAGATAAAAGCCAGGCCGCAAGGTATATTTCTAATACGCTGACTTTAAAATTATTGCTTTCCATCGCCGCAAGTATCTTAGTTTTAATAGGCCTGAAGTTTATGTCCTATAACGGCGAAGTCCGTACGATAGTTTATATTTTGATTCCGTCCATTTTTCTTAATTCTCTATTCTCATCATTTGTATATATCTTCAGGGCATTTGAAAATATGCAGCATGAGAGCTTTGTTTCTTTAGCCTCGACTTTCTTTTATGTTCTGTTGGGTTCTTTGGCGATGTATCTTAAATTAAACGTATACTATATAGCCGCCTTAACCAGCATTTGCGCATTTATTAATTTGTTGTCGGCGGTAATCCTATATCTTAAAAACTATGGAGGCATCGGTTTAAGTTTTGAGATAGATTTCTTGAAGAGTTTGTTTAAAACGTCATTGCCTATTGGCATAGGAATAATTTTAGCCATGGCTTTAAGCAGGTTAGATGTAATTTTGCTTTCATATTTCAAAGGCGCCGAAGCTGTAGGTTTATACTCGGCACCTTATAGGCTGGTAGCAACGTTTCTATTCGTGCCGTATTATCTTGCCACATCGATGTTTCCTGCAATTTCTGATTGGAAGAATCAGAATAGAATCGGGGACTTAAAGAATGTTGTCGAAGAAATCTTAAGGATTTCTATGGTATTAATTATACCTGTTGCAGTATTTGTTTGCTGGTTCTCGGATAAGATCATCTTTATTTTATACGGAAGTCAATTTATAGCTAGCGCTTTTGTGTTTAGCTTGCTTGTTTGGTATTTGGTTGCTGCATTCCCGGCTCATATCTTTACCCATCTTTTGTTTTCTTCTCACACCAAGGAATATGCCATTTTTTATTTTATAGCGCTAATAATCAACATAACCCTGAATGTGTTATTGATTCCGGTTTGGGGCATAACCGCTGTGGCTGTGAACGCAATTATAAGCATTTTGGTAATAGATGTTCTTTCATACTGGAGAATCTATAGCGGGTTTTTTAAATTGAATATTGTAAAACCAATAATTTTGCCTTCAATTGCCGCAGCTGTTATGGCCATATTCGTGTTTTATTTTAAGAATTTGAATTCTTTGTTTTTATCGTTTTCTTCGGTGGCAGTTTATTTTTTGATACTTTACTTGATCAAAGGTGTAACAAAGCAAGATTTAACTTTTATTAAAAATTATATAAATTTTAGATAGTAAATGCATATGCAAAAAGACGATTATAAGAAAGGTTCGATTTCTCATTGGGAAAAAGATTGGGCCGGCAAAAAAGCCAATTTCAGCCTTACTAAGCCCGTCGATGACTGGAACTATTTTGACCTTTTTAGAGATGAATATTTAGAAAGAATGCTTTTGAAAAATAAGAATATTCTTTGTCTGGAGTGCGGTTGCGGTAGCGCTAGCACTTCATTATATTTTGCTAATAAGGGAGCTAAGGCTGCAATGCTGGATGCGTCGATTTCGGCGCTTAATATTGCGAGGGAGAATTTTAGTAAGTATAACCTCAGAGGGATGTTCATAAACGGCAATATGGAGCGTCTTCCTTTTGCGGACGATAAATTTGATTTGGTGATGAGTTTTGGCGTGCTTGAACATTTCGAAGATATGGCGCCGTCTATTAAAGAGATGGTCAGGATTTTAAAGCCAGGAGGGACTTTCTTTGCCTCCGTATCTCCTAAAAAATATTCCATACAATTAGTGGGCAATTTAATAAATACAGTCACGAGGTTTATTTACAACCTTAAACACCGCCGTTTTAGAGAAGCGTTTTTCCGCAGTTACCCTGCTACCCCAGAATTTTACGAAAATTCTCTTTCATCGCGGCAATACGTGGAAATTATTGAGAAATGTGGTTTAAAGAATGTAAAATTATCGGGCTCAAGGCCATTCCCGAGCTTAAACATACTTCCATCTATGTTTAAGATATATATTATGTTTATGAAGATGTTGAAGCCTTTGCATTTATTGTTTGAAATGCATACTTCTAAGTTTACGGAGCTATGGGGAGTAGAATGGAATATTGTCGGTACTAAAGAATAGGATTATGAGGATAGGGATAGACGCAAGATTGGTTCCATACGAGAAAAAAGAAGGCATGGCTTATTACGCCTTGAGTCTTATCGAGAATTTGCCTAAAATCGACAAAACGAACGATTATACTTTTTTTTATAATATTTTTCTGCGAGGCAATAAGAGATTCGCCCCAGACATAAATAATTTTAATAACTGCAAGAATAAATTTTTCCCTATTCCCGGGAGAGTTTTAGATTTTCTTTGGACAAAAGCCAAATTTCCTCCGATTGAATTTTTCTTAGGTAACTTAGACATATTTCATACTACCGCAGTTACTTCAACTCCACCCTATAATTATCTTCCTCCGCAAAGAAAGGGAAAGAAAATCATAACTATACACGATATCACTCCTCTTTTATTACCTGAACCTATTAAAAGCGTATTCGATTTATCTCAATACAAAAAAGGTCTTGATAGTGTAGTTAAAAACGCAGATGCGATTATCTGCATCTCTGAGTCTACAAAAGACGCTTTGATTGAATATACGGGGATCTCTCGGGATAAGGTCTATGTGGTGCATTTTGGCATAAGCGATGATTTCTTCAAGGAAACGCGAGAGGATAGAATAAAATCAGTTTTAAATAAATACCGCATAAATAGTAAGTATATTTTTAATATCGGGCGTTTAGATTACGGGAAAAATACTGTTAATTTGATTAAGGCTTTTAATATTCTTAGGAAAAATCATAATCTGAAGTTAGTGCTCACCGGAAATAAGGGCGATGCCGCTGAAGATGTTTTCAAAGCCATAGATATACTAGGGTTATCCGGCGATATTATTTATTTGGGGTATGTTGTAAAAGAAGACCTGATTAGCTTATTGAGTGCCGCAGAGCTATTTGTATTTCCTTCTTTTTATGAAGGATTTGGCCTTCCTAATTTGGAAGCCATGAAATGCGAAACTCCTGTAGTAACTTCCGATATCGCTGTGATGAGAGAGTTGATAGGGGATGCGGCCTTGCTTGCCGATCCCAACAGCCCGGGAAGTATTGCTGAGGCGATGATAAAGGTCATCAACGATGATAATCTAAGAAATGTTTTAGTCTCTCGGGGCAAAGAAAAAGTAAAAGCATTCAGCTGGGAGAGGACTGCAAGGGATACCGTCGAGGTTTATAGAAAGGTGGCAGGTAGCTAATGGATCTGCGTCAATATACCGGAAAAATAAAATCCAGGCCGATAAGAAGGACGGCACGTTTTATTAGAAGTGCCAGTTTTTATGTCGTGAATTTTATCGGAGTGATCATCGTTTTTTTACTGAGGTTGTTGCGCATAGTACCTTTTCCGCAGACCTTTGATAAAACCAGAATAAATAAGATATTGATTGTAAGGCCGGATATGATCGGCGATGTAGTGCTGGCTACGCCGCTTATTAAAGCCACAAGAGATAATTTTCCGCATGCCCACATCGCTATGGTTGTATCTGAGTTGACCAAAGATCTAGTTATGAAAAATCCTTACCTCAATGAAGTTATCGTTACAAAAGGCATCGGCATCAACAATTTAATCAAGGATCGAGGTATCATTAAATCTATTAGAAAAGAAAAGTTTGATTTGGCTTTTGTTCTTTTTTCTGCGTTTTCTTGCAATCTTTTTGTATTTTTATCCGGAGTAACTCACAGGGTAGGTTATGGAGATAGAGGGAGCAAATTTTTATTAACAAAATCGCTTTCGAGAGCCGACCTTCAGTTAGATATCGTACATAATATAGATTTAAATTTGAATCTTTTAAAGGCCATGGGCGGGAAAGTTGAATCGAGGCAACTGTTTGTTAGCGTTTACGAGGAATCCGAAGCCAAAGCTTTGCGTTTTTTCCAGGAGCATGGTCTGGGTGAATCCGACACGGTAGTGTTGATCCACCCCGGTTCAAGAAAAGCTTATCAGCGTTGGCCAGCAGATAATTTTTCTTCTCTCGCAGACAAATTGATAGATGAATTAAAAGTCAAGATGGTGTTTTTAAGCGGGCCCTTAGATGGTGAGATTGTAAAGAATGTTACCGCCAAAATGCATAATAAAACTATAATTGCTTCAGGTTTTAGCTTGAAAGATACAATATCTTTAATCAAAAAATGCGATTTATATATTGGCCATTCTACCGGGACGACCCATATTGCGGACGCTCTGGGCAAGACGGCAATTATGATTATGGGCTTCTTGAAATCTTGGGACGGCCCCGGAGCCTGGGGCTTGACTCATGCGGGCAGTATTAATGTTTTTAAAGATACTGGCTGCAAATATTGCATTCCTTCGGAATGCAGAGATTATAGATGCCTCTCTGATATTACGGTAGAGGAAGTTTTTAAAGCAGCTAAAATACAGATTGAAAAGATTAAGAAGTAAAATAACAAGGATGTATTTTAAGGTAAATTGATATGTGCGGGATTTGCGGGATAATTGGAAAATACGACAAGGCACTTCTTGAGAAGATGTGCGAGGCAATGCTGCATCGCGGCCCCGATTCCGACGGGGTATATTCGGAAGACGATATGGGTATGGGCATAAGAAGGCTTAAAATTATCGATTTGGAAACCGGAGACCAGCCTATCCATAATGAGAATCATAATCTCTGGATTGTTTTTAACGGCGAGATTTATAATTACAAAGAACTAAGAAGTGATCTTGTTAAGAAAGGTCACAGTCTTTATACAAAAACCGATACCGAAGTAATTTTGCATCTTTATGAGGAGTATGGCAATGATTGTGTAAATTACCTGCGCGGTATGTTTTCCTTTGCGATTTGGGATTCAGACAAAAAAAGGCTATTCCTGGCTCGAGATAGGGTCGGGATAAAGCCCTTATATTATAGTTTCAATAATGGAAGATTTCTTTTTGCCTCGGAATTGAAAGCCATATTGAAAGATAATTCAGTTTCAAGAATGCTTAATCCGGAATCCCTCGAGTATTATTTAGCTTTTCTTTATATTCCCGCGCCATTTACTATTTTTAAATCGATAAACAAGCTGCCGCCTGGGCATACCTTGGTTATGGAGGGTGGAGTCATAAAAGTCCGACGCTACTGGAAACTTGATTTCGGCCAGGATAGTATTGAAACAGAAGATTATTATATCGAGCGAATCAAAGAATTGTTGAAAGAAGTAACCAGGCTTCATATGATTAGTGATGTGCCAATAGGAGCTTTGCTTAGTGGGGGCCTTGATTCAAGTACAATAGTGGCTTTGATGAGTAAGCTTACAACTTATCCGATAAAGACTTTTTCCATTGGCTTTGAAGAGAAGTTCTCATCTTATAATGAATTGGAATTTTCCCGCCTCGTTGCTAAACAATTCGGCACAGAACATCGCGAATTTATAATCAAGCCAAACATAGTTGAAACTTTGCCCAAGGTGATCAATCATCTAGAGGAGCCTTTCGCCGATTCATCAGCGATCTTAAATTATTTGATTTGCCAGGAGGCAAGAAAGTTTGTGACGGTGGGTTTGACCGGTATCGGTGGAGATGAGATTTTTGGGGGATATCCACGTTATCTCGGGCTTATGATCGATGAGAAATATCAGCGTGTACCTAGATTTTTACGGGCGGGCTTAAGTAGGTTGTCTGGTTTTATCCCTCAGACTACAGATAGCCAGAATATTGGAGGCAGGCTTTCCAGATTTTTCAAAGCGTCTTGCGAAACCGAAAATCAAAGATACCTTAGCTGGCTAACATATTTCGATCCGCTTATGAAGTCGCAGCTTCTGAATCAGCCAATTAAAGTAAGAAAATATATCCATAATGATTATCTTGACGAAGAAGAAAGCGGTGATTTTCTTAACAGGGCAAGTTACCTGGATATTAATACCTATCTTGTCGACGATCTTTTGAACATGGCGGACAAAATGTCCATGGCGAATTCTTTTGAATTAAGGGTGCCTTTATGCGATCATAAGCTTATGGAATTTTGTTCAAGTATCCCTTTTTCGGTTAAGCTAAAAAACTTAAAATTGAAAAGTCTTTTCAAGAAAACAATCGAAGGGGTTCTGCCGCAGGAAATAATAGATAAAAGAAAACAGGGGTTTATGGTTCCCTTGGCCGATTGGCTCAAAGACGACTTAAAGGATTTTGTAAAAGACGCACTCAGCCAAGAAGCCGTAAATAAAAGAGGGTATTTTAATTCGGATTATGTTGCTAAAATTCTAGATTTACATTTTAAAGGCAAGAAAGTCATGACTCACCAAATTTGGGCTCTGTTGGTTTTTGAATTGTGGGCAAAAAAATATTTGGATAGCTAAAAAGATGAATATTCTAGAAATAAGCGAGGTGTTTTATCCGGTTGTGGGAGGGGCGGGGAAAATAGTTTATCTTTCTACCTCTGGTTTGGCTAAGAAGGGGCATAAGGTTTCTGTCCTTACAAGAAATGACAGACATTTGAAAGAAAAAGAGACGATATCAGGCGTAGATGTTTACAGGGTGAATTGGTTTAATAGCTTTCTTTTATTGCCTATTTCATATTTGAATATCGTAGGTTTTGTAAAAAGGTTCCTAAAAGAAAACAATCCCGATTTGGTTGTATTCAACCAGCCTTTTTCGGCTTTTTGCGCTTTGCAGGTCTCCGATTTGGCCAAGTTATCTAAAGTATATCGATATCATTCGTCGTGGTTTGAGGAATTCAAGGTCAAGAATAGCATCCAAGCACTAAAAATAACCGCGCCCTGGGGAATTTTAAAGTGGCTTATTCTCTGGCCGATATTTTCTTTGATGAAGGCTATGGAGAAAAATGCGCTTAGAGAATCAAATACCATAATTGTTGCCAGTAAATATTCCAAGGACAAAATAATCAAATTTTACAAGATTGATGAAGGGAAAATCCATATAATTCCCGGTTGCGTGGATACGGAAGTTTTTAGGCCAACGGAAAACAGGCAGGTTTTAAGAAATAAACTAAACATACCTCAAGACAAATTCGTTTTAATCACAGCAAGAAACCTGGTGGCCAGGATGGGGATTGATAATTTAATTTTTGCTTTTGATACATTGTCTGAGATATATAAAGATCTGTATCTCATAATTATCGGTGAGGGTAAGCTCCGGGTTAAACTTGAGACGCTGGTTAAGAAGTTATCGCTAAATAACCCAGTAAAATTCGCTGGTAACTTAAAAGAAGCTGATTTAGTTAAGCATTATCAAGCGAGTGATTTATTTATCCTGCCTACCAAATACATTGAACATTTCGGTTTGGTGACTATTGAGGCGCTGGCTTGCGGAATTCCGGTATTGGGGACTCCCGTCGGGGGAACGGTAGAGATATTGGAGCAATTTAACCGGGAATTTATTTTTGAAGGCACGGATAAAGAGGCGATAGCAAAGGGCATAAAGAAATTCCTAGGTAACTTTAGAGGGATTGATCTGAAAGAGAAATGCAGGGAATTTGTTGCGAGCAGGTACTCTTTCGATAAAATTATTTCTCAGACAGAAAAGTTGTTTCTGGAAAATATTAGAAAATGAGCGAAACCAAAACGATGAAAATAAAAGTTTTGCATATTCATACCCGCGGTATAATCGGCGGCTCCGGCACGAATACACTATTATCCATGATGGGGCTGCCCAAGGACAGATTTGAGGCTGAACTTGCCTGCGGTTCCGAAGGCCCATTAGTAGAGGAAGCCAAGAAAAACAATTTGACGCTAAATATGATCAAGCATTTAACTAACAAGATTAACATCTTCTATGATTTATTGGCTTTGATTGAGCTTGTTATTTTGATAAACAGAAAAGATTATGCAATAGTGCATACCCATAATTCAAAAGCAGGAATCCTGGGTAGAGCCGCCGCCAATATCTGTCGCGTCCCAATAATTATCCACACCCAGCATAGTTGTGTCTTTAAATATGGGACATTGAATTATTTTCAGAAAAAGTTCTATTATTTTCTGGAGCTTGTTTCGGCAAGGTTCACAGATAAGATTATCTATATTACAGAATCGCTGCGGCAGGAATTTATCAACGCCAACATCAGTAAAGAGGAGAATTCGGTTGCTATTTACAGTGGCATAGAAGTTGACAAATTTAGGATAAATATAGATATTTTAGACAAAAAACAAAAGCTTGGCCTGGCAAAGGATGATTTTGTCGTCGGGGTAGTGAGCCGCCTAGAGGAAGGCAAGGGCAACGACTATGTGATACGCGCCATCCCTAAGATTACCACGCAGGCAAGCGGGGTAAAGTTTGTTTTCGTCGGAGAGGGAGAGCTGAAGGGTAATTTGGAAAGACTCGCCGAGTCGCTCGGAGTAAAAGATAAAATATTATTTTTGGGGCCAAGGCAGGATGTGCCAGAATTGTTGCAGGTTTTTGATATTGTCTGTTTGGCTTCTTTGTACGAAGGGATGGGAAGGGTTTTACTTGAGGCCCAGGCTGCAGGCAAGCCTATCGTGGCAACAAAAATAGGTGGCATTATTGATGTGGTTAACGAAAATAAAACCGGATTTTTAGTTGCGCCTCGGGATATTGATGCTTTATCAGGGGCAATAGTAAAGCTAGCCCAAGACCGTAACCTAAGAAGACAGATGTCGGATGAAGCCATAAGATTTGTTGATTATAGGTTTTCCAGTGCTAAAATGATAGTTGATATTTTAAATGTTTACGAGGAGCTTATTTTTAAGAATATAACATTATGATAAACGCCTTAACTGTCGATCTTGAAGAATGGTATCACATTACAGGAATTGATGACTATTTAAAAAATGCCGACCTCAATAAATATGCAAACAGGGCTTTCAATAACACAATGAGGCTGCTAGACATGTTTAGAGAGGCGAAGGTAAAGGCTACATTTTTTGTTTTGGGCTGCATCGCCGAAAGGTTTCCCGAACTTGTTAAAAGGATAGATCAGGAGGGCCACGAGGTTGCAACCCATGGTTTTTATCATGATGTAATATATAAACGGACTCCCGAAGAGTTTGCAAAAAATCTTAGGGATGCAATTTCGCTGTTAAGTGGTATAATAAACAAGAAGATTATTGGTTTTCGCGCCCCGGATTTTTCTATTACCGAAAAATCCTTGTGGGCACTTGATATTTTGATTGCTCTCGGCATAAAATACGATTGCAGCGTTTTTCCGGTTAAACATCCGCGCTACGGAATGCCTAAGGCAGGGCGTTTTCCGTACAAGATAAAAGACGATTTGATAGAATTTCCTCCTTCGACATACAGGATATTTAATTACAATTTACCCGTCGGGGGAGGGGCGTATTTAAGAATTTTTCCTTATTGGGTGGTAAAGGCGGCGCTTAAGTCGCTTAATAAAGAAAACAAACCGGCGAATATATATGTTCATCCTTGGGAAGTAGATCCTGAGCAGCCGCGGATTAAAATGCCGGCGGCCAGGCATTTTACTCATTACGCAAATTTGGATAAGGCAGAGAAGAAAATAAGAGCGCTAATAAGCGATTTTAGATTTACTACGGTCAGGGAGGTATTAGGCATTGTTTGAGACAAGCAAGGTAAGGACATTTTTTCAGGGCAGAGTAGAAAAATACGACAGCATCTACGACCAAGATAAGAAGTTTATCTGGAAAATTCTCGATTTTATTTTCCGCCGTTCTATCCAGAAAAGATTTGAATTAACGCTCGCCGAATGCGCCGATGTAAATGGCAAGAAAATTCTTGATATCGGATGCGGCCCAGGAGTTTATCTGGTTACTTTGGCAAAAAGACAACCGAAGAAAATTGTGGGCGTGGATTTTTCCGAGGAGATGTTGAGTAAAGCTAAAAAATTAGCAAGAGATAACGGAGTTATTGACGTTTGTCAGTTTATAATTTCTGATTTCCGTAGGTATGTTCCGGACGATAAATTCGATATCTGCCTAGCGATAGGTTTTTTTGATTACGTGGAAAATCCCCTGGCGGTGCTTGAGAAAATAAGAGGGATATGCTTAGAGAAAGCAATAATAAGTTTTCCAGTCAAGTGGAAGCTAAGAAATATCGTCAGAATAATCAGGCTTAAATTTCTGGGGTGTCCTGTGTATTTTTATACGCTAAAGCAGGTAAAAGACCTTTTAGCTAAGAGCGGTTTCGGTAATTCTCAGATTATTATCGTCGATAGGGACTATTTGGTAATCGCAAAATAAAACCAATATGTGCTATAAACATTCTTTTTTAGTTTTGATAATTTCTTTTGGCCTGTCTTTTCTTTTGACTCCGATTTTTATCAAGATCGCCAACAGATTTAAATTAGTTGATACTCCAAATGCCAGGAAGCTCCACGAAAAACCTACGCCGACTCTCGGCGGAATAGTTATATTTATTGCTTTTAGTGTGGCTATTTTGTTTGCCTTGGCTTTTAATCAAGATTTTTGCAACTCATTGGGGATGAATCTGCCCGGCCTTTTAATCGGCAGTTTAGCTTTGGTTATCTTCGGAGTCTTACATGACACAAGAGATATGCCCGCTTCAGTTAAACTCTTTGGCCAGATCATGGTCGCTTTGATTGTTTTCCTATCAGGCATTAGAGTAGAGTCGATAACCAACCCTTTTGGCGGAGAGATAATTTTGTATTATCCATTGAGCCTCCTTGTGACAATCATTTGGGTAGTCGCGTTGATTAATGCCATAAATTTGATTGATGGTTTGGATGGCCTGGCTGCAGGAATCACAATAATAGGCTCGACGGTATTATTGGTAATCGCATTATTTAAGAATGACATCGTCTCCAGTCTTTTATGCCTTGCATTGATTGGAAGTTGCTTGGGATTTTTAAGATATAATTTTTATCCTGCTAGGATTTTTATGGGTGATGCCGGGAGCATGTTTTTAGGCTTGGTTTTGGGCGTGATTTCTATCCAGGGTATAAATAAAATGGCCATCACCGTTGCGTTGTTGATTCCGATAACCGTCTTAGCCATCCCGATTTACGATACAATACTTTCGATTTTTAGGAGATTCCTTTCCAATAGGGATATTTTTAAGCCCGACAGAGAACATATCCACTATAGATTATTGAACATGGGCGTTACGCATAAACACGTGGTCTTATTGCTTTATTTTATTGGCGTTTATTTCGGAATCATGGCCTTCCTGTTTATTCTCATTCCGATAGAATTTGCTTTTATCCTTTTGGTGCTTTTAGCCATGGGAGTTTTTATGGGCATCAAGGCTATCGGATTTGTTGAGCGAAGACTGAAATCTATCCGTCAACATAATGAATCTTAAGACAATAACTTGTTTTGTTTTCCTCGCCGCAATTTTCTTATCAAATAATTTCTTGGTTTTTGCTTACGAAAATGTCCCTGCCGCCATTCATATCCAGACTAATATCAGCGACGGAAAATATTCTTTCGATGAAATCGCAAAACAAGCCCAAAAAGAAAATATAAAAGTTCTAATATTTACCGATACGGCATTGAGGAGATGGGAGTATGGCATAAGGCCGTTGGAAAACATCATAAAAAGAAGGATAGAGCATTCTTCCGTTTTTAAATTCGGCATAGCCAAATATCTGACAGTGATTAAGAATCTCAAAGAGAAATATCCCGGGATGGTCTTTGTCCCTGCGGTTGAGGTCGTGCCCTTTTATTATTGGCAGGGAAATTTTTGGGAGAAAGATTTTACCTTGTATAATTGGCATAAGAAAATGTTGGTTATCGGGCTTGAGAATGAAAGCGATTATAGATTCTTGCCAATTATCGCAAATCATAGCTTGTGGCCATTACATGAAAATAATTTTATTAAGCTTTGGCCGCTATTGATTATTTTGCTGGGGATTTTCTTGGCAATAAAATATCAAAATAAAACTGCATATAGGAATTATGGTTATGTGTTTTTAGTTATTGGTGTGTTATTTCTCGCAAATAACTTGCAATTCAATGTTTCGCGATTTAATGCGTATAATAAAGATCAAAGGACAAAACCCTACCAAGATTTAATAGATTACGTTGTCAAAAGAGGCGGGCTTGTTTTCTGGGCCTATCCAGAAGTTAAGAATATTGACAGGGTGAAAGGTGTCAATGTCTGCACTTTTCCCTATAAAGAAGAACTTATTTACACGCATGACTACACTGGCTCGGCCGTATTATTCGATGAGAATAGATCGTTAGCAAACATCGGCGACGTCTGGGACAAAATTCTTCTAGCATCCTGCGTTGGAAGTAGGGCGCCTGCCTGGGCAATAGGCGAGGTTGATTATCACGGCGACCATGAAAATCTATCCAGAATACAGACCGTGTTTCTATTGAATAGTATGATAGAGGAAGAGGTGTTTAAGGCATTAAAGAAGGGCATGATGTACGCAAAATTAAATAATGTCGCCAATGATTTTAATTTGGATAAATTCATCGTCTCCGACGAAGAAATGAAGTCATTTGGCCTGATGGGGCAGGAAATAGAGGTAGACTCCAAACCCGAAGTTATTATCGAGACTTCTTGCAAAAGTTCGCCCGACGAGCCGATAGAGATAAAGTTGATTAGAAACGGGAAATTAATTCAGACCTTTAACAGCGAGAGTTCAAATTTCAGAGTTAAATATCAAGACGAATATTTTTCGCCTGGCGAGAAAATTTATTATCGGATAATGATAAAAAGCGGCAGTAATATTTATCAGGTTATTTCTAATCCAATTTTTGTCAGATTTATTTCTAAATAACAAAGACTTTGAACTTTCTATTGATAATTTCAGGCGTTATATTATAATCTTTTTAAAGGATAAAAATGTACGAAGCTTATTGGGGATTAAAAGAGAAACCGTTTGAGAACACGCCGGACCCGCGCTTTCTTTATCATTCATCGCAGCACGAAGAAGGCCTTTATAGACTTCTTTACGCGGTTAAGGAACAAAAAGGCGCTGCAATTATGACCGGAGTTTTCGGCTGCGGCAAGACTTTGTTGGGCAGGACTATGCTTAGGGAATTAAGTAAAGACATCTACAGAGTCGGCTATATAATGAATCCCCAGTTGTCTTATCTAGAGCTTTTGATGGCGGTAGCCACCTCATTAGGGGTAAGCGGCCTACCGTCAAAAAAGACAGAGGTCTTAACCAATGTTGTGCTCGATGAAATCAGCAAAGTCTTGCAAAACAACATGAAGGATGGCAAGAAGACCGTGGTGATTATCGACGAGGCGCATGTCATAGCGGATAAAGAGGTATGGGAAGGCTTAAGGCTTTTGTTGAATTTCCAATTAGAGGATAGATTTCTTCTGACACTGCTTTTGCTGGGTCAGCCGGAGTTGAAGGAAAGTATTGATAGCAACAAACAATTTTCCCAAAGAGTGGCTATTAGATGCCATCTTGGCCATATGAATCTGGAAGATACCCACAATTATGTGCTGCACAGGCTCAAGATAGCAGGTAGAGAAGAGCAGCTTTTTACCGAAGGCGCCCTTAAGGCGATTTATGAGAAGTCAGGCGGTATCCCGCGCAGGATAAACCATATCTGTGATTTATCTCTTTTGACAGGTTTTGGCAGAAAACTCACCCACATAGACGAAAAAGTCGTTTCTGAAGTCACCAAAGATCTCGAAGGTGAATAATTAACGTCGCGTTTCCCGCATTTTAGCAAAATTAGCCCTTAATATTGATTTTCAGCCTTTTTTATGGTATACTTTATTTTGTAT
Organism: Candidatus Omnitrophota bacterium; assembly: GCA_022703055.1. Classification (GTDB taxonomy): domain Bacteria; phylum Omnitrophota; class Gorgyraeia; order VGKH01; family VGKH01; genus VGKH01. The sequence continues at coordinate 260,060 of JAKLEP010000001.1, forward strand.
TGATAAAGTACTCCATTATAGGGGATAGGGGAGTTTTGAAACGGTATCATAATTATTAATAAGTAACGCAAGTATCGGCTAGCTTTGGTGTTATACTACTATAAAGCGGTTAAATACGAACCTATTCTTCATATGGAGAATAGGTTTTTTATTTGCTTGACAACAAGATAGTTAGATGTTAAAATACAAAACTATCTTGGGCTTGTGGCTTCTTTGAGAGGTTTGATCTTTGAGTGAAACGAGATTGATTGAAAGATGCAGCGAAAGCTTATAGGCATTATAGTTAAAATCGTAATTTCGTTTGACCAAAGAGAGGACCAAAGAGGAGTCAAAATCTAAAGCCTGGAAGGAGGCTAGTAAGATGAAAAAAGGTTTTACTTTGGTTGAAATCATGATCGTCGTTGCAATCATAGCTTTGTTAGCGGCTATAGCAATCCCTAACTTGCTTCGTGCAAGACTGACGGCAAATGAATCTGCGGCACAAGGTACACTGCGTACTTTGTCAACTGCTTCAGAGACATGGGCGGCGTCACATGGTGGAACATATCCTGCCAACGGCACGGATCTGTATACTGCCAGCCCGAAGTATATCAACTGGAACTACTGCGGTACGCCTTACCAAGGATATAGCTTTAACTGTGGTATGGCGACTACAGGTTATACCGTTACCGCTGCGCCTGTAAACGTAGGAGTTACGGGGAATACGACATTTCTTATCACCACAGGTGGTGTCTTGACACCGTAAGATGGCGTATGAAAGTTAGGATGAGTTGCTAGAAGTTTGAAAAGGGGAGGACAAAAATCCTCCCCTTTTTGATATTGTTAAAGATGAAGAATAAAAAGAATTATACGATAGGTTTCACATTAGTAGAAATCATGGTTGTGGTCTCGATTATCATGATTATGGCAGCTCTGGCCATACCTAACATGATAAGAGGCAGGATAACCGCCAATGAAGCAATGGCAGTGGCGTCTTCCCGTTCCCTCTATAATGCTTGTATGCTTTATTCCAGTAAAAACGAAGTTTTCCCTGATAGTATGGCGTATCTGACTATTCCAGAGTCAAATCCGCCGTACATTGAAGAAAAACTTGCTAACGCAATAGATTCGGCTCACACCAAAAACGGATATTGGTTTGAATATGTAGTTTCCGGCGATAAAGATGCCTTCACCGTCAACGCGCGGCCGAGAAACGACTTAGCGGGTAAAAGGCGTTTCTTTTTTAATGAAGATGGTCTTATACATTATTCAGAAAATGGAAGCGACGCTACGGTAGACAGCCCGGTTATTAATTAATCCTTACTTTTTACTCTATCCTTAAATTTTTATGCCCGAATATTTAAATAAAACAAATTTATTGGTCATTATCTTTCTTGTATTGATATGTATTATAATCTACGGAAATTCCCTGCTTAACCCATTTGTCTGGGATGATTCGTGGATGATCCAGAATAATCCGTTGATAAGAAACTTCAATAACATCCCCAGGCTTTTCCAGGTTAATCTTACCTATTCCCGAGGAGCATCCGCCTCCAATTTTTACCGTCCTTTACAGAGCCTGTCTCATATGTTTGATTATCATTTTTTTGGATTGCAGCCATTTGGATACCATGCAATAAATATTGTCCTGCATGCCATAAATGCCGTGCTGGTTTATTTTCTGATTCTGTTAATAACTAAACAAAAAGTTACTTCTTTCGTATCGAGCCTGTTATTCGCCGTTCATCCTATTCATGTAGAGGCGGTTACTTATATATCCGGCAGGGCCGATTTGTTAGTGGCCTTTTTTATCCTGTTAAGCCTAATCTTTTTTATCATTTATTCTGAATACGCAAAACTGAAACGGATTATTTTCTATTCTATTTCGATTTTGTGTTTTATTTTGGCATTGTTATCGAAGGAATTAGCAATCGTTTTTCCTTTTGTGTTAATTGTGTATGATCTGAGTTTTCGCAGAAAGAACTTGCGCGATCTATCATCTTTTCTGCGGGCCTATGCATTATTTATCATTATAGATTTAATCTATATTTTACTTAGATTAACGATTCTTAACTTCGGCCTAGGCGTTTATTTAACCGGGAATTATCCTTTATATAGCCGCCTGATTATTTTATCCCACAGCTTTAATATCTATTTTAGGCTTTTGGCGCTGCCTTTGGATTTGCACATGTGCCGGATATTTGGCCTTTATTTGTCGCTATCTAACCCAATAACATTTTTCTCTGCTTTATCATTTATATTAGCGGTAATTTTATTGATATTGTCTTATAAGAGGGCAAAACTTATATTCTTTGCTGGTGCTTGGTATATAATCTTATTTCTGCCGCAATCCGGGATTTACCCTATAAATGCATTTGCAGCAGATCATTTCTTATACCTGCCGTCAATAGGGTTCTTTTTAATAATCGGATTTTTAATGACAAGATATCTTCCGAGAAGGATTTTTACGGTATCAGTGATGGCTTTGACGTGCTTCTATGCGACTACTACAGCAATTAATAATTACGGATGGAGAAACGAATATCAGCTTTATAGGCGAATTATCAAACTTTCACCTTTATGCGCCAATGCCTATGTCAATCTGGGAGTTTATTATAGAGACAGAGGATTGTTGGACGAGGCAGAGAAGCAATTCAAAAAGGCGATTACTATCGATAAGTTTGATTATGCCAAGCGGGTCTATCTTGCAGAAATCTATTTCTTGCAAAACAAATTGGATAAAGCCATTGACGAACTCAAGGCTGTATTGCAAAATTCCCCTAAGAATAAGAATGCTTCTATCTTTAATGATATTGGCTATATGTATAAATTGAAAAAGTCTTACGCCTTGGCTATTGATTATTATAAGCAGGCGTTAGAAATTGACCCTAATTTTACATTGGCGCGTTGTAATTTGGCTAGTGCATATTTTGATCTGGGTAAGACTAGGGAGTGTTTCGGCGAGCTGGAGAAGGCAATAGGCATTGAAGGGCTATTGAGTTCCAACGACAATAAAGGCCCGACAGAGAAAGAATTAAAGGAAGTGTTAAAACAGAATAAGGAATACGGCGGTATTTTTAATGAATTGGCTGTGCTTTTTATCAAATATAACCGTTTTGAAACCGCGGAAAAGATATTTTTAAGGACTATAGAACTATATCCCAATAGTGTTGAAACCCGCTTTAACCTCGGCGTTTTATATTATAACCTTGGGTTTTATGCCAAGGCCAAGGCCCAATGGGAAAGCGTATTAAAGATTAATCCTCGCCATTTACCTTCCTTGGAGTGGCTTCGTATCGTTCAAAACAAATAAAATAATTGACTTTTTAATTTATTGCAGTAAAATAGATTACATAAATTTCAATCTCCCTAAAATTCAAAAAGAAAGTTTATATACCCGTATGGTAACAGTTCGTAATAGAGGCAACTTTTTATCCCCCAAGGCATTTACGCTCATGGAGTTGATGATTGCGGCCTTGATTTTGGCCTTGGCTCTCGTGGGGCTCCTGGGAAGCTATATAAGCTGCATGCAGCTCACCGAGATAATGAGAAATACATCTATCGCCATGAATGCAGTCCAGGCGAAGACGGAAGAGATAGTTGAGCAATCGCAGCGGCCTCTGACCGAACCGCATAATTTCGATACCTTAAAGGCAGATTTTGATCAGGCTTCTTTTACTCCGGCAAGGCTAAATGGTATAGGCGTAAGCTACGTCAACGATACAAATCCTAATTTGTTGGTTATTACCGTTTCTTTGAGCTGGCGCCAGTCCAGGGGCATGGTTATTGGAGAGGACAAAAATCTCAATGGCCAGTGGGATTCCGGCGAAGACACTCTTATTGTCAATAATATATTAGATTCACCGGCTGAGGTCGTTACTTATATCGCAAAGAGATGAATTTCTTAAATAAAAATAGATCTTTTACATTAGTTGAAGTAATGATTGTTTCCTTCTTGTTCATTGTTATTTTTGGAGGGATTTTGACCATTCTTTCCATAAGCAGGTATTCATGGTATCAGACAGACGTGGAAATTGAACTTCAACAGGATCTGCGTAAAGCCATGACTAGAGTTACGAAAGAATTGCGGGAATCGGGTTTTAATTCCGCAGGTACGTCTATGGTAACTATCCAAGACGGTGCTGGTACGGGCGGCTCCGACATTTTAAGTTTTTACGTGCCAGTAGACTATGATAATGACGGCGATATTGTTGATGCTTCCGGAAATATCCAGTGGGGGGCATCTACGCTTTGGGCGAATAAAGATCCTAACTGCGAAGCCGCAGGAGATAACTGCCAATATTTAGATTATAAAGTGGAATATCTTATAAATGCTAATAATCAGTTTGTCCGCAGGGCCATTGATAACAGCGGCAATACTGTCAGAGAAGATTTGTATGCTAATAATGTAGTGGATTTTCAGGCCAGCCGCATCGATGATGTCGTCAGCCTGGAAATGACTGCCCGTAAAGATACCGTATTCGGCAGGACGATTACCAAGATTATTAGCTCAGAATTATATTTGAGAAATAAAGGATAAAAAGGAAGGCGATTATGTTGTTTTTTAAGAGACGCAAAGGCATTGCTTTAGTGATAGCGTTTCTGGTAATTATGGTTTTATTGGTTTTGGGAAGTATTTTTATTCTGAGATCTGTTGGAGAAAAGTATGCCGGTAGCAAAGAGAGGGCTTCTATCCAGTCGTTCTTTCTTGCTGAGGCGGGAGCCAACGCAGCCCTGAATAAAACAGACTATCTCATCAATACAGATATGCTTACTACCGTCAATAACACTAACCCGAATACTTTGGTAAGCCGCTTGACCCATAATCCGAATTATGTCGGCAATGGAGACGGTATAGGTTTTTTAGTCGATTTTACCAAAGAAGGAGGGGTAGCTCAATTTACCCGCTCAGGGGACTCCGCTATTTATACGGCAACCGCCACATCGCTAGGAAACGGTAATTACGCATATATTATTACTGTAACCGAAAATGGGAATCCTCAGTTAGTCGCTGTCGATACCTGGGATTTTCCTTATAAATATGTTATTTTGGCGACAGGAACAGTTGAGTCAACTCCCAGAGAGGTTATTTTTAACGGCGATTTTACCGTCCGCGTGCAAAGAGATAATTTTGCTAGATACGCGCTTTTTACCGACCATCATACCCTGCCCAGCGGAGGCACGGTTTGGTTTACTAACAAAACTCATTTTTACGGACCGATTCATACGAATGATCAATTGTCTTTTGCCTGGAATCCTAGCGGTACTTTCGATGGTCTTGTAACCCAGCATAATAACAAGGCGCAATTTTATAATAATAATAATCCTATTCCGCTTGATGCTGATAGTAATCCGCCTAACGATGTCCCCACTTTTAATGCTGGTTTCAACCGAGGGGTAGATGAAATCAACCTTGAATCTTCGGTCCAAAAACAAGACCTACAAGAACAGGCTTGGGGGAGCGTTCCGAGTACGCCACCGAATGGCATTTATGTTAATAACAATGGTTCTAGCTTAACCGGTGGGATTTATGTCCAGGGTAATTGTACTATTGATATGACTTCGGCGGGGAATAGCGCGGTTTACAATATAACGCAGGGTTCAACAACTAAGATTATAACCGTTAATTATGCTACTACCCAGACGACTGTACAGACAGTTAGTGGCCCTACAAATACGTATGCCGGGCTTCCTGACGGTATAGAAGATATGGGAACTATTATTTATGTTAATGGAGAAGTTAGTAGTATAGGCGGCACAGTACAAAAGAATTCAAAAGTCACAGTTTCAAGCGAAAATGATATTATTATACAAGATAATATTCTGTACGAAGAATATAATGCTGGGTCGGGAACTTCGGGCCAGACTGGCTATGTTCCTCCTAATGCGGATGGCAAAACCAATCTTTTGGGGATGCTATCGTGGGGAGGGGATGTGAGGATTGGAACTTCTGCTCCTGATGATCTATCTATCCATGGGACAGTAATGGCAAGAAACGGCGTATTTATGGTCGATAACTATAACGTAGGAGATCCCCGGGGCGCTGCTACGCTTTTGGGCGGGGTCATAACCCAGTTTTATGGGGCGTTCGGCCAGTTTAATAGCTCTACGGGTGAGCAAGTCCACGGTTACGGAAGAAATTTCATTTATGATGCCCGTATGGCCGCAGGTCAGTCGCCGCCATATTTTCCGACCATGCGAACTTTTATTGCCTTTACTAATGATATAACTGATAAGATTACTTGGCAAGAAGGGGGCGCATAATGTCTGGTTCTGAGGAGAAGAATACTAATATTCTTAAAATGATCATTGTTTTTATTGTTGTGTTCTTTTTGTTTATTATTATTTTTAATATCTGGATGAAGGGTTCTATGGAAAAATCCGGAGTCGCTTCATCGTCTCAAAAACCACAGACTAACAAGATGCTGGCGCCTATGCAAGAACAGGTTATGCCTAGTCTGAAAACGGGAATAATAGAGAAAAAACAAGAAGGCACGTCTAGAGCAGAAGGGCAGCTGATATTGCAATAGCGATAGATATGAAAGATTTCCTTAAGGACAAATTGAGTAGTTTCAATATGCAGAAGATTATACAAGTTAATTTAGAACACTTGAAATCTATGCTTCCCAAGGATAAGCCAAGTATCAATATTGGCTTGGATATTGGGACGTCATCTATTAAGGCCGTAGCCTGCAAAATAGAAAAAGATAAAGTTGAGCTGGTCAATTTTGCGATTAAGCCGCTTGATAAGGATTATATATCTGATTCGATAAGCAGGACCATAAAAGAATTAAATATTGAAACTAAGAGCGTTAATATTTCAATCGGCGGGCAGGGGGTAGTAACCAGGTCGGTCAAATTCCCCAGGATGTCGCTTTCCGATGTCAAAAATGCCGTAGGTTTCGAGGCAGAGAAACATATTCCGTTTCCTTTGAATGAGGTCTATCTAGATTGCTATATCTTAAAACAACTTCCGGATGAAAACAAAATGTTGGTTTTGGTAGCTGCGGCAAAGAAAGAATTAGTGTTGCAGCGTCTATCGCTTTTGAAGCCTATATCTTTGGCAGTTAATTTAATCGATATAGATTCTGTAGCCTTGATTAATTTAGTCAACGGGATAGAGTTTAAAACTAAAGCCGTATCCTCAGGGACTGCTCAAAACACAGAGCAGAAGAAGGCAGTTGCCTTGCTTAATTTGGGAGCTAATTTTACCAGTCTTTGCATTATTGAAAATGGCATACCTCGGTTTGTGCGCGATATATTTATTGGCGGCAACGACCTAACTAAAAGGATAAGCAATATTCTAGGTATCGGCCTGGCAGAGGCCGAGAAGGCAAAATGTATCCCTTCGGAAGGATGGGATAAAGTGGTGGGCGCCTGTGAATCTATTTTGAACAATTTAGTCAATGAGACCAGGCTTTCCTTCGATTATTTTGAATCGGAATCCGGAGTGCCCATAAGCTATTTGTATCTTAGCGGAGGGGCTTCGTATCTTCAAGGGGTAGACGAGATTATAAAGACCAATTTAAACGTGGAGACCAAATATCTTAATCCGATCGTTGATTTCAGCATCAATAAGGATTTGGTGGGACGCCTAGAGCCGGAAGCGCGGAAATTATCCGTGGCAATGGGCTTGGCGCTTAGATCAAAATGATAGAGATAAATTTATTACCTCCAGAATTAAGAAGGAAAGAGCCGACATTTAAAGTGCCGATTCCTAAAGAGACTCTTTTTCTCTTTGGCGGCGCAGTTATATCGGTACTCATTATAATCCATTTGCTTTTAGTTGGCGCTTTGGCGGCTAAGAAGGCCAAATTTTGGGGATTGAATATGGAATGGCAGAAGATTGTCCCTGAGAAAAATAAAATCGACGGTTTAAAAAATGAGCAGAAAGAGATTACCGAGAAAATCAAGTCTATAGAAAAATTGACCAAGAAGGGAAGAATCAGCTGGGCTAAGAAATTGAATATAATGAGCGATGTCTTGCCTCAGGGGGTCTGGATTAGGCTAATTAATTTTACCGGCAAGGAGTTAACAATCGAAGGCAGCTCGGTATCGCTAAGGGGCGAAGAAGTTATTCTGGTCAACAAATTCGCCTCCGCTCTTAAGAATAATACTGATTTTTATTCCGATTTCAAAGACCTGGAAGTCGGCACTATAAAGAGACGCCAGATAAAAACTGTAGAAGTTGCCGATTTTACTTTAGTGGCTAATTTTAAGGAGAAATGAAGAATATAAATACGGACTTTCTTAAAAAAATCGATTTGCAGAAACACTCAAAATTAATTCTGGGGGTTGCTGCGGCGTTGCTATTTCTTTTAGATTTTTCTTTGATTATGAAGCCACAACTTAAATGGTTGAAAGACTTAAATCCTAAGATTAATGAGTTGAGGACCAATATCGAAGAGACCCGCAGAGATATAGCATTGCTCAAACAGATCGAAGAAGCTTCGCAGGGTTCGAAGAGGAAGATGTCCGATATAGAAAAACGCGTTCCGCAGGAAGAGGATATTCCTTTAGTCTTGCAGGATATATCTAAAGCGGCTAATGATTCTATGATAAAGATATTGCAGATTCGTCCCATGAAGGAAGAAAAAGAGGTGGCGCTCAAGACCCAGTCGGGGCAATACTACCGCATACCGATTTCGATAGAAGCAAAAGGTAGCTATCATCTTTTTGGTAAATTCCTTAGTACTTTGGAGAATAGTGAGATATTTATGAGCGTTAACACGCTTGAAATAACTTCCAGCGATAAAGATTTCAAAAATCACAATATAAATTTAGTCATCAACACTTTCATTTTTAAGAATAAATAATGAAGAAGGCATTAATCATAATTGGGTTTTTGTTAGTCGCCGTAAGCCTAATGGCAGCTGAAGAAAAAGAGATTACTTTTGTTTATGACAGCAAGGGCAGGCGCGATCCATTCCTACCTTTGGTTAGTTCTGAAGGTTATTTAATAAATGCCGAGCCTTACAGCGATGCGTCCGAAGTTAAGGTAGAGGGGATAATTTACGATCCGCGCGGCAATTCATTCGCTATTATAAATACTCAAGTTGTAAGAATAGGAGAGAAAGTGGGAGCCTTTGAGGTCTTAAAGATAGAGAAAGATAAAGTTACATTATTAAAAGATACGGAGAAATTTGAAATATATTTAAAGGAGGGGCGTTAATGAAGAAACTGTTGATATTATTGTTTCTTGTTTTTAGCTGCAATTTTTTAATTGCCCAAGAAGAACCGAAGAAAGAAGCTCAGCAGCAACCTAGTGCACAAGCCGTTAGTCAGGAGGCAGCAGCCGTTCAGACCGAGCAGGTCGCAACTGCGCAAGAAGCACAGCCTGTGGAGGGATCCAAAGAAGTAGCGATAGAGGTGCAATCGGAAGTTAAGCCAGGAAATGTTACTTTGGATTTTCGCGATGCCGATATTCGCAATGTCTTAAGAATTCTATCTTACAAAAGCGGCGTCAATATAATCGTTGGACCGGAGGTAACTGGTTTAGTCACAATCCAGCTTACTGATGTTCCTTGGGAGACGGCGCTTGACGTAATTTTAAGGACCTATGGCTACGGTTATGAACGCAAAGGCAATATCATAACCGTTACGACTTTTGAAAAATTATCAGAACAAAGAAGATTAGAGCAAGAGCTAAAAGCCCAGGAGCCTTTAACTACGGAAGTCTTTACTTTAAATTTTGCTAAGGCAGAAAGTGTTGTGGGCTCCATTAAAGAGATGCTTACCCCCAGAGGCAGAGTAAATTTTGATAACCGCACCAACACATTAATGGTTACCGATAGCCTCAGCAATATGGATAGGGTAAAGCAGATAGTGCCAACTTTAGATGCTGTAACTCCACAGGTTCTGATCGAGACAAAGATTATCAAGACAACTTTGACCGATACGGAAAATCTCGGTGTCGATTGGACAGCGCAGATAACCGTTACCGGCGCCCAGCATCCTACGACTTGGCCGTTCGACAGCCAAAAAAGTAATTTCAGCGAAGCATATATGCCTGATAGCTTCCCTGCAACCACTACGGTTGACGGAACCGGCACCGGAAGATTCAGGTATGGTACGCTTGATTTTGGTTCGCTGCAGGCGGTATTGCAGGTTTTATCTTCAAGGACCGATACCAATATTTTATCTAATCCACGTATCGTAACGTTGGATAATCAGCCGGCGAATATTATCGTCGGCAAAAAATATCCTCAGCCGCAGTATACTTATAATGCCGACCAGGCTAAGATGCAAGTTTCTGGCTGGGAATATTTGGATATTGGTATAATTCTAAAAGTTACTCCCCATGTAAACAAAGCGGGTTTTGTAACTTTGGATATCGCACCGCAGGTTTCGGATATCGATAGCTATGCAACAGTGGAAGGTACTTCTATGCCGATATTAACGACTGAGCAGGCGGCAACACAGGTCATGATTAAAGATGGGGAAACTTTGGTTATCGCAGGATTGATAAAGGACCAGGTTTCCAATAATAAGAATAAAATTCCACTGTTGGGAGATATCCCAATAGTAGGCATGTTATTCAAGAAAAAGGCGGACACAAAGCAGAAAACGGATCTTTTAATCTTCATAACTCCCCATATTATTACTCCGACTATAGCTGCGGAGTCACCAAAGGCCTAGTTTAGTTAGCTTGCTAGAGGTTTTGGAGATTAAAGCAATGGTGATTGCAGGAGTCCTGCTATTTTAGAATGTCTAAAGAAATACTTATAAACATAAAAGAAAAAACCAAAAGGATTGCCGTCGTAAAAAACAATCTTCTGGAGGAGTTTTATCTGGAGGTTTCTAGCGAGGAATCCATTTTAGGCAATATCTATAAGGGAATTGTGCGTTCGGTAGTGCCTTCGATAGATGCTGCTTTTATCGATATCGGACAGGGCAAAAACGGATTTCTTTACCTGGGAGAGTTGACCAACCCTTTAGTGGAAGAAGAACTCAAAGAGCAGGTTCCTAAATTTGATATCTACGAGAAAAAAGATAATGCCAATAAATATAAGGTCGGCGATGAAGTATTGGTTCAGGTGGTAAAAGAGGCATTCGGTACCAAGGGGCCGAGGCTTACTACTCACATAAGTTTGCCCGGTCGATACCTGGTCTTGATGCCCCTGGACAGGAATATTGGCATTTCCCGCCGGATATCTGACCACAAAGAACGAGACAGATTAAGGTCGACATTAGAAAAGATAAATTTCCTTAAGAATATGGGCATAATTGTCCGTACCGTGGCTCAGGGTAAAGGCAACCGAGAACTTATCAGGGATGGCAGTTTTCTCGTCAAGACTTGGCGCGATATAAGAAAAAGGAATCTAAAACAAAAACCCCCATCGCCTGTGCATAAAGAGTACGGAATCTTGCTTAAAGTGTTAAGGGATGTTTTTTCCGAGGATGTTGAGAAGGTAATCATTGATTCAAAACGTGAGTATATCAACGTTTTTAGATTCGTCAGGACTTATCTAGGGGGACATTTTGCCAGAAAGATAAAGTTTTATCGGGAAGGCGTGCCTTTATTTGAATTTAAAAACGTCGAAGATCAAATTAAGAAACTTTACGAGAAAAAAGTTTTCCTGAAGAGCGGGGCTTATATTGTTATCGAGCCGACCGAAGGCCTGACCGTTATAGATGTAAATAGTGGCAGGTTCACCTCTAAGGCGAATCCGGAAAAGGCGGCGTTTATGGTCAACCTAGAGGCGGCAAGAGAAGCCGCAAGGCAACTTCGCCTGCGCGATATTGGCGGCATAGTCGTTATAGATTTTATCGATATGGTAGAAGAATCGAATCAGCGCCAGGTGCTTTATGCTTTTAAAGAAGCACTTAGCCAAGATAGGGCCAAGACCGATGTCCTGGGTATTTCTAAGCTTGGTTTGGTTGAGATGACCAGGGAACGCACCAGCAGGTCCATTGAGTCAAAGTATTATAAAATTTGCCCTGCTTGCGAAGGCAGGGGCAAGCTTAAAATAGATTGACAGACAGATAAACTCGAGTATAATCTCTTGATATTTGTTTTAAGGTTAGAAACTAATATTCATCAACGTTTTAGGAGGAGATAATGTACGCAATAGTTCAGATTGGGGCAAGGCAATATAAGGTAGCCGAAGGCGACATAATTGAAGTCGAGAAGCTGGCGGCCAAAAAGGACAAGTCTACTACCTTAGAAAATGTACTTTTAGTCAAAGACAAAAAGGAAGTTAAGGTAGGCCAGCCGTATTTGAAGGATGTTAAAGTAACTGCCGATATTCTCGGCGATTTTAAGGCCAAGAAAGTCGTTTCTTACAAATACCGAAGAAGACGCGCTTCTTCCGATTGGAAGAAGGGCCATAGGCAAACCTTGACGCGGCTCAAGATAGATAAGATAGTATCCAAGTAATGCGATGCCTTTTGTTGATGAAGCGAAAATTTATGTTGCCGGCGGGCATGGCGGTAAAGGTTGCAGGAGCTTTGATAGATCACCCTATTTTAGACATCCCAAGCCTAACGGTGGTAATGGCGGCCGTGGCGGAAATATAGTAGTCGTCGCTGATAATAAGATTCATACCCTCCTGGATTATAAATATCAACAGCATTTCTCTGCTCCTTCAGGCGGACACGGAAGCAGCAATAACAAGCAGGGCAGAGACGGAGAAGATTGCATTATCAAAGTGCCATTGGGCACGAGTGTCAAAGACTTTGAAACTGGCTATCTTCTGCGTGATTTAGAAGAGCATGAGCAGAAAGTAATTGCTGCTAATGGCGGAATCGGCGGTCTGGGCAATAACAATTCTAGGATAGTCAGCGAAGGAAAGCCCGGCGAACAAAAAACTTTAACGCTTGAGTTAAAATTAATCGCCGACGTGGGTATCGTAGGTTTTCCTAACGCTGGAAAATCTACCTTGATATCGTGCCTGACCAATGCCAGGCCAAAGGTTGCAAGTTATCCTTTCACCACCAAAGCCCCGGTTTTGGGCAATTTAGAGATAGACGGCACCGTTATGACGATTGCCGACCTTCCAGGATTAATTGAAGGCGCACACGAAGGCAGAGGCCTTGGAGATAAATTTCTAAAACATGTAGAGAAGACAAGGCTTTTAATTCATTTGGTAGATGTTTCCGGAGTAGAAAGCGATCCTGTAAAGAATTACCAGTCTTTAAACAAAGAATTAAAGTTTTATAGCGCTGACCTTTCACAAAAAAAGCAGATAATCGTGGCAAATAAAATGGATTTGCCCGATGCGGCCAAAAATTTAGATAAACTTAAGAAAGCGATAAAGAAAAGAATCTATCCTATTTCTGCTTTGGGAAAAGAGGGAATAGAAGAGCTCCTGAAGGTTATAAAAAAAGAATATGAGAAGACAATTTCAGCATAAAATAAAAAGAATAGTGGTAAAAATCGGCACAAGCATGTTAGCTTCAAGCCACGGCGGGTTGGATAATAGGATTATCGAGGAGCTGGTCAATCAGATTTGTTCACTTGCTGCATCCGGTAAGCAGATAATCTTGGTTTCGTCAGGAGCAATTGCATCAGGCCTTGCAGAAATGGGTTTGAAGACGAGGCCTCAGGATTTATCGAGCCTCCAGGCTGCGGCTTCTATCGGACAGAGCATATTGATGCAAAGATACAATGATTATTTCAAAAAAAACAAAGTTTCTTGCGCGCAAGTGTTGCTTACCTGGGAAGATTTTTGCCAGCGCCAGCGTTATTTGAATGCAAGAAATACTGTGGATAGACTCTTGGAATACAAAATTATTCCGATAATAAATGAGAATGACGCTGTTTCGACTGATGAGATTAAATTCGGCGATAATGACAAGCTTTCAGCTTTAGTCGCCAATCTGGTCGAGGCTGATTTGTTGATTTTACTTTCGGATGTCGAAGGATTATACCGTACCAAAAAAGATGATATCATTTCGGTGGTTGAAGAGCTAAACGATGAAATCAAGAAGCTCGCCAAGGGTACTGATAAGAAACTCATTTCCCGCGGAGGAATGATTTCTAAGTTAGAAGCGGCAGAAATCGTCATGCATGCCGGAATTCCTTGCGTTATCGCAAATGGAAAAACCAAAGATATCATCGTAAAGATTTTAGAAGGCCAGGAGATCGGAACTCTGTTCTTGCCCAAGAAAGATAAGCTTGTCGCCCGTGATAGATGGATCGCCTTTGGAGCCAAAACTAAAGGCAAAATTGTAGTTGATGACGGAGCCAAGGAAGCATTGTTAAAAAAAGGTAAGAGCCTGCTTTGTCCTGGGGTGGTCGATTTAGATGGCAAGTTTGTTAGTGGCGATATGGTTTCCATCGTCGATAAAAATCATAAAGAATTTGCCAGAGGAATATCCAATTATTCTTCCGGCGAGCTTAAAACTATCAAAGGTTGTAAAGGTAAGGAAGAAGTTATCCATAGGGATAATCTAGTTATCACCGTCAAGGAATAAAATGGAGCTTAAAAAGAAGATTATAACGATGGCAAGAGGTGCTCAAGAAGCGTCTAGAGAGCTTGCGTTGGTTCCAACTGAGCTAAAAAATAAAACTTTAGTTGCTATGGCCAAGGCCTTAGCAGAGAAGAAGGATTTTATTTTGGCCCAGAACAAAAAAGACGTTATTCTTGCCCAGAAAAAAGGCTTTAGCGGTTCTTTAATCGACCGTTTGATATTAAATGATAAACGCATATATGAAATGAGCCGGTCTTTAATGCAGGTTGCGTCATTAAAAGATTACGTCGGAGAGACTATTAGAACCTGGAAGCGGCCAAACGGATTAATAATTTCAAAAGTCCGCGTTCCAATCGGGGTAATTGCTATTATTTATGAAGCCAGGCCAAATGTTACGTCTGATTGTATAGGATTGTGCTTGAAATCTTCCAACAGCGTAATCCTCAAGGGTGGCTCCGAAGCGTTAAATTCAAACATAGCTATTTATAAGGTTCTAAAAGATGTGGCGGAAAAATTCAAGCTTCCCAGAAATGCAATTAATTTAATTGATACATCCGATAGGAAGGCAGTTGATATTTTGCTTGGCCTGAATAATTACATTGATTTGGTAATTCCTCGAGGAGGAGAGAGCTTAATACGCAGTGTCGCCGCCAAATCCAAGATTCCCGTAGTAAAACATTACAAAGGGATTTGTCATACCTATGTGGATAAATATGCCGATATTGATACGGCTTTAAATGTCAGCTTCAATGCTAAGGTGCAGCGTCCTGCCGTCTGCAATGCCATGGAGACGCTTTTGGTGCATAAGGATATCGCAAAGAAGTTTTTGCCGGAGATGGCTGCAAGATTCAAGGCTGCAGGCGTTGAATTACGCGGAGATGACAATACCAGAAGAATCGTAAAAGGTATAAAAAAAGCTGCTGACAAAGATTGGGCTACCGAATATCTTGACCTTATCCTTTCTGTCAGGGTTGTTGACAGTTTGGATGAGGCGATAGACCATATAAATACTTTTGGCTCCAAGCATTCGGATGCGATAATTACCGAGAATAAGAAGAATGCCTCGGAATTCTTGAAAAAAGTTGATTCTGCCGCAGTTTTTGTTAATGCATCAACCCGTTTTACCGATGGCTACGAGTTCGGCCTAGGTGCAGAGATAGGTATCAGCACGGAAAAACTGCATGCCAGAGGTCCGATGGCATTAGAAGAATTGACTACCTATAAATATACGGTTTTTGGCGACGGTCAAATAAGGCAATGAAACGTATCGGAGTTTTTGGCGGGACATTTGACCCCATTCATAACGGCCATATAACGATTGCCGAAGAGGTGTTTAAGGAATTAAGTTTAGATAAGATTATCTTTGTCCCTGCGCATATACCTCCGCATAAATTGCATGCAAAGATTGCCAGTGCCCAGGACAGGTATAATATGGTGAAGCTTGCGGTTGGCTACAACGATAATTTTGAAGTTTCCGACATCGAAATAAACCGAGAAGGCCCATCGTATTCAATCGACACGATAAAAGAGCTTAAAGAGAATATCGGTACAGATTCGGAATTTTATTTTCTTATAGGCTCAGATAGCATCGCCGAGTTAAAGTACTGGAAGGATTTTAACAGCCTTCTAAAGATTGTTAAATTCGTCGTAGTAAACAGGCCGCGTTACAGTTTTGAGGGCATGCCTAAAGGGGCGCTTAGAATACAGCTAAGAGGAATTGACATTTCTTCTTCAAAAATAAGAAATAGAATAAGAGAAAAAGAGCCGATTGATTCTTTGGTGCCTGAGAAAGTAAAAGAATACATAATCAAAAAAAGGTTATATAAAGATGAAAAATAAGATTTTGATCGCGCCTTCTATTTTAGCCGCAGATTTTGCAAGGTTAAAAGAGGAGATTCAATCCGTCGAGGCTGCCGGGGCTGACCTTATTCACATTGATGTTATGGATGGTAACTTCGTTCCCAATATTACCATAGGTCCTTGCATTATTAAGGATATTAGAAAGATCACCAAGCTGCCTTTGATTTCGCATTTAATGATAGCTAATCCTTTTAAATATGCCGACGATTTTTTCAATGCCGGCTCAGACGCCATAAGTGTGCATATAGAAACTATAAAAGCGGATGATTTTAAATCTAACGCGCCGAAAATCAAGAATAAGAAACGCAAAATTGGTATTGCCTTAAATCCTCCGACGGATTTATCGGCAATCAAGGATTTAGCCAGTTTAGCAGATTTTGTTTTGGTGATGTCAGTTAATCCGGGATTCGCCGGCCAGAGTTTTATTCCTGACGTGATTCCCAAGATTAAAGAGCTGCGTAAATTTTATTCTGGCGATATCGAGGTCGACGGAGGTATAAATGATAAAAATGCCAAGCTGGTTTTAGAAGCTGGCGCCAACATCTTGGCTGCAGCAAGTTTTATTTTTAAGGCAAATGACAGAAAGGACGCAATAGAAAGGTTAAGAAATGCAAAATAAAGACATCAAATTTGGTACAGACGGATGGCGGGGAGTAATCTCCGATAACTTCACTTTTGAAAACGTAAGGGTAGTTGCCCAGGCGATCAGCGATTGGATAAATTCAGAGTTTTCGCAGAAAAATGTCGTAGTTGGCTACGATACAAGGTTTCTTTCGAATGAGTATGCGGAAATTGTCAGCCGGGTAATGGCCGCAAACGGAATAAATGTTTTGTTATCTAATCGCGCGGTACCTACTCCGGCGGTAAGTCTTATAACCAGAGAAAAGCATCTATGTGCGGGAATCATGATAACTGCAAGCCATAATCCCGCCAGATTTAACGGAATAAAAATTAAGGTTTCAACTGGAGGAGCAGCCCCAGAAAAAGTCACGGAAAAAGTCGAAAGTTTGCTTTTTAAGTCCCGGATTAACAATATTAGTCTGGAAGAGGCAGTTTCTAAGAATAAAATAAAAATAATCGATATTACTCGAGCTTATTTAGATTTTATCCGTTCTTATGTTGACCTTAAAGTACTTAAAAACGCAAAATTTAGAGTTCTGGTTGATGCTATGTATGGAAGCGGCGACAGTTTTATCGGCGAGATACTCAAGAACACAAAGATAAAGGTAGAGTTCTTGAGAAATAATATCAATCCTTCTTTTGACGGCGGCCGTCCTGAGCCGGTAGCAGAGAATCTTGGAGTAATGTTATCTAGAATGAAAAAAGAGAAGTTTGATATCGGCCTGGTTCTCGACGGAGATGCAGATAGGATAGCCGCAGCCGCACCCGGGGGAGAATTTGTAAGCCCTCAGAGGATTATCGGACTTTTAGCTTTGCATTTAATTGAAGACAGGCACTACAAAGGCGGAATGATAAAGACCATCGCCGGGAGCAATCTGCATGATAATATCGCCAAATATTTTTCGCGTAAGCTTTATGAAACTCCTGTGGGATTTAAATACATTTCGGAATTAATGACTACTAAAGATATTTTAATCGGTGGAGAAGAGGCGGGCGGCATCGGTTTTAAGAACTATATTCCCGAAAGAGACGGAACCTTAGCGGGATTATTGCTTTTAGAGATGTTGGCATACAGAAAAAAGGATTTTAAGACAGTAATTAAGGAAATGGAAACGAAATTTGGAAGATATTATTATCTGCGCGATGACCTGAAATTAAAAGAGAAAGCTCCGGATGTCTTGAGGCTCAAGTCTGTAAAACAGATTTTGGGCAGAAAAGTAGTGCAAATTAAGGATTATGACGGTATAAAGTTGATTTGCGATGATGGAAGCTGGCTTATGCTTAGGGCTTCGGGAACTGAACCTTTGGTCAGAGTTTACTCAGAGTCAAAATCTTTGGCCAAAGCCAAGAAGTTGCTAGAAGAAGGAAGAAAATTAATTAAGAGTTTAAAATAGTGCTTTATACTGTATCGCGTTTTTTTATTATTTTGTTTGGTAAAATATTTTTCTTTCTGCAGGCAAAAGGGAAAGAAAATATCCCAAAATCCGGCGCTTTTATTTTAGCCAGCAACCACGTCAGCAACCTTGATCCTCTAATGCTGGGTGCCGCTTGCTCTAGAAAACTTGGCTACATGTCCAAGGAAGAATTGTTTAGAAGCCCGATTTTAGCTTTTTGGCTACGCCATGTGCACGCATTTCCCGTAAAAAGGCAGGTTCACGACGTGGGGGCGATAAGGGAAGCATTGAAAAGATTAAAAAGTGGACAACCGCTTCTTATGTTTCCCGAAGGCGGGCGCAGCGCAGATGGTGAATTTTCGGATGTCGAACCCGGAGTAGGAATGCTGGCAATGCATACATCGGTTCCAATTTTGCCGGCTTTTATAAAAGGCTCAGAAAAGGCGATGGCAAAAGGTTCTCATAAAATTAGTTTTAATAAGATTGTAGTGGTTTTTGGTAAAGAATTTTATTTGGATAATAATCAGTCATACGAAGAAGCGGCAAATCGCATAAAAAATGAAATAATTGCGCTTGGCGAGAGCGCATAAAATAAATCTTGCCAATTAATTTGTTTTTTAGTACAATACACACTCTAAAAAATAAATAAAGAAAGGTGGAATCGTTAATGGTTGAGAAAAAAGATGCATCACTGGAAGAACTTTACAATCAATCCTTAAAGAATATTAAGGAAGGCCAGATTGTAAAGGGCAAAATCGTTAGCATAACAGGAGGTGATGTATTAGTAGATATCGGTTACAAGTCCGAAGGCGTAATCCCTTTAAGAGAGTTTCCTTCTTCCGATAAACTAGAAATTGGTCAAGAGACCGATGTTTTGGTTGAAATGAAAGAAGATGATGACGGCCGCATAGTACTTTCCAAGGAAAAGGCTGATAAGATAAGAGGTTGGAGAAAATTAGTAGATGACTTCAATGAAAATACTCTCGTAGATGGAAAAATAAGGAAGAAAGTCAAAGGCGGTTTTATTGTTGATGTTTTTGGCGCCGATGGATTCCTGCCCATGTCTCTTTCATCGTTTAAGAACATGACTGACGATGAGATTATCAATAAAAACTTTAGGTTCCATGTAACTAAACTGAATAAAATTCGTCATACCTTGATACTTTCCCGACGAGATGCGCTGCAGAAGGAGAAAGAAGCGACCAAGGGAAAACTTTGGGATAGTTTAGAGGTTGGAAAAGTACGTAACGGCGTTGTTAAAGGCATTACCGATTTTGGGGCATTTATCGATCTTGGCGGAATAGATGGTCTTCTGCATATCACCGACATGAGTTGGTCTAGGATCTCTCATCCTTCGGAGCTTGTGGCAATCGGCGATAAGATTGATGTTGTTATCTTGGGATTCGATAAAGATGCTTCAAAGATATCCTTGGGTTTAAAACAACGCACCCCGGATCCCTGGCAAGATGTGGAAGGCAAATTTCCAGTCGGTTCAAGGGTCAAGGGGAAAGTCGTCAATATCATGCCCTACGGAGTTTTTATCGAGCTTGAAAAAGGTATTGAAGGTTTGGTGCATTACACCGAGATGTCCTGGCAGAAGAGGACAGTCAATCCCCAAGAAATGTTTGCTATGGGGGATGTCGTTGAGGTGCAGGTTTTAAATATAGACAAAGATGCAAAACGCATATCTCTAAGCGTAAAGCAACTAGAATCAAACCCATGGCTAGAGGCAGAAAAGAAATTCCCTGTCGGCAACGTGGTTAATGGAAAGGTGAGAGGTTTTACCGATTATGGAGCTTTCGTTGAGCTAGATGAAAACCTGGAAGGGATGATTCATATCTCTGATATGTCATGGACTAAGAAAATCAATCATCCGCAGGATATATTAAGGAAAGGCCAGAAGGTAGAGTTAAAGATTCTAGCCGTTGACGTAGAAAATAGGAAGATTTCTCTGGGCTTAAAGCAGCTTACCGAGAGTCCTTGGCCAGAGATTGCTAAAAAATATCCTATCGGCATGGTTTTGGACTCGGAAGTTGTTCAGGTTACTAACTTCGGGGTTTTTGTCAAAATCGAAGAAGACCTCGAAGGCTTGGTTTATTCCTCCGAGATGGATAAAGAAGCTATGGCAGCGCTAAAATCCCAAGACAAACTAAAGGTCAAAGTCATAAAAGTTGATGTCGAGCAGATGAAAATCGGTCTTAGCTCGAAAACCGAATAATTTTTATGCAAAAGCTGTCTGTCGAAGAGCAATTAAAAGTTATCAAGCGCGGCACGGTTGAAATCATCTCCGAAGAAGATTTAAAAGCCCGCCTCCAAGAAAGCCTTAAGAACAGAAGGCCGCTTGTTATCAAGGCTGGATTTGATCCTACCGCTCCCGATATCCATTTGGGCCATACCGTTCTATTGAAGAAACTAAGAACTTTCCAAGACCTCGGTCATAGAGTGTTCTTTTTGATCGGAGATTTTACAGCCCAAATAGGCGATCCTTCAGGAAGAGATCAAACTCGCACCAAGATGAACAGAGAAGACATCAAGAGAAACGCCGCCACCTACAAGAAGCAAGTATTCAAAATTCTCGACGAGAGAAAGACAAAAGTTGTCTTTAACAGTTCGTGGCTTTCAAAGATGAATTTGCAAAATATCTTGGAGCTTTCTTCCTTTGTAACTGTGGCTCAGATGTTAGCGCGAGCAGATTTTAAGCAGCGATTCGAGGAAAAGACAGAGATAAGCATTTTGGAGTTTCTTTATCCTTTGCTGCAGGCTTATGATTCGGTTTATTTGAAGGCCGATGTCGAATTGGGTGGTACAGACCAAAAATTTAACCTTCTTATGGGCAGACAACTCCAGATTGCTTGCGGTCAGAAGCCGCAAGCTGTAATTATGACTCCGCTTCTTGAGGGAACCGATGGGATAAATAAAATGAGTAAATCCTTGGGTAATTATATAGGAATAAATGAGTCTGCCAGCCAGATTTTTGGTAAAACTATGTCTGTGCCCGATGTGCTTATGTATAGATACTACGAGGTGCTTACTGATGTCGATTTGGAGGGAATCAAGAAACTTCCCCCAATGCAGGCAAAGAAGAATCTGGCCAAGATTTTTATTGAAAGATTTTACGATAGGAATCAGGCTGCCAGGGCAGAAGAAGAGTTTAATAATATTTTCAGCAAACGTCAAACCCCTTCAGATTTAGAGAGTTATCAGATCGATAAGGACACCAGTTTATGCGAAATTTTAGTCAAAAGCGCTCTCGCTGCTTCCGGCAATGAAGCCAGGAGGCTCATCAAACAGGGCGCAGTTACCATAGATGAGAAGAAAATATTAGATGTTAACTATGTAGTAAAAGAGGGAGGGATTTTAAAAGCTGGTAAACGCCGTTTCTTAAAGATTGTCAAAGCTTAACTTAATTTTCGCAACAGTTCTTCGAAAAGAATCTTCCCAAAATCTTATCATTTCGCAGTTTTTTATATAACTAAAGCACTTTCATAAAATTATGAATTTCTTCTTGACAAAAATGAGTTCATCGAATATACTTAAGCATTTACATAGCCTGCCCCTGTAGCTCAGTCGGCAGAGCACGTCCTTGGTAAGGACGGGGTCATCGGTTCAATTCCGATCGGGGGCTCCAGAGGAAAATTTTTGTCGCTTTTCGAAGCAACAGCGAGTTAATCATGAGAGAACTAATAACTTTAGAATGTACTGTTTGTCGTCGGAGAAATTATAATTCGACAAAAGATAAAAAGAAAAAACCGGCAAAATTGGAAATTAAAAAATTTTGCCGATTCTGCAGAAAACATACTCTGCATAAAGAATTAAAATAATTTTTTTGCATCGTTGGTTTTTCTCTATTTTTAGGAGCGTCGGTTAACGGTAAACCACCGGTCTCCAAAACCGGGACTGCGGGTTCAATTCCTGCCGCTCCTGCCAATTGATCAAAATAATAAAATTATGTTCGATAAAGTAGGAAGATTTTTCTCTGAAGTTAAAGTTGAGTTGACCAAGGTGTCCTGGCCTAACCGTCAGGAGCTTGTTGCTTCAACTTGGTTAATTATAATTATGACTGCGCTTTTGGCTGTATTTATTGGTTTTACGGATTTAGCTCTTTCTAAAATGCTGGGACTATTAGTAAAATGAAGAAATGGTACGTATTACATACTCAGACAGGTTCTGAGGAAAAAGTTAAATCAAGCATAGAAAATAAGATTACTTCGACTGGCTTGAATGATTTGGTTGGAGAAGTAGTAATCCCCACCGAGCAGATTTCAGAGATTCGAGGCGGCAAGAAGAATATTTCCCGCAGGAAATTCTTTCCGGGTTACATTTTGATCAACATGGATCTCACTGAAAAGAGTTGGTATTTAATAAAAACCACTCCTGGGATAACTGGTTTTATTGGTGCTGGCAGAAGGCCCACCCCCTTAACCGAAGCCGAAGTCGATAATATATTAAAAAAGACCCGCGAGACAGAATCGAAGCCTAGCCCGAAAGTAATATTCGAGACAGGGGAGGCGGTAAGAATCATCGAAGGTCCTTTTACTAATTTTAACGGTACTATTGACGAAATTAGCCCTGCAAGAGGAAAATTAAAAGTCGGCGTTTCGATATTCGGCAGAGTAACTCCTGTGGAATTAGAATATTGGCAAGTGGAGAAAATCTAAAATGGCAAAAAAGATAGTAGCTCAAATAAAATTATATGTTCCTGCTGGCCAGGCCAATCCTGCGCCACCAGTGGGACCTGCTTTAGGTCAGCACGGCGTAAACATTATGATGTTTTGCAAGCAGTTCAATGAAAAAACCAAAGGTAAAGAAGGATTAATCCTGCCCGCGGTAATAAATGTTTATGAGGATAAGACATTTGATTTCATAGTCAAGACACCGCCTTCCTCGGTTTTAATAAAGCGCGCAGCAAATCTGGCAAAGGCATCAGGACAAACGGGCAAGGAAAAGATTGGGGCAATAACCAAAGAGCAAGTTGAAAGTATTGCCAAACAAAAATTACAGGATTTAAATACAGGAGATTTAAAATCGGCGATAAAGATCGTCGAGGGTACCGCGCGCAGCATGGGTATCGAGGTGGTATCAGAGGCTCAAAAATTAGCAAGCACTAATAATAAAGAAAATGAAAAGCCACAGTAAGCGTTATAGCGAATCAGAAAAGACTCTCGATAGGAATAAAACCTATAATTTCCCAGAGGCTATTTCTATTTTGAAAAAAGTTCCCAAGGTCAAATTCGATGAGACGGTAGAAATCAATATCCACCTGAACGTCGACCCGAAGAACTCTGACCAGTTAGTCCGCGGAACGGTAGTTCTGCCTCACGGCACTGGCAAAAAAGTCAAGGTCGCAGTTTTTTGTAAAGGCGAACACGAAAAGCAGGCTAAAGAGGCAGGAGCGGATTATGTGGGAGCGGAAGATTTAATCGATAAAGTAGCAAAAGGTTTCCTGGATTTTGACCGCGCAATCGCCACTCCCGAAATGATGAAAGATTTAAGTAAGTTAGGAAAAGTATTGGGGCCCAAAGGTCTCATGCCTTCTCCTAAAGCTGGAACAGTCACCAATAATATCGCTAGTGCAATAAAGGAAGTAAAAGCTGGAAAGATAGAATTTAAGACAGATAAACAAGCAGGCATCCATGTTGGTATCGGTAAGATTTCATTCGCCGAGAATCAGCTTGTGGAAAATGCAACAACATTAATGGAAACAATAAAATCCCTAAGACCGGCATCGGTCAAAGGGATTTTTTTACGTAGCGTTTCAATAGCTACAACTATGGGGCCTGGTTTAAAGATAAACGCATGAAAAAAATAGGCTTAGTTTTAAAAGAAAATATTGAGCAGTCAATCGAGAAGGAAATAAAAGAAAGCAGCAATTCTTTTTTAATGAGTTATTCTAATATTTCTGCTTCCGATTTTGACGCTCTTCGCATGGAATTATCCAAATTGGGCGCCAGGATTTTTGTGGTGAAGAATTCCATAGCCAAAAGGGCGCTTAAGAAAAGAAAATTAGATAAAATGGCCGATTTTATCAACGGGCCGACGGCATTGATTTCCGGAGTGAATGAACCGGTGACGGTTTCCAAGGCTTTAGTTAAGTTCGCTAAAAACCGTGAAGGCCTTAAGTTGCGCGGCGGCCTGTTAGAAAATGAAATCATAGATGAGGCCAAAATAAAGATTTTAACAAACTTGCCGCCAAAAGATGTCCTTCAGTCAATGGTTTTACGTGCAATCCAGTCTCCCATCACGGGTCTGGTGGGAGTCTTAAGTGGTTCATTAAGACAATTAGTTTATGTCGTCAAACAATTAAGCGAAAGAAAAGAAGGAGGTCAATAAAATGACAGAGAAGACAGCTGAAGAGAGAAAAATTGACAAGAAAGTAGAAGAGGCTGTAAAAGTAATTGAAACTTTAACTGCGCTCCAGCTTTCAGAATTAGTTAAGACTCTCGAGGACAAATTCGGTGTTTCAGCCGCTATGCCTGTCGCCGCAGTAGCTGCAGCTCCAGGAGCAGCCGCCGCGGGTGCCCCCGCTGAAGAGAAGGTAGTATTCAATGTAGTTCTTGCCAGCGCCGGCGATAACAAGATACAGGTTATTAAGGAAGTAAGGGCTGTTACCAATTTGGGCTTAAAAGAAGCCAAGGATCTGGTAGAATCTGCTCCCAAGACAGTGAAGGAAAACGTTCCTAAAGAGGAAGCAGATCAGCTGAAGAAGAAATTAGAAGCAGCTGGTGCCAAGGTAGAATTAAAGTAATCCCTGTAACCCGAGAAAAAGGTATCGAAAGTTTATGATAAAACGCAAAAACTTTGCAAAGATTCAGGAAGTCTATGACTTGCCGAATCTTTTAGAGATGCAGCTTGAAAGCTACGAGCTCTTTCTACAAGGGGATGTAAAACCCGATGAAAGAGTAGACGAAGGGCTTCAAGAGGCATTCATGGATATATTTCCTATAGAAAGCTACGATAAACAGACACGTCTTGAGTTTATCAGCTATTCTTTAGGCAAACCAAAATATACCTGTGCGGAATGCAGAAGGCGCGCCGTGACATTTGCCTCACCGCTAAAGGTGAAGCTGCGCCTGATTACGCCGCAAGAGATCAAAGAACAGGAAGTGTATTTTGGCGATATTCCTTTAATGACCGATACTGCAACCTTTATCATTAATGGCGATGAAAGAGTAGTGGTAAGTCAGCTTCAGCGTTCTCCTGGCGTTTCTTTTGAAAAAGAGATACATCCAACAGGAAAAGAGATTTATTACGGAAGAATCATCCCTCTAAGAGGCGCCTGGCTTGAATTCAAATACGACATAGCTGATTTAGTTTCGGTTTATGTAGATAGAAGAAGAAGCTTCCCCGCAACGCAGATTTTGAGAATCATGGGTCTGTCTACTAATAAGGAAATAGAGCAATTATTCGGAGCTGATTTTTCATATTTGACCAATACCTTGAATAAGGACCATACACAATCAAAGGAAGAGGCTTTGGTGGATTTTTATCGCAAGATGCGCCCAACAGAGCCTGCCACCGTGGAAGTCGCCGATAGTTTATTCTATAGATTATTTTTTGATCCCAGAAGATACGATCTAAGCCGCGTGGGAAGATTCATCCTGAACCGTAAGCTCGGGATCAATGTTTCTTTAGATAAGAAATCTTTGGATGCCGAGACGGCTGTCGAGGTTATCCGTTATTTATTTAAATTAAAAAGAGGCGAAGGCGCAACCGACGATATCGATCATTTGGGCAACCGCAGGATTAAAACCGTCGGAGAACTCGTCCAGAACCAGGTAAGAATCGGCTTGGCGCGTTTGGAAAGATCGATTCGCGAGCGCCTGATGGTAGTCGGGAACCTGGAAACTTTGACCGCGCATTACTTGGTCAATTCCAGACTTTTCTCAAATCAAATCCAAGATTTCTTCGCGCGCAGCCAGCTTTCGCAGTTCATGGATCAGGTTAATCCTTTATCAGAATTGACTCACAAAAGGAGACTCAGCGCCTTAGGTCCTGGCGGCCTATCAAGAGAGCGCGCAGGTTTTGAAGTAAGAGATATCCATTCTTCGCATTACGGAAGAGTCTGTCCTATTGAAACACCTGAAGGTCCGAACATCGGTCTCATAGCATCTTTAACTACATTCGCGCGCGTCAATCGTTTAGGATTTCTAGAAACTCCTTACAGAAAAGTAGTAGAAGGTAAAGTTACTCGAAGAATCGAATATCTTACCGCTGATTTAGAGGAAGATAAAGTCATCGCTCAGGCCAACGTTCCTTTGGAAGAAGACGGAAATTTCGCCGAGAAAGATGTGTATTGCCGCTTTAAGGGAGATTTTCCTAAGTTGCCTCCGAAAAAAGTGGATTATATGGATGTTTCGCCGAAGCAATTGGTTTCAGTTGCCGCTGCCCTGATTCCATTTTTAGAGCACGATGATGCTAACAGAGCTCTTATGGGTTCCAACATGCAGAGGCAGGCAGTACCTTTAATGAATACTGAAGCTCCCCTTATCGGAACTGGCATAGAGAAGAAAGTCGCGATTGATTCCGGAGCAGTTATTGTAGCTGATACTGCGGGGAAAGTTACCTCAGTGGACGCCAAGCATGTAGCAATCGGAAAGAAAGTTTATCATCTAAATAAATTTATCAGAACTAATGCCGATACTTGTATTAATCAGAAGCCGATTGTCAAATTAGGCCAGCATGTTGAGAAGGGCGATGTCATAGCCGATGGCATAGGCACTAAGAATGGAGAGCTCGCTCTAGGAAGAAATCTTCTGGTCGCATTCATGCCTTGGAGAGGATATAATTTTGAGGATGCCATCCTCATGAGCGAAAAGGTTGCCAAGGAAGATATGTATACCTCAATACATGTTGAGCGTTTCGAAGTAGAAGCCAGAGAAACTAGGTTAGGTAACGAAGAAATAACTAGAGACATCCCTAATATAGGAGAGGATGCATTAAAAGACCTCGATGAAGACGGTATCGTTCGCATCGGAGCTGAAGTTAAATCGGGCGACATATTAGTTGGAAAAGTCACTCCTAAGACCGAAAAAGAGCTTTCTCCCGAAGAAAGGCTCCTTAGAGCAATATTCGGAGAGAAGGCGGCTGATATCAGAGATACTTCTCTTGCGGTTCCGCCCGGAGTCGAAGGCGTAGTCGTAAGTGTTGAGGTGTTCCAGAGAAAAGAAAAAGGACGCAAGACCAAGGAAGAAAAGAAGGTCGAGCTTGAAAAGATAGATGAAATAAAAAAGCACTACAAACAGGAAATCCAGTTTCTTATCGAAGAAAAATATTCACGATTAGCTAAGCTTTTAGGCGTTGACAGGAAGAAAGTCGATAAGATGGACCTGAATTCTAATGAAGATGCCAGGCAAATTGTCAATTTCTACGAAGAAAGAGTTAGGGAGCTCGCCGAAGAAGAAGAGCAAGAGATTGAAAGGGCAAAGCGTGGCGATGAATTACCAGCCGGAGTTATAAAAAGAATAGTAGTGCATATTGCCACCAAGAGGAGACTCGCAGAAGGCGACAAGATAGCCGGCCGTCACGGAAATAAAGGAGTCGTGGCCAAGATATTACCGGAAGAAGATATGCCTTTTATGCCCGATGGCACCCCGGTTGAGATAGTACTTAATCCATTAGGCGTTCCTTCTCGTATGAATGTCGGTCAGATTCTGGAAATGCATTTAGGTTGGGCAGCGCATGCTTTAGGGTTTAGTATCGCTTCTCCGGTTTTTGACGGAGCCAGTGAAAAAGAGATAAAAGAGATGCTTGAAAAAGCAAATTTACCTTTAGACGGGAAAATCCAGCTTTATGATGGTTTTAGCGGCGAGCCTTTCGATGAGAAGGTTGCCGTCGGTTATATTTATATGATGAAACTCATCCATTTAGTCGATGAAAAGATTCATGCCCGTTCCATAGGCCCTTATTCTTTAGTTACACAACAGCCTTTAGGCGGTAAAGCCCATTTCGGAGGACAGCGTTTCGGCGAAATGGAAGTCTGGGCTTTGGAAGCATACGGAGCGGCTTTTAGTTTGCAGGAAATGCTCACTGTAAAAAGCGACGATGTCGCCGGAAGAAGTAGGATTTACGAGACTATTGTTAAAGGGGAACAGAGGTTGCATACCGGTACCCCTGAGTCTTTTAATGTTTTAATAAAAGAATTACAAGGACTAGGTCTTGATGTTAGAACTGAAAGAGCAAAGCAATAAATTTAAAGAAGAAATTGCCAAATTCGATAATCTCTCGATAGGCATTGCTTCTCCTCAGACTATACGTTCATGGTCTAAGGGCGAAGTCAAAAAGGCAGAGACCCTTAATTACAGGACATTGAAGCCGGAAAAAGACGGTCTGTTCTGCGAAAAAATATTCGGTCCGGTAAGAGACTGGGAATGTAACTGCGGAAAATACAAAGGCGCAAAATTCAAAGGTATTACCTGCGATCGTTGCGGTGTTGAAATTACGCGTTCTGTGGTTAGAAGAGAAAGAATGGGGCATATCGATTTGGCATGTCCGGTGACCCATATATGGTTTTTTAAAGCTGTGCCATCTAGATTGTCAGCGCTTATTCAAATAGGTCTTAGGGATTTAGAGAAGATTATTTATTACGAGGAATACGTGGTTGTTGATCCCGGAGACACAAACTTAAAAAAGAAAGAACTTCTCTCGGAAGAGAAGTATCAGGAATGCCTTTCGAAATACGGCCAGAGCTTTAAGGCCAAGACGGGAGCAGAGGCGGTCTTGGAACTATTGAAAGAGATAGATCTTAATTCTCTGAGCAAGAAGTTGAGAAAAGAATTGGATGCGCTTGATCCTCATCAACCCAGCGCGCGTCGATTGGCGAAAATCTTGAAGATGATTGAGGATTTCAGAAAATCTGGCAATAAACCCGAATATATGGTTTTAGAGGTCTTGCCGGTAATCCCTCCGGATTTAAGACCTTTGGTGCCTCTCGACGGTGGAAGATTCGCAACTTCAGATTTGAATGATTTGTATCGTAGGGTTATTAATAGAAACAACCGCCTGAAGAAATTGCTGGAATTAAATGCTCCGGAAATTATTGTGCGCAACGAAAAAAGAATGCTTCAGGAAGCAGTGGACGCGCTTATGGATAACGGCCGTCACGGCAGGCCGGTAATCGGTGCCAATAATAGGCCGCTAAAATCATTATCAGACATGCTTAAAGGCAAACAAGGCCGTTTCAGGCAGAATCTTTTGGGAAAGCGCGTTGATTATTCTGGACGTTCCGTCATTGTCGTCGGGCCTGATTTAAAACTTAATGAATGCGGTCTTCCTAAGAGAATGGCATTGGAATTATTTGAGCCGTTTATTATCAGAAAATTAAGAGAAAAAGGTTTTGTGCATACGATTAAAGGCGCCAAGAGAATGGTGGAGCGCGCCAAGATAGAAGTCTGGGATATATTGGATAGCGTAATCCGCGACCATCCTATTTTACTTAACCGCGCGCCGACATTACATAGATTAAGCATCCAGGCATTTCAGCCGGTTTTAATCGAAGGCAAGGCAATCAAGATCCATCCTTTAGTTTGTACCGCCTTTAACGCCGACTTCGATGGCGACCAAATGGCGGCACATGTTCCATTATCGCTTGAGTCTCAGCTAGAAGCGCGTCTTTTGATGCTTTCAATAAACAATATTTTCTCCCCTGCAGATGGCAGGCCGATAGTCTCTCCAACTCAGGATATAATTTTGGGTTGTTCCTATATTAGTAAGGAGAAAATCGGGGCAAGAGGCGAAGGAATGACTTTTTCAAATCCCGAAGAAGTCATAGTTGCTTATAATGACAAGATCGTGGAATTGCATTCTAAGATAAAATTGAGAATAACCGGCGAAGTCTGGAAGGATAAAACAATCGAGGCAGAAGTAATCTCCGAAGAACCAAGGCCAAAGACAAAAATCATCGATACTACCGTAGGAAGAGTTATGTTTAACCTGCTTCTTCCCGAGAGTTTCGGTTATGTCAACGAGACCTTAGATAAAAAGAAGGTCGGAGATGTTGTTTCCGATTGCTATAAACGTTTCGGACACGCCAGCGCAATAAAATTATTGGACGATATTAAACGTTTGGGCTTTGAACAGGCAACATTGGCCGGCATCACTATAAGCGTTGATGACCTGGAAGTCCCCAAAGATAAAGATAAACTTTTAGGCGAGACCAAAGAATTAATTGGTAAGGTTGAAGATCAGTATCGTAAAGGTGCCATTACCGAAAGAGAAAGATACAATAAGGTAATTGATATCTGGACCAATACGACTGAAAGAATTTCAGATTTGGTATTTAAAGAAATGGATCCATTCAATCCGATTTTCATGATGGCCGATTCAGGCGCCAGAGGTTCAAAATTGCAGATTCGTCAGTTAGCCGGTATGAGAGGCCTTATGGCCAAGCCGTCAGGTGATATCATCGAAAGCCCGATTACGGCAAATTTCCGCGAAGGCTTAACGGTGCTAGAATATTTTATTTCTACTCACGGAGCCCGTAAAGGTCTTGCCGATACCGCTCTAAAAACCGCAGACGCAGGTTATCTGACAAGACGCTTGGTTGATGTTGCCCAGGAATTAATTATTTCCGAGGAGGATTGCGGCACTCTGAATGGGATTACCGTTTCGGCAATCATCGAGGGCGATGAGGTGGTAGTAAGTCTTAAAGAGAGAATAATCGGCCGCGTAGCCTTGGATAATATCGTTGATGTTATAACTGATGAATTGATTGTTGAGTCCGGCGAAGAGATCACCGAGGAAAAAGCTGATATTATTGAGAAGCTCGGCATGGAGAAGATTAGAATCAGAAGCGTTCTTACTTGCGAATCAGAGCGTGGCGTTTGTATTAAATGTTATGGCAGAAACTTAGCTATGCAGAAGTTGGCAGAGATTGGCGATGCTGTTGGTATTATTGCCGCACAGAGTATTGGTGAGCCTGGAACTCAGCTTACCATGAGAACATTCCACATCGGTGGTACGGCGTCAAGGGCAATTGAACAGTCATTCTATCGCGCTAAGAATAAAGGAAAACTTAAATTCCATAATCTGAGAACAGTTGAAAGAAAAAATGAATTTGTAGTATTGAACCGTAACGGATCTTTGAGCATTAACGATGACCAAGGAAGAGAATTGGAAAGATATCCTGTTCCGCAAGGCTCAGTTATCGCTGGAGCGGAAGATTCAGTCGTGCCTAAAGGTGCAGTTTTTGTTCATTGGGATCCTTATACTTCGCCGATTCTTACCGAAGTTGCCGGAAGCGTCCGATATGAAGATTTAAAAGAAGGCGTGACGGTTAGAGAAGAAGTTAACACTGTTACCGGTGTCGCGGAAAGAATTGTTGTTGAACATAAGCAGGAATATCATCCGCAGATTATTATCACTGACCAGAAAAAAGAAGTGTTGGGTATATATCCTATTCCGGTTGGCGCACATATTCTAGTAAAAGACGGAGAAAAAGCAGAAGCCGGCGAGCTTATCGCTAAGATCCCACGATTGGTTTCAAAGACCAGAGATATCACCGGCGGTTTACCTCGAGTAGCTGAATTGTTTGAGGCAAGGCGTCCGAAGGACCCTGCAGTCATCAGCGAAATCGACGGTTTTGTTGAGTTCAGCGAGTCAAAAAAAGGCCAAAGGCAGATTGTTGTAAGAAGCTCAACTGGTATGAAACGCGAATATGTTATTCCGCACGGAAAACATCCTAATGTTTATAAGGGAGATCGCGTAACGGCAGGACAGCAGCTTACTGACGGACCTGTGGTCCTGCAGGAAATCTTAAGAGTTTGCGGCGATAAAGTTTTGCAGGAGTATTTAGTCAATGAAGTCCAGGAAGTTTACCGTCTGCAAGGTGTGCGTATCAACGACAAACATATTGAATTAATAATCCGCCAGATGCTTAAGAAGGTTAGAATTGAAGAGCCCGGCGATACAGATTTCTTAATCGGTCAACAGTTAGATAAGATAGATTTCCAGAAAGAAAACCAGCGAGTAATCAAAAAAGGCGGCAAGCCCGCTTCGGCTACTCCTTTATTATTAGGAATTACTAAGGTTTCATTGACTACAGAGAGTTTTATTTCTGCTGCTAGTTTCCAAGAAACAACCAGAGTTTTAACTGAGGCAGCAGCGGGCGGCAAAGTAGACGAATTAAAGGGATTAAAAGAAAACGTAATAGTGGGGCACCTTATTCCCGCAGGTACGGGATTTGATGTGCACCAAAAAATAGAAATGGTGAAATATGCCGACGATATCACAGTTGATAAGACAGGGCAGACAAGCGAAGAAAAAGAAGGGTAAATCCCCGGCATTAAAGGGTTGCCCTCAAAGACGCGGCGTTTGTGTTCAGGTAAGAACGATGACACCAAAGAAGCCGAACTCCGCACTTCGCAAGATCGCAAGGGTAAGACTTACGACACATATTGAAGTAACTTCTTATATACCAGGAGAAGGCCATAACCTTCAGGAGCATTCGATAGTTTTAGTAAGAGGCGGAAGAGTCAAGGATTTGCCCGGTGTCAGGTATCATATCGTAAGAGGCACTTTGGATACGGCAGGGGTAGAAAATAGAAAGAAATCCCGCTCAAAATACGGAGCAAAAAGGCCTAAAGAAACAGGAAAGAAAGCATGAGAAGAAGACGCGCAGAAAAACAGGAACTTTTATCAGATCCTAAATATAAAAGCACGGTCGTTGCCAAATTCATAAATATGGTTATGACCGAGGGAAAGAAATCGGTCGCCGAAAAGATTGTTTATAGCGCTTTCGACTTATTGAAGCAGACTACTAAGGAAGAGGATGCGCTAAAAGCTTTTTATAAAGCTATAGATAATGTCAGGCCAAGGTTGGAAGTTAAGCCTCGCCGTGTAGGCGGCGCGACTTATCAGGTACCCGTTGAGGTAAACCAGGCTCGCGGTACTTCCTTGGCGTTACGCTGGATAAGAGACATCGCTCGCGGTAAAAAAGGCAGGCCCATGGAAGAAAGATTGGCAGAAGAGTTAGTCTCGGCATATAAGGGAGAGGGCACCGCGATTAAAAAAAGAGACGATACGCATAAGATGGCCGAGGCAAACAAAGCCTTTGCGCATTTTAGATGGTAAACTTAGATTTTATGGCAAGAAAAACAGCATTAGAGAAAATTAGGAATATCGGCTTGGTAGCCCATATTGATGCAGGCAAGACAACGACCACGGAAAGAATATTATTCTATACCGGTAAAATCCACAGAATGGGCGAAGTCAATGAAGGCACAACTACCATGGACTGGATGCCCCAGGAGCAGGAAAGAGGCATTACTATAACTGCTGCCAGTATCAACTGTAGCTGGAAGGATTATCAGATAAATATTATCGATACTCCTGGTCATGTTGATTTCACTGTTGAAGTGGAAAGATCGCTAAAAGTTTTAGATGGTTGTGTAGTTATATTTTGCGGAGTTGGAGGAGTTGAACCGCAATCAGAAACTGTTTGGCGCCAGGCTGACCGTTACAATGTCCCCAGGTTAGCATTCGTTAATAAAATGGATAGAGTAGGCTCAGATTTTTATAGCTGCGTCGAGCAGATGCATGACCGCTTAGGAGCCAATGCTTCGCCTATCCAATTGCCTTGGGGTTTTGAAGAAAATTTTAAAGGAGTTATTGATTTAATCGAAGAAGAAGCGATTAGTTTTAAAGATGAATTGGGGCTAGAGGTTGAGAAGACTAAGATACCTCAGGATTTATTAGCAGAGGTTGAAAAATATAAGCACAGGCTGATAGAGAAACTTGCTGAAGTAGATGACCATATCATGGACAAATATATCCATAACAAAGAGATTACGAAAGAAGAAATAAAATCAGCTATTAGAAATACCGTTATTAAGGGAAAGTTTGTTCCTATATTATGTGGTACGTCTTTAAGGAAGAAGGGTATTCAGAATCTTATCGATGCGATCTGCGATTATCTGCCATCGCCGGTAGATTTGCCTCCTATCAAAGGAATCGATCCCGAGAACGAGGAATATGAAGAAAGAACCGCTTCTGACGATGCGCCATTTTGCGCGCTCTGTTTTAAGATTGCCACCGATCCTTACGTCGGTAGGCTACACTACGTTCGAGTATATTCCGGAAGCTTGGCAACTGGTAAATATCTTTATAACGCCAGCAAAAGAGAAGAAGAAAGAGTTTCTAAAATCGTAAGAATGCACGCTAACAGACAAGAAATTCTAGAGGAGATTTATACCGGGGATATTGCTTGTTTAATCGGATTAAAGGAAACGCAAAGCGGAGATACGCTTTGTCAGGAAGATACGCCGATAGTTCTTGAGGCCATTAAGTTTCCTGAGCCGGTTATCTCTATGGCAATAGAGCCAAAATCAAAAGCTGACCAGGAAAGACTGTCTATTGCGTTAGGGAAATTAAAAGAAGAAGACCCGTCATTTAGGGTAAATTATAATTCTGATACAGGCGAGACAGTTATCTCCGGAATGGGTCAGCTGCATCTTCAGATAATTGTCGATAGAATGCTTCGAGAATTCAATGTTGAGGCAAACGTAGGTAAGCCGCAGGTTGCTTATAAAGAGACTATCACCAATAAAGTCAGTTCGGTTGGGAAATTTATCCAGCAGTCTGGCGGTCGCGGCCAATATGGTCATGTAATTATTGAGCTTGAGCCGGCGGAGGAACGCGGCAAAGGCATCGGATTCACCAACAAAATAAGAAGCGGTGCTATTCCTAGAGAATACATTCCTTCAGTAAAAAACGGCATCATGATAGCTTCAAAAAGCGGAGCAATAGCCGGTTATCCGGTTATAGACGTTAATGTTAATTTGGTCGATGGATCTTTTCATGAAGTAGATTCATCCGAGATTGCATTCCAGATGGCGGCTTCTATAGCATTTAGCGAAGGAATTAAAAAAGCGAAGTCGGTGATTTTGGAGCCCATTATGGATACGGAAGTTGTCGTTCCCGAAGAATACATGGGTCAGGTCATAGCCGATTTTAATTCTCGCAGAGGTAAAATTGTATCTATAGGTAAAAGGGCAAACGCTAGAATAATCCGGGCGAACGTTCCATTGGCAGAAGTCTTTGACTACGCTACCGCGTTACGTTCCTTGACACAAGGCAGAGCTTCGTATACAATGGAACCCTCTAGTTATCAAGAGGTGCCTTCACATATATTGGAAAAGATAGTCGGGGTTCAAACGACATCTTTTAGGTCTTCACAGTCGAAATAAAGCCATTAATGACTGAGAAGCCAGAATAGAAAAGGGGGAAGAAGATGGCAAAGGAAAAGTTTGTAAGAACAAAACCGCACGTCAACATCGGAACCATAGGCCATGTTGACCACGGTAAAACAACTTTGACAGCAGCAATAACCATGGCTTTGGCAAAGCAGGGAAAAGCCGAAGTCAAGACTTATGATCAGATTGATAACGCACCCGAGGAAAAGGAAAGAGGCGTCACAATTAATATTTCTCACATCGAGTATCAGACAGATACCCGTCACTACGCCCATATCGACTGCCCAGGCCATGCTGACTATATTAAAAACATGATCACCGGCGCAGCCCAGATGGACGGAGCGATTTTAGTAGTTTCTGCAGCCGATGGCGCCATGCCTCAGACCAGAGAACACATACTTTTAGCTCGTCAGGTTAACGTCCCTGCGATCGTCGTGTTTTTGAATAAATGCGACATGGTTGAAGACAAGGAATTACTAGACTTAGTAGAACTTGAAGTCAGAGAATTATTGACCAAATATAAGTTCCCTGGGGATAAGACTCCTATTATTAAGGGAAGCGCTCTGAATGCCATGAACGCAGGCGGAGATCCCAATAATACCGATGTCAAAGCCATATTGGATTTGATGAAGGCAGTTGATGAGTTTATCCCGGCGCCTAAGAGAGAGACCGATAAGCCTTTCTCAATGGCAGTTGAAGACGTGTTCACAATTTCCGGAAGAGGAACAGTAGGCACGGGAAGAATTGAGCGCGGCAAGGTTAAAGTCGGCGAAAACATCGAAATAGTAGGCCTGAGGCCAGAAATCCAGAAGTCAGTTGTTACCGGAATCGAAATGTTCCGTAAGCTTCTCGATGAAGGTCAAGCCGGCGATAACGTCGGAATTCTCTTAAGAGGTATTGAAAAAGAGAATTTGGAGCGCGGAATGGTTCTGGCCGCTCCTGGCACAATTACTCCGCACACTAAATTTAAGGCTCAGGTTTATATCCTTTCAAAAGAAGAGGGCGGAAGACATACGCCTTTCTTTGCGGGTTATAGACCACAGTTCTATTTTAGGACCACAGACGTCACCGGTACGGTAAAACTCCCTCAAGGTGTAGAAATGGTTATGCCTGGAGATAACGTAGAGTTTGAATGCGAATTGATTATTCCTGTAGCTATGGAAAAAGAGCTTCGTTTCGCTATCCGTGAAGGTGGACATACTGTTGGCGCAGGAGTAATTTCAGAGGTAATTGCTTAAGTTTGTATTTAGTAAACAAGGTTATTGTCTTTTGGGATAACAGTATCTCGATTAGACAGTAAGAGGATAACAAAAATGCAGAAAATTTGGATTAGACTAAAAGCTTTTGACCATAGGCTGTTAGATCAGTCGACGCAAGAGATCGTCGAGACAGCGAAGCGCACCGGAGCCAAAGTTTCCGGTCCCATACCGCTACCGACCAAGAAAGAGGTCTATACGGTATTGCGCTCGCCCCATGTCGATAAGAAATCTCGGGAGCAATTCCAGATTTCTACTCACAAGCGGCTTTTGCAGTTGATCGAGCCTACGGCAAAAACGATTGATGCTCTGAGGAAATTAAACCTTCCGGCTGGCGTCGACGTTGAAATAAAATAGGTAGGATCATGGCACTAGGTTTGATTGGTAAAAAAATTGGAATGACGCAAGTTTTTAGCGATGACAAAAGGATTCCTGTCACGGCCATCGAGGCAGGACCCTGTTTTGTCTTAGCCAAAAACGACAAGAAGGTTCAGTTGGGTTTTGAGGAAGTAAAAGAATCAAAGCTCAAAAAACCCCAGAGAGAATTCTTCAAGAAGTCCAAGATTAAATTCTTGCGTTATATCCGGGAATTTGCCCAGGATGCCAGTACCGACTACCAGATAGGCCAGGAGCTAAAAGCTAATCTATTCAGCGAAGGCGACTTCGTGGATATAACAGGAATTTCTATTGGAAAAGGTTTCCAGGGCGGAGTTAAGCGTTGGCATTGGCACGGCGGACCTATGACGCACGGGTCGATGTCTCATCGAAGAATAGGATCCATCAGCTCCAGTTCTGACCCTTCCAGAGTATTTAAAGGCCATCATCTTCCCGGCCATATGGGTATGGACAGAGTCACGGTAAAGAATTTAAAGGTAATAAAAATAGATGCAGAAAATAATTTAATGTTGGTTAAAGGCGCTGTTCCCGGCCATCGCGATGGTTTGCTTACTATCAATCTTTCTCGCAAGAAAAAGAAAATAACGCCAGAGTCTAAACCGGAAGCTAAGAAGGAAGCCGAGCATAAAGCAAAGAAAGAATCAAAGCCCGAAGCTAAAAAAGAGGCTAAAAAATAATTATGCCAGACAATATCGCAGTTTACAATCAGGAAGGCAAGCAAGTAGAGAAGATGGAGCTCAACAAGAACATCTTCGATGGGATTGTTAATTCCGATTTGCTTTATCAAGTGGTTAAGATGTACCACGCCAACAAACGCCAGGGTACGGCTTCAACCAAAACCAGAGGTGAAGTTTCCGGTGGAGGGAAAAAGCCATGGAGACAAAAACATACCGGACGCGCACGCGCCGGTTCTATAAGGTCTCCGCTATGGAAAGGCGGCGGCGTTGTCTTTGGTCCGCACCCAAGAGAATTTAATTATACATTATCCAAGAAAATAAGATTGGGCGCTTTAAAGTCCAGCATCAACGCCAAATTGAATTCCGAAGATTTGATAATCATCGAGAAAATCAGTTTGGATAATCTTAAGACCAAAGAAGTCAGCAAGATTTTAAATAATTTAAAGATTGAGGATAAGGCTTTGATAGTTTTGGACCCGAAAGAAAAGAATATTTCGCAGGCGGCAAGAAATATCCCCACTGTGCAGACTACCAGCTCAAGCGATTTGTCTGCCTATGATGTCTTGCATTCCAAGAAATTAATTTTGACGAAATCGGCTTTAAAAGGAATCATAAGTAGATTAAAAGGATAGCATGGCGGATACTTACGATATAGTTAATAGTTTAGTCAGGACAGAAAAAGGTACGGTTTTAGAGCAGGACGGAAAATACATCTTTTCGGTTGCAAAAAAAGCCAATAAGATTCAGATTAAAAAAGCCATCGAAGACATATATAAGGTAAAGGTGCTTTCAGTCAACACCATGAATATAAGAGGTAAGATGCGTAGAGTACGTACAGAGTTAGGCAAGACAGCTGACTGGAAGAAAGCAGTCGTAACGCTAGTAGCCGGCAATAAGATTGAGGTGACATAAATTGGGAGTCAAGAAATTCAAACCCACAACGCCTAATTTAAGGTTTACAGTTATCAGCGATTTTAAGGATATTACCAAAAAATATCCCGAGAAGAGCCTGCTTGAGCCTTTAAGAAAAAGTGGCGGCAGAAATTCCTACGGAAGAATCACTGCCAGGGGTATCGGCGGCGGTAATAAGCGCATGTACCGGGTAATTGATTTTAAGCGCGATAGATTTGATGCACCGGCAAAAGTTTTGGCTCTAGAGTATGATCCTAACCGTTCTGCCCGTATAGCCCTTATCCAATATGGCGATGGCCAGAAGAGTTATATTTTAGCTCCATTTGATTTGAAAGTCGGCGATGAGATAATAAGTACAAGACAGAGCGCAGAGATTCAGGTAGGCAATTGTATGCCTTTACGTAATATTCCGCTGGGTATTGCTATCCATAATTTGGAAGTTAAAACAAATAGTAATGCCCAGATGGTCCGTGGCGCCGGTACTTCCGCGCAGATTATGGCTAAGGAAGGAGATTTTGCCCAGGTTCAGCTTCCGTCGGGAGAAATAAGATTATTCCATTTAGACTGTCGCGCGACAATCGGCCAGGTAGGCAATATCGAACATAGCAGCATTTCTTTAGGCAAGGCAGGCAGGTCCCGCTGGTACGGTAAGAGACCTCTTTCAAGAGGCTTGGCAATGAATCCTCATGACCATCCGCATGGCGGAGGAGAAGGAAAATCAGGCCAGGGTAAT
This sequence comes from Candidatus Omnitrophota bacterium, assembly GCA_022703055.1. Lineage (GTDB taxonomy): Bacteria > Omnitrophota > Gorgyraeia > VGKH01 > VGKH01 > VGKH01. The sequence goes on from JAKLEP010000001.1 coordinate 299,489, forward strand.
CCTCATCCGGTTTCACCTTGGGGCATGCCGACAAAGGGATATAAAACAAGGAAAAAGACAAAATATTCAGACAGGTTTATCGTAAAGAGAAGAAGATAATATGGCACGTTCAATAAAAAAAGGCGCGTTTGTAGAAGAAAGTTTGGTAAAGAAGATTGATAGCATGCGTAATTCCGGCAGGAAGCAGCCAGTCAAGACATGGTCTAGGCGTTCTACAGTAATTCCAGATTTTGTCGGTTTTACCATTGCTATTCATGACGGGAAAAAGCATGTGCCTGTATTTATCACAGAAAATATGGTAGGCCACAAGCTCGGCGAGTTTGCTCCGTCAAGAATTTTCAGAAAACACGGCGGCGTAAAAGCCAAGAAATCGGCAGAGTTAACTTAATAATAAAAATATGATAGCTCAAGCAAAAGGAAAATTTTTAAGATTATCACCGAGAAAGACAAGACAGGTTATTGACCTCTTAAGGGGCCAGAGCGTGAATAATGCCTTGGCGATTTTGGCCAATATAAATAAACGCTCCAAGCCTTACGTCGAGAAGATTCTTAAATCTGCGATAAGCAATGCCAAACAAAAAGGCCTGCAGGAGGATCAATTATTTATATCTAAGATTACCGCAGATGAAGGCCCGATGTGGAAGAGATTCAGAGCCGTGGCTTTCGGAAGAGCGACGAAGATATTAAGAAGAACTTCGCATATAAAAATAGAGTTAGATCTAAAATCTAAATAAGGAGCATATGGGACAAAAGGTTCATCCGTTAATACAGAGAATAGGCTTCATAAAGGATTGGAGCAGCAAATGGACTGCCTCCAAGAAAGATTTCGCCAAGAACATCCTTGAAGACGTGAAGATTAGAAAATTTATTAAGAAGAAATATTTGCAGGCGGCGATTGCGAAAATAGTTATCGAGCGTTACACCGATAGAGTAACCATCAGAATTCATACCGCCAGACCCGGAATTGTTATCGGCAGGCACGGCGCAGATATAGAGAAATTGAGAGCGGATTTGTCCGATATCGTCAAAAGAGAGATAAATATCGAAATTGAAGAAATCTCCGAGCCATTTAAGGAAGCCCAGTTAGTTGCCGAGAATATAGCTTTTCAGATTGAGAAAAGAGTAGCTTTCCGTAGGGCGATGAAGCGTGCGATAGAACAATCAATGAATGCAGGCGCCTTAGGTATCAAGATAATTTGTAAAGGCAGATTAGGTGGCGCGGAAATGTCTAGGGCAGAGTCATACAGGAGAGGTAAAGTTCCTCTTCAGACATTACGGGCCGATATTGATTATGGTTTTACCGAGGCGGTCACCACATATGGGCTCATAGGCGTAAAGGTTTGGATTTATCGAGGAGATATTATGCCCGAGAAGAAAATAAAAACAACTCAAGCACCAGAAGCAATTATTGCAAAAGAGGAAGTAAAAGATGGCGATGATGCCCAAAAGAGTAAAATATCGTAAGGCACAAAGAGGAAGCCGCAAAGGAATATCTACCAGAGGCAGCGAGCTAAGTTTCGGCGAATACGGCTTAAAAGCTCTCGAGAATGCCTGGATGAAAAATAACCAGATTGAGTCTATCCGTGTGGCTATCACTAGAAAATTACAGCGCGGTGGTAAGCTTTGGATCAGAGTGTTTCCCGATAAGCCGGTCACTAAGAAGCCCGCAGAAACACGTCAGGGAAAAGGCAAAGGCGATTTAAGCCATTGGGTAGCCGTGGTAAAAAGAGGCAGAGTTCTTTTTGAATTAGGCGGCATCCCTGAAGAGTTGGCGCGCCAGGTTTTCCGTTTGGCAGCTTATAAGTTGCCGTTTAATACAAAATTTATAACCAGGGCGCACGTTTAAAAAAGAGATTATAAAATGAAGATTAAAGAAATAAGAGATCTATCAACCGACGACATAAATCAGAAGAAAAACGATTTGAAAAAGCAGCTATACGCTTTGAATTATGACCGTAAGGTAGGCAGGGTAGAAAAGCCGCACATGTTTAGTTTAATTAAGAAAGACATAGCCAGAATCAATACGATTTTAAATGAGCGAAAGAGAAAGAAATGAGCGATCTGGGAAAAAGAAAAGAAAGAATAGGCATAGTAGTTTCAGATAAAATGAACAAGACTCGCGTCGTAAGGGTTGAAAGGCTTGCCCGCCATCGTGATTACGATAAAATCATGAAGATGGCAAATAAATTTAAAGCCCACGACGAGAAGAACGCCTCCAAGACCGGGGACAGAGTCAGGATAGTTGAGACGCGTCCATTATCCAAGGATAAACGCTGGAGAATAGTTGAGGTCTTGCCGGCTGCTTAAGAGGAATTAAAATGATTATTCTACGTTCAATTTTAGATGTTGCGGACAATACAGGAGCAAAGAAAGCTTCTATGATCGGCGTACTCGGCAGGCACACAAGGCAGTATGCCGAAGTTGGCGACATAATCAATGTTAACATTAAGGAATCAGCTGCAAATGCAACCGTGAAAAAAGGAGAAAAATCCAGGGCGGTAGTAGTCAGGACTAAATCAGCAATCTCCCGTCCAGATGGTTCTTATTTAAGATTTGACGGAAACGCCGTTGTCTTGATAGATAATCAATCAGAGCCGAAGGGCACAAGAGTATTCGGCCCCGTTGCCAGGGAATTACGCGATAAGAATTTCGCCAAAATAATTTCATTGGCACCCGAGGTGCTTTAATTATGCTTAAGATACGCAAAGACGACACAGTATTGGTTATTGCCGGAAAAGACAGAGGGAAAAAAGGCAAGGTTCTGCATGTTTTTCCTAAAATTAACCGTGCGCTTGTCGAGAGAGTCAATATGATGAAGAAGCATGTCAGGAAAAGACGCGAACAAGACCAGGCCGGCATACTAGAGATGGAATCCCCGATTAATGTATCCAATTTAATGGTTGTCTGCAAACACTGCAGCAAGCCAACAAGGGTTGGATTTAAGCTTTTAAAAGATAACACTAAAACCAGAACATGCAAGAAATGCGGCGAGGCAATCTAATGAAACCAAGATTAGTAGAAAAATATAATAATGAAATCATTCCTAAAATGATGGAGAGCTTTAAATATAAGAATAAGCTGCAAGTCCCCCGGTTGGTGAAGATTGTCGTAAACATGGGCGTAGGAGAAGCAATCCAGGATATAAAAATTATGGATCAGGCTATGGACGAACTCGCTACTATAACAGGACAGCGGCCTACTCTGCGTCGGGCCAAAAAGGCCATTTCTAATTTTAAGATTAGAGAAGGGCTTCCCGTCGGCTGCAAAGTTACATTAAGAAGGAATATGATGTATGAATTTCTAGACCGATTGGTAAATGTCGCGCTGCCTAGAATCCGTGATTTTGGTGGAGTGCCGCCAGATTCATTTGACCAAGGAGGCAACTACAGTTTAGGTTTAAGTGAACAGACGATTTTCCCTGAGATAGAAACGGATAAAACTCCCAGGGTTCAAGGCATGGATATAACCATAGTTACAACCGCGAAAAACAAAGAGGAATCCAAAGAGCTTTTAAGGCTTTTTGGATTACCATTTAGGAAAAACTAAAGATATGGCAAAAAAATCTCAAATTAACCGCTGGAAAAGAAAGCCGAAGTTTAGCACTCGCAAATATAATCGTTGTTCGCTCTGCGGAAGAAGAAGAGGCTATCTCAGTCGCTTTCAGCTTTGCAGAATTTGCTTCAGGGAACTAGCCTGGAAAGGTGAAATCCCCGGAGTAAAAAAAGCCAGCTGGTAGAAATCAAGGAGAATATACAAAAATGTCATTGACTGATCCAATTGCAAATATGTTGACTTCGATTCGTAACGCCAATAGAGGTAAGAAAGAGACTGTTGATGTTCCTGCTTCTAAAATGGCGCTGGCAATAGTAGATTTGCTTAAAAAACAGGGTTATATCGAGAATTTCCGCAAGATGGAAGATAAGAAGCAGGGGAGCCTAAGGGTATATCTTAAGTTTGATGAAGAAGCCAATCCCGTGATTAGCGGATTGAAGAGGATTTCTCGACCAGGATTAAGGGTCTACGCAGACAGAGAAAACATCCCCAGAGTTCTTAACGGATTAGGGCTGGCGATTCTTTCGACCTCAAAAGGTATTCTGACGGATAGCCAAGCGCGACAACATAATGTTGGCGGCGAAGTAATCTGTTACGTTTGGTAGGTAGATATGTCAAGAATAGGAAAAAAACCAATAGATATTCCGGATAAAGTTAAGGCAAGCGTAGATGGCAGTATCTTAACTATCGAAGGCCCCAAAGGCAAGCTTGAGCATAGAGCTCCGCTAGGCATAAAAATCGAGGTTAAAGACAAAAGCATCTCTGTATCTCGTAGTTCCGATACTAAGATTCAGAAGGCGCTTCATGGAGTAACGAGAACTTTGATCGTCAATATGATTAAAGGTTGTGTCGAAGGGTATCTAAAGGAATTGGACGTAGTCGGTGTGGGATTCCGCGCCCAGGTCCAGGGAAATACTTTGAATATGCAGTTAGGTTTTACTCATCCGGTTAATTTTCCGTTTCCGCAAGATATAAAGATTTCGACCCCTAATCCGAACCGTATTAGGATTGAAGGCATAGATAAGGTAAAAGTCGGCGAGATAGCCGCCGAGATCAGAAGGATATTCCCGCCCGAGCCATATAAGGGTAAAGGCATAAGATATGTCGGGGAATTTGTCAGAAGAAAACAAGGCAAAGCAGTAACCAAATAAAAAATATGAAAAGACGTACCCCAAGAGCGATAAGGCAGAGAAGAATAAGGACAAGAGTCATCGGCACTCCCGAAAAACCGAGATTGAACATATTCAGGAGCCTAAAGCATCTTTCCGTGCAGTTTATCGATGATATAGAAGGAAAAGTATTGCTTAGGGTTTCTACTTTAGATAAAGATTTAAAGGATAAAATTAAATATGGCGGGAACATTAAAGCCGCATCTATCTTAGGCGAAGCTGTTGCCACTAAAGCCAAGGCCAAAGGGATAAGTAAAGTTTGCTTTGACCGTGGTGGATACCTTTATCACGGTAGGATAAGAGCGCTCGCCGACGCGGCAAGAAAAGCAGGATTGGAATTTTAATGGAAAATAAACCCGGATTACAAGAAGCAAAAGAATTTATTGAGAAGATAGTCGCGATTAACCGCGTAACCAAGGTCACCAAGGGCGGCAAGAAGATGTCTTTCAGCGCCCTGGTTGCCGTCGGAGATGCCAATGGGAAAGTCGGCATGGCGCTAGGAAAGGCTAATGAAGTGGCCGATGCCATCAGAAAAGGCCTGGCCATGGCAAGAAGGGATATGTTTAATGTTGCCATGAAGGGTTCGACCATCACCCATACGATAATCGGCCGCTACGGCGCAGCCAAGGTATTGCTTAAGCCGGCTTCTCATGGAACAGGCGTTATCGCATCAGGTCCGGTAAGATCGCTTTGTGATTGCGTAGGAATCAAAGATATTCTAACTAAATGTTTGAAATCGGATAACCCTATTAATGTCATGAGGGCTACCATAGATGGTTTTAAACATCTAAAATTTAAGGCGGCAAATATAGTAGAAGATTCTAAAGAAGAGACGAAAGAAGAGAATAAAAATGCAGATTCACCAGATACGGCCTCCTAAGGGAGCGATAAGAAAACGCAAAGTAGTAGGAAGAGGTACCGGCTCAGGCCACGGCAAAACTTCGGGCCGAGGCCATAAGGGGCAGAATGCCCGTTCCGGGCGCGGCACGCGTCCAGGTTTCCAGGGCGGACAGTCGCCTTTAATCAAAAGTATTCCTAAAAGAGGCTTTACTTCTAAGAGAAAAAAGATCTTCCAGCTGGTTAGCTTAAAGAGTATCGCTAAATTTAAAGAAGATGCTCCTATAACTCCTGAAATGCTTAAGGAAAAAGGATTGATTAACAATCCTCACGGTTTAGTTAAGATTTTGGGCGGCGCAGAATTAAATAAGCCACTGACTGTAAAGGCACATAGTTTTTCTAAGAGCGCAGAAGAAAAAATTAAAACCAGTGGCGGTAAGATAGAGCTGATAAATGCTTAGTGCATTAGCAAATTCGTTTAGGATTCCGGATTTAAAAAAACGCATTCTTATTACTCTAGCGCTGATTGTAGTTTATAGGTTGGGATGTTTTATTCCCATACCGGGTATCAATACTCACGCCCTGGCGGAATTCTTCAATCGCTTGACAACCGGCCGAGGCGGAACGCTCTTTGGCATAATGAATATGTTTTCCGGTGGCGCTATGGAAAGGGCCACGCTGATGGCATTAGGTATTATGCCCTATATATCGTCGTCAATTATTATGCAGTTATTGACCGCGGTAATACCGGCCTTGGAGAAATTAGCCAAAGAAGGTAAAGCCGGATACCATAAGATTAACCAGTATACCAGATACGGCACGGTGGCTCTTTGTTTAATTCAGTCTTATTTTATCGCGGTTTGGCTGGAGAGCCCGGTTCGTTTTCAAGGCCTAAACATTGTGACTTTTCCGGGGTGGGGATTTAGATTTGTGACTATGGTCACTCTTACCTGCGGCGCGGTATTCCTTATGTGGTTGGGAGAACAGATACAGGAAAGAGGAATAGGCCAAGGTATATCTTTGATTATTACCGCCGGTATTATTTCGCGTATTCCAACGGCTATGTATGAACTTTTTGTCTTGCTTTCTCCTAGTAATCCCGGCTTAAGACAGATTCAGCCGCTTACGCTTTTAGTAATGCTGTTTTTATTGTTCGGCGTAATTTTTGCCGTTACCATGATTACTCAGGGGCAGCGTAAGATCCCCGTTCAGTACGCAAGACGGGTTGTGGGAAGGCGAGTTTACGGCGGGCAAAGCACCTATATCCCCTTGAGGGTCGATACTTCCGGAGTTATCGCTATAATCTTTGCGCAGTCGATTATTCTTTTCCCAGCGACGATGGCGTCTTTTATACCTAACCCGGCATTTCAAAGGTTTGCTGCGGCATTGACTCGAGGCAGCCCAGTTTATTATATTCTTTACGGAGTATTAATTGTTTTCTTCTGTTATTTTTATACGGCAATCGTATTTAATCCTATAGATGTTGCTGAGAATATGAAGAAATACGGGGGATTTATCCCTGGAATAAGACCGGGAAACCCCACAGCAACCTTTCTTGATTTTGTATTGACGCGCATAACTTTAGCCGGAGCTTTATTTGTTTGCATCATTGCGGTATCCCCTGATTTTATCATGGCTTGGCTTAAAGTTCCGTATTTGGTTGCTTCGTTCTTTGGCGGCACGGGTATACTGATCATCGTTGGAGTCGTGCTCGATACGGTAAAACAGATTGAATCGCATCTTATTATGCGCCATTACGAAGGTTTTTTAAAGAGCGGTAAAATTCGAGGCAGACGATGAACTTAGTGCTTTTGGGCCCTCCCGGAGCCGGGAAAGGAACTCAGGCCAAGGTATTGAATGAAGGCTTGAGACTTCCCCATATATCAACAGGCGATATATTGAGGGATTCGGTCAAGAAACAAACTAAGTTTGGGCTCGAGGTAAAGAAAATTATGGAGTCCGGAGCACTTGTTCCGGATGATTTGATAAATAAGATTATCGAGGAACGTTTAGCTCAACCCGATACAGAAAATGGCTTCATTCTTGACGGATTCCCCAGGACGAAGCAACAGGCCATCAAGCTTGATGAGATATTAAAGAAGCATCCGGCTGGCGCAATCGATTTAGTTTTGTACTTTGACTCGACCTTAAAAGTGATTATTGAAAGATTAAGCGGAAGATTGGTCTGCCGCAACTGCGGGGCAAATTTTCATATTAAGAATGTTCCGCCCAAGAAAGACAGAATTTGCGATTTTTGCGGTGGAGAGCTTTATCAGAGGCAAGACGATAAAGAAGAGACAATAAAAAATCGCATTAAGGTTTACGAAGAATCGATTTCTCCTTTGATTGAATACTACGAAAAGCAGAATAAGATCAGAAAGATCAACGCTGATTTCTCGGCGCAAGAAGTCTATAAAGTCCTGATGAAACTTTTTAAGGACGAACATTTGTTATGATTTTTTTAAAGACTAAAGAAGAAATCGAGTTAATGAGAGTCGCCGGTCAGAAATTAGCAAAAGTAGTCAGAAGAGTAGAAAAAGAAGTAAGGCCGGGTATTACCACGGCTGAAATAGATGATCTCGCAAGAGATCTGATTGAGAAAACGGGTGGGTATCCGGCGTTTAAAGGATACAGAGGGTTTCCCTCGCATGCATGTGTTTCGGTAAACGAAGAAATCGTTCACGGCATACCCGGTGATAGACTGCTAAAAGATAAAGACATCGTCAGTATAGACCTGGGATTGAAATACGAGGGATATTTCGCAGATTCAGCTTTTACCATGGCGCTCGGTAAAGTCAATGGTAGGATTAAGAAGCTGATTGATGTAACAAAGAAAGCCCTCTATCTAGGAATTAATAAGGCAAGAGTAGATAATTGCCTGTTTGATATTTCTTATAGCATACAGAATTTTGTCGAAGCAAATGGTTTTTCTGTTGTGCGTGATTTTGTGGGCCACGGTATCGGTAAGAAAATGCACGAAGACCCTGAAGTGCCCAATTTCGGCAAGGCCCATACCGGTCCTGTGTTGCAGGCTGGCATGGTTATAGCCATTGAACCCATGGTTAATATGGGCACCTGGGAAGTCGATATCTTAGATAATGGTTGGACAGCAGTAACCAAGGATGGAAAGCCTTCAGCGCACTTTGAACACACAGTTGCGATTACGGAAAAAGGGCCGCAGATACTAACGCAATAAATATGCCAAAAGAAGAAGCCATAGAGGTAGAAGGAACAATTTTAGAGTCTTTACCCAATGCGATGTTCCGCGTGGAGCTGGATAACGGCCATAAGGTATTGGCTCATGTATCAGGAAAAATCAGGATGCATTTTATAAGGATTCTACCGGGCGACAGAGTCAAATTGGAATTGTCTCCTTACGATTTAAGCAGGGGAAGGATAACTTTTAGGTGCAAATAAAATGAAAGTAAAATCATCGGTCAAGAAAATTTGTGATAGATGCAAGATTATCAGGCGCAAAGGCGTCATTAGGGTAATTTGTTTTAACCCTAAACATAAACAAAGACAAGGTTGATTTTAAAAACCAGAAGGTGATAATTTTATGCCCAGAATATTAGGTTTAGACTTACCGAAAGACAAGCGTATCGAGATATCTTTGACTTATTTTTACGGGATTGGACGGACTCTGTCTAATAAGATACTAAAGGATGCCAATATCGATCCTAACAAGAGAGCTAAGGATTTATCGGAAGAGGAAATTTCAAAAATTGCTGCGTTAATACAGAAGAATTACAGGGTTGAAGGGGATTTAAAAAGAGAAATCGCCCAGAATGTAAAGAGATTGATTGATATCGGTTCCTATAGAGGCTCGAGACACAGAAGAGGTCTTCCGGCAAGAGGTCAGCGCACCAGAACTAATGCCCGCACACGCAAAGGGCCTAAGAAGAACGTCGGTATCATGAAAGCTGCAGCAGAAAAACCAGCAGCAGCTTAGCGAAAGGCAAGAATATTTTATGGAAGAAAAAAAGAAAAAAGTAGTACAGAAAGTAACTAGCGGCGTGGTGCATGTCAGCGCCACGTTCAATAATACCATTGTTACTATTACCGATAAAAAAGGAAATGCCTTAGCGTGGTCATCTCCCGGGATAGTGGGCTTCAGCGGTTCTAAGAAATCAACTCCTTTTGCCGCACAGGTAGCAGCGGCAGATGCTGCAAAGAAAGCCAAAGAAATGGGCATGGAGGAAGTTGATGTTATAGTGAAAGGCCCCGGTTCAGGAAGAGAAGCGGCAGTAAGAGCCCTTAAGGCATCGGGATTAAAGATTAATAATGTTAGAGATATAACTCCGCAGCCGCATAACGGCTGCCGTTCCAGAAAAAGAAGAAGGGTGTAGAAAGAGGTTTTATGGCAAGATATATCGGACCAAGTTGTAGGCTTTGTCGTCGGGAAGCAATGAAATTATTCTTGAAGGGTACGAGATGCACTACAGAAAAGTGTTCTTTTGCAAGAAGACAGTACATCCCTGGTCAGCACGGACAGAAACAGACTAGGCAAAAGCTATCAAACTATGCACAGCAGTTAAGGGAAAAACAGAAGGTAAAGAGAATTTACGGTATCCTTGAGAGACAATTCCGTAATTATTTTGAAAAAGCAGCCAAGACAAAAGGTGTTACTGGTGAAACTCTATTGCAATATTTGGAAAGGCGTATAGACAATGTAGTTTTTCACCTTCATTTGGCTACATCTCGTTCGGAAGCGCGCCAGATTGTCAGGCATAATCATGTATACGTAAATAATCATAAAGTAAATGTTCCTTCTTTTTTGGTTAAGAAGGACGATGCTATAGAAGTAAAGGCTAAAGAGACATTCCGCAAGAAACTGCAGAATAATTTAGAGGTTTCTAAAGAACGCGGCATGCCGGCTTGGCTTGAGTTTGATGCGAACAATTTCAAGGCAAAGGTATTGAGATTGCCTGAAAGAGCAGATATTAGTTTGCCTATTAAAGAGCAATTGATCGTAGAATTATATTCTAAATAGTTTAAGAAACAATTCTTAGGAGGTAAGAATGGGGATTAAATGGAGAGATTTCCAGATGCCTAAGAGGCTGGAATGCGATGAGGCATCTTATACCAATACCTATGGAAAATTCTTGGCTGAGCCTTTTGAGAGAGGCTACGGAGTAACGTTGGGGAATTCTTTAAGGCGCGTACTTTTATCTTCGATAGAAGGCAGCGCTGTTACATCAGTAAAATTTGACGGAGTATCGCATGAATTTTCTTCGATCCCGGGAGTTTTGGAAGATGTCACGGATATAGTATTGAACATCAAAAATCTGGTTTTGAGATCTCATTCTAAGGCGCCCAAAGCAATCTATATTAAGGCAGACAAAAAAGGGGCAATCACCGCCAAGGATATTATTACAGACGAGACGATTGAGGTTTTAAATCCCGAACTCCATATAGCCACTCTTACCAAAGATATCAAATTTAACATGGAGTTGCAGGTCAGCAAGGGAAGAGGCTATGTACCGGCTGAGATGAATAAAAAAGAAGAACAGACTTTGGGAGTAATTGCCATAGATTCCATATTTACTCCGGTTAAAAAAGTAAATTTCTTCGTGGAGAATACCCGCGTAGGCCAGAGGACAGATTACGATAAGTTGATTCTGGAAATCTGGACCAACGGCGGAGTAAGTCCTAAAGATGCGCTTTTATACGCCGCAAACATATTACAGAGGCATCTTGATGTCTTTGTTAATTTTGGCCAGCTTCCCGAAGAAGAAGAGGAAATAGAGGAGATTTCAGCGGAAGAAAAAGCACTGTACGAGAAGCTAAGACTTCCCATCTCGGAATTGGAACTATCAGTAAGAAGCTCCAATTGTTTGAGAGAGGAAAAGATCAAATCCCTTGGCGATTTGGTCAGGAAATCAGAGTCTGAACTTTTACAGGTGCGTAATTTCGGAAAGAAATCCTTAAGTGAAATATCAGCGCTTCTTAAAGGCATGGGCCTATCGTTAGGCATGAAGGTAGACTTAAAGAAGCTAAGAAAGACAGAATAATATGCGACACAGAAATGCAAATAAACGTTTAGCAAGAAACACCTCGCTCAGAAAAGCTACGGTTAGGGATTTAGCTAAGTCGGTTCTTTTGCATCAGTCGATAAAGACTACCGAATTAAAGGCAAAAGAAGCAAGGCGCTTGGTGGATCGACTCATCAGCTGGGGTAAAAGAGGCGATTTGAGCGCAAAACGCCTAGCTTATTCAGTCCTTTGTGACCACAGCTTGGTGAGTTTATTGTTTAACGATATTGCCCCGCGTTTTAAGAATAGAAACGGCGGATACACCCGCGTCATAAAATGGACCGCAAGACGTGGCGATAATGCGCAAAGCGCAATCCTAGAACTTACCGAGTTGAAGATAAAAGAGAAAATACATAAGCCGAAGGCTAAGGAAGAGCACCACGAAAAGAAGGAAAAAGAGCAGCTTCCTGTTAAAGAGAAGCCTGTTCAAGAGAAAGACAAGGCAGAGGCGCAAGCCAAGCCCCAGGTTGAGAAAAAACAGATAAAAGAATCCAAGCCTCCCAAGAAATTTATCGGCGGCTTTGGCAAATTCTTCAAGAAAGAAAGAGATTCATTATAATTCCTAATTCAAATGAATCTTGCCCGAAGAGTTAAAGATGTCTTAGATTCTCCTACTCTAGCTTTGACCTCCAAGGTCAAGCAGCTAAAGAAAGAAGGCTTTGACGTCATCAACTTTACCGCCGGCGAACCTGATTTTGATACCCCCAAAGAAATAAAACAAGCTGCAATTGACGCTATTAACAAAGGCTTCACCAAATACACCCCTTCCGCAGGCACTCAAGAATTAAAAGAAGCAATTTGCGAAAAATTCAAGAGGGATAATTCTTTGGATTATTCCCCTAATCAGGTTATTGTTTCCTGCGGGGCAAAACATTCTCTGTTCAATATCGTTGAGGCATTAATTGAGAGAGATGATGAGGTAATTATCCCGTCGCCTTTCTGGGTAAGCTATCCTGAGATGGCAAAATTAGTTGAGGCCAAGACTGTATTCTTGGAAACCGAGCCATTAAATAATTTTAAGATAGATTTAAAGAAATTTGAGAAGGCGATTACTAAAAAAACCAAGGCATTTATTTTGAATTCTCCATCTAACCCAACAGGTTCGGTCTATAGCCGTCAAGAGCTGGAAAAGATCGCAGAAATCTGCGTCGCCAATAAAATCTTCGTGATTAGCGACGAGATTTATGAGAAATTGATATATGATAACCAAAAGCATGTTTCAATCGCGTCTTTCGGGAAAGATATCTATGATTTGACTATTACAGTCAATGGTATGTCCAAGGCATTTTCTATGACCGGTTGGCGCATCGGATATTTGGGCGCTCCGCAGGAAATAGCCAGCGCCGTTAAAAGAATACAGGACCACTCGACGTCCAATCCTGCATCAATTAGCCAGGCAGCGGCTTTGGCGGCGTTAAAGATGCCTGAAGATCAGGTTATAAAGATGCGCGAAGAGTTCGAAAAAAGGCGTAATTACATGATTGAAAGGTTGGATAAGATTAAGAAGTTAAGTTATATCAAACCGCAAGGCGCGTTTTATCTATTTTGTAATATTTCCCAGATAAAAATGGGTTCGCATGAGTTCGCCAAGAAACTCCTCGATGATACCAAGGTTGCGCTTATTCCGGGGAAAGATTTTGGCCGCGATGATTTTGTACGCATAAGTTTCGCCACAGATCTTGAAAGTATCAAAAAAGGCATGGATAGAATCGAACAATGGGTAAGACAATAGTCGAAAAGATATTAAGCGAGCATTCAGGAAAACAGGTTTCTGCTGGAGACTATGCGATTTGTAATATAGATTTTTGCTTTGGCCAGGACGGAACAAGCGGTATAATCATTGATAGGATCAAAGAGCTGGGGGCAAAGAAAATAAAGAATAACAATTTTTGCATGGTCATCGACCATAGCGCGCCCAGCCCATCCATGGGCGTATCAAGAGTCCACGATAAGATGCGTAAATTCGCTCAAGAGCAGAATGTGGATCTTTTTGATATTGGCTGCGGAGTCTGCCATCAGGTTATCCCCGAATCCGGACGCGTTTTGCCCGGAGATTTAATCGTAGGAGCCGATTCACATACTTGCACCTACGGAGCGCTAAATGCCTTTGCCACCGGCATGGGCTCGACAGATTTAGCCATAAGTTTATCCACGGGAAGAAACTGGTTTAGGGTACCCCAGACTTTTAAAATAAAAGTTACGGGCAAAGCTCCCAAGGGAGTATTCGCCAAGGATATAATCCTGTTTATTATCGGGAAATTAGGCGCCAACGGCTGCACCTATAAGTCAATTGAGTTTTATGGCGATGCGATTGATAGTCTGAGTATGGACGGCCGCTTTACCATGAGCAATATGGTAATTGAAATGGGCGCTAAGTGCGCATTTTTTAGTGTCGATTCCAAGACTAAAAAATGGCTAAGCGACCACAATGTTAATAGAAAATATTCTCCGGTTGTTGCGGATAGCTCCGCAGTCTATCAGAAGACATTAGGTTTTGATATTTCAAAGTTGAAGCCGCAGGTTGCCAAGCCTCATGCGGTAGATAATGTGTCATCGATAAACCAAGTAAAAGGCAAGCCTATCGATGAGGCATATATCGGAACCTGCACCAATGGCAGATTAGAAGATTTAGCCATTGCCTCCGGAATTTTAGAAGGCAAGGTTATAAACAAAAGCACTAAATTGGTTGTAGCTCCGGCATCTTCCAGTATTTTCCTTGAGGCTATGAAAAAAGGTTATATTCAGAATTTTGTTCAGGCGGGAGCGGTAGTAGTAAATCCTGGTTGCGGCCCCTGCGTGGGTACTCATAACGGAGTGCCTGCCGATAATGAAGTTGTTATTTCTACAGCTAACAGAAACTTTAAAGGCAGAATGGGAAATCCATCGGCATTTATTTATTTAGCTTCGCCGGCCACGGTTGCGGCATCGGCGATAGAAGGCAAGATTACAGACCCAAGAAAATATCTTTAGAAGGAGGATTTGATGGAATTAAAAGATTTGCTTATGTTGACCGTTGAGAAAAAGGCTTCGGATTTGCATTTAACCGAGAATACGCCTCCCATATTAAGGGTCGACGGGAAATTGATGCTGACAAAATTCTCGCCTCTACAAAGAGAAGATACCAAGCGCCTTATTTACAGTATGTTGACAGATATCCAGAAGGAAATGTTTGAAAGAGATAAGGAGCTGGATATTTCTTTGGCTCTTCCTGGTTTGGATAGATTCAGGGTTAACGTTCATATCCAAAGAGGCTCAATTGAGGCAGCCTTTAGAAGAATCCCTAACTTTGTTCCTACCATTGATGAATTAGGCTTGCCAAAAGTTTGCGTTGATTTAGCCAGAAAACCTAACGGCCTGGTTTTAGTCACCGGTCCTACGGGCGTGGGAAAAACCACTACTTTGGCGGCAATGATTGAACTTATCAATAATGAACGTGAGGATTTAATTATTTGTATCGAGGATCCTATTGAGTTTGTGCACGTCAATAAAAAGAGCATTATCAAACAAAGAGAAGTGCACGCCGATACGAATTCTTTTGAACAGGCGCTTAGGCACTGCTTGAGACAGGACCCGGATGTTATAGTCGTAGGAGAGATGCGTGATTTAGAGACAATATCGACCACCTTGACTGCTGCCGAGACCGGGCATTTGGTTTTGGCAACTTTGCATACTCCCGATGCGCCGCAGACAATCGAAAGAATCATCGACGTATTCCCTCCATACCAGCAACAGCAGGTAAAATTACAGCTTTCCGATTGCTTGCAGGGCATTGTTTCTCAGCTGCTTTTACCCCGCATGAGCGGGCAGGGAAGAGTATTGTCTACAGAAGTCCTTATTGCTACTCCTGGCATAAGAAACTTGATACGCGAACAAGAGATAGAACAGATTCCTACCATGATTCAGACCGGCAGCCAATACGGCATGAAGTCGATGGACAAATCCTTGAAAGAACTGTATCAGGCAGGGATCATCAGTTTTGACGTGGCAAAAAGCAAATTGAAGAATCCCGAAGAATTCAAACATTTATAAGATGAAGCTTAAAGGTTTTGCCTACAAGTTCTCTGATAATATAAATACGGACTGGATTATATCCGGAAGGTATAAATTTGCCGTCACCAACATGGACGAACTAGCCAAACATATTATGGAAGATGTAGAGCCTAATTTCTATAAAAGGCTAAAACCCGGAAAATCCATTTTGGTGGCAGGCGAAAACTTTGGTATGGGCTCATCCCGAGAACAGGCGCCTTTAGTCATAAAGCACGCAGGGATTGTCGCGGTGGTGGCAAAAAGTTTTGCCCGTATATTTTATCGCAATGCTTTTAATATCGGTCTCCCTTTGGTAGAGACTAACACCGACAGCATCAAAGAACAGGATCAACTTGAAATAGACCTTTCAGGGGGCCAGTTGATAAATTTGACAAGAAACAAAAAATTAAAGATTGTTCCGCTTCCTAAATTTATGATGGAATTAATTTCCGAAGGCGGAGTGGTGGCGCATGTTAAAAAACACGGCGGGTTAAAGATATGAGTTATAAAATTACATTTATCCCCGGAGATGGCATTGGCCCTGAGGTTTCAGAGGCGGCCAGGCTCTGTGTCGATGCTACAGGGGTAAAAATTGATTGGCAGGAGGCTATTGCGGGCGAGAATGCGATTAAGAAATTCGGGGAACCTCTTCCCGACGAGACCGTAGCTTCCGTCAGGAAAAACAAGATAGCAATTAAAGGCCCGATTGTGACTCCCATAGCCGGAGGTTTTCGTTCGGTTAATGTGCAGCTCAGGCAAGCCCTTGATTTATACGCCTGTCTTAGACCAGCAAAATCTTATGAAGGGACTAAATCTTTATTCAAAGACTTAGACCTTGTGATTGTCAGGGAGAATACCGAGGATTTATACGCCGGGATAGAATTTGAGGATAAAAAACCTGAGACCAAAGAGTTGATCAAGAAGATCGAATTGCTTTCCAAAAGAGAGATAAGAGAAGATTCTGCGATCTCCATTAAACCCATTTCCGCTTTTGGATCAGAAAGAATCGTCAGATTCGCATTTGAATATGCAAAAAGAAATAATCGTAAGAAAGTCACCGCGATCCATAAAGCAAATATCATGAAATTCTCAGATGGATTATTCTTAAAAACAGCCAGAGAGGTTGCCAAAAAATATAGCGATATTCAATTCGAGGAAGCAATAGTCGACAATATGGCAATGCAGCTTGTCCAAAAGCCGAAGAATTTCGATGTGTTGGTATTGCCTAATCTTTATGGCGATATAATCTCGGATCTTTGCGCCGGTTTGGTGGGTGGCTTAGGTATCGCCCCCGGCGCAAACATCGGGGATGAAATCGCTCTTT
The DNA here is from genome assembly GCA_022703055.1 of Candidatus Omnitrophota bacterium. Classification (GTDB taxonomy): domain Bacteria; phylum Omnitrophota; class Gorgyraeia; order VGKH01; family VGKH01; genus VGKH01. The sequence goes on from JAKLEP010000001.1 coordinate 316,435, forward strand.
TTGAGGCGGTTCACGGCTCTGCCCCAAAATATACCGGCCAAAACAAAGTCAATCCCACGGCGATGATTTTATCTGCCGTTTTGATGTTAAGGCATCTGAAAGAAACCAAGGCTGCAGATAGATTAGAGAACGCCGTAAAAGAGGTCTTAAAAGAAGGCAAATTCGTCACCTACGATTTAAAACAGGATAGAAACGATCCCACCGCAGTAGGCACAAGACAAATGGCGGAGGCAATATGCCGAAAGTTGCGATAATCGGAGCTGGCAACGTCGGTAGCCTTGCGGCCATGCGCATTGTCGAAGAAGCTATAGCCGATGTCGTCCTTATAGATATAGCCAAAGATATAGCCAAAGGAAAATCCCTCGACTTAGAAGATTCTCTTTCCGTATTCAGAGTTGACTCCAAAATAAAATCAACCGAAGATTTCTCGCAAGTCAAAGACGCCGACGTAATCGTTATTACCGCCGGTTTTCCCAGAAAGCCTGGCATGACCAGGGAGGACCTGCTTAATAAAAACGTTGAGATAATAAAAGATGTCGCCCTGAAGATAAAATCGCTTAATTCAAAAGCCGTGATAATCATTTTGACTAATCCTGTAGATTTGATGACGCAGGTTTTCTATAAGATTACCAACTTTGATGCCAGGAAAGTTATAGGCTTGGGAGCGAGCCTGGATTCGGCGCGTTTTGCCAATTTAATTTCTCAGGAACTTAATGTCCCGGTTTCCAAAATTGATGCTTTAGTAGTTGGAGTGCATGGCAAAGGCATGCTCCCTTTGGCTCGGTTCACTAAAGTGGGCGGCAAAATCCTTGCAGACTTGCTTGACGAGAAGAAGATTAACGAGTTAACCGAGGCTACCGTCAGTCGCGGCGCAACTATAGTCGCGCATTTGGGATCAGGCAGCGCTTACTTCGCTCCTTCGGCTGCGATATCCGAGATGGTGAAAGCTATAATCAGAGACGAGAACAAAAAAACAGTTGCTTCAGTTAAACTAAACGGAGAATACGGCCTTAAGGATATTTTTATTGGCGTGCCAGTAAGATTAGGAAAATCCGGAATAAAAAATATAATTGAGTTAAAACTTAATTCGCAGGAAAAAGATTTATTCTTGAAGGCCGCCGAGGAATTAAGGAAATGCACGATATCTGTATAATCGGAGCTGGCTGGGCAGGATATAGCGCGGCAATAAAAGCCAAGGAGTTAGGCTTAGCCGTCTGCCTGGTCGAGAAGAAAAAAATTGGCGGTACCTGCCTAAATCAGGGATGCATTCCTACCAAGGTTTTAGTCCAATCTTCCCGAATTTTTTCCCATATCAAAGATTCTTCTGTTTTTGGCGTTGAAGTTGAAGGTGCGGAAGTAAATTTCGACAAAATCCAACAGAGAAAATCGGCTATTGTTGATAAATTGGCCAAGGGTATGCAATTTCAGTTGTCTAGCAAAGGCGTTGAGATAATCCAGGGCGAGGCTAAAATAGTTAGCGCCGATGAAGTTTTAGTAGATTCGAAAAGCATTAAAGCAAAGAATATAATTGTTGCTGTCGGCTCCCGCCCGGTTGAACTTCCATTCTTAAAATTCAATCAAAAGAATGTTGTTTCTAGCGACGATATACTGGATCTTAAATTTATTCCTGAGAGCCTGCTTATTGTTGGCGGTGGAGTTATCGGCTGTGAATTTGCTAATATCTTTGCATCATTGGGTTCAAAGGTGACGATTGTCGAGATATTGGAACATATTTTGCCCAACGAAGACAAGGATATCGCTAAAAAGTTAGAGCTGGCGCTGAAAAGAAAAGGCGTAAAAATCCTAACCAAGACTGATGTCAAGACAGTCGCGTTGGATAAGTTTGAAAAGGTTTTGGTCTGCGTGGGAAGAGCCGCCAATACGACAATTGAAGGTATGGAGAAGATCGGAGTCAAAATAGATAAAAAAGGAATTCTGGTAAATGAGTTCCTGCAGACTAATATTCCGAATATTTATGCCGTAGGCGATTGTATCGGCGGACATCAATTGGCGCACGTTGCAGCTTATGAGGGCGAGACGGCAGTTGAAAATATTTCAGGAAAAAATATCCCGGTGGATTATTCTGCAGTGCCGAATTGTATATTTACCGATCCTGAAGTAGCCAGCGTCGGTTTGACAGAAGAGGTGGCAGCGGCTAAAGGCGTTCAATATCAGATTGCTAAATTTGATTTTTTAGGTTCCGGGATGGCGCATATTCTGGATGAAACAGACGGTTTTATAAAAGTATTATTCGATAGTAATTCTCGGGAAATTCTGGGGGCCGCGATAATCGGTCCGAAGGCTACAGAGCTTATTGCGGTTTTTTCATTGGCTATAAAATCAAAATTAAAAATTTCGCAGATTAATGATACAATTTTCGCACACCCTACCTTATCCGAAGCAATTAGAGAGGCGACAAAAAGCATCTAATTTATGCCGGATAGTCGATTTGGGCTTGGTTGATTATACTAGCGCCTGGGAGATCCAAAAGCAAATCCTGGATAAAATTAGATACTTTGCTGAGCCAAATACCCTAATTCTCTGTCAGCATCCGCACACAATTACCAGAGGGAGAATGAGCAAAGAGCGCGATTTGCTTGTCTCGTCGCTAAAGCTTGAGCAATTGGGCGTTGCGGTTTATCCGGTTGAAAGAGGGGGCAGTATAACTTACCACGGCCCGGGGCAGCTGGTTGTCTATCCGATTTTTGATTTGAATAGGTTTAAGAAAGATCTAAAATATTTTTTGTCTTCCCTGGAAGAAGTCGCGATTAATTTTTTGAATAATTTTAATATTGAGGCGCAAAGACGACCCGGATATACCGGAGTTTGGATGAAAGATAAAAAGATCGCCTCCATCGGCATAGCCGTAAGACATTGGATTACTTTCCATGGTCTAGCCATCAATATTAATCCCGATTTAGAATATTTTTCTTTGATAAAACCTTGCGGTCTTGATGTTTTTATGACGTCGCTCTCTCAAGTAATGGATAGAGAGGTTACTATAAATAATTCATTGAAGGGAAAACTATTAGAAGAATTTAAGAAAGTTTTTGCTTTAGAAATCATCGAAGGAGGTTTATAATGACAAAGGTTGTCTTACCGGAATTAGGAGAGGGAATTACCAAGGCATCGGTTACCTATTGGAATTTTGAAGTGGGAGACGAAGTAAAAGAGGGCGAGGATTTGGTCGAGCTTGCGACCGATAAGGCGACATTCAATTTGCCTTCTCCCGTGTCAGGTATTTTAAAAGAAAAGTTAAAAGAGGAAGGCGATGAAGCCCGCGTCGGAGACGCAGTGGCCATAATCGAGGAGCGATAGAGGCGATATGCCGGCAAGCAGAGTTCTTTTAATGTATATTTCGGAAGTTTCGGGCCATCACAGCGCTACTATATCTATCGAAAAAGCGCTAAAGAGCCTCAAACCCGAAATTGTCACTAAAAATATTAACGGCTTCAACTACACGAACCCTATTTTAGAGAAAGTGATAAATCGGGTTTACCTTAGCGTAATCAAAAGGAGGCCTGAGGTTTGGGAATATCTATATGATAATCCCAAGGTCGTTAAAAGCACAAAGCATATCAAAGATGCTATACACAAGTCTAATCATAAGAAATTGCAGGCCTTGCTCGATGAATTTCATCCGGATTTTATCGTCTGCACCCAGGCGTTTCCCTGCGGTATGGTAGCCGATTTTAAGAAGACATTTAATATTGATATTCCTTTGATGGGGGTTTTGACCGATTTTGCACCGCACGCTTTTTGGCTCTATGATGAAGTTGATTATTTTATTGTGCCAAATCAGGATTCGCGTCAGAGATTTATCCGTGAAGGCATAAAAGAAGATAAAATTAAGATATTCGGTATCCCAATCGATCGGAAATTCTCTGGTTACGTTAATGAAGAAAGAGTAGCAGCAGATTTAGGGCTGGATAAATCCAAACCGATCATTTTAATTATGGGCGGGGGGCAGGGAATCGGGCCAATAAAAAAAATCATCAAATCATTTAACAAAATCAAGGCTGATTTCCAGATTATAGTAGTGACAGGGACAAATAAGCGGCTTTTTAATTGGCTGTCGAGGCATAAGCCCAAAGATAAGAAATTAGTCGCATTAGGATACGTAAATAATATCGATGAGCTTATGTCGATTGCAACCCTTCTTATAACGAAGCCCGGCGGAATCACCTCTGCCGAGGCGTTATCGAAGAATCTTCCGATGATTATTATGCATCCGATCCCAGGTCAGGAAGCAAACAATACGGAGTATCTTTTAAGGCAGGGGGTAGCGGTCAAAGTTGATACCTTGGAACAATTGGATAGAAAAATTAGCGAGCTTTTAAATAGCAAGGATGCGATACAAAATATGAGGCGCTGCGCGAAAGAAATCAGTTTTCCCGATGCGTCGATGAATATTGCGAAATTAATTTTAGGAGCAAATGTTTAATTACGCTTATTATAAATTAGGAATTAAATTGGCAAACCGCCTTTCTCTTCGGGGCGGGTATGCCTTAGCTAGATTCATTTCGGATTTGCATTATATTTATTCCCATGCCGATAGGGTCGCAGTCTTGAATAACTTGAGAGTTATTCTGCCCGATAATAAGCGTATACGTCGCATTGCCTTGGAAGTCTTCAGGAATTTTGGAATTTATTTGGTAGATTTCTTCCGCACTCAAAGATTGGATAAAGAAACTCTTTTAAAGAAAGTAAAAGTTATCAACCTGGAATTGGTCGATGAGGCTTTAAAACAAGGTAAGGGCGTTATAGCGGTTACGGCCCATTTGTGCAACTGGGAATTGGCTGGCCTGACTATGGGGTTTTTGGGTTATCCTATTTCTGCGGTTGCCTATCCGCATAAAGACGAAAGAATCAACAATTTCTTTAATTTTCAGAGAGAATCAAAGGGTTTAGAGGTTATTCCTGTCGGCAAAGCCGCAAAAAAGTGCATAGAAAATCTGAGAGCAAACAAAATTGTGGCGCTCGTAGGTGACAGGGAATTTACCCAGAGCGGCTTGATCATGGATTTTTTTGGCAAAGAGACGCTTATTCCTAAGGGACCGGCAACGCTTTCGATATTAACAGGGGCACCGATTATCGCTGGGTTTATCGTTCGAGAAAAGGAAGATAATTTTACTCTCATTTTTGAGAAAATCAGCCAACCAAAACCTACAGGCGATAAAGAGAAAGATATTTTTAATCTGACGCGTAAATATCTTAGCGTTATTGAGAATTATATCCGCCAATACCCCGGCCAGTGGCTGATGTTTAGAAAGTTCTGGTTATAAAGAATGAGAATCTGCACGATAATTCCGGCTTATAATGAAGTAAAAACTATAGGATACATCGTCGAGGAGCTAAAAAAAAGAAACTTTGATGTTCTGGTTATTGATGATGGCTCCCGCGACCAAACAGCAAAAATCGCCAAGGAAAAAGGTGCCACAGTTATTACCAACGAAAAAAATGTCGGCAAAGGCGCATCGCTTAGGTGCGGCTTTGATTACGTAATCAACAAAGACTACGATGGTTTTATTGTTATGGACGGCGACGGCCAGCATGACATAGAGAATATTTCTGATTTCCTAAGCCATGTCCAGAAAACAGGGGCCAAGATAATAGTTGGTAACCGGATGTTTAGCGCCAAGAACATGCCTTTTTTGAGGTGGCTCACTAATAAGACCATGTCGTGGTTTATATCGGCAATATGCAAACAATATATCCCCGACAGCCAGTGCGGTTACAGGTATATAAGCAAGGATTTGCTGCTGGCGATGGAGCTTTCCACGTCTAATTTTGAAATTGAGACCGAGGTTTTGATCGAGGCAAGCAAAAAAGGCTATAGGATTTATCATATCCCGGTCAAAACCATATACCAGTACCATAAAAGCCGGATCAACCCATTTTTGGATACTTTTAGATTCTTTAGGTTTATCTTCAGAAAAAAGAGATGAATTTTAAAGAACTCAGGGAAAAAATGGTAGGCCAGCAGTTGGCTGGCCGCGATATCAAAGATAAGCGCGTCCTGGATGCTTTCTTAAAAGTCGAACGTCACAGGTTTGTCGGCGAAGAAGCTCAGTCCAGCGCTTATGCTGATTATCCTTTGCCTATAGGAGCGAATCAGACCATATCGCAGCCTTATATGGTAGCGCTGATGACGCAGCTATTGGATTTAAAAGGGACAGAGAAGGTTTTGGAAATCGGGACCGGCTCAGGATACCAGGCGGCGATATTAGCGGAATTGGCTAAAACGGTCTATTCGATTGAGAGAATTTCCTCTTTGGCAGATAAGGCTCAAAAAGTTTTAAATGAATTAGGCTATAAGAATATTAATATAAAAGTTGATGACGGCACTCTGGGCTGGCAGGAGATTTCGCCTTTTGATGCGATCATTGTCACTGCTGCCTCGCCGGAAATCCCGCAAACCTTAGTTAAACAATTGACCGAAGGCGGCAAATTGGTTCTTCCCGTGGGGGGAACATTTGGGCAGATGCTGGTCTTGGTTAAGAAACAGAAGGGCAAAATTGATACTAAGGAAATCTGCGGGTGCGTCTTCGTGCCTTTGATAGGAAAATATGGCTATAACAAATGAGGCTTATATAATTTTGACCGCAGCTGCGCCGGTTGTAGAGCTGAGAGGTTCGATACCTCTGGGGCTATATCTTTTAGGAATGGAAAACTTCCTGAAAGTTTTCCTTTTATCAGTTTTTGGTAATTTCTTGCCGATCATCCCGGTGCTTTTATTGCTTAGCCCTGTATCGGAGAAATTAAGAAGATTTTTTATCTGGCGCAGATTTTTTGATTGGTTTTTTGAACATACACGCAAAAAAGCGGATCTGATTGAGAAATATGAAGCTTTAGGGTTGATGTTGTTTGTTGCCGTACCCCTACCAGGGACGGGAATATGGGCAGGAGCGGTGGCCGCAACATTATTCAAGATACGGTTCCGTTACGCTGTTTTAGCTATAACCCTGGGTATGTTTATCGCCGGGGTTTTGGTAAGTTTGGTATGTTTTGGCGCAGTCAACGTGCCAATATTTATTAAACAGATAATAAAATGATTCATATCTATACCGGAGAAGGAAAAGGCAAAACTACCGCAAGCTTGGGGCTGGCGCTTAGGGCAGAAGGCGCAGGCTTAAAGGTATTTATCGGGCAGTTCTTAAAAGGCAAAAAATACAGCGAGCTTGCTTCGCTTAAGAAATTAAAGAATATAAAAGTCGAGCAGTTCGGAACCAGATGTTTTATTACTAAGAAGCCCAGTGCTAGCGATATCGCTTTGGCTAGGGGAGGATTGGCTAGGATCCAGGATGTCATAAGCTCAAAGAAGTTTGATGTCGTTATTTTGGACGAGGCCAATATAGCGATACATTTAGGGCTGTTGAGTCTTGACGAGGTATTGGACACAGTAAGAAGCTGCCCAGAGTGTATTGAGCTGGTGTTTACGGGGAGATACGCACCGCCTGCTTTAAAAAGGTGTGCTGATTATGTCACCGAGATGAAAGAGATTAAACATCCTTTCAAGAAAAAAATAACCGGCCGCCGCGGAATAGAGTTTTAGCTTGACAATGTAGTTTAATTCTAATAGTATAATAATGTCAAATCCGAATCTCGAATATCGAAACTCGAGACAATTCTCAAATTTCCAAAATTCGAATTCTCCAAACAGACGTTTTGGTCATTCGAGCATTGGGATTTCGAATTTGTTTCGGATTTCGGGTTTCGGATTTCGAATTTAAAGAAAGGGGACAATATATGTTAGCCATAGCTTTAATTGTTTTAGGAATATTAACTAGATTCTTGCCGCATGCGCCGAATTTCAACCCGGCCATAGCCATTGCCCTATTCGGCGGTTATTATCTGAATAAAAAATACGCACTTTCAGTGCCATTGTTATTGATGGTGATAAGCGATATATTCTTAGGGCTGCATAATACCATACTTTTTACCTGGGGAAGCGTAGTCCTGATTTCAATCTTGGGGTTATCTCAGAAAAAGAATAAATCTATATTGAATGTAGCCGGTTTCTCTTTGATTTCGGCAGTCCTATTCTTTGTAATCACTAATTTCGGAGTCTGGTTTTCCGGCTGGTATCCATATACTCTTAAAGGCCTGACAGATTGTTTTATTATGGGGATACCGTTTTTCCGGGCGACATTATTGTCCACGCTTGTTTATGCGGCCGTAATGTTCGGCGCATATGAATTAATAGCAAGATTGGTAAAAAATACCCGTTTTGCAGCTGCTCTCGTATCGGAATTGAAATAAACTTATCTAATTAGAGTCCGCCTGCGGCGGAAATTCCGACAGCCCCTTATCCTTCGGATAAGAAGCTGGACCAGATAGGCAGTATTCCGATACGACCCAGCCCTTTGAAAAAGGGCTGTCCGCAGGAAGATAGCGCACGAGGGCAAAGCCCGAGTGCCTATCTGGTTTTAACAAATTAGTCCTTATATAGGTGCGCGATAAGCCAAACAGGGAAGTCTGTTGGAGACAGACGCGGTCCCGCCGCTGTAAGTGGGGACGAAATCCGCAAAATGCCATTGTTCCGTAGTTTAGGAGCGAGAAGGTGCGGAAACTAGATTGATCCATAAGCCAGAAGACCTGCCTATATATTAGAGTTTTAGTACTGCGTTAGGATACAGTATTAAGGCGCATAAATTAGGGTTAAGTAAACTAGGGTGCGGCCCTTGACACTTTCAGTGTCAAGGGCCGCTTTTGTTTTTAGGAGGTAAAAAATGAAGAAAACATTAGTTTTATTTTTTGGGTTGTTGGCTGTGTCTATTCAATCCAGTATTTGCGCAGATGAGGATGTGGATTTGGATAAAATTGTTGTCACTCCTTTTAACATCAGGACGCCGATTTCTAAAGTCACCAAGGGTGTGACCGTTATTACTAGGGAAGACATAAAATTTTCCAGGGAGAATTCATTGCCGGAGCTTATTAAGAATAAAACCGGCATTATCGTGACGGATCAGATTTCAAGCCCGAAAGGGGTAAAGGTTGATATGAGGGGATTCGGTGATTCCAGTCTCTCTAATGTGCTAGTGCTTATCGATGGCAGGAGAACCAACCAGATTGACCTCTCAGGAGTTGACTGGAGCCAGATTAGCCTTGATTCAATCGAAAGGATAGAAGTGGTACGTGGTTCTTCCACTGTCCTTTATGGCGACAACGCCGCAGGCGGTCTGATTAATATCATTACCAAGAAAGGACTGACTTCCAAGCCCGAAATTAAAATGGGGATGAGCCTCGGTAGCCATCAATTTAAGAAAGGATTTACTAGCTTCGGTGGCAACAGCGAGTTTGCCGACTATTTTATCAATTATTCCCATCAGGAATCAAATGGATACCGGGCAAACAGCGAATATTGGGATAATAACATTTTTGGAAAAACGACCTTGCGGCCGAGCGATAATCTTGAGCTGGAGCTTTCAAGCGGTTATCACCGCGACCGCTTTGGCCTTCCCGGCGCGCTTTATCCTTCGGAGATTGAATCAGGAGGGAGAAGAGGCACGGTCTATCCGTACGATGGAGGATTTACTTCTGATTGCTTTGTTACGCCTGTTCCAAAGCTAAAATTTTCTTTCGGTGAACATGATATCAATCTATCGCTTTTTACTTCTTACAGGGAAAGGCGCAGCAAGGGCCTTACGGTGTATACGCAAGGCGTCTCCGAATATGAAACAGTGCATTATATTCTCGCCGACGAGATAAGGCCGAAATTGGAGATTAACTCGGCTCTCAGTGGAGTTGATAATAAATTTGTCGCAGGCATTGATTATTTTCACGCCAAGGACAATATCTTAAGCGGCAACAGGATCGGCAACCAGCAGGATGAGGCAGATATCCTTAAAGATACATTCGGCATTTATCTTTATGACTTGGCCGAGACCTGGGGTAAGTTTCTGTTAAATTTCGGCGGCAGGCTGGAATATGCAGATTATGTTTTTGATCAGAAGGGCCTGGTGGCTAATTATGATTCCAAGTCCATAAGAGACGGCGCATACGACTTCGGGATCGGCTATGAATACGATAAGAAATCTCAAGTGTACTTCAATTACGGCCGTTCCTACAGGCTGCCCAATACCGAGGAATATTATTCCAATAAATATCTCTGGGGCGGGATTGAATACGGCGGATTAAACTCAAGCCTCAAGCAGCAGCAGTCCCACAACTATGAATTGGGCATACGCCACAATGCTTTTGATTGGGTGGATTTTAACGCCGATATTTTCCTTATGGATATCAAGAATGAAATTTATTACGACCGTTTTTCCTTTACCAATACCAACTATAAACCGCAGACCCGCCATTACGGGCTAGAGCTTGAATCAAAATTTGATTTATGGGAGGGCAAGGTCCAGCCTTTTATGTCCCTGACTGCCCAGGAGTCGTTCTTTAAAGGAGGGCCTTATGGCAAAAAAGAGATACCCTTTGTGCCCAATGTTTTTGCCGCAGGCGGCGTAAGCTTATCTTTGTTTAAGGATTTAAAGTGGACTATTTCCTGCAATTATACCGGCCCAAGGTATGCGATTAATGATTTGAAAAACGAATATTCGGAATTGAAGTCATTTACTACTTTTGACACTACGTTGAATTACACAATCAAGAACCTGGAGTTTTGGTGCGCGATTAAGAATTTGTTTAACCGTAACTACTCAGAGTATGGGATTATCGGCAGCTCAGGCAAGGCGTATTATCCGTCGGATAAGATTAATTTCCAGTCGGGGGTGACGTTGACTTTTTAGGATTTACTAAGTATTGAGATAGAATTAGGGAGGGGCCGCCCGCCACTGTTTCGATGGCGGGCGGCCCCCTTTATCTTATTATCCTGCAATAAGTTATATTCCTTTGTTCCCAAATCAAATCATACTTGACAAATCATCAAATATATGTTATACTTCTTTCGTAAATTCCTTTCGAAGATAATTAATCGCCTAAATAGGCAAAATTATGTATCAAAAACTCCTTCAAAAACCCTATCTTTATTCTAAGTCCGCTAAAACCAGCAATATAATTCTAATCAAAAGCTCTGTCATTATCAAAAGGAGTCCGGAATGAGAAAGATAGCCTTTGCAGTGCTTTTGTCTTTTGTTATGATCTCTGCCTTTCAGGTAAATATCTTTGCAAAAGAAGAGATTGCGTTTAGTGAACAAAAATTAGCAGAAGAGGTAGCCGACGGTTCTCAGGCAAAACAAGAATCTCTCCCGGAAGAAAACATTGAGCCGGAAGCTACGTTAATGACAACTACTACAACTACAAGTGGTGGTCAGCCATACCAGTCCACAGAGAAATTTCAGGTTGAGCCATCAACTGGGACTGCTTCGGTAAATATCCCCATAGAGGTTCCAGCAGGAAGAAGTGGCATCCAGCCAAGTCTTTCCTTAATGTATAACTCCAGCTCGCCAAACGGAATCTTAGGTGTGGGTTGGAATTTGGAGCTTGGTTCTATTCAGCGTTCCACAAAAAGAGGCGTACCCACCTATAATGATTCACAAGATATCTTTGTTTTAACTCAGTCCGGCTCAAGCCAGGAATTAGTTCCTATCGGAGGCAACCAGTATCGCGCAAAGATCGAAGGTACGTTTATGAAGTTTGAATATCAAGGTTCTTCGAACGGCTGGATTGTCACAGACAAAAAAGGCATCAAATATTATTTTGGCCAGAATTCCAGTTCCCAACAGTCGGGGAGCGGAATGATTTTTAAATGGTGTTTAGACAAAGTCGAAGACCTGAGTGGCAATTACATGACAATTACCTACTCGAAGAATCAGAACCAGATTTATCCTCAACGCATCTATTATACCGGTAATTCGTTCGCAGGGGATTCTACATTTGCCGACATTGAATTTTCTTGGGAACAAACCAGAAATGATATCACTAGTTCTTATCGAAGCGGTTTTGCGGTTATTACCGAATGGCGGCTTCAATACATAAATATAATAGCCGATACCCTATTACAACGAACTTATAGATTCCATTATGAATACTCACCTTCGAGCGGCCGGTCTCTTTTAACTTCGATAACTCAATATGGCGCAGACGGCACAACTTCTCTTCCGTCAACTACATTTAATTATCAAACAATCTCTTCGAATTTTAATTTGGCTTCGGGCTGGAACATTCCGCAGGAATTACAATTTGGCCACTGGAGGTCCAGCCGGGGGTTTTTCGTGGATGAGGGGGTGCGCTTAGCCGATGTAAATGGAGACGGTCTCACGGACGCGATTAGATATAAAACTTCTTCCGAAAAAGGCGTCTATATCAATAGAGGTAGTGGTTGGTTCCTAGATCCATCTTGGAATTTACCTCCAAATTCCCCTATAGAAATGCGTTTTGTCGGAGATCGCGATTGCTATATAGCCGACCACGGCGTGCGCTTAGCCGATATAAACGGAGACGGATTTATAGATATGGTAAGGCATTTTCATGCCACCTGCCCTGAAAACATATACAATCTAGTTTATCTAAATAATAAAAGTAATGGTTGGTATTTATCCTCTTTGACTATGCCGTCCGGAACTCATTTTATTACCGATCATAGCTGCGGCGGCGCATGCGTTGGTTGGCAGCAGAATATGGGGGTTTTATTGGAGGATATTAATGCCGATGGATTCACCGATGTTATTGAGGCAGGAGATCATAGGCGCTGTTTTATTAATAATAACGGAACAGGCTGGACAGAAACTGCCGTATTTGCTCCGCCATCAGATGTTACCTTCACTGATGGTAACTGGACCTTAGCCGATGTAAACGGAGATGGCCTACCTGATATAGTCAAAGCAACAAGAGAGGGTGTTTACAAAACATACCTTAATAATGGAGCGGGTTGGGTGGATAGCCCTGCATGGTATATGACCGAAGGTAATTTTGAAAGAAGCAAAACGCAGCTGGTAGATATTAACAGTGATGGCTTGGCCGACATTGTTGTTGCCAATGAATCTGGCCAGAGGGTGCTGATTAATAATGGCAATGGCTGGACGTATAATGCCGCTTGGTCAAGTTCATTAAGCAGCAATAGCATCGATTTAACCGATAGCCGCACACGGCTCTTGGACGCCAACGGCGATGGCCTTATAGATTTGATGCGTCATTATAATTTTGAAGGAGGGAAATTATATCTTAATGACGGTGCATCCAGCAATAATTTCACAGATTTGCTTTCAGGCATAGACAACGGCATCGGCGCTACTACTAGTATTAATTACACGCCGTCAACGCAATATGATAACAAAGGCAGTGATAGTATATCAGATTTATCATTTCCTATTCAGACCGTGTCTTCGGTAACGGTGATCGATCAGGTCTCGAGCCAAAGATACACCACCCATTACGAATACAAAAACGGCGTGTTTGATTTCTCGGAAAGGGAATTCCGCGGTTTCGGCTCGGTGAAAACAAGCCAAGGAAATAATCTGACTACAAATTATAATCCATCGTTTGAATCCTGGTCTCAAGGTTCCAACAAAGCTCCTGATGGTTGGACGATAATAGGGGCGGTAGAAAGAAGCGATTCTGTCAAAAAGGAAGGCTTATACAGCGCGGCGGTTACAGATACAGGTTACGGCAGTTATTTATATAGGAGGTTGCCTCTCGAAGTATTTGGGGGTAAAAGCATAGCCTTAGGAGCTTGGGTTAAGGCTTCTTTACCGAATCAGGCCAGGATATGCATCTGCACTTGCGGTGGCTGGTATTATTCCGATTTTCACTCTGGAAGCGGAGAGTGGGAATTTTTAACACTGCCGCTCTACATAGAGGAGGCTAGCCCTTGTTTAAGAGTTCATTTGTTTGTCGATCAACCGGGTACGGTATATTTTGACGGTGTCAAGATTATAGAAAGCAATTCATTCTCCGATTATGGTTATAGCGAGACCGAGTTCCTTCAGGATAATATTTATAAGGGGAGAGTGAAGGAGAACCGAAGTTACGATGTTCTCGGCAATCTTTATGACAAAACCGTCAATACCTGGCAAAATCAGGATCTAAGCAATGGTTCAAGATTTGTTTATCTTGGCCGGACTGATAATTATCTCTATAATGGTGATTCTTCTTACAAACAGACGGCTACGCAATATCAATACGACAACTATGGCAATCCTCTCAAAGTTTCCGAATTGGGCGATGTCAGTCAATCCGGAGATGAACGCTATAGCTACACCGAATATATTTACAATGAATCAAATTGGTTGTTGGGTTTACCGAAAACTACGTATCTTAAGGATTCCTCAGATAGCAATATTATAAAACAGTCTTGGTTTTATTATGATGGCCACCAAAACTTAACCGATTTACCGACCAAAGGATTCTTGACCAAGCAAGAAGATTGGCTTCAAGGCGGAACAAATCCTACTGCGCGTTTTGTCTATGATGACTATGGCAATTTGCTTACTACCATTGATGCGTTGGGTCATTCATCCAGCGTTACTTACGATACGGATTATCATATTTTCCCGCTCACTGCTACCAATGCCCTCGGCCATCAGGTGATAAATGAATATTACGGCGTAAACGGAGTGGCTTTGGACGATGGCACCTATCGCGGTCTTTGGGGGCAACTTAAATCCACAACGGATCCTAATAATCACGCTGGTTTTTCTATTTATGATACTTTTGGTAGAACACTAAAACAGATTTCGCCGGAAGATTCTATAGAATACCCAACATCTAGTGTCGAGTATTATCTTAATTCAGTCCCCATTAAAATAATTTCCCATCAAAGAGAGATTTCTGGCCAAGATGGAACGATTGACTCGGTTAGCTTTTATGACGGCCTAGGAAGATTAATTCAGACCAAAACCGAATCAGAAGAAGCGGATAAATTTATTGTCTCGGGCCAGACGGAATACGATTATCGCGGTCTGCCTTCCAAAAAATATCTGCCTAAGTTTACAAATAACCCGATAGACACAATAGACCCGATAGACCCGAGTGGCCCTCATTCAACAATCTCGTATGATGCCATGGGAAGAGTTGTCAAATCTACTAACCCCGATGGAACTTACTCAAGCGTCATTTACGATGATTGGGTAACTACAGCCATCGACGAAAACGGCCATAAGCAAAAATCTTATGTTGATGCTTACGGCAGATTGGTGAAGAGGGAAGAGTTCACCGGCGCAGACGGCAGGAGCCCGAATTATCCAACTACACCCTATGCCCTATACGCTACGACCCAGTATTCATACGATGCTATGGGCAATCTCACTCAAACCAAAGACGCGCACAACAATATTGTTGCAATCCAATATGACACTTTGGGCAGAAAAGTTTCCATGGACGACCCTGATATGGGAGCCTGGAGTTATCAATATGACGCTTTAGGAAATTTAAGCGCACAGACTGATGCCAAAGGCAAGATAACCAATTTCGCTTATGATAATCTTAATCGTCTGACCCAAAAGACTTTCTCTGATGGAACTTTACCGGTCAATTATACTTACGATGATGCTGCAGTTCCAAATTCCAAAGGACGGCTTACCAAGGCGAATTATCAGCTGACTGCAAATACAAATTTTGTCTATGATGAGTTGGGCAGAGAAGTCAAGTCCACCAAGAAAATAGAAAGCTCCGATTACGAAGTCCAGCGTTCATATGATGCGGCAGGGAGGCTTTTATCGGTTAAATATCCCGATAATGAATCGGTATTTTATTCCTATAACCGGAGTGGCCAGGTTGAACAGGTAGCTGGTTCTCCAATTGCTACCGATACCCAGACAAAACTGCTTTTGCATGTCGATGGAGCCGATGGCTCAACTTCTTTTAGAGATGATTCGTTAGCTAATCACTCTATAGCGGCTTTCGGTAATGTCCAATTGGATACTTCTCAAAGTAAATTTGGCGGTAGCTCTGCGTTATTTGATGGAAACGGAGACTATCTTTCGATTTCCGACAGCAGTAATTGGAATTTCGGCTCAGAAGATTTTACCATTGATTTTTGGGCAAGATTTGAATCTCTTTCTGGAGACCCGAAGATGATTATACATCAACAGGATTACGATACAACGACGTGGTATGTAATGTATTATCCTCCAACACATGCGGTACATTTTCTTTTTCTAAAAGACAATGTAGCTGAATTATCTCTTTATAAAGAGCTAGAGTTATCTCTTGCTACGTGGTATCATTTTGCTTTTGTCAAGTCAGGCACGACTGCCTATATGTTTATAAATGGATCTTTAATAATGTCTGATTCTTGTTCTGCCTCGCTTAATAATTTCTCCTCAAATTTAGCCATAGGTTCCCATGTTTTTGGGACTATGATGTTTTTTGATGGCGAGCTAGATGAATTCCGCATTTCCAAAGGCATCGCCCGCTGGACTTCAAATTTTACACCGCCAAATGAGCCGTATTCTATAGTTTCAGGAGATGTTCAGTACTACGTATCTAATGTCGATTATAATGCTTCCGGTCAAATCACCAGAATCGAATACGGAAATGGCGATATTACAGAATATACTTACGACCCGTTAAATTTGCGGCTGACGCATTTGGTAACGACCAGCCCAGCCTCAGGGATTATCCAGGATTTAAGTTACCAATATGATTCGGCAGGCAATATCCTGCAGATTATTGATAATGTTAACACTGGCTCGCAAACTTTTCAATACGATGAACTGAGCAGGCTTGTTGTTGCTAGCGGTAGTTATGGCACCGAATATTTTGATTACGACGAAATCGGCAATATAACCCTAAAAGATGGAGTGATTTATTCTTATGGCGCAGGCTTAGCCGGGCCGCACGCAGTTACATCGGGTTCTGACGGTTCAATATTTTCTTACGATGCAAACGGAAACATGGTCTCTATGACTAAAGGGTCAATAAATACGAGATATGAATATGACGCCGAAAATCGCTTAAAAAGTGTTATCAAGAATAATCAGGCATTGGCAAGTTTTGCTTATGACGGCGATGGGGGCAGGACCAAAAAAACTTTATACAAATATTCCGGAGGAGGTGGATGTTTCTTAGCCGGGACGCCGATTTTGATGGCCGATGGCTCGACTAAGCCGATTGAAAAGGTCAAAGTCGGCGATGAGGTTTTGAGTTTTGATGAAAATAAGAATCTTCTTGTCGCCGATACCGTTAAGCAGGCTTTTATCCATAAGGCAAATGAATATTTTATCTTAAATGGTTCGCTTCGCGTGACCGGAGAACACCCGTTTTATTCAAATGGCGAGTGGATTAAGGTAAATGAATTAAAAATCGGCGATAGCATCAAAGATAAAGAGGGGAATCTAAAAAAGATTACCGATATCCAAAAAGTTAAAGCCGATGTTTTAGTCTATAACTTAGAAGTGAATCCCTATCATACTTATTTCGCCGATGGGTTCCTGGTGCATAACAAACTGCCCATGAGGATGTTTAACGATACTGGTAGTGGAGACAATTATGGTATATTGGAAAATGAAAAACCCAGCCAGCTAAGGTATGTCTTTGAGTTCTTGAGTTCGCTTTTGGAGCCGACGGTTGCCGAAGCAGCCACGGTCACCGAAATTCCCACAATTTTTGTGGGCTCGCTATATGAAAAAACCTCTGGCTCGCCCACCAAACATATATTCCTTGGCTCGCAGCGAATCGCCTCGATTACAAATAGCCAGGTAAATTATTATCATACTGATCATCTCGGCTCAACAAATGTGATTACCAATGAGGCGGGGAATCAAATCGCGCTCTATGAATATAAACCTTACGGAGAATTCTCAAGAAAGGAGGAGGCAAGCGCTGATCCGACTGAATACTTCTTCACCGGGAAAAAACTTGACGATGAAACCGGCTTATACTACTATGGAGCTAGATATTATAATCCGCTCATTGGCAGATTTATTACGCCGGATACGATTGTTCAAGCGCCTGCTAATCCGCAGAGCCTAAATCGATACGCTTATTGCGGAAATAATCCTATCAATGTTATTGATCCTACTGGTCACTGGTCATGGAAGAAATTTTGGCATAGCTTTGCTGGGGCATTTGTAGGAGCGGTAGTCACAGTTTTAACTGCCGGTTGGGGCGCGCCATTATGGCTTGCGGGAATGGCAGGAGGTTTCTTCGGAGGCGCCCTTACAGGCGGTCTTGAGGGCGGCGGGATGGGCGCTCTTTATGGAGGGTTGATTGGGGGTGCCCTCGGTGGGCTTGGAGGTTGGGGTCTAGGGATAGCCCAGTCCCATCAAATGGCAGGACAATATGCAGCAGGACTATTAATAGTTGGTGCTGGTACTTCAGCCGCTTCCGACAATTGGGATAGATTTGCTGGAGGTCTAGCTGGCGGTATTGCTGGTGCCATAGTCGGTAATGGCATTGACAGTTACTTTCATGAAGGTATTTCTAGCAGGACTACGCAAAGTACAGATTCAGCTATGCAAGAGCAAGCACAGAGAAATGTTAGAATGCTTGGCATTGGTACAACTGATCAAAAAGCGCAGGCTGCTGCAAATGCAAAAAATGCCACAGTATTTTATACTAAATCAAGAGGATATGCTTCGGATTTTGTTCGCGCAGGAATTCAAAAAGTCTTCCATAATAGCTTAGCGTCTCGTCAATTTGCTGCGAATTATTTGAGGGGCGCTTCAAATATTAACATATATGCCCATAGCGAAGGTACCCTTACGCTTGCGGGAGCAATTAAGAGTTTAAATGTTGATGGAGTGAAAGTGATTGGAGTTAATATCGATTTTCGAGGGCCAGTTATTATGGAATCAACAGCACGTACTTTAGCTACTTCTATTGGGGCGACATATACATACCAATTAAACATCGGTGATCCGGTTGGGATATTTGCAACAGTAAATCCTGTTATGCTTGGTCTATATGGAGCAATAGGAATTCCAACATTGGCAACTTTTCATTCCACCGATTATTACTAAAATTTTAACAAAAGGAATAAAATGAAAAAAATAATTATAATCTTTTTAAGTTTGATTATGTGCGGTTGCAGTTGGTTTGGTCTTTTAGCTGCTGGTGATTATAGTGACAGTGGGGCAGATGAAAGACGAGTCGAAGAAAGAGCGACAGAAGCTAAGGTATTAAATAACTTATATTATGGTTCGTCTAAAGAAAGAATTATAAGCGAACTAGGGAAGCCAATTAAAAAAGTTGTAGACAATTTCCCTTTTTCTTCTATAAAAGGTTCTCCTGAATTACCGTGTGAATGGGCAAATGAAAAAGCTGGAAATTGTGAAACAAGAACGGCAGATGAGGCTTGGTTTTATAGATTTAAGAAAAAGAATAAAGATGGCTGGTATGGTTATTCCTTTAATGTTTATTTTATTAAAGATGTAGTTGTTGCAATTCGATGAGTTGCATAGAGATAGCGAATAGGACCGTTTCCCAATAACCATTTAGCGCACTTATACTTACAAAGGAACTGTCCCCATGGTCAGGCAACGAAGAATCTATTACAACAACGCCGTGTATCATATCACCTTTAGAGGCAACAACCGCCAGATGCCTTGCGCCGACAAAGTCTTGTCGGCATCAAGCGAAAAATACCAACTGGTGCCTATTTTTCGCTTGACAAAGTATACTCATTAGTGTATACTTTGTTATGGAGGTGAGATGTTTATGGTTAATACTATTACTTTGAAGGAATTGCGTCCGGAACTGCCTGAGGTGATAAACGATATTGATACCAAATTAGACCGCTACATTGTCACAAAAAGAGGCAAGCCGGTCACGGTAATGATGAGCCCCGATGATTACGAGGGATTACTCGAGACAATAGAGATTCTTTCCGACAAAGAGGCGGTAAAAAGAATCAAAAAGGCAAAACGCCAGATTAAAGAAGGTAAGGCCATATCTTTAGAAGAATTGCGGCGCAAGATTGAAAAGGCCAATGCATAAGATTGAATTCTCGCAACTTGCGGCGAAAGAATTAGAAAAAATCTACAAAATAGAGAAAAAACTCTACTACCGCCTGATAACTGCGATAGAAACGCTAAAGTCCGATCCCTATCGCGGCAAAAGCCTCAAGGGCAAATTAGCCGGAGATTATTCTTTGCGCATAGGGGATTACCGCATAATCTATGCAGTTCATAAAAGTAAGCTTGTTGTTTACATTATTGACTTAGGCCATAGGAAAGAGATCTATAGATAATTTCACTTGACAGAATTCCCCCCCCTAATTTATAATTGTGGTAATTAATTCAGTTGTGTAATTATATTACCTACCACAATGGGGTGGTCATGCGGAGAAAATATTAATAATTTAAAGCAACCTTAATGCAAGGTTGCTTTTTTGTTGAAAGGAGGGATGAATGTTTAGAAACTATTACTTAATATTTATTGGGTTACTGTTAGTAGTTTCTGGATGCGCCAGCTTAAATGCAAATGTGCCTTTCGAATATCAGCCTTCTCTTGTAGCTAATGCACGGACAATAGACAAAGTTGTAGGGTTAAATATGCTTTTAGACAAGAGGCCGGAAAGTGACATCGCTTATACAAAAAGCATAAAAGATGTTTCTGAGAAGATAACCTCCAAACTATTAGAAGATTTTGATAAATCGAAGATATTTAAAGAAATCCATTATCCAGCGCAATCAAAAGATGATATTACCATAAATGGAACGGTCGATAGATTTATGTGGAAATTGTATTCTACCCCCATCAGTTATATTCCATTGTTAAATTTGGTCATTTATTTTGGTGTTCCTTGTTATGAAAGTTATGGAGTGGCAGACATAACTCTTGAGATTAAAGATAACAGAACTGGCGCAATAATTGTAACTTTGAAAGAATCATCCAAGATAGAAACTTCGTATACGCTTTACGACTTTAAAGCTGGCGAAGCGGGAGCGGAGTTATCAGATGCTTTCAGAGATGTTGCAAAGAAATTAAAAGAAGATATTTTGACGAAGGTTAGTTTTTGAAGTTAGTCAATAGTATCTATTAACAGGAATTCAGTAGATTGGGAAAGAAAGGGGCGTCCGCCACTGAAACTTTGGCGGACGCCCATTGATTTTTATTTTTTATTTTGGGCCATGCGGAATTCGGTAGCTTTTCTGGCCTCAAAGGCAATAGTGGAAATCATCTTGTAGAATTTCTGTTCGCTTAATTTCCCGCGCTCCAATTGCCTGGAATGTTCTGCTATCGTCTTAGTGGATACTTTAGGCTTGTATTTAGGGAATAGCGCGCAAATGCAAGATATTGCCCCCACATTAATCAGTATTCTGGCAGCTTCGGAAATACTGATATCATAGTTCTGGCTGGCAAATTTGAGATATTCCTCCTGCCAATCCTGCAATAATATCTGGTTTCTTTTAAGCATGTTTCCTCATTTTTTATTTTTTTTCTTAGATTCATTTTTGTTTTCAAAGCGGAATTCCACGGCTTTTCTGGCTTCAAAATAGAGCTCGGATATCATCTTGTGAAATTCCTCTAATTCCATTTTGCCCTGTTGCATCTGGGATATGTGGTTGATGATTCTTTTAAGCGTTATTTTAGGCTTATATTTTGTAGGATACAGGCCGTTTATTACTGTTATCATGGCTATGCTGTTTAAGATTCTTACCGCCTCAGAGAGGCTGACGTCATAGCTATCGCTTAAGAATCTAGCGTATTCAACCTGCCAATCTTGAAGCAGAATTTGTTGCCTAGAAAACATTTTTTCCTCCTTTAGAGATATAATACCACAATTTAGTCCGATGGCAAATTAATCTTGACAGAAAACCTTCTAAATCCTATTATATATTCCAGATACACATTTATATTACACAATATAATATGAGGAGGGGAGCATGAAGAAAATTGAGAATAGCCTTTATGTAGTAGGGGCGTTTTTGGTTTTTTATGCTTTGTTTTCTCGTTTCTACGGCGAGCAATCGGTTGCTATGTACCAGTTTAAATCGAGTAGCATTTTGATGTTAGCCAACACAGTTTTGATCGGGGCTGTTATCGCAGCAGTGCGCAATAAATAGGTAGGCGGCCTATGCCGTTCAATAAAGAGGCAAAAAACTGTTGGGATTTCTGGAATTGCCCGAAACACAAGAGAGAAAGCTGCACGGTTTATGGCCTGGATATGGGCAACCAATGTTTTAATGTCTTTGATGATTACCGCCCGCAGGCGCCAAGGGGTTTCGAATATTGTTTTGATTGCCCTTGGTTTAAGATGAAACAGGCCAGCGCCTAGAGCGGTATTGCATAGCAGTGGATTTGGGGCGTCCGCCATTGTAACAATGGCGGACGCCCCTTAAATTTTATTTTACCTTTACAATTCAATTGAAAACAATATAATATAGTGAAACACTAGTGCACGCGAAAAGGAGATAAGATGTTAGAGGACAAAATTTTAGAGGATTACAAAGCCGCGATGCTGGCCAAGGATAAGATTAAGTCATCGACCTTGAGCTTCTTGAGGGCCGATTTCAATAATTACGCC
Source organism: Candidatus Omnitrophota bacterium (assembly GCA_022703055.1). GTDB lineage: Bacteria > Omnitrophota > Gorgyraeia > VGKH01 > VGKH01 > VGKH01. The sequence continues at coordinate 338,801 of JAKLEP010000001.1, forward strand.
ATTGACAAGCGCAAAAAGAAATTAGATGATTCCGACGTCATCGCCGTAATCAAATCCCAGATTAAAAAACACCAGGATTCCATCGAGCAGTTTAAAAAAGGCAATAGATTAGAGCTAGCCGATAAAGAAACCAAAGAATTGGAAATTTTAAAGTCTTACCTGCCGGCCCAGCTATCGGAAGAAGAGGTTAAAAAAACCATCTCCGAAATTATCGCTTCAGTCGGCGCATCCGGAATCAAAGACATGGGCAAGGTAATGAAAGAGGCCATGGCCAAAATTGGAGACAAAGCCGACAATAAGCTGGTAAGCGAAATCGTCAGGGAAAAACTCTCCTCGATAAAATAAAAATGAAAAAATTACTAGCAACGATTCTTGTTATAGGAGTTTTAATCTATGCAGGGTGGTTTCTTGCCGTTAACTATCTTTATTCCGTTCCCATATTAATGTACCACCATGTTGACGGTGCCAATAAAAGCACGGATTCACCAACCGTCTCAAAGGAAAATTTCGCCAAGCAAATGGAGCTAATCCATAAAAAAGGATACAACGTAATAAGCCTAGATGCACTGGTGGACGCCACTTTGAATAAGAAGAGGCTTGCGCGCAACAGCGTAGTTATTACTTTTGATGACGGCTATAAAGATAATTACACAAACGCCTATCCGGATTTAAAGAAATATAATTTTCCCGCTACCATATTTATCATAACCGGTAAAATCGGGCAGATAGAGTATGTTTCGTGGGAAGATATCCTAGAAATGAGCAAAAATAATATTTCTTTCGGTTCGCATTCCCGCTGCCACCGTTATCTTCCAGACCTAGAAGAAGGAGAGGTTAAAAAATCAGTCGTAGAAAGCAAAAAAGATTTAGAGCAGAAGCTTAATACCGAAGTTAAATATTTTTGCTATCCTTTAGGCGGATTTAGCGACAGAATAATCAAGATTGTCCAGGAGGCCGGTTACAAAGGCGCCTGCACCACCAATAAAGGCGGCAATAGGTTTAACACAGACACTTATTCTTTAAAAAGAATTAAGATGAAAGATGCGGACATAATGAGCTGGAATCTGTGGAGAAAACTCTGCGGATTTTATTATTGGTTTACCAGAGAAAAAGCGCCGTATTAATTTAAGACCTTACCGTATCCAAGACTATCTTTGCCGCCCGCCTCCTGGCACCAGCCGAACCGAGTAACTCGCGTAATTCAAGCAAATCCTTATTCATTCTTGCGATGCGCTCTTTGTTGGTTAGCATATCGATAGCTTGGCGCGCGATTCTTGCCGGCCGCGCCTTAAATTGGATAAATTCCGGCATGATGAGTTTTCTTGCCACAATGTTTACGAGGCCAACATTACGAATCCTTAGAAGGCACCTGATTATTAACCATGTCGGAAAGGATAGCTTGTAGAGGATTATCAACGGCCGGTTTAAGATTGCAGTTTCTAATGTAGCAGTCCCGGAGGCGCAGATGACCAGATCCGAGGCGTTTATCCCATCATAGGTTTTATCTTTGATGATTTTTATATGAAGATTTGTTTTTTGCAGGCACTCGTCAAAAATCTTCTGTTTTACCGTCGGAGCCCTCAAGATTATAAACTGCACATCTTTTAATTTCTGGCTGATTATTTCCGCGGTTTTTATCGAGACAGGTAGAATCCTTTCAACTTCTTTTTCCCGTGAGCCGGGAAGGAGAGCCACGGTTTTTAGGTTTTCCGAAAGGTTACAGGTCCTTAGGAAGTCTTTTTTGGACATGCTCGGCTTTGCCACATCCAATAGCGGATGGCCGATGAAGGTCGCATCCACGCCGTACTTCTTATAAAGCGCTTCTTCGAATTTCAAGATGACTATCATTTTATTGATACATCTTTTTATCAGCCTGATGCGGCCTTTGCCCCAGGCCCAGATCTGCGGACTGATATAATAAATTACTTTGATATTTCTTTCTTTGAGCTTTTTGGCCAGTCGCAGGTTAAAACCGGGATAATCTATCAATATGACCGCCTCGGGTCGTTCTTTTTCGATTCTATCCAATAGATTATAGAAAATCTTTTTGAATTCTCCGTAGTGTTTCAGGACTTCGATAAAGCCAACGACGGCAAAATCCACAAGATTGTAAAGGATTTCCACTCCGGCAGCTTGCATTTTTTCCCCGCCCAGGCCGTACATCTTGATGCTGCCGTCCATGGATCTTATTTCTTGCGCCAGATGCGCGCCGTGCATGTCGCCCGAAGCTTCCCCAGCAATAATGAATATCTTTTTATGGTTCATCGTCGCCAAATTTGATTTTTTATTTTGATTGCAAGATCCAGCGCCTCCCGGGCTTCCAGGCCGGAAACCACTGGCTTATGGTTGGTTACGACGCAGTTTATAAAATCTCCCAGTTCTTTCTGGAGAGGTTGTTCTTTTTCGATTTGCATCTGCTGGCAGGTGATTTTATCGCTTTCCTTGCGGTAGATGAATGCTTCCTGCTTGACATAATCAAGCGAGATGTAGGTATCTTTGACAAAAATCCTGATTTTGCGCATGGTTTCATCGGAAACTCTGCTGGCGGTGAGATTGCAGACGCAGCCGTTTTGGAAATTTATCCTGACATTGGCGATATCTTCGTATTGAGTTAGGACATTTACGCCAACTGCATCGATGTGTTTTGGTTTTGAGCGCACCAATCCCAGGATGATATCAATATCGTGAATCATCAAATCTAAGACTACCCCAATATCCAAAGACCTGCCAGGGAAGGGGCTTAAACGGTGGCATTCGATAAACAGAGGTTTTTTCACTAATTCCTGGACTGCCTGGAAAGCCGAGTTGAACCTTTCCACGTGGCCGACTTGGAATATCAGTTTTCGCCTTTTTGCCAGCTTCAGCAGTTCATCCGCCTGTTTTACAGTGTTGGTGACAGGTTTTTCCACGAGGACATGGATATTTTTTTGCAGGCAATCCTTGGCAATCTGGTAGTGTAATTCAGTGGGCACGCAGATGCTAGCCGCCTGTATATCTTCTTCGGAGATTAACTTGCGGTAGTCAAGGTATGGCTTGGCACCACAATCTGAGGATATTTTCTGGAGCTTGCTTTCATCGGTATCGCAGGCCGCCTTTAAATTGACATTATCAAAAGAGGTATAAATTTGGGCATGTTTTGAGCCTAAATGGCCGAATCCTATTACAGCAACATTAATTTTTGACATGGTTTTCATATATTAACAAATACCTCGACAAATGTCAACAGATATGCTATTATACTTTCCCAAATGAAAGACTACCTTAGACTTATAAAATATTTGAAGCCGCACATACCCGTGCTGGTTTGGGCTGGAGTGTGCATGTTTTTCTCCACCATTTTTGACGGGGTATCTCTGTCCATGATCGTGCCTCTCGCCGACAAGGTACTGACCGACAAACAGATAGTAGTGGGAACAAAGCTACCTGATTTTGTCATGGCTTTTATAAACAAGATAAACAGCATGCCGCCCATTACGCTTTTAACCATAATGGTTTGGGTGGTTTTGGCTTTATTTATCTTAAAAGGTATCTTTACTTTTTTTCAGGGATATCTTATGTCGGACATCGGACAGCTAGTCATAAGAGACGCACGCCTGCTTTTGTATAAGAAACTGCAGGAATTATCTTTGGATTTTTACAGCCAGAAGCGGGCGGGAGAATTAGTTTCCCGAATAACCAACGACGTAAAAACTCTAGAAAATGCGGTTTCTTATGGTTTCACCGACCTGATCTACCAGACATTCCAGCTGGTACTTTTTACCTTTCTTATCTTTATAATCCATTGGAAGATGGCTCTGTTTGCCCTTATATTGTTTCCTCTAGTGGTCGGGCCGACCGTGAATATCGGCAGGAAACTGCGCAAGCTTACCAAGAGACAGCAGGAGCGCATGGCCGACATTAATTCTTTGCTTACCGAGACTATATCGGGCGTGCGCATCGTCAAGGCTTTTAATATGGAGAATTATGAAATTAATAAATTTGCCAATCAAAACCAAGATAATTATAAGCTGGAGATGAAAGCGATAAAACGCAATTTGTTGCTTAATCCCATAACGGAATTTGTTGGAGCTTTTTGCGGGATTTTTGTTTTTTATCTCGCTGGCAAAGATGTTATCGCGGGAAAACTTTCCTTTGGAGTTTTCGGATTATTCCTCGGTTCATTATTGTCTTTAATCAGGCCGTTTAAGAAACTGACCCAGGTTCACGCCTTAAACCAAAGAGCATTGGCCGCCAATGTGAGGATAGAGGAGATTCTGGATTTAAAGCCTTCTCTGGAAGAAAAGCCGCATGCTGTAACCTTGCCAAATTTGAAATCCAATATAGTTTTTCAGAATGTTTGGTTTAGATACGAACCGGATTCGCCAGATGTGCTAAAGGATATTAACCTGGAAGTAAAATACGGCGAGATGGTAGCTATCGTCGGCCCGACGGGGGCGGGAAAGACTTCTATAATAAATCTTATCCCGAGATTTTATGATCCCCAGAAGGGAAAAATTGCTATCGATGGCATCGATATAAGAGATGTAAAGATTAAATCTTTACGCGAGCAGGTTGGTCTTGTCACGCAGGAAACAATTTTGTTTAATGATACTGTTTCTGCCAATATTGCCTACGGAAAACCGCAGGCTTCTCAATCAGAGATTGAAAATGCTGCCAAGCAGGCTTTCGCCCATGATTTTGTCATGAAGATGCCGCAAGGTTATAATACCATTGTTGGAGATAGAGGATTTAAGCTCTCTGGTGGGGAAAAACAGAGGTTGTCAATCGCCCGGGCAATCCTGAAAAACCCGCCGATTCTTATCCTTGACGAAGCGACTTCGCAGCTTGACTCTGAATCGGAACGCCTGGTGCAGGAAGCGATCAATAAGTTGATTACTAATCGTACGGTATTTTGCATCGCCCATAGGCTGTCAACGGTAAGAAAGGCCAATAGGATCGTGGTGGTAGAACAGGGCAGAATTGTTGAAGTCGGCACACATGAAGAGCTGCTTTCTCGCGGCGGCCTTTATAAGCGGCTTTACGATAGCCAATTCCATATGTAATTTTAATAAAAATTGTTGAAATATATATATATTTGGTTATAATAATCTCCAAGTCTAAAAACCCTTCAGAAGTTTAATTTCTGAGTAAAAAAGTTAAGAAAAAGTAGTTTATTTAAGGAGGAGTGAACATAACACTATGGTAGATGATTTAGTTAGGCAACTTTTAGAGGCAGGGGTGCATTTTGGGCATCAGGCCAAGCGCTGGAATCCCAAAATGGCCAAGTTTATCTTTGGGGAAAGAAGTAGTATCTATATCATTGATCTGGAAAAGACTGCTGAAGCCATGAAAGAGGCACGGGAATTTCTTATCGACGTCGCTTCTAAGGGCGGAACCTTTCTTTTTGTTGGTACGAAGAAGCAGGCTCAGGCAGCGATAAAACAGGAAGCCCAGCGATGTGGCATGTTTTTCGTTGATAGGCGCTGGCTGGGCGGCCTTCTTACCAATTTCCAGACAGTGAGAAAGTCTGTAGCCCATCTTAAGAAATTGGAAAAGATGAGAGACGACGGTATATTCAGCAGATTATCCAAGAAGGAAGTATCCAAGCTTACCAAGGAAATGGAAAAGTTAGAGAAGAACCTTTCCGGCGTTAAGGAGATGGAGAATCTGCCCAGCGTAGTCTTCTTGATTGATTCTCATAAAGAAGAAACTGCTGTAAACGAAGCCAAGATTCTCAATATACCTATAGTTGGTCTTATAGATACCAACTGCGATCCGGATTTGATCGATTTTCCTGTTCCAGGGAACGACGATGCTATGCGTTCTATCAGCTTTGTGACTGCTTATGTGGCTGAAAGTATTCTCGAAGGCAGGAAGAGATTCTTAGAAATTATGAAGAAACCCATTGAAGTTCCTAAGGGCGAGCAGGAAGAAAAAGCTGGAGCGCTTGCGGGAGAAAAAATCAAGTCCGAAGATCTAGAGAATTTAGAAGAAGATGTTGTAAAAGACGGGGAAGCTAAAAAGTTGGTTAAGCCCAAGGCAGATACCGGCGACAGATCGAAAAAACCACGCACAACAAGGAAGGGTAAATAAAAAAATGAAAATAACCACAGAGCAGATACAGCAATTGAGGCAGGAGACTTCCTGCGGAGTAATGGATTGCAGAAAAGCGCTAATGGAGTCGCAAGGCGACTTTAAGAAAGCCAAAGAAGTTTTGATCAAGAGAGGACTGGAGCTGGCTGCCAAAAAAGCCGATAGAGAAGCAAAGCAGGGGAGAATTGAATCCTATGTTCATTTAGGAAATAAAATCGGCGTTTTATTGGAAGTTAATTGCGAGACAGATTTCGTCGCCAGAAACGAAGATTTCTGCCGTTTCACTAAAGATGTAGCGATGCAGATAGCGGCAGCCGAGCCAAAATATCTAAAAAAGGAAGATGTGTCCAAGGAAGATTTAAAAGATGTCAAGGATAAGGAAGATTTTTACAAGAAGAATTGTCTTATGGATCAGGTATTTATAAAAGATCCAAGCTTAACCGTGAAAGATTATTTAGCCAGCCTCGTGGCAAAAATCGGCGAGAACATCATCGTCCGTAGATTCACCAGATATAAATTAGGAGAATAATTGAGACATCCGGTTTATAAAAGAGTAGTTTTGAAGTTAAGCGGTGAAGCTTTACAAGGTGCTCAGAAGCACGGGATCGATTTAAAATACTGTCATTCCCTGGCCAAAGAAATTAAAGAAGTCAAATCTTTGAAGGTACAGGTGGCTTTAGTTGTTGGCGGAGGAAATATATTTCGCGGAGAGAAAGAGTCTACAGCTTTTGGCATTGATCGTTCCGTAGCTGACTATATGGGAATGCTCGCCACGGTAATAAATGGACTGGCACTTCAGGATGCGCTGGAGAAAATAGGCGTTCCGACGCGGGTACTTACGGCAATAGAGATGCATGCTATCGCCGAGCCATACATCCGCCGTCGGGCGATAAGACATCTGGAAAAGGGAAGGGTAATTATTTTTGTCGCCGGCACTGGCAATCCATATTTCACTACCGATACCACTGCAGCTCTTCGCGCAAAAGAAATTGGTGCCGATATAATCTTAAAAGCCACAAAGGTTGACGGAGTCTATTCTGCCGATCCGGTAAAAGTAAAAAACGCCAAAAGATTTACGAATCTAGAATACCTGGACGTACTTAAGAATAGGCTCAAAGTTATGGATGCTACCGCGATAAGCCTTTGCATGGATAATAATTTGCCTATTGTTATTTTTAATTTTACCAAACCTGGGAATATAAAAAGGGTAATACTGGGTGAAAAAATCGGAACAGTTGTAAAGTAGGTGGTGGATATGTCAGTTAAGCAGATAGTTCATGACACGGAAGACAAGATGAAGAAGACTATAGAGTCAACGAAGAGGGAATTTGCGGAAATCCGCACCGGACGAGCAAGCCCGTCTTTGATCGAAGGCTTGAGAGTCGATTATTATGGAACGCCGACATTATTAAAACAGATCGCATCAATCTCGATTCCTGACGCGCGGCTTATCGTCATACAGCCGTGGGACCCTAGCGCTGTAAAAGAAATTGAAAAGACAATTTTAAAGTCTAACCTAGGCATTACTCCCATGAATGACGGCAAGGTTATTCGTCTTTCTATCCCAGCGTTATCTAAAGAGAGGCGTGATGAGCTTGCCAAGCTGGTTAAGACAATGGCGGAGGAGGGCAGGATTTCTCTTCGCACCATCCGTCGCGATGCAAATGAGGCGATAAAGAAATTAGAGGATGACAAAATAATCCCCGAAGACGAACGCTTTACGGGCCAGGATGAAATCCAGAAGCTTACAGATAGATACATTCAGAATATAGAACAGGTTCTAAAAGACAAAGAAAAAGAATTGACTGAATTTTAGCGGTTGCTTTTTATCAAAGCCAACCTTTTAAATATTAATAAAATCTGTTCTCTTACATTTAGATGTGAGCCACTAGCTCATCAGGTAGAGCACCGCCCTTTTAAGGCGGTTGTGCCGCGTTCGAGTCGCGGGTGGCTCACCATAAAATTAGTGTTCGGGCGGATGGCGGAATGGCATACGCGCATGGCTTAGGACCATGTGCCGCAAGGCTTGGAGGTTCAACTCCTCTTCCGCCCATAAAAGGATTCATTTAGGATTTATTTGGATTATATGCGGGAGTAACTCAGTTGGTAGAGTGCAACGTTGCCAACGTTGATGTCGCGGGTTCGACCCCCGTCTCCCGCTCCATCTATCCAGATTAAAAAAAGTTTTAGTTGCAAGGATTATTAAGGAGGAAAAAATGAAGATAATGGATTTCTTGAGTAGACAGGCGATTTCAACCGACATCAAGGCTACAGATAAAGAAGGGGTCATAAAAGAGCTAGTCGAGCTTTTGGTTGCTGCGGAAGAGATAGACAAGCGCGATAGAAATAAGTTGCTTGAGACTCTTATGGCCCGCGAGGCTTTAGGTTCTACCGCAATCGGCCAGGGAGTCGGCATACCTCATGGAAAGAGCGACTGCGTGAAGAAATTAGTCGCCGCCTTCGGGATTTCCCAAAAAGGCGTCAATTTTGATTCCCTTGACGGAGAGCCGGTTTATCTATTCTTTCTTTTGGTTGCTCCGCAGGATTCCGCAGGCCCTCACCTTAAAGCACTGGCAAGAATTTCAAGGTTATTAAAAGACAAATATTTCAGAGACAGCTTAAGGCAGGCAAAAGACGATAAGGCAGTTATAAAGATTATTGTCCAGGAAGACGAAAGAAAAGTATAAACGATATGAAATTAAATTTTTTAAAGTGGTTTTATCCCGGGATGGGGATTAAAAGATGGATCGGCCTCGCCATCTTAGGCATCATTATGGTTAGCTTTGGTTCGGCTAATTTGTTGGCTGAGGTTTTCTTCTTTGGAAAAATTGTCGATACCATCACCATATTTCTTGGAATTATTTTAATTGTAATAAGCGGTTATAAAATATTAGTTTCCTTTATAAGCGTATTTTTGCCTAAAAATAGAAGCGACCTAGCCACGATTTTCTTCGCCAGGCGTCAGCTTGAGCGCGGGCCGAAGATTGTCGCCGTTGGAGGCGGGCATGGCTTGTCTATGCTCTTGCATGGAATCAAAGAATATACCAATAATATTACTGCTATTGTTACTGTCGCTGATAGCGGAGGAAGCTCCGGGAGATTAAGAGAACAGTTTGATGTTTTGCCTCCGGGGGATATAAGAAACTGTTTGGTGGCTTTGGCAGATTCAGAGCCTTTGATGCAGAAACTTTTTCAATTCAGATTTGAAGAAGGTGGAGATTTAAAAGGCCATAATTTTGGCAATCTTTTTATTACCGCCTTAACTAAGGTAACAGGGGATTTTGAAGCTGCAATAAAGGCATCAAGCAAAGTATTGGCGATTAGAGGAGAAGTAATTCCTTCGACGCTGCAGAATGTTTCGCTAGTTGCAGAATATAAAGACGGTTCGATTATTCAAGGGGAGCATAGGATTCCAGAGAAGAATTTACCCATAAGGAGGGTTTCTCTCGTTCCGGGAGATTCTCCTGCTACCGAAGAAGCAGTAAAAGCAATTAAAGAAGCCGAAGTTATTCTTTTAGGGCCAGGAAGTTTGTATACCAGCATTATTCCTAATTTGTTAACTAAGGGTATAACTGACGCTATTAGTGATTCAAAGGTTCTAAAGATATATGTTTGTAATGTCATGACTCAGCCCGGCGAAACAGATGGCTATAAAGCATCCGATCATGTTGAGGCCTTGGTTCATCATTCTTCAAAGGATATCATTAATCATTGCATTGTCAATATTAATACCGAAGCCCCAAAAGAATTGCTTGAGAGATATAAAAGAGAACAGTCGTTTCCGGTTATCGCCGACAGCCATAGGATAAAAGAGATGGGTTATTCAGTTGTCGAGGAGGAATTGATTAGCGCTTCCGATTTTTTGAGGCATGACTCCGCGAAACTTTCTAAGCTTATTATTAATTTGATTCTTGGCAAACGTCCGAGAAAAACAGCAAGTTAGTTTTTGATGAATATGGTTTCAGCAAAAAAGGTCGTCACGATAAAGAACAAACAGGGCTTGCATGCAAGGCCTGCAGCTTTATTTGTGCAGATAGCCAGCAAATATGATTCTGAAATCACAGTTAAAAAAGGAAAAGAAACCGTAAATGGTAAATCGATTATGGGGATATTAATGCTCGCGGCAAATAGAGGCAGTAAAGTGACTATTGAGGCAGTCGGAGACGATGCCGAAAAGGCTATTTTGGAATTGGAGGCTTTGTTAGGTAGAGATGAGTGAAATAGTTTTAAAAGGTATACCTGCAGCGTCCGGCGTAGCCATAGGCCCGGCTTTTCTATTCGGCAAAGAGGAATTTCGTATCTCCCCTAGGAAGATTTCCGAAGCCAGCGTCGCTTTGGAGATAGCGCGTTTCGAAGAAGCTTTGATTAAGACGAGGCATGAAATCCTGGAGATTCAGAAACGCATAGCCGAAGAGATGGGCACGGAGCATGCCGAGATTTTTGACGCGCATCTTTTGGTCCTTGAAGATAGGACGCTCATTGAGGATGTTATTGCTAGAATAAAGAGAGAGAAGTTTTGCGTCGAGTATATATTCTCGGAAGTGCTCAAGAAGTATATCTCGGTATTTTCAAAGATAGAAGACGAATATCTTCGCGAAAGAGTCAGCGATATTAATGATGTAGGCAAAAGGATATTAAGGAATTTATTGGGAGAGAAGAAAAGCATAGTCGTTGATGTCGATGCCGAAAACCTTATTTTGGTCTCCTATGATCTTGCTCCTTCGGATACGGCATCTATGTATAAGAAAAATATCGTCGCATTCGTAACCGATATCGGATCGCGCACTTCGCACACTGCGATTATGGCTAAATCGCTGGAAATTCCAGCCGTTGTAGGCCTTGAGGTTGCTACTGAAAAGATAAGTAACGGCGATATTTTAATCGTAGACGGGAAAACTGGCACCGTAATAGTAAATCCCGATAAAGAAACGCTGGAGAGGTATGAAACCGCCAAGGTTAAGCTCACTGTCCAGAAAGAGAAGTTTTTTAGTTTAAGAGAATTACCTGCTAAGACCAAGGACGACAGAGAGGTCTTGATAGCTGCAAACATAGAATTACCGGAAGAGATCCCTTCGGTTATTGACCATGGTGCAAGAGGCATTGGCCTTTATCGAACCGAATATTTTTATATGAACAGGACTGATCTTCCCTCGGAAGAGGAACATTATCAGGCTTACCGCCATGTCGCCCAAGAGGTATCGCCGCATCCCGTAATAATCAGGACTTTGGATTTGGGAGGAGATAAGTTTTTGTCGCAGCTACATGTTCCTAGGGATATGCATCCTTTCTTAGGATGGAGGGCTATCCGTTTCTGTCTTGCCAGGCCAGATATATTTAAGATTCAGCTGAGGGCGATACTGCGTGCTTCGGTTCACGGAAAACTCAAGCTTATGTATCCTATGATTTCCGGAGTAGAAGAATTGCGGCAGGCAAATAATCTTCTGGAGGAATGCAGAAACGAACTAAAAAAAGATAATATAAAATTTGACCGAGACTTAGAAGTCGGGGCGATGATTGAGGTGCCTTCCGCGGCAATTACCGCTGATATCATAGCCAAAGAGGCCGATTTCTTCAGTATCGGAACCAACGATTTAATTCAGTATTCTTTAGCTGTAGATAGAACCAATGAAAAGATAGCTTATCTGTATGAGCCGGCCCATCCCGCGGTTTTGAAGCTAGTTAAGACTATTATTGATGCTGGCCATAAATCCAAGATTTGGGTTGGGATGTGCGGTGAAATGTCGGGCGATCCGGAACTTGCACTTGTGCTGTTGGGTTTGGGGTTGGATGAATTCAGCATGCCGCCATCGTCGGTGCCGCTTATAAAGCAATTGATCCGTTCGGTTGCTTATAAAGAGGCTAAAAAAATAGCAGAACATGCACTTTCTCTATCTACAGGAAAGGAAGTCGAAGAATACAGCAGTCAGCAGCTTAAAAAAATAGCACCTGAACTTTTAGGAGAGAATGATAATAACAAATGAAAGATCTTAAGAAAAATATAGGTTTACCGGTTAAGTTAGATGATAATTATCAATTAATTTTTGAGAATGGGTTGTCTAAGGTTTTGCCGGCAATAAGGACAATTGACGAGATGAGGGAAGTCCTCGTAGACAAAACCATAAGTTCGCCCAAAGAACTTTATTATATGTACCGGGATGTAGCTTTCGATAAAGACAGGCCGATGGAGAAGAAATACGAATTAAGATATGACATAACGGTTATAAGGCCTGATAAGCTGGGTGATGAGTTTATGAAGACCGCCGGTCACTATCATCCAGGAGATTATCCCGAGCTTTACGAAGTTGTCTACGGGACAGCGTGGTGTTTATTGCAAAAGCCTTCAAAAAAAGATTATAAAGTGATAGAGGATGTAATCTTAGTGAAAGCCCAGACTGGAGATAAGATCGTCTGCCTCCCCGGCTACGGCCATATTCTGATTAATCCTTCTAAAAACGAGCCATTGGTGACGTCAAACTGGGTAGGAACGAGGTTCAGTTCCGATTATTCTCTTTATAAAGAAGCAGAAGGCGCAGCATATTTCTACTCTGAGAAAAACGGCAAACTCAAAATAGAAAAGAATAATTTTTTTACTCAGGTGCCAAAAGATATAAAACAAATGGTTCCGAGCGCTAAAATTGAGAAATTCGGCCTGGAGAGAAATAAGCCTATTTACCCGATTATAAACAACCCTGACAAATTAAGGTTTTTGAATTATCCCGTCGAGTTTGATTTTAGCGACGCATTCGTAACAAAAGCTTAAAATCATGAAAGCGATAATTTTAGCTGCTGGTTATGCCACTAGACTCTATCCTCTGACCGAAAATTTCCCCAAGCCGCTGATCGAAGTCAAAAAGAAGCCGATACTCACTTACATTGTTGAAAAGATAGAGCCTATAGCTGATTTAGACGAGGCTGTGATTGTGACCAACAGTAAATTCTATGATAATGTTTCCAAATGGGCCAAAGATTCTCAGAAGGACTTTAAAAACATAAAATTAAAGGTTTTTAACGACGGGACAAATTCTCCAGCCGATAGATTAGGCGCCATCGGTGACATAGAATTTGCCATAAAGAAAGATGCTTTGGAAAAAGCAGATATTCTGGTAGTCGGCGGAGATAATTTGTTTGATTCCGATTTGCACGATTTTATCAGTTTTGCGAAAAGCAATTCACCCAGTGCGACGATAGGAGTTTTTGATATAAAAGATAAGAAACACGCCAACAAATACGGCGTTGTAGCCTTAGATAGAGATAAAAAGATTGCTTCGTTTGAGGAAAAACCCAAAATTGCCAAGTCTAGCTTGGTTGCAATGTGCCTTTATTATTTTCCTCGCGAGACTGTGGGTCTGATAAGCGAATATATAAAGAGTACGGAAAAAAGCGATACTACGGGCGGTTACATCAGCTGGCTTTGCGCAAAAAAAGCGGTTTACGGTTTTATATTTCAAGGCAAATGGGAAGACATAGGGAATATTCATTCTTTATGTAAATTAGACCAACACTATTGTCAATTTATAAAGGAGGATAATGCATGAAGCGTAGATACTTCATGACATCGGAGTCGGTCGCTGAAGGCCATCCTGATAAGGTCTGCGACCAGGTATCGGATGCCGTTTTAGACGATGTTTTAAGACAGGATAAAAAAGGAAGAGTCGCCTGCGAAACCTATGTTACAATGGGTCTGCTTATCGTCGGAGGCGAGATAACTACCAGTGGCTATGTTGATACTAATAACTTAGTCAGGAAGGTAGTTGCTGATATCGGCTACACTCATCACAAATACGGATTTTGCGCCGAGACTTGCGCCATAATAAATACCATTAATAGCCAGTCTCCCGATATTGCTCAAGGTGTTGATAGAGGTGGCGCCGGAGACCAGGGCGTTATGATAGGTTACGCCTGCGATGAGACTAAAGAATTCATGCCGCTTCCAATAATGCTTTCGCATCAATTAGTGAGGCGCATGGCGGAAGTAAGAAGAAAGAATATCTTGGATTATTTAGGCCCTGACGGAAAAAGCCAGGTTACTATTGAATATATTGACGGAAAACCTGAAAGGGTAGATGCGGTCGTCTTGGCTTGCCAACATACTGAAGAAATTCTCGATTCTACAGGAGAGAAAATAACTAAAGAAGCCCGTAATGAATTAATTGCAAAGATTGCAAAACCCATTTTGGGAGACCTTACGGATAAAGATACAAAATATTTTGTTAATGAGACGGGGAAATTTGTTATCGGCGGACCGCAGTCAGATACCGGTATGACCGGAAGAAAAATCGTCGTTGATACCTATGGCGGAGTCGTGTCGCACGGCGGCGGAGCATTTTCCGGCAAAGATCCAACCAAGGTGGACCGTTCGGCGACTTACATGGCAAGATATGTCGCTAAAAATATCGTGGCAGCAGGCCTGGCCAAGAAATGCTGGATTCAGCTTAGCTACGTTATCGGACAGCCAGATCCGGTGAGCGTTATGATTGAAACCTACGGTACAGGAAAAATTTCGGATGAGAAGCTGGAAAAAGCCGTCAGGAAAGTTTTTCCTCTTACTCCTAAGGGCATAATCGAGACTTTGGATTTGCGCCGGCCGATCTACAAGAAGACCGCCTGCTATGGGCATTTCGGCAGAACCGAAAAAGAATTCACTTGGGAAAAAACCGATAGAATAGAAGCTTTAAAAAAGGAAGTTTAATGAAATATGATATTAAGGATAAGGGATTAGCAAAAAAAGGGAAACTGCGCATTGAATGGGCTTCCAAGGATATGCCGGTTTTAAAACTTATCGCCCAGAGATTTAATAAGGAAAAACCGTTGAAGGGAATAAAGATCGGTTGCTGCCTTCACGTGACAACCGAAACTGCAAATCTGGCATATGCGCTTAAAGCCGGTGGGGCAGAAACTTTTATCTGCGCATCAAATCCTTTGTCAACACAGGATGATGTGGCAGCTTCTTTAGTGAAGGATTATAATATCCCCGTGTTTGCAATTAAAGGCGAAGATACCAAAAAATATTATAATCACATCAATGCGGTTTTAGATGCTAGGCCGAATATTACCATGGATGACGGAGCTGATTTGGTTTCTACTTTGCATACTCCAAGCACTAGAAGTAAGGCACAGGGTGCAAACATTATCGGCGGCACAGAGGAAACTACAACTGGAGTTATAAGATTACGCTCTTTAGAAAAACAGGGCAAATTAAAATACCCGATTATCGCGGTAAACGACGCCATGACTAAGCATTTCTTTGACAACCGTTATGGCACAGGCCAGTCAACCCTCGACGGTATAATCCGCGCCACCAACAAATTAATCGCTGGAACAAATTTTGTAGTCTGCGGCTATGGATGGTGTGGCAGGGGTGTGGCAATGCGCGCAAAAGGCATGGGCGCAAATGTGATTGTTACGGAAATCAATCCTCTAAAGGCAATCGAAGCTGTCTGTGACGGATTCCAGGTTATGCCTTTATCAAGGTGCGCGGCAGTAGGCGATATTTTTGTTACGGTTACAGGAGATATAAATGTTATTAGAGCCGAACATTTTAGAAAAATGAAAGATGGCGCAATCGTCTGTAATTCCGGGCACTTTAACGTGGAAATTGACATTCCAGCTTTAAAGAAATTATCAAAATCCCGCAGATTTATCCGTGATTCTGTGGAAGAATATGTTTTAAGAAGCGGCAGAAGAATATTTCTTTTGGCCGACGGACGGCTTATTAATTTGGCCTCAGCCGAGGGGCATCCGGCTTCTGTAATGGATATGAGTTTTGCCAATCAGGCTTTATCAGCGGAATACCTGGTAAAACACCATAAAAAGCTTAAGAATAAGGTTTATACAGTCCCCATTGATATCGACGAGAAAATAGCAGCTTTGAAATTAAAGGCTTTAGGAATAACAATTGATACTTTAACTACCGAGCAAAGAAAATATCTTTCCAGCTGGGAGATGGGTACATAATATGGCGATTAAAAGGATCGGTTTATTGACTGCCGGCGGAGATGCGCCGGGAATGAACGCCGCGATTCGCAGCGTCGTGCGCTACGCGATCAGCCATAAACTGGAAGTTATGGGGGTATTGCGCGGTTGGTGGGGCTTGATTAATGAAGAAATAAAGCCTTTGGACCATCGTTCAGTATCCAATATTATAAATTTAGGCGGGACTATATTGAAGACGGCCCGCTGCCCGGAATTCCATACTAAAGAAGGTCAGGAGAGGGCAAAAAAGACTATTGAGAAATATTCTATTGATGGCTTGATTGTTGTCGGAGGAAACGGGACTTTTGAGGCCTCGCATAAATTCAGCGAAAAATATAAAATTCCCTGTGTTGGTATTGCTGCTTCCATTGATAATGATGTTAATGGCATTGAAGAAACTATCGGCGCAGACACAGCGATTAATACGGCGCTATTCGCAATTGATAATATCCGCGATACCGCGACTTCTATGGAGAGAATTTTTGTCATTGAGGTAATGGGCAGGGAATCCGGTTATATCGCTTTACAGGTGGCTTTGGCTGGCGGCTGTGAAGAAGTGATTATCCCTGAACGCAAATATGATTTAGAAAGAATCTGCCATGAAATCGTCGAGGGCAACTTAAGAGGCAAGATAAGCTGGATAATCGTAATCGCCGAGGGCGCGGGAAAATCCGAAGATATCGCCAAGAAGATTACCGAGATTACCACTCTTGAAACCAGGGCGGTCATCTTGGGGCATATCCAAAGAGGAGGCAGGCCTACGGCTTTTAGCCGTAACCTAGCGTTACGTTTTGGCCAGGCGGCAGTGGATTGTCTCCTAAAAGGAGAGACAGGTAAGGCTATAGGTTTGACAAATGGAAAAATTGTTGCCGTCGATTTTGCCACTGCCATTAAGAAAAAAGAACTGCAAGTAGAAAATCTGTATAATTTAGTTAGAATATTAACTTAATTTGTAGAAAGGAGCAAGAAGCATTATCATGGGACGTCGCAAGCTTGATATGGACAAAATGGTTTTGGATTTAATCTTAGCCAGCGATTTGGCAGCCAAACATAAAATCGCCAAAAAGATTTTCACTATAGCTTATAAAAACGGGATTTATCCCTCGTCGATACACGATTTTTATATGGCGCGAGGCCGCAAGGAATTCTCCGGCTTTACCGTACCGGCAATAAATTTGAGGGCTTTAACCTTCGATTTGGCCAAAGCCATATTTAGAGTCGCTAAAAACAATAATACTGGGAGTTTTATTTTTGAAATTGCCAAATCCGAGATGGGTTATACCGATCAGCCGCCGATAGAATATACTGGTGTCATTTTGGCAGCGGCAATCAAGGAAGAATATAAGGGGCCGGTATTTATCCAGGGCGACCATTTTCAGGCAAATGCCAAGAAATATAAAGAGAATCCACAGAAGGAAATTGATAGCCTTAAAGAGCTCATTACTGAAGCAATAGAGAGCGGTTTTTATAATATCGATATCGATAGTTCAACCTTGGTTGATTTGTCCAGAAAAACTACAATGCAGCAGCAAGAAGATAATTTCAAGGTCGCCGCGGAATTAACTGCATTTATTAGAAAATTACAGCCGCGCGGCGTGAATGTTTCCGTAGGAGGAGAGATAGGTGAAGTCGGCCACGCAAATAGCAATCCCGAAGAACTTCACGCTTACATGAAAGGCTATAGAAAATCCTTAAGGAAGAATTATCAGGGACTAAGTAAAATCAGCGTTCAGACCGGAACTAGCCACGGCGGAGTGGTTTTGCCTGACGGTTCAATCGCCCAGGTAAAATTGGATTTTGAAACTTTAAGGACGCTTTCGGAAATCGCCAGAAATGAATATGGTATGGCAGGGGCTGTCCAGCATGGCGCATCAACTTTGCCGGCCGAGGCTTTCCATAAATTCCCTGAGGTTGAAACCGCGGAAGTACATTTGGCTACAGAATTCCAGAACATGCTTTATGAAAGCAAGCATTTCCCCAAGGAATTAAAGGATAAGATGTATGCCTGGATAAATGCGAATCTGCAATCGGAAAAGAAATCCGACCAGACAGAAGAGCAGTTCATCTATAGCGCAAGAAAGAAAGCTCTAGGGCCGTTTAAGAAAGATATCATGGGCTTAGCGGCTGATGTGCGCACTGCGATTGCCAAAGAAGTTGAGGCAAAATTTGATTTTCTATTTAAGCAGCTCAAGAATGTCAACAATAGAGAGTTAATCGATAAATTTATCACCTTAAAGCGCGTTGTGATCCATCATAAAGAGGAAGTAGAAGAGAAAGAGCGGGATACAGAAGGAGCAGATTAAAAAATGAAGATGCGGTCAGATACGATAAAAAAAGGTAAAGAGAGATTTCCGCACAGGGCTTTGCTTTATGCTACTGGTGTCAAAAAGAAAGATTTAAACAAGCCTTTTATCGGTGTGGCTTCGGCTTTTACGGATTTAGTACCAGGACACATCAATATGCGCGAGCTGGAAGTTTTTATTAAGGATGGAATCCGTAAAGCGGGCGGCGTGCCATTTATCTTCGGCGTGCCGGCGATATGCGACGGAATCGCTATGGGCCACTCTGGCATGAAATATTCTTTAGCTTCCCGCGAATTAATCGCCGATGAAGTCGAATCGGTTGCCCAGGCGCATTGTCTAGATGGATTAGTGCTTCTTACCAATTGCGACAAGATAACTCCGGGTATGATTATGGGCGCGGCCAGAATCAATATCCCCACGATTGTGGTCACAGCCGGACCGATGCATTCCGGTATATATAAAGGGAAGAAACTTTCTTTAGTCAGGGATACCTTTGAACTTGTCGGTCAACTTAAAGCAGGTAAAATTTCTTTTAAGGAGGCCTGCAATATCGAACAGTGTGCCTGCCCGGGCGCAGGTTCCTGTCAAGGCCTGTATACAGCCAATACCATGGCGTGTCTTACTGAAACAATGGGATTGTCGCTTCCAGGATGCGCGACGGCCTTAGCCTTATCAAAAAAGAAGAAAGAAATTGCTTTTGAGAGCGGCAAGAAAATAGTGGAATTGGTAAAGAAAGATATCAAATTCAGTAAATTCTTGACTCAGGCTTCTTTGGAAAACGCTGTGCGCATGGATATGGCTTTGGGCGGTTCAAGCAATACGGTTTTACACCTTATGGCTATCGCTAATGAGGCGGGAGTAGATTTATCTTTAAAGACGTTTGATAAGCTTAGCAGGGTAACTCCCGATATTATGTCTATTGAGCCGAGCGGCGATTATTATATGGAAGATCTTGATCGTGCCGGAGGGATTCCCGCGGTTTCGAAAAGATTAAAATCAAAATTGCATAATACTCCGACGGTAAGCGGCAAAACATTATATCAGATAGCCGATGGCGCCAAGATTAAAGATGAAGATGTAATTCGTCCGTTCAATAAGGCTTATCGTCCAGAAGGCGGAATTGCTATTCTCTTCGGGAATCTTGCTCCCGAAGGCGCGGTGGTAAAACAGGCCGCGGTTTCAGCTAAGATGATGCGTTTTACCGGCAGGGCAATTGTATTTAATTCCGAAGAAGAGGCGATGAGCCAGATAATGAAAGGCGCGATTAAAAAAGGCCAAGTGGTGGTTGTGCGATATGAAGGGCCATCTGGCGGTCCGGGCATGCGTGAGATGTTATCGCCTACCTCAGCAATCACTGGGATGGGCCTGGCCAATGATGTAGCGCTTATTACCGACGGAAGATTCTCCGGAGGCACGCGTGGTCCATGTATCGGCCATGTCGCGCCAGAAGCTGCGACAGGCGGCCCGATTGCAATTGTTAAAAATGGTGATATAATCGAGATTGATATCCATAAGAGAAAATTAAATGTTAGATTATCGAGCGGTCAGATAAAGTCGCGTCTTAAATTGTGGCGAGCGCCGCAGGCGAAAGTAAAATCAGGATATCTGGTCAGATATGCCAGAATGGTTCAATCCGCCAGTCAGGGAGCGATATTGAAATGAAAATGACAGGTTCGCAAATTTTAATTGAGAGCCTGAAGCGAGAAGGCGTAGAGTTTATCTTCGGCTATCCCGGAGGCCAGGTTCTGCCTATTTTTGATAAGATTTACGATGCTCACTTTCTAAAGTTTATCCTAACACGGCACGAACAAGGTGCAGCTCATGCTGCCGATGGTTATGCGCGGGCAACCGGTAAAGTCGGAGTCTGTATGGCAACTTCTGGTCCAGGAGCTACGAATTTGACGACAGGCATTGCCAACGCCTATATGGATTCGATTCCTATAGTGGCGATAACCGGCCAGGTAAAGACGTTTTTAATCGGTAATGACGCTTTTCAGGAAGCAGATGTGACAGGAATCACTCGTCCCATAACCAAACATAATTTCTTGGTTAAGGATATTAACGATTTGGCGCGCATTATTCGCGAAGCATTTTATATTGCTTCTACCGGTCGTCCTGGTCCTGTGTTGATCGATATCCCGTCTGATATCCAGATGCAAGAGGGGGAATTCATCTGGCCGGATAAGGTGGAGTTGCGCAGCTATAAACCGACATATTTTGGCCATCCTGGTCAGATTAAGAAGGCCGCAAAACTTATTTCGCAGGCAAAAAAGCCGCTTCTTTATATCGGAGGCGGAGTCATCACCAGCGGCGCGCATTTGGTTTTAAGGGAATTGGCAGAAAAGATTCAGGCTCCTGTAACCTGGACATTGATGGGTATTGGAGGATTTCCTGCTAATCATAAACTTTCGCTAGGTATGCTTGGTATGCACGGCACTGGCTATGCGAATCATGCGATAATGAATGCCGATGTAATCATCGCCGTGGGCGCGCGCTTCGATGACCGCGTTACTGGTAGGATAGATGCTTTTGCGCCGGGCGCAAAAGTTATTCATATCGATATCGACCCGGCTTCTATAAGTAAAAACATCAGAGTAGATATCCCGATAGTGGGAGATGCGAAAAATATTCTTGGCGAATTATTGGAGCAGATTAAGAAAGCTCCTGATATAACAGAGTGGCATAAAGAGGTCGACGGTTTAAAGAAGAAATATCCTTTAAAATATAAGGATGACGGAAAAATCAAGCCTCAATACGTGGTCGAGCAGATTTATGAGGCAACCAAGGGCGATGCAGTTATTACTACTGAAGTCGGCCAGAACCAGATGTGGGCTGCGCAGTGGTATAGATATGATCACCCGCGTACGTTTATTTCAAGCGGCGGACTCGGGACCATGGGCTTTGGTTTTCCTGCGGCAATGGGGGCCAAAGTCGGCCGTCCGGAAAAACAAGTTATTGATATTGCCGGTGATGGTTCAATCCAGATGAATATCCAAGAACTCGGTACTTGCGTTGCCAATAAGATAAATGTTAAAGTAGTGATTCTTAATAACGGATATTTAGGCATGGTGCGCCAATGGCAGGAGCTATTTTATAAGAAGCGTTATTCCCAGGTCAATATCACTTCGCCCGATTTCGTGAAGCTCGCGGATAGTTATGGTGCCTTAGGCATCAAAGTCACAAAAAAGGAAGATGTGCGTCCGGCGATTGAAAAGGCGCTATCAATAGATAACACAGTTTTTGTTGATGTGCAAGTCGAGCCGGAGGAAAATGTGTATCCGATGGTTCCGGCGGGTGAAGCGATAAACAAATTGATAGAAGGTTTGGCATGAGACATACGATATCGGTGTTGGTTGAGAATAAATTCGGAGTCCTGGCGCGTATCGCAGGTTTATTTAGCGCGCGCGGCTACAATATTGCGTCGTTGGCGGTCAGTGAGACGATGGATCCAGCTATCTCCTACATGACGATCGTGGTTGAGGTAAAAGATGAAAAGATATTGGAGCAGATAAAAAAACAGCTGAATAAACTTATTGACGTTGTCACCATTACCGATTTTACCAAGAAGGAACATATCGATAGAGAGCTTGTTTTGGTGAAAGTCGATTATTCTTCTAAAGACAAAGCAAGGTTAGAAAATATACTAAGTAAACATGTGGCTAAGTTGATCCAGCATAAATCCGATGTGGCGATTATCGAGGCAGTCGGAGAACAGGCCCAGATTAAACAGCTATTAGATGACTTAAATAAATTCGGAATAAAGGAATTGGTCAGAACCGGCAGAATTGCCATAACGAAATAGAAAGGGAGATGAAATGGCGAAGATTTATTACGACAAAGATGCGGATTTGGATTTATTAAAAGATAAGACAGTGGCTATTATCGGCTACGGGATTCAGGGCCGAGGCCAGAGCCTATGTTTAAAGGACAGCGGCGTAAAGGTAGTCGTTTCCGAGATCGAAGGCACGCCGAATTTTGAACAGGCAAAGAAAGATGGCTTTAATCCGGTTTCCGCAAAAGAGGCAGCCGAACAGGCAGACATTATCCAGATTTTGACCCAGGATCATGTCCAGGCGCAGGTTTATAAGGAATCAATTAAACCTTACCTAAAGAAAGGCAAGGCGCTTTGTTTTTCCCACGGATTCAATATCCGTTTTAAGCAGATAAAACCGCCGGCCAAAGTTGATGTATTTATGATTGCGCCTAAAGGCCCCGGAGCATTGGTAAGAAGAATGTATGAAGAGGGAAAAGGTGTTCCGTCGCTGGTAGCGATATTTCAGGATGCATCAGGCAACGCACTAAAATTAGCCTTAGCTTACGCCAAGGGAATCGGTGCCACACGCGCTGGCGTCATCGAGACGACTTTTGACGAAGAAACCGAGACCGATCTTTTCGGCGAGCAGGCAGTGCTTTGCGGCGGAGTAACTGAGTTGATTAAAGCGGGATTTGATACTTTAATCGAAGCCGGATATCAGCCCGAGATTGCCTATTTTGAAGTTTTGCATGAATTAAAACTCATTACCGATTTAATTCAAGAGACCGGGATTTCCGGAATGCGCAGGCGCGTTTCTAACACCGCTTGCTATGGCGATTTAACCCGCGGGCCAAAAATCATTACACAAAAAACCCGCAAAGTCATGCAGAAAATACTTAAAGACATTAAATCGGGAAAGTTTGCCCGCGAATGGATCAAAGAAAACGAAGCTGGAAGGCCGAATTTCAATAGCTTGCTTAAACAAGGCGACGAACATAAGATAGAACAGGTGGGAAAGCAGCTTCGCGAAATGATGCCATGGATGAAAAAGTAGCATTCGAGGCAGTTTATACTACTTTTAATCAAGGCAGATTAGCGTTAATAAAGTCTTTATTTGATAGTGAAGGTATTTTTTATTATGTGGCTAACGAGGATGCAGCAAGCGCAGCCTTTGGTGCGGTAAACGGTACGATGACTTTTATGGTTGCTAAGGATCAGGTCGATTTAGCCAAAGATTTATTAAAGGAATTAAGTGAATAACAATGGATAAAATAATTATTTTTGATACGACACTGCGCGACGGAGAACAGGCACCAGGGGCGAGTCTTAACGCCAAAGAGAAGCTTGAAATTGCTCGTCAACTGGTTAGGCTGGGCGCGGATGTTATCGAGGCGGGATTTCCTATTTCTTCACCAGGAGATTTTGCTTCGGTAAAAGAAATCGCCACCAAAATAAAAGGCGCGGCTATCTGTGGCTTGGCTCGGGCAATCAAAAAAGATATTGATGCTGCCTATAATGCAATAAAACCTGCAAAGTCAGGTAGAATCCATGTATTTCTGGCTACTTCAAAGATTCACATGCAGTATAAACTCAAAAAAGCCGAGGGTGAAATTCTGCGTCTGACCGAGGAAATGGTCAAATACGCCAGAAAGAGAATGGGCGATATCCAATTTTCTCCCGAGGATGCTTCGCGCACCGAGAAAGATTTTCTCTACAAGGTTATTGAGACTGCCATTAATTCCGGCGCTACCACCATCAACATTCCCGACACTGTCGGATATGCAGAGCCGGAAGAATTTGGTGTTTTGATTAATGATATTATGAATAATGTCCCGAATGTCAATAAGGCCGTTATTGCCGTACATTGCCATAACGATTTGGGTCTAGCGGTTGCCAATTCACTGGCAGCGGTGAGAAACGGCGCGCGCCAGGTTGAATGTACGATCAACGGAATTGGCGAACGTGCCGGCAATGCCTCGATGGAAGAAATCGTCATGGCCATAAAAACGCGGCGGGATTTGTTTAGCAATGTAAGCACCGCCATCAATACCAAAGAGATTTATAAAGCCAGCCGCATGGTCAGCAAGCTCACCGGTTTTGTGGTGGCGCCCAATAAAGCCATCGTCGGAGGGAACGCCTTCAGGCATGAATCAGGAATCCATCAGGATGGTGTTTTGAAAAAAAGGACCACCTATGAGATAATCGATCCTAATGACGTCGGTTTTACCGGCGAAGGACTGGTTTTGGGCAAACATTCCGGCCGTCACGCTTTTAAACAAAGACTGGAAACGCTGGGTATAAAACTTAATGACATTGAACTTGATAAAGCATTTAGCCGGTTTAAAGTCCTAGCTGATAAAAAGAAAACTGTCTACGACGAGGATTTGATTTCGATTGTCGAGGATGAATTTAGAAAAGTCTCGGAAATATGGCAATTGGATTCTCTTCAGATTTCCAGCGGTACCAATATAACTCCCAAGGCTTGCGTGAAATTGAAATCCAAGGGTAAATTTTTTGTTTCGTCTTCTTCCGGAGACGGCCCGGTTGATGCCTGCTACAAAGCCATTGATAAGATTACCAAGGTTAAGGGAGAGCTTTTGGATTATTCTATCCAGGCAGTTACCCGCGGTAAAGACGCATTGGGCGAGGTCAGTATCAAAATCCGCGCCAAAAACCAAGAAGTAGCTGGACGCGGAGCAAGCACCGATATTCTCGAGGCTTCAGCCAAGGCATATCTTAACGCCATAAACAGAGTCCTATCTAAAAGTTCAAAATCTACAGGTTTAACTCTCTAATGAAAAAGATTTACGGGATAGTTGGATATCCGGTTAAGCACAGCCTTTCGCCGGCGATGCATAATGCTGCATTTAAGGCTTTAGGCATTGATGCAGAATACAAACTCTTCGAGGTAAAACCTGAGGAATTAAAATCTTTCTTAAAAGATCTAGGGAAGAATAGTATTCAGGGTTTAAATGTCACTATCCCTCATAAAGAGAACGTATTTGAATTTGTCTCTCTTGATTCGGATAATTCCTACTTAAAACAAATCGGCGCTATAAATACCATTGTTAATAAAAATGGAAAATGGTTTGGGTATAACACCGATATACCGGGTTTTGCCAAGCATTTGAAAGAGAACTTTGATCCGGCGAATAAAAAAGTCGCAATTGTGGGAGCTGGCGGAGCAGCAAGGGCGGTAAGCTTCGCCTTGGTGAAATCCGCAGCTAAGGAGATATCCATTTTCGACATTGATAAAAGTAAATCAGAAAATATCAGTAAGATGATAAAAAGTTTAGAGGCTGATTTTCCTATTTATGTCGCCAAAAGTATTGAGGATTTGAAAATCAATAATAAAGATCTGCTTATCAATGCTACTCCCCTTGGATTGAAACCTGCGGATAATCTTCCGGTAGAAGAAAAGATGCTACGCAGAGATTTATTTGTTTACGATTTGATTTATAACCCAGCCGAGACGCAATTATTGAAACTTGCCAGAAAAGTTGGCGCTAAGACTTCCAATGGCCTTGGCATGCTTTTGTATCAGGGGATGCAGTCATTTGAAATCTGGACGGGGAGCTTTGCGCCAAAAGAGGTAATGCAAAAAGCCCTATTGGAAGCATTGCAATAACCATGGAAAAAAGAGAAAGATTAGAAGAAGAATTTGAATTAGAGGATGAATCAGAGGCTTTTGCCGAATACGATTTTATAACTTCGTTTATTGCGGTGAATTATTCTCTTATGGCCGATGAATTAGCCAAGCTGGGTAATTTCGAAGAGGGTGTTGCTGTTGATTTAGCCAGCGGCTTGGGAGATTTGGCCATTGAGGTTGCTAAAAGATATCCCAAGTTAAGAATTACTGGAGTTGATATTTCCGGCAAGGCAGTTCAGAAGGCAGGCGAGAGAGCGAAAAAAGAAGAATTGGATAATTTAGATTTTGAAGTCGGCGATGTGCATAAACTTTCCCAAAAAGATAATTCCGTAGATTTGGTAGTCAGCCACGGCGGGATTCATCATTGGAAGGATGTATCGCGCGCCTTCTCAGAGCTTTATCGTGTAATGAAGCCCGGAGCCTTAGCATATTTATCGGATTTAAGAAGGGATGCGCCGGATGAAATCATCAAAGAGATCGAGCAAAATTTACCGCCAGTCCAGGCAAAAGGATTCATCAATTCTATTCGCGCCGCCTACCTTCCCGATGAATTAAGGAAGATTTTAGAGACTGTTGGTATCAAAAATCCTTCCATAACCGACCAGACATTCTCCCGGGAAACCATCATGAAAAATAAAGAGCTCCTTCGTAAAAGCGCAATGAGGAGCGCAAATTTTTCTAAATTATCACAAATTGTAATCATCAGAAAATAGCCTACCGAGGATTAATTCTAGCCTTTAGCACAATAAGATAAGATTATTTGCAGGAATCTAGTTTATCGAGGACAAAGCGGGTGGGTCTTCGGATAAATTCAGCGCGGAATTTTAGATTTTCGATATTATAAAAATCCACAATAAGCCTGAAATTAGCGCTGGAAAGATGCGGCAGGATTCCTTCGGGCGTGCGGACAGTTCCTTCCTGGCCTTGATGGATGGCGGAAAAATTCAATTTGATTCTTTCGTTGGGCCTCAAGATTTCTACCGGTTCAAATTTCAAGGTAAAACGCATCATAAAGCCAAAATCCAAGATGTCCACATCGGTATCTTGGATGCTGATTTCTTTAGCCATCATAGTGCTTTCGTTTTTTATGAATAGACCCAAGTCTTTTAAGTCTAAATCAAGCATTAATTCTGGCACTAGGCGTTTATGGATTTCTTGGATAAGGGATTTCTTTAGCCTGCGAATCTGTAGCAATGCGATTACAAGAATTGCCAGCGTAATAAAAATCAGCCAATCTTTAAATGAGATTCTTGATAATAGATCTAATATATTCATAACTGGGTTCTATTATAGCATAATTCTTGGATAACGTTATAATTTTTTAGTATAGGATACGGTGAGTAAATTGGAAGGTGTTAGCGCTCTAGTTCGCAATCTTTGGCATATTTAATGATTATGACTCTATCAACCGGGTCCAGCTGGACAAACACAGCTCCGATTTCATAGCGTTTCTTGTTTTCAATTTCCTGTACGCGTACAACTTTCACCACCGAGGCTATCGGCCTTGCTGATACACTTTTGGGAAGATCTATTTCAAAAGTAAGGTAGGAGTTTAGTGGCAGCTCATTAGCTGAATAAAAACACACGCCACCGGCGCTAATATCCTTGGTTTCTTTCTTTACGTAAGTGTCTTGATGGGCAAAATGGACATCAAGGTTTGCCTTGAATCGGAAGAACCGTCTTCTTTCTAAACCCTTATAAATTTTTACATCGATTATGTTCGGTTCGATGTCATTGCTTAGTTCTTCGGATATGCGTATTCCATAATATGTCTCAAGAGCATTTTTAATATCTGATATTGTGGCGATAAAAACCTGGACTTCGCATCCAGTGGCTAATTTCACCGCCTGGAGAGCTTCGTAGTTTAAGGGATTGACCATGGCGATAGTGATAAGCGAGCCGATTTTATCTATCGGTATAAGGCAAAATTTCTCAGAGATAGATGCAGGAACCAAATTGATTATTTTTTTATCTATTGTGAAGCTGGAGATATCGATATAAGGAAAGCCGTATTGTCTGCAGATACAGAGGACTATATCTTTTTCCGAAACATAGCCGTGTTTGACCAGATAGTCGCCGATAAAACCGCCGTATTGTTTCTGGTAGCCAAGAGCCTCTTTTAATAATTCTCTATTTATGAGTCCTTGTTCCAGAAGCAGCTCGCCGATTTTCTTCCTGGTAGATAACTTTGAATCTGTAACCATTTTGCTACCTCTATGAATTATATAATATAAATGCCGAGCCACCTTTATTTCGGTAGCTCGGCTGTCAAATTGGCTTTATGAGTTCTGCCCTTACGTTATCGGTGCGCCCGGCGATCGATTTCGGCCTTGCTCTTTTAAAGCCTTTAGACCCGTGGCTTTGCGTCTTCGTCTTTCGGCGAATTTGCCTTTTCGGATAAGGGTTTATTCTTATTCCATTTAAAGTATATATCAAAAAGAGGATTTTTAAAGGTCTTGTACGCAGACTTCGGGAAGCGTTTTCTTGTGAAAATCTGCGATATTTTATCCCTTGCCAAAATAGGCATAATAGAGGTAAAATAATTAAGCTTAAAATAGAAAAGGAGGAGCGCTCATGAAAAAAATATTAATTATAGTAGGATTGATCATTGTTTTTATTGTCGGTTTTTCTATTGTTAGAGACCAGCTTATCAAAACTACCATATCAATTGTTGGTTCGAGCGTCCTAGGCGCAAGAATAGAGGTGGGCGGTTTTTCTTTAGGATTAATGACGCAATCCGCCAAAATTAGTAATTTTAGAATTTATAATCCCGCGGGTTTTCCTCAGGGGATACTTTTAGACATGCCTAAAATCAGCGTGGACCTTGATATTCTTTCTATGCTGAAGGGAAAATTGCACATACAAAGCGCGGTTGTTGATTTGAAGGAAGTAGATATCGTAACCAATAAAGATGGGGTGTTAAACGTTGATTCCCTTAAGGTTGCTCAGCAGGACAAAAAGACAGATAAAACTAAAGCGCAGAAACCGGCTAAAGCCATGCCTATGCAAATTGATACCATGACCTTAAGTATCGGCAGTGTGGTCGTCAAGGATTATAGCAAAGAGGGAGAGCCAAGTATTCAGGTATATGATGTCGGGATAAAAGACAAAACCTATAAAAATATAACCAGCGCCCAGCAATTCATTGTTTTAGTTTTGACTGAAGCAATGAAGCCGACGGCAATAAGAAGCGCGGGAATTTACGGAGCCGCAACTATACTAGGCGTGGCATTTTTGCCGGCAGGTGTAGCAGGGGTCTTAACCGCCAAAGACTATTCCCAATTCGACTTTAATGTTAATGCGGATAAAGCTTACAATGTCAGTTTAGATGTTTTAAAACAGATGGGCGTGGTTAAAAGCGAAGACAAGGCAGCCAGAGTCATTAAAGGTAAGATAGACAAGAACGACATCACTATTAAAATCGAACAGAAGGAAAAGGTATCACAGGTAACTGTCTCAGCGAGAAAGTTTATGCTTCCCCAGGCTCAAATAGCGGCCGGGGTAATGTATAAGATTTCTGAGAGATTAAAATAGCCGATATGAAAAGAACTATATCCGTCGCCATACTTATTGTCTGTGTTATCGCCGCGGTCTCTGTTTTTCAATTTACCGTTCGTTATATCAAAGAAAACAAAATACTAAAAGAGGTGATATCGCGCCTGGAGGCTGATTCGCGTATCGCCGAAGCGCTAGTCACTAACGTATATTTTGATGAAACTTCCAAGAAGACACATACCACCATCAAATTCCTGGAATACGACTCTAAAGGCAGTCCGCTTACGCCAATGTATTTTACTTTCCCTGGTAATATCATCCAATTCGAATCGCTAGTTATCCGTTTTGACGATATTTATATAAGAAACAAAGATGCAATGAAGGGCAAGAGCGCCTATCTTTTTTGGAAAGTCTTTATGCTCGACGGGAAAAACACGATGGAGTATGATATTACCAAATTGAATGAAATCCCCGCTGGCTATAAAATTCAAGGCAAAGACGAGCCTTTCGAAAAGAGTCTCTGGGCCAAATTCTGGTCATATGCGTTAAATCCCAAGGAGGCCAAGAAGATTGGCATAAAGAACGCCCAGATAGAAGCTCCCGGGACCATGTTTATCCCCGGAACGCTTTATACCATTAAGATAGAGCATGACGGCGGGATACGCATTGATGCCGCGCCCTTGCCTGAAATTATTAAGGGAGAAAAAATCCCGGAGTGATATTCAAAGAAAGGACTCCCAGGTATGAATTTTAATAAGAACCAGATAATAGTTGTTTGCATAGCCTTGGCTTTAACTTACATCTTTTTTCTTATGTCTAAAGATGTCATGCGAAATTATGATAAGGAAAAGATTGATCTATTAAGAAAAGAGTATATAGACCAGAGATTGGAAGACTATAAATATCAGATTATGCCAAAATACAAGGACTATGAGTTTAAGGCCGAGGCAGAGATGAAGTATCCTTATGGGGAGGATTTTCCAGCGACGAGCCTCCTATTCTTTAAATTTAAAGGCGAATACTACAAATTCAAATTCTTGATTAGTTTTTTCTGTTTGGCAACTGCAGGTCTAATTATTTATAATTTAAGGGAGAAATAAAGTTGTAAGAAGGAGAGATGCATATGGCACAGACAAAAATATGCCCTATTTGCAAGAAAAGAGTTGAAGAAGGCATGATAGACACCTGCGAGTCGGCTTATAAATATGTTATTGATAGCATAAAGAGAGACCATCCTAATTGGGTCGAAAAAGATGGCGCATGCCCCAAATGCGTTGAGTATTACAAGAAAATGTGATCTAAAAGGAGCCACGATGAAAAAATATATTTTTTTAGTTTTCTCTATAACGATTATTTTAGCCGCTTCTTTTGTGTTGGCTCAGGAGGGGGGAGAGAAAATGAAGCTTTCAAGCCCGGAGTTTAAAAATAATGAGTTTATCCCCGCGAAATTCAGCTGCCTTGGAGCGGATATCAATCCTGTTTTGATTATAGATTCTGTTCCCAAAGGGACAAAAAGTTTGGCTTTGATTGTCGATGACCCTGACGCGCCCATGGGGACATGGGTGCACTGGGTATTATTTAATATTCCGCCTATCCCCAAGATAGAAGAAAATAACATCCCCGGCGAGCAATCGATGAATAGTTTTGGCAGGGAAGATTATGGCGGACCGTGTCCTCCGTCGGGAGTGCACCGTTATTTCTTCAAACTATACGCGCTGGATACTGAATTTGAGCCAGGTCAAATCAAAAATAAGGCGTCATTAGAAGAAGCCATGAAATCGCATATTTTAGATAGCGCGGAATTAATCGGATTATTTAAAAAATAAAGATTATGCAGCAAAGTAAAGTTTTTTTTGTTTCCGTTTCCGATGCCGATAGCATAAGCCAGAGAAACGATAAGCTCTCCCGCCTGCTCGCCGCCGCCAAGCTATTTTCAAAAATCAAAAAGGATAAGTTAGTTGCGATAAAACTTCATTTTGGCGAAGAAGAAAATGCCGGTTTTGTTAATCCAGTGTTTGTTAAAACCATAGTAAACGATATTAAGAAGCAGAGCTCGAGAGTTTTTCTTACCGATACCAACGCCCTCTACAAAGGAAGCCGTACCAATACCATCGACCATTTAGGTCTTGCCTACAGGCATGGTTTTGTCCCGGATAAAGTCGGCGTCCCAGTAGTCATCGCCGACGGAGTTAAAAGCGATGAGGACCAGCAGGTAAAAATAAACGGCGATTTGATCAAATCCGCATATATTGCCACTGCTATATCTAAGGCCGATGCGATCGTTGCGCTTTCTCATTTCAAAGGCCACATAATGACCGGATTTGGAGGAGCGATTAAGAATTTAGGAATGGGTTGCGCTTCGCGCAGAGGAAAATTGGTTCAGCATGGCGGTATAGCACCGGTAGTGATGGCAGAAAGATGCATTGCATGCTCAGCTTGCATTGAGAATTGCCCGGTTGAAGCCATTAAATACGTTGATAAAAAAGCCAAAATAAGCCCTAAGATTTGTATCGGTTGCGCCAGTTGCATCGCGATTTGTCCAGTCGCTGCTATAGAAGTAGAATGGGCCAGGGGTGCAGATACAATTCAACATAAAATAACCGAGTATGCCTTGGCAACAATTAAAGGCAAAGAAGATAGTCAAATTTATTTTAATTTTGCCATAAAGATTACTAAAGAATGCGATTGCCTTGCTAAAGACGATCCCAAAATCTGTCCAGATATCGGAATTTTTGCCTCTTTTGATCCCGTGGCAATTGACCAGGCTTGCGTAGATAAAATCATTGCAGTAAGCGGAAGGGATATTTTTATGGAACAGCATCCTGGTAGGGATTGGAATAAGCAACTCCAGCATGCAGAGAAAATCGGCCTGGGCAATAGGATATATGAATTGGAAGAGGTAAGATAATAATACCTCGCCTCAAAAACTACTTTTTACTTGAGAAACCTGCCGAATCGTGATAAAATCTAGAAATCTAAGAAAGGCAAAGAGATGCAAATTCTGATAAGTATATTTGTTTTTATTGTTGGAGCTTTTATCGGCAGCTTCTTGAATGTGTGTATTTACCGTATGCCTCGGGAGATGTCCATCAAAAAGCCTGCGAGGTCGTTCTGCCCGAATTGCAAAAAAACCATTCCCTGGTACGATAATATCCCGCTTGTGAGTTTCATACTTTTAAAGAGACACTGCCGTTTCTGTGGGGCAAAAATTTCCTGGAGATACCCACTAGTAGAGTTGATTACTGCGTTTTCATTTTTGATTTTATTAAAATATTTGGGTTTTGGCTGGCCGTTGTTTGTTTACGCTATATTCATATCATTTTTGATTGTCGCGATTTTTACGGATTTGGATTTCAGGATTATTCCCGACGAGATAAGTGTTGGTGGGTTATTCACAGGGATACTGCTTAGCGCGATTTTCCCTTTTATGCACGGGACGGCCGTTTATAAAATATCGGTTTTGCGCTCATTCTTAGGAATCCTTGTTGCCGGGGGAGTGCTTTATTTATTTGCGGTTGTGGGTGATTTTTTGTTTTTTAAAGTCGGTGATTTTATCAGCCAGAAATTATTCAAGAAAGAAATATACCTGAAGCAAGAATTTGAGGAAGGCGAAGAACCGTCCACCATGGGCGGAGGAGATATCAAGCTTCTTGCGATGATCGGGGCTTTTATGGGATGGCAGCAGGCAATCCTGTCTTTATTCCTGGCATGTATTCTGGGCGGACTTATCGGTATAATCGTAAAGATAAAAACCAAGGGCAGCCTTATTCCTTTTGGTCCTTTTATTGCAATGGGAGCGATCATAAGCTTCTTTTTCAGTAAACAGTTAATCGTCGGATTTTATTCGCTTTTTTATCTATAAATAGGAGGAAATAAAATGTTACGTTTATTATCTGCGGGAGAGTCGCACGGTGCGGCGCTCTTAGCTATCTTAGAAGGCATGCCTGCTGGCTTAAAAGTAGATAAAGGATTTATCGACCAGGAACTAAAGCGTAGGCAATCCGGATACGGCCGCGGACCAAGGATGAAAATAGAGCAGGATAGAGTAGATATTCTTTCCGGTATAGCCAGAGGGAAAACCATCGGTAGCCCAATTGCTTTAAAGATTGATAATCGCGATTCTAGCATCGATAAATTACCGAAAGTTTTGGCTCCTCGTCCGGGGCACGCTGATTTAGCCGGCGCATTAAAATATGATTTTAATGATATACGTTTCGTATTGGAGAGGGCATCGGCCAGGGAAACTGCCATAAGAGTAGCGGCGGGAGCTCTGTGCAAGACTTTCTTGAAAGAATTCAGGATCGTCGTCTCAAGCAGGCTTTTGATGGTGGGCGGCGAGTCTACCGAGTCAAGAATGAAGCAAAAAATAGACGAGGCCAGGCAAAAACAGGATACGCTTGGCGGATCATTCGAAGTCGTGGCTCAAGGCGTTCCTGTCGGGCTTGGTAGCTATGTCCAGTCAGATAAAAGGCTTGACGCAAGATTAGCAGCTGTGGTTATGTCTATCCCGGGGATAAAGGCGGTAGAAATTGGTCTTGGTGCTGAGTCAGCCAATAGAATGGGTTCAGAGGTCCACGACGAGATATTCTACTCGAAGTCCAAAGGTTTCTATCGCAAGACCAATAATGCCGGTGGCATTGAAGGCGGAATTAGCAACGGCGAGCCGATAGTCGTGCGCGCCTATATGAAGCCGATTTCTAGCCTCGCCCAGCCGCTTGATTCCGTGAATATTATTACCAGGAAACCGACAAAGGCGGCTATCCAGAGAGCAGATATCTGTGCGGTTTTGGCGGCAGGAGTGATTGCTGAAGGGGCGGTGGCTTTTGTGCTATCCGATGCTTTCTTAGAGAAATTCGGTTCTGATAGTCTTTCTCAGATAAAACGCAGCTTTCAAGGATATATAAACAGCCTTTAAATTAGGCAGAATAGAGTGGACGGCCCGGCCAGGAAATCTGGCCGGGCCGTCTATTTCTTTGGGTTGACATTACCAGCTTATTATGGTAGAATTCACTTTGCGTAAAAACCCCTTGATTTGATTAAAGTTATGCAAATGAAGAAGAATATAGCTCTGGTTGGTTTTATGGGCTCGGGAAAGAGCGCGGTTGGTAAGGCTTTGTCCCGTAAGCTAGGCATGATTTTTATTGATTTAGACGAGGCCATAGTTGAAAGAGAGCATAGGTCCATAAATGATATTTTTGTCAAAGAAGGCGAGCCATATTTTCGTAAAATTGAAAAAGGGGTCATCAAAGAGATGTCCCAGCGCGAAGGCCTGGTTATCGCCTGCGGCGGAGGGGTAGTTTTGGACAAAGACAATATGGCTAATCTGAAGCGTAACGGTGTGGTTGTATACCTTGAGGCTTCGCCGGAAGTTATCTTTGAGCGTACAAAAAATTATACCCATCGGCCGCTTCTTAATGTAGATGATCCCAAGAAACAAATTGAGGATATTCTAAGGGCAAGAATTCCGTTTTATAGCCAAGCCGATTATGCTATAGACACTTCAAAATCAACCATAGACGAAGTAGTCGATAAAATCCTGGAGATTCTACGCACATGACCGAAAAAGAAGCGCTTATCGCCATAAATACAGTTTCCGGTATAGGAAGTATTAAGTTGAAAAGATTGCTTGACCATTTTGGCAGCGCCGAAAAGATATTCTCAAGCTCGAAAAAGGAATTAGCAGCCCTTTCTGGCATCTCAGAGAAAATAGCGCAAGATATTTTGAAGGCTTCAGACGCAAAAGCCTTAAAAGAAGAAGAGGATTTAATCAAAAAACATAATGTTAAGATTATTAGTATCCTCGATAACGATTATCCGGTAAATTTAAAGAATATCCCTGATCCGCCACCGGTTTTGTACGTAAAAGGCGATATCATCCCTCAAGATGATTTCGCGATTGCCATCGTAGGTTCGCGTAGAGCATCTTTTTACGGATTATCCACAGCCGAAGACTTCGCCCAAAAATTGGCAAGCGTAGGAATAACTATTATTTCCGGCCTGGCCAGAGGCATAGATTCTAGCGCTCACCGAGGAGCTTTGAAGGCTAAGGCCAGAACGATTGCGGTCTTAGGAAGCGGTCTGGCTAGCATTTATCCCCCGGAAAACAAAATGCTTTCTGATGAGATTTCTAGAAGCGGGGCAGTGGTTTCCGAATTCCCTATGAAGATTAAGCCGTTGGCTTATAATTTTCCCCGTCGCAATAGAATCATAAGCGGATTGTCATTAGGCGTAGTGGTAGTTGAGGCCTCGCGAAACAGTGGAGCGCTCATTACCGCCGACAACGCCCTGGAACAAGGAAGGGAAGTTTTTGCCGTGCCGGGAAAAGTTGATTCCGCGACTTCCTTCGGTACAAATTTACTTATCAAACAGGGGGCCAAGCTTGCATCCAGCATTGAGGATATTATCGAGGAATTAAAGCTTTGTTTTAAGAACCGGATTAAAGAAATCGAAAATAAAACAAGACTGACAGAAGATTATAGCCTTTCAGATATTGAATCAAAACTTTTTGGTGCGATTTCCGACGTTCCGAAACATATCGATGAGATAGCTCAGGAATCAGGATTAAATATTGATTCTACCTTATCGATGTTGATACACATGGAGCTAAGGCATATTATCAGGCAATTACCAGGAAAATTATTTGTGAGGAAAAATGGCTAAAAAATTAGTTATTGTTGAATCTCCGGCAAAAGCAAAGACCATAAATAAGATTTTAGGCGATGATTTTGTAGTTGAATCATCGATGGGTCATATCGTGGATTTGCCCGCCAAGAAGATGGGGGTGGACCTTAAGGCGAATTTCAAACCCACCTTTGTGGTTATCCCGGGAAAGAAAAAAGTCTTAAGCGCCTTAAAGAAACTCGCTAAAGATAAAGAAAAGATTTATATCGCTACTGATCCTGATCGCGAAGGCGAGGCTATCGGATGGCATATAAAAAATAATTTAGGCAAAAAGCATTTCTTGCGGGTAGTGTTTCATGAAATAACCCAAGAGGCCGTTGCCGATGCCTTCAAGCATCCCGCCACTATTGATATTCATAAAGTTAATGCACAAACCACGCGCAGAGTATTAGATAGAATCGTTGGTTATTTATTGAGCCCACTTTTGTGGAAAAAAGTCGGCTCAGGCTTAAGCGCTGGAAGGGTGCAGTCGGTAGCTCTTCGTTTAATCGTAGATAGAGAGCAGGAAATAAAGAATTTTATCCCGCAGGAATACTGGACCATCGAAGCGGAATTAAAAAAGAAAACTGAAAGCCACGAAAAAACATTCATCGCGCAATTAGACAAGAAAGACAATAAGAAACTTGAGATTAATAATGAGGCGAGTGCGCAGTCAATCCTCGAAGAACTTAAAAAAGAACAGTTTATTGTATCGGATATAACCAAAACCAATAAGAAAAGAAATCCTTACGCGCCTTTCATAACCAGTACGCTCCAGCAGGATGCTTTCAATAAGCTAGGCTTTACTGCCAACCGGACCATGATTTCCGCCCAGCAATTATACGAAGGTATTGATCTGGGCAAGGAGGGTCCTGTCGGTTTAATTACTTACATGCGTACCGACTCGGTGATGGTGGCTAAGTCAGCGATTACGCAGGTCCGTAGTTATATTGCCAAGAATTTCGGCGATAAATACCTTCCCGAAAAACCAAATTTCTATAAACCCAAGAAATCTGCCCAGGAGGCGCATGAGGCAATCCGTCCAACGAGCCTTAAACACGATCCTGAAGAAGTAAAACAGTTTTTAACCGAAGATCAGTATAAGCTTTACAGTCTTATCTGGAGGAGATTTGTCGCCAGCCAGATGAAGCCGGCGGAATTCCTGGTTACTTCCGTCCAGATTACCGCGGGAAAATATACTTTTAGGGCCAGTGGCTCTAAATTAGTATTTGATGGCTTCCTTAAGGCCTATCGCGTCGAAGATGATGAAGAAAATGAGAAGTATTTTCCCAGCCTTAGCGTAAAAGAAATCTTGGATTTAATCACGATCAATCCTTCTCAACATTTCACTAAGCCGCCGCCAAGATATTCAGACGCAAGTTTAGTTAAAGCATTGGAAGAAGACGGAATTGGCAGGCCCAGCACCTATGCCCCGATTATCCAGACGCTGGTCTACAGAAATTATGCCCACCGCGAAAGCGGATATTTTATTCCAAGCGATTTGGGAGTTATTATTGTCGAACTCCTGGTAAAGCATTTCCCGAAAATTATGGATGTAGGATTCACCGCAAAGATCGAGGAGCACTTAGACCAGGTTGAGGAAGGAAAACTAAGAAGGCTTAGCGTTATCAATGATTTTTACAAGCCTTTCAAGAAATCTTTGGATTTTGCCCAGGAGACGGTCAAGAAGACCCAGATTTTTGTCGATGAGAAATGCCCTCAATGCGGAAAGCAACTCATGGTTAAATGGGGCAGGCATGGAAGATTTATCAGCTGTTCCGGTTTTCCAGAATGCCGATTCTCCAAGGCATTTACCACCGGCGTAAAATGCCCGGAACCAGGTTGCGGCGGAGAATTGGTCGAGAGGCGCTCAAAGAGAGGAAAAAGATTTTACGGTTGCAGCAATTATCCCAAGTGCAGGCATACCGCTTCAAGAATCAAGCAGCCGACCGCTCAACCGCAAAAAGAACAGATAGAAGAAGGGGAGATCGAGCCTTAATGCAGCGGCATATCGATAAATTTGTGGCGTATCTAGAAATCGAGAAAAATGCCTCGGCGCATACGATATTAAACTACAAACTTGACCTTACCGAATTCGCCAACTTCTTAAAAGATACTACCGTAGACAAAATCGATTATCTATCCTTAAGGAAATACCTGGCGTTCTTAAAAGAGAAAAATCTAAAATCCCGCACCCTGGCAAGAAAAGTTTCATGCCTGAGGACATTTTTTAAATTCTTATCCCGCGAAGGCTATATCAAATCTAATCCGGCTACATTATTATTGACGCCGAAATTAGACAAACGCCTTCCCCAGTTTCTTACCGAGGATGAAAT
Source organism: Candidatus Omnitrophota bacterium (assembly GCA_022703055.1). Classification (GTDB taxonomy): domain Bacteria; phylum Omnitrophota; class Gorgyraeia; order VGKH01; family VGKH01; genus VGKH01. Next base: position 377,042 of record JAKLEP010000001.1, read on the forward strand.
GCTAAAACTCCTAGAGGCGCCGCCCAAAGACGGGGAATCGGGATTAAGAGACAGGGCAATTATGGAGACTTTTTACAGCACGGGCATGAGAATAAGCGAGCTTGTGGGCTTAAACATGGATGACATTGATTTTATCTCCGGCGTTGTAAAAGTAAGAGGCAAGGGAAAGAAAGAAAGGCTCCTGCCCATAGGAGAAAAGGCGCTTAGCGCATTGCGCCAATACATAGATAATAGAAAAGAAAAGACCAAAGAGGTATTCTTAAACAAGAATGGCACAAGGATTACCGATCGCGGCGTAAGGGACATACTGGAGAAATATATAAAGCTTACCAGCCTAAAAGAAAATATTTCCCCGCATACCCTTAGGCATACTTTCGCCACGCATCTGTTGAACCACGGGGCGGATTTAAGATCGGTCCAGGAACTCTTGGGCCATGTCAACCTTTCCACCACCCAGATTTATACGCATTTGTCTACGGAAAGATTGAAGAATATCTACGACAAAACTCATCCGCGAGCTTAAATTAAAATAAAATGTTTATAATCTACGACATAATTTTTGTTTTATTGCACCTATTTTATTTGCCTTTTTTTATCTTCCGGCGCAAATTCCATAAGGGATTTTTATCCCGATTGGGATTTTTGCCCGAGGATTTAATCACGAAGTTAGGCGGGAATAAACACATCTGGATTCATGCGGTAAGCGTAGGAGAAGTCCTGGTCGCTTCAAAATTAATCGAAAGTATCAAGCAACAATGGCCACAGGAGAGAATTGTTATTTCAACTGTCACCCCCACGGGAAACCGCATCGCCCAGTCTTTGGCCAGCGACAAGATTACCGTCATGTATTTTCCTCTGGATTTTAGTTTTATCGTCAAGAAAATCATTCATAAGATTAAGCCAATGATTTTCATAACCGCCGAAACCGAAATCTGGCCCAATATCATAAGCTATCTTTATGCCAAACACGTCCCAATCGTTATAGTCAACGGCAGGATCTCCAAGCGTTCCTTCTGGGGGTATAAAAAAATCAGGTTCCTTTTAAGAAGCACTCTTAGGAGGATCGCTCTTTTCTGCATGCAGACGCCGGAAGATGCCGAAAGGATTATCTATCTTGGCGCGCCAAAGGAAAGAGTAAAGTTTGTGGGTAACCTGAAATTCGATGAGAAATTGCCGGAGTATAGCTGTGATTCTGAATGTTTGGGCCTTAGAGAAAATGACATGCTTTTTATCGCCGGTAGCACCCATCACAACGAAGAGGAAATGGTATTTAAAATTTATCGGGATCTGGTTAAGAATTATCCTCGCCTGAAATTGATGATAGCTCCCCGCCATCCCGAAAGGGCAGACTCTATTGCCAGTGTAATCAGTGCAAATAATTTCAAGGTTATAAAGTTCTCCGGTATTAAGAACCATAAGATTAATCTGGCAGCCTACGCGAATTACGTTTTTCTTGTAGATACAATCGGAGATTTAAAAAGCCTATATAATTTAGCTACAGTAGTTTTTGTGGGCGGCAGCCTCGTTGATAAAGGCGGCCACAACATAATTGAGCCGGCATATTTTTCTAAGCCGATAATTTTTGGCCAGCATATGTCTAATTTTCAGGATATGGCCGATCTGTTTTTAAGAAAGAATGCCGCTATCAGGGTTAAAACCGATAAAGAATTGGCAAATGCGGTCAAGATATTGTTAGATAGCGCAATAAAAAGGCAAAAGCTCGGGGAAAATGCCAGAATAATCGTCGACGAAAACAAGGGAGCGACGCAAAGGACCGTCGAGCAGATAAAAAAAGTATTAGCTTCCTATGAGAGAATACCTGTATAGTTTAGCTACGGATAAGAAAAAAGGGATTCTAGCCGCGATCTTAAAGACCCTTTTGTTTCTTTTGTCTTTGTTGTATGGCCTGATAATCAGAATTATTTTGTTCTGTTATAAATCCAAGATTCTTAAAACCACCCGTTTGGATACCAAGGTCGTCAGTATCGGAAATATTACACTGGGCGGCACAGGAAAGACTCCGCTAGTTGAATTGGTGGCAGAATTTCTTTCGGGCGCGGGATACAAAGTAGCAATCCTGACCCGCGGATACAAAAAAGAGGCCACAGCCGATAAAAAATCGGACGAAGCGACGATGCTGGCCGCTAAATTGCCAAAGGTGCATATTTTGGTGGGGCGTAATCGCATAGAAAACGCCAAACAAGCTATAAAAGACTATAATACGGATTTGATTTTGCTCGATGACGGCTTCCAGCATTGGAGATTGCACCGGGATTTGGATATAGTCGCAATTGACGCCATCAATCCTTTCGGAAACAGAAATATGATACCAAGGGGAATTTTAAGAGAGCCGCTTTCGTCACTAAAAAGAGCCGAGATGTTTGTTATTACCAAGTCAGATTTTGGCAAAGACAATGTCGGGGCAATAGAATCATTCATAAGCTTTATAAAACCCAAGGCAGTAGTGGCCCAGACAATTCACAACCCGGTATTCTTATACCGGATAGATAATAACCAAGTTTTAAATTCGTCTTTGATGCGCGATAAAAACATCTGCCTCCTGGCAAGTATCGGAGACCCCGCGAGTTTTGAGGCGATGATCGTAAAGATGGGGTTGACTCCTGAGTTAAAATTTTATTTTACCGACCATTATCAGTATAAGGAGCGCGATTTGGCAAGGGTAGTCGCAACCTGCAAAGCGCGGGAGATCAATACCATCATCACCACGGAAAAAGACATCCCAAGATTGAAGTCATTGAAACTTGATTTCTTGAATGGGCTTACTATCCTTGCACTGCGCATAGGAATTAAATTCACGAAAAATGAAGAAGCATTTTTTGAAAGATTATTGTCTGTTTGCCACCGCTAAGGTCTTGGGCTGGATTTTTATGGCTCTGCCGATGAGTGTGTCTCTGTCTCTTGCCAAGGCTATCGGGACCGTCGGATACTACCTGGACTTTAAGCATAAAAGAGTAGTCTATGCCAATATCAAGACCGCATTCGGAAACTCAAAAACTTTGCAGGAAATAAACGTCATAACCAAAAAGACTTTTCAGAATTTCTGCCAGCATATCGTCGAAGTGCTATGCCTGCCTAAGATTACACACGGTTATATCGAAAAATATGTTCGATTTGAAGATAAAAGTATAATCATGGATGCCATCAAGGAAAACAAGGGCCTGCTTGCCTGCAGTATGCATTTTGGCAGTTGGGAATTATCGTTTATTTTGTGCGACAGGCTTGGCCCGCCGTTTAAAATCATCGCCAGGGAACATGAAAAATATTCCAAGACCGACAAGTTGCTCAACTCCTATCGTCAGATGCGTCCGGAAAGTGTTTTGTATCGCGGCGAAAGCCCCAAAGAAATGATCAAGGTATTGCAGAACAAAGAAATATTAGGCCTGGTTCTGGATCAGGGCGGCAAGAGCGGACAATTGACCGAATTTTTCGGGCAAAGCGCCTCCATGCCCACAGGCGCTTTACGATTAGCTTTAAAATTTGATGTCCCGATAGTAATGGTATTTATAATCAGGGAGCGCGGGCCATATCATAAGATTATTTTGAGGCGGTTAGAATTGATTAAGACTCAAGATGCCGAGAGGGATATTGAGCTAAATCTTAATAAGATTATGCGTATGGGCGAAGACATAATTCGGCAGCACCCCGAACAGTATATGTGGTTTTACAAAGTATGGAAATACTCCGATCAAAAGAAAATTGTTATTTTAAACGATGGAAAAATCGGCCAGCTAAGGCAAAGCCAGGCAGCGGCAGGCATTTTATCGGCAGAGCTAGCAAAAAACAATTTTAAAGCTTCCATAGAAATAATGGATGTCAGATTCAGGAATAATTTTTCCAAAGCCATGATATCTTTGTGTTCTGTCCCGGCGGCGAAACGCCATTGCATGGGTTGCCTGTGGTGCCTGGAGAAGTTTCTGGAAAAATCATCCTACGAGAATTTAGCCAGGATGAAAGCCGATTTTATCATCTCCAGCGGCTCAAGCCTGGCTAATGTGAATTATATTTTATCCAATGATAGCCTGGCAAAGAGTGTGTCGATTTTACGGCCGAATCTGCTGGGCACAAATAGATTTGACCTGGTGGTCATGCCCAGGCACGATAATCCGCCGCAAAGAGACAATGTAGTTATAACAGACGGCTCATTAAATTTAATCAATAAAGATTATTTAAAAAAGCAGTCTGAAAAGATTGCTTTGCGCTATCCTAATCTTAGCCAAGATAAAGCCAGGACAATAGGCGTCCTCTTGGGAGGAGATACAAAAAATTATAAGATATCTATTGAGGCGGTTAAAATCCTGATTTCAGAATTAAAAGATATTTCGCAAATATTAGACTTACAGATTTTATTGACCACATCAAGAAGGACTCCGAATAGCGTAGAGAACCTTATCATAGAGAGCCTGGGAAGTTTGCCAAAATGCAAGTTGCTGATAATCGCCAATGAAAACAATATTCCCGAGGCGGTGGGCGGAATATTGGGATTGTCCGATATAGTTATAGTAAGCGATGATAGCATTTCCATGGTTTCCGAGGCGGCTAGTTCCGGAAAATATGTAATTGTTGTTCAAACCGCCAAAGAATCCAGCTCAAGGAAGCACAGAAGATTTTTACAATCATTAAGCAGCCAAGAATATATTTTCCTGGTAAAACCGGATAAAATATCAGATACTATTAAACAAATCTTTAACAATCAACCTAAAGTTAAAAAGCTGGCTGATAATGAAGCTTTGGCCAGTGCAATCGGAAAGATATTATGAACCCCGCCCTTCCTAAAGAATGGTATTATGTGTATCTACTTGCTAGCGGTAAGACATCTTGGATTTATATAGGCTGTACCAATGATTTAAAAAATAGATTGAAAGAGCATAGCGAAGGGAAGGTTTTTACAACTAGAAAGATGCTACCTGTAGAATTAATATATTTCGAGGGATATAGGTCTAAGGACCATGCATATAAAAGAGAGAAAAATCTTAAAGCTTATGGCAGCGGTTTAGCAAAACTGAAATCCCGGCTCGGAATAGAAACGAAAGGAAGGGCGGGGTGAACATACTTCAGATTCTTCCAGAGCTAAATGTCGGCGGCGTTGAGACCGGAACGGTCGATTTCGCCAGGTACCTGGTGAAAAACGGCCACAAGGCAATTGTAGTCTCAAACGGCGGAGACCTGGTCGGAGATTTAGAGCAGGCAGGGGTTTTGCATTATAAATTGCCGGTGCACGAGAAATCCATATTTACCATTATCAAGATGATCAAAGAGCTGACTTTGATCATCAAGAAAGAAAATATCGATATCGTCCACGCCCGCTCCCGCGTTCCCGGCTGGATCGGATTCTTCGCCGCAAGAAATACCGGGACGATTTTCCTCACCACCTGCCATGGCCATTATTCCAAACATTTCCTTTCAAAAGTCATGGGTTTCGGAAAACTGGTGATTGTGCCCTCAAACGTTATCGGCAGGCATATGATAGAAGATTTCGGCGTCCATCATCAGCGCATAAGATTGATTCCCCGAAGCGTAGACCTGGAAAAATTTACTTTTTCGCCTTACGATACCAGGCCTAAGACTGGTTTTATCGTCGGGATGATCGGCAGGATTACTCCTTTAAAAGGCCATGCCCATTTCCTGAAGGCGATTTCCAAGCTCATCAGAACACTTCCCTACTTAAAAGTTTGGATTGTCGGCGACTCCCCGCAAAGTAAAAAGATTTACCGCGAAGAGGTCGAGACTCTTGCCCGACGCTTGGGAATTTCCCACTGCGTGCAATTCTTGGGCAACAGAAAAGATATCCCCCAGATTATTTCCAAATTGAATATCGTAGTCCTTTCCACGGTGACCGAAGAGGCATTCGGACGGGTGATCATCGAATCCCAGGCCTGCGGCACGCCGGTTATCGCAACAAGAGTGGGAGGAGTCGTTGACGTAGTCGAGGACGGCGAGACCGGAATCCTGGTCCCTCCCAAGGATCCCGACGCCATGGCATCGGCCATCTTGAAGCTACTTAAGGATAAAACTCTGGCGGAAAAACTATCGCTTGCCGGACGAAAAAACGTGGAGGAGAAATTCACTATCGAGATGATGTCTACCGAAACGCTAAAAGTCTACCAGGAGGCTGCAAGCACCAGAAATATCCTGGTTATTAAAATCGGCGCTTTAGGCGATGTGATTCTTTCTATTCCCTCCATAAGGGCGATAAGAAAGAAATACCCCGAAGCCAAGATTTATTGCCTGGTGGGTAAAGAGTCCCGCCCGATTTTACAGCGCTGCCCGTATCTAAACGGCATCATCATTTATGATTATAAAGAAAAAGACAAAGGCATATTCGGCCCGATTAATATTATAAAGGAATTGAGAAAATATTATTTTGATATGGTCATTGATTTGCAGAATAACCGCAAGAGTCATCTGATTAGTTTCTCGACCATGTCCTCAAGCCGCTACGGATACAACAATCGCAAGTTCAGTTTCTTGTTGAACCACAAGGTTGAGCCGACAAAGGAAGATACCCCGCCGATAGAGCACCAGTTTAGGACGCTTGGGCTTTTGGGCATCGCCAAAGAAGATACATCCCTGGAATTATGGCCTTCCGAAGAGGACGAGGAATACATACGGATTCTTTTAGAATCAGAATGGGTATCAGGCAAAGAAAAAATCATAGGGATAAATTTAGGCGCCAGCAAAAGATGGCTCACCAAATGCTGGCCGCTAGAGAATTTTGCCCGCCTTTCGGATAGGTTGTCCAAGGAAAATATCAGGGTGATTATCACTGGCGCGCAAGATGATTTGGGCGCTGCCTCAAAAATCCAGAAGATGGCGACTTCAAAACTTTTGAATTTCGCCGGCAAGACTTCGATTATGCAGCTGGCGGCATTGATCAGAAAATGCAGTGTTTTTATTAGCGCCGATTCAGCTCCTCTGCACGTCGCTGCGGCAATGAATACTCCCATCGTGGCTTTGTTCGGCCCGACGTCGCCCCAGAGGCATATGCCTCCGGCGAAAAAAGCAGTTGTGGTAAAGGCAAATGTAATCTGCAGCCCCTGTTATAAGCCTAAATGCCAGAAAATGGATTGCATGAATCAGATTAGCGTGGATGAAGTTTATATGGCGGTAAAAAAACTGATTAAAACATGAATGTACTCCTGTTAACAACCCATCTTAATCCCGGCGGGATTGCAAGCTACGTAGTGTCCCTGGCCAAGGGATTGAAAAATGATAACCACCGCGTCGTCGTGGCATCCAGCGGCGGCTCATTGGTGGATGTGTTAAGAAGCTACGATATTCCGCACGTGGAGATCAACATCACCACCAAGTCGGAGATCAGCCCCAAGATTTTTATCTCGTTAAAAAAACTTTTCAAGACGATTAATGATAATGACATTCAGATCATCCACGCCCAGACAAGGGTCACGCAGGTGCTGGCTTTCTGGCTCGATAAGATAGGCGGCATTCCTTTTGTTTCCACCTGCCACGGATTTTTCAAGCCGCGTTTAAGCCGGATAAAATTCCCCTGCTGGGGAAGGAAGGTAATCGCCATAAGCGAAGCGGTGAAAAGCCATCTTATCCAGGATTTGAAGGTAAGGTTCGATACGATCGAGCTAATCTATAACGGCCTGGAGGCAAGAAAGGCTTTTGAATATAGCGCAGACGAGTTGGCAGAAACCAGAAAATGGATTGGCCTAAGGTCCCGTGGCCCGGTCATCGGCAATATCGCCAGGCTATCCAGTGTTAAGGGCCAGAGTTATCTCATTGAGGCGATGAACGAGGTAGTAAAAATATTTCCCGATGCCCAGCTTTTAGTTGTCGGCGACGGAAAAATCAAGGACGATCTGGTCGCCAGGGTAAACGAGCTCGGCTTAAACAATAACATATTTTTTATTCCTTCGGTTAGAGAGACATCCTCGATATTATCGCTTATGGATATTTTTGTAATGTGTTCTGTTGCCGAGGGTTTGGGCCTTTCGATAATGGAAGCCCAGGCAGTGGGCTTGCCGGTTATCGCAACAGAAGTCGGCGGGATTCCGGAATTGGTCAAAGATGGCCAGACCGGGATTCTTGTCCCGCCACAGGATTCATTTAAGCTGGCCCATGCCATCATCTCATTACTGGAAAATAGAGAGAAGGCCAGGCAATTAGGTGCCAACGCCCAGAAAAATATCCGGGAAAATTTCACTCTTGAGAAAATGATTAGCGAAACCGAGCGAGTCTACGAATCGGTCTTAAAATAAAATGCAGAAAAGAATCTTGATCGCAAATGTCAATTGGCTGGGGGACGTTTTAATGTCTTCCGCCTCAATCCGGGCGATAAAAAAAGCCTATCCTGATAGCTATCTTGCCTGCATGGTGCCTAAGCGCTGCGTGGAAGTACTATCCGGCAATCCCAATCTGGATGAGATCATTGTTTTTGACGAGAAAGACACGCATAAATGGATATTTGCCCAGATAAAATTCATCCGCGAATTAAAAAACAAGAAATTTGATATCGTATTTTTGTTTCATCGCTCGATGACCCGCGCACTAATCGTAAAGCTGGCCGGAATCCCCGAGAGGGTCGGCTACTACACCCAAAAAAGATCCTGGCTCTTGACCAAGGCAATCGCCCAACCTGACCGCCAGATACATCGTCTGGACTATTATTTCAATATCGTCAGCTCTTATGGCATAAAATCCGATGGAAGATACTATGAATTCTTTGTCAGCGATGGCGACCGCGAATTTATCGACAAAAAGCTAAAAACACTGGGAGTCTCCCAGGAAGATTTTGTAGTGGTGATTAATCCCGGTGGGAACTGGGCTCCTAAGCGCTGGCCCAAAGAAAATTTCGCCGCGCTTTCCGATAGATTAATTAACGAGCTCGGCGCCAAAATAATAATCTCAGGCGCCGACAAAGACATTGCTTTGGCCAATGAGATTTCTTCGCTCATGAAGCAAAAACCGATTATCTTAGCCGGGGCTACAAGCCTGAAACAGCTCGGGGCTTTGATGGAGGCATCCGATTTGGTCATCTCGGCAGATTCAGGGCCGATGCATATTGCCGCTGCCATGGGCACCGATTTAATCGCATTGTTCGGTCCGACAAAAGCGACTCTCACCGGGCCATTAGGAAAGGGAAAAATAGCAACAATCCAGCGAGAAGTGGGATGTGAAATTCCCTGCTATGTGAAAAACTGCCAGCACAATCGTTGCATGGAGGAAATTAGCGTAGACTATGTTTTCACGGAAGCCAAAAAATTCAGAGATTAAGAATATTTTAGTCGTCAGCCTCACCAATATCGGCGACGTCATTCTGACTCTGCCCGTAATCGACACTTTAAAAGAGAATTTTCCCCAAGCCCGCATCCATGTCGTCGTCGGGCCGAAGGCCCTGGATTTACTCAACAATGATTTCCGCCTGAATCTGGTTGTCTACGACAAAAGAATCTCGCTAAAAGCCAAGCTGGGCTTCTTGATTTATCTAAAGAAGCAGAAGTTTGATCTCGTCGTTAACCTGCGTAACGCCGGTTTTGTCCGCCTCTTGAAAGCACCGTATAAAACGCCTGCGCTTTTAAAAATCCCCAAGACAATCGAGCACATGAAATACCGCCATCTCTACAAATTGAAGTCGACAATGCCATCGATCGAGAAATTCTGCTCGCTTGCCGAGATTTGCACCAATCAAAACGACAGAACCAAAGTGGACGGATTATTAGAAGAGAATAATATTCCCGCCTCGGGGTTTGTCGTGGTTTCACCCGGAGCTGCCAGCCACTGGAAAAGGTACCGCGCCAGCGGCTTCGCCGAGGTCGGCGATTATTTAATGGAGAAATTCCGGTTGAAGATTATCATGGTTGGCGACAAAAACGATGCCGGTATCGTCGAGGATATTATCAACCTTATGAAGCATAAGCCGGTTAATCTTGCCGGCCAGACCAATTTGCGCGAGCTTGCCTATCTATTAAAGAAGGCAAAATTAGTGATTTCCAATGACAGCGGGGTGATGCATTTGGCCAGCTACCTCGATGTCCCCACCTTAGCGATTTTTGGCCCCACCGACCCCAAAAAATACGGCCCCTGGAATAATAAGAGCCTGGTTATAAGAGAGGAGCTGGATTGTTCGCCCTGCGAGCAGTCAAGCTGCCGCTATGAACACGAGTGCATGAATCTTTTGCATGAAGACAGGATAATAAAGCTCGCCGAGAAACTTCTTTCGGCAAACCTCGCCCAGGAAAACCTGGCAATGTTCGCGCCTTTCTTGGGATACCGGAGGATTTTGATTGTGCGTACCGATAGAATCGGCGACGTGTTATTGTCCACGCCGGTGATAAAAGCAGTCAAAGACTTTTATCCCAATTCATTTGTGGCGGTAATGGTCTCGCCATACGCCAAAGAAATCATCGAGGGAAACCCTTACGCCGATGAAGTCATCATTTATGATAAGGATAAAAAACACAAAAGCGTCTTGGCATCGATGGGATTTGCCCGCCGGCTAAAGCAGAGGAAATTCGATTTGGCGATAATTTTACATCCCACCAACCGCGTGAATCTAGTCACCTATTTTGCGCGCATCCCCGAGCGGGTTGGCTACAACAAAAAAATGGGGCATCTTTTAACTAAAAAGATAGAAGACACCAAACATTTAGGCGAGAAGCACGAGATGGAATATTCCCTGGATGTTATCCGCGCACTCGGCATCGAGCCCAAGGATAAAACGCTTTATATGCCTATAAAATTAGAATCGGAAATATGGCTTGAAGATATTCTGGCCAAAAACCGCATACTGAATCAAGAGAGGCTGGTGGCCATTCATCCGGCGGCGAGCTGCCCGTCCAAGATCTGGCCGGCCGAATCCTTTGCCAAACTCGCCGATATCTTGATGGAAAAATACGGATATAAAATAATTATTGTCGCCGGCCCTAAAGATAAAAAATTAGCGCAAAAAGTCCAAGATAAAATGTCTTATCCGGTATTAAATCTGGCCGGCGACACAACAGTCAGCCGCCTGGCCAGTATCCTAAAAAGATGCAAACTCTTTATCTCAAATGATTCCGGCCCGGTACATATTGCAACTGCAGTGGGAACACCGGTAATTTCTATTTTTGGACGCAACCAGGCGGGATTAAGCCCGCTTCGCTGGGGGCCGCTCGGCCTCAAGGATAAATTCCTGCATAAGGATGTCGGATGTATTGAGTGTTTAGCGCATAATTGTAAAAAAGAATTCACCTGTTTGAAGGCGATTCAGGTAGAAGACGTTTTAAAAACAGTGGATGAAGTTTTGAAAGAATGATGTAATCTTTGCGGTTTACCCCGCCCTTTCTTTCGACAAAAACTCTGTTCTAGAAAGGGCGGGGTTTAATTCGCAGACGCCCCGATAAATCGGGGCTACGGCTTACGTCGTTGACACTCCGTAAGTCGTCTGCTCATTAAAGGAGGCAACATGAAAAAGATTCTATCAGTGATATTGGCGCTGAGTTTAGTATTGGTATCCTCGGTATTTGCCAATGAAGAGAAGTGCCATGTAGCGCAAAAGACGGATGAGGCGCAAGTAGTAAATACGCAAGAATCCAGCCGTAATCTGCAAGCAGGGAATCCGTCTAACCCGGATGAGGTTAGCCAGGGATTGATTCGCAAATACGAAGGTGCAAATTCACAAAAGCCAACAAAACCCCGCCAAGCCATTAATAAGTCGGTAAATAGTGCAAAGGTTAAGCCTGGACGGCAGATACCTGATTCCGGGGACCAGACCACCGACAGCGAAAAAAACGCGGTAAGGATTAATGATTTGACAAATAAAAAGCAGACGGCTGAAGGTTTGCTTTTAAACGAAATGAACAAAACTCACGAAACCCAAAGCTCGGTAGTAAATAACATAAAACCGTAGAACCCAGCCCTTTCTTTCGACAAAAATTCTGTTCTAGAAAGGGCGGGGTTAATTCGCGCAAACAATTTACGTCAGCTACGCTTCCGTAAATTGTGCGCTCATTAATCGGGAACCGGTCCTGAGGAAGGAAAATTTCTAAAATATCGGGGGATAATAATGTATTACACAAAAATAACAATATTTGAAAATAATAGAAGGATACAACAGCTGTATGCATTTATCGATCTTATTGGAAGGTACTTTCAAAATACAAGACATGATGGCTTTAGCTTTGAGCTTATTGAGAATGAAGAAGCGCTGACAATAAGAATGGAAATTGATCGAATACTTACTCGAATATATAGAATTGTAATAGCCTCTGGTGTTAATCCGGTAATACAATATACGCCTCCTCCTGCAATTGGTGGATATATACGAGATATAGATGTAATTCATAATATTTTTAATTTAAGCAGGTTTGAAATTAGACCAACAATTTTATTAGATTATATCTACAGGGCAATTGGCATATACGAGGATAATAGCAAAAGTGCGTTGATTAGAACTTTTAATCCGTTTTTCTGGTTAGGATTATTATTAGATTATATTGTTAGTTTACCTTTTAGATTTATGGGCATAATAGGATTTAATCAGAACAAAGTTGAGTCTTCATTTATTGGTAAGATTGTTAAAGGTATATTATATTTGATTACAGTATTTGCTTCATTTTTGACGATTCTACACTTACTTGGTTTACTAGACAATTTTAAGAATTATTTCAGTAGTAAATAAATTTTTAGGTAAGGAAAATTCCAGAGTCTAATAATTTAATAAAGATTCCCGAATAAAATGGGGAACGCCCTCGATAACTCATAAAGAAGGAAAGGAGCCAATCTTGATGATACAAAAAGTCGATGATTATTTGGATGCATTCGACCTTGGAGCATCAACTGCTGAGAAAGATACGCTTTTGGAGATCGCAAAAATTGAGACTCAGGAATTTTATGATTTATATCTGCATGATAGGATAGATATAGTTCGAGGCACGAAAGGATCAGGAAAGACAGCTTTATATAGGTTGTTTTTTTTCTTGAGAAATTTATTAATCGATAAAAATAAACTATATTGCATATTCGGAATTGAGGCAACTGGTGATCCCCTTTTTAAGCTCTTCCAAGATGAATTTAAGTTATATTCAGAGGTTGAATTTGCAAACTTTTGGGGCATTTATTTTATAGTTTTAATATACAAGTTAATTTTTAATGCCGATAAGTTACGAAATCAGATCGGCAATGAAGATATAAATAAAATCGATGAGACATTATCAAGAATGGGATTAAAAATTCATAAAGATGGCTTTATCTTTAAAGACATACAGTGTTCAATTTTAGATTTGATGAGAAAAACAAAAATGAAATTAGGTGTTGAAACTAAAATAGACCAGATATCAGGTTTGCCAATTTCATTTACGCCCGCAATTGAATTAGAGCCCGGTACGATAGATGAAGTTCATAATAAACCGATTTATCTTATTGATTTTAAGAATATGATCATATCGATTCTCGAAAAACATAACATAAAAATTTGGATAATGTTAGATCGGCTTGATGAAGTTTTCCCCCATCGTAGCGAAGTAGAAAAAAATGGTTTAAAAGGACTGCTGCGAGCATCGTATAATTTTTCTTCTCATTCGTTCCTAAGAATAAAAATATTTTTGAGAGACGATATATTCGAATATTTAGCCGCAGATGGTTTTACTGCTTTAACACATATAACCGATAGATGCTCAGCTTCAATGTCTTGGTCAAAAGATGATATTTTATATTTAATTGTCAAAAGAATAGCCGCTATTCCTTATTTGCGCTATGAATATGGAATAGATTCTGATAAAATTGATAAAGATAAGTCATATCGTAGCGAGGTGTTTTATAAAATTTTCCCTCCTTGCGTCGGAAAAATCGCCACCTTTGATTGGTTATTTGATTCTTGTTCTGATGGAAATGATATAGTCACTCCGAGAGATATAATAGATTTTTTCAGATGCGCAAAGGCTTTTCAATTTAAGAAATTTAAACAAACTGGGCAACAACAAGAATATCTTATTGAAGAAGATATTCTTAAAAAATCGCTTGAAGCACTTTCTAAGCAGAAAAAAAACATGTTTCTGTTTGCAGAATTTCCTCATCTTAAACAACATATATTAAAATTTGAAGGAGGATGTAGTGAGCACAACGCTGATTCATTAGAAAAACTTTTGGGAAGCGATTGGATTAAAATAGTAGATGAGCTCAAGTCAATCGGGTTTTTGAAACATGTTCCAAAAAGTGGTGCGTATAAGATTCCTATAATCTGGAGGCAGGGGTTAAGTATTAAAAGAAGAAAAGCTTTTGAAAAATAAAGAGCAAGAAATCAAAAAACGTAAGGACTAAAGAATATTTGTTTTAACTCGTAGCTAAAACTACATTAACCATAAATATACACGAATTATTGACGAAACTTGGTAGTTATGATAGAATTTATCGTTCACTATGACTAAAATAAATCTCAGTAAAATTAGGACTTATTCACTCGGCCGGAGGCAAAGCAAGGTCAATGTGGAGGATTTTGCCTGTATCTACAGGAGAGGCAACAGCTTCCGCAAATTTTACCAGAGCCTGCCCAATGTTTTGAAGGCGGCCGACTTGCGTAAAGTTGTTGCGGCCGTGGTTGAGTCCAAGAAAAAGAAAAAACCGGTCATTTTGATGATGGGCGCGCACGTGATTAAGTGCGGCCTAAGCCCGATAATCATTGATTTGATAGAAAGAAAAGTCATCACTGCCATTGCCTTAAACGGCGCCTGCATCATCCATGACTTTGAGCTGGCATTTATGGGCAAGACTTCCGAGGACGTGGACAAGGCCATCCTCGACGGGTCATTCGGCATGGCTGATGAGACATCAAGATTTGTCAATGAGGCGATAAAGCAGGCTGCCCACGCCAATATCGGCATCGGCAAAGCCGTGGGAAAAGCCATTGAGAAGGATAAAAGATTAAAGTTCAAGGACCTAAGCGTAGTTTACGCTGCCTATAAACATAATGTGCCGGTAAGCGTGCACATTGCCATCGGAACCGATATCGTGCACCAGCATATGTCATGCTCGGGCGCGGCGATCGGCCAGGCATCATTAAAAGATTTCCATAATTTTATCGCCGAGGTGGCCAAGTTAGGCGACGGAGGAGTGCTTTTGAATTTCGGCTCAGCGGTAGTATTGCCGGAAGTATTCTTAAAGGCTCTTACCGTGGCCAGAAACTTAGGCTATAAGGTGAAGAATTTCACCACGGCAAACTTTGATATGATTTACCATTACCGGCCGCAGCAGAATATCGTGCACCGGCCCACTCAAGGCACGGGCAAAGGATATTATATTATCGGACACCATGAGATTATGATGCCGCTTTTGGCTGCAGCAATAATTGACGAATTATAATGAAAGACAGCTTAATAAAATTAGTCCACAATTTCAAGAGAGCAAAGATTCTCGTCATCGGCGACTTGATCCTGGATGAATTCATCTGGGGAAAGGCCAGCCGTCTTTCACCGGAGGCTCCAGTGCCGGTAGTTAAAGCCGAGGAAAGAGAATATATTCCCGGTGGAGCCTGCAACGTATCAAGTAATATCACTAGCCTCGGCGCAAAATCAACACTTTTAGGAGTGGTGGGAAAAGATCGCCGGGCAGAATATTTGTTTGCGGAATTAAAGAAAAGAAAGATTGATAGTAAGGCGATAGTGGTGGACACCAAACGCCGGACAATCCTCAAAACCAGAGTCATCGCCCAGAGGCAGCAGGTGGTGAGGGTGGATTGGGAGCAGACCGACGAGATAAAGCAGGAGACGCTGCGCAAAATCGAGAATTTTATCAAGAATAATTTGAATAAGTTTGATGCTATTATCATTGAGGATTACGGAAAGGGCGTTATCACGGAAAATTTGTTGCAGTATATAAAAGATGTGGCGGCGGGAAAGAAGATTATCACCGTCGATCCCAAGGAAGAGCATTTCAGCATGTATCGGGATTTGGGGATTACCGCCATCACTCCTAACAGAAGCGAAGCGGAAAACGCAATTAGGGATATCAAGATTCGCGACGCCAAGAATAGATTGCATATCTACAGCGATAAACTTAAGAGCGCAGGCGATATTGATAAAGCAGGCAAGGAATTATTGAAGTATCTCAATTCCAAAGCGGTTTTGATTACATTGGGCGAAAGCGGCATGCAGCTATTCACCAAAGAAAAGGCAAAATCAATAAATATTCCCACGGTGGCCAGAGAAGTTTTTGATGTATCCGGCGCGGGAGACACAGTCATCGCGGTATTTACCCTGGCGTTGGCATCGGGAGCAAAATTATTGGAAGCGGCGCATTTGGCCAACTTTGCTGCAGGAATTGTCGTTGGGAAAATCGGAACTGCAACAGTCAGTCCTAAAGAATTAATCGAAAGAATTAAAGAGTAATTATGAATATTGTCGGAATCATACCCGCAAGATACGCCTCAACCCGTTTGGAGGCAAAAGTTTTAGCCGATATTTTAGGCAAGCCGATGATCCAGCATGTCTGGGAACGCGCCAAGCAGTCCAAGATGCTGGATGATCTGATTATCGCCTGCGATGATGAAAGAGTCAAAGAGGTGGCGGAAGGTTTCGGCGCCAAAGCGATTTTGACTTCTAAAGACCACGAATCAGGATCTGACAGGTTGACGGAAATCGTCCATTCTTTGGACGTCAAAGCTATAATCAATATCCAGGGTGATGAGCCGTTGATCCATTCCACGATGATAGATAATCTGGCGCATGCGATTCTGGACGACGAGTCAGTCGTCATGGCGACGATCATCAAGAAAATTGAAAATAAAGAAGAGATTGATAATCCCAATGTGGTCAAAGTGATAATTGATCGCAATGATTTCGCGATTTATTTCTCGCGCTCAAGGATTCCCTATCTTCGTGATAAAAGCGTGGAGCATGTTTATTACAAACACATGGGAATTTACGCTTATACCAAAGATTTCCTGTTTACTTTTAAGAACCTGCCTGAATCAAAATTAGAGAAGGCGGAGAAATTGGAGCAATTAAGGGCTCTTGAGGCAGGCTATAAGATTAAAACCGTCGAGACTAATATTGACACAATAGCAGTGGATACGGCGGAAGATTTGGAATTGGTCAAAGAAAGACTATCTGAAGAGAAAACAGATTAACAATATACAAAGTCTAAACCCTATACCCCATACCCTACACCCTAGAGGATTTAGGGTATAGCGTTTAGGGTGTAGCGTTTAGAGTTTGATATTTTGGAGATTTGATAAGAAATGAAACAAATTAAAGTTAGAAATATCAAAATTGGTTCCAGCGCGCCATTCGTGCTTATTGCCGGGCCTTGCGTGATCGAGGACCCTAAGGATTGTTTTGATACGGCAGTTGAGATCCAGAAGATGACAAAGAGCCTGGGCATCCCGTTTATTTTTAAATCCAGTTTTGATAAGGCTAATCGCTCGTCGATAAAATCTTATCGCGGGCCGGGTTTAGTCAAGGGATTAAAGGTCCTTAAGAAAATCAAAGACGAGTTAAGGGTGCCGATTTTAAGCGATATTCATTCGCCACAGCAGGCCAAAGAGGCAGCCAAGGTATTAGACGTAATCCAGATCCCGGCGTTTTTGTGCCGTCAGACAGATTTAGTTGTGGCTGCCGCCAAAACCGGCAAAGTCATCAACATAAAAAAAGGACAGTTCCTGGCGCCGTGGGACGTGGCACAGATCATAAAAAAGATTGAAAGCGCAGGCAACAACAATATTTTCATCACCGAAAGAGGGACAAGTTTTGGTTATAATAATCTAGTCAGCGATTTCCGTTCACTGGTGATTTTGCGAAGATTCGGTTATCCGATTATTTACGATGCCACACACAGCGTCCAGCTTCCCGGCGGAAAAGGCACGGCTTCCGGCGGAGAAAAACATTTTGTTTCTTATTTATCCAGGGCGGCGGTGGCGGTTGGTTGCGATGGTTTGTTTGTCGAAGTGCATAAAAATCCCAAGAAGGCTCTTAGTGATGGGCCAAACATGATCACGCCTAAAGAATTAAAAACAATTTTAGTCCAGGCAATCGGAATCGACAGGTTCCTTCGATCTTTTAGGATTAAAAAATAACTCTAAAATAAATTGGTGGTCAAATGATAAAAACACGCGCGAAAGAAGTTTTGAGGATTGAGTCTGAAGCAGTGCGTTCGCTGATCAACCGGATCGACGATACTTTCGAGAAGGCAGTGGATTTGATGTATGCCTGTAAGGGAAGAGTCGTGGTTACCGGAATGGGCAAGGGCGGTTTAATCGGACAGAAGATATCCGCGACTTTGTCCTCGGTAGGGACTCCCAGCCTCTGGATGCATTCGGTCGAGGCTATCCACGGAGATTTGGGCAGGGTATCCAAAGAAGATATCGTGATTGTGATTTCCAAGAGTGGTGAGACTGAAGAGATTCGCAGTTTGCTACCGTTATTAAAGAAAATCGGCACCAAGATTATTGCTTTGACCGGAAATACCAAATCCACTTTAGCCAAATACAGTAATGTGGTTTTGGATACAAGCGTTAAGAAAGAGGCATGTTCTTTGAACTTAGCGCCGACAGCAAGCACGACAGCGATGCTGGCCATGGGCGATGCCTTGGCGGTTTGTTTGTTGGATAAAAAAGGATTTAAGAAAGAGGATTTTGCTTTTTATCATCCCGGAGGAATGCTGGGCAAACAACTTCTTCTTACCGTGGAAGATATCATGCGCATGAAAAAATCCAATCCGGTGGTAAACCAGGAGAAAAAGATTAAGGATGTGTTGCTTGCCATAACCAAAGCCAGGGCTGGTTCGGCATCGATTGTAGATAAAAAAGGCAAACTGGTGGGAATATTCACCGACGGTGATTTAAGGCGCCATCTGGAAGTTGACGCCAATTTATCGGAAAAGAAGGTCAAGGACGTAATGACTAAAAGGCCCACGACTGTCACCAAAGAGACTTTGGCTGCCGAGGCTTTAAGGATATTGCAGGAAAGAAAGATTGATGAGGTCCCGGTAGTGGATAAAAAAGGAAAACCCATCGGTTTGTTAGATGTGCAGGATTTATTGAAAGCAGGTTTGGTGTAAATTGATTCAAGATAAGGCCAGAAAGGTTAAGCTTTTGATTTTGGATGTTGACGGTGTCCTGACCGACGGAAAAATCGTCATGGATGAAAAAGGAAAGCAGCTTAAATTCTTCGATGTCCAGGATGGTTTAGGCGTAGTTTTGCTAAAGAGAGCCGGGATTAACACCATAATTTTATCCGCCAGGTATTCCCGAGTGGTAAGCCATCGCGCCAAAGACATCAAGATTTTTAAGGCTTATCAGAATTGCGATGACAAGCTTTTAACTTACCATAAGATACTCAAGCAAATGAAACTAAAGAACGAAAGTGTCTGTTTTATCGGCGATGAATTAATCGATATTCCCGTCTTAAAGAGAGCTGGTTTATCCGTAGCGGTTGCCAACGCCGCGCCAGAAGCCAAGAGAGCCGCGGATTACATCACCAAGAAAAAAGGCGGCGACGGCGCAGTGCGCGAGATAATCGAGCTCATCTTGAAATCTCAAGGCAAGTGGGACAAAGTCATTAGCAAATATTTCAGATAATGCGCATAATAATATCAGTTTTTATTTTATTTTTCTTTTGCGCGGCAGCTCATTGTCAGGAGGCAGATCAGCAGTTCTCGGAGTTTAATCTCTCCGGCCATTCCAAGACCGGTGAAAAAACCTGGGAAGTAAAAGGCGAGACTGCCGATGTTCTGGAAGATTCGGTAAAACTTAAAAACATCGACGCTGATCTCTACGGCAAAGAAAAGGTCAACCTTAAGGCGCAAACGGGAGATCTCAATAAAACAAGCGGGGACATGCATCTTGAGAAGGATGTCGTGGCTACCACCGAAACCGGCTCGAAACTGACCACTGATTCCTTGGACTGGAACCGCACTTCCAATCTGGTGACGACCAAAGATCCGGTGAAAATCGAGCAGAAAAATATTACTGCCACCGGAACCGGGGCTAAAGCCCACACCGACTTGAAAAAGGCCCAGCTCAATGAAGAAGTCCAGGTCGAGATCCAGACCGAAGACGCAAACAAGAATTTAAAGAAGACTGTGATTACCTGCGACGGGCCGCTGGATATCGATTATCAGAATTCCATGGCGGTTTTTAACGACAACGTGCGCGTCAAAGACGAAAACGGCGAGATGACATCCAAAACCATGGAAGTTTTCTTTGACAGCCAGACCAAATCCATAGTCAAGATCATTGCCAAAGGCAATGTCAAGATTGTGCGTGACGGAAACGAAAGCTTCAGCCAGGGCGCGATTTATACCGCCAAAGACAAGAAGATTACTTTGATCGGCCGGCCCAGGCTTATTCTTTATTCAGAAAAAGGAGCATTTGATAATGCGGCTTTTGGAAACTAACGGTTTAGCCAAGGCATACGACGGCAGGAAAGTCGTCGACGGTGTAAGCTTCTCTATCAAGAGGGGCGAGATCGTCGGGCTTCTTGGCCCGAACGGTGCCGGCAAGACCACCATATTTTATATGATCGTGGGGATTATCCCGGCAGAAGCAGGGAAAATATTTTTTGACCAGACAGATATTACCCGTTTAGCCATCCATGACCGCTGCCGCCTAGGAATGGGGTATCTGCCGCAGGATGCATCGATTTTCCGTAAATTATCGGTCGAGGATAATATCCTGGCGATATTAGAGACTTTGAATATCAGCCGCACCGAAAGAAACAGAAGATTAAGGAAACTATTGAACGAATTAAACATTGCGCATTTAGCGAAAAACAAAGCCTATACTCTTTCGGGTGGTGAAAGAAGAAGATTGGAGATAACCCGTGCACTGGTGACCAATCCATCGTTTATACTTTTGGATGAGCCGTTTTCCGGGATTGATCCGATAATCGTCGCTGATGCGCAGGAGATCATAAAAGAACTAAAAGCCAAGGGATTGGGAATTTTACTTACCGATCATAATGTCCGGGAGACGCTTTCTATAACCGATAGGGCATACTTAATCGCGGAGGGAAAGATTCTGATTTCTGGCTCAGCCGAGCAGCTTATCAACGAGCCCAAGGCGCGCCAGATTTATCTCGGAGAAAAGTTTAAAATGTAAGTGAGGACACGGCTTATGGAGCGATAGCGAACATAAGTCGTGAGTCCGAACTTACCCCGCCCTCTAAGCGGAGCAAAGGGGGTGGAGACAATAAGTAAACCATACCCGGTTTTTCTATGCGTCATAGTGATACTTAAAGCATAGAGGGCGGGGTTCAATTCACAGACGGCTTCGCCTACGACTTACGTCGTTGGCACTCCGTAAGTCGTCTGTTCATTGAAGGAAAATGTTAAAATGAACGCAACAGTCAAAAAGATTGATGCCTGCAAGAGAGAAATGGTAATTAGCATACCCAAGGAAGTTGTCCAGAGTAAATTTGATGAAGTCTATAAGCTGATTCAGAAAAAAGCCCAGATTAAAGGTTTTCGCGTCGGCACTGCGCCGATGCATCTGGTGCAATCGGAGCATAGCCAATTGGCCAGGGAAGAGGTCTTGAAGGATTTGATCCCCAATTCCTACAAAGAGGCATTGGAGAAGGAGAATTTGCTGCCGGTGGATCTGCCTGAAGTAACTGATGTATCATTCAAGGATGGCGGATTGACTTTTAAGGCTTCATTTGAAGTCGTGCCGGAAGTCAAGATTAAGAAATACAAGGGATTAGAGGTAAAAAGGAAGAAAACCGCTGTCACCGACGAGGATATAAAGAAAAGCTTTGAATTCCTGCGCAAATCCCAGGGCCTTGATGACAAAACCCAGATTGACGATACCTTTGCCAAGGGCTTAGGATATCCGAATTTGAAAGAATTAGAGGATACCATAAAAAAGCAGATGGAATTTTCCAAGCAGCAGGAAGCCAGGAATGATATTGAAAACCAGATTGCCGAGCAATTGCTTAAGAATTCGGAATTGGATATCCCCCAGAGTTCGTTAACCAAGCAATTAGAGTATCTCCTGGAAGATACCAAGCAGCGCATGGCCCACCAAGGCGTTAAAAAAGAGGAAATCGATTCCAAAGAACAGACGATCAAAGAGAAATTAAAGCCGCTGGCGGAAAATGACGTGAAATTATATTTCATCCTGGATAAAATCGCCGAGCTTGAGAATATAAAGGTTGATAAGCCGGAGCACAAAACGGCCAAAGTCATGGAATTTTTATTAAAAGAAGCGAAATGGTCAAATGAGGACACAACTTAAGGAATGGAGTGACTTAAGTTGTCTGTCCGAATTTGACCCTTGACATTTTATTTATGAAAGTTAATTCAATTTACTATTTTTATATATTAAAATGCAATGATGGTAGTAAATATTACGGTCATACCAATAATTTAGAAAAACGTTTTAAGGCTCATTCAGGTGGTCAGGTTTATTCTACTAGAGATAGACGTCCGCTTAAATTAGCTTACTGGGAAGAATTAGAAACTCGTTCAGAAGCTTTTAGAAGAGAAATGCAATTTAAGAATGGGAGAACTAGGAAAGAAACTATAGAAAAATTAATAGATTCTTTTCCTCAGGTAAAATGTCAAGGGTTTAATTCGCAGGCGCCCCGATAAATCGGGGCTACGACTTACGTCGCTAAAGCTTCCGTAAGTCGACTGCTCATTAAAGGAGGTAGTAATGGATGAGAGAATGCAGACCTTAGTGCCAATCGTTGTAGAGCAGACCGGTAGAGCCGAGAGGGCATACGATATTTATTCGCGCCTGCTTAAAGACAGGATCATTTTTGTCGGGACTCCCGTCGATGATATGGTGGCAAATTTAATCATCGCCCAGATGCTTTTCTTGCAGATGGAGGATGTAAATAAAGACATAAATCTTTATATCAATACTCCGGGTGGCCTGGTTACTGCGGGGCTTGCAATTTATGACACGATGCAGTTTGTCAAACCTGATGTCTGTACATACTGCATAGGACAGGCTAGCAGCATGGGCGCACTTCTTCTTACCGCAGGCACAAAAGGCAAGCGCTATGCGCTTCCCCATTCCAGGATTATGATCCACCAGCCGTGGGGCGGGGTTCAGGGTCAGGCAGCAGACATATCTATCCAGGCCAAAGAAATTTTGCGCTTAAGAGACAAGATTAATGAGATTCTCGCCCAGCATACGGGCAAGCCGCTTGATAAAATCCAAAAAGACACAGACAGAGACTACTTTATGTCTCCGGAAGAAGCCAAAGAATACGGATTAATCGACGAGGTAATAGCCTCAACCAAGAAAAAATAAGGAGAGAGAAATGGAACAGCGTTTATTGACACCGGGGCCGACACCGCTACCGCCACAGGTACGCGAGGCATTAGCAAGACCAATAATTCATCATAGGACATCGCAATTCCAGCAAGTCATAAAGGAATCAGAGCAAGGTTTAAAAGAGATTTTTCAAACTAAAAACGACGTATTTATCCTTGCCTCTTCAGGAACAGGGGCGATGGAGGCAGCAGTCGCCAATTTACTTTCTCCCGGCGATAAAGCCATAACTATCCAGGGAGGAAAATTCGGCGAGAGATGGACCGAGCTTTGCAAAGCCTATAAAGCTGTGCCTATAGTCGTCGATGTGACTTGGGGAAAAGCGATAGACCCTAAACTTATCGCTGAGAAACTGGCTGCCGATAAAGATATCAAGGCAGTCTTTGCGACTTTGACCGAGACCTCCACCGGCGTTGATACCGATATAAAGGCGCTGGGCGAAGTGGTAAGGAATACGAGCGCATGTTTAGTAGTAGATGCCATAAGCGGTTTAGGCGCAGTAGATATTCAGACTGATAACTGGGGTGTAGATGTAGTCGTATCCGGCTCGCAGAAAGGATTAATGCTTCCTCCTGGATTAGGATTGATTAGCGTTAGCCCCAAAGCGATGAAATTAGTCGCGGAGTCAAAATCGCCGAGATATTACTTTGATTTGAAAGCCGCAAAAAAAGCTTTGGATAAAACTGATACGCCTTGGACCCCGGCTATAGGCTTAATGATCGCTCTTAATGAGAGCATTAATCTTATGAAAAAAGAGGGGCTGCAGAATATATTTAAACGCTGTAAGCTTGAGGGCGAAGCAATCCGGCAGGCAGCCAAGGCTTTGGGATTCACGGTTTTTGCCGACCCGAATTGTATGTCCAACGCCGTAACCGCAATCAACGTCCCGGCAGGACTCGACGGAGAACTGATGGTTAAGACCATGAAGGATAAATACGGCGTAACAATCGCCGGAGGCCAGGCGGAATTAAAAGGAAAGGTATTCCGCGCCGCCCACATGGGTTATATAAATAAGGAAGATATCATCTTTGCCCTTTCCACTATGGAAACGGTTTTAGATGAGATGGGATATTTTACCCAGCATCCGGATATCAAAAAGGGAGCTGGAGTTTCTGCTGCAAAAAAGGTCTTAGGTTAATCAATAACAATTTTCAAGACGGAGGATTTAATGAAGGTTCTGATAAGCGATAAACTATCGGATGAAGGAGTGCAGATTCTTAAAAAAGAGAAGGAGCTTGAGGTCGATATCAAGACCGAACTTAAGCCCGAAGAGCTAAAACAGATCATCAAAGATTACGATGCTCTAGTGGTCAGAAGCGGAACCAAGGCAACCAAAGAGATAATTAATGCCGCCGCCAAATTAAAGGTTATCGGCCGCGCAGGCGTAGGTTTGGATAACGTTGACTTGGAAGCTGCTACAGCCCGTGGCATTATCGTCATGAATACTCCGGGCGGAAATACCATTTCCACCGCCGAGCATACCATGAGCATGATTTTAGCTTTATCCAGGAGCATACCGCAGGCATGTGCATCATTAAAAGCTGGGGAATGGAAACGCTCCAAGTTTATGGGAACCGAGCTCTATAATAAAGTTCTTGGCGTCGTCGGATTGGGAAGAATCGGTACTGAAGTTGCCAAAAGATCTTTATCATTTGGAATGAAGGTAATCGCTTATGATCCTTTTATTTCCCTGGAAGTGGCAAAGCAGATGGGCGTGGAAGTCATGGAATTAAAGGATGTTTTATCCAAGGCAGATTACATCACCATTCATACGCCTTTATCAGATGAAACCAAGCATTTGATTTCCGATAAAGAATTTGCGCTGATGAAGCCCACGGCAAAGATTATTAATTGCGCCAGAGGCGGAATCATCGACGAGGGTGCTTTGGCTAAAGCGCTTGAGACAAAAAAGATTGCCGGAGCTGCGGTGGATGTCTTTGAGAATGAACCTCCAACCGGTTCTCCGCTTTTAAAGTTAGAGAATATTGTTATAACTCCGCATTTAGGCGCATCAACCGAAGAGGCGCAAGTAAATGTCGCCATCGAAATTGCCGAAGCGGTAAGAGACGCGCTTTTAGGCAGAGGCGTGAGGAATGCCGCGAATTATCCGTCGGTGGACCCCCAGACTTTTAAGGTTCTGGAACCCTACATCAACCTTTGCGAAAAACTCGGGCAATTGTCCAGCCAATTGGCTGAAGGAAGAATCAGCCAGGTAGATATTAATTATAGCGGCCCGATTACCCAAAAGAAGACTGATCCTCTGACCATGGCATTGGTTAAAGGATTCTTAGAGCCGGTAGTCCAGGAGACGGTAAATTTTGTTAATGCCCTCAGCCTGGCTAAGGAAAGAGGCATTAAAATTCAGGAATCCAAGTCTGCCACCGAGGAGGAATTCGTTAATTTGATTTCCGTCGACGTAGTAACCGACAAAACAAAATTGACGGTAGCAGGAACTTTATCCAGCAACAACAAGCCTAGGATTGTAAAATTAGAGGAGTATTACGTAGAGGTAATCCCTCAAGGACATATGATAATTATCCATAATCTTGATAAGCCAGGCATAATCGGAACCATCGGAACATTATTGGCAAGCAAGAAAATAAACATCGCCGCGATGACTTTCGGCAGGAAAGAGGCGGGCGGCAAGTCGATATCCGTTATCAATGTCGATAGTCCAGTGCCGCAGGATATATTAGAAAAGATTCAAAAGTCTGAAAATATCATTTCTGCTAAGGTAATAAAATTATAATCGGTAATTTAAAACCGGAGGGAGAGAAATGAAAAGAATATTATTGCTTTCGGTTTTGTTGTTGGTGTTTTTGGCAATATCGGTTTCTTTTTATTTCAATAATATTTCCGCTCAAGAAAATCAGCCTACGCCTGAAGACAATGCGGCAATGGTGGCTAAACTAGATAAGATTTTGGAAAATCAGACCACTATCTTAAGCCATCTGGATATTATGAAGCAGGAAATAAGGGCCAGGTGCACGAGATAATGAAAAAAATCATATTGTTTGCATTTTTAGTTGTATTAATCGCGGCAAATGTCTTTGCCGCTCCTCAGATTGCTGCCAAAGAAAAAGTTTTCGAACTTCCCGTTATGGCAGAAGGGAAAATCTACGGTTATTCATTTGTCGTGCAGAACTCAGGGGACCAGGAGCTGGCGGTTGAGCCTCTAAAGGTAAGCTGCGGCTGTGTCAAGATTATCGAGCCTAAGGGGCCGGTTACGCTTGCGCCGAAAGAAAAGTTGACCATATTATTCCAATTTGATACGACTGGATACACTGCCCCGACGATAAAATACATTTTTATCAATACTAACGACCCCAAGCAGCCGGTATTGGCCGTCAAGCTGCTGGCAGATATCCGTCCCGAGAAAGATGTGCTTCTCTCGAGGTTTAAATCATTTAGCTGGCTGACAATCGTGACAGCCGGGTTAATTGACGGCATAAACCCTTGCGCCTTTACCGTGCTTATATTCTTCATTTCATTTTTGGCATTCGCCGGATACAACCGTAAACAAACCGTAATTTTAGGATTATTTTTTATTATAACCGTGTTTTTTACTTATCTTGGGTTGGGGCTTGGGCTTTTCGAATTTTTGAAGAGGATGGCAATATTCAATCTGGTGTCCCAGGTCATTTATATGGCGGTAGCTTTTCTGGCATTGATATTGGGAGCAATCAGTTTGTATGACTGGTGGATTTTTAATAAGACCAAAGATGCGGATAAGGTAAAATTAAAGCTTCCGGGAATAATCAAGAGAAAAATTCAGGAAACCATAAGGGAAAAGACCGACGATAGGAGAGTTGCCGTTCAAAATAGGGCTATTTTGCGCCTTGTCTTAACGGCGATAAGCTGCGGATTTATAGTTTCGATTCTGGAATCTGTATGCACCGGACAATTGTATCTACCAACGATAGTTTATATCATGAAGATGCCTGAATTAAAAATTAGGGCACTTGCCTATTTGATCCTATATAATCTTATGTTTATCGTGCCTTTGGTTATAATATTCTTGTTCGCTTTATGGGGAGTAACTTCGGATATGTTTGCGAAGCTGGCTCAGAAGCATCTTGCGAAAATCAAGTTGCTGACAGCCTTGCTTTTCTTTTTATTGGGTTTATTACTTTTATTTATCGTCAGATAGAGGTGGAATATGAAGAATAGATTCTTATCCTTAATATTAGTGGGTTCTTTGGTGGTTTTGCTTTTCTGCAATTTGGCGTTCGCTGAGAAGATAGCTATTGTTTATACGGGCAATACCTCATCAAGCCTTTATCCCTGTCATTGCCCGGCTGCCCCAAATGGCGGAATCGCACGTCGAGCTACGAAGATAAAAGAGCTGCGTAAAGACTATCAGAATCTTTTATTGCTTGATAGCGGAAATTTCTTCGCTTCCGGACAGCAGGATATCGATTCAACGACTCCGGAATTGGATAAGAAGCGCACAGAGATTAATTTCAGCGGCATGGAAAAAATGGGATATGATGCTGTCAATATCGGATCTGATGAGTTTGACTTCGGCAAGGATTTCCTGCAGGATAAGATTAATAGAAAAAAGATAGCATTTTTGTCATGCAGCCTTGATTTGCCGGGAGTTATGCCTTACGTGATTAAGAAAGTAGGCAATACCAGAGTTGGCATTATCGGCGTTTCTCCTTTGGAGATTAAAATCGGAGGCTTTGAATCAAAGCAAGAATTCCAGGATGTATCAAAGAAAATCCAGGAGAATATTGATGCCTTGAAGAAGAAAAAAGTTGATATAGTGATATTGCTAAGCCAGCTGGGATTGAATTTTGACAAGCAATTATCGGAAGAGGTCAAAGGAATAGACATCATTGTTAATAATCTGTCAGGCGCAGAAGTACCAGAGCAATTAAATTCGGTTAAATACCTTACTCCTTTTCAGTGGGGAAGAACTCTGGGATTGTTAGAATTAGACCTCGAGCAAGGTAAGATAAAAGATGCGGCAAGAAAGGATATTCCTATGAGTAAGGACATCTTCGATGATGGAGAAGTGAAATCTTCATTGCCGGTCTGCTTCCGGGATTATGATTGCTACAAGCCAGAAGTGGTTTTTAAATGTCAGTCTGCTGGAGAAAAGAATGCGGCCTGTGTGTATGAGCCAATCGCCAAAGTCAATGTTACGGTAATAAGCCCTAAGATGTGCAAGACCTGCAATGTCAGTGATACTCTTAAGCTGACTGCAGACCGGATACCGATTGGCGAGGTCTCTTATCTGGACAGCGAATCCACGGAAGCAAAAGAGATTATCGCAAAGCTAGACTTTAGCATGTTGCCGGTATATATATTGTCAAAAGAGATAACTAAACATCCCAATTATCAATATTTTTCAAATGGCCATACCGTGATAGAAAAGAACGGATATTATTTTCTCAATCCGGTTATCGTCGGGGTATCGTATTTTCTTAACAGGTCTTTTCAGGCTGGTAGGCTGGATTTGTTTATAAGCCTGAGGGACAAAATGGCCAAAAAGGCGCTGGAGAAAACCAGGGATTTGCTTGCCAAGTTAGGGAAAAAGATAGATTTTCACATCCATTTCTTGGCTGTAGAGGATAAGAAGCTAGGTAATTTTAGTGCTCCTTTCGGGGATGCGGAAATAGCCGAAGACAAACAGGCATTATGCATCATTTCCAAATATCCTAACAAGATGTGGGAATACATGTTTTGCCATATCGATAATTTAGGGAAAGACAGTCTTTCTCTTTGCTCAAAAAAACTAGGTTTAGATCAGAAAAAAATAAAGCAATGTGTTGACTCGCAGGCATCGACAGAGCTCTTGAGCAAGAATATAAGCTTAGTCGAGGAACTAAAGATTTCTTACGGTCCTTTATTCCTTTTAAATAACCAGGAGATATTCGGGATTAAAGAAGACACAACAGTGGACGAATTAGAAAAGCTAATTAAATAATAAGGAGAGTTTATGAAGCCGAAAATTTATATCATCGACGTCACCAACCGGGATGGCGTGCAGACTTCAAGGATCTGCCTTTCGAAGCTGCAGAAGACGATGCTGAATTTGTATCTGGATAAAATGGGGGTTTTTCAGAGCGAATTTGGATTCCCGGTGACAAAACACGAAACAAATTATCTTAACGCCAACCTGGAATTGGCGGAAAAGAAAGTTTTTTCTTATTTAAAGCTTGGCGGGTGGCTGCGGGCTACGGTTGAAGACGTGCAGACCGCTTTTAAATTAGTCCCCGGCTTAAAGAATGTCAATCTGTCAATTTCAACTTCCGACCAGATGATTATGCATAAATTCAAGGGCAAGCTTGACCACAAAAGCATATTACAGGAGATGGCCGAGTCGGTTAAAAAAGCGAAAAAAGAAGGTGCCGAGCTCGTGGGGGTTAACGCCGAAGATGCTTCCCGTACGAGAATGGAATACCTTATTGAATTTTCTTCTGCCGCCAAAGAGGCAGGCGCAGACAGGATACGCTACTGCGATACCCTGGGTTTTGATTCTCCGTTTACAATCTACGACAGGATAAAACAGCTTGCTCAGGAAGTAAAGATGCCAATTGAAATCCACTGCCATAATGATTTGGGAATGGTGGTGGCTAATTCCATCGCCGGGGCGAAAGCCGCCAATGATTCAGGGTGCGATGCTTATATCAATACCTGCGTCAATGGCATGGGGGAGAGAGCGGGGAATGCTGATTTGGTTAGCGTAATTCTAGCCGTAAAGTATGCCAGCGGATTAAAAGATGAGTATACCCTGGATGAAAAGGTCGATTTAAAAGTCGCCTGGAAATTATGCAAATATGCATCTTATGCGTTTGGCGTGCCTATTCCCATCAATCAGCCGGGAATTGGGGCAAATGCATTTGCGCATGAATCCGGAATCCATGCCGACGGAGCGCTCAAAGACAGAAGGAATTATGAGCTTTATGATTTAGAGGAATTAGGCCGCGGCGAGCCCGAGATAATTGAAACCGGAAGAAAGATTACTGCCGGAGAATACAGCGGAATCAAAGGCTTTAGAAACGTTTACGAGAAGCTGGAAGTTGTCTTTAAGGATGATAAAGAGGCGGCGGAGGTTCTGGAGTTGGTAAGATACGCTAACGTTCATAATCAGAAGCCACTTGTTGAGGAGGAATTGCAGTTTATCGCCCAGCATCCGAAGATCGCCAGAAAAATATTCACCATGTCACCATAGGGAAAGAAGAATATGAATATTGCTATAGTTGGAGCACAGTGGGGAGACGAAGGAAAAGGCAAGATTATAGATATCTTGTCTAAAGATTCTGATTTTATCGTGCGCTATCAGGGAGGAAATAACGCAGGGCACACCGTCGTCGTCGGAGGAAAACAATTTATATTCCATCTTATTCCTTCGGCGATTTTACGCAGCAATAAGACTTGCGTTATCGGAAACGGAGTCGTAGTCGACCCCAAGGCGCTCTTGGAAGAAATCTCTGTGGTAAGGAAACAGGGGATTAAAGTTAATAAAACTAACTTAAGAATCTCGCTTAATTCCCACATAGTATTTCCTTATCATAAAGTATTGGATAAGCTTAGAGAAGAAAAAGGCACTAATAAAATCGGGACGACCGGCAGGGGCATCGGCCCTTGTTATTCCGATAAAGTGTCTAGATGCGGTATCAGATTCGCCGATCTCATCAACCCCACAGTGCTCAAAAACAAATTGAAGGATAATCTTAAGGAGAAGAATGAAATTTTCAGCAAAGTCTATCATTTCAATACGTTCTCTTTTAGCGATATTTATAAGGAATATTCTGGATATGCCAGCAAGCTTAAAGAATTCGCCTGCGATACGGCATTGCTTTTGAATAAAGCCGCGAAAGAAGGAAAATCTATCTTGTTTGAAGGCGCTCAGGGCACGTTTTTAGATTTAGATTTCGGAACTTATCCTTACGTGACATCATCCAGTTCAATAGCCGGGGGGTTATGCGCCGGAAGCGGGGTTTCGCCGGATAAGATAGATAAGGTTATTGGTGTTGTCAAGGCTTATACTACACGGGTAGGAGAAGGTCCGTTCCCGACGGAGTTTTCATCAGTCCTTATGGATAAAATCAGGCAAAAAGGTATGGAATACGGCGCCACAACGGGCAGGCCCAGGAGATGCGGTTGGTTCGACGCTGTGATGGTAAAATATGCCGTTACCATTAATGGCATTTCCGAATTAGCCGTAATGAAACTGGATGTTTTGGATAACCTAAAAACTATAAAAATCTGCACAGCATACAAGTTTAAAGGCAAGTTTTTTAGAGACTTCCCACTAGACTACGAAGTCATAAGCAAGGCAAAGCCGATCTATGAGGAGCATTCCGGATGGCAGCAGCCCACGTCACAGGCTGCCAAATATAAGGATTTGCCCCAGAACGCCCGTAGGTATGTGGAGAGATTAGAAAGTCTTATGGGCGCTAATATAAGGTATATTTCCATAGGCTCAAAAAGAGAAGCCACGCTTTTACGCACCAAATAATAAGTCCTTGACTTTGAGAACCGATTGTGTTATTGTTAAGTCTATCCAAAAAAGCCAAAAAAGGAGGTTAGCTATGAGTAGGCCCATAGCAAGAATTTTCCAGCTATTTGTAATTATAATAATTAGCTTGGGATTAGTAGGCTGCACCATCATATTTCAAAAGGGAAGACGCTCGGATGTCGAGAGAATAAGTGACCTGGAAGACCAATTAAGCCAGTTAAGGAACACTAAATCGCTCCTGGAAGACAAGCTCAAACAAGAAATTGCCGACAAACAGGTGCGTTTGGAATTGACTGATAAAGGATTGGTCATTACCTTCGTAGCTGAAGTACTTTTTGATTCCGGCAAAGCCAAGATTAAACCAGAGGCATACTCTTCATTGGATAAGGTAGCAGGTATTATCCAACAGGAAGTTCCGAACATGGAAATAGGCGTAGAAGGGCACACGGATAATCAACCTATAAAGTATTCTGGATGGAAGTCAAACTGGGAATTATCCAGCGCCAGAGCAATGAGCGTTTTACATTATTTAGTTGACCAAAAAGGGCTAGCTCCTGAAAAAGTATCTGCCATTGGTTGCGGAGAATTCAGGCCAGTAGCCTCGAATGATACTGTTGAAGGAAGAAAAACAAATAGAAGAGTCGAGATTATAATTCTTCCGAAATTTATCAAATCTAAGGGCGCTGCAAAGGCTTCGACTCAGAGCGCCGCCTTAGAAGAGCCGGAAGAAAATTTAAAATAATTTATTTAATCAGATAAGAGAGGAAATATAGTAATATGTTAGACGAACAGCTTAAGGATAGGATTTTGATTGCCTTGTCTATTTTGACCGTGATGTGCCTGGTTTTAGCAATCAGCGCAAGCCTCGCTTCTTCTAAAAGCAAAAGAGCTCTTCAGAAAGAGATGATATTGCGTATGGAGAACGAAGAAAAGCTATCCACTTTGACACCAAAGATGGATTCCGTCGAAGCTCAGCTTAAGAATGCCCAGGCCAATATTGATGGCTTGAATAAGCAATTAGAGGACCAAAACCTGATAAATAAAGAGTTGGGAAGAGAACTGAAGGAAATGACTGAATTAAAGAAGGTTTTGGAGAAGAATCTTAAAGAAACTCTCGCTAGATGTAGGCAGTAACTTTAATATTTTATGAATTTTTCATTTCATTAATTTTTCGATTATACTTAACTTGTTTTTTCATAAATGGGGGATAGATATCCCCCATTTTCGTAAGAGTAAGTAATTTTAGTGGAAAATAATTTATGGATAATCTTCCGCAGCATATAGCAATAATCATGGATGGAAACGGCCGGTGGGCCAAACAGAGAGGCCTGCCCCGGGCAGCCGGACATAAAGCCGGGATAGATAATTTTAAGAAAATAGTTAAGGATGCAAACGGGATCGGCATAAAGTATTTGACTTTGTTTGCTTTCTCGACGGAAAACTGGAAGAGGCCGAAGACAGAAGTCGGAATGTTAATGCGGGCACTGGAAAAATTCCTCGATAGGGAATTAGCCGAGTTAAACAAAAATAATATCAGGCTAAGGATAGTCGGCAGGGATGACCCAATCCCGAAAAATATTATCGATAAATTAAAAAAAGCTGAAGGCCAGACAAAAAACAATACCGGCCTTACTCTAAATTTAGCCTTGAACTACGGCTCAAGGACCGAGATAGTCGACGCGGCCAAAAAGCTGGCTAAATCAATATTGAATAAAACCATAAATATCGAAGATGTTGATGAGAGAGTTTTTTCCGAATTTTTATACACAGCCGATACGCCCGACCCGGATCTTTTGATTCGTACCTCCGGAGAAATGCGTATAAGCAATTTTCTTTTGTGGCAGCTTTCTTACGCCGAGCTTTATTTTACAAATAAATTCTGGCCCGATTTTCACAAGGAAGATCTGCTGGAAGCTATCAGAGAGTTTCAATCAAGGCAGAGACGTTTCGGTGATGTTAATCCGGTATAGCATATGCTTAGTAAAAGAGTCATAACTTCATTTTTTTTAGTAGCGATTACGGTGCTAGCCATAATCTATAAATGGTTCTGCCCTGTATTTGCAATTTTCTTGATTATCGGCGGGCTTTACGAGTTCTTTAAATTGATAGAAAAACAAGGGATTTATATTTACAAATATTTCGGTATGGCCGTAGGAGTTATTATTCCTTTGTCTATAGCATTTAGATTCGAGCTGACCAAAAATTGGGAATTGCTTTTCTTCGTTTTGATGCTTTTGTTTATATTTCTATTGCAATTTTCCAGGAGAGAAGAAACTCAGGCAGTTGTCAGTATCTCCACGACGGTATTCGGTATCCTTTATGTTGCTTGGCTCTTTAGCTTTGTCATAAAGTTAAGATTTTTGCCTTTTGGAGCTGGTTTGGTAGCAGCTATAGTTTTGATTACTAAAGCTGGCGATATCGGAGCATACCTTATTGGTTCGCGCTGGGGCAAGAGGGCCTTGATCCCCAGAATCAGTCCTAAAAAAACAATAGAGGGGGCTATCTCTGCATTGGCTTTTTCCGTTTTGGCGGCGCTCGCCAGTAAATCATTTTTGCCGGAGAAAGCAGTGTTTTCCAATATGCATTTGATTGCCATGGGTTTATTTTTTGGAATCCTGGGTCAGCTGGGAGATTTATCCGAGTCATTGATAAAACGCAGCTGCCAGGCTAAGGATTCTGGAGGAATTTTCCCCGGCCTTGGCGGAGTTTTAGATGTAATAGACAGTCTTTTGTTTACTATCCCAGCTTTTTATGTCTATATGAGTACGGTGTTAGCATGAAAAACATAGCAGTTTTAGGATCGACTGGATCAATAGGGCAAAATACTTTGGATATTGTCTCTGAATTTTCCGACAGACTTAGAGTTATGGGCTTAAGCGCCTATAATAATATAGGTTTATTGAGAAGCCAGATTAAGAAGTTTAATCCTGAATTTGTCGCCATAAGAAAAGATAATATCCCGGTTTTAAAAAGAGATCTTGATAGCAGGGTTAAGATTTGTGATACCAATTCCGGGCTTAAGAATATGATTGCATCAAAAGACATCGATTTGGTAGTGGTGGCAATTTCCGGAAGCGGCGCCCTCGAATCGGTTTTGGAAGCAATCAGACAGAAGAAAACCGTTGCACTGGCTAATAAAGAAGCTTTGGTGATGGCTGGTTCCATCATTATGCGAGAGGCGAGAAAAAATAACACCCAGATTATCCCTATTGACAGCGAACAAAGTGCGATATTCCAATGCCTTCAGGATAGAAATAAGAAGGAATTAAGAAAGATTTATCTTACTGCTTCGGGCGGGCCTTTGGTTGACGCTTCTCCAAACAGATTAAAAAACATATCAGTAAGAGAAGTCTTAAAGCATCCAAGGTGGAAAATGGGCAAGAAGGTTACAGTAGATTCAGCTACGCTAATGAATAAAGGCCTTGAGTTGATTGAGGCCATGTGGTTATTTGATGTGAGTGTGGATAAGATAGAAATTTTGATTCATCGCCAGGCGATTGTCCATTCCATGGTAGAATTCATTGATGGCTCGATTATCGCTCAGCTAGGCGTCACTGACATGAGACTTCCTATACAATATGCTTTGACTTATCCGGCGCGCTGGCAAGGAGTATTAAAATCTTTAGATTTCAGGAGCCTGAATCTTGCGTTTGAAAAACCAGACTTTGATAAATTCCCTTGCCTTAAGCTGGCTTATCAGGTAGCAAGAGCCAAGGGCACCGCGCCTTGCGTTTTAAATGCGGCCAATGAAATAGCGGTTGAGGCTTTCTTGGAAGAGAAGATAGATTATCTGGATATCTATAGGATTATCAAATCAGTTTTATCTAAACACAGGGTTTTAAAGAATCCGAGCTTAAAAGAAATTATCTCGGTAGACAAATGGGCCAGAGAAGCCGCTAAAAAACTAATAAATTAAAGCTATGTCATTTTTGATATTTATAATCGTAATAAGTATTTTAATCGTAATCCACGAATTCGGTCATTTTATCGTGGCTAAATCTTTAGGAATTAGAGTGGAGAAGTTCGTCTTAGGATTTGGCCCGCAGCTTTTGACCAAAAAACGAAATGATACAGAATACGCAATAGCCCTTATTCCTTTTGGTGGATATGTCAAAATGTCGGGCGATACCCCGGATGAATTTAGAGGCAACAAATGGGAATATTTTTCTAGACCTCCGGGACAGCGGGCTAAAATAGTCTTATTTGGTCCGGTGCTGAATTATGTTTTGGCTTTTGTATGTTTTTGCCTGGTATTTTTTATTGGCTTTCCAACACTTGGCACAGAAGTTGGAGAATTAATGGACGGCTTCCCAGGTAAAGAAGCAGGGCTTCTGTCCGGAGATAAGATAACAAATATTGACGGCAAGAAAGTTAATAATTGGGAAGAGCTGCAGAAGATAGTATTCAATAAAAAAGAAGGCAAGCTAGATTTAATTATTTTAAGGGCGAATAAGGAAATTAAAATATCTATTTTGCCCAAAAGAGATACAGTTAAGAACATATTCGGGCAAGAAGAAAAGGTCAGCTTAATCGGGATAAAACCCAAAGAAGAATTTGTCCAGATAAAATACCCTTTAGGACGGTCAATCGTTGAGGGGGCCAAGAAGCTGTTGTCCATGACGGGTCTTACCTATAAAGCTTTATATATGATGCTAACTGGCGGCATGTCTTTCAAAGAATCTGTTACCGGTCCGCTGGGGATGTTTTTCATTACCAGTAAGGCCATGGAAGAGGGGATAGCTTATTTAATTTATGTCATGGCAATATTAAGCATGAGCCTGGCGATATTTAACCTGATTCCTTTTCCTGTTCTTGACGGAGGACATCTATTTCTTTTGGCTTTGGAAAAGATACGCGGGAAAAGATTGTCGCAAAATATAGACGATTGGATTAATAGGGTAGGATTAGGGCTTATCGTTTTTATGGCGTTATTTGTTTTTTATAATGATTTGATTAGATACGGTATAATCGATAAAATCGTAGGTTTTGTAAGTAATATTAAGTAGGGAGCAATATGGACCTAAAAATGAAGTCTATAAAACACGACACTATATGGCGTAAATTCTTATTGTCAGCTGTATTGATGTCGTTATTGCCAATACTTCTTTTGCTTTACATAGTTTACTTTATTACCACTCCGCGCGAAGAAATTAACACTACTCAGATAAGATGGTTGATATTCTGGATCATGTGTTCTGCCATGGCCGGGTTCTGGATCACTAAGAATATGGTGAGATCTTTTATCCAACTATCACAAGGTTTCAAGAAGGTGGCAAACGGCAACTACTCTGCAAAGCTAGAAAAAACCGACGAGGCAGGCGAGATCGATGAGCTTTCCAAAGCCTTCAATAAGATAACCTCAAGGTTGGAAGACAATATCCGCGAGCTGCAGAGATCCAAAAGGATGATACAAGATATCCTTTCCCGCGTGGGCAAGGCAGTCGCATCTTTTCAGGATATAGACAAATTCTTAGAGCTCATAGTTTTTACGACTATTGAAGCTATCGGAGCCAAAAACGGGAAATTGATGTTGACCGATGAAGAGCAAAAAGAATTAACTACCAAGATATCTTTCGGTCAAGAGCAGATACAGGATCATATAATAAAATCAGGAGAAGGTCTGTTGGGCGCGGTTTTAAAAAAGGGTAGGCCGGCATTATTATCTAAAGCTGAAAGCGGATATGGGATGAGCGTCATCAGCGTTCCTCTCGTTTATAGCAATAGAATAAACGGAATTATTGTATTAAATGATAAAATAGATTCCAAAGATTTCTCCGAAGACGATTTATTTATTCTTAGCGACTTGGCTAGCCACATTTCTATCGCTCTTGAGAATTATCGCTTAAGCCTGGATGTTGAGAAGACTTATATTGAAACTATCAACGCTCTTGCCATGGCGGTTGATGCCAGGGATCCTTACACAAGAGGCCATAGCAAGCGGGTCGGAGAATACTGCGAAAGAATCGCCAAAGAATTTGGTTTGGATAATGAAACTGTAAAGATGCTTAAAGACGCTAGCATCGTACACGACATTGGCAAAATCGGAATACCCGATGAGATTTTACGTAAAACCACGCCATTAACCGAGGATGAAGTTAAGCTCATACAGCAGCATCCTTTGATAGGAGAAAATATTTTGCGGCCGATCAGATCCTTCGAGAAGTTGCGCCATTTGATTCGCTTGCATCATGAGAGGCTTAATGGCTCGGGCTATCCAGAAGGCTTAGCTGGGAAAGACTTATCTTTGCCGCTTAAGATAATGATTGTGGCAGATGCCTTTGATGCCATGACTTCAAACAGGCCTTATCGGCAGGCAATGAGCACATTACAGGCAAAACAGGAATTACAGAAATATTCCGGCTCTCTCTTTGACAAAGAGGTAGTAGACAAGTTTGTTGAAATAATCTAATGGAATATAAACGTAGAAAAACTAGGATCATTAAAGTAGGTGATATTCGGATTGGCGGTAACAGTCCTATCTCTATCCAGGGGATGACGAAGACCGAGACCAAGGATATCACGGCGACAGCGAATCAGATAAACCGCTTAAAAGAAATCGGAGCTGAGATTGTCAGAGTCGCCGTTAAAGATATCCAAGATGCTAAGGCGATAAAAATCATCAGAAGAAAAACCGATGCGGCTTTAGTCGCAGATATACATTTTAATTATCAATTTGCGATTGAAACGATAAAGAATGGTATAGATAAAATCAGGCTTAATCCGGGAAACATTTTTGATAGCAATCAAATAAAAGAGGTAGTGGCTTGTGCAAAAGAACACAGGATTCCCATCAGAGTGGGAGTAAATTCAGGGTCGGTTAGAAAGACAAGCGGCTCACTGGTTAATTCGATGGTTAAAAGTGCCCTGGATTATATAAAAATTTTAGAAAAATTAAGGTTTTTTGATATCGTGGTTTCTCTGAAGGCTTCGGAAGTGAATGATACCATCAGTGCTTATGAAAAATTGGCCAAGCTTTGCGATTATCCGTTTCATTTAGGCGTGACCGCTACCGGGCCATTGCTACCTGGCACTATCAAATCAACGCTAGCCATTGGATCGTTGCTTGAAGAAGGTATCGGAGATACTATAAGGGTTTCCTTGACTAGCAGGCCGGAAGATGAAATAATGGTTTCTAAGGAGATATTGCAATCATTGGGATTAAGAAATTTCTATCCTGAGATCGTGAGCTGTCCGACGTGCGGTCGCTGCCAGATAGACTTAATAAAGATTGTGAATTTAATCAAAAATAAAGTGGATGCTTTGCCTTCAAGAAATAGCAGGCTAGCGAGTAAAAAGATTGCTCTAATGGGCTGTATCGTTAATGGACCGGGCGAGGCAAAACAGGCGGATATGGGTGTTGCCTTTACTCGAAATTTAGCGCTTTTATTTAAAAAAGGAAAAGTTATCAAAAAGGCTTCGCAGAAGGATTCGATTAATTTTATTCTTAAGCAATTAGAAAAAGGATAGA
The DNA here is from genome assembly GCA_022703055.1 of Candidatus Omnitrophota bacterium. GTDB lineage: Bacteria > Omnitrophota > Gorgyraeia > VGKH01 > VGKH01 > VGKH01. The sequence goes on from JAKLEP010000001.1 coordinate 416,216, forward strand.
GATATGTTTTGGTCAAAAGCATTTATTCCCACTTTAAAAGAGGCACCTCAGGATGCGGAGGCAATAAGTCATAAGCTTTTATTTAGGGCCGGAATGATCCGCATGCTTACTTCCGGTGTCTATATTTATCTTCCTTTAGGATTGATGGTCTTGGACAGGATAGAGTCGATAATTAGGGAAGAGATGAATGCTGCCGGAGCCCAAGAATTACTGTTATCATGCATTCAACCTTTGGAATTATGGAAGAAAACCGGTAGAGACGAGCAGTTGGCAGATATTATGATTCGTTTCGAGGACCGTCGGGGAAGAAACTTGTGCCTTGGTCCTACCCACGAAGAGGTAATTACGGAATTGGTGAAAAATCACGTAAATTCCTACAGGCAATTACCGGTTGTGCTATATCAGATTCAGACCAAGTTTCGCGACGAGATTCGTCCGCGCTTCGGCCTTATCCGTGCCTGCGAATTTGTAATGAAGGATGCCTATAGTTTTGACCGCGACCAGAAGGGATTGGAGAAGAATTATGAGGCGATGTTTACAGCCTATAAGAATATATTTATGCGCTGCGGGATCAAATTCTTGATTACCGAGGCAGATTCCGGAGTTATGGGCGGAAGTGTTTCGCACGAATTCATGGTTCCGGCTCAAAGTGGAGAAGATATAGTCTTGTTTTGTAAAAAGTGTAATTTTGTAAAGACTTTAACCGAAGACAAACAAGAGAATTGTCCTCGTTGCAATACCGCTTTAGAGAAAAAACAGACCATAGAGGTAGGTCATGTTTTTCAATTAGGGACAAAATATAGCAAAGCACTGGGTGCTAATTTTCTTGATGAAAAAGGCCAGCAGCAGACGATTATCATGGGTTGTTACGGAATTGGCGTAAGTAGATTAATCTCTGCCATTATCGAGCAAAATAACGACGAGGACGGGATTATATGGCCGCGAGAAATCAGTCCGTTTGATGTATTGGTGCTTCCTGTTCAGTCATCGAATAAAGAAGTAATGGATTTGGCTAAGAAATATTACAGCGAGCTTGTAAAGAAAGGTGCAAAAGTTTTGCTTGATGATAGGGAAGGCACGGCCGGAGTAAAATTTAAAGATGCAGACTTGATCGGCATCCCATTAAGGATTAATATCGGCGAAAAAAATCTTCAGAATGGCAAGGTTGAGATAAGCCTACGACGAGAAAAGAAGATAAATTTAGTGGATAAAAATAAGGTTGTGAGCGAAATTATGAATCTTCTAAAGAAAGGTGCTTAGGACAATGAATGCATACATCGACAAAATAAAAGAATTGGTAACTCCTTTATTGGAAAACAAAGTTATTGATTTGGTGGATCTGCATATCCAGCGAGATAGAAAAAAGGTCACCTTAAAGTTTCTGGTCGACAAACCAACCGGAGGCATAAGCCTTGAGGAGTGCGTTAAATTAAACGAAGAAATCGGCCAAATCTTGGAGAACCAGGATTTTATCCAGGAAAGTTTTGTTCTAGAGGTTTCCTCTCCTGGACTAGACCGTCCGCTTATGACCATAAAAGATTTTATCAGGGCAATAAACAAAGATGTTATAATGTTCCTAAAGGAAAAAATTCAGGGCAAGCTTGAGTTAAGCGGAAGAGTTATTGCTGCTAAAGACAATATTATATTTCTCGATATTCAGGGTCAGCAGGTAGAAGTACCTTTGGAAAAGATAAACAAAGCAAAATACATATTTTAATCAAAGAGGAAAATATGAACGGCGAACTAATTGCAATACTTGAACAGATCGAGCGCGACAAAGGCATAGACAAGGACGTGCTGCTTCAGGCTGTAGAATCAGCTTTGGTTAGCGCTGCCAAAAAGGTTTGGAAGGATGTAGACCCCGAGGCAGAAATCAAGGTAGAGCTTGATAAGGAAACAGGAAAGATCCGTGCCTTTGCCGGCAATAAAGAGATAAAATCCAAGGATTTTGGGCGCATCGCTGCCCAGACGGCCAAGCAGGTTATCATACAGAAAATCCGCGAAGCGGAAAAGGACGTAATCTTTGGCGAATTTCAAGGTAGGGTCGGACAGATTGTTAGTGGTAGCGTTTATAGATTCGAACGAGGCAATATCATTGTCGATTTGAATAAGACTGAAGGATTTATTCCTAAAAGCGAACAGTCAGCCAAGGAAGAATTCCATCAGGGCGAGCGTATCCGCGCTTATGTTATCGATGTAAAAAAAGAATCTAAGGGCCCGCAGATAGTTCTTTCGCGTACGCATCCGAATTTGGTAAGGAAATTATTTGAACTTGAGGTTCCGGAAATTTACGAATCCATCGTTGAGATAAAATCGATTGCCCGCGAAGCGGGAGAACGCACAAAGATTGCGGTTTGGTCAAAGGATGAAAAGGTTGATTGCGTGGGTGCCTGTGTAGGAATGAGAGGCCAACGGGTAAAGAATATCGTCTTAGAATTGCACGGTGAGAAAATTGATATTGTGCGTTGGTCAGATGATAACAATGATTTTGTAGTCGCGGCTTTAAGCCCGGCCAAGATTCAAAAAATATCTTTTGATAAAGAGGCTCATCGGGCTCAGGTGATTGTCCCTGAAGACCAACTTTCTTTAGCCATTGGAAAACACGGACAGAATGTCAGGTTGGCATCAAAACTGACAGGATGGGAGCTCGATATCCGCACTGAAGAAACCAAAGAAGAAAAGGAACCCAAAGAGCTAAAAGAGCCGAAAGAGAAAAAAGAGAAGAAAGAAAAAAGAGAAACCAAGAAAACTCTCGAGTTAACTTCGCTTACCGGCGTAGGAGCAAAGCTTGCAGAAAATCTAAAAGAGGCAGGTTTTGATAGCCTGGAGAAGATAGCCGGATCAAATGCTGAGGAACTTTCTAAGATTAAGGGCCTAGGAAAGAAAAAGGCCGAGAATATAGTTAAAGAGGCGGGTAAGCTTGTTGGAGAGGATGAGAAAGAGGGTTAATGCGTGTCAACGAATTAGCTAAAGAATTGAAGGTTTCTAATCAGGAACTTTTAGATAAACTTAAAAGTTTGGGTGTAAAAGTCCAGACTTCTACGAGTATTGTTCCCAAAGAGGCGATTGACTTGTTGAAAAAAGGACCCAAAAAGACTAAGCCGGCGACTAAGGAGAAGCCTAAATCAAAGCCAAAACTAAAAGTTGCGGCCAAGAAACCTATTGTTAAAGAGAAAAAAGAAAAGCCAGTTCTCAAGGTTAAGGCAGTAAAAAAAGAAGTCAAGGTTAAAGAGACTCCATCTGTTGCTATAGTAAAAGAGCCGTCAGCTACTCCACCCCCAGCAGTAAAGCCAGCTCCGATAAAGGAAATCAAGCCGGTTCCGGCGAAAGTCCTGAAGCCCGCAGTGATTAAAGAGAGAAAACCTTTCATTAAAGAAGCAAGGCCTGTGCCGGCAAAGGAAATAACGCCTCCGGCTGCGGAAATAAAACCTCCTTCTAGAGAAATCGAGATAAATATACCTATCACTGTGAAAGATCTGTCAGTCAAGCTGGGAGAAAAACCGAATGTCATTATTTCCAAATTGATAAAAATGGGGATTATGACTACGATCAACCAGCCCTTAGATGAAGCAACGGTTACTAAAATAGCCCCAAATCTTAATTTTGCTTTTCGTAAAACCTTGACCGAAGAAGAAAAACTGATTAGCGAGCATGAGATGGTTGAAGATAAGGCGCTTTTGTCTTGGCGCCAGCCGGTAGTTACCTTTATGGGCCATGTCGATCACGGCAAGACCTCACTTCTTGATACTATAAGAAAAACCAAGGTCGCCGAGAAAGAGCACGGAGGAATTACCCAACACATCGGCGCTTACGAAGTCAAAATTAATAAAGGCAAGATTACTTTCCTGGATACGCCGGGCCATGAGGCTTTTACCGCCATGAGGGCAAGAGGCGCTAATATCACCGATATAGTTGTTTTAGTTGTAGCTGCCGATGAAGGCGTTATGCCTCAGACAGTAGAGGCATTAGATCATGCAAAAGCCGCAGGCGTGCCGATTATTGTTGCATTAAATAAGATCGACAGGCAGCAGGCAGATGTAGACAGCGTGAAAAAACAGCTCGCCGAATTAAATCTTTTAGCCGAAGATTGGGGAGGTAAGACTGTTGTCGCCGGAGTATCGGCTAAGACAGGCCAGGGCATAGATAATCTTCTTGAGATGATACTTCTTGAGGCGGAATTATTGGAGCTAAAGGCCAATTATAATAAAAGGGCATCAGGCGTAGTTGTAGAAGCTCAGCTGACCAAGGATAAGGGCCCTATCGCTACTTTAATCGTTAAGAATGGCGTGTTGAAGAAATCAGATATAGTTATAGCCGGAACGCATTATGGAAAAATTAAAGCTTTATTAAATGATAAAGAACAGCCGATAGAGCAAGCCAATCCCGGGATGCCGGTTGAAATTCTTGGCCTTTCCGGAGTACCCGAGGCAGGAGAGCAATTTTTAGTCACCGAAGATGAGAAAAAGGCTAAAGAGATTTGCGCTAAGCGGCAGGAGATACAGAAACAAAAGCAGATGCAGCCAATCCAGAGAATCAGTCTTGAAGATTTATATGCACAGGTTAAAGAAGGGAAAGTCAAAGAGTTAAGCATCATTATCAAGACCGATGTCCAAGGTTCTCTAGAAGCGCTGAAAGATTCGCTGGAAGAGTTGTCGACAAAAGAAGTAAAGCTTGTGACGATACATACAGGTATCGGCTCTATTAATAATTCCGATGTGGTCTTAGCAGCGGCGTCGAACGCGGTAATTATCGGTTTCCACGTTGAAATTGAGTCACAGGCTAAGGAAATGGCGGAAAAAGAAGGCGTGGATGTAAGAACATACAGGATAATATACGATGCCACTAATGATATCAAAGCTGCTTTGGAGGGATTATTAGAGCCAAAGATAAAGAAGAAATTTATGGGCAGAATAGAAATCAGGCAAGTTTTTAAGCTATCCTCGAGGTCTGGAAACGTTGCCGGTTGTTTTGTCCAGAAGGGCAGAGTAGTACGTAATGCCGTAGCCGAACTCTTGCGTAACGGCCAAGTCATTTACGAAGGCCAGCTTTCAAGTTTGAAGAGATTTAAAGATGATGTCCGGGAAGTAGAAGAAGGTTTTGAATGCGGGCTCACTTTAAGTAATTTTGATGATTACAAGCAAGGTGATATAGTTCAGGTTTATGAAATAGAAAAAATCGCCAGGAAGTTGAAGGAGGAAGCTTAAATCTAAGATGAAGAAGAGAATTTTAAGCGGCATGCGTCCGACGGGAAAACTACATTTAGGCCATTTGGTTGGAGCTCTGAGCAACTGGGCGAAATTACAGGATAAATATCAATGTTTCTTTATGGTCGCCGATTGGCATGCGCTTATGAGCGAATATGAGGATGCCAAGTCTATGAAAGAATATGCCATTGATAACGTCGCTGACTGGATAGCCTGCGGCATTGATCCCAAAAAATCAGTGATATTCGTACAATCTGAAGTCAAAGAACATTTAGAGCTGGATATGTTTTTTTCCTGCATCACGCCTTTAGGATGGCTTGAACGATGTCCGACATACAAAGAGCAGCTAAAAGAGATAAAAAATAAAGATTTAAGCACCTATGCTTTCTTGGGTTATCCGGTTTTACAGGCCGCGGATATTTTAGTATATAAAGCCGATGCGGTTCCGGTTGGGCAGGATCAGCTTCCTCATTTGGAACTTACTCGCGAAATCGCCAGGCGATTTAATCATTTATACGGCCATGTTTTTCCAGAACCGGAGGCGATTTTGACCCATGTTCCAAAGCTATTAGGCTCCGACGGAAGAAAGATGAGTAAGAGTTATGATAACACTATCAATTTATCGGATTCTCCTTCGATAATCAAAGAGAAAACCCAGAAAATGTTTACTGATCCCAAAAGAATAAGGTTGTCCGATCCCGGCCATCCTGATACTTGCAACGTTTTTAGTTATTATGAAGTCTTTGACCCTAAAAAGAAAGAGGAAGTGCACAATTGGTGCGTAAATGCCAAGCTTGGTTGTACTGAGTGCAAACAGAAATTGGCTGATGCGCTTATTGAAACTTTAGCTCCGATTCAAAAGAAGCGCGCTGATATCTTGAAAAATAAATCGAGAATCAATAAAATACTGGCTGATGGAGCAAAGAAAGCCGGCAAGATTACGCAAGAGACGCTTTCCTCGGTAAATAAAGCAGTATTTAAAGCATAGAAGATGACGCATAAAATAAAATTAGATTTTTTTGAAGGTCCATTAGACCTTCTTCTGTATTTAATCAAAAAAAATGAAGTCAATATCTATGATATTCCGATATCAGAAATTACTGAGCAGTATTTGCAATACATCGAGTTAATAAAGTTGCTAGATTTAGATATCGTAGGAGATTTTCTGGTTATGGCGGCAACTTTAATGCAGATAAAATCAAAAATGCTCCTTCCTCAGCCTGAAGTCCCGCCTGAAGAAGAGATTGTAGATCCACGCGCAGACTTAGTTAACCGTCTTCTTGAATACGAGAAATATAAAGAGGCTGCGGAAGAATTAAGGCAAAGAGAATTAGCCAGGAAAAATGTTTTTATCCGCCCTCCCGATACGGAAACTGAAGAAAGATTCTTGCGCGAGCCGGGAGAGGTGTTTTTTGAGGCCAGCTTATTTGATTTAATCAGCGCATTTTCCAAGGCGCTTAAAGATATTCCTCGAGAGACCTTTTACGAGGTCATGAAAGATGAATTCACCGTCGAGCAGAAGATCCACGATATCCTGCATCTATTGCTTTTAAAACAGGAGATTAGTATCCAGGAGCTTTTCTCCAAGGCAAAGAGTAAATTGGAAATAGTGGCAAATTTTCTGGCAACCCTAGAACTGATAAGGTTAAAAGAAATAAATGTAATCCAGAGGCAACTTTTCGGCGAAATTATAATTATGAGAAATAAGGAGAATATAAAGCCCTATGGAGGAAAAGAGACAAAAACTGATAGTTAATCAGGAGACGGAAGAGGATGTAGTATTAAATATTTCTCTTCGCCCGCAAAAGCTTACTGAGTTTGTCGGCCAAAAAGAGCTTGTGGATAATCTTAAAGTTGCTCTTCAGGCGGCAAAGCAAAGGAAAGAACCACTGGAGCATGTTCTTTTATCCGGGCCTCCAGGATTAGGAAAAACGTCTCTTGCCCATATTATCGCCCATGAGATGGATACCAAGATTACCGCCACTTCCGGGCCGGCAATCGAGCGTGCCGGAGACCTCATCGGGATTTTGACCAATTTAGAGCAAGGCGATGTCTTGTTTATCGATGAGATTCACCGGCTTTCCAAAGTCGTTGAAGAATTCTTATATCCTGCAATGGAAAGCTTCCAGATTGATTTTGTGATTGATAAAGGTCCGTATGCCAAGACTATTAAATTTAATTTGAAGCCTTTTACCTTGGTTGGAGCGACAACGCGCAGCGGGCTTCTGACTGCGCCGCTTCGCGAACGTTTCGGGATGTTTTATCATCTGGATTTTTATCCTACTGAGGAATTGAGCAAGATTATTAATCATTCGGCAAAAATATTATCGCTAGAAATTGATAATGATGCTGCCGATGAAATTGCCCGGCGTTCAAGAGGCACGCCCAGGATTGCCAATAGGCTTCTGCGTAGGGTGAGAGATTATTTTCAAGTTAAGAAGTCCGGGCCTAAAGTCAATAAAGAAATCGTGGATGCCGCGCTCGATAACTTAAGGATTGATAAGGCCGGCCTCGATGAGGTTGACCGAAGAGTCCTAAAGACTATCATCGAGACCTACGAGGGCGGACCGGTAGGGGTAGAGGCATTGGCCGCGACTTTAAATGAAGAGGTCGATACGATCGTTGATTGTGTTGAGCCGTACTTACTTAAGGCCGGATATATAAAACGCACTTCCCGCGGAAGGCAAATTACAAAGTTAGCATTCGAACATTTTGGCCTTCCCATCAAAGCCGAACAGAAGGAATTATTTTAAGGCTTAAAATGAGATTACTGCTTCATGTTTGCTGTGGACCATGTCTGATTTATCCTTATGAAGTCTTAAGTAAAAATGGCTACGAGGTAGAAGGGTTGTTTTATAATCCCAATATACACCCTTTAGCCGAGTACAATAATAGAAAGAAAGCGATAGAGGATTTCTCTGCAAAAGAGAAGATCAAAGTTAACTTTGATAATAGTTATAAGCCGGAAGAATTTTTTCAAGCTGTAGCAGGAAGAGAAAAATCTCCAGATAGATGCGAGCTTTGCTGGAAGATGCGCCTTAAAGAAACAGCAAGGTTATCAAAAGAGAAAGGTTTCGATTCTTTCTCGACGACGCTTTTGGTAAGTCCTTATCAAGATATCGATAAGATTAATAAAATCGGAGAAGATATCGCTAAAGAATCCGGAGTAAAATTCATTTTCCAAGACTTTAGAAGCGGATTTCGCCAGGCTCATAATAAGGCAAAGGAATTGGGAATGTACTGTCAGAAATATTGCGGCTGTTTATTTTCGGAAATCGAAAGATATGAACGAACTTAATATTCTAGGAAAAATTCTTATTTTTGCTGGGATAATTTTAATCACGCTGGGGATACTTTTCGTATTCAGCAATAAGATTCCTTTGATTGGGAAGCTTCCAGGGGATATTTATATCCAGAAGAAGAATTTTTCTTTTTATTTTCCGTTAACTACAAGCATATTAATCAGTATTATTTTAAGTCTAATCTTAATGTTATGGTCAAGAAGATAACCTGCAATTTAATAGCTTTGGTGTTTATGGCTTCGCTTTTGGGATTTTCCCATGCCCCGCTACCTCCTAAGTCTGGCGAAGTCATCAGGGTTGCTATCGTCAAAGGAAAACCATTAGTCAGGCTTTTGATCAAAGGCCCATTTGGCGTCTATTCTTTGAATACCAACGAATTACTCGCCGAATATAGAGGACTTGATACATCTGTCGTTACTCCTACTGATTTCGGTTTGCAGATTGGTACGTTTTCTTATTTTAAGATTTACGGGATAAAGATAGTCCCTAAAAGGGATGCGGCAATATACGTCGATAAGCGATGTTTCCGCGGTCAAATAGACATTATACGCCAGCAGGACAAAACACTTTTAATTGTCAACCACATCGACGTAGAAAATTATATCCGCGGTGTTCTGTACCATGAAGTTTCGCATAAGTGGCCGCTGGAATCCATTAAGGCTCAGGCCGTAGCTGCCAGGACATATGCCCTTTATCAGAAGAAGATTAATGAGAAAAATGATTTCGATGTGACCAATGATGTTTATTCTCAAGTGTATGGTGGTCAAACCTCTGAAAAATACAGAACCAATAAAGCAGTAAATCAAACCTTGGGCGAATATTTAACTTTTAAAGGCGAGGTTTTTCCTGCTTATTTTCACGCCGCCTGCGCCGGTCATACTGAAGATGCATCCAGGCTTTGGAATATAGATTTACCACCTTTAAAAGGCAAGCCTTGCGATTTCTGCGGTAAATCCCCGCACTCAAAATGGAAAATTAATTTAAGATTAGCCGATATCCAGGTCAAGTTAATCAAATCCGGCAAGGAAATTGGTCTCATTAAAGAGATTAATGTGTTGGAGCGTAATAATTCTGGCCGAGTGGAAAAGCTGGAAATCATTGACCGCCGAGGAAGCAAGATTTATATTTCAGGTAAAGACTTTCGCATGGTCGTCGGTCCTGATATTATTAGAAGTACAAATTTTGAAGTCATTATGCGTGGTTATTATGTTGATTTTGTCGGAAAAGGCTGGGGCCACGGAGTGGGCCTCTGCCAATGGGGTGCAAAATCAATGTCCGAATGCGGATTTACGTATGATCAGATTTTAAAGTATTATTATCCCGGCAGTGAAATATCCAAATGAAGCTACAAGATTTCGATTATGACCTCGCCAAAGAGTTTATCGCTCAGTATCCTCTAGCAAAAAGAGACCAGGCGCGATTATTGGTTATTGATAGAAAATCCCAGAGAATTTATCACGATAAATTCTCTAACATATTGGAGTATTTGCCTCATAACAGTTTAATTGTTTTGAATGATACCAAGGTAATCCCGGCTAGGCTGATCGGAAAAAGACAGACCGGCGGCAGAGTCGAAGTTTTTTTATTGAAGCCATTATCCGACGGGTATTCCTATAAAACATTAATCAGGCCGTTAAAAAGGCTCAACATTAATGAGAAGATAATTTTTAATGGCGCAAAAATTTATGCCAGTCTTAAAGACCCGATAGAAAAAATCGTGCGTTTCAACACAAGAAATGTTGCAAGTATACTAAAATTGGGGATGGTTCCTTTGCCGCCTTACATCAAAAGACAGCCGCAAGATATCGATAAGACCCATTACCAGACGGTGTATGCCAGAAATAACGGCTCGGTTGCTTCGCCGACAGCAGGCTTACATTTTACCAAAGAGATGCTTTCCAAAATAAGAAAAAGCGGGATAAAAACAGCTAATGTAACGCTTCATGTAAATTATGCGACCTTTAATCCTGTAAAAGAAGATGACATTAGAAAACATAGAATGCATAGCGAGGAATTTATCGCGCCCAAAAAAACAATTTCAGAGATAAAGAAGGCTAAGGCCGAAGGAAACCAAATTATCGCCGTGGGTACAACCAGTTTTCGCGTGCTTGAGACTATCGCTGATAAAATGGATGAGAAAGAAATTAAGGCAGAGACTAATTTATTTGTTTATCCCGGATATAGGACTAAACTTGTCGATGCGCTAATCACCAATTTTCATCTTCCCAAAACGACTTTGTTCATGTTAGTTTGCGCATTTGCCGGTACGGATTTGATCAAAAGTGCTTATAATGAAGCAATTGCCAGAAAATACAGGTTTTACAGCTACGGCGATTGCATGTTAATCATTTAGAGGGAATATGTTTAAGGTCATACACAAAGATAAAAAGACAAACGCAAGAACAGGTTTGATTAAAACCGCCCACGGTACGGTTCATACGCCATTTTTCATGGCTGTGGCAACCAACGCGACGGTTAAGACGCTTTCGGTCCAGGATCTTTTTGATGCCCAGACGGAAATCATTGTCTCAAACACCTATCATGTATTTGTCAGGCCGGGCATGGAGGTCATCAAGAAGGCAGGGGGCTTGCATAAATTCATGAGCTGGCCCAGGCCGATTTTGACCGACTCCGGTGGATATCAGATTTTCTCTCTAGCGCTTTTAAGAAAGGTCACCGATGAAGGTGTAAAGTTCCAATCCCATGTTGATGGCATGGCCCATTTCTTTAGCCCGGAAGATATAATTTCTTTACAAAAAATCCTGAAATCTGATATAATAATGCCGCTTGATGAGTGTGTTCATTATCCCTGCCAACGGGATTATGCAGAGATCGCAACCAGGCGTACCACCCTTTGGGCACAACGTTCAAAACTAGCTTTCAATAATATAGTTAGCAAAACAAAAGGCAAAACTTCTGCCAAAGATAAGCAGCTTCTTTTTGGCATTATCCAGGGAGCCACTTTCAAGGATTTACGCAAACAGTCGCTAGATGCGCTCATTGACATGGATTTTGATGGATATTCTATCGGTGGTTTAAGCGTAGGTGAGCCGGACAATCTCATGCAGGATATTTTGTCCTATACCATTGATTTTATCCCGCAGGATAAACCGCGTTATACTATGGGAGTCGGTACTCCCGAGCAAATTGTAGAATCCGTGGAAAAAGGCGTGGACATGTTCGATACCTGTGTGCCCACTCGATACGGTAGAAACGGCACGGCTTTTACCAGCGAAGGAAAAATCACCTTAACCAATGCTAGATTCATCAAAGATTTCTCCCCCATTGACAAAAACTGTGATTGTTACGCTTGCAAGAATTATTCCCGGGCATATCTTCGGCATCTGTGTAACGCCAAAGAAATATTAGGATTGAAACTGGTTTCATATCATAACGTCTATTTTTTCATGAAATTGATGCGCGATATCCGCCAGGCGATAGAGAAGGACCGCTTCGGCGAATTCAAGAAAGATTTCCTAAAGAAGATAAAAAAAGATGAGAATTGATATCCTGACTATTTTCCCCCAGATGTTTGATTGTGTGCTTAATGAGTCGATTTTAAAGCGCGCGCAAGAGAAGGGCAAGCTGTGGTTTATCGTGCATAACCTGCGCGATTACACCGTAGATAAACACAAAAAAGTTGATGACAAGCCTTTTGGCGGCGGTCCGGGGATGATCATGCAGGTTCAGCCGATTCATGACGCCTTGAAAGAAATCTGCAAATTATCCAAAATAGGCAAAAAACAAAGAAGGATAATTCTTCTTTCGCCGCAAGGCAAAACCATGGAGCAAAAAGTCGCAACGCGGTTATCAAAATATAAACATCTGATTTTAATCTGCGCCCATTATGAAGGCGTCGATGAGCGCGTAAGAAAATACCTAGCTGATGAAGAAATATCTATCGGTGATTATGTTTTGACCGGAGGGGAGCTTCCGGCAATGGTTTTGGTTGATGCCGTAACCCGCTTGATTCCAGGAGTTTTAGGAAAAAAAGAGTCATTGCATCAGGAGTCATTTCATGATAACTTATTGGAGTATCCGCAGTACAGCCGGCCAGCAGATTTCAAGGGGATGAAAGTCCCGACGGTTTTATTAAGCGGAGACCACAATAAAATAAAAGATTACAGGAAAAAGGAATCCCTGAGGATTACCAAAGAAAAAAGACCGGATTTGTTTAAGAAATATAAAACTTAAAAAGAGGAGGAACAAAATGAAAAAGATCCAAGATGTAGAGAAAATGTATCTTAAGAAAGATATCCCGGATTTTAGGCCTGGCGATACGGTAATCGTATCGGTTAAGGTGCCGGAGGCTGACGATAAATTCCGCATCCATGATTTTGAAGGAGTGGTTATCGCTCGGCGCGGAAGCGGGATCAATGAGAGTTTCTCGGTGAGAAAAATTTCTTTTGGAGAGGGCGTTGAAAGGGTTTTTCCTTTACATTCGCCAACAATTGATAAGATCACCCTGGTTAAAAAATCCAAAGCCAAAAGAAGCAAGCTCTATTATCTTCGCGAGAGAATCGGAAAACAAGCCACCAAGGTAGAAACAGAACACCAGCAGCAACAATAATGCTTTATTACGAAAATAAAGCCCAAAAAGACGGCTTTAAATTCGTCGTCGGAGTAGATGAGGCTGGCCGCGGACCTTTGGCCGGCCCCGTAGTAGCTTCTGCAGTATATCTTAAAACAAAACGTTTTAAGAATCGGATTGATGATTCTAAAAAACTTTCAAGCCTCCAGCGCCAAAAGGCTTTTAGAGAAATAATCGAGAAATCGTTCTTTGGTTTGGGAGTTGTCAGCGAAAGCGCGATTGATGAGATCAATATTTTAGAGGCTACGCGCCTTGCCATGCAGAAGGCGCTTTTGGATTTGTTTTCTCAATTAGCCAAGAGCCACAAAATCGCCAAGTCCAAATTTAGAAAATCTGTCTGCGCTTTGATAGACGGTAGCCCACTTTTTTTGGATGTGCCTTGTGCCACAAGAAACATTGTAAAAGGTGATTCCAAGAGCCTTTCTATCGCATGTGCCTCAATAGTTGCAAAAGTCACGCGTGATAGGATGATGGAAACTATTGATAGGTTCTTTCCCCAGTACGGTTTTTCAAAACACAAAGGATACGGGACAAAAGCGCATGTGAAGGCGATAGAAAAGTTTGGCCCGTCAGTTTTTCACCGCAAAACTTTTTTCCCAGTAAGATGTCTCGCGATAAAATAGAATTAGGCCTGTTAGGCGAAAAGAAGGCTCAAGAATTCTTAAAAGACAACGGCTATAAGATTTTAGATAAGAATTTTCGTACCGCTCTCGGAGAAATTGATATAGTCGCCAAAGATAAAGACTGCATCTGTTTTGTAGAAGTAAAGACTAGGACGAGTGACCAAAAGGGTTCGCCCTTAGAGGCGATTACCAAAAACAAGCAACATAAGTTGTCGCAGATGGCTTTATTGTATCTAAAAAATAAAAACCTGCTTCATAAATCCGCACGTTTTGATATTGTCAGCGTTATGCAGAATCTTCAAGAAGCAGATAAGATCGAGATTATAAAAAATGCTTTTTCGCTGGATAACCGCTACCTTTACTAAGGAGTAGACATGCTTTCTGATTTAGAGATAGCCCAAAAATCAAAAATGGTTCCTATTGTGAAAATCGCCAGAAAATTAGGACTAAAGGAAAGCGATTTAGAGCTCTTTGGTAAATACAAAGCCAAGATTTCCTTGGATGTTCTAAAGAAATTAAAGGATCGTCCCAAAGTAAAATACATAGATGTAACCGCAATCACGCCTACGCCGCTCGGGGAAGGTAAGACTGTTACCACTATCGGCCTTGCCATGGCGCTCAACCATATCGGCAAGAAATCAATTGCCTGTATCCGTCAGCCCTCTTTAGGTCCGGTATTCGGGATAAAAGGAGGAGCAGCCGGCGGAGGATATTCCCAAGTCTTACCGATGGAAGATTTTAATCTGCATTTTACCGGCGATGTTCACGCTGTTGGTATAGCGCATAATTTAGCCGCGGCATTCTTGGATAATCATATCGCCAAGGGCAACAAATTAAATATTAATCCCGATACAATTTCCTGGAAACGTGTCGTAGATGTTTCAGATAGGGCTTTGCGTCATGTTCAAGTAGGTTTGGGCGGCAAAGATAATGGAGTCCCGCGCGAAACAGGATTCGATATCACTGTCGCATCAGAGGTCATGGCGATTTTGGCGTTAGCAGAGGATTTAAAAGATTTGAGAAAACGCATTGGTCGTATTGTGCTTGCCGAAGATAAAAACGGAAAACCTATTACCGCTGAGGATTTGAAAGTTGCAGGAGCCATGACAGTTCTTCTAGCGGATGCGATTAGGCCGAATTTAATTCAGACATTGGAGAATACTGCCTGTATAGTCCATGCCGGGCCGTTTGCCAATATCGCCCACGGAAACAGCTCAATTATCGCCGATAAAATCGCTTTTAAACTCGCCGATTATGTCGTCACGGAAAGCGGATTTGGCGCAGATTGCGGTGCGGAAAAATTTATGGATATCAAATGCCGCGTAAGCGAGCTTAAGCCAAATTGTGTGGTGATTGTCTGTTCCATGCGGGCATTAAAGATGCATTCTGGTAAATTCCAGGTTGTCGCCGGGAAACCTTTGGATAAAGCTTTAGTTTCGGAGAATCTGGAAGCCATAGAACAAGGCGCCTGCAACCTAGAGAAACAGATTCAAAATATGAAATTATTCGGTGTGCCGGTAGTTGTGGCAATTAATGTTTTTGAAACCGACACTGAAAAAGAAATTGAATTAGTTAAGAAAATTGCTATTAAGGCCGGAGCTGATGATTGCGTGGTTAGCCGCGTCTGGGCGCAAGGCTCAAAAGGCGGGGCAGATTTAGCCAAGGCAGTAGCGAAAGCCTGTGATAAAACCAGCAAATTTAATTTCTTATATTCATTGGATATGTCCATTAAGGATAAAATAAAGACTATCGCTACAAAAATTTACGGCGCCAAGGATGTGGAATACAGTCCTGAGGCAGAAGCTAAAATCGAAAAGTTTACCAAGCTAGGTTACGATAAGCTTCCGATTTGTATGGCTAAGACTCACTTGTCTTTATCGCACGACCCTGCTTTAAAAGGGAGGCCACGTGATTTTATTTTGCCTATCCGCGATATCAGGCCGTCAGTTGGCGCAGGATTTTTGTATCCTTTATGCGGCTTGATGCAAACCATGCCGGGACTACCCAGCCATCCGGCAGGGGAAGCAATCGATATCGATGAAAATGGAAAAATAAGGGGGCTATTTTAAATGTATAAGAACAAATCCGTAAAAATTTATCTGGATGATTTGTCGGCTAAGAAACCGGCACCAGGCGGCGGCTCGGCAGCAGCTTTGGCAGGTGCGTTAGGGGCTGCGCTTTTGTCCATGGTGGCTAATTTCACCGTCGGAAAAGAGAAATATAGGCAGTTTGAACAAGAAATCAAAAGTTCGCTATCAAAAAGCGAAAAAATAAGAAAAAAATTGCTTGAATTGGTCGATTTAGATGTTATAACTTATACTAAGGTTGCTAAAAGTAAGAAAAAATCTCTCGCCTTATACCAGAAATCATTGAAGGAAGCAGCCAACGTTCCTTTAGAAATAACTAAAAATTGTATTGAAGCTTTGGAATTGTGCCCGATTTTGGAAGCCAAGGGCAATAAATATTTAGTAAGCGACGTGCATGTGGCAAGACAGTTGCTTGTCGCCGCGGTTCATTCCGCAGTAGTAAACGTAAGGATAAATCTTCCTTACATTGAAGACAAAGAATTTGTGCACAGAGTTGACCAACAATTAAGATCCTGGAGGGTTTAGATGCCAGCTCAATTACTCGAAGGTAAAATCATTGCCGCAGAAATCAAAGATAAATTAAAGCAGGAGATTGCTAGTTTAGGCAAAAAACCGGTTTTAGCCAGTATTATCGTCGGAGAAAATGCCGGAGCTGAGTCTTACTGCAAATCCCAAGCCAAAACCGCCGAGGGATTAGGTATTGAGTATCGTTTAGAAAGATTATCCGCCGATACCACTCAGGCTAGTCTTGTTGATTTTATCAAAAAACTAAATAATGATAATTCGGTCAATGGAATTATAATTCAAATGCCTTTGCCAAAACAAATTGATTATAAGTCCATCAGTTCATTTATTGCGCCAGATAAGGACATCGAAGGCATGCATCCGCAGAATTTAGGAAAAGTTTTGATGGGAAAAGCCAAGATCGCACCTTGCACCGCATCCGCAGCTTTTGCGCTTATTGAGGCAACAGGAGTAAATCTTTATGGAAAAGAAGTGGTTATTGTCGGCCACAGCGAAATCGTGGGAAAGCCTTTAAGTCTTCTGTTATTAGAAAAATTTGCCACCGTCACAGTCTGCCATATCGGGACTTCTGATGCGGGAAAATTGGTTGATCACGTAAAAAAAGCCGAAATTCTGGTCGTGGCAGTGGGAAAAGCTGGCCTTATTAAAGGCGAATGGATAAAAGAAAGCGCAATTGTAATTGACGTAGGCATAAATCGAATTAACGATAAAATCGTCGGAGACGTGGAATTTGAAGAAGCCGCCGAGCGCGCCGCATATATTACGCCGGTTCCCGGCGGAGTAGGGCCGTTAACCGTCACCATGTTAATGAGAAATTTAGTGGAGGCAGCCAAGATTCAGCAGCGATGAGGACTATAGCTCTTTTAGCAATATCAAATATCTTTATGACTTTTGCCTGGTATGGGCATCTAAAGTATAGAAATTCTCCGCTTGTGATAGCGATCTTGGCCAGCTGGGGCATTGCATTATTTGAATATTGTTTTCAGGTGCCGGCAAACCGTTTTGGTTCATATCAGTTTTCCACAGCCCAGCTTAAAACAATCCAGGAAGTAATCACTTTAGTTGTTTTTGCGATTTTTTCGGTAGTTTATCTTAAAGAAGGCTTAAAGTGGAATTATATCGTTAGTTTTTTATTAATTATCGCAGCAGTGTTTTTTATGTTTAGGAAGTGGTAGTCAATGACTTTTAAAGAGAAAATTAGTGCAAGAAAATTCTTGCTCACATCTGAAATAGGCCCTCCAAAAGGCATTGAGACTAAAGAGTTGTTGGAGGATGCGGAATTAATCCGCGGGAAAGTGGATGCGATTAATGTCACTGACTTGCAGAGTTCGGTGATGCGCCTTGGTTCTTTGGCAGTTTGTAAGATGCTTGTCGATAAAGGCTTTGAACCGATATTCCAGATGACTTGCCGCGATAGGAATCGTTTAGCATTGCAGTCGGATTTATTATCCGCTGCGGCGTTCGGAATTGAAAATGTTTTGGCTTTAACCGGAGACCACCAGTCTTTAGGAGACCATCCTGATGCCAAAGGCGTATTTGATTTGGATTCAGTCCAGCTTTTGGAAGTCATCAGAAAATTAGAGTCAGGCGAAGATATGGCGGGAAATAAACTCACCGGCGCTGCTCCAAAATTTTGTAAAGGCGCAGTGGTAAATCCCGGAGCTGATCCTTTAGAGCCGCAACTCGCCAAAATGGAGAAGAAGATCGCTGCCGGCGCGGAATTTTTCCAGACCCAGGCAGTTTATGATATCGCGCAATTTGAGATTTTTATCAAAAAAGTAAAACACGTTAAGGTCCCGATTATGGCGGGAATTGTTTTGTTAAAATCCGCGGGAATGGCAAAATATATGAATGCCAATGTCGCCGGAGTGCATGTGCCGGATAATTTTATCAAGGAGATGCAGGATACCAAAGACAAAAGCGCGACATCTATTGATATCGCCGCGCGATTGATCAAAGAATTAAAACCCATGTGTCAGGGCATTCATATTATGCCTATCGGCTGGGACAAAAAGGTTCCGCTCGTAATCGAAGCTGCGGGGCTTTAGGAGCAATAATGAAGAATATCGTAATAGTTGGAAATTCGCCGGAGGCAGTTCATTTTATTGAAGCTCTCCGGGAATCCGACAAAGAGAGCCGGATTGTGCTTTTATCCGAGGAGAATCATCTATCCTACAGGATTGATTTACTGCCTGATTTTATTGAGGGCGCACTTTCCAAAGACAAAATTAGCTACCGCGGCGCGGAATTCTTCCAGCAAAATAACGTTGAAATTCAACTGGGAAAAACCATTTCCCGGATTAATTTTAATAAAAATCGCATCTCTGTTGAAGCTCCCCAGGACGAATCAGCTCCCAAAACAGAAGAAGCCAAGCCGAATAAAGTACAGCTGGATTATGACGCGCTTTTATTGGCAAACAGCGCTGGCGTAGAATTTCCCGCGATAGAAGGGGTAAAAAAAGAAGGAGTTTTCGGCTTAAGGACATTGGAGGAAGCAGAAAAAATCCTGAATTTTATTTCTTTGGCCGATACCGCTTGCGTTATCGGCGGCGGAACCATCGCTTTAAAACTCAGCCTCGCATTAAAAAATAAGAAATTAGAGGTGAAACTCATTACGCAGCAGGAATATATTCTCTCTAAGCTTTTAGACAGAGAAGCTTCCGAATTCTTCCAGAATAAAATTAAAGAGGCGGGGATTGAGTTAATCAATTCAAAATCGGTATCTGAGGTAATCGGAAACGGAGATGTCAAGGCAGTGCGCCTTGATTCGGGGAAGGTTATCGCCTGCCAGCTGGTTATTTTCACCGACGGAGTATCGCCGAATATCCAGTCGGTAAAGGATAGCGAAATAAAACTAAAAAAAGGCATTTTGGTGGATAATACGCTTAAGACGTCGCTTTCGAATGTATATGCCGCAGGCAGTATCTGTCAGCTGGAAGATGAGGATTTGAACCGGTTAGACATCAACCAGCTATACTCAAGGTCTGTTGCGCAGGGAAAAATCGCCGGCAAGAATATTGCAGGCGAAAATATCCAGTACCAACAGGCCGTTTCAATGAATTCGCTGGAGTTTTTAGGTTTGTCGGCTGTATCGATAGGCGATTTGCATCAGAAAACGAACCAGGAAATTTTGGTAAGGGTTCTGCCGGATAACAAAGGCTACAAAAAATTGGTTATTGAAGGAAATAATTTAGCTGGCGCAATTCTTGTCGGCGATACAAAACAGGCCGGGGATTTATTCATCCTTATAGAACAGAAAAAAGATATCAGTAGTTTTAAAGATAAATTACTTAATGATGATTTTAGCCCAACAACTTAAAGAAAGGATTTCTAATGTCTGAAGTAGTTGTGAGTCTTGCGATGAGCGGAGCGGGAAAAGTCGTAGGTCTGACTGAAGAGAAACTGAACGCAGCCATAAAAGATAAGACAGAATCTTGCAAAATAGGTTTCCCGGAGACAGCTTTTTATCTTCCTATGGCCAATGCGCTCTTGGCGAAAGAGGCGAAGACCTTAAAAGACGCCAAAGATATTTTGGCTCACGCAAAATCATTAATTGATGTAAAAGGCACGCCTGGATTAGTAAATGCCACCGATGCCGGAATCGCCACCTTACTTT
Source organism: Candidatus Omnitrophota bacterium (assembly GCA_022703055.1). Classification (GTDB taxonomy): domain Bacteria; phylum Omnitrophota; class Gorgyraeia; order VGKH01; family VGKH01; genus VGKH01. Next base: position 436,164 of record JAKLEP010000001.1, read on the forward strand.
GCGCGGAGATTCTTATGGTTTTGAGGTATTTATATAATGAGGAGCCTCAAGCCGATTGCAACGGTTTTTTCACGGATAATATTTTACGTTCACTGGGAATACAGCTTGTCGATGGAAGAATGCCGGGTTTTGCCGCGATAATCGGCGCAGCTCCGGATAATAAGACTGCAGTGGATATTGTCCGTCAGTTCCAGGAAAGAAACATCGTAGTTTTTGCCGGTGGCTCAAGTAATGGCAGATCCATTATTGATCAGCTCAAAGAAGAAAAAGTCCAGATGGGCTGGGATAATTACATCGTTCCTTATGGAAGAGATATCGCATCGGCGATTTATCCCCTACATTGGGCAATCAGAGGGGCTTTGACTTTTGGCGGTATAAAGCCGGGTCAAGCGGATAAATGCCTGCAGTATTGCAAAGAGCGCGTTTTGGCATTCGGTTTGGCTCTGGGCGCGATTGATGATATCAAAGTTGCCGCGGCAGCCGGGGCAATCAGAATGGGTTTTCCGATTATTGCCGATACTGACGTTCCTGAGATACCCGCAACGCCTTTTACCACTTATGAGGCGTTGGTAAAAGAGAAGGATTATAAAAAAATAGTTTCAAGGTGCGTTGAGGTCAGGGGCATCAAAGTAAAAGTTTCCCATGTGCCTATCCCCGTCATGTACGGCGCAGCCTTTGAAGGGGAAAGGGTAAGAAAAGAAAATCTTTTTGTAGAGTTCGGCGGCAAAGTATCCACGGCCATAGAATATCTGCACAGCAAAAAATTAGATGAGGTTGAGGATAAGAAGATTGAAGTTATCGGCCCGGACCTTGATATCGTAAAAACTTTGCCAAAAAAGAATATGCCTCTAGGTATAGAGGTTATGGTGGCAGGAAGAAAATTCAACAAAGACTTTGAGCCGATACTGGAAAGACAAATTCACCGCTACATTAACTGGGCTATGGGGCTTATGCATATCGGACAGCGAGATATGATCTGGATAAGAATTAACAAAGAAGCTGCGGAAAAAGGTTTTAAATTGCAGCACATCGGTATAATTTTGCACGCTATGATCCACCAGGATTACAGCGCCATCGTGGATAAAGTCCAAGTGAAGATTTACACCAAAGAAGAAGACGTGGAGAAGTTATCCAAGCAGGCGCAAAAAGTATTCGCGGAGCGCGATGAACGTTTAAGCGGTATGACCGATGAGAGCGTTGATGCATTTTACAGCTGTACGCTGTGTCAGTCTTTTGCCCCGAATCATGTCTGTGTCATTACGCCGGAAAGGCTCGGGCTTTGCGGAGCATATTCCTGGCTTGACGGCAGGGCAAGTTACGAAATCACGCCTACTGGTCCGAACCAGCCTATTAAAAAAGGTTCGATTCAAGACGACAAATTAGGCAAATGGAAAAACGTTGATAACTTCGTTTTTGATAAATCAAATAAGAGCGTTCAGTCGGTGAGTATGTATTCTTTGATGGTTGATCCACAGACTTCCTGTGGCTGTTTTGAATGTATCCTAGCGGTTATCCCGGAAGCAAATGGTGTCATGATTGTCAACCGCGATTTCTCCGGGATTACTCCCTGCGGGATGACTTTCACCACATTAGCGGGTTCGGTCGGAGGAGGAGTTCAGACTCCGGGATTTTTAGGTGTTGGGAAATTATATGTTGTCAGCAAGAAGTTTATCTCAGCAGAAGGGGGCTTGAAGCGTTTGGTCTGGATGCCCAAGGAATTAAAAGAGCTTTTAGGGGATAAATTGAAGAAGCGCTGCCAGGAAATAGGAGACCCTGATTTCATCAATAAAATTGCCGATGAAACCAATGCCACTACGATTGAAGAGCTTGTTCCGTTTCTTGAGAAGGTGAAACATCCGGCGTTAACCATACCTCCCATTCTTTAGGGGGAGGCTTGCAACTGTAATAAAATCAAAAAGATATAAAAAAGTTCTTGACCAAATGGCTAATATTTATTATTCTAAATACAGACAGCAAAATATGAAAATAAGAAAGTTAAGCATCATCTTCTGTGCTGTTCTCTTCATTGTGGCATATCAATCTCCATGTTTTTCCGTTGATTTTAAAGATCAGGCAGAAAAATATCGTGATAAAGGATTAGCTGCCCAAAAACGTGGTGATATACAGGGAGCTATCTCTTTTTACGAAAAGGCTGTAAGCCTGAATTCTAATTTGGTGGCAGCTTATAATGATTTAGGTGTCGCTTACGAATATTTAGGCCAGCTAAAGCTGGCGGAGGAGAATTACCTCAAGGCAATACAGCTAGATAAGTATTATTTAGGCGCATATACAAATTTAGCCAGCCTTTATCAGAATATGGGCCGATTAGAAGAGGCTGCATTGTTTTGGAAGAAGAGGGTTGATTTTGGCAAACCCGAGGACCCATGGACCATAAAGGCAGAAGAAAACTTGGATAAGCTTTTGTCGGGCTCTAAGGATTTTGAAACCGTGATTAAAGAAGACGAGATAAAGAATTTTAATTCAGAAGTAGCCAGCCGAAAAAGAGAACAGTTCAGAGAAAATTTGGCCAAGGTAAAGGAACATTTTGAGCGCGGAAAAAAGCTTTTCAAGGAGAAATTATACTCCGACGCAAAAACCGAATTCCAACAGGCTTTAAAACTTAACCCCAATGACCTTGAGATTCTTGATTATTACAAGAGGGCTAAAGAACAAGAGACTAGTCAGCAAGTCAAAGACCGTGCCCAGCGAGGGGTCAGCTATTACGAAGTCGGCGATACGGACCAGGCTCGAAAAGAATTCGAGCGCATACTCTCCGTTATTCCAGATAAAACTAACCAATAAAATTTAGCATGATTTAATTTTAATCTTTTTATCCCGTCGATGAACAAACCTAAATTGTTCTTAATTGATGCCAATTCATTTTGTTATCGTGCATACTATGCCATACGGAATTTATCGACTTCTTATGGCCAGCCGACGAATGCTATATACGGATTCACTAATATGCTGAAAAAAATCCTTCAAAAAGAGAATCCAGAATATATAGGTATTTGTTTTGACGTGGGCAGAAAGACTTTTAGGCAGGAAAAATTCACCGAATACAAGATTCACCGGCCTCCCATGCCCGATGATTTGAAAAGCCAGATGTCGTTTATAAAAGAGATAATCTCGGCATATAATATCCCGATTTTTGAAATGGAAGGATTTGAGGCCGATGATGTGATCGCCACCTTAGCCAGGAAACTGGCGAAAAAGAAATTCGACATCTTTATCGTCAGCCAGGATAAAGACATATTGCAATTAGTCGATGAAAACATCAAGGTTTATAGTCCCGCCAAAGAGGGCGTATTGATATATGACGAGGGAAACGTCAGAGAAAGGTTTAAACTCGGCCCCAAGAGCATCGCCGACCTTATCGGCCTTATGGGCGATTCAACCGACAATATCCCCGGCGTCAAGGGGGTTGGCGAGACAACGGCGGTTAAACTTTTGGAAGAGTTCGATAATCTAGATAACTTATTTGATAATCTCGATAAAGTAAAGTCGGATAAATTAAAAGAGCTTTTATTGGAACATAAAAACGAAGCGATAATGAGCAAGGAACTGGCAAAACTGGATAGAGAGGTGCCGCTAGATTTGGATATCGAGAAGCTTAAGCTAAGAGAACCCGACTATCCGAAATTGTTTGAATTATTCAAGAAGTTTGAATTCAACAGCTTCTTAAAAGATTTGCCTCAAGTAGAAGCCAAAAAAGAGCCGGCGAAACTAGTATTGCTCATCGATAAAGATAAAATTAATGCTTTAGTCGAAAATTTTGCCAAAGAGAACTCAGAGATTGCCTTAGCGATAGTTTCCAGAGATTCTTCAATTAACGCGGTTTTTTCCGGGGAAAAGAAAGTGGTTTACATCGTCGAATCGCAAAACTTGAAGCTTTTAGCTCCGATTTTGGAGGATAAAAAGATAAAAAAGATAGTCTATGATTTTAAAGCCACATTGATTATGCTTCAGGATTTTGGTCTTACCTTAGATAATAATATCTTTGATTTAATGCTGGCAGCTTATATCATCGACCCGTCAAAAACAAGTTATGCCGTGGATGATTTATCTTGGGAATATTTGAAAGAAGCGCCGGCAAAACTGGGCGAGGATTATCCGGTCAATGTTAGATTGTTTTGCGAACTTGCTCCGATTTTAGAAAAGATATTGAAGGAAAGGTCTCAGCTGGATTTATTCTATAAAGTTGAGATTCCGCTAGCTAGAATCCTGGCAATAATGCAGACCAACGGCGTAAAAATCGATACTGATGTCCTGGATAAAATATCGCAACACTTGAATTCAAGGCTGGATAAATTGATCGCCGAAATTTACCAGGACGCCGGAGAAGAATTTAATATCAATTCTCCCAAGCAATTAGCAGTGGTTTTGTTTGAGAAATTGAAACTTCCTCCGGTAAAAAGGACCAAGACAGGGTTCTCCACCGACGAAGAAGTCTTGAGGAAATTGAGTTCAAAACACCGCATTGCAAAGAATATTCTGGAATACCGCCAGCTGACAAAATTAAAAACCGGCTATGTCGATACCCTGCCCGAGCTTATTAATCCTAATACCGGCAGGGTGCATACGTCGTTTAATCAGACCATAACCGAGACGGGGAGACTTAGCTCAAGTGCGCCAAACTTGCAGAATATTCCGATAAGGACCGATATCGGCAGGCAAATCAGGAAGGCTTTTATCCCGGGCGAAGATGGATATCTGCTTATGTCGGCGGATTACTCGCAGATAGAGCTAAGAATTCTGGCACATCTATCTAAAGATAAAAGCCTCATAGATGCTTTTAAGGCAGACAAAGATATCCATAGGCTTACCGCCTCTTTAATTTTTGATATAAAGCAGCAAGATGTTACCGACGATATGCGCGATACGGCAAAGAGAATCAACTTTGGAATCATCTACGGTATGAGTAGCTTTGGCCTGGCAAAAGATCTGGAAATTTCCCAGGAAGAAGCTCAAGCCTTCATCGATGCGTATTTCTTAAGATATCCCAAGGTCAAAGATTATATGCAGAGCCAGATAAAATTAGCCCAAAAAGAAGGCTTTGTTAAAACCTTGTTAGACAGAAGGCGATATTTGCCGCAGATTAATAATCAGAATATTGCCATTAGACAACTTGCCGAACGCCAGGCGATAAATACTCCGGTGCAGGGTTCGGCGGCAGATTTAATCAAGCTTGCCATGATCGACGTGCAGAAGGAAATTGAAAATAAGAAATTAGCATCCAAGATTCTGATGCAGGTGCACGATGAATTGGTTTTTGAATTTCCCAGGCAAGAAAAGGAATCATTAAAAAGAATAGTAAAGCATATTATGGAAAATGCCCTTGAGTTATTGGTCCCGATCAAGGTCGATATTAAGGTAGGTAAAAACTGGCTAGAAATGGAGGAGGAATGAAAGTATTATTGTGTTCTTCGGAGGTGGTCCCGTTTGCGAAAACCGGTGGCCTGGCAGATGTTGCCGGGGCGCTGCCTTTGGCATTGGAAAAAGAAGGCGTAGAAGTTAATATCTGTATGCCTAAGTATGGCTCAATCAAAGAGCAGGATTATAATATCAAAAAGTTGGATGATACTGTTTATCACTGCAAAATCGGCAAGAAAATAAACGTATATTTTATCGCAAACGACAATTACTTCAATCGCCTTGGGCTTTACGGAGAGAAAACCGGCGACTATCCCGATAATTTAGATAGATTTATGTTTTATGCTAAAGAAACTTTGAATCTACTAAAAAAGATAAATTTCAAGCCAGATGTTATTCATTGCAATGACTGGCAGACTTCGCTTATACCAGTATATTTGAAGACGCAATATTCCAAAGATCCGTTTTACAAAAAGATTAAGACACTTTTGACGGTTCATAATTTGGCTTATCAGGGATTATTCAGTAAAGATCAGTATCCTAAACTGGGTTTGGACTGGAGCCTGTTTAACATCGACGGGCTGGAATTCTATGACAAGATTAATGTATTAAAAGGTGGGATCGTTTATAGCGATTTGGTCAGCACGGTAAGCCAAGCCTATGCCAAAGAGATCCAGACCAAGGAATTCGGTTGCGGCCTTGAGGGGATGCTTCTAAAAAGAAAGAAGTTCCTTTCCGGAATAATTAACGGATTGGATTACGAACTATGGGATCCGGCGCTGGATAAGCTGGTTTATAAAAAATTCTCACCTAAGAACCTCGAAGATAAATATATCAATAAACTGAGGCTCCAAGGAGAATGCGGATTAGCGCAAAATAGAAACGCGCTGCTTTTGGGCTTTGTGGGAAGATTGGCCGAGCAGAAAGGTATCGATATTATTTCGAACAATCTCGATCAAATGTTTAAATCCAACATCCAGATGGTGATATTGGGTACAGGAGACCAGAAATACCATGAGATATTGGATGGCCTTTCCAAGAAATATCCGGGTAAATTTACTCTGTATTTAAAATTTGACAACACTATCGCCCATAAGATTTATGCTGGCTGCGACGTATTCCTTATGCCTTCACGCTATGAACCTTGCGGTTTGGGCCAGATGATTAGTTTTAAATACGCAACTGTTCCTTTGGCTTTTAAGACCGGAGGCTTGGCAGACACAATCGTCGATTTAGAAAAAAATAAAACCAAGGGAAATGGTTTGCTTTTTGAGAAGTATGAGGCCAAAGAATTCATGAAGAAATTCAATAAAGCCGTATCTTTGTATAAAGATAAAGGTGCTTGGCAGAAAATCTTAAAGAGAATAGTTAAGCTTGATTTCTCCTGGGAAGAATCTGCTAAAAAATATATTGCGCTTTACAAAAAATGTTAGTTATTGGAATAACTGGTAGTTTCGGAACTGGAAAAAGCACGGTGGCAATGATCTTCGCATCTTTAGGTGCGAAGATAATCGACGCCGATAAGATCGTCCACGGGATTCTTGCCTCGGAAAATAAAGCCTCGCGGAAGATAATTGCAGTTTTCGGTAAAGGTATATTGAATAGTTCCGGAAGGATTTGTCGAAGAAAGCTAGGCAGGGCAGTTTTTCAGGATAAGAAACGACTGCTTAGGCTTTGCGATATCATCCATCCGGAAGTTATAAAGAAAATTAAAGCCGAGATTAAAACTTTTGACAATCGCAGCAAAAAAACTATTATTGCCCTGGAGGCGCCTTTGTTGATAGAGGCTGGGCTTTTGGGATTGGTGGATAAATTAGTTGTCGTTGTGGCAACCAAAAACAATCAATTTAAACGAATTCATAAGAAAATGAGTTTGACTAGCAGTGAAATTAAAAGGAGGATAGAGGCGCAGCTGCCATTAAAGAAAAAGGTAAAACTGGCAGATTATGTAATCGATAATAATAAAACAATTGCTTTTACTCGCAAACAAGTAAAAGATATCTACAAACATATTCTCAAATAAGGAGGAAGCAGTGGTTGAGAAAGCAGTAGAACAGGTTGATATTGTAAAAATGAAAGAGATGAAGATAACCGAACTCAATAAGATCGCTAAAGACTTAAACGTCAACGGCGTAAGCGGCCTTAAGAAGCAGGATCTTATTTTTAAGATCTTGCAAGCCAAGGCGGAAAAAGAAGGTCTTATGTTCGGCGAAGGAATCCTCGAGATTTTGCCCGAAGGATTCGGTTTTTTGCGCTCTCCGAACTATAACTATCTGCCCTGCCCGGATGATATTTACATATCGCCGTCGCAGATTAGGAAATTCAACCTTCAGACCGGGGATACGGTAAGCGGCCAGATCCGTCCGCCTAAAGAAGGAGAAAAATATTTCGCCCTTCTAAAGGTTGAGGCGGTAAACTTTGAGAACCCCGAGACCGCAAAGGATAAAGTCCTTTTTGATAATTTGACGCCAATTTATCCGCACGAGCGTTTCATACTGGAGAGGGAACCGGAAGAGACATCGATGCGCATAATGGACATGCTTACTCCTGTCGGAAAAGGGCAGCGTGGCTTGATTGTTGCCCCACCCTACAGCGGCAAGACCGTTATTCTGCAAAAGCTGGCAAATTCTATTACCAAAAACCATCCGGATGCAACTTTGATTATTTTGTTGATTGATGAGAGGCCCGAGGAAGTCACCGACATGCAGCGCAATGTCAAAGCTGAAGTTATCTCATCGACTTTCGATGAACCAGCAGAGCGTCACGTTCAGGTTGCAGAAATAGTATTAGAAAAAGCAAAAAGACTTGTAGAGCATAAGAAGGATGTGATAGTATTGTTGGACAGTATTACCCGGTTAGCCCGAGCTTACAATACGGTCGTACCGCATAGCGGAAAGATTCTCTCCGGCGGCGTTGATTCAAACGCGCTTCATAAACCCAAGAGATTCTTTGGTGCGGCGCGCGCCATTGAAGAGGGCGGGAGTTTAACTATCATCGCAACGGCCTTGGTTGATACCGGCAGCCGTATGGACGATGTCATCTTTGAAGAGTTTAAAGGTACCGGCAATATGGAAATTACCCTGGATAGGACGCTTTTCCAGAGAAGGATCTATCCGGCGATTGATATCAAGCGTTCCAATACACGGCATGAAGAGATGCTTATTGAAGAAGAGAAGCTGCGCAAAATCTGGATTTTGCGAAAAGTTCTAAACGAATTGAATACTGTTGAAGCTATGGAGCTTCTGATTGACAGATTATCCAAAACAAAATCAAATGACGAGTTCTTAAAAAACATGAATAAGTAAGGAGGGTTTACTAAAGATGAAAGACAAGATTCATCCGGCTTACAAAGAAACGACAATCACCTGCGCATGCGGAGAGGTAATACATACCCGCTCGACAAAACAGAATGTCCGCGTGGAAATCTGCTCCAAGTGCCATCCATTTTTTACCGGACAGCAAAGGTTGGTTGATACCGCAGGCAGAGTAGAAAGATTCAAAAAACGCTACGGCGCAAAATAAATTCTTTTCAATATGTATGAGAATTTAAAAGAAATAGAAAACCGTCACGACGAGTTAGAAAAGCTGATTTCCGACCCGAAGGTTATTTCCGACCGAAACCTTTATCAGAAATACGCCAAGGAATTGGCTCAAATTTCAGAGCTAGTTAAAAGCTTCAGGCAGCTTAATAAGATTTCTAGCGAAATTGAAGACCTTGATAAGCTGCTTAATTCTAAAGGCCAGGATAAGGATTTCCTTGAATTGGCAAAGTCGGAGCTATCTTCTTTAGAGGAAAAGAAAAAGGCATTAGAGAATAAAATCGAAGAATTGCAACAAGAGGAAGATAAAGATGCTGGTCGTGACGTTATCGTAGAAATCAGGGCGGGCACTGGCGGTCAGGAGGCCAGTCTTTTTGCCGCTGATCTTTACAGGATGTATGCCAAATATGCTGCAAGGCATAATTTGGACGTAGAGGCTTTAAGTAGCCACTCATCCGAGGCCAAGGGCTTCAAAGAAATTATTTTTAGTGTAAGAGGTAATGAAGCCTATAAACGAATGAAGTTTGAAAGCGGAGTCCACCGCGTGCAGCGCGTACCGACAACCGAAGCCTCAGGCAGAATCCATACTTCGACAGCGACTGTTGCGGTATTGGTTGAACCGGAAGAAATCGAAATCAATATCGAGCCTAAAGATTTGCGTATTGATGTCTTCCGCGCAACCGGTCCCGGCGGACAAGGTGTCAATACCACCGATTCCGCGGTAAGGATTACCCATATCCCCACAGGGGTAGTAGTAAGTTGCCAAGATGAACGCTCTCAGCTAAAAAACAAAGCCAAGGCAATGAGAGTTTTAAGGGCAAGGCTCCTTGATAAGATGCGCCAGGACGAGATATCGAAAATATCCAACGAAAGAAAATCTCAGATAGGCTCAGGCGAGCGCTCCGAGAAAATAAGAACCTATAATTTTCCCGACAGGCGCGTAACTGACCATCGCATTGGCTTTACCATCCATCAATTGGAGAATTTCTTGGAAGGCGACCTTGATGAAATGAATGAGGCGCTGTTAAAGGCAGAAAGAGAAGAGAAAAAGAAGAATCGATGACGGAAAAAGAACTGTTGCTTACAGCCTTATTGAATTGTAAACGCTCAGATTTATATACCGGCGGTGTTTCTTTGGATGACAAAAAAGAAGAAATTTTGTCTTCAATGCTAATACGCCGCAAGCAGGGAGAGCCAATTCAATACATTACCGGGTTTACAGAATTTATGGGGCTTCATTTTAAAGTTGATAATCGCGCCTTGATTCCCCGCCCGGAAACCGAAATATTGGTTGAGCAGACCGTTCAATTAATAGAAAATCATTTTTCAGGCAAGGATATTGGTATCTTGGATCTGTGCACTGGAAGCGGCAATATCGCCATAAGTTTAGCTAAATCTTTAGAAAACGTAAAGATTACCGCTTCTGATATATCAGACCGGGCGCTGGAGTTAGCTAAAGAGAACGCCGTTATTAATAATGCGCAAGGCAAAATTGGATTCTTAGAGAGCAATCTGTTCGATAAACTATCTAGAGATCGCTTATTTGATATTATCGTTTGCAATCCGCCATATTTAAAATCAGATGAATTAGAACAATCTCCTATCGAACTTTCCTTTGAGCCGCGTATCGCTCTTTATGCCGGAAAAAAAGGGATCTTATTTTACTCTGAGATTATAAAACAGGCGCCGAGATTTATAAAAAAAGACGGCTATCTTATTTTTGAAATCGGTTTTAACCAATTAAGACAAATCAAGAAAATATCAGATGCCTCCAAGAAATTTGTTCTCGAGAAGGTAATTAAGGATTACAATAATATCGACAGAGTGATATTCTTGCGAAAGGTAAATTAAATATGGATAAGCTTGTAATTTTTGGCGGAAGGCCGTTAAATGGCGAAGTAAGGGTGAGCGGGGCAAAAAATTCGGTCCTGCCGATTCTTGCCGCGACACTTTTGACCGATGAGCCTTGTGTGATTAAGAATGCTCCATATCTACGCGATACCAACACCATGTTAAGAATCTTGCGTTCTCTGGGGAAAAACGCGGAATTTAGCAATGACAAGATACATGTCACGACCAGAGAAAGCGATAAATTCATCGCCGATTACAGATTGGTTTCCACCATGCGCGCCTCATTTTGCGTGTTGGGCCCGCTCTTGGGAAAATTAAAAAAGGCAAAGGTGTCTTACCCCGGAGGTTGTGTAATCGGAATAAGGCCCGTGGATTTGCATCTAAAAGGGATAGAAGCTTTGGGTGCAGAGGTCAAGATCGAGAGCGGTTATGTCAATACCCAAGCTAAGAATCTAAAGGGAAATCACATTTATTTGGGCGGAGAATTTGGTTCGTCGGTTTTGGCTACTGATAATGTAATGATGGCAGCGACTTTAGCCAAAGGCAAAACCATTATTGAAGCCGCGGCCTGCGAGCCGGAAGTAACGGATTTGGCTAATTTCTTAGTAAAGATGGGTGCAAAAATCAAAGGCCAGGGTTCACCGCGCATAGAAATCGAGGGAGTCAAGCAATTACACGGCGCAGAATATTCCATTATTCCCGATAGAATCGAAGCAGGGACTTTTATGCTCGCCGCTGCAATAACTAAGGGGCAAATCACCATTAAAGGCGTAATTTGGGAACATCTTTTAGCTTTAATCGATAAATTGGAACAGGCAGGTGTTAAAATTAAGAAAATCGACGGAAAATTAATTGTTAACGGCAAAAGAAGGCTTAAACCCGTCAACGCAACTACCTTGCCTTATCCGGGATTCCCGACGGATTTACAGGCACAATTTATGACTTTAATGGCGGTTACGCCTGGGGCTAGCATCATCTCCGAGAAGATTTATCCTGATAGATTTATGCATATCGCCGAACTCAATCGTATGGGAGCCAATATCAAAAGAGAAGGTCCGCACGCTATTGTCCAGGGAGTGAAATTATTATCAGGCGCACCTTTGATGGCATCGGATCTCAGGGCTTCAGCAGCTTTGGTTTTAGCGGGATTAGTGGCTCGTGGCAAGACTGAAATTTCAAGAATTTACCATCTTGATCGAGGGTATGAAAACTTAGAGGTAAAACTTAATAAATTAGGCGCGAAGATTCATCGGGAAAAAGAATAAGATGATTTTAGTTATCGATAATTATGACTCATTTACTTACAATTTAGTGCAATACCTGGCTGAATTGGGACAGGACTTAGACGTCTTCCGCAATGATAAAATCAGTATCGATAAAATAAAAGCGCTAAGACCTAAATCAATCGTGATTTCTCCCGGTCCGGGCAGGCCAATAGATGCAGGCATATCAAATCGAGTAATTAAAGAATTTGCGGGGAAAATTCCTATTCTTGGCGTTTGCCTTGGTCATCAGTGCATCGCAGAGGTATTCGGAGGGAAAGTCGTTAGCGCTAAGAAACTGATGCACGGTAAAACTTCGATGATTTACCATAACAAAAAGACGATTTTTAAAGGGATAAAGAATCCTTTTGTAGCTACGCGCTATCATTCTTTGATTGTAGAAAGAAAGAGCATTCCTAAATGTCTTGAAATAATTGCGCAAACCAAAGATAAAGAGATAATGGGTTTAAAACATAAAAACTTTCCGGTATGGGGAGTGCAGTTTCATCCGGAATCGATATTGACTCTGGAGGGGAAGAAAATACTCAAGAATTTTATCCGTCTACGCTCGCCTAAATCTTAGCAAAGGCGAGCTTCGGTGGATTTCGCCAAAGAGGCCCATAGGAGGCTCAATAAAACAATGATTGAAGAAGCGATTATAAAACTAAGCAAAAGAATAAATCTTACCGGCCAGGAGATGCAGCAGGTGATGCAGGAGATTATGACCGGAAAAGTTGCCGACGACAAGATAGCCACATTTCTTTCTGAACTAAGGCAAAAAGGCGAGACTCCGGAAGAAATAACAGCTGCAGCGACTATTATGAGAAAGTTTGCCATCAAAATAAAATCCAATGAGGAGATTATTTTGGATACTTGCGGAACAGGTGGAGATAAATCCGGAACCTTTAATATATCTACGATAAGCGCCTTCGTTGTTGCGGCTTCAGGGATAGCTGTTGCTAAGCATGGCAATCGTTCAGTATCCAGTAAATGCGGCAGCGCCGATCTCCTGGAGGCTCTGGGAGTTAATATAAATATTCCTCCAGAAGCAGTTGAAGAATGCTTGGCTAAAATTGGCATAGGTTTCTTGTTCGCGCCCAAGCTTCATCCGGCGATGAAATACGCCATGCCGGCAAGGCAACAACTTAAAAGCCGCACTATCTTTAATATTTTAGGGCCATTGACCAATCCTGCCCAGGCAGCGCATCAGGTTTTAGGTGTGTTTGACAAGGACTTGGTTGAGCCCCTTGCCCAGGTCTTAAGGAATTTAGGAGTTAAACATGCGTTGGTGGTTCATGGATTAGACGGATTAGACGAAGTAACCACGACTGCTAATACTATGGTTTGCGAAGTAAAAGACAAAAAGATATTTTCATACGAAATCAATCCTTCTGATTTCGGGATTGAAAAGGCATCTAGCGAAGATTTAAAAGGCGCAGATATCCAGACCAATGTTGAGATCGCAAAAGAGGTTTTGTCCGGAAAGAAAGGCCCGGAAAGAGATATAGTGCTGCTTAATTCGGCCTGCGCGATTTATGCGGCTGATAAGGCTGGCGATATCAAAATCGCGCTTAAGCTTGCGGAGAAAGCCATCGATAGCGGCAAGGCAAAAGAAAAATTAGCATTGCTAATAGAATGTACGAGAAAAATTGGCTGAAGATTTCTTAACTAAGATAATTAAAGAGAAGCAAGAGTTTGTTAAAAAACAGAAAAGCAAACTATCCGAAAAAGAACTGCAGAGAAAATCCCAATCAATATTCCCTAGAAGTTCTTTTGCAAATTCCTTAAAACAATCAGGCAAAATTTCGCTTATCGCCGAGATAAAACAGGCTTCCCCGTCGAAAGGAATAATAAGGGAAGAATTTAATCCTGTAGATATAGCGTTAATTTATCAAGATTCGGGAGTAGATGCTCTTTCGGTATTGACAGAAGAGAAGTATTTTAGGGGCAGCGCAGATATTTTAAGCCAGATCAAGGAAAAAACAAAGCTGCCTGTCTTGAGAAAAGACTTCATCGTTGATACTTATCAGATATATGAGTCAAATCTTATCGGAGCGGATGCGATTCTACTGATCGCCGAGATTCTATCCGATAAACAATTAAATGAGTTCTTAAGCCTGGCGGGCAGCCTTAAGCTTGATTGCCTGGTAGAGGTAAGTAATAAAAGCGATTTGGGAAAAGTCCTCAAGACCGATGCCGGGATTATAGGAATAAATAATCGCAATCTGCATACATTCGATGTTGATTTACAAACTGTTGATAAATTAGTTCCTTTAATACCTAAAGATAAGATTATCGTGGCAGAGAGCGGATTAAGCGATACCAGACAGATAGGCGCTTTAAAAAATCTGGGAGTTAATGCGGTGCTTATCGGTGAGGCATTTTTAAGAGCCAAAGATATAAGCGCAAAAATCAAAGAATTGATGGGGTATTAATCGCCATGCAAGTAAAGATCTGCGGAATTACCAATTTGGAAGACGCTCTAAACGCGATAAATCTCGGCGCTGATTTCTTGGGTTTTGTTTTTTACAAGAAAAGCCCAAGATCCATTTCGGTTTCGGATGCTAAAAAAATAATTGAGTTGCTTCCGAAGTCGGTGGGAAAAGTCGGGGTATTCGTCGATGCTTCGGAGCTAACCATAAAAAGCGCGGTCAAAAAATGCAATCTTGACTATATCCAGCTTCACGGCGATGAAGACGCTGCTTTTTGCAAGAAATTATCGAATAAAGGCAAAATTAAAATCATAAAGGCATTCAGAATCAAAGATGCCGGTAGCTTAAAGCAATTGGCGGATTATGAGGTAGACGCCTATCTTTTGGATGCATTCGATGAAAAGGTACGCGGCGGAAGCGGGAAGAATTTTAATTGGGGCCTGCTTTCTAAAATCAAAAATCTTGAATTTAATATAATCCTTTCCGGCGGATTAAACTCTAAGAATGTTAAGAAGCTTATAAAAAGATTTAAGCCCTACGCTGTAGATGTCTCAAGCGGCGTCGAGAGAACAGCCGGAAAAAAGGATTATAGGTTAATGAGAGATTTTATTCTGTCCGCAAAAGAGGCATATCTTTAACCCCGCC
Source organism: Candidatus Omnitrophota bacterium (assembly GCA_022703055.1). Lineage (GTDB taxonomy): Bacteria > Omnitrophota > Gorgyraeia > VGKH01 > VGKH01 > VGKH01. The sequence goes on from JAKLEP010000001.1 coordinate 451,266, forward strand.
AAATAACTATCATGAGCAGCCCATTTTATTTCCAGTGGCATATAACCGACGCCTGCAACCTACGTTGCCGGCATTGCTATCAGGATAATTTTACCTCCAAATCCGACCTAGACTGGCCGAGGCTTAAAATTGTCTGCGATAATATATTTGATGCATTAAATACCTGGGGCAATAAAGGCCTGATTACTCTTACCGGAGGAGAACCTTTGTTAAAGAAGGAATTCATTCCGCTGCTTGATTATCTAAATAATGCCAATGAGATTAAGGAGCTTAATATTATTTCCAATATTACTTTGTTAGATGATAAAAAGATAGAAGAGCTGAAAGAATTCAAGAAATTAAAGAAGATTAAATTCTCGCTTGAAGGCATAACCCCTGAGACCAATGATAGCATAAGGGGCAAAGGTTCTTTTGATAAGATAATAAAAAGTTTCCTTTTGTTAAAAGCCGACGGTTTTTTCGAAGTGGATTTAATGTTCACGCTGCTTAGAAGCAATCTAAAAGAGGTGCCCAAGATATTTTCATTCGCCAAGAAGATGGGGCTTGACGGTTTTATATTGGAAAGATTTATTCCGCTTGGCCAGTCAAAAGCCATAAGAAAAGAAATACTCTCAAAAGACGAATGGAAGAATCTGGTTGGGCTTTTGGCTGATCTCTGCCAGATTGATTGCAATCTAAATGATATCATCCATCTTAAGGCATTCTGGGTGAAATTTCACCCTAAAACCAGGACACCGGCTCTTTTGGGCGCGCCTTGCACGGTTGGAATAGACGGTCTTTGCATCATGCCAAGCGCTGATGTTTATCCCTGTCGCAGATTAAATATCCCGATAGGGAATCTTTTGAAAAATGATTTAACCGATATTTGGGAGAATTCCGATGTTTTGTTTGCTTTGAGAAAGAAATATAACCTTAAAGGGAAATGCGCGTCTTGCAGTATCCAATACTGTCGAGGATGCCGCGCTTTGGCCTACTCAGTCAAAGACGACTACTTAAAAGAAGATACCCAATGCTGGTATGAAGAATAAGCCTGCCTATATTAATCTTTACAAAAAGGGTAAATTAGACAAGATAATCGAAAAGCTTAATAAAGTTTTAGAATCTTGCGAGCTTTGTCCCAGAAAATGTAAAGTCAACCGAAAAAAAGGAGAACAGGGGTTTTGCCGTTCGGGAAAAGATTTGATGATTTCCAGCTTCGGACCTCATTTTGGAGAAGAGCCTGAGCTCGTCGGTAAATTAGGCTCCGGGACAATATTTCTTGCAAACTGCAACCTCGGATGCATATATTGCCAGAATTATGATATTAGCCATTTGGGGGAAGGGACAGAATTTACTGTTGAGCAACTTGCCAGGCAGATGATTCATCTGAAAAATATCGGATGCCACAATATAAATTTTGTTACGCCCACGCATTTTTTGCCGCAGATTGTAGAAGCAGTAAAATCAGCCGTTGCTTTAGGTTTAGATTTACCCTTGGTATATAATTCCAGCGGCTACGATAATGTCGTGATGATAAAGATAGCGGAAGGCGTATTCGATATTTATATGCCGGACATAAAATATTCCGATTCTAAGTATGCAGAGAAGTATTCTCAGGCACCGGATTATTTTGAGCGCGCAAAAGAAGCGGTAAAAGAAATGCACAGGCAGGTCGGAGATTTGGAGACAGAGGAAGGTATCGCCGCAAGGGGCCTGCTTATCCGCCACTTGGTCCTGCCCAATAACGCCGCAGGCTCAGAAAAAGTTCTGGAGTTTATCGCCAAAGACATATCTCGCGATTCTTACGTAAATATAATGGATCAATACCGTCCTTGTTATAAAGCAGGAAATTTCGAAGAAATAAGTCGCTTCCCGAAAAAAGAGGAATTGGATAAGGCGATTGCAATTGCCAGGAGCTTAGGCTTGCATCGCGGATTTTAACTTGTAAAATTCATCAATAAGAGTTAAAATAACTCCATGGTTAAAATTAAAAACAGAAGAGGGTTCTTTACGCTGCTTGGGCTTATCCTGGCAATCGCAATAATCATAATCCTGATGCAGACTGTCCTTAAGAACTATTACGGGAGGCCGCTATTAGATAAAACGACTGGCCAGTCCATCTCCGGCAATGGCGTAAATGTTACGACATATCATGATGTTGTCGGAAGCACCAGGCAACAGGTGCAACAGATTAATAAGCAGATGCAGGATTATGGCAGGCAGATTGAAGAAATCAAGTAACTTGGTGTTATCTTAACTTTCTGTATACCAATAAGTTAATTCCATGGCAAAATTTAATTTCTCACCTACAGGTTTAGCGTTGTTGTCTGATTGCCCGAGGTGTTTCTGGCTGCAGGTAAACAAAGGTATAAAAAGGCCGAGGGGAATTTTTCCGTCTTTGCCCACGGGCATGGATTCGGTGATAAAAAAGTATTTTGATAAATACCGCGTAAAAGGAAAACTGCCGCCAGAGTTAGATGGCAAAATAACAGGGAAATTATTTGACGATTTGGGAAAGTTGGAGCGCTGGCGGAGTTGGCGCACGACCGATTTGCGTTACGAAGATAAAGCTCAAGATGTGATCTTAAGCGGCGCGCTTGATGATTGCCTGGTCGATGGCCAATTTTTTATTCCCTTGGATTATAAGACCAAAGGTTCACAAGTAAAAGAGGATCCGGCTAAATATTATCAGAATCAGCTTGATAGTTATTGCCTGATGCTTGAGGCCTTGGGTTATAAGACCAAAAACGAGGCAGTGCTGGTTTATTATTCGCCGAAGGAAGTATCGGAAAACGGCACGGTGAAATTTAATGTTGCGCCTTTTAAGATAGATACCAATCCTGAATCGGCTAAGGCAGTGATAAAGAGGGCTATTGAAGTTTTGTTGGGTCCACTACCAAAAAGAACTTCGGAATGCGAATTCTGCACACTGATAAATGAAGCCCAGACTTACGGAACAAAGTGAACGTAAGTCTGTTGGCTGAATTTACCCCGCCCTTTTGGCGGGTTATAACATATTAAATGTCCCCACCCAAAAGGGCGGGGTTGAATTCGCGCAAATAATTTACGTCACACTTCGTGTCCCGTAAATTGTGCGCTCATTCAAAATGAGAAGTTTAAATAACAGGCAGAATAAAGTATTTCAGTTAAAAACGGCCGGCTTTATTAATAAAAGTATTCAATTTAAAAAGGCAAAAAGAGTTAATAAATTAGACAGGCGGATAAAATGAAAAGATTGATTTTGGATATTGAAACTGTAGGCGTTGATTTTGATTCGCTCGACGCTGTTTCTAAGGAATATATGCTAAAATACGCCGAGGACGATAAGGAAGAAGAAGCGATTAAAGAAAGTACCAGTTTCTATCCTCTGACTGCCCAGGTTATTGTCATCGGCCTGCTTAATTCTGAAACCGACAAAGCCATAGTCTATTATCAGAATCCCAAAAAAGAAAACAAAAAAGTCGAAAACGGCGAGTTTATTTGCGGCGACGAAAAAGAAATTCTGGAGTTATTCTGGAAACAGATGTCTGATTGTGACCAGTTCGTCACTTTTAACGGCAGGATGTTTGATGCTCCGTTTTTATTGGTGCGCTCTGCCATCTTAAAGGTAAAGCCAACCAGGAATCTTATGCCCAATCGCTACGATTCTAAATTCCATGCCGATTTATTAGACCTTTTGACTTTTTACGGAGCGATGCGCAGGCGTTTTAACCTTCATATGTGGTGTAAAGCCTTTGGCATAGCCAGCTCCAAGGAGTCAGGCATCACCGGGCACGACGTAAAGAATCTTTTTAAAGATGGTAGGCATTTCGATATCGCGAAATATTGCCTTGAGGATTTGAGGGCAACCAAGGAACTTTATAAGTATTGGGAAAAATACCTGAAATTTTAGCCCGAAATCTTGAAAATTTGGAATTTTGTGGTATACTTTATTATAGCCGATAAAGGTTATCCCCGACGAAAGTCGGGAGTCGCAAAGCCGACAGACCTAAATTGCTCCCTACAGGAGAGCTTGGCGGAGCCAAGTTAGACCGATAGCCGGTTAGGCAGAAGGAAAGAGCGATATGGTGGCTGGGTTGCCGAAGCGAAGGAGGATAGTAGATCCTTTATCGGCTTTATCTTTTTTATAAGCCTCTAACTATAAAGTTAGAGGTTTTTATTTTTACCAGATATGGAAGACCATTATAATAATTATCAAGAAAATAAATTAAAGGAATTTGAATCAGCCTGCCTGCGTTGCGGAAATTGCTGCGGCGCCGCCGACAACAACCCCTGTGAGCATTTAATCCCGGATAAAGACGGTAAATATTTATGTGATATCTACGAACATAGATTCGGCCTGCATAAAGCAAAAAACGGAAACGTGTTCCTTTGTGTCCCTATAAGGAATATCCTTTTTAAGTCATGGACCGGTTCGGAAAAATGCGCCTACAAAAAGATGCTTACTAGGTAGCTCTAAAATCTTACCCAAAAATTCTCTCAATAATAACTATTTTGTGATATAATAACTTCACCTTAAGGAGGGCAATAATCATGTTTGGTTTGAAAATAAGAATGTATTTATTGACTATCATATTGTTTGCCGTTGTGTATGCGATAGTCTCCATGCTGTCCTATTCGGTATTCGGCATCGGAGATTTTTATTTTTATCTGGTTTTGTCGCTGGTATTTATGTTTATCCAATATATGGTAGGGCCGAAACTAGTGGAATGGTCCATGCATATACGTTACGTGAACCAGAATGAGTATCCGCAGCTGCACCAGATGGTGGCTGAGCTTGCACAGAAGGCAAGAATACCCAAGCCCAAAATCGGCATTGCCCAGATTTCCTTGCCAAATGCATTTGCCTACGGCCGATGGAAGTCCGACGGCAGAGTCTGTGTAACCCAAGGCATACTGGATTTATTAAGCCCGGATGAATTACGCGCGGTTTTAGGCCATGAGATGACTCATTTGAAAAACCGCGACGTGCTTTTTATTACGTTGCTTTCGGTTGTACCTATGATTCTTTATCGTATTTTCTGGAGTTTGATGTTTTATCGGGGCGGTTCAAGACGAAGTGACAGCGGCTACGTCGCGCTGGTGGGGCTGGCGGCGCTTATTTTCTATTTTATCACCAATCTTTTAGTTCTATACGCCTCGAGGATCAGGGAATATTTTGCTGACAGAGGTTCTGTTGCTTTAGGCAATCCCGCGCCTGAGCTAGCCACCGCGCTCTATAAACTTGTTTACGGCTCGGCCCGCATGCCCAAAGATGCTTTAAGGCAGGTCGAGGGCCTGAAGGCATTTTTCTTGAATGATCCTTCGCGCGGTTTAAAGGAATTACATGAGCTAAGAGAATTAGATTTGGATAGAAGTGGCACAATCGACGCCAATGAGCTTCTCGCCATAAGGACCAAGACTGTCAGGCTTTCTTTCGGCGACAAGGTTATGGAATTGATGAGCACCCATCCCAATATGCTTAAGCGTATAAAAAGGCTCTCTTCAGCCTAAAGGAGAATTAGATTGGGCAAATCATTTATCAGGGTCTATAAAGAGTTTGACGTAGAGGATGTTTCAAAACATCTTTTAATTTTCGGCGAACTCCTTGCTACTTGCAATAATTGTTCAAAATTAGGGCTTGCCCTAACGACCAGGACCTGCCCGGAATGTAAAACCGAATTTAGATTCGCAACTTTCAGCTCTACAAAAGAGCGGGAATCCCAGATGCACAAGATCGCCAATATGACCGATCTTATCTTCCTCGACTATGACGATTTCAAGCGGGTAAGCGGCAAGCTCAAAGCCAAGGATTTCTTCAAATAAATCTAGATGATAAACCAGCAAAGGTTAATTAAGTTGACCCAGAGGCTTCTTTCGATCGAGTCGGAAAATCCTCCCGGTAATGAATACCGTATCGCTATTTTTGTGGCCAAATTCTTAAAAGATGTAGGGCTTCAAGTCAAATCCTATGAATTTGCTAAACGAAGGCCTAACATCGTCGCTGTGTTGAAGGGAGAGAATTCCAAAAGGTCCTTATTGCTGTCTCCTCATATCGACACTGTTCCTGCCGGAAGAGGTTGGAGATTTGATCCCTACAAAGCAAAAATCTATAAAGGCAGGATTTACGGACGAGGGGCAAGCGACTGCAAGGGAAACCTGGCTGTCGGCCTGGAAGTAATCAAGAGTTTAGCCGAGGACAAAATCAAATTACGAAATGATATTATTTTTGCTGCTACGGCTGACGAAGAAACCGGCAGCTATTTTGGATTAATCCCGTTGATTAAGAAAAATATCTTGCGGCCGAAGGCGGCTGTGATACTTGATGCTGACGGCTCGGATATTATCGTCGCCCAGAAAGGGCTGATTCATTTTAAATTAAGCATTTTCGGCAAGAAGGCCCACGGCGCATATCCTGAAAGGGGAATAAACGCTATTGATATCGCCGCTAAGATTATCTTGAAGTTAAAAAACCATAAATTCAAATTTAAAAAGCATGAATTCTTAAAGCCTCCGACGATAAATATCGGTATGATTAATGGCGGAGACAAGGTAAATATGGTGGCAGATTGGTGCGAGGTCATGATTGACCTGAGGTTTTTGCCCGGGATGAAGCCCAAGGTTTTATTGGATGCAATCAAAAAAATAGCCAGGCAAGAGGCTAAGAGTTTTAAAATTGATATCGAGGCAATTCAGGAGCCATCGGAGATGGATAAGAGGCATTATTTGGTCGAGCGTTTATTAAAAGCCAATAAGAAGTTCTCTAAGAACGCAATTATCAAAGGTTCGGAAGGTGCAACGGTAATGAGTTGGTTTATAGATAAGAATATTCCTACGATCGCCACCGGTTACGGCCAAAAAGGCACGGCTCATGCTACCAACGAATACGTAAAAATTAATGATTTATACAAAGGCGCTAGAATATTAGAGGAGTTTGTCAAACTTTACGATCGCTATGAAGCCAAGTAGAAAAATTTTAGTAACAATATTAATATTCTTGATTTTAATCAATATAATTCTGGTTTTGTATAATTCGCGGAATTATTTTAAAGAGACATTGAATAAAGGTTATGATTTCTCCAAAACCAAGATTAAATTCTTAGCGCCTGAAACCAAAAGCCTTCCTTTCAAAAACGGCGAAGAATTCGTATATCGAATAGATATGGGTTTTATTCCCTTGGGCAGGGCGCGTTTATCTTTCGGAGGGAAGATTAAAATAAAAGGCCAAGATCTCTATCTGATAAAATTCAAGACTAACACCGTCAATTTCAAGGACACAGAAACAATCTATGCCCAACCTGACACATTCTTGCCCGTGAGGATTGAAAGAGACATAAACATGTGGGGAGTGTCCAGCAAGATCGTCGAGGAATACAACCAGAAAGAAAAGTCTGTGAAGATAACCAAGACCGAGCTAGGCAAGACAAACGTCCAGACGATAAATAGCGATAGCGAGCTTCAGAATGTTATCTGTATGATTTATTATTATCGTCTTGACAACAATATCGAGCTCGGAAAAACAGTGAATATAAATCTCCCTCTTAAGAAAATTGCCGTAGAGGCAAAAGAAATAAGGAAAGTAAAGTTGCCCAAAGGCAAATTTGAGGCATTTATATTAGAAAGTGTTCCCGGCGGCTACGATCTCTGGTTTGATACGGGCAAAAACAGGATTCCTTTAAAGATAACCGGAGCCATAACCTTCGGTAATGCGGCGCTGGTATTATTAGATTTTAATTAGTTTGCAGATTAAGAGATTATACTCTATAATTTATTAATATTATGACACTACCAAACAAAAAAGGATATTTCGGAGATTTCGGCGGTAAATTCGTTCCTGAGACTTTGATGTCTGCTCTTACCGAACTAGAACAGGAATATAAAAAGGCCAGAAAAGACAAAAAGTTTAAGCTGGAGCTAAATTATTATCTTAAAGAGTATGCCGGCCGTCCCACGATTTTATATCCGGCGAGGAATTTATCTAAAGCTTTAGGCAAGGGAAAGATTTATCTAAAAAGAGAAGACCTTCTGCATACCGGCGCCCATAAAATAAATAACACCTTGGGACAGGTGCTTTTGGCCAAAAGGATGAAGAAGTCGCGCATTATCGCTGAGACTGGAGCCGGCCAGCACGGTGTTGCCACCGCTACGGTAGCAGCTATGTTTGGTCTCAAATGCGAAGTCTATATGGGCTCAGAAGATATTAAGAGGCAAAGATTGAATGTCATCAGGATGAAGCTTCTGGGTGCGAAAGTCATCCCGGTTGAAACCGGTTCCAAGACTTTAAAAGACGCCACTACCCAGGCAATCAGGGATTGGGTAACCAATGTAGGCCATACGCATTATATTATTGGTTCTGTGGTTGGTCCTCATCCTTATCCTGCGATGGTCAGGGATTTTCAGAGCGTTATCGGAAAAGAGGCAAGACAACAGATTTTGAAGCTTGAAGGCAGGCTCCCGGATTATCTGGTCGCCTGCGTCGGCGGAGGCAGCAATTCCATGGGGATATTTTATCCTTTCTTTAATGATAAAAAAGTGAAGTTTATCGGAGTCGAGGCAGCAGGTGTGGCTTTAAAAGAAGGCAAACACGCCGCAACCTTAGTCAAGGGAAAAATCGGAGTTTTGCACGGCGCAAAAAGCGATTTATTACAGGATAGATTCGGGCAGGTCGATATTGCCCATTCGATTGCAGCAGGATTAGATTATCCCGGCGTCGGGCCCGAACACTCATTTTATAAGAAAATCGGCCGCGCCCAATATTTCGCCGTGACCGATAAGCAAGCGATGGAAGGATTTAAATTATTGTCCCAGACCGAGGGGATTATCCCGGCGCTTGAGCCGTCGCATGCAATTTATTATCTGAAGGTTTTAAAAAACAGGCTTAAGAAGGATTCCGTTGTAATCCTTTGCCTTTCCGGCAGGGGCGATAAAGACGTGGATATCGTCGAAAAACTGATTTAAATGAAGAATAGAATAGACGCAAAATTTAGAGCTCTTAAGAAAGCCAGAAAGAAGGCATTCATTGTTTTTATCATGGCCGGCGACCCGAATATTGAGGCCACCAGAAAACTGGTCTTAGCATTCGATAAGATCGGCGTGGATATCGTGGAATTAGGCGTGGCCTTTTCCGATCCTTTAGCCGACGGGCCGATTATCCAGGCAGCAGGCCAGAGAGCGCTTAAGAATAAGATAAATCTGGATAAAATACTTGGTTTGGTAAAAAGTATCCGCCAGAAATCTCAAGTACCGCTTGCGCTGATGACTTATTACAACCCGGTTTTTAGGTTTGGCGAGAAAAAGTTTTTACTTGCGGCGAAAAAATCCGGAGTGGACGGAATTATTATTCCCGATATTATCCCCGAGGAAGAAGGCGAAATCATCAAAACCGCCAAGAAGATCGGACTGGCCAATATTTTATTTGTCGCTCCGACAAGTAATAAAAAAAGGATAGAAGCAGCCGCAAGGTTATCGACTGGATTCATTTATTATGTTTCCCTTTCCGGCGTCACCGGTGTGCGCAGGAATTTGGCTAGCGATTTATCACGCAAGGTAAGGGAAATCAAGAAATTCACCCTGAAACCGGTCTGCGTCGGATTCGGCATATCAAATGCCTCACATGTAAGAGAAATCTCAAAAGTTGCCGACGGAGTGATTATCGGAAGCGCCATCGTGGATAAAATCCAGAAAAATCTCAGCAATAAAGACCTGGTTGGAAAAGTCTCGCAATTCGTTAAACAATTAAAGAGCCCGCTAAAATAAATGTATAAGAAAACAGTCTTAAAAAATGGTTTGAGAGTGATAAGTCACAATATGCCCCAGCGGCAAACCGTATCCTTGGGTATCTGGTTCGGTGTCGGCGGCCGCTACGAAAGCAAAAATAACAAGGGCATTGCTCATTTTCTGGAGCATATGGTTTTCAAGGGCTCCAAAAAATATTCCAACCGCCAGATAAAAGAATCTCTGGAGGGAGTGGGTGGAAACCTAAACGGCTTTACTTCCGAGGAGATGACCTGTTATCTGGTAAAAATCCCCGCCCAATATCTTAAGCTCGCCCTTGATGTGCTTTCCGATATGGCAATAAACCCGCTTTTAAAGCCGCAGGATATTGAAAAGGAAAGGACGGTTATTGCCGAAGAAATCCGGATGTATAAAGACATGCCGGCGCATCTGGTCCAGGACAGATTGGATGAGCTTATGTGGCCGAATCATCCTTTAGGATTGAATATCGCCGGGACCGAAGAATCGGTGTCCAGAATCACCAAAGCTGATATATCAAATTTTAAAAATTATTATTACACGCCTGCCAATATCGTGGTGGCTGCCTGTGGAAATCTTAAACATGAGAAACTGGTTGAAGCTTCTAAAAGTATCTTCAACGGCAGCGCTCAAGACAAAGATTTAAGCTTTAAGGAAATTGTAATATCGCAGGATAAACCGCAGGTCAGCCTGTTTTCTAAGGATACTGAGCAGACGCATGTTTCAATAGGGTTTCATAGTTTAAAGAGGGGCTCGCCCGACAGGCACGTCCTGGGTTTATTAAATGTAATCCTGGGTGCCAATATGTCCAGCCGCCTGTTTAACGAGGTGCGGGAGAAAAGAGGCCTGGTCTATGCAATCTCAAGTTTCGTAAGAAGATTCCACGATGCCGGCGCATTTACTATCCATGCCGGGACCGACAATAAGAAATTCATTGAAGTCATTAAAGTCATCATAACCGAATTAAATAAGATAAAAAAGTCAAAACCCACAAGCTCAGAATTAAAGCGCGCCAAGGAATATTACATAGGTCAACTCACCATTGAGCTTGAGGATACCTTGGACCATATGATCTGGATAGGCGAATCAACGATGGCGCTGGATAAAACCTATACCTACGGCCAAATCTTGGACCAGATTAAGAAAATAAATCTTGATGATATCTTGCGCATATCCGATAAGATTTTTAAGAATCAGAATATTAACCTGGCGGTGGTCGGTCAGGGCGTAGATAGATCCAAGAAAAATATTCAGGAGATATTTAAATTAGATTGACATGATTATTTTAATTGTAATTTTAATATTGTTTTTCACTGTTGTTTCGGCATTCTTGTCGGCTTCCGAGACTTCGCTTATCGGTATAAGTAAAATTAGGTTGAGAAACCTGGCCAATTCGGGGAAGAAAAATGCCGTAATTGCCCAGGATCTAATCAGCAAACGGCTGGATAAGGTAATCGTTACGATTCTAGTCGGAAATAATTTCGTGAATATTGCCATTTCAAGTATCGCTACCGCTATTTCCGTGTTTTTCTACGGGCCTAAGATCGGCGTAATTGTTGCTACTTTCTGCTCTAGTTTCTTCATCATGGTATTTTGCGAAATTGCACCTAAGATCTTCGCCGTGCGTTTTACCGAAAAGACCGCGCTTTTTGTCGCGCCGATAATGAAAGCGCTTTTGGGTGTTTTTGGCCCTATCGCCAATTTCTTTACCAAACTCGGCAATCTAATCGTAAGAATTCTTGGCGGAAGCCCGGCAAAACGCTCACCTCTTGTGACAGAAGAGGAATTGAGGCTGATGATAGAAGTCGGCAAAGAAGAAGGCGTATTGACCGACGAAGAAAGAAAGATGCTGCATAGGATCTTTGAGTTCGGCGATACCTTGGTTTCGCAGGCGATGAAGAAGAAAGAGGATATCGTGGCAATCGATGTCAATGCTTCTCAAGAAGATTTCTTGAATAAATGCCTTGAAGAGGGCCATTCCCGTATCCCGGTTTATGAAGGCTCGATCGATAATATTATAGGAATCATTGATGCCCATGCCATGCTGTATGTGTTAAAGAACAAGCAGTTGTTTGTTATCCGTGATCTTATAGAAGGTGCCTATTATGTCGAGCCGGCCAAAAGGGTCAATGAGCTCTTGAGGGAATTTCAGCAGAAGAAAATCCAGATTGCCATCGTAGTTGACAAGAACAAGAAGACTCAGGGATTAGTCACGCTCGAAGACCTGATAGAAGAAATCGTGGGCGAGATAGAAGAAGAATAGCTTGTGCTCTTTAATCTAAAATTTACGATTTTATTGACAAAGCTCAAATTCTGTGGTAAAAAACATTAAGTTTCTCAAACCAAACAAACCATATAGGGAGGTGTTTAATGAAGGCTTACTGCGTAAAGTGCAAAGATAAGAGAGAAATGAAAGACGGAAAAGAAGTTACCATGAAAAACAAACGCAAGGCAATGAAAGGCAAATGTCCTACTTGCGGCACCAGCATGTTCTGTATCTTAGGAAAGTAAAATCAGGAATAATAAAGTAGTCAAAAAAGGCAAGTCTTTAAGTACAAAATCAAAAGCAGTATTAGTAGCCGATTGCGCGGCTGATAAGAAAGCCGACAAGATTGTTATTCTTGATATGCGCAAGGTTGCTAACTTCTGCGATTTTTTTATTGTCTGTAGCGGCTCCTCGGATAGGCGGGTAAAGGCGATTGCCGATGGCATAATCGAAGGCCTGGAGGCAAAATCAATGCATATCCACCATGCCGAGGGGCGCGAACAGGCCAAATGGATAGTGATAGATCTCGGAGATATCCTGGTTCACATCTTTGAAGAAAAGGTCCGAGATTTTTATAATTTAGAGCACCTTTGGCAGGACGCCAAAAGGCTCGCTTACAAGAACAAAAGTGCTGATTAACCGACCAGTCGATAGAGAACTTCTAAAAGATGAGAGATTTGAAGGCCGTTATCGGCCAGGCTTTAGATGTTAGTTTAAGTAAACTCTTCCCCGATTTAAGTCCTCAACCCCAGTCCAATATAGAAATCCCCAACGATAAAACCCACGGAGACCTTGCAAGCAATCTGGCTTTGAAAGCTTGCAAGCCATTAAAGAAATCCCCGCTTGAGATCGCCAATCAAATTAAAAATTACCTTACTGAGAATTCTAAGCAATTAGGAATAGCTGATTATATCGGCAAGATTGAGGTCCAGTCGCCGGGTTTCATCAATTTTTTCTGCACGAATAAAATACTTTCTGAGACCATCCATGAAATTCTTGATAAGAAGGATAATTTTGGCAAGAGTGATATTGGAAAATCCAAGAAGGTTCAGATTGAGTTTGTCAGCGCCAATCCCACCGGGCCTTTAAGCGTCGCCCACGCGCGCCAGGCAGCAGTGGGTGATTCTTTGGCCAATATCATGAGTTTCCTGGGATTTAAGGTAGTTCGTGAATTTTATATTAATGACGAGGGCAATCAAATCAGGATTCTGGGGTTATCTATTGCCAGCCGTTACAAGGAATTGTTAGGCCAGCCGGAAAGTTTTCCTGCCGACGGCTACAAAGGAAGTTATATTTATGATCTGGCCAAACAGATGATTGAATCATCCAAGCCAAAAAAGATAGAAGATATAGATTCTAATCTTGCTGAATTCTCGGAATTCGGTGCAAGCACCATCTTAAAGATTATCAAGAAAGAATTGGAAGATTTCAAAGTAAAATTTGACATCTGGACTCCGCAGTCGGCATTGACCAAAAAAGGCGAGGTCACTAAAATCGTTGAGTTTTTAAGGAAGAAAGGATTCATCTACGATAAAGACGGCGCAGTCTGGTTTCGCTCAACCGAATTTGGCGATGACAAAGACCGCGTGCTGGTAAAAAGCGACGGAACATTTACGTATCTTACCCCCGACATCGCCTATCATCAGGATAAATTCAGGCGCGGGTTTGACTGGGTGATTAATATTTGGGGGCCGGACCATCATGGATATATCGGAAGGATAAAAGCTGCGGTTCAGGCATTGGGAAGAAAAAAAGAAGATCTGTCCGTTATAATTGTGCAGCTGGCCACATTATTTAAAGACGGAGCGCCTGTTCCCATGTCCACGCGCGCCGGCCAATACGTCACGCTACAGGAAGTTTTAGATGAAATCGGCCCTGACGTCTCAAGATTCTTCTTTCTGATGCGCCGGGTGGACAGCCACTTGGATTTTGATTTATCGCTTGCCAAGAAACAGTCGCCGGAGAACCCGGTTTATTATATCCAATACGCCCACGCAAGGATCTCGAGCATTATCAAGAAATCCGGTAAGGTCGATTTTAAGAAAGCTGACCTTAATTTATTGAAAGAGCCGGAGGAGCTGGATCTGGTAAAAATACTTGCGCAATTCCCCGAAGAATTGGAAGCCTGTGTGAAAATGCTTGATCCGTTTAATCTGGTTTCATATTTGCAGCAGCTGGCTGCAGTATTCCATAAATTTTACGATACCCACAAGGTCATCAGCGAAGATGAGAAACTCATGCTTGCCCGTCTGGACTTGGTCGAGGCAACGCGCCTAGTTCTTGCCAACGGCTTAAGATTATTGAATGTCTCTGTCCCCGAGAAGATGTAGCCATGCAGAATTCATGGAAGATACCAGCCCCCAATTCCGCCTTACAGCTCAAACTTAGCCAGAAACTCAATATCCATCCTTTAATCTGCCAGATTTTAATTAACCGCGGAATGACGGACCACGAATCCTTGGGAAAATTCCTAAACGGAGATATTTCGCATCTTTACGATCCGTTTCTTTTGAAAGACATGCAAAAGGCAATAGATCGGATAAAAAAAGCCGCGCAAAATAAAGAAAAGGTTTTAGTTTTTGGCGACTATGATGCCGACGGTGTCACCAGCTGCGCGATTTTATTAACCGCATTAAAGAAAATGGGTCTTGATACCAAATATTATATTCCTCACCGGGTGAATGAAGGCTACGGGATAAATGAGAATGCAGTCAAATTCGCCAAGCAACATAAAATAACGCTTTTTATAAGTGTCGACTGCGGCACGGCGAATTTTAAAGAGATAGATTCGCTTAACAAAGCCAAGATTGATGCGATTGTTATCGACCATCACAAACCGCTGGAAGATAAATTGCCTAAAGCTTTTGCCATCGTCAATCCCAAACAGCCCGGATGCAAATATCCGTTTAAGGATTTGGCAGCGGTGGGTGTGGTGTTTAAAGTCCTTCAGGCAATTTCAGGCGATAGCGCATTTGAGGATTTGGATCTGGTTTCTTTGGGCACGGTTGCCGACGTCATGGACATTACCGGAGAAAATAGGATTATCGTCAAGGAAGGATTGAAGCGCTTAAATGAAACTACAAGAGTTGGCGTTAAAGCTCTCATCGAAGCAGCGAGTCTAAAAAATAAAAAGATTACCCCCGGGTTTGTCAGTTTTATTCTGGCACCGCGAATTAATGCCAGCGGCAGGATGGATTCGGCAGAGAAATCCTTAAAACTTTTCTTGACCGAAGACGCAGGCGAGGCGCAGATTCTGGCCAGTGATTTAAATAATCATAACCGCCAGCGGCAGAAAATAGAAGAGGAGACTTTGCGCCAGGCGCTGGATTTAATCTCTCGCGATGTGAATTTTAAGGAGCATTATGTGATTGTCCTGGGACAGGACGGCTGGCACGAAGGCGTTTTGGGGATTGTCGCTTCCAAGATTATGGACCGATTTTACCGGCCGACCATAATTATTTCCTGGGACGAAAGATTAGGCAAGGGGTCGGCCCGCTCAATCGATAAATTCCACATCTTTGAGGCCTTGTCCGGCTGCGCGGAATTCTTAGAAAGTTTTGGTGGCCATCAGCATGCTGCAGGATTAACAATCCTTAAAGACAATCTCGATAAATTTAGAGACGAGATTAATCGCATCGCCAAAAACACGCTTTCCGATTTAGACCTCATCCCAAGTTTAGATATTGACGCCCAGGTTCCTTTATCGGTTTTGGATGTGGATTTGGTTTCGGCAATTGAAAACTTGGAGCCTTTTGGGGTGGGAAATCCCTATCCGCTATTGTGCTCGCGCAATTTAGAGATTAAATCCAAACCGACAATTGTGGGAAAAGATACGATTAAATTCTGGGTGACGGACGGCAAATTGACTGCTCAGGCCATCGGATTCGGCCAGGCAAATTTGTTTGATTTGGTTAGCGAAGCTGAGTCGCTAGACTTGGTTTACTCGCCATCCATAGACGACTGGCACAAACCCGCCGAGATTCAGTTGGAAATTAAAGACCTGAAAGTAAATTAGGCTTTTTGGACTTTTCCCGCCTTGATGCATTTGGCGCAGACCATCACGGTTCTAACTGAGCCGTTGATAATCGCTTTGATCCTTTGCACGTTAGGCAAGAAAACTTTTTTGGTGGTACGGGTGGTCTTTTTACCCACGCCGCCTTTTTTCTTGGCGAGACCTTTTCTTTTGATTGTTCTTCCGGCCATCGGGCCGACACCGCAGATTACGCATCTTCTAGACATGATTTAATCTCCTTAAATTTGAATTAATACAAGCATTGTACTGAAAAACCAAGAATTGTCAAGGCAAAATTCAGTTGATAAACGAGGCCCGATGGCCAAATTCAAAAATCACCTAAACCCCGATATCGTGATATAATAAGGAAAATTAAGGGAACTTTTATCGTTAATCTATTGTCTAAGAAAGTGAAAAGAAAATTATGCAGGATATATCCGATAAAATATTAGTCCAGGCTGCAGCCGGTGACATGGATAGTTTCCACGAGATTTACAAGGCGACGAGCGGCTTTGTCTACAACGTGGCGCACCGCATCACCAATAGCCGCGAGGACGCCGAAGACGTCACTCAGGAGGTTTTCTTGAAGATACACAAGAACTTAAACAATTTCCAGTTCCGTTCGTCTTTTAAGACCTGGGTTTATCGGATTACGGTCAACACCGCGATTAATGCCACCAAAAAGACATCTAAGGATTTAAACCGCAGGGTGGATTTTGATAAGGCAATTCAGTCGCTGGGAGATGCGCCAAAAGAATCAGGCGTGGATAAAGAGGCAAATGAATTAAAAGTAAAGGCATTATTGGATAAGCTTAATCCCGACCAGCGCGCCTGTGTCGTGCTTAGAGAAATAGAAGGCTTAAGTTATGAAGAGATTGCAAAATCTTTAAAGATAAATTTAAATACCGTGCGCTCGCGCTTAAAACGGGCGCGCGCGATGCTCATGAATATCGGGCAGAAAAGAGGAGACCTAAAATGAACTGCGAAAAGATAAAAGAATTAGTTTTGACGGATTTTTCCGATAACCGCCTGGATGAAAAGACCAAGTGGCAAGTCAATCAGCATCTTGATTCCTGCGCTAATTGCCGCGAATTTTACATCTCGGTGAATAAAGTTGCCATTGATCCGTTCAAGAAAATAGAGAAAGAAACCCCGCCGGATTATTTGTGGTATCGCATCAAGGAAAGAATCGGCGATGCCAAACCAAAGCCTGCCTTTAGCGGAGTTTTTGAAGGCCTGCAGGTGTTTTTCCACCCCAAACCGGCGTTTGCCCTGGCAACTATCGCTATGGTGATTATAGTTGCCTCGGTTCTGTTTCGGCCGTACTTAAGGGATAGGGAGCTGAATATCTATCTCAACGACCAGATGGATTTTGTTTCTAATCTTGGTCAAAACGGAAGCCCGCAGATAAATCTGGGAACTTCGGTAGAAGAATTTTTACTCTAAGGGAACTTTTTAAAATGTTCATCTGTCTAACCTAGTGAAAGGAGGCGATTAAGATGAACGTAAAATTAAATAAGATATTAATGTTAGTAGTAGCCTTAGGTTTTTTAGGGTTTACGACTTTGGCTTCGGCTGCCGAAACTCAAACTGAAGCCAATCAGGCCGTTCAAACTCCCGGGAAGGCATTCCAACAGAAGCGGCAAGCGATGGCGGATAATTTCGCCAAGGAACTTGGCTTGACTGACGAGCAGCAGGCGCAGCTTAAGGCGCAGCGTGAACAACAAAAGAAGGAAAATCAGGCTGTAAGAGAACAACTCAGAGCCAAGAACCAGGAATTAAGGCAGGAGTTGGAAAAGGCGACCATTGATGAAGCCAAAGTCAGTGGCCTGGTTAGCGAGATCACCGCTCTTGAAGGTAAGAAATTAAATCAGCATGTTGCAGGCGTAATCGCTACGAAAAAAATTCTTACTCCCGAGCAGCAGGCCAAGATGAAGGCCAAAATGGATGAGCGCAAAGAGCACATGCGCCATAAAATGGGCGGTAAAATGGGCGGCGGCGCAAGAGAGCGCATGGAAGAAAGATTCGACACCAAATAACCCGTATGGCTGGTAAAAGGGGGCAATTAAAATGAAAAAGATAATTTTAAATAGAAGATTTTTGATCGCAACGCTACTTTGCCTTGGCCTTCTTTCGGCTTCGGTTGATGCCTTTGCCCGCGATGAGCGAGGCCACGACCGGGGCTATAGCCATGGCAGAAGCGGCGGCAAGCGTGAAGTAGTAGTGGTAAACCATCATAGATATTATTATGATGACGGCAGGTTCTACCGGCCGGGTTGGTTTGGTTTCAGGATCTCTATCGGCACACCGCCGGTGGGGATAGTGATTTCCTATCTTCCGGCGCGGCATAAGACCTTGGTTATTGGGAACACAACATATTATTATTGCGACAATGTCTACTACAAGCCGGTTCCTCAGGGATATGTGGTGGTTCCTGCGCCGGTGGTGGCTTCCAATGCTCAGGTGATTGTGCAGCAGCCTCAAGGTGTGATTGGTGAGACCGTGGTTATCAACGTGCCTAATATTAACGGCAGTTATACCCCGGTTGTTTTGACTAAGAGCGGCAATGGTTATATCGGGCCGCAGGGTGAGTTTTATCCCGGCAATCCCACTGTGGAGCAGCTAAGAGCTTTATACGGAAAACAGGGATAGAGGGATAGCTTAGGTTTTAATGAAGGGCCCCCGCCACTGAAACAATGGCAGGGGCCCTCATTTTTTATTGCTAAATTCAATATCCTAAGTTACAATAGCCTTATCAATACCCGATAAGCGGTTTTTATATTACGAGACATGGTTAAAACTAAGATTATCTGTACTTTAGGCCCATCAAGTTCCACTTCTGCCGTCATCCGCAATATGACCCTGGCAGGAATGGATGTTGCGCGCCTGAATTTCTCCCACGGAAACCACGAGGCGCACAAAAATTACATCGATATCGTGCGTTCGATCAATAAAAAATACCACCGGGCCGTAAAGATATTGGGCGACCTGGAAGGAAACCGCATCCGCATCGGCAAATTAAAGAACCATAAGCCCCTGGTTTTAACCAGAAGAAAGATATTTTATCTTACCAATCGCAGTTTGGCAGGCAGCAATAATATCGCCGGCTTTGACTATCAAGGTGAGCTTTCCGATATCAAAAAGAACCAGCTGATTTTTATCGATGACGGAAATATCTGCCTGAAAGTGAAAGCGGTAAGTAGCGATATGCTAAAGACCGAGGTCGTTTCCGGCGGCCTGCTAAAAGAGAATAAGGGGATAAATATCCCAGCAGCAAGGCTTAAATTTCACCGCATAACCGAGAAGGATAAAATAGACTTGGCTTTCTGCATTAGGCATAAGGTTGATTATATCGCCCAGTCTTTTGTCAGGGATAAAAAGGATATTTTAAAGATAAGGCAGATATTAGCGAATAGATTGCCGGGTGTTAAGATTATCGCCAAGATAGAAAACAAAGACGGCATAAGGAATATCGATGGGATTATTGATGTATCGGATGGCATAATGATTGCCCGCGGCGATATGGGGATATCGATTCCGATTTACCAGATACCGGTAGTCCAGAAAGAGATTATAGCTAAGTGCAATAAGAACGGAAAGTTTGTCATCACCGCTACTCAGATGCTTGAGAGCATGGTGGAAGAGAAGATTCCGCACCGCTCGGAGGTAACCGATGTCGCCAACGCGATTTTAGACGGGAGCGATTTTGTCATGCTTTCGGCAGAGACTGCCGCCGGAAAATATCCGGTTGAGTCAGCCAGGATGATGAACCAGATAATCAAGTTTACGGAAGGCTCAAGGATTTATAAAAACAGGCCGGAATAAGCGGACTAGATGTTGGGCCCCTCACCTTTTTAGTATTCAAGAGGTTTTTAATTTGAGCTTTAAAGCACGTTGAACGGAGAAAAGGTGAGGGGCCCCTTTGTTTTATCTTGACAAACTTTAGTCAAAAGTTATAATATACCCGACAATTAAATTTCGCTTACCAAACCTTCAGGAGAGAATTCCTGGAGGTTTTTTATGGTCAAAAAAGAATCAAAGACGGTAATCAAGGTTACGCCTGCCGGTATTATCGAGGACATGATTTATATAGTCCGCGGGCAAAAGGTAATGTTGGATAGTGACCTCTCTCAACTCTATGGCGTAAAAACAAAATCACTCAATCTCGCCGTCAAAAGAAATATTGACAGATTCCCGCATGATTTTATGTTCCAGTTAACTAAAGAAGAGTTTGCTAACTTGAGGTTTCAATTTGAAACCTCAAGTTGGGGCGGTATTAGATATCTGCCTTTTGTTTTTACTGAACAGGGCGTAGCTATGCTTTCTTCGGTTCTAAACAGCAAAAGAGCCATCCAGGTCAATATCGCCATAATGAGGACGTTTATCAAATTGCGCCGGATGATTTTGACTCACAAAGAAATGCGTCGCAAAATTGAGGAGATGGAGAAAAGATACGACAAGCAGTTTAAGGTTGTCTTTACCGCACTAAAGGAGTTATTGGACCATTCCAAAGAACCACAGAAGCCGAGGGCGAGAATTGGATTCCATCCTGACAAATAGAACTTTTTTCTTGCCCCCACACCAATTTATGTTTTACGTCTATTTATTAAAAAGCAAAAAAGATAACAAGCTTTATCTCGGATCCACTAATGACTTGGAGCGAAGGCTAAAAGAACATAATGATGGCAAAGTTTTTTCTACAAAGCCAAGAAGGCCATTTGAATTAATATATTATGAGGCTTATAAGTCTGAAAAAGATGCCCGCTATCGAGAAAAGAACCTTAAATTGCGTTCTCGAGCATACACTCAGTTAAAAAAACGCATTCTTGGCAGTATTTCCTAAAATTGGTGTGGGGGCTTGCCAAAATCACCAAATAGGGTTATGATAATTCTATTCGCTAAAGCTTTATAAACAGATAAGGAGGAAAATGAAGGCTATCCAGATTTTACTTTGTTGCCTTGGCATAGTAATCGGTTTATTCGTATTCTTAAAGCCGGCCATAGCCATTGAAATGCAGAGGAAGTTTTACGCGATAATTAACTGGCGGCTTGAGCCCATCTCTATGGAGAAGGAAATCAAAAATACCAAGCTCATGGGCTTTGGCTTATTTGTAGTCACCGTAGTGGCCATGGTCTATGCACTGGTCAAATAATCAAGAAGCAATGCTTTCGTAGCTCTTGTAAAAAGAGTGAGTTAGAGTTATCATATAGCTTAAAGTAGCACCTTACATTATGAATCCAATTAAAATTACAGACTATTAACGCCAATCGCTTGCCTCCAGGAAGATAAAGCTGGAGGTTTTTTAATGGTTTAACTAAATTTAAATTCGTAAATTATGGAAAAAGAAGCAAAAGCAAGAATAAAAATTAATAAACTTCTAGAAGAGTCTGGTTGGCGTTTTTTTGATACGCCAGAGGGCAAAGCCAATGTAAAACTTGAGAGCAACGTAAGGCTTGAAGACCTAGGCGAAAACTTCGAAAAAACTACGCAGGGATTTATTGATTACCTTTTATTAGATGAAAGTAGTTTTCCTATTTGTGTTCTTGAGGCAAAATCAGAGGAAAAGGATCCATTAATTGGTAAAGAAAAAGCTAGGAGATATGCTAATTCACAGAATGTTCGCTATATTATCTTATCAAATGGCAATATTCATTATTTTTGGGATAAGCAATTAGGCAACCCGACAAGAATTTCACGCTTTCCGCCATTACAGAGTTTTAAAAGTCACAAGAATTTCTTGCCAGACACAAATAAGTTAATCCAAGAACAAGTAAACGATGATTACGTTGTGCTTACACAGAATCCACTGTATAAGCAGGATCCTCGGTGGAAAGATGAAGCTCAACGTGAAGCTTTTATTAAAGAAACTGGGCTTAAATTTTTGCGGGCTTATCAATTAAGGGCAGTACAAACTATTCAAAGCGCAGTCTCAAAAGGAAAAAATAGATTTTTGTTTGAGATGGCAACTGGTACTGGGAAGACTCTAGTTGCCGGTGCAATCATTAAACTTTACCTTAAAACTAATAATGCCCGTAGAGTACTTTTTTTAGTAGATCGTCTTGAACTCGAGACTCAGGCACTGAAAGCATTCAAAGACTATCTTAAGCCAGATTATTTTACAGTAATTTTCAAGGAAAATAGAGACGATTGGCAAAAGGCAGATATTGTTATTACCACTGTCCAGAGCATCTCACACGATAATAAATATCTTAAGCTTTTCTCGCCAACCGACTTTGATTTAGTCATCTCAGATGAAGCCCATAGGTCAATTTCAGGAAATAGCCGCCTCATCTTTGAATATTTTATCAGTGCAAAACTAGGCCTTACCGCGACTCCGAAGGATTATTTAAAAAATATTGATGAAAAAAAGCTAGCCGCAACCGATCCTCGGGAATTAGAAAAACGTATCTTATTTTCTACCTACAAAACTTTTGGCTGTGAAAGTGGAGTTCCTACGTTTAGATATACCTTACCAGATGGTGTAAAAGATGGCTATTTAGTTAATCCAAAAGCAATCGACTGCCGAACCGAAATAACAACACAGCTTCTTTCAGATAAAGGATATGCCGTTCAAGTACAAACCGAGGAAGGTCAAGAAGATGAAATAATTTATAAACAAAAAGATTTTGAGCGAAACTTTTTTTCAGAAAAGACCAATATAGAATTCGTGAAGACATTTATGGAAAATGCAGCAAAAGATCCTATCTCTGGTGAAATTGGAAAAAGTATTGTGTTTTGCGTAAGCCGAAAACATGCATCTAAAATCACTGATATTCTTAACGACTTTGCACTTAAGATGTTCCCTGGGAAGTATAACTCTGATTTCGCAGTCCAGATAACTTCTGATATTGGTAAATCACAGCAGATGTCGATTAGTTTCGCCAATAATAACCTTAATGGTCATACTAGTTTTTTCCCAGGCTATAAATCCAGCAAAACCAGAGTCTGCGTAACTGTAGGGATGATGACAACAGGCTATGATTGTCTTGATATACTTAATCTTTGTTTAATGCGGCCGATCTTTTCTCCAACCGACTTTGTTCAAATTAAAGGAAGAGGAACGCGAAAATTTACCTTTAGCTATAAAGAAAGGCAGTTTGATAAAGAAGAAGTAGTCGAGAAAGAAAAAGAAAATTTTAAACTTTTTGATTTCTTTGCTAATTGTGAATATTTTGAGGAGAAATATCCTTACGATCAAGTTATTAAGTTGCCACCCACAAAGAAAGGAACCGGGGGAGACGGACCACCACCGCCTTCACCAGTTGTTACCGAAATAGATGTTCCGGATCCTCTTAAGATGATGGAAGTAATGTCTTTCGAAGGCGATATTATGCGCGTGGACCGTGAGCTTTATATGAATAAATTTGAATCAAAAGTAAAAGAAACCTATGAAAAAACTCCAGAATTTAAAGAAGCCGTTGATAGTGGTAATTACGAAGAAATGGAGCAGTTTATTAAAGCTCATGTTTTTAATAAGCCAAAGGAATATTTTAATCTTGAAGCAATACGACAGGGATATCATGCAGACCGTCGCTTAGGACTTTGGGAAATTTTGGATAAAATTTTTGGGAAGATTCATCGTTTTAAGACTAAAGATGAGATTGCTCAAGAAGAATTTGAAAAGTTTTTGGTTGACCAAGGCGTGCCTCCAGAACAATATTATGAAGTTAGAGAGTTTTTTAAGTCATATCTTATTGATGAAGCTTTTAGAGTAGCCATAAATCAAAAAGAATTTAATAAATTCGCATCAAACCCTGTAATGATGGAAATTTTTCGTAAACTCGGACGCGAAAAGATCCAAAATGTATCTGAATACATTAAAGACAATGTAATACTTAATATATTTAGTTAAAAATGTTAAACGCAGAAACCAAACGAAAAATTGATGGCTTACGTGATACTTTAGTTGGCAAGATACCTGTGCCAACTGAGCAGGTTAAATTGATTACCCTTGGGCTTATTTACAAGTTTATGAGCGATATAGACCAGGAAAATAAAGAGCTAGGCGGCAAGTCGTTTTTTGCTGGAGAATACGAACAATACGCTTGGCATAAATTGATGGACAGGTCGCTTTCAAGCTATGAAAGGGTAGCAATATACTCGGAGGGCCTAGAAAAAATGGCTCTTAATCCTAATATCCCACAGCTTTTTAGAGATATTTTTAAAGGTGCATTTCTTCCCTTTAGGGATCCTGCTACAGTAGATTTATTTTTGCGTGGCATTAACGATTTCCATTATGAACATAGCGAAGATTTAGGTGATGCCTTTGAATACCTAATTTCAATAATGGGTACACAAGGCGAAGCAGGACAGTTTAGGACACCTCGCCATATTATTGACTTTATCGTAAAGGCCGTTGATCCACGAAAAACTGATACTGTTTTAGATCCTGCCTGCGGCACAGCCGGATTCTTAATCTCTGCCTACAAACACATCCTTGAGCAAAACATGGATCCTCAATCAAAGAGGCCAGGTTCAGCTCTTACAACTGCAGAAAGAAATAAATTAAGTAAAAATTTTGTTGGTTATGATATTTCTCACGATATGGTACGACTTTCTTTGGTAAATATGTACCTACATCAATTCGGAGATCCTAAAATTTACGAATACGATACGCTTACCAGCTTAGATCACTGGGAAGATAATTTCGATTGCATTTTAACCAATCCTCCTTTTATGACACCGAAGGGAGGAATTAGACCGCACAAGAGGTTTGCTGTTAAGGCAAAGAAATCAGAAGTTTTATTTGTGGATTATGTTTTAGAGCATTTAAACAAAAGTTGTCGCGCTGGTATCATTGTTCCTGAAGGAATAATTGAAAATGACGCTACAGCATACATCAGTTTAAGAAAAACCATGATCGATAGTAATTTTTTATATGCTATTATTTCCTTACCCGTTGGGACATTTCAGCCGTATAGTGCAAACATAAAAACAAGTATTTTATTCTTTGACCGAATGTTGGCCGGTAGTACTAATACGTTATTGCATTTGAAAGTCGATCATGATGGGTTCGATTTAGGCAAAAATAGAAATCCTATTCAAGAAAATGACTTACCATTTATTCTTAGCGTTATAAAAAAATTTCAAAGCGATATAGAAAGTAGACAATCGATAATAATACCTAAGCACCCCAAAGTTACTTTAATTGACAAAAATAAGATTAGAGAAAGAAATGATTATTCTTTAATGCTTAGGTATTATTTATTAAAAAAGCCTCAAAAAATTTCTGGCCAATGTGAAATGTTAGAGCTTGGCCAATTGTTCGACGTCAAAAAAGGAAGTTTACAGAGTTCTAAAAATACAGATGGCGAATACGATTTCATAACAGCATCAGAAACATGGAAAAAACATAATACCTATACACATGATTGTGAGGCTTTGCTTTTTGCAATGGGTGCTTCAGGGTCTTTAGGAAGGACACATTATGTAAAAGGAAAATTTATTGCAAGCGATCTTTGTTTCATCTTGACTCCCAAAAAAGATTCCGATAGACAAATTAATTTTAAGTTTTATTTCAAATATTTTACTCTACTGAGAGAAAAAGTAGTAAATGATATTGTTAAAGGTGCAGCAAAGAAAGCGATTAGTGCTAAGAATTTCAAAAAACATAAAGTACCATATCTCCCAATAGATACTCAAGAAAAAATTGTTAAAGAAATAGAGGATTTAGAGAATAAGATTAATAATGAACAGGAAATAATAAATCGTCATTTAAATAGTATAGAAAGCTACAAAAATGACATCGAGAGGAAAATATTATCATCCTGGCAAATCGACCCCGGACCTTTTCCAGTTAAGAATGCTAGTAAGAAGATGGGTATTATAAATTAATTGACAATTTATATTAACTTTAATAGACTATATTAAAAAGGGGGAGGAAAATGAGTGGGGATAGATTAGAAAAGCATAGAAAAGCAGAAAAAAGAGAAAATCCTAATGCTTTCTATGATTGGTTAAAAACTAATTGTCGTAAAGCTGTTCCTCATGAAGAGTTGAAAAGCCTGCCGGAAGAAAAGAAAAAAATCATAGAAGCAATCGTTTTAAAAAATTCTTAATGAATGATAATTGATTGCTTGCTTGATACAAATTCAATTATAAAATTATATGTAGATATGAGGGGATCTGAAGTAGTAAGGCATCTCTACCAAAATCCTGCTGTACTTATCAATATTGCAAACACTCAAGTAGTTGAGGTTATCTCTCTTTTTTATAAGTTTAGAAGAGAAGGTGTATTTTCTAGCGATGAAGAAAGAACTAAATATGTCGATACTTTTTTAAAGGATATCTCTGATAAAAAAATTGAAGTATATGATTTTGCAGATGAACACATTAAAGATTTTGAAGTATATGAAAAAATAACCAACATAAAACCTCCTTTTAAAAATCCAATTCGTCCTAAACAAGTTTTTATTCATAAATGGAATGCTTTTTTTAAAGAAGTAAAAGAGCCCGCAGACGGCATTGATACAATTATGCTATTAATAATGAGAGAAATGCATTTAATGACTCAAAAAGAAGCTTTTATTTTTTCTTCTGATGGACATGTTAAGAAAGTTGCTGAAGCTTTAGGTTTAAAAATTATAGACCCAGAATCAAAGTCTTTGAGAGAATTGCCAGAAGAGTTATTGCGTTTTAGAAACAAAAGAGAAAATATTAATTTAAGAGCAATTTGTATAGATTGTGAAAGTTCACTCCAACTAAATACATCCAGAGCAGTAAATATTTGTAAAGGTGGTTTATGCCTCGAAACAAGAAATTTATTAACAGTTGGTAAAAGATTAGATATTAGAAGACTAGAGTCTTATGATGGCTCAAAAACTATTGAAAATATTCCTTCGACTATTGTTTGGTATGATCAGCAAAAACAACAAGCAGGCTTAAAATTTCTGAACGATTTTGATCATTCCGTTTTTCTTTCATAAAAAAACTCAAAACAAAGAGACGGTCATATTTAATTTTTAGGGACGTTCCCCGAGTTGAACTTGAGGGACCTTGTCCCTATATGATTTGCGCACTAAATTTGTCAGATGAAAAACATCAATATAAATATTATAAATACTGCTTGTAAGACAGGAAAATGGGATCTCGGTAATGAAGTTTTATATTCCTTATGTAGAGAATACCCCTTTCATAAAAAAGACGGCGAAATTATTGCGAAGGTTTGGTTAATAGGAAGATCATACGCCGCTTCTATAGAACGTAGAAAAAATGCTAAGAGCAATAACGAAGAATTTTACGAATCAGAAGTTGTTCCAGCTATTAAAAATTCGAATATTGATTCCTGGCTATCCATTACTTCTAAATTGCAAATTCCTGGAAGTGAAGAATCAGTTCTTGTTCACAAGAAACTAATGGATTTGTTTGCCTCGATATCTGGTCATAATAATAGGTCATTAGCGTCAAAGTATCTTCATTTTCACCAGCCAAAAGTATTTTTTATCTATGACAGCAGAGCAAGAAACGCCATTACAGAATATTGTCCTAAACTAAACAAGATTGAAGATATCAATACTAAAGAATTTGATAAAGAGTATAAGGATTTTGTGAGAAAGTGCGTTTGGCTTAGGGGCCATATTAAGTCACTTTACGGATTATCTCTTAAACCAAGAGAAATAGATAATTTCTTGTTAGGATAGAGTGATTAATCTAGGGACATTCCCCAAGTTGAACTTGAGGGCCCCCGCTTCGGATTTTTGATGGAATTGAAAAAGATCCCTCGCGCCTTTTGGCACTTCCTTCGCGTTGCTCAGGACTGTTCGAAGGACACTGAGCAAAGCGAACGTGCGGGATTCAATTCGCACTGACAACTTATGTTCACTATCGTTCCATAAGTTGTGTGCTCATTGAAGGAGAAAAAATGAAAAAAATAGTCTATATTATTTCTGTTTTGTTGATTTTTGCAGCCGCTCAAGCGTTTGCGGAGATTCCGGGAAAAGTGCCAAGTTTGACAACATCAAAACAAAAGAGGTTGCAGAGTAGCGTTGTAAGTTCTGTCCAAGAGAAAGAGGAACACCCCGGTGTGCCGGCAGTCCCGTTTAATCTGCATGCCACTGTCCGCAGCAGTAAACAGATTGACCTTGCCTGGGGTTATGGTAGATCAACCGAAGATGGTTTCGTGCTGGAGCGGCGTACAGAGACGGAAGGCGAGTACAAAGTCGTGGCTGCCATTTCTCAGGGAAGCCTGCGCTATGAAGATCTCCGGGTATATCCGAATACGACGTATCTGTATCGCGTCCGCGCATTTAATCGCGATGGGTACTCTGAAGCCAGTGCGGAAATTCAGGCTACTACCCCGCCTCAGTTATTGCCATCAGCGCCGAATAACGTCAGTGCCCAGATCATCGAGGGTGTGACCAATGATGAATGTAAAGGCCCGCATGTTCTGATACAGTGGTATGATACTTCCAATAATGAAGACGGATTCAAAGTTGAACGCAAACGAGAAGGCGAGGGAGTATTTACTGAAATCGGCAGAGCCAAGAGGAATGAAAAAGCCCTGATACCGTCTGGTTGCGCGGTTTGGGGGACATCTTATTATCGCGTCAAGGCATTCAATAGCTACGGGGATTCAGAGGAATCGCCCATATGCTCTGCGGTTAGATAAGGCAATCCAGGAATCCAGGGACGTTGCCGCCGAAAGTTAAAATCATCGGCAACGTCCCCAGAAATAAATTTATGACACATAAAATTACAAATACCAATAATCATCCGCTGGACAATATTGTCCCGGAGAGGACTTTTTACGGCCTGGGGATAGCCCCGAAGATTCTTGATATCCTTGGGCATATAAAATTCAAGGTTCCCACACCCATCCAGTTTAAGGCCATACCCCTGGCGCTTGAAGGTAAAGATGTTATCGGGATCGCCCAGACCGGGACCGGCAAGACTCACGCCTTTGCCATTCCCATGATTCAGCGCCTGGCGCAAAGAAAAGGTGTGGGCCTGGTCTTGGCGCCTACGCGCGAATTGGCGATTCAGATCGACGAGGCTTTTATGAAAATGGCTCCTGCCTTCGGCATGAAGACAGCTTGTCTTATCGGCGGAGCTCCGATGGATGGTCAACTGCAGGCGCTGCGAAAAAATCCGCGTATCGTTATTGCCACTCCGGGCAGGCTGATAGATCATATTGGCCGCTGGAATTTTATGCCGGATAGCGTATCGATGCTGGTGCTTGATGAAGCTGACCGCATGCTGGATATGGGATTTGCCCCGCAGATTGCACAGATCCTTAAGTTCCTTCCCAAAGACCGGCAGACCATGCTTTTTTCCGCCACTATCCCCAAGGAGATTATGGAGATCGCCGCTAAGTATATGAAGCTTCCGGTTTCTCTTGAGGTTGCGCCTTCAGGCACGACCGTAGAGCACGTGACCCAGGAATTATTCATCGTCAAAAGAGAAGCCAAGATACGGCTTCTGGGAAAATTGCTGGCGCAATATCACGGCTCAGTCCTTTTGTTTAGCCGCACCAAGCATAATGCCCGCAATATCATGATGGCCATACGCAAAATGGGATACAGCGCCGCAGAGATGCATTCTAACCGTTCGCTCGGACAGCGCCGCGAAGCGCTTGAGGGTTTTAAATCAGGAAGATACAAGGTGCTGGTGGCTACAGACATTGCATCACGGGGCATTGATGTGATCGGAATCGAGCTGGTAATTAATTATGACCTTCCGGAAGACTCGGAAAATTATGTGCATAGGATCGGGCGCACGGCCAGGGCCGGCAGCCAGGGGCATGCGATTTCTTTTGCCACTCCTGAGCAGAGCCGCGATGTCCGGGCGATTGAGAAGCTTATCCGGCTGACGCTTACCGTCTCAAAACATCCGGATATACCTTCTGAGAAATTTGATGAATCTGCGCGGGCGAGGCCACGCAGGGATTTCAAGAGGTTTCACGGACCGAGACGGAATAAATTCCGTCCGCGTTAAATTCCGGACCGGTTTCCCTCGCTTTGCTCGGGACTGCACGCTTAATGTAAAATAGGGCGTGCTTGCCAATTAAGTATTTGTGGTATAATAAGTTTTGAAGGCCCCTCGCCTTTTTAGGATTGAAGAGGAATTTTAGGGATAAGTAACTTAATTGATTTTTGTCCCTCGCCTAAGCACTTGTCAATTTCTCCGAAATTGACTGCGTAGGCTCGGGATTAATTCGCACTGACAACTTATGTTCGCTAGCGCTCCATAAGTTGTGTGCTCATTAAGGAGGGTGATATGAAAAAGGTTTTTGTTTTGATGATGGTGTTTTATGTCCTATCGGTTCAAGCAGCCAGCGCAGAGGATCGCTTGATGCAGAAACTGAAGACGGTAGACTGGACGAAAAAGAACCAGCCAGCCGAGCAGGCGCAAGAAAACCGGCCGGTTTCCAAAGCCCGCCAGGTGTCGAAGGCTACCGTGATCGATGTCCGCAACATAGCCGTCCCCGTCCCGCAACCGGGCGCGAACCAGGGAAACATCATTAGTTTCAAGACAGCATCCCCATCAGAGCCGGCGGCGAATTTGGTCAGTCTTGATTCATCCCAGCTTAAAGATATCTTAAGCGATTCCGGACTGCAGTTTACGCCGTCAAATCTTTATATGAGGCTAAGCCCGAAACAGATATCCGTTTCCGGCAAAGGTTATCTTCATCCCTATAAGCCTTATATCGTCGTCCCTAGTTTCATGCTCTTTGATGAGTTCTACACGGGTAAAGATTCCTCAGACGGGATACACGTGGTTTTGAAGGAAGCGGGGACCTATGTCCTTGATTTTCTTATCGAGATTGTAGATGGCTATCCGGTCGGACAGGTATATCCTTGTAAGGTCTTAAAAAGCCTTAGTTCAACGCTTCAAACCGTCAATATTTCTAAAGTTGACGGGCCTCAGCATATTCTCGTCGTTGTCAATTACGACGGAACCGCCTGGAGCAGTTCCCTTTCAGCTACAGGGGCCAATTTAAATCAACTATACGGCATTCATCTTGATAAACCCGAAGGAAGCTATTATGAGACCAAGTTTAAGTTTTATCAACTCGACGTCACCAAGATGTAGGCCCATTAGCCAGTTTAAGCCAGGGAGTTTTTAGTGTTGAAGAGTAATTTGGGGAATAAGTAACTTAATTAATTGTTTTCCCTCGCCCGCCAATGCAGCAATGGCGGACTCGGGATTAATTCGGGCATACAACTTACGTCAGCTTCGCTTCCGTAAGTTGTGTTCTCATTAAGAAAGGACAAAATGGCAAAACTGTTTAGACGAAAACGCGCTGTAGCGCCGGTTGCGGCTGATGTGGATATCGCCGGCTTAATGGATAAGATTCAAAGCCAGCTGGATTCTCTGGAAAGAAAACTGGATACCTTGATCAGCCAATCATCCGGCCGGAGCCAAGATCGGCCTTTTAGGGGAAGATCCTTTGGCGGCCGTTCTTTTGGCCATGACAGAGGAAGGCGGGATGATCGTTCACGGGAAAGAATTCTTACCAAGGTGATTTGCGCCGAATGCGGCCAAGAATGCGAAGTCCCATTCAAGCCCACTGCAGACCGCCCGGTATACTGCAGGGAATGTTTCGCCAAGCGTAAAGGCGGCGGTGGCGGCTCTGATAGTTCCGTCCAGGAACAGGGAGATTTTAAACTAAAAACGAAATCGTTTTCGCGCCGGAGAAAATAAGAAGATTTTCATGCTCACCAAGTTCCTGGAAAAATTTGCAAAATTGCTAGTGCTGTGGGTGGTTTTGGCGGCGGCAGTGGGATTTGTTTTTCCCCAGGTTTTAGTGCCGCTTAAGCCGTTCACTGATTGGCTGTTTGCATTTACCATGTTAGGTATCGGATGTTTACTTTCCGTCCAGGATTTTATGCCCATCCTTAAAAAACCTAAACTGATTCTGTTCGGCACTGCGGCGCAGTTCGTGATTATGCCTGTCTTGGCTTTTATCATCATCAAAATTTTAGGCCTGCCCGCTGCATTGGCAGTGGGATTGATCCTGGCCGCGGCAGTTCCCGATGCCATGGCAGCAGGAGTAATGTCATATCTTGCCGAAGCCGATGTAGCATTTTCCGTGGCTTTGACTACTGCCACCACACTTGTCTCGCCGATTATCACCCCGGCATTGACCTATTTTCTGGGCCGGCAGTATATCCCGATACAATTCTGGCCGATGGTAAAAAGCATCTTGATGATGGTGATTTTTCCTTTGCTCCTTGGTTTGTGGGTGCAACATCGCTTTCATAAAATCACCACCCAAATCAAGCCGGTATTTCCCGCGTTATCCACATTGTTTATCGCATTTATCTGTGGCCTGGTCGTGGCATTAAACAAGAATGCCATCAATAAAGTCACGGGAATAGTTTTGGTTTCCGTGGTAGCCTTGAATGTTTTCGGGTTGATTTTTGGATACCTGGCAGGCAAGGGATTCAAATTTGATTTGGCCCAGCGCAGGACTCTGGCCATCAACGTGGGTATGCAAAACGCCGGAATGGGCGCGGTCTTGGCCATCAAGCATATTTCGCCCGAGGCAGCAATCCCCAATGCGCTTTTTGCCACCTGGTGCATTGTCTCGGCGGCGATCCTGGCAGGAGTCTGGACGAGACATCAAATTAAATGACACCTTATAAAAATTCTTCTTTAAAACTGGATAGGAAAACCTCAAGGCTTATTTCCGGCATAATTGTGGCTGTTTTGGTTGCGATCGCTTCTTATTTTCAGAATCAGGCCCGCCCTGTGAGTAATGCGCAGTATCAGTATCCCGAGAATAAAACCTACACCGTTACCAGAGTTTTTGACGGCGATTCGCTTGAGCTTGATGATGAAATCAAGGTCAGGCTTATCGGGATAGATGCCCCTGAGGATTTTCCCAATGTAAAATCGGCCAAGGAAAGCATGGCAACCGGCCAGGATGTCGGCACCATCGTAAAGATGGGAAGAGAAGCAAGGGACTTCGTCAAGGGCTTAGTTGAGGGCAAAAAAGTGCGTTTAGAGTTTGATAAAGATAAAAAAGATAAATACGGAAGGTTATTAGCTTATGTTTTTATAGACACAAATTATAAATGGCGCATGACAGGCCGTGATTTTAGGGAAGATTCAGATATTGTTTATACTATTTACGGCGATGTTTGGAGTTTATTTGTTAATGCGACGATTATCAAGCAAGGCTATGCCGAACCTTTGGATTTCGCGCCCAATGAAAAATACGCTGATTTATTCCGGAAGTTGTATCAGGAGGCAAAAGAGAAAAAGAGAGGGTTGTGGAAGCAGTAAAAATATTCGCGGAGGTGTAAATGAAGGTTTTATTTTCGGTCTTGATTTTTTTAGCAAGCGTTTCTGTGGCGAATGCGACAGAGGTTGTGGCGACCTGGGATGATGCAGCCCAGGCCCTTGCCGGTTGGCAGGGCGTAGCGGTAGGTAATTCCTTGGTTTATCACGATACAGAAGGCAATCCCGGAGGATATATCGAAGCTTACGGTAATTTCAATTCGGGGATATCAAGCAACCAGCAGGATTTCACCGGTAATTTCTCAGAGAAAAATTATAATCGCATATTGATAGATATAAAGCCGATTATGGTGGCGGTTGCGGCCTGCAAGCCGGGAGTTTATCTGCGCTACAGCGCTTCTTTTGCCGCTTGGAAATACATTTTAAACAATTTCACCAATACCGCCGGAGCCTGGCAGCATTTTGAGGTGAATTTCAATCCTGCATGGACCGATGCAGAGGCTCAGGCCAATGGCTGGAGCCTGGAAGAGGGGCCGGCGAAGAGCTTCGCCGAGACTATGGCGCATGTGGGTTCAGTTGCAGTTAAGATTAAATATATTTCTAATGCCGCAGCCTATATCGGTTATGATAATTTTACCTTAAAATATGTTGCGCCGCCGGCGACTAAATCGATAGGCCAGGTTTCAGGTTCAAAAACAAAACAAATAATCCCTTCTTCGGTTCTGGGCACGAAAAATACCCAGACGCAAGGGAAAAAATAGCAAAGGAAAAGATGTATCAAGTAACCGTGACTGATCAAGATAATTATTGCTTCAAGGTTAAATCTAAAGATTACGCATTTGATGTGGATATGCGGGGGCAGAAGGGTATCAGCCCTCCGGATACGCTTCTTGCCAGCCTGGGAACATGCCTGGGGGTTTATATTCGTAAATATTTTGAAGGCGCAAAGATTCCAGTCCCGGGATTCGAGGTAATCGTTAGCGCCGATTTTTCGGAAGAGAAGCCGGCCTGTTTCAGGAGCGTCGATGTCTCGGTGGATTTAAAGGGCGCAAAGCTTGACCAGCGCCGTATTGATGCTATGCTATCGTTTATAAAGAATTGCCCGGTGCATAATACCTTGAAACAGAATCCGAAAATTGATATAACTATAAAATAACAGTGGTTAAGTTTGATGATTGTTTTCCGGGACGTTGCCCTAAATTTCAGGAAATCGGCAACGTCCCGGAAAAACTCAGATTAATAAAGAGAGGAGGATGCAATGAAGACTATAGCTATCCTTTCAGTTATGTTGTTTTTTATAGT
Organism: Candidatus Omnitrophota bacterium; assembly: GCA_022703055.1. GTDB lineage: Bacteria > Omnitrophota > Gorgyraeia > VGKH01 > VGKH01 > VGKH01. Next base: position 485,742 of record JAKLEP010000001.1, read on the forward strand.
GGGTTTATCGTTTGCTGCAAGTCCGCCATCTAACGCTCCTATGGTAATGCCTCAAAAAAGTACAAAGAGTGGCATGTCTACAGCGATGCCGGCAAATCAAGGGCAAACTGGATTGCCTGATGCGCCCCGCGACCTGCACCTGACTGTGCGCAGTGCAACCCGTATTGACCTTTCCTGGCGTTACTATAATGTTTCCACCGAGGACGGATTTATCATCGAGCGCAAAACAGGGGAAAATGGAGATTACAAAGTCATCTATGCCAACGACCGGACTAAACTTTTGTACGAAGACCAGAAAGTAGCTGCGAATACAACATATTTTTACCGTGTGCGGGCGTTTAACCGCTATGGCTATACCGAGCCATGCCCAGAGGCAAAAGCCACTACTCCGACCGGTGGGCCGGATTAGCTTTAAAATAATGGACAGGGCATAGCACAGGAAAACTTGGAGGAGGATATGAAGATTTCGCAGTTAATGGGGCCCTTAGGTATGGCCGCCTACATATCTTTAGCGGTTGCTTTTTTGACCGGGATTCTAAAATTCAAATTCCATGTTAAATGGATAAATATGAAATGGCACATTTGGGCGGGAATTTTGGCGATAACATTTGCTACTTTGCATTTGGCAGTCTTCATTTATATTAATTTCTTTTAAAATGGAGGGAATATGAGAAGGATAATGATTTTAGCAGTTTTGTTTTTGACGGTGGCGGCTACCGGCGCCTGGGCGCATCCGCCGTCAGATATCATGATTACTTTTGATTCAAAGACAAAAATGCTCACCGCGATGATTATGCACGATGTCAAGAATCCCTTGGAGCATTACATTATTAAGGTTGATGTCGGATTAAACGGCAAAGAGATCTTAAGCCAGGCGATATCTCAGCAGGACAATAATATCAGCCAGACTGTCAGTTATTTGATTCCCGACGCCAAATCCGGCGATACGCTATCGGTGGAGGCTTATTGTAGTATCAGTGGCAAATTGGAAAAAGAAATTACCGTAGGAGATAAAAAATAACTAAAGCCGGTTAAGGAGAATATATGAGAATTGTGTCTTTGTTTTTTATGTTCTTGTTTGTCGGAGGAGTATTTTTTACGATTCTTATTTATCCGATTTGGCTGCTGATCCATTGCGCGCTTTCTGAAAATCGCAGCACCAAATCCAAGGTTATCTGGATTATTTTGATGCTTTTGGCCTGGCCGTTTACCGCTATTGTCTACGGCTTGTTCGGCTCCAAAAGAAGGCTATTCCAATGGCTTTCCGGGATAATCATCGGCGTAGCCATTGCGGTGTTTATCGGTTTTTCCATCTTTATGGCAAAGATCCCGCAAATAGCAAGGCAGGAGATCTCAAACACGATAGCTGCCATTGACCGCCTGGATACAACCGGGATATCCGAGTCGGAATTAAAAGAGCTTAAACTCAATATGATGGTTCTAGGCGACGAAATGAGGATGATGTATTCAAGGTCCTCGGTGGAAAAGGTGGCTAAAGATATAAACCTGATGAAATTATTCTATATCTACATCAAAGACAATAGAATCTCTATGGACGAATATAGCGACTGGGTAGCAAAATACAAATCAAGGGAAATGCTGGATAGGAAGGCCTTGGAAAAATACATAGACGGCCTGGAAAAGAAATAATCGGAGGGTGTAATGAAAAAGTTTTATATTTTTATCATTATGTTTATGATTTTTGCTTCGGCCTGTTTTGCCGACGACATCGGCTTTGTATTCGATTCGAATAAACAATACGACATTTACCTTAAGGCATACGAAAACCAGTCGCTGGTGATAAAAAACGTCAAGATAATCAAAAGAGTTCAGATACTGGATGCGGATTTTCTAGTTATTGAGACTTCAAGCGCATCGCTGAAAGAAAACTTAGGATACATCCGCTTTGACGCCATAATCGCCGTATTAGCCAAGAATTCGGATGTGCTAAGTGCCACGGGGACTTTTAAGATAGGCCAGTAGCCGGATAAAAATAACATGTTCAGAAAGACTATTGAAGAATTAAAGAATAAAGCAATAAAATTAGGAGCCAGAGATAGTAAGGTTATTGATGTAAAGACCATCAAGACCGCGGCATGGGTGAGGTATAAATGCGAATTTGGCTGCGATGGATTCGGGGAATGCCTTACTTGCCCGCCGTATTCGCCCACCCCTGATGCGACGCAAAAAATCTTGGATTGTTTTAAGAAGGCGATTTTCATTCATTGCCAGAGCGGCTCCCACGTAGATATCTCCCGGGTGGTATTAAAATTGGAGAAAGAGGCGTTTTTGGCCGGATATCATAAGGCTTTGGGGATGGGCGCAGGCCCATGCAGGCTTTGTAACGATTGTAATTTAAAAGGCGCCTGCCGCCATCGCGAAATGGCGCGTCCGTCAATGGAGGCCTGCGGGATAGATGTTTTTACTACCGCGCGAAACAACGGATTTAAGATTGAGACGCTTGATTCAACCAGATGTAGGGCAAATTACTTTGGTCTGGTATTGATTGCATAATTAAAAGATATCAGTTGTCATTTGAAAATTAAATGATATATTGTATTTGGAGATTCGCTTATGAGTCTCTAATGGGTTAGGGGGTGAAAATGACAGCATATAATGACGGCGGATTCCGTAAAGATTTCCGCCCAAGAGAAATGTTCAAGGCAGTTTGCGCAGAATGTAATCAGGAATGTGAAGTTCCATTCAAGCCGACTGAAGGCAAACCCGTTTACTGCAGGGATTGCTATAAAAAGAAAAAAGGATATTAAGTTTAGATAGATTAATATCTAGTTTGAAGATAGGGGCCCCTCACCTTTTTAGAATTCAAATAGTTTTTAATTTGAGTTTTAAAGATTATTGAATAAATAAAAGGTGAGGGGCCTATCGATTCCTCTTTGTCATGTTAAAAATCGGCAATCTAAAATTAAAATCCCGCCTGATACTTGCTCCTATGGCAGGAGTGAGCGATTATCCTTACCGCATGATCAACCGTAAATTCGGATTTGAACTGGCATTTACGGAAATGATTAACTGCCGTTCCTTAAGCTTTAAAAGCAAAAAGACTAAACGCATGCTTTATTTCGATTCCAACGACAAGCCTATAGGTATCCAGTTATTGGCTGCTCATCCGGAATATTTATTGCGCGCCCTCGAAGTAATCAAGGACTATAAATTTGATATTATTGATTTTAATGCCGCCTGCCCGGTGAAAAAAGTGGTTAATAGGGGCGAGGGTGCGGCGCTCTTGAAGCATCCCAAGAAATTAAATCGTCTTCTTCGAATCATTGTCAAGGAATCAAGTGTTCCGGTTACGGTGAAACTGCGTACCGGCTGGGACGGTAAAGTTTCTGACATCAAAGAACTGGCTTCTGCCTGCGAAGATTCCGGGATTGACGCGATTTTTATCCACGGCAGGACCAGAGAACAGGCTTACGGCGGCGATATCGATTACGAAACCATCAAGGAACTTAAGGACCACGTTAAGATTCCGGTGATTGCCAGCGGCAATGTCCTCAATCCGCAATTGGCCAAGAAGATGTTCGATGAAACTGATTGCGATGCGGTCCTTGTGGCTCGCGGTGCTTTGGGCAACCCTTGGATATTTAAAGAGATTTCTGGGTTCCTAAAAGACGGTAGTTCCATGAAGGAACCTTCTAAAAGCGAGAGAATAGAGGCGATTAAGCGGCATTTAGATATGAATGTCGACTTTTACGGTGAGAAAAACGGCGTAAAATTATTCCGTAGGTTTCTTATCTGGTATACCAAGGGCCTGCCCAAGATACGAACTTTAAGAGAAACCATAAACCGCATGAAGACCAAGGAGAGCATGGTTGATTTTATCGACAGGTGCTTTTATCTTTAAAAATCGCCTTTAGTTCTAATCCTTGACTCTTTAGGAACAAATTGATAAGCTATTAGAGATGAAAAAAGTAATCAGTCCGGAAAAAAGGATTAAGCGCGGGTTAAAAAAGAATTGGGATGCGCTTTTGATTTTTGGGGTCGTGATCCTTATCGGCGCCATTCTCTGGAAGATATTCCCCAGTATTGAAGAGAAACTTATTTACAATAAAAATATACCTGAGACACCAGAGCATGCGGTGAGTGTATCTAGCGCATCGGAGTTTGCTACCAGGAGTGATGAGGCCGCGACATTTTCCGATAAGGTAAAAGATTTTCTTGGTATCCGCAGGACAACTACAGGCAAGACCCCGGAAGCTACCCGGGAAGCTCAAAAAGAACAGGATGTAATCATTCAGGATAAAATCGATCGCATGGATGAAACCTTGCAAGATATCAAAGACAGATTGAGAGAGGACAGAGAGTTAAGGAGCATACCTTAAGGTGATAAAAATGAAGATCAGATTAATTTTGGTTCTATTATTATTTTTCCCGTTGTTTGTTTTCGCCGAGGAATTAAAACCGATTAATTTGCCTGCGCCTAATACAAAAGGCGGCAGGCCTCTGATGCAGGCTTTGAAAGAAAGAAAAAGCCAGCGCGAATTCAGCTCTAAAGAGCTGCCGATCCAAGTTCTTTCGGACTTGCTTTGGGCGGCAAATGGTATAAATCGTCCGGAAATTTCACACCACACTGCGCCGACGTCAATGAATATGCAGGAGATTGATATTTACGTGGTAAAATCCGACGGAGCATATCTTTATGATGCCGAGAATAACGATCTTATTCAGATTGTTTCTGGTGACATCAGGTCTCTAGCAGGAAGCCAGCCGTTCGTTAAAGATGCGCCGTTGAATCTTGTTTATGTTGCAGACCTTTCTAAAATGAGCAGAATTTCTATACAGGAGAAGGATTTCTATTCTGCTACCGACACGGGTTTTATCAGTCAGAATGTATATCTGTTTTGCTCATCAGCCGGTTTAGCCACGGTCGTACGCGGCTGGGTTGACAAGGTAGCTTTAGCCAAAGCGTTGAAGCTGCGTCCCAATCAGAAAATTATCCTCGCCCAAACCATAGGCTATCCCAAGTAACAAATATGCTGATAAAGAGAATATTGCTATTTTTGATATGTGCGTTGGTTCTCGGCTGCCAAAGGCAAGAAACTGCCGTACTGATAGAGATAAAAAATCTGATAGTGGAAGGCAAGACCACCGAGCAGGAAATTCTGGAGATTTTCGGAAAACCGACCAGTATAACCAGCCTGCCTCGTTTTCAGCTGGTATCCAAAGACCTGAATATCCCCGACGAGTTAAAGAGCCGCCTGATTTCTATCGAAAACAATATGCCGTCCAGGCTTAAAGGCGGCGAAATCTGGAACTACACGCAAATCAATATTCAAAAAGGCCGCGTCTTTAATACGTTGTCATCTGCTTATTTGACTGTAATATTTGATTTAGATGGCGTAGTTTCCGGATACCACTTCAAGAGCGCCAGGACCAGATATTAAATTTTCTTACAGTAAAAATATTTTATATGAATATACTATTTGTTACATCAGCTGCAAGTAAAGTATCTCCGTTTTTTATGCTGGAAAAGAGGCCGCCGCTGGGGTTGGGGACGCTTATTTCCATAGTCAGAAATCATGGGCATAAGGTTTTCTTTATCGACAACTTTCTTGATCCTTCCGGTTTTATCGAGGACGGTTTTATCCAGAAAAATAAAATTGATTTTGTAGCCGTTTCTGTAAATACCGTTTGCTATCGGGAAAGCTTAAAGATGCTGAAGAAGATTGATAAGTTGCGCAGGGAAAAACTCTCTAAAGTAAAAATAATCGTCGGAGGTCCGCATACTTCGGTAGCTCCTGATTCCATCCCCGGCTTCGTGGATTACATTGTCCAGGGCGAAGGCGAAGAGGTGATTTTGGATATAATCAATGGCAACGTAAAAGAGAGGATGATAAAGAAACCCCGTCTTAAAGATTTGGATTCGCTTCCTTTTCAGCCGTGGGATATTCTTTCCAAATTAGCTTATAACTATCAGGCACCGTTTTTTGGTAAGGATACAAAGCCTGTTTTTACCATGAATACCAGCCGTGGCTGCCCCTTGAATTGCGCCTTTTGTTCGGTTGCGTCTATTTGGGGAAAAGAGTATACCTTTTTTAGCGCGCAGAGAATCATTTCGGAAATAGAATATCTAATCAAGAATTACGATGCCAAAGGAGTTTTCTTTAGAGAAGATAATTTTACATTAAATACCGCAAGGACAAGAGAATTTTGTGATGGCCTTATAAGACAAAAGATTGAGATTCCTTGGATGTGCGAGTCAAGGGCGGATGATTTATGCGATGAAGATCTGGTTAAATTGATGAGCAGCGCCGGTTGCGCTGCTGTATATCTGGGAATCGAGAGCGGTAGCCAAAGAATCTTAGATGCACTGCATAAAGGCATTACCATTGAGCAGATAAAGAAGGCGATCGGTCTATGCAAAAAGTATGATATCAAAACTTACTGTAGCCTAATGGTGGGTTTGCCCAATGAAACTTATGAGGATTTCTTGCTCACGCGAAGATTAATGGAAGACTTAAGCCCTGATATTTACAGATTTTCTGTCTTTGCAGGAGTCCCCGGTAGCCCTCTTTATAATTCGCTGCGGGAAGATAGGTCTTATGAACATATTGATGACCTAGGTATCTTATACTTGCCGGGCTATGATGTGAAGGCAAGATTTTTTTATAGAATAAATAGCGGAAGTCTTGTAAAATATAGATTCCGGCAGAGGACAGATTACGATAAATGCCTGCTTCGGGAATTGCGCTTAGAGAGAATTGACAAGATAGTCAATTGCGCCGACAGAATAATGCCTTTTTTACCCTTATTTCTAGCAAAAGCTATAACAAAGATTAAGTTAACATTGAAAAACATTTTATTCAGGATTTTTATTTAAATCTATTCATTTTGAAGAGGAGAATTATGAGAAGAGCGCTTATTGTGGGCTTAATTTTATCAGCAATATTCGTATTTTATGGTTATGTGGTCCAGGCAGATTCGGTTTTAAAACTAGGTTTGTCGTTTCCGCCGATAAAAACCGAGAAGCACCGTGAGTTTACTCTTAAGCATCTCAGGAAACTGGGTATCGAACATATCAGATCAGCCGTGGCTTGGGAAAATATCGAACCGGTCAAAGGAAAATTTAAATGGGGTGGGCTTGATAAGAGATTACAATTTATGGAAGATAATAATTTATCTGTGTTGTTGACCATACAATCCAGCGGGCCTTCATGGGCTTGTAGTGGCCAGAAGAATCAAAAATCGTGTTTGTATAAAAATGAAGGTGACTTCAAGGCTTTTGTAGAGGCTTTGCTTTCCAGGTATTCTAATAAAATCGACAAAATACAATTCGGTAATGAATGGCCCAGTAAATGGTGGTATATAGGAGGCGCGGACGATTTTGTCAGGTTCAACAATATTTTGTATGATGCGGTAAAGAAATTCTCGCCTAAGACAAAGGTCGTATTGGGTGGTATAAGCATCGGGCAGTTAAGGGGGCTGGCTGCCTGCGAAGGCAGCGTAGATTCTATCTTTGACGATGAGGGCAATGTTTACACAAAAAAAGATTTATTGAAATATTGCCAATCGGATAAATCTTCCGAATTAAAGCAGAGGGTTGATTATGGATTAAAAATGGCTAAATATGATATCATTGATATCCATCTTTATGACGACCCGGAGAATTGGCATATTTATTATAATATTATAAAGGCCAAGTCGCCTGAGAAGCCGATTATAGTTTCGGAGTTCGGCGGGCCGAATGTGTTTGTCGAGAAGTATTCCGATGAATACCATGCGAAAAGAGTAGGTGATTATCTGGCAGCCTTACAGAATATGGGTATCGAGGAAGCGTATTATTTTAAGTTAGCGGGGGAAAAAGAGGGTATTGCCCATGCTAAATCAACTTTAATCGGCGGCACAAGTAAACTGCAGGAAAAGCCGGCTTATAATGTTTTTGCGGAGTTTAGCAGGGGCCTAAGGAATACTGAGGAGCAGAAATAGCAATGGCACATGGTACAAATCAGCCCTGGACTAGGGAATAAAGAATTTATAAATGGCCGAAAATAAACCTCAAGAGAAATGGTATTTTAGGAATTCGACGCTGGTAACGGCTTTTCTGATAGTCGGCCCTTTGGCGTTGCCGCTAGTTTGGCTTAATCCGCGCTTCAGTAAATCAAATAAGATAATCATCACTTTTATCGTGGCTGTCTTGACTTATTATTTGGCTAGCGCGACCATCTCATCAGTTAAGACAATCAGAGATTATTATTGGCAGATACAACAAATGAGTTTTTAGTAAATCGCTATAGTTATGAAAGATAAAATCCTGGAAAATTTAAACCCTGAACAGAGAGAAGCGATGATCCATGAGGCCGGGCCGCTTCTGATTATCGCCGGAGCAGGCACTGGCAAGACGGCGGTCATTACCCGTCGCATCGCCCATCTTATCGAGACCAAAAAAGCCAAGCCCGAGGAGATCCTGGCACTAACCTTTACTGATAAGGCAGCGCTTGAAATGCAGGAGCGCGTGGATATCTTGGTTCCTTATGGGTTTACCGACGCCTGGATTCAGACTTTTCATGCCTTCGGTGATAGGATTTTGAGGGAAAAAGCCATCGAACTAGGATTGAATCCCGATTTTAAAGTACTCACCCGTCCCGAGACCATAGTATTTTTCCGCGAACATATTTTTGATTTCCCTTTGAACTATTACCGGCCGCTCAGCAACCCCACGAAATTTATCGAAGCGATGATAACTCTGTTTAGCCGCGCCAAAGACGAAGATATCTCGCCTGAAGAATATGTAAGTTTCGCCAAAAAATTACAAAAAGATGCTACAAGCAATCCTTCTGATTTGGCTCTTGTAGAGGAGGCAGATAAGCAACTTGAAATCGCTTTATGCTACAAAAAATACCAGGAGCTTCTGGCGGAGGAGGGAAAGGTTGATTTCGGCAATCAATTTTATCTGACTTTGCAGTTGTTCCGAACGCGCCCCAGCGCCCTAAAATATTATCAAAATAAATTTAAATTTATTTTAGTTGATGAGTTTCAGGATACCAATTATGCCCAATTTGAGCTGGTTAAATTGCTTGCCGCATCTCATAAGAATTTAACAGTGGTTGCCGATGACGACCAGTCCATTTACAAATGGCGCGGAGCGGCAGTCAGTAACATTTTGAATTTTATTAAGATTTATCCGGAGGCGAAGAAGATCGCGCTCACCAAAAATTATCGTTCCACCCAGGCGATCTTGGATAGTGCCTACCAGTTGATCCAGAATAATAATCCTGACCGGCTCGAGGTTGAAGCTAAAATAGATAAGCATCTTATCGGAACCCAGAAGGGCGGCAAAGAAGTCGAGCACCTGCATTTTGATAATGTTTCGTCTGAGGCCGATGAGGTAGCAAAGATTATCAAAGAAAAAGTTGAGAAGGGCCAATGCCGGTTTCAGGATTTTGCGATTTTAGTAAGGTCCAATTCCGACGCTGATCCGTTTTTGCGCGCGCTAAATATGTATAATCTTCCCTGGCGCTTCAGCGGAAACCAGGGTCTTTATTCACGTGAGGAAATCAAGCTCTGCATCACATTCTTGAAATTGATGGCAAGCTTGAACGACTCCATAAGCCTTTATTATTTGGCAAGCTCTGAAATTTATAAAATGCCGCTAGTGGATTTGACCTTGGCCATGAATTATTCCAGCCGTAGAAAACAGAGCCTTTTTAGCGTATTCCAGAATATCTCAACCATCGAAGAGTTAAAGTCGATTTCTAAAGAATCGTTGGCGACCGTAGACAAGATTGTCGAAGATATCTTGCATTATCTTGAGATATCGCGCGCCCAGACTACTGGCAGATTGCTTTACAGGTTTCTTATCGACAGCGGGTATATCAATCGGTTGGTAAAAAATCCCAGCCTTGAGAATGAGGATAAGATTAAGAATATCGCCAGGTTCTTTGATATGGTGCGCAATTTCGAAATCGTGGCAAAAGAGGATCGGGTTATATATTTCGTAAACTACCTGGATATGCTTATTCAGGCCGGAGACGACCCGGCTATAGTCGAAGCCGACCTGGATATCCCGGCAATTAATGTCCTTACCATACATCGGGCAAAAGGGTTAGAGTTTGAGGTGGTGTTTTTGGTAAGTTTGGTTATGGGGAAATTCCCCTGGCCGCATCGCCACGAGATATTTGAATTACCTGACGAATTGATAAAAGATATCCTGCCTGCAGGAGACTTTCATATCCAGGAGGAGAGACGACTTTTTTATGTTGGTATGACTCGGGCGAAAAAAGAGCTTTATCTTACTTCTGCCCGGGATTACGGCACGGAAAAATTAAGAAAAATCAGCCGTTTCGTCTTGGAGGCTTTGGGAAAGCAAGAGGATGAGAAAATCAAGAAAACCGAAGCCCTGGAAGCAATCAAACGGCATGCGCCCAAAGCGGAGACAAAATTGGAAGGCATAGGAGTCATTCCTGAAGACCAGGTAATCAATCTAAGCCATTATCAGATAGACGATTTCCTGACTTGCCCGTTGAAATATAAATATGTGCATATCTTGCGCGTGCCGATTCTGGAGCACCATGTCGTCATCTATGGCAAGGCCATGCATGATGCTGTCCAGCGCTACAATCAGCATAAACTTCAAGGAATACCAATAAAATTAGATGAGATAATCAAGGTTTTTGAGAATTCGTTTAGGCCCGAAGGTTTTTTGAGCCAGGAGCATTACGAAAAGAGGCTTTTTGCCGGCAGGAGGGCGCTGGAGAATTTCTACCGTAAGCAGGAAGAAGAAAAGAACACTCCTACTCATGTGGAAAAAGAGTTTTCCTTTATGCTGGGTAATATACGTATTTCCGGCAGATGGGACCGTGTTGATATAAAAGGAGAAGAGGTATCGATTATCGATTTCAAGACTTCGGAAGTCAAGGAACAGAAGGATGCCGACGAGAAAGCCAAGAAAAGCCTTCAACTTTCCATATACAGCCTCGCCTACAGGACAATTTTTGGCAAGCTTCCGGAGAATGTAAGGCTGTATTTTCTGGATTCAGGAATTATCGGTACGGCGAAGAAGACTGATAAGGATATAGATGCGGCTATTGAGAAGATCGATGTGGCAGCAAAAGGTATCCGCAGCGCGAATTTTACCGCCAAGCCCACATATTTTGCCTGCGAATTTTGTGCCTACAATCAGATTTGCCCAGCAGCGAATTTAAAAAAATATTAGCTTTTTTGCGTAATTATATTATAATATGTCTTTCTTTTGCTTGACTTGGAAGGCTAGTTGTGTATAATATACTCCTAGATAACAACAAATTTTTGCTTAACTTTTGGAGGTGAAGTAGTTTTGGTCTTACAGAAAGAAAAAAAGAACAAGTTGATCGGCGAGTTTAAGGTTCATTCAGGTGATACCGGTTCAGCATCGGTGCAGGTCGCGCTTTTGACCGAGAGAATAAACGCGCTTACAGAGCATTTTAAATCCCACAAAAGAGATTTTAATTCCCGCCGCGGACTTCTGTGTATGGTAGGAAAACGCAGAAGGCTCTTAAATTATCTAAAGAAAAGCGACACTAAGAAATACGAAGAAATTCTCACCAAATTAGACCTTCGTAAATAGAGAGGTTATAAAAATATGGAAGTCCAACAGGTACAAATTGATTTTGGAAGGCAAAAGCTTATTATTGATACTGGTAAGATTGCCAAGCAGGCAAACGGAGCGGTCAGGGTTCAATATGGCGGAACAGTGGTTTTGGTCACTGCTTGTGCCAGCAAAGAGCCGAAAGAAGGCATTAATTTCTTCCCTTTGACGGTTGAATATCAGGAAAAGACCTACGCGGCCGGGAGAATACCCGGAGGATTTTTTAAGCGCGAAGGCCGTCCGTCGGAAGGCGAAATATTGGCTGCAAGGCTCATAGACAGGCCATGCAGACCGCTTTTCCCTGAGGGCATGACTAACGAAGTCCAGATTATGGCTATGGTTTTATCGAGCGATGCCGAATATGATCCTGATATCTTAGCCTTGATTGGCGCTTCAACTGCTTTGTCAATATCAGATATACCTTTCAACGGCCCCGTCGGCGCTTGCCGCGTGGGAATGGTTGAGGGCCAATTCATTTTAAATCCCAATTACGAAGAACGCGAAAAGGGCACTCTTGATCTGGTGGTTGCCGGTACCGAAGATAACGTGATTATGCTCGAAGGCAATGCCAAAGAGGTTGACGAGAAGACTTTGCTTTCCGCGGTTAAATTCGGCCACGATAATTTAAAGATTTCTATTAAGCTGCAAAAGGATTTGGTCAAACTTTGTGGCGAAAAGAAAATGGAAGTCGAGCTTAAAACTTACGATAAAGAGCTATTTAATAAAGTAAGGAAGCTTTCCGAAGAAAGATTCAACGCGATTTTTAAATTAGCCAAAAAAGAAGGAAGAGAAGAAGCAGTTGAGTTTTTAGGCAAAGAATTAATTAAAGAATTGGTACCTGCAGATCTTCCCGAATCGGATCGCAAGAAATCCGAAGGCGAAATAAAAACAGTTTTAGTGGAAGTTGAAAAAGAATTAGTCAGGGAATTCACTCTTAAAAGCGATAAAAGGATTGACGGCCGCTCGCGCACCGATATCAGGCCGATAACCTGCGAAATCGGGGTCCTGCCGCGCACCCACGGTTCAAGCCTTTTTACCAGAGGCCAAACTCAGAGTTTGGCAGTCACTACTCTAGGCACGCGTAATGACGAGCAGATGATTGAAGCCTTAGAAGGTGAGACCTTCAAGACTTTTATGTTGCATTACAGTTTCCCGCCGTTTAGCGTGGGAGAAGTCGGTCCTGTAAGAGGCCCGGGAAGGCGCGAGATCGGACACGGAGCATTAGCGGAAAAAGCGCTCAAAGCAGTTATGCCGGAGAAAGATAAATTCCCTTATACCGTAAGAGTAGTCTCGGAAATCTTGGAATCCAATGGTTCTTCCAGTATGGCTTCGGTTTGCGCCGCAACTTTGTCGCTAATGGATGCAGGCGTTCCGATTAAAGAACCTGTTGCAGGAGTCGCATTAGGCTTAATCACAGAGAAGAACAAAACTCTGATTCTGACCGATATTTCAGGGTTAGAAGATCACTTCGGAGATATGGATTTCAAAATCGCCGGGACTAAAAACGGCGTAAATGTCATTCAGTTGGATCTTAAGGTCCAGGGAGTCGGCATGGATATAATTTCTCAAGGCCTGGATGATGCGAAAAAAGCAAGGATGGAAGTTTTGCAGAAAATGCTTGCAGTAATTGCGAAACCCAAAGAGACGCTTTCCGATTTAGCCCCGCGCATCACTACCTTAATGATTAATCCGGAGAAAATCGGTGAATTAATCGGGCCGGGTGGAAAAACTATTAGAAAGATTATCCAGAATACCGGCGTGACTATTGATATCGAAGACGACGGCAGCGTCTTGATTGCTTCCACCGATGCCAAGGCAGCAGAAAAGGCTATTGAGATCGTCAAAAGCCTCACCGAAGAGGTCCAGGTAGGCAAGGTTTATACCGCCACCGTAAAACGCATTGTTCCTTTTGGAGCTTTTTGCGAAATACTTCCTAATAAAGAAGGCCTGATTCATATTTCGGAACTCGCCAGCGAATATGTGCGTTCAGTTGAAGACGTCGTTAAACTTGGCGATAAGATCAAGGCTAAAGTTATAGGAATTGATGAATTAGGCAGGATTAATTTAAGTAAGAAACAAGCGGAAGAATGAAACGACAACATATTAACGAAATAAAGGCAATTGTGATTTTTGCAATTGCCTTGTTGATTTTTGCCAGCCTCATATCTTTTCATAAAGAAGACTTACCTTTTTATACTTCCCATCCCAATAATCCGCCCAAGAATCTGGTGAGAATTTTTGGAGCTTATCTTGCCGGAGGAACATTTTTCCTCATCGGCTGGAGCGGGTACATTATTGTTTTCTTGCTTTTGTATTGGAGTATTAATAAATTCCTTTCCCGGGAGACCGGCATCAGATTCAGCAAGATATTCTTTATCGCTGTATTGTTTCTGGCTTTGAGTGCATTTTTTAGTACCTTGGGAAGCCAGGAGGCCAGCCAGAAATTCTTAAGAGGCGGAATATTAGGTTCGGTATCTTCCGATTTTCTGGTCAAGTATTGCGGGCTGGTCGGAACATATATCATACTTGCAGTATTGAGTATCCTATCCTTTATTATCACCGCTGAAGTTTTAGTTTCTCCATTTGTCTTAAGATTCTTTGATAGGTTGTCATCATTTTTTGGGAATTTAAAAGCACCGAAGATTTCCCTGCCGCAGAGAAGAGAAAAGAAAGAGGTTCTCCTCAAGCCAAAACCAAAGGTGCTTCCGACACCTGCTCAGCCGTTGCAGGCAAAACCTATAGCTCCCCCCAAGATAGATATCAGACAGCCTAAATCGCAACCGGTGATTAAAGAAGCTGTATCTAAAGTCAAGCCGGTTGAGGAAAAAGAAAGATTTATCGGAGAATATAATTTACCTTCCTTGGATTTATTAGATAATCCGCCTCCGTTATCCACTCGTCAGATAAAAGAAGATTTGATGGAAAATGCGCGGGTTCTAGAGGAGACCTTGAATGATTTCGGGGTAAGTGTCAGGATCGCCGATATTGAAAGAGGGCCAGTCATCACGCGCTATGAACTAGAACCAGCCCCTGGAGTTAAAGTAAATAAGATTGTTAGTTTGTCCGATGATATCGCGCTTGCGATGAAGGCTCCGACGGTAAGAATCGTTGCTCCTATCCCAGGCAAAAACCGGGTAGGGGTTGAAGTGCCAAATACCCAATCAAGCATCGTTTATCTAAAAGAAGTTTTTTCCACGGATGATTTCAGGAAATTCGGTTCGAAATTAGTCTTGGCTTTAGGCAAAGACACCGCAGGCAAGCCTTTGATTTCTGATTTAGGCGAGATGCCACATCTTTTGATTGCCGGAGCTACAGGTTCAGGAAAAACCGTCTGCGTAAACTCGATTATTATGTCCATGCTTTATTCCGCGACTCCGCAGGAAGTGAAATTCATGATGATTGATCCCAAGATGGTGGAACTTGCTCCTTTTAACGGCTTGCCACATCTTTTATGCCCGGTAATTACCGACCATAAGAAAGTTTCCTCCGCACTTAATTGGGTGGTCAATGAGATGGAGGAGCGATACACTTTGTTAGCCCAGGCCGGAGTAAGAAATATTGAGGGCTATAATGACAAGAAGGAGAAATTACCATATATCGTAGTAATAATAGATGAGCTTGCTGATTTAATGGTGGTTGCAGCAGCCCAGATCGAAAATGCTATCACCAGATTGGCGCAGCTTTCCCGCGCTGTAGGTATACATTTAATTCTGGCAACTCAGCGTCCCTCGGTTGATGTCATTACCGGCGTAATCAAGGCTAACTTCCCGGCAAGAATTTCATTTAAAGTAGCATCGAAAGTTGATTCGCGCACGGTTTTGGATATGAACGGAGCCGATAAGCTTGTTGGCAAAGGCGATATGTTATTTTTGAAACCCGGAGAAGCAAAGCCGATCCGCGCCCAGGGCAGCCTTATCCAGGATAAAGAAATTGAAAGGGTCGTGGAATTTATCCGTTCCCAGCAGGAGCCGTTTTATGACGAAGATTTGATAAAGGAACAGGAAAAGAAAGCCATGCATATGGACCTGGAAAAGGATGAATTATTCGACGAAGCCGTTAAATTAATCCTCGAGTCAAACCAGGCTTCTGTTTCTGTATTGCAAAGAAGAATGAGATTGGGTTATACGAGGGCGGCGCGAATTATCGACATGATGGAGCAGGAAGGCATCGTTGGGCCTTTTCGCGGAAGCAAGCCCCGAGAAATTTTAGTAGATAAAGACGCATGGTTAGCAAAGGATAATCCCCAGAAATGAGCGAGTCTATAGGCGCAAAATTAAGACAGGCAAGAGAAGCCAAGAATTTGACTTTGGAACAGGCTTATGCCAAGACCAAAATCCACGTCAATATTTTACAGGCTTTGGAAGAAGATAGATTCCAGGAGCAAAGCCTGATC
The DNA here is from genome assembly GCA_022703055.1 of Candidatus Omnitrophota bacterium. Lineage (GTDB taxonomy): Bacteria > Omnitrophota > Gorgyraeia > VGKH01 > VGKH01 > VGKH01. The sequence goes on from JAKLEP010000001.1 coordinate 501,716, forward strand.
TATTTAAAAAGTTTCCTGAAAATCTATGCTCAGTTCTTGAAGTTGGATGTCGATGCTCTTATGCAGGAGTTTAAGGAGTTATACCAGCCAAAAGGTTCTGAAGTTGTCCGCAAAACAAATCCTAAGGCACAAGCAAAAACTAGCTCGTTTAAATTCAAGATAGACCCGAAGGTGTTTAAGATGATTGTTGTAGTCGTTGTCGCGGCGATTTTGTTGTTTATACTTATTTCTTTTATCAAATTTGTGAAGTCAAAATTACCTGTTAGGCAACCTAAACAAGAAGAAGTGGTCAAAGAAACTATTGTTAAGCCTAAGCCTCTTTCCGAGGAGAGAAAACCTAAATTTGCCAAATTATCCATACGCGCAACCGAGAACAGTTGGCTGCAGGTTAAATTAGACGGCAAAACCATCTTTGAGGGGACATTCAAGAAGAACTTGTCGGATAACTGGCAAGCCAAGGAAAAGATTGAACTATCCGTCGGAAATGCCGGAGCTATCCAGGCAGAGATTAACGGGCAGATTTTATCTCCTCTCGGTAAGAAGGGTGAGGTAATCAAGAATATCGTTATCACCAGAGACGGCTTCTCCCTGGGCAAAGGCCACTAAATCCTAAGTTTTAGGAAACAAATCTCACCTTTTAAAATGATAAAAAACGCAAAACCAAAAGTTGGTATTATCAGTTTAGGCTGCCCGCGCAATTTAGTTGATTCAGAAATCATCTTGGGAAATCTCAAAAACCAAGGCTATCAGATAAGCGATATACAAGATGCAGATATCGCCATAGTCAATACTTGCTGCTTTATCAAAGAGGCCAAAGAGGAATCAATCGAAACGATATTGGAGCTTGCCGATTTAAAAGCTCAAGGCAGGATTAAAAAACTCATAGTTAGCGGATGCCTACCCCAGCGTTACCGAAAAGAATTAATCCCGCACTTGAAAGAAGTTGATGCATTCGTGGGAAGGTTGTCGCTAGATAACTTCCCCAAGGAGCGCTATAATCTTGTACCTAAACATTTTGCTTACCTTAAAATCTCCGAAGGATGCAATAACCATTGCAGCTATTGCGTTATTCCTAAAATAAAGGGTAAATTTAGAAGCCGGCCGATAGAGGATATCTTGAAAGAGATAAGGTTGCTCGATAAGAATAAGGTTAAAGAAATTAATATCATCGGTCAGGACATTACTTCCTACGGAATGGATATCTATAAGAAGCCTTCGCTGGCAAAACTGCTTAAGAAAATAGTTTCATCCACCAAGAATGTAAAATGGATCAGGCTGCTTTATACTTACCCTACCAATATCGATGATGAGCTCATTGAATTAATTGCAAGCAATAAGAAAATCTGTAAATATCTGGACTTGCCGATTCAACATATCAATAACCGTATTTTGAAATTGATGAATCGCAGGATTTCTAAAGAACAGATTGTAGATTTAATTAAAAGGTTGAGAATCAAAGTGCCTGGCATAGCGATCCGCACTTCGCTTATAGTCGGTTTTCCGTCTGAGACTGAGAAGGAATTTCAGGAGCTTTTGGATTTTGTAAGCATAACAAAATTTGAAAGGCTTGGGGTTTTTATGTACTCTCGCGAAGAAGGTACGCCGGCATATAATTTCAAAAATCAAATTCCACAAAAAGTCAAAGAAGAGCGCCTGCATAAAATTATGTCGATGCAACAGGCAATAGCCAGGGAAATAAATTCAAAGTTCTTGAACAAAGAAATATATGTTTTGATTGATGAAATTGGCGAAGAGCCTGGTTTATTTCTGGGGCGTACCGAATCCGACGCTCCGGAAGTTGACGGCATGGTCTATGTGCATTCCAAAAACAAAGTAAAACCCGGCGACTTAGTAAAGGTGAAGATAAAAGATACCTATGAATATGATCTGGTAGGTGAAAAAATATGAATCTGCCCAATAAATTGACTATTCTCAGGATTGTTCTTACCTTTGTTTTTATGTTGTTTCTTTTTTCGCGGGGTCTGGTTTTTAAGATTATCGCATTAGTTGTATTTTCTCTGGCTTCATTGACCGATTTCTACGACGGATACATCGCTAGAAAACGAAACTTGGTTACAAATTTCGGGAAAATCATGGACCCGATAGCTGATAAACTTCTTGTTTTAGGCGCTTTTCTGGCTTTCGTACAATTACATATAATCTCTGCCTGGATGGTGGTTTTGATCATAAGCCGCGAAATGATTATTACAGGCTTGAGGTTATTTGCTATGACTAAGGGTAAGTTTTTACAGGCGGAAAAGGGCGGCAAGCACAAGACGGTTTCTCAGATGGTTGCCATTTTTCTGATTTTAGGATATCTGATCTTTAAAGAAATAATTATCCGCTATTTTAACTGGACCTATAACATTGAAGTATGGTGCCGACTTGGCATAGTCCTTACAATGTTGGTAACGGTAACCTTGACGCTTATTTCGGGTATATCGTATTTATGGAATAATAGGAGTCTATTCAATGATTAAGAAGATTGTTGAGTTCATTGCAACAGCGTTTTACGTAGGATACCTGCCTATATCGGGGACGATGGCAAGCCTGGTCGGCTTAGTGATTTATTTCTGTATAAATAATAATAATTATCTGTATGCGGTTGTTTTGGCAGCTACTTTGATTTTAGGGTTTCTGACAAGCGGAAGGGCGGAGGGGATTTTAAAGCAGAAAGACTCGCGTAGGATTGTTATCGATGAGGTCTCCGGGATGCTTATTTCGTTATTCTTGCTGCCCGTAAAACTGCCGGTAATAATCCTTGGTTTTTTTCTTTTCAGGGCCTTCGATACGCTCAAGCCGCCGCCTTTAGATAGATTACAAAATCTTCGCGGCAGCGCAGGCGTCATGCTTGACGATATCGTCGCCGCAATTTATACCAACCTAATTCTTCAGCTTTCCTTAAGATTGACTTCAACCATGGCTTCGTAGATAGGGCCTTTTGGGGTGAGAGTACTCTTGAAGAGAGTAATTCTGTCTGCAACAAAATTCAAATCAGATATATCCTTGTTTTTGTTAATAAGCTCGCTTAATTTGAAGCGGTTTATCGGGCTTTTTACTCTTCCCAGAGTCAAATGCGGCACAAAATCTCTTTCCTCTTTGGGGATGCCAAGTTTGGAAAGATTATTTTCTAAGTCGTTTGCGATAGATACTGAATTTTCTTTGCCTGCTTCGATTCCCACCCAAATTACTCGTGGGCTCCTGGCATTTGGAAATGCGCCTAATTCTTTTATTGCGGCAGAAAACTTATTATGATTTTTGCTTAAATCTTCGAGCATATTTTTGATTTTGGGAATCAAATCAGTTTCAATATCTCCTAGGAACTTTAAGGTTAGATGGATATTTTTAGGCTCGACCCATTTTACGTCGGAGCCGCTGGCTTTCAGTTCGTTTTGAATCTTAGCAAGGCTTTCTTGGGTTTGTTTATCGAGTTCAATGGCAATAAATGTGCGGATTTTATCGCTCATTTTATTTGGCTAGAAAATCATATAGCAATTTTAACACAGCAGAGGATGCTTGTTTCTTTACTGCAAGCCGGCTGCCTTTAAAATTAAGTTTCCTGGCTACTTCATAATTTTTGGTTGCCAGTGCAATGTAGACTAGCCCGACCGGTTTTTCTTTCGTGCCGCCGCTTGGCCCAGCAATGCCGGTCACCCCTAATCCTATATCCGTTTCGCAAATTCGCCTGATGTTTCTTGCCATCATAATAGCTACTGGTTTGCTAACTGTGCCATTTTTGGCTATTATTCGGCTAGGGATCTTCAATAGCTTGATTTTTATTGTCCTTCTATAGGCAACAATAGCGGCTTTAAAATATGTTGAAATTCCCGGGATATTGGTAAGTCTGTCAGATACAAGTCCGCCAGTGCATGATTCGGCGACGGAAATAGCCTTGTTTTGTTTCCTTAATAATTCTGCAACTTTTTGCTCTAAGGATTTCATGACAATATTATATGCTAAATACTCTAGTGCTTCAATACGAAAATACAAAAAACTTCTTTACAACCTTGGGCAATCTTAGTATTATTAGCATATGCTAATAACTCAAGGAGGCGAATATGCCGAGGCCTTTTAGATTAAGGAAGGTTTGCTGCAGGCCAACCTCAAATTATTTTAAACCGAGAGGTATCCCCATAGAGGCATTGCAGGAAGTTAATTTAACTATGGATGAGCTAGAGGCCGTGAGACTTGCTGACTTGGAAGGATTGTATCAGGAGGACGCCGCAAAGAAAATGAATATTTCTCGTCAGACTTTCGGAAACATTATTGTTTCAGCGCATAAGAAGATAGCGGATTCATTGGTCAATAGCAGGGCATTGAAGATAGAAGGGGGTGTAGTAAAAATGATAGAGAGAAATTTTGTTTGTTATGATTGTAAACACGAATGGACTTCGCCACATGGCGCAGGGAGGCCCGATGAATGTCCCAAGTGCAAAAGTATAAATATTCATAGATCAGTAAAAGACAGGGGCTGGTCAAGACATGGAGGCCATGGCGGTGGTCACCGAGTTTGCAGGAGGGCTTAATGGATAAAAATATTATACATCTTCTGCAGAGATTGGTTCAGTTCAAAAAGCTCGGTTATGATATGTTAAAAGAGCGTAACTTCGCTTTGAAAAAGGCAGAGTTCAAAAAGAATAAAGATATCCTTGAAATAGGTACGGGTAGAGGTTTTATGGCGTTAACCCTTGCTAAAAAAGGTTTCAAGGTTACGACAATCGATAGTGATAGTCGTATTCAACGAATCGCACGAAGTATCCTTCGGTATTATCATCTAGAAAAGTTTGTTCGGTTTAAGACAATGGATGCCGAGCGTATTTTGTTTGATGACGATTCGTTTGATTACGTATTGGCAGTTAATTTTATGCATCATGCAAAAAAACCTTTTATTTGTCTTAAAGAGATGGTGCGAGTAGCAAAAGAAAAGATTCTGATAGTGGATGTGAATAAGCGAGGAGCCAAGATATTAGAAGAAATACATACCCAAGAGGGGCATCATCACGAACGCTCAAGGATAGGTTTTTTGGAAGTTAAGGATTTCTTTCGTAAAAATAAGATGGCGGTTGAGACTTTTCAGAGCAAATGTCAAACCATTATCGTGGCTAAGAAAGGATGTTGATATGAGGATATGTGTTCCGACTGAAACAGACGAGGGGTTAAAAGCTAAGATCAACGCTCATTTCGGCAGTGCAGCTTTTTTTACTATTTATGACTCAGATAAAGAATCGCTCGAAGTCATTAGCAACAGCAATCAGCATCATATGCATGGCATGTGTCAGCCCATGAGCGCTTTAGATAATAAAAAAATAGATATTGTTATTTGCGGAGGTATGGGTGCACGGGCAGTTATGAAACTTAACGATAGTGGCATTAAAGCCTATAAAGCCATAGCTGGGACTGTCGCCGATGTGATAAAACGGTGTAAAGCAGGTTCGCTTGAAGAGATAACCGCTGAGTCTGCTTGCGACCATAGCGATTGCCGCCAGTAATCTATAGTTAAAATCGCCAAATCGTAAAAATTTACTCTCCCAAAAAAATGTCAGAAAATTAAGACCCTTCTTGATCTATAAAGCTTATTGTTCAAAAACTGTTGATTTTTTGATTAACGTATGTTATAAATAAAACAATCGTAATTAAACCTAATGGGTCCAGAAATGAATATTTTTTTCTGGAGGTTAAAATTTTGAGATGGTCGGGCCGCCATCTGCTAAAAAAGCAGATGGCGGTTTTATTTTGAATGGGAGATGCAGCCATTTAGGAAAATGATTGCAAACTAAAGGAAGTAATGAAGAGAATTCTACTATTTATTTTGCCGATTTTGATTATAGTTGCTCTGGGAGTTACTATTTCTGGAATTATGCAGGTACGTTTTACGGAAGAGAGGCTTATAGACGATCTTAAAAGAAAGGCCAAGAGCGTCGACGAGAGCCTGGAGGTATCGGCACGGTATATTCTTATAAATAATGATTTAAGATCGGCTAATCGTATCGTTGAAACTTTTCAAAAAAGAGAAAGGCTCCAAGGTTGCGTTATCTATGATAAAGAAGGGAATATTCTGGCTATTACCGAGAAGATCTCTGACTGGGCTCAAAAAGATAAGCCTTATATTCAGGAAATTCTAGCTTCAAAGAATCCTCGTGGCACGATTGAAAATTTTAAAGAATACTCTGTGTATAGCTATATTTTACCAGTTTTGGATGACGAAAGTAATGTGCTGGGGTTGGTTGAGGTTGTATACGACACTTCCTACATGTTTATAACTTTAACGGAGCTTTGGAAAAGGACAAGTATCACTTTGATCATCTTAATATTATTAATAGCTGCTACTGCATTGTTGATTCAAAGGCAAATTTTTATTTTGCCTGTCAGAAGACTGACCGAATGGTTTGTGCATTTTCAAAAGGGGGATACCGAAAGATGGCATCCGATCAAGGAAAAGGGTGAGTTGGGCAAGCTTGCCAGTGAAGTCGAGCAGCTAGCGTTGGGCATCAGGGTCGCTCGCAAGACGATCTCCGAGGATGCGCAATTCCGCCTGCTTAAAGAAGAATCTTGGACTGAAACAAAATTGAGGGACTTGGTTAGGGCAAAACTGGGAGAAAAAGCGTTCTTTGTCGTGTCTAACAGAGAGCCTTATATGCATGTTATTGACGAGGCAACGGGTATACCTAAATGTATCAGGCCTGCAAGCGGCGTAGTAACGGCTATAGACCCAATTTTGCGCGCTTGCGGTGGAACTTGGATCGCTAATGGCAGCGCCGATGCCGATAAGAAATTCGTGAACTCCAAGAATAAACTTGGCGTTCCTCCCGAGGACAATCGATATATATTGAAAAGAGTTTGGTTAACCAAAGAAGAGGAAGAGGGGTATTATTATGGATTTGCCAATGAAGGGTTATGGCCCCTGTGTCACGTTACTCACACCAGGCCTATTTTCAGAGAGTCTGACTGGCAGATTTATAAAAAAGTGAATCAGAAATTCGCAGAAAGTGTTTTGGAAGAGCTGCCTGCAGGCAACCCTTTTATTTTTATCCAGGATTACCACTTCACCTTGCTTGCCAAAATGATTAAAGAAAGGCGCCCGGATGCTATCGTAGCTTTATTTTGGCATATCCCATGGCCGAATCCGGAAGTTTTTGGTATTTGCCCTTATCAAAAGGAGATTCTATTTGGGATGTTGTCTTGCGACTTGATAGGTTTTCATGTGCAGTACCATTGCAACAACTTTTTAGATACAGCCAATAGGTCCATAGAATGCCGGGTGGACACAGAGAAATTCAGCGTGGTAATGGCCAATAAAGAAACATTGGTGAGAGCTTTTCCGATAAGTATCAATGGCCAGACAAATGGCAGTGGTTTTCAGGCAGAGCCAGCCAGGGAAATAGAGAACTTGAAGAAAGAATTTGAGTTGCACGATAAAATAATTGCCCTTGGCGTAGACAGAATAGACTATACCAAAGGTATAGTCGAGAGGATATTAGCAATCGACAGATTCCTGGAGAAGTATCCTCAATACAAGAAAAAGTTTGTTTTTATCCAGTTAGCCGCCCCAAGCCGCACGCATATAAAGCGTTATCATGACCTTATAGGAGAGATTGACGAGTTGGTAGAAAAGAAAAACTGGAAATACCAAGACGGTAATTGGAGGCCGATAGTATATCTCAAGAAGCATTTTTCTCAAGATGAAATAAAGCCATTTTATATGCTTGCCGATATATGTATAGTCAGTTCTTTGCATGATGGCATGAATTTGGTGGCTAAAGAATACGTTGCGTCAAAGAGAGATTTATCAGGCGCGTTGATCTTGAGCCAATTTACTGGCGCTGCGAAAGAATTAGCAGATGCAATCCAGATTAATCCGTACTCTATAGAAGAATTTGCTGATGCAATAAAGTTTACAGTGGAATTGCCTTCGGAAGACAAGAAAAAACGCATGGAAAGCATGCGCAAGGTTATTACCGAGAATAATGTCTACCGATGGGCCGGAGATATTATTACAGAACTGACCTCCCTTAGAAAAAGCTAGGATTACAAGATGGAGTTGCCTGATGGAACATTTACTTGATAGTTGGCCAAAACTGGAAGGCAATTTTAAAGACAGGGTAGTTTTTATTTTCTTTGACTACGACGGTACTTTGACGCCGATTGCGGATACTCCTGCCGAGGCGACGATATCCCAAGATGTTAAGAATTTATTAAACAAGCTCTCCGAAAATCCCGCTTTCAAATTAGCTATTATCAGCGGGAGATCATTAAACGATATAAAAAATATTATTGGCCTTACGAATATTATTTATGTTGGTAACCATGGTTTGGAAATAGAAGGGGAAAAGATAAAATTTGAAAGCCAGGTTTCGCCGAGATTGAAATCGATTATAAAGCGTCTATATGAGAACTCGGTAAAAAAGTTTTCGAAAATTAAAGGAGTTTTAGTCGAAGATAAAGGATTGTCAATTAGCGTCCATTACCGCTTGGTAGACAAAAACGATATGCAAGAATTTATGAGGATTCTCAATGAATTAATTGAGCCTTATATTGGCCGCGGGAAAATAAAAATTAATCCTGGGAAGAAAGTTTATGATATAAAACCTCCAGCAGGCTGGGATAAAGGAAAAGTTGCATTGTGGCTATTGGCAAGAGAGCAATTTTCAAAAGGGGAAAATAAGATTTTCCCGGTTTATATCGGAGATGACGTAACTGATGAGGATGCTTTTAGGGCATTGGCCAACAAAGGCCTGACAATATTCGTGGGTGAACCTGATAAAACTGAAGCAAAGTTTTATTTAAAAGACACATCCGAAGTCGCTGAATTTATTAGACGCATTGCAGCATTAAGAGAATAAGATATATGCCTAAATCGACAGAAGCAAAAGAGCCGTTTAAATTTTATACAAGACTGCATTTATCGGAATTGACCGGTTTAAGGGCCTCGACTTTGGGGCAGCTTTTAGACTTAATAAAAACCGTCCCGGGTTCTTGTATTTATCATCATACCCATAGATTTTTGCAACAGCATCAATACCTTTCCCCTGAACCGCCCAACGATTTTGCTTATTGGGTAGCCAATGTTCTGGGCGAAGATGAGCTCGGAGAAAGGTTGGCTAGCATTGACACAATACAATATTCAACTATACGTGCTTTAAGAGAAATAATTGTATTTACCATAGAAGATTATTTAAAGAACAATCCTTTGGCTAAGCTAAAGTTTGCCCGAGCCGGCGAAGAATTTTATTTTATAAAATCAGCGAGTTTTATTTTACCTACAAATTATGTTGTTAATGACTTGGAAGGCTTCGTGGAAGTGGTGAAAAAAATAACAATAGACTCGATATATTTTCATATTTTTGAGTCGCGTCTTAGGCTTGAGCGGCCAACCAATGATTTTTCTAATTGGATAGAAACTTCTGTGGGAAACAAAAAATTAGCTGATGAGATTTCTAGGCTTGACCCTTATACCCATACTTTAGAAGACTTAAGAAAAACAATTATTAGGGTAATTAAAAGGAATATGCATGGCAAAAATAGATGAATATATCCCTATCGTGGGCCAATCGACAATAGATGATTTGAAATTGCTCGCTGAGAGGCTGAAAGGTAAGGTAGTCCAGCATATCAATTCGACTTCTGTTGGTGGTGGAGTGGCAGAAATATTAAATCGCATGGTGCCGCTTTTGAGAGAGGTAGGGGTGGATACGAGATGGGATTTGATTAAAGGAGGAGAGCAGTTTTTTGAGGTAACAAAGAAAATTCACAATGCCTTGCATGGCAGGCTTGATACGGTAAATCGGCAAGATATTGATATCTTTATGGAAACAAGCAAAAAGAATATCGAAGAGGTAAATACTTCGAGCGATATTGTTTTTATTCACGACCCTCAGCCAATCGCCTTAATAGATAAAAAGGCTACCAACAAGTGGATTTGGCGTTGTCATGTAGACGTATCAAATCCCAGCCAGGAAGTTTGGGATTTTTTGATGGGGTTTATATCTAGGTATGATGCGGCGGTATTTTCTGCGCCTAGCTTTTCCCGAGTAATGCCCATAAGGCAATTTTTAATATCTCCTTCCATCGATCCTTTAAGCGATAAGAATAAAGATCTTTCCGACGAGACTATTAATGAAGTCTTAGAAAAATACGGGATTTTTAGGGATAAACCAATTATAACTCAGATTTCCCGTTTTGACCGGCTAAAAGATCCTATTGGTGTCATCGAGGCTTATCTTAAAGTTAAAAAATATATCGATTGCCAACTGATTTTAGCCGGAGGTACAGCATCTGATGATCCGGAAGGCCTCCAAGTCCTAGAAGAAGTCAAAGAAAGAGCCCAACAGGATAAAGACATGCACATTCTTCTTTTACCTCAAAATGATATAGAGGTTAACGCCTTACAAAGAGCTTCCGATGTAATTGTCCAGAAATCAATCAAGGAAGGATTTGGATTAACTGTAGCTGAGGCCTTGTGGAAAGCTAAGCCTGTGGTGGCTTCGAATATCGGCGGGATACCACTGCAAATAAAGCACAGATATTCTGGTTTGCTTTGTAATTCAATTGACGGTGCAGCATTTGCGATAAAACAGCTTCTTAACAGCCAAGAGTACGCTAAGAAACTAGGAGAGAATGGCAGGGAGCACATAAAAAACAATTTTTTAGTCACTCGCCATATTAGGGATTATCTGTTGTTATTCCTTTCTCTTTATCATCAAGAAGATGTCGTTTATTTATAAAAAGGCATAAATAATGAAGCTTAGCGGTTGGATTTTTATGATAGTCTCCTGGACAATTATTCTTGGTATGGCGATATTTTGTTTTAGCAGAATCTTTAAAAAAGGCTTGGGTGGCGGTAATCCAAGAAAAGAGACTAGGAATTCCCGCTCACAATAGGAGGATGGAATGGGGGCGAATACCTCTCAGATCATTTCGGTTGTTATTCTTGTTTTAGGCTTTGTAGCTTTTTTTGTATTTATGTTTATCTTAAATAAAAAATCAAGTAAATAAATACCGCATAAGCCTTATCGCCAGGCGCATCAATCAAAAAAGTCAGAGGCTCTTTATTATTAACTGAGACTAGAAACTTAACTTGACAATAATTAATATTTTGGTATATTAATAGCTACCTTCGGGAGAGGGGTGAAATTCCCGACTGGTGGTAAAGTCCACGAGATTCGACCAATCGTCGGATCAGACCAAGTGTAATTCTTGGACCAATAGTCACAGTCTAGATGGGAGAAGGTAAAAAGTAGGAGTTACCAAAGATTTATCCCGGAGGTCCATTCGGGATTTTTTATTTTCATAGAAAGGCAAAAATGTCATTTAACACCATTCCAGAAATAATCGAAGATTTGATACATGGCCGTATGGTTATAGTCATTGATGACGAAGACCGCGAGAATGAAGGGGATATTATCATGTCCGCTTCTTTTGTTAAACCGGAAGACATCAATTTTATGGCTAAAGAGGCGCGAGGTTTGGTCTGTGTTCCCATGGAAGAGGAACGTCTTAGATTCCTGAATCTGCAGCCGATGGTTGACAAATTAGTCAAAGAACCGAAGAAAGTCAAAGATCCTTACGGAACCGCCTGGATGATGTCAGTAGATGCGGCTACCGGTATCACAACTGGGATTTCCGCTTTTGACCGTTCAAGGACGATAAAAACTCTGGTTGACCCGAAGGCAAAACCAGAAGATTTGACTAGGCCTGGCCATGTGTTTCCCCTGCAGGCAGTAAAGGGTGGAGTTTTAGTTCGTGCCGGCCACACCGAAGCCGCAGTTGATTTAATGAAATTGGCAAAGTTGTATCCTGCTGCGGTGATTTGTGAAATCATGAATGAAGATGGTTCGATGGCAAGGACTCCGCAGCTTTTGGAATTCGCCAAAAAACACTATCTGAAAATCTGCACCATTGCTAATCTTATCGAGTATCGCAGAAAAACCGAAAAATTGGTAAGAAGAGTTACGCAAACAGTACTTCCAACCGAATTCGGAGAATTCAATTTGATTCTTTACGAGTCGGAGATAGAGAATTTGAGTCATTTGGCCTTGGTGATGGGTGAGATTAAAAAAGACGAGTCTATTTTAGCCAGGGTTCATTCTGGTTGTTTAACTGGCGATGTTTTTGGGTCGCTTCGCTGCGATTGCGGCAGCCAACTTAAAAAGGCAATGCAGATGATTAATCGCGAAGGCAAAGGAGTAATTTTATATATGAATCAGGAAGGGCGAGGAATCGGATTAAAAAATAAGATTTTCGCTTATAACCTTCAGGACAAAGGCATGGATACCGTTGAAGCCAATGAAGCTCTAGGATTTGCCGCGGACTTGCGCGATTATGGAATCGGCGCCCAGATTCTCGTAGATTTAGGCGTCAATAAAATCAGGCTGATGACTAATAATCCGCGTAAGATTGTTGGTTTAGAAGGTTATGGCCTTGAGGTGGTAGAACGAGTTCCGCTTAAGATTTCTCCAACTTCAAAAAATGAAAATTATCTAAAAACAAAGAAAGAAAAATTAGGACATATACTATAAAAGAAAGGGAGGTGTATTTCTATGGCAAAGGTAATTGAAGGACAGCTGGTGGCTAAAGGCAAGAAATTCTCTATCGTCGCATCGAGGTTCAACGATTTTATCACCAAACAACTTATTGATGGTTGCGTGGATGCGCTTATCCGTCATGGCGTCAAAGATGAAGAGATTTCTATCGCCTGGGTTCCTGGAGCTTTTGAGATGCCGACGATAGCAATGAGATTGGCGGCAGATAAAGCTACCGATGCGGTAATCTGTTTAGGAACCATAATACGCGGCGCAACTCCACATTTTGACTACATTGCATCCGAGGTGGCAAAAGGTATCGCTCATGTTTCCCTTAAAAGTGGAAAGCCGGCGATATTCGGCGTGATAACCGCCGATACTATTGAGCAGGCAATTGAGCGTGCTGGTACAAAGGATGGCAATAAAGGAAGAGACGCGGCGTTGAATGCCATCGAAATGGTCAATCTTATTGATAAAATATAAGAATGAGAAAAAGAACGAGAGCTCGAGAATGTGCTTTAAAGATTCTCTACGGAATTGATATTACCGGAGATTCCGCTGAGGCGTCATTGGATAATTTCTGGCAGTCGCAGGAGATAGAAGATTCGGGAGTCCAGGAGTTTGCCAACGATTTAGTCAAAGGTGTATTAGAGAATTTGGATAAAATTGATAAGGAGATTGCTAAATCCGCCGCAAACTGGCAATTGAAACGAATGGCAGTTATCGACAGGAATATCTTAAGGATCGCTACTTTTGAATTGTTATTTGCACAGGATATTCCTCCCAAGGTTTCCATTAATGAAGCGGTAGATCTTGCCAAAAGATTTGGAGATGTCGATTCGGGAAGATTCGTTAACGGCATCCTGGATAAAATAAACAAGACATTCTGCCAAGACAAGCAATCCAAATAACTTTACGATGAAACTTGTCGATTTACATCTACATACAGATTTCTCCGACAGCACTTTATCGCCAGCCGAATTAGTGCAGGTGGCGGTAAGCGCCGGGTTATCTGCCATTGCCATTACCGACCATGATTGCGTTGAAGGAATAGAGCCCGCCATTAAAGAAGCCAATAAATTTGACCTTGAGATTATTCCAGGAATTGAGCTTACTGCTGAAAAATACGGTAAAGAAGTTCATATCTTGGGGTATTCTATCGATTATCACGATAAAGCCTTCTTGGAAAAATTAGAAAAAATAAAAGCCATCCGCGAGAAACGTATCTTCGATATGGTGGAGAAATTAAAAGAGCTTGGCGTCGACGACATCGAAGCCCAGGATGTGTTTGATCTTTCAGGCATGGGGACGGTGGGGAGGGCGCATCTGGCTTCGCTTTTAAAAAAGAAGGGTTGGGTTTCTTCTGTCTCTGAAGCCTTTAAGAAATATATCGGCAATAATTCTCCTGCCTATGTCAGCAAATTTAATATGACACCTGAACAGGCGATTAGGACAATTTTAGATGTTGGCGGGATTCCCGTTTTTGCCCATCCACATAATCCTGGCGATGATAATTTAATATCAGAGTTTGTAGGTTATGGGCTAAAAGGGCTAGAAGTTTATTATCCCGGCTATCCCGAAAGTATAATTAAACACTATTCTAGCTTAGCGGCAAAATACGGGTTGATTTTAACCGGTGGTTCTGATTTTCACGGAGATGTAAAAGAAGGAAGTGTTATTGGCGTGCCAAGAGTTCCTTATGAATTGGTTGAGAAGCTGAAACAGGCGAAAAATGAAAAAAGATGAATATTTTATGGATTTGGCTTTGAAGCTAGCGCTTAAAGCCAAAGGCAAGACCAGCCCTAATCCACTAGTCGGAGCAGTTATAGTAAAAAATAATAGAATTATAGGAGAAGGTTTCCATCGTAGAGCTGGAGAGCCGCACGCTGAGATAATTGCTTTAAGAAAAGCTGGAGAGAGTTCAAGAGGTTCGACCTTGTTCGTGACTTTAGAGCCTTGTTCACATTTTGGCAGGACCCCTCCTTGTGTTGTGGAGATTATTAAAAGCAAAATTAAGAAAGTAGTAATTGGCATGCAGGATCCCAATCCGATTAATAACGGGAAATCTATCCAGATCCTGCGCAGCCAGAAAATAGAGGTAAAGGTAGGTTGCCTTGAAGAAAAACTAAGAAGAATTAATGAAGATTTTACTAAATATATTACTCAAAAGATACCTTTTGTTACTGTAAAGGTTGCCCAGAGTCTCGACGGTAAGATCGCCGTGGCTTCAGGGGAATCAAAGTGGATTACTTCCGAGAAATCAAGAAGCATAAGCCATGATTTAAGAAAATATTATGATGCTATTTTAGTGGGGATAAATACAGTTTTAAAAGATGACCCTTTGCTTGATTGCCCTGATAGAGAAAAAAAGTTATATAAGGTTATAGTTGATAGCGATTTGAGAATTCCGCTAAAGTCCAAAATCTTTTCTGATGCTTCACACGGTAAAATCATCATCGCTACCACTAAGGATTTTACCAAAGAAAGCAAATACGACATTTTAGCTAAAAAAGAAGTTATTTTTATCAAAACTCCCAAGAAAGATGGCAAGGTAGACTTGCGATATTTGCTCAACCAACTCGCAAGGCTCGAGATAATGAATGTTTTGGTTGAGGGCGGAGGAAAGGTTATCGGTTCCATGTTTGATGAAGGACTGGTTGATAAGTTGATGTTTTTTATCGCGCTCAAGATTATTGGAGGAAATAATTCTATTACTTCGGTCAGCGGAAAAGGCGTAAGATTTATCAATGAAGCGATTCCCATAAATGATATCCAAATAAAGAACATTGACGGCGATATATTAGTGGAGGGATATGTTCACAGGGATAATAGAAAATCTCGGCAGTGTTGAAAAGAAAACATTTTTTGGCGGAATGTTGCGGCTTACGATAAAACTTGCTAAGCCAGTAAATGATATCCGCTTGGGTGAAAGCATATCAGTAAACGGGGTATGCCTTACCGTGACAAAGATCGATAAAGATTTATTAACCTTTGATATTTTAGAGGAGACAAAAGCGAAAACTAATTTAGATGATTTGAAGATAAGAGATATGGTTAACATCGAGCGCGCCCTGAAGGCTAACGATCGCTTGAGCGGTCATTTTGTCGCTGGCCACGTTGATAATACAGGAATCATCCGAAGAAAAGAATTGAGAAACGGAAGCTACGTTTTTCATATAGCAGTTTCAAAAGAACTAATTCCTTATATCGTACCTAAGGGTTCTATCGCCGTTGACGGGATAAGCTTAACCATCGTGGAAGTAAAAGGTAATATATTTAGCGTCCATATCATACCTCATACCTACAAAAATACATCGTTATCACAGAAATCGAATTCAGATAAGGTTAATATCGAAGTCGACCAACTTTCAAAATACGCAGCAAATTTGAATAAAACTCCCAGATAAATTGCTTGAAATAAGGCAGATTTTAGGATATTCTCTAATATAATGGATAAACGCATTGTTATTTCGGGAATCGGAGTCCTCGCCTCAAACGGCGTTGGGCGTGCGCAATACTGGCAGTCACTGCGCCAGGGTAAAACCGGATTCAAGGAAGTTAGCCTTTTTGATGTTTCCAATCTAAAGGTAAAGATTGCTGGCGAAATCAGCGATTTTGATGCTAAAGTTTTCTTGGGGCAGAAGGGCCTGCGTTCCCTGGATAGAAGTACCAAGCTTCTTTGTTCTGCGGGAAAACTCGCCATTGACGATGCAGCACTCAATATTACCGAAGAAAATTCCCAGGATACAGGAGTAGTTGTCGGTACCACTTTAGGCAGCGTCTATAGTATCAGCGAATTTGACAAGACTGCGCTTCGCGAAGGCCCGCGCTTTGTAAATCCCGCCGAATTCCCCAATACCGTAATTAATTCACCCGGCAGCCAAGTCTCTATCAAATTTAATATTAAAGGTTTTAACACTACGATTTCTACAGGTTTTACGGCGAGCCTTGATGCTATCGGCTACGCCATTGATTTTATAAATTTTGGCAGGGCAAATGTTGTTTTAGCCGGGGGAGTCGAAGAGATGTGCATTCAGACTTTCTTAGGATTTTATAAATTAGAATTCATGTCTGGCTCCAAAGACGGCAATTTGCCGATTTGTTGTCCTTTCGACAAAAGAAGAAACGGTATAATTTTTGGCGAGGGGGCGGCATTTTTAGTACTGGAGGAATTGGAGCATGCTTTATCGCGGGGTGCTAATATCTTAGTAGAGATTACAAATTTCTCTAGCGTCTTTGATCCCTATAGGATAAACAAATATAATCCTCGGGGAGATGGAATAAAAAATGCCATGCGTTTGGCGCTAGAAGAGGCAAGGCTTAAACCACAAGATATAGATTATATCTGTGCGAATGCAAATTCGACTGTTAAAGCAGATAAGATTGAGACTGACGCGATAAAAGAAATTTTCGGAAACCAGGCCAAAAAAATCCCTGTAAGTGCGATAAAATCTATGACTGGTGAATGCTTTAGCGTTTCTGCGGTGCTGCAGGTAGCGGCAGCGGTAGGCGCGGTTAAGGAAGGTTTTATTCCTCCGACGGTAAATTATCACGAGAAAGACCCAGAATGCGATTTGGATTATGTTCCCAACCAAGCCAGACAAAAAGAAATCAGAAATGTATTAGTCAATTCTTTCGGGCCAAGTGGCAACAATAGCTGCCTTATAATAAAGAGGTACGAGAAATGATCCTAAAAGGAAAAGTAGCGATAATAACTGGAGCGACCCGAGGTATCGGTCGGGCAATTGCCTTGGAATTGGCCAAAGAAGGCGCAGACATATCTTTCAACTATTTAAAGAACGCTGAACAGGCAAAAAATCTTGTTAAAGAAATTAATTCGTTGGGCAGAAAAGCTTTTGCTGAGCAGGTCGATATCAGCGATTTTGCGAAGGTAAAAGATTTTGTCGAGAAAACAAAAAATACTTTTGGCAAGCTTGATATCTTGGTCAACAATGCAGGTATTATTATTGATAAAGCATTAATGATGATGGAAGAGCAGGATTGGAGAAAAGTTATTGATACCGATTTAAATGGCGCGTTTAATGCAACCCGTGCCTGTATTGTGAGTTTCTTAAAACAGAAGAGCGGTCAGATTGTAAATATATCCTCGGTGAGCGGGATTATTGGTTCTTCGCGGCAGACGAATTATTCGGCATCCAAAGCTGGGATTATCGGATTTACCAAAGCTTTGGCTAAAGAGGTGGCCGAATACAATATCAGGGTTAATGCCGTAGCTCCGGGATATATCCAGACTGATATGTTGAATTCATTAAAAGAAGAACAAAAAGAGAGCGTGAAGAAGTTTATTCCTTTAGGTAGATTCGGCAAGCCTGAAGACATCGCAAGAGTAGTTTTATTTCTTTTAAGCGATGCGTCGCAGTATATAACCGGCCAAGTCATCGCAGTTGATGGTGGCATAGCCATGCGTTAAAAAAGGAGAATATGTATGAAATATATGGGAATTGAAGAGATAAAACAGATCATACCGCATCGTTATCCGTTTCTGCTGGTAGACAAAGTCATTGATTGTGTCCCTAATGAGAAACTCGTTGCGATCAAGAATGTCTCGGTAAATGAAGAATTCTTTGTCGGGCATTTTCCTCAAGAGAAGGTTATGCCGGGAGTATTAATTGTCGAAGCCTTAGCCCAGGCCGGGGCGGTATTTTTCTATTTAAGCAAAAAAACCAAAGAAGATAAAAACTTAATTTATTATCTGGCCAAGATTGAAGCGAAATTCATGAAGCCAGTTATACCCGGCGATCAACTAAGATTGGAAGTTAAGCCGATAAAGATGCTCTCAAACGTTGGTATTTTGTCTGCCGAGGCCTATGTTGGCGATGATTTAGTCACAAAAGCTGAACTAGCTTTTAGCGTAAAGGGTTAGATTCCAATAGGTTTTAAATATAGATAAGTTAAGATTCCCGCCAAAATCGCAGTTTTTGCTATTACGAATAGATTGACTAAACCCTTCCGAAATGATAAACTATTTCGATAATATTTTACGGGGAGTGGCTCAGTTTGGCTTAGAGCGCTTGGTTCGGGACCAAGAGGTCGTGGGTTCAAGTCCCACCTCCCCGACCATTTTGCTATTATTTGGTTTTAGGCAAAATGATCCCGAGCCATCTTGGTAGCTAATGGTAAGTGGCGAGGGGCGGTTTCCCTCGACTCAGATTAATATAAGTGGAGTCTCGGGACTTCGCCGCTAAAAAAGAGAAAAGCTAAAGCGGCTTGCAAGTCCCACCTCCCCGACCATCTGCCATTGGTACTTTGGCGGATGATCCCGAGCCATCAGGGTAGCTAATGGTAAGTGGCGAGGGGCATGATTTCATGAAGAGAATCCATGTTTTTTATTCCGGAAAAGTTCAAGGCGTAGGTTTTAGATTTACCGCTGAGAATATCGCTGCAAAATTAGGGATTACTGGCTGGGTAAAGAATATGCGCGATGGCAGAGTTGAGGTTGTCGCTGAGGGCAATCCGGAGAAATTGGAACAATTCTTTAAAGAGATTAATGCATATTTCGCTAATTATATCAATGATTCTCAAATTAATTGGCTGGAAGCCACTGGAGAATTCAGGGATTTCGGGGTTAAATTCTAGTGAGATACGGAATTTTCTCAGATATTCATAGCAATTTAGAAGCATTTCAAGCAGTAATCGAGGCCTATAAAAAAGAAAATATAGACCGGTATTTGTGCGTCGGAGATATTGTCGGCTATGGCGTAGATCCCGGTGGATGCATAGATAAAATAAAGCAGCTTGATGCTTTGACTATCGCCGGCAATCATGATTGGGCAGCAGTTGAATTAACGGATATAACATATTTTAATCAGGTGGCCAAACAAGCTATTGTTTGGACAAGAGACAAAATATCGAAAGAGGATAAAGAGTTATTAAGGTCATTAAAACTTGTGCATGAGGTTACGGATTTTGTTTTGGTTCACGGCACACTTAATAAGCCAGAAGAATTTAATTATCTTTTAGATGTTGAGTTAGCGATGATTGATTTTGGTTTGATGAAGAAAACCATTTCTTTTGTTGGTCATTCACATGTCGCAGGCATTTTTATCCAAGAAAAAGGCGAAATCTCTTATTCGGTTCAGGCTCAAATTAAGATAGACCCAAAAAAGAAATATATTGTTAATGTCGGTAGCGTTGGCCAGCCAAGGGACAGGGATAATCGCGCTTCTTATTGTATTTTCGATGCTGATAAGAAGGAAGTGGCTATAAAACGCACAGAATACGATATCGCTAGGACTCAAGAGAAGATAATCAGGGCGGGGATGCCGCCATTTTTAGCTGCGAGATTATCTAGTGGGATGTAAAAATGGATAAAGCCAAAGCAAGGACAGAACTAGAAAAATTACGACGAGAAATCAAACACCATGATTATCGCTATTACGTTTTGGCTCAGCCGGAAATCTCGGATAAAGAATATGATGATCTTTTATATAAGTTAAAAAAGCTCGAAGATCAGTTCCCCGATTTAATTAGTCCGGATTCTCCTACGCAAAGAGTGAGCGGACAGGTACTGGAAGGTTTTAAAACCGTAAAACACAAAACTAAGATGTATTCTTTGGATAATACTTATAGTTTTGAAGAAATTAAAGACTGGCAGGATCGTGTTAAGAAAATATTAACGAAGGAAAATATCGAATATGTTGCCGAGCTTAAAATTGACGGTTTAAGTTCTTCTTTGGCATATAGAAATGGAAAGTTTCAGACTGGTGCTACCAGAGGCGACGGCTTAACTGGCGAGGATGTGACTTTAAATTTGAAGACTATACGTGCCATACCACTTGAGTTGTTCGGAAAAAATTTCCCGAAGTCTTTAGATGTCCGTGGCGAAGTATACATGGATAAAGACGAGCTCAGCAAACTTAATAAAGAGAGGCTAGAAAAAAATGAACCGCTTTTCGCCAATCCTCGTAATGCTGCTAGTGGTTCTTTGAAACTGCTCGATACCAGAATTACTGCTAAAAGAAGGCTTAAATTTCTTGCCCATTCTTTTGGCAGCATCGAGCCCAAAGAAGTCGTTAATACCCAATGGGAATTTTTGGAGAAGATTAGGAGTTGGGGTCTGCCGGTAAACCCTTATAATAAATTGTACAACAATATTGAAGAAGTGGTTGAGTACTGTCGTAAATGGCAGGATAAACGTGACAGCCTCAAATATGAGATAGACGGGATAGTTATCAAGGTTAATTCTTTGGCACAGCAGGAAAAGCTAGGGTTTACATTAAAGAGCCCCAGATGGTCTATCGCCTATAAATTCCCTGCTCATCAAGCTACTACAAAAATCAGGGATATTAAAGTGCAGGTGGGTAGAACTGGAACTCTTACGCCCGTAGCAGAACTTGAACCCGTGGAATGCGCAGGGGTTACTATTTCCCGAGCAACCTTGCATAATTTCGATGAGATTGAACGTCTTGATGTTAGAATCGGCGATAGGGTAATTTTGGAGAGGGCTGGAGAGGTTATCCCGAAAATCATCAAGGTGGTAAGCTCGGTGCGTACAGGCAAAGAAAGAAAATTAAAGATCCCCGAGCTTTGCCCGGTTTGCCAAGGCAAAGTCAGTAAAGAGAAAGAGGAAGATGTAGCTTATTTCTGCATAAACCCGTCTTGCCCGGCGCAGATAGAAAAAGGCCTTATTCATTTTGCTTCTAGGACTGCTTTGGATATCGAAGGCATGGGTGAAGCGGTAGTGCAGCAGTTGGTCGAAAAGAAATTAGTTAAGGATTTCGCCGATATCTATGCGCTTAAGAAAGAGGACGTTCTGAAACTAGATTTATTTAAGGATAAAAAAGCAGACAATTTGCTAAAAGCGATAGAAAAGAGCAAAAGCCAGCCGCTATCTAGACTTTTGTTTGCTTTAGGCATCCGACATGTTGGGGAAAAAGCTGCATATGTTTTGGCGCAGAAATTCGCAAGCATCGATAAATTAATACAATCAAAAATAGAGGATTTAAAAAATATAAGAGATATCGGAGATGTCATGTCTGAGTCTATAGCTGATTTTTTCAGCCAGGAACAAACTAAAAAGTTAATCGGTAAACTTAAGAAATATGGCGTAAATACCTACGAAAAAGTCGTTGAAACAAGGAGTGCTAAGTTTTCCGGTAAAACTTTCGTTTTTACCGGAGAGCTAAAAAGCTTTAGCAGAACTGAGGCAGAAAAGAAAGTCAGAGAATTAGGCGGTGAATTTTCTTCCAGTGTCAGCAAAGAAACCGATTTTGTTGTGGCTGGAGATAATCCTGGAACTAAATACCAAAAGGCCAAAGAATTAAGAATTAATATAATAGATGAAGTCCAGTTTTTAAAAATGATTAGATAGGAGGTTGTCTTGGATAAAATATTTTTGAAAAGAGCAATAGTTGTGCTGATGATTTTATCATTTTTTTCTTTAGAGGGTTGTGAGGCTTTTCGTAAGAAATTCATTAGAAAAAAACAAGTAGAGGAAGAAGCAGAAGAACAGGTTATTTTAGAGCCGCAGGTCTATCCCGATGTAGTTTATGATAACCCCACGCTCTATAAAAATTATTATACCTTCTGTAAGGCTTGGTATGGAGATTTACTGGATTCGCTTAATCAGGAAGGAAATTACAAAAAACAATTGCAATGCTTTAGCGAGGTAATAAAGAACTTAAGTTTGATGCGCGATTTGTTAAAGACGGAAAAACAGCAAGAGATATCTTCTTATATAGAAATGATCTCTAAAAATAAAGAGAAGCTAATGACAGCTAGCCTTAAAGATGCCATCTTGCCACAATTGAAAAACGATCTTAGCAGTATCGAGAAAAAGATTGTCGCTAAATTTAGTTACAGTAAAATTAAAGATAATATAAAATGATTCTGGAGACTGTTGTCGTTGGGGCTTATCAGGTGAATTGCTATATTTTAGCGGAAAAAGAAGGTTCGCAGGCAATAATTATCGATCCCGGAGAAGATTATAATAGGATCAAGAAAGTTATTGATAAACATAAATTAACTCCGAAGATAATTATTAATACTCACGGCCATATCGACCATATCGGAGCAAATGATAAATTTGGCTTGCCGGTTTATATTCATAAAGACGATGCTGATTGTATTTCTGATTCTAAAAGAAACATGTCGGCTTTTTTAGGCTCCCCGTCGTCATTTAATTCTAAAATAAAGACATTAAATGATAAGGATAAGATAGAATTAGGGAAAATAAGCCTTGAAGTTATGCATACGCCTGGACATACCCCGGGCAGCGTCTGTCTTAAATTTGATGATACCGTATTCACAGGCGATACATTATTTTATGAAGGCATAGGAAGAACAGATTTTCCTTACTCAGACCCCGAAAAAATGGCCCAGTCCATAAATAAGTTAATGGGCTTGCCGGACAATATCAAGATCCTCCCGGGACATGGCCAGGCTTCATCAATTGGCGAAGAGAGAAAAACGAACCCTTTTATCTAAAATGCAAGAACTATTAGAGAACTTTATTAATTATCTGTCCATCGAGCGCGGTCTGGCCAAGAATACCTTGGAATCTTACAGACGGGACTTAAATAAATACATCATTTTTATGAAGTCAAAAGGTTTTTCTGACGCTACCAGAATCGATAGGGAGCAGATTAATGCGTTTTTGTTTTCTTTGAAAGATAAAAGCCTATCGATGAATTCCATAAGCAGGAATTTAGTCGCTATAAAGATGTTCCATCGTTTTTTAGTGAGAGAAGGCCATTCCAAACAAGATCCGACAAGTTTATTAGAGTCTCCGAAGCTTTGGAAGCGCATCCCCGATGTTTTGTCATCGGATGAGGTAGAAGCGATTATCGAAGCCAGCTACCCCCGTGATTGGCAGACCATAAGAGACAGAGCGCTTTTGGAATTGATGTATGCCTCCGGAATGCGCGTCTCGGAGGTAGTAAACCTGAAAGTCTCAGATCTGAATTTAGATATTGGATTTGTGCGCTGCCTAGGAAAGGGTCAGAAGGAAAGAATCATCCCTATCGGCAAAAGCGCCATTCTTTCAATTCGAAGATACCTTGATAAGACCAGGCCGAAGTTAGCCAAAAAAGAAGCTACGCCATTTTTATTCTTAAGCAGGATGGGAAAAAAGATTTCCCGCCAGTCGATCTGGAAGCTGATAAAACAATACGCGCTTAAAGCTAAAATTAAGAAAGAAATAAAACCGCACACCTTAAGACATTCCTTCGCTACGCATCTTTTGGAAAGAGGCGCTGATTTAAGGTCAGTTCAGGAAATGCTGGGTCATTCAGATATTTCAACCACTCAAGTTTATACCCATATAAATAAAGACAGATTAAAATCTATTCATCAAAAATTTCATCCCAGGCCTTAGATATGTTAGTAAATAATTTAGAAAATTTACCTCAGGATATTCTTAGGCTATTTAGGCAAATCGGAAAAATAGCCCAGGAAAATAATTGTAGGGTTTATATTGTCGGAGGGATGATCAGAGACCTCTATCTGGGCAGAGAAAACTTCGATTTTGATATTGTTGTTGAAGGCGATGGCATAGCTTTAGCCAAGAAGCTCGCCGATAAATTCAAGGCTAAATTAGTCGACCATGAAAAATTTGCAACAGCAGTATTATTTGTGCCTAATGGAATCAAGATTGATATAGCCACGGCACGAAAAGAAACCTATGAACATCCGGGCGCGCTGCCCAATGTTGTTCCGGGAAACATAGAAGACGATCTTTCCCGCAGAGACTTTTCTATCAATGCTATGGCCGCGTCTTTGAATCCAGAAGACTTCGGAGAGTTAATTGATTTCTTTGACGGTTTAAGTGATTTAAAAAAGAAAGAAATCAAGGTTCTTCACGATTTGAGTTTCATCGATGACCCGACGAGAATCCTAAGAGCCATCAGGTTTGAACAGAGGTTGAAGTTCAAAATAGAAGATCACTCTTTAAGATTAATTAAAGAAGCGGTAAAACGCAAGGCATTTGATACCGTGAAGCCGCCAAGGATTTGGCATGAGTTGATCCTGATTCTCTATGAGAGAAATCCCAAGAAATATTTTGCTCGCATTTCACAGTTGTGCAGCCTTAAGTTTATACACCCGAGATTAAGATTTAAAAAAGATACCTTAAGGCTCTTAGAATCCGTTGAGAAGATACTTAACTCATATAACAGGTTATATCCGGATAACGAGCCGGTTCGCGGCTGGTTTATTTATTTTATTGCGCTAACAGATAGGCTTGGCCGCAGAGAAATTAAAGATGTGGCCGAAAAGTTTAATCTTAATAGAGAAGAGAGAGACAGCCTGTATTCTTATAAGGATACGAATAGGAATTTCTTCAGTTTTTTAAGTAAAAACACGTTGTTGCCTAGTCAGATTTATATCTTGCTTGAAAAGTTAAGCTATGAAACAATTTTAGCTTTGAGAGCCAAAACTGTTGATAAATTGGCAAAAAAAAGAATAGATGACTTTTTGAACATTTATGATAAAGTCAAATTGAACATAACTGGAGATTATTTGAATGATTTAGGAGTAAGCTTAGATAGTAATTTTAAGAAAATCTTAGATAGGATTTTCTATGCCAAGCTTGATGGCAAGTTAAAGACCAAAGAAGAGGAGCTTCAATTAGCAAGAGAACTAGTCAAGAATCAATGACTCTAGGACTATTACAGTTGATTATTAGAATCCCTGGTAGTAATTCGTTAAAAGAAAAACGTAGAGTTTTACACAGCTTAAGAGACAGATTGAGAGAAAAGTACAATATTTCAATAACCGAGACAGATGAACAAGATAAATGGCAGAAGGCAGTTTTGGCGATAGCCAAGGTTGAACATGAGCGCAAAATGATTGATACTGCATTCGGGAACATAGTAGATTTCATCAAGAACTCAAGCGCAGTTGAAATTATCGATTATCAGATAGAGTTATTCTAAGATGAGCAGAATAGAAAAATTAAATCAGCAATTTAAAAGAGAGATAAGCAGCATTATCCAGAACGAGCTAAACGATCCGCGACTAGGTTTTATCACCATCAACAGGGTGGAGATTACCAAGGATTTAAGTTATGCTAAGGTTTATTTTAGTGTTTTGGCTGACGCCAAGAAAACCCAGAGGGCAGAGAAGGGATTGCTTAGCGCCGCCGGATATATCAGAAGATTATTATCGGATCGGATAAAAACCAGGTTGACTCCAGAGCTTATTTTTAAACTGGATAAGTCCACCGAATATAGCATCCACATAGAAGAAGAAATCGAAAGGTTGAAAAATGAATCTAGAAAAGGTAGTCAAGGCGTTAAAGAGTAACAAGGTTTTCTTAATCAGTGCGCATACAAACCTTGAAGGCGATGCGATCTGTTCCGAGTTGTCTTTTGCAAGGCTGTTGCAAAAAATGGGCAAGAAGACCTTTATCGTGAATACAGATAAAATTCCAGAGCTTTACAATTTTCTGCCGGGAGTAAAGTCTGTTTCGAAATTCAACGGTATTTTGCCAGAATATCAAGTTTTTTGCGCCTTGGATTGCGCTGACAGAGAAAGACTAGGAAAAATCTCTGACTTTATAGAAAGAGATAAGGGTATTATTAACATAGACCATCATAAAAGCAATGTTAATTTCGGTGATATAAATTGGGTTATGCCGTATACCTCCTCGGTATGTGAGATGATTTATTATCTGTTTAAGAAAACCCATACCAGGATAGACAAAACTTCCGCCTTATTATTGTATGTAGGGATATTGACGGATACAGGCTCATTTAAATATAGCAATACCAGCCCCGAAACGCATAAAATTGTGGCAGAATTATTAGGAAAAGGTTTATCCGCGTTTAGGATTTATCAGCAAATCTACGAGGCAAATCCTCTTGATGAGATGAAGATTTTATCTGACATCATTAGCAGCTTCGAAACCGATAAGAAAAAAAAGATAGCCTGGGTGGAAATTAAGGCAGACACGTTGCAGAAATTATGTTCGAGAATAGATATTGCGGATAACGTTTTTGATTTCTTAAGGTCAATAAAAGGTGTGGAGGTTACGATAATATTTAAAGAAATTAATTCCCGTGAGACTAAAGTTAATTTTAGATCTCGGGGCAAGATAGACGTCTCCAAGTTTGCCAGGATATTCGGCGGCGGAGGGCATCATAATGCCAGCGGGTGCAATATATCCAAAGGTCTCAAGGACGCAAGGCAAATTGTCCTAAAGAGATTAAAAAGGTTGGTATGAAAGAAGGAATTCTTATTATTGATAAGCCTCAAGGCATCACTTCCCATGATGTGGTCAACTCCGTAAGAAGAAAACTTGGTATTAAAAGAGTGGGGCATGCCGGAACTCTCGATCCCATAGCCACCGGTTTATTAATAATCCTGGTTGGTAAGGTAACCAAGTCTTTCAATAAATTTGTAAATTTTGACAAGGAATACTTGGCGACTTTGACTCTGGGAAAACGTACTGATACCGGGGATGCCTTAGGAAATGTCGTTAAAACTGAACCTTTTGGTCACATCACTCAAGAGAAAGTCAAAGAAGTATCCAATTCGTTTGTGGGAGACATCGAGCAGATCCCGCCAATGGTTTCTGCTCTAAAATATAAGGGCAAAAGGCTTTACAGCTTAGCGAAAAAAGGCATCAGCGTGCCTCGCGAATCAAGAAAAATAAAGATTCATTCTTTAGAAATTATAAAATTCTCTCTCCCAGACGTGGATTTGCGAATAGCCTGTTCAAAGGGGACTTATATCCGTAAGCTCGGAGAGGATATGGGCGAATTACTTGGCTGTGGAGCCCATATATCACAAATCAGAAGAACTGCTATAGGCCCTTTTAGAATAGAAGAGGCAATTAAGCTTGAAGAAGTCGATGAAAGTTTATTACGGAATTGGCCAGTTTAAAAGTAAAATTAGTAAACCTATACTAGCCATTGGAATTTTTGATGGAGTCCATTTAGGCCATCAGTATATAATTAAGAAAATTGTCAGGGAATCTCTTCGAACAAATGGCGCTAGCGTTGTTTTAACTTTCTTTCCGCATCCCTACCATATCTTGAAACCAAAAAGATATCTACCGCTTTTAATTTCATTGGAACATAGATTAAAGTTATTAGCAGACCTGGGAGTCGATGTTTGTATTGTACAGGATTTTACTACACAGTTTGCCGGGATTCATAAAAATGAGTTTATAAGGGACTTTCTTTTTAGAAAATTAAAGCCTGTTGAGATTTTTGTAGGGAAAGATTTTACTTTTGGCAGGAGAAAATCTGGGAATGTAAAACTTTTGTATAAATTAAGCGATACCTATAATTATAAAACTAGAGTAGTCTCACCGATAATTATCGACGGAAAGAGAATAAGCAGCACATTTATTCGCAAATTAATTATCAGCGGGAATCTAAAAACGGCTGCTAGATTTCTCGGTAGGCCGGTTTCGATTTTTGGAAGGATAATCAAGGGATCGCGTCGCGGAAAAATATTAGGTTTTCCCACCGCTAATATAGACTATAGGCATGAGATATTACCGCCTAGAGGAGTATATGCTGTTAGGTTAAATTTAGACAAAGAAAAACTTTTCGGAGTTGCAAATTTGGGTTTTCGCCCATCATTTGAAAAATCAAATAAAAAGAATAAGGTTGTCGCGGAGGTTTATATATTTGATTTTGATAAGAATATCTATGGCAGGACTGCGGAATTAGAGTTTATTAAACGAATCCGCGCGGAAAAGAAATTTAAAAACAGGCAGCATTTAATTTATCAAATAGAGCAAGACATTAAGAAAGCTAAGCAATTCTTCAGAATATAGCCTTTTTTCCCACCACAACCCACACCTTAAATCACAATATATAGTTGTATAGCTAGATTTTTTCCACTATTTATTGTGCTACAATAAAATAAGGCAAAATTTCTCTTGACAAAGCCCGCACAAGTAGTAGAATTTGACTATAAAGTGCCATAAAGTGGAGGGAAGTGGCAAAGTGTCAAAACTTTTTAAACTTTTGAAAGAATATGTTTTACGGTGAATATCTCCATACATTAGATAGAAAAGGCCGCATAATCCTGCCATCAAAATTCCGTGATGCCGCAAAAGCAAATTTCGTTGAAAAATTTTATTTAACAAGAGGTCTCGATAAATGTTTATTCATGTTCGCTGAAGAAGAGTGGAAGCTTCAGGAACAGAAATTTAGAACAATGTCTTTTACTAAACAAGAATCTCGGAAATTTAACAGAATATATTTTTCCGGGGCAGTTGAAATTATCCCCGATAAACAGGGAAGAATTTTAGTCCCGCAATACCTGAAAGATTTCGCCGGAATAAGGCGAGATGTAATTATTATTGGTGTATCAAATAGAATCGAAATCTGGAGCAAGGACTCCTGGGGGGAATTTTATAATTCATCCAAGGAATCTTTTGAGGATATAGCAGAGAAGTTGATTGAGTAGAAAGAAATGGAGCATAAGCCTGTTATGCGAGAAGAAATAGCAAACTATATGAATCTCAATCCGGGCCAAGTAGTCCTTGACTGTACGATAGGTACAGGTGGACACGCCCAGGAGATCCTCAAGAAAATTGCTCCTCAAGGGAGACTTATCGGCGTCGATAGAGATGCGGACTCCCTATCAATAGCTGACAAAAATTTAAAAGACTTTAATGGGTTTTATACTCTTGTCAAAGATGATTTTAGGCATTTGGACAGGATATTGGAGAATCTAAAAATACAAAATATAGATGGGATACTGTTTGATTTAGGTATTTCATCATTTCAGCTGGATAATGCCAAAAGAGGATTTAGCATAAGAGAAGATGGTCCGCTGGATATGCGCATGGATAAAGACAGCTATATTTCTGCTTACGATTTAGTTAACTCTTTGTCTGAAACAGAGATTTCGGGTATATTGAAGAACTTCGGTCAAGAGAGATGGCATAACCGTATCGCACATTACCTGGTTGAAGAAAGGAATAGGGCCCCGATTTCAACTACTAAACAACTTTCAGATCTAGTAATGAAAGCGGTAGGTTATAGATACGGCGCACAAAAGATACATCCGGCTACGCGGACTTTTCAAGCATTTCGGATTGCCGTCAATCGAGAGCTGGAGGCACTTGATATGGCCCTTGACAAGGCTGTACGATCCTTGAATAAAGGCGGCAGGATTTGTGTGATTTCTTTTCACTCTTTGGAAGACAAGATAGTTAAGGAAAGGTTCCGTAAGTTTTCGCGAGAAGGCATCTTAACGATTATTACTAAAAAACCTTTGAGGTCTTCTGAAAGTGAAATAGCAGAAAATATTCGCTCAAGAAGCGCCCGTTTGCGGGTAGCTGAAAGGATATAGATGAGGTTAAGCAGATTCTTTGTGATACTTATATTAGTGACAATGATCAGCCTGCTTTATGTGCAGATGCAGGTTGCCATTTTTCAGTCTGCCTATGCCGCAAGCGATAAAGAAAGCCAAGTGCGCGACTTGCTTGATACCAAAACCGTTCTAGTGTATAATATAAACCGATTAGAGTCGGCCCAAAATATAGGCAATAAAGTACTTTGTTCCAAAACCGACCTTCAGTTTACGGCCGAAGACCAGATAGCATCTTTAAAGTTGCCGGCTCAATTGGCTAAGTCTTGGAGAGTTAATTCATCAGTACGGCAGTCCCATCCAAGATATAATTTATTTGCTTATTTATTTAATTTAGGTTCTCAGGCAGAAGCTACAGAGAGAATCAGAAAGTAATATAAAATTGTGTTTATTAAGAAAACCCCCAACCGCCTCAGGGCGGTTATTTCCTTTCTTTTATTAGCCCTATTTTTTTTCTCAATTAAACTAATCCTCATACAGATTTTTAGGTCTGACCATCTTCGCAAGATTGCCCAGAAGCAACATAATTTGTTGTTGGAATTGGAGCCTGAAAGGGGCATAATCTACGACCGGCATATGAGGCCGCTTTCGACTAATCTTCCCGCGCAATCTTTATACGCCGTACCGTCTAAAATAAAAAATAAAAATGATTTGGCAGAAAAACTCGCCAGAATTACTGGCCAAAGCAAAGATTCATTTCTTGATAGATTAAACCGTAAGAAAGCTTTTATTTGGCTGGCAAGAAAATTGCCTGGCAGGCAATATGAAGAAATAAAGAAAATAAATTCAGATGGCTTGGGTTTTAGGCGCGAGACAAAAAGGTATTATCCGAATGCCCAATTAGCTTCGCAGATCATCGGCTTCGCAGGGCTGGATAATATCGGCCTCGAGGGGATTGAGCTTTCTTTCGATAAATATCTTAAAGGAAAACTTGGCTGGTGTTTGCTTCTTCGGGATGCGAAACAACGGGGGATAATGCTCGAAGAAGAATTTGTTCCTTCCCAAGATGGCAATGATATTGTTTTAACAATCGACGAAACAATCCAATTTATCGCCGAGAGAGCGCTTGACGAAACATTCAAAAAACACAATGCTAGGGGAGCGACTATCGTAGTAATTAATCCCAAAACAGGAGAGATATTAGCCTTGGCAAACCGGCCAACGTTCGATCTTAATAATTTTGATAATTCGATAGCAGAGTCTCATAGGAATAGGGCTATATGCGATTTCTACGAACCTGGTTCAGTATTTAAGATTGTCACCGCTTCAGCTGCTTTAGAGGAAAATAAGGTACAAGAGACAGATAAATTCTTCTGTGAGAATGGCTCATACAAAGTCGCTAATCACATATTACATGATTATCGTCCGCATGGCACTTTGACATTTAAAGAAGTTATGATGCAATCAAGCAATATTGGCGTTACAAAAGTGGCTCAGATTCTGGGTCCAGAGCTCGTATACAAATATGCTAAGCTTTTTGGTTTCGGTTCTCTGACAGGGATAGATTTGCCCGGAGAGGTACAAGGTCAGAATAAGCCTCCGGAAAAATGGTCCAAGACTTCTATCGGAGCTGTACCTATTGGACAAGAGGTATGCGTTACGGCAATTCAATTGGTTACCGCAATATCTGCTATAGCCAATGATGGGGTTCTGATGCGGCCTTTTGTGATTAAGCGCATACAAGATAAAAAGGGCGAGATAATTAAAGAGTTCCATCCGCAAGAAATAAGGAGAGTCATAACCGAAAAAACAGCGGCAAGAATGAAGGATATATTGGCTGCGGTAGTTGCTGAAGGAACAGGAAGGGGAGGTCAGATACCAGGATACAGAGCAGCCGGCAAAACCGGTACCGCCCAGAAAGTTGAAAATGGCGTGTATTCTCATTCGAAGTTCACGGCTACTTTTATGGGGTTTGTTCCAGTGGAAGATCCTAAACTTGCAATTGTAGTTTCTGTCGATGAGCCGCATCCTGCATATTTAGGAGGAACTGTTTCGGCGCCGGTTTTTAAGAGAGTTGCCGAGGATTCTTTGAAGTATTTGAAAAGCTTAGAAGAAATGGAATTGGTAGACTTAAATGAAAATAAAAGAGCTGCTCGATAATCTAGATAATATTCCGGATTTAGAAATTAATGAAATAAATACCGATTCAAATTTAGTTAAGCCAGGCGATATTTTTGTTGCGATCAAAGGTGCCGAGCAGGACGGTCATAAGTTCATAAAAGACGCGGTCAGAAATGGCGCAATCTGCGTGGTAAAAGAGAAAAATAGTCCTGCCCCTAAAGACTTAGACTTAAATAAAACCATTATTATCAATGTTCCCGATACCCGCAAAGCAATTTCAGAGTTAGCGGCAAGATTCTATAGGTTTCCTTCCAAGAAATTAAAAGTAATCGGCGTAACCGGTACCAATGGCAAAACCACAATTACCTACCTTATCAAAAGTGTTTTAGAAGAAGCCAACTTTCCTGCCGGTCTTCTTGGCACTATAGATTATGAATTCAAGAATATGACTCTTCCGTCGATCAATACGACCCCTGGCGCACTCGAAATGCAGGCATTCTTAGCTAAGATGGAAAAGGAAAAGTTAAGGTATTGCGTCATGGAGGCGTCTTCGCATTCCTTAGAGCAGGACAGGGTTAGGGATGTTAACTTTCATATCGCTATTTTTACTAATCTTACTCAAGACCATTTGGATTACCATCATAACTTGGAGGAATATTTTGAAGCTAAAGCAAAATTATTTACAAATTTGAGTCCTAAAGCTTACGCTGTTGTGAATATTGACGATCCATATTCAACCCGGCTATTGAAAATGACTAAAGCCAAGAAAATTACTTTTGGCTTAACTAAAAGATCTCAGATAACTGCTACTAATATTAAGCTAGGAATTAAAGGAAGCGATTTTAAAGTAATTACTCCTAAAGGAAGTTTTACAATAAAAACTAAATTGATAGGTAGGCACAATATCTATAATATTCTTTCGGCGGTCGCTGTTGGTTTTATCGAGGGCATAAGATTTGATACGATTAAAAAAGGCATCGAACGGATAGATTGTGTCGCAGGAAGGCTTGAGGCGATAGAAGAAGGCCAGAGGTTCGGAGTGTTTGTCGATTACGCCCATACGGAAGATGCCCTTAAAAACGTTCTGACCTCTTTAAAAGAGTTTCACAAAGGCAGGATCATCGTAGTTTTTGGCTGCGGCGGCCAACGCGACACAGGCAAGCGGCCTAAAATGGGAAAATTAGTCAGCGAGATAGCGGATTATTTTATTATTACTAATGATAATCCCAGGAAGGAAGACCCGCGTAAAATACTACGGGATATATTAAAAGGCATAAAAACCAAGAATTACGATGTGATTTTAGATAGAGAAAAGGCTATTGAGAAAGCAATTAAGATGGCTGGAGAGAATGATACGGTTTTAATCGCTGGAAAAGGCCATGAAACCTGTCAGATATTAAAAAATAAAAGCTTAGCCTTCGACGACAGAGAAGTGACAAGAAGGATACTAAATTGTTTAAAGTAAAAGATATATTGGAAGCTACCGGAGGGAGGCTGCTTCAAGGCAGCTCTGGTGCTACTTTCAAAAACATTTCCACAGATACCAGAAGTATAAAGCCAAAAGAATTATTTCTTGCCATTAAAGGAGAAAACTTTAATGGCCATTCTTTTATAAAGAAAGCGATAGAAAATAAGGCTTTTGGAGTCATCATTTCCGAGCGCAGAAAAAGTTCTTTCCCTAAAGATTTCGTTGTCATTTTAGTTAATGATACTGTTAAGGCGCTTGGAGATATAGCCAATTTCCATCGCAGGAAATTCAAGATACCCGTGATTGCAGTCACAGGCAGTAACGGCAAGACTACTACTAAAGATATGATCGCGCATATCTTGGCACAAGAATATAATGTTTTATCTGCACAGGGTACGCATAATAATAACATCGGCGTTCCATCGACATTATTGCAGCTCAATAAAAAACACGAAGTAGCCGTTTTGGAACTCGGAACAAATCATAAAGGAGAGATACTTAATCTTTCTGCGATAGCTTTACCTGATATCGCTGTGTTCACTAATATCGGGCCTTCGCATTTAGAATTTTTTAGGAATACAAAAGCAGTCTTTGCAGAAAAATTCACTCTGCTGAAGAATTTAAAATTAAAAGGTGTTGTCGTTATAAATAAAGATGACTGTTTTCTTAGAAATATCGATACCGATTATAAAATAATGTTTAAAATTCTAGGATACAGCATAAAAAATAGCTCTCAGTTTAGAGCAACGAAAATTAATTTAGGATTTGATTCTTTGGAGTTTTTGTTAAATAATAAGACTTGGGTCCGGTTGAATACACCGGCAGAGCATAATATCTATAATGCCTTAGCGGCCATAGCTTGTACCGATGCCCTTAAGGTAGATAAAGCTGTAGCCAAACGGGCATTGGAAAGTTTTGTTTTCCCGAAATCGCGCTTCAATTTTATCAAAATAAAAGATTTTTCTTTGATAGACGATTCGTATAATTCTAATCCGCTTTCTTTGGAAAGCGCGATCAAAGTAATGTCCCGATACAATTCCGGACGTAAGATTTTAATCTGCGGAGACATGCTGGAGCTCGGTAAGGACAGCATAAAATTTCATTACGACTTAGGTAGAAAGCTTGGCAGCTATGGAATCGACGTATTAATTACCGTGGGGAAACTGGCCAAGTTTATGGCTAAAGGTGCCAGTAGTAAGAAAATAAGTATTTTTACTTTTGATTCAGTAGATAAGGCAGCAAATAAACTTATTGAAACAATAAACCCTCAAGACATGATTCTTATCAAGGGCTCAAGATTGTTAAGAATGGAAAGAATAGTCGAAGAGGTAAAAAAACAGTTTAGTTAGGAGAGTACTCGCAATGTTCTATCATTTTTTGTACCCATTAAGAGATATTTTCTTTGGTTTTAACGTCCTTCATTATATTACCTTTAGGGCAGCAATGGCGGCAGTTACGGCTTTTGTCTTGTGTCTAATTCTCGGCCAAATATTCATTCCAAAATTTGCCAGCCATAAGATTCGTGAGAAAGTTAAGAAGGAAGATAGCGATAAGCTGGATATTTTGCACGGCCATAAAGCCGGCACCCCAACAATGGGGGGAGTTTTTATTTTATTGAGTTTGTTTATAACGGTTTTGTTATGGGCAGACCTGACAAACAAATTTATATTACTTTCTCTATTTGTCAGTCTGTATTTAGGTCTTCTTGGAGCTAAAGATGATCTTTTAAAGCAAAAAGGAAAAGTTTCTAAAGGTTTATCGGCAAAGGCAAAATTATTTTGGCAAGTTCTGTTAGGTTTGATAGTGGGGGCAGTCCTCTATCTAGACCCTAATTTTTCATTGAATCTCAGCCTTCCTTTCTTGAAAAATGTAGTAATTGATGCAGGCCTGTTTTATATTCTCTTTGCCGCTCTTGTGATTGTAGCCACGTCTAATGCGGTGAATATTACTGACGGTCTTGATGGATTAGCCATTGGCTGCATCAGCATATCCGCCTTAACCATAGCAATCTTGAGTTATATAAGCGGTAACTTGAAATTTAGCGAATATCTATTCCTACCTTACATACAAGACGCCGGAGAGCTCACTGTTTATTGTTCAGCTATCTTTGGCGCAAGTTTAGGTTTTCTTTGGTATAATTGCCATCCGGCTGAAATATTTATGGGCGATGTGGGTTCGCTTGCACTCGGAGGTACACTTGGTGCGATCGCTATATTTATTAAAAAGGAATTTCTTTTGGTCCTTTTGGGCGGAATATTCGTTATTGAGGCGGCTTCGGTAATTTTGCAGGTTGGCTCATTTAAATTAAGAAAAAAGCGTATATTTAAAATTGCCCCGCTACACCATCATTTTCAGTTTCTGGGTTGGGATGAGTCCAAAGTTATTATAAGATTTTGGATAATTGCCATAATTCTAGCCTTAATCACATTAGCCACGTTAAAATTAAGATAAGATGAATTTTAAGAATAAGACTATAACCGTATTTGGGTTAGCAAGAAGCGGCCTGGATGTTGCCTTGCTTTTGTCACAGATGAAAGAGGCTTCTAAAATCAAAATTACAGACGTAAATGATAATCCCGTAATAAGGGAAAATGCCAAGAAGCTGCCTCCGAGAATAGAGGCAGAGATAGGCAGGCACAGCGAGGATTTCATTAAAGACAGCGATATTATCGTCATAAGCCCCGGCATAAGGACTGATTTGCCGATTTTGGAGTGGGCTAGGCAAAAAGGCATAAAGGTCATTGGAGAAATCGAGCTGGGGTTTCTATTGTGTCCTGCGCCAATTGTGGCAGTTACCGGAACAAATGGAAAGACCACGGTGACAACTTTATCCTCACAGATCCTTAAATTAACCGGCAAAAACGTACATTTATGCGGCAACATTGGCAATCCTTTTTCAAGAGAAATATTAAAGATCAAGAAAGATGATTTAGTTTGTCTTGAGGTCAGTTCATTTCAACTAGAAACTATTGAGACATTCAAACCTAATGTGGCAGTGTTTTTAAATTTGAGCAGGAATCATTTAGACCGATATAATAATATGCAAGAGTATCTTGCGGCTAAAAAGCGTATTTTTATAAATCAAGACAAGAACGATTGGGCAGTATTAAATTATGAAGATGAATCTGTAAGAAATGTATCCAAAGCAATAAAATCGCAAATCGTATTTTTTAATACCCAAGACGATAAAAAGGAAGACCTAAATTCTAATTTTTTAGCTGCCATGGCCGTAGGGAGGATTTTTGGAGTGAAAAAAGAAAAGTGCTTGGAAGTGTTTAGGGATTTTAAAGGGATAGAGCATCGGTTGGAGTGGGTCAGAAATGTCGATGGCATCGATTTTATAAACGATTCCAAGTCTACCACCATAGAAGCCACAATTTGGGCGCTAAACAACATAAATAAGCCGATTATTATGATTGCCGGAGGAAGGGAAAAGGGCAGTGATTTCTCGACGATCAAGCAGCAGGTCGGCGAAAAAGTTAAAGAAATCATTCTTATTGGAGAGGCAAAACAAAAGATAAAGAAGGCTTTAGAAGGTGCTACTATGATTTTGGAGGCGGAATCCTTGCAAGATTCTGTCAGCCTGGCCCGCAGAGACGCTAAAAGAGGAGATATAATTTTATTTTCTCCGATGTGCAAAAGTTTCGATATGTTTATTGATTTCGAAGATAGAGGAAAGAAATTTAAGGAAATAGTTAGAAATATCTAAGATATGATACGAGATACGCGTAAATATTTGGTTATTGTTTCTGCGATACTGATCTGCTTGGGCATAGTCATGATTTATAGCTCAAGCAGTATTTATGCCTGGCAGAGGCTACATGATCCGTTTTACTTTCTTAAGCGCCACATTCTTTATGTATTACTTGGGATACTGTCATGTATGTTAGCCATGAGTCTGGATTACCGGATTTTAAATAAATATTCCAAACCAATTATGCTCGTATCTTTCTTGATGTTGGTTTTGGTGCTTACTCCTGGTATCGGCAAGGAAATTGCCGGTGCTAGGCGCTGGTTTAGGTTTTTAGGTTATAGTTTTCAGCCTTCAGAATTTGCCCAGTTGGCGATTATAATTTATACTGCAAGCTTTTTGTCCCGCGAGGATAAAAATATAAAAGATTTATTTTTTGGTTTTGCTCCGATGATGATGATTTTGGGCGTATTTGTTTTATTAATATTGGCGCAGCCGGATTTGGGAACGGCGGTTTCCATATCAGTTGTAGTTATGGTCATGCTTTTTATCGGCGGAATCAGGTTTTCGCATCTAGGTACTATTATTTTGCTGGCGATCCCCGCTTTGTATTTATTAGTTTTCAGCGTTCCTTATCGAAAGAGGAGGATAGTTTCGTTTTTAAATCCGTGGATGGACCCGCAAGGCATTGGTTTTCAATTAGTCCAATCGCAGCTTGCTTTGGGTTCAGGAGGAATATTCGGGGTGGGTTTAGGGCAAGGGAGGCAAAAATTATTCTATTTGCCCGCAGCCCATACAGATTTTATATTTTCGATTATCGGAGAAGAACTAGGCTTGATTGGAACGCTAGCGGTGGTAATTCTGTTTATTCTATTGATTTGGGCTGCCGCCAGAATTGCAATTAAGGCTTCTGAAGGTTTTGGTCATTATTTGAGCGTAGGGATCATCACCCTGATAGCTTTTAAGGCCATAGTCAATATTGGCGTAAGTATAGGCAGTCTTCCGACAAAGGGGCTGCCGCTTCCTTTTGTAAGCTACGGAGGAACTTCCCTAGTTTTTAATATGATAGGCTTGGGGCTTTTGCTTAATATTTCAAGATCGAGAGAAGCATGAAAATATTATTTGCTGGTAGCGGATCCGGCGGGCATATATTCCCTGCTTTGGCCTTGGCTGAAGAATTCAGCAAAGAAAATAATATAGACGTCTTTATTCTTAAAACCGGAAATGAGGACATAGATAAACAAATCTCCGAGAAGGGTTATAAAGTTGTAGATTTTGGTCTTAGAGATGTTTCTTTTGCAGCTTTTGGAAAGGCTTTTTTATCTGTTTTTAAATTAATTTACGCCTTTTTTGTTTCTTTTTCAATTATTGCCAGAATCAAGCCTGATATTGTTTTGGGTTTCGGCGGATATCACTGCGGCCCGGTTGTTATGCTTGCTCATTTTCTTAGGATTCCTACCTTGATTCACGAACAGAATGTTGTCCCCGGGAAAGCGAACAGTATCCTGGCTAAATTCGTCGATAAGATAGCAGTGAGTTTTCCGGAAAGCCTAAAGTTCTTTCCATCCAGGAAAACATTTTTTACTGGATGCCCTTTGCGCAAAGAAATTATTGATGTCTCCCTAGATGAAGCGCGAAAAGAATTTAATATTAAAGACGATAAGTTCACCATATTTGTTGTCGGAGGCAGTCAGGGTAGTCATAGCATAAACTCAAA
Organism: Candidatus Omnitrophota bacterium; assembly: GCA_022703055.1. GTDB lineage: Bacteria > Omnitrophota > Gorgyraeia > VGKH01 > VGKH01 > VGKH01. The sequence continues at coordinate 540,466 of JAKLEP010000001.1, forward strand.
GTTCTTGGAATCAATTTCTCAGATAAATAACAAAGAAGCATTAAGGATCATACATGTGACAGGCTACCAAGATTACGATTTCATGTTAAAAGAGTATGCAAGGCTGAAAGTTGATGCTTTAGTGTTTGCATTTTTAAAGAAAATAGGCTATGCTTATAAAATAGCCGATATGGCGATAACGCGAGCCGGAGCTTCGACTATCTCCGAGCTTATCGCTCTAAGGATTCCAGCGTTAATAATTCCTTATCCTTTCGCTGGCGGGCATCAATTAATTAATGCCGAGGTTTTGTCTAGGGCGGGAGCGGCCATCGTCATGGAAGACAGTAAGGTTACTGCTGCAAATTTGAAAGAGAATATATCGTCATTAATTTCAGATAGAAATATAATTAAGCGAATGAAATCAAGCTTTGATGGCTTACAAGTTAAAAATGCCGGGGAAAACTTAGCGAGAGAAGTTCTGTCTTTAAGAAAATGTTAAAGAAAATATTAATTATTTTGTTTTTTGTTTGTATTCTGCCAAAAGTTTCTTTCTGCGAGGAAGAAAAGTGGCAGCAACAAAATAGCGCACACTTCATTATATACTATAAAGAAGCCCCAGAAGATTTCATCAACGAGGTTATAGAGTCAGCTGAAGACTATTACCAGAAGATTACCCGCGATCTGGGTTTTACGCGCTATGAATATTGGATGTGGGAAGACCGTGCAAAAATTTATATATATAAGGATTCAGAAGACTATCACAGTGCTTCCGGGAAGCCTTCTTGGGCCAGCGGCCATGCAGAATACGAAAAAAAGATTATTTATACTTATCCTCTTGCTTGGGGTTTCTTCGATACCCTACTTCCTCATGAATTGGGCCACATAATTTTCAGGGAATTTGTGGGATTTAAGAATAACAACGTGCCCTTATGGTTGGATGAGGGCGTTGCCTGTTATCAGGAGCGGACCAGAAGGTGGGGTTCGGAAAAAGAAGTAAGAAAATCGATAGAAGAAAAGAAGTTTATTCCGCTGCTCGAACTTACCGAGATAAAATCTCTGTCCGATTTCGATGATGCAAAGGTGGAACTCTTTTATAACGAATCGGTAAGCGCAGTTTCTTTTCTTATCAATAATTACGGCAAATATAATTTTGTTAGATTCTGCAAAGAACTAAAAGATAATAATAGCCTGGATAAAGCCATCGATTCGGCCTACGCCAGGTTCGATAACCTCAAGGAATTAAATGACGTCTGGTACAAATATTTGACTACGAATGAATAAGTCGGTCCATTTTATAGGCATTGGCGGTATCGGCATGAGCGGTATCGCCAAAATCATTCTGAAGCAAGGGTGCTCAGTCAGCGGTTCAGATATAAAGGCAAGTAGCGCCACCCAAGAATTGAGTTCACTTGGCGCCAAAATATATATTGGCCATGATAAAAAGAATTTAGAAGACAAAGACATAGATTTGGTTGTATATTCTTCTGCAATCAGTCAAAAAAACCCCGAATTAATTTTCTCCCTCGAGAATAATATCCCAATAGTAAAGCGTGCACAACTGCTTTCAGACCTAATGAAAAACAAGAAAAGTATTACTGTCGCCGGAGCCCATGGTAAGACCACGACCACTTCGATGATATCTTTCCTTTTGAATAAATCTGATTTTAAACCGACGATAGTTACCGGAGGCAATGTTTTTAATTTTAATAATAATGCTATCTTGGGAGATGGAGCTTTTTTTGTAGCCGAATTAGACGAAAGCGATGGGTCTTTTTTGTATTTCAACCCGCTTTATTCTATCGTGACCAATATTGATTTTGAACACGTTGATTATTATCAGAATTGGGAAAATATTCTGGATGCCTTCAGTAAATTCTTACAGCAGACCAAAGAGAACGGCATGCTTTTTGTCTGTGGAGACGATAAAAATATCAGGAGCATTTTAGACAATAATAAATTCAGGGCTTTGACATTTGGCTTATCGGAAAATTGCGATATTTACGCAGATCAGATATCGCTCAAGGATTTCTCCTCAAGCTTTCGATGCATTTACAAAGGCAAGCCTTTAGGCCAATTGAATTTAAATATTCCGGGTAGGCATAATATTTCCAATTCTTTAGCAGTCGTCGGGTTGGGCCTTGAACTAGGGATCGGCTTTGAGAGAATAAAAGAGTGCTTGTATCTTTATAAAGGGGTCCAGCGCAGATTTGAACTCAAAGGCGAGAAGGATGGGATAAAGATTATCGAAGATTATGGGCATCATCCCAGTGAAATAAGAGCTACTCTCGAAGCAGCCAGGAATTTTAACCCCAAAAGATTAATTGTCGCTTTTCAACCGCATCGTTATTCCCGTACAAAATTTCTTTTGGACGAATTCACGAAAAGCTTCGATTTAGTTGATTACTTAATTATAACTGACATATATGCTGCCAGCGAAGAGCCCATAGCTGGCATAACAGGCGAGGCTTTAAGTTCTAAATTGAAACAATCAAGCAAAAAAGAAACGGTTTTTTTGCCTAAAGACCAGATAGTCGGGCATCTTACTGGCATAGTGAAGCCGGGAGATATGATTATCTTTTTGGGCGCAGGAGATATAGGCAGGCTTTCAGATGAATTATTGCAAAGACTTAAGAAAAGTAGTTAAGGGTAAAATAGTTTTAGATGAGCCTTTAAAAGGACATACAACCTTCAGGATTGGCGGGCCGGCAAAGGTATGGGTCGAGCCGTATGATGTAGAAGATTTAAAAAATATTCTAAAGTTTGTTAAAAAAAACAAGATATCTTTTTTTGTAATCGGAGAAGGAAGCAACCTTTTGGTTAAAGACGAGGGCTTTAATGGCATAGTTATCAAATTAAGTTCCGATTATTTTAACAAAATAAAATCAAACAATACTTGTATTATTGCGGGAGGCGGTGTTAAACTATCAAAACTTATAGATTTCGCTAAAAGACATTCGCTCGGCGGTTGCGAGTTTCTTTCCGGCATACCTGGTTCAATTGGCGGAGCTTTGGCGATGAATGCTGGCACCAGGATTAATTCTGTAATCAATAACCAATATCAGAGCATAGGAGATTTAGTAAAAGAGGTAGAGGTCATAGATTTTAATGGTAACAGAAAGATTCTCAAAGCAAGACAATTAAAATTCGCATACAGAAGCTCAAATTTGTTAAAATATATTATTCTTTTTGCAAAGCTTAATCTGAAACCAAGAGCAAGAGCTGAAATCGAGAATGAAATAACTGATTACCTTAGTTACCGTAAAAGAACTCAGGATTCGAATTGGCGCAATGCCGGATGCGTATTTAAGAATCCTTTAAGCCCGTCGGATAAACTACTTTCGGCAGGCTATCTTATCGATGCTTGCGGACTAAAAAAACATCGCATGGGAGGAGCTGTAGTTTCCTCAAAACATGCGAATTTTATAATCAATGATAAAAATGCAAAGGCAAGAGATGTAACCAATCTCATAAAATACATAAAAAAAGTAGTTAAAGATGAATTTGATGTTGAGTTAGCGCTAGAATTAAAAATCGTTTGAAATATGACTAAGGAATTATTGAAAAATAATTTTGGTAAAATAGGAATTTTGTTTGGCGGTCCTTCCAGCGAAAGGGAGATTTCCTTGAAGTCCGGCAACGCTGTTGTGGAAGCCTTGAGAAATGCCAATCTAAACGCGGTAGGAATAGATATAAAAACCGATAATGAACAGGAAGTCAAATCACTTGTAAAAGATTCCGGAATTTCGGTCGCCTTTATTGCTTTGCACGGAAAGTTCGGTGAGGATGGAGGTATTCAAGAAATTCTAGATGATATGAGAATTCCCTATACTGGTTCCGGCGTTATCGCCAGCCGCCTGGCGATGGATAAGATTGCCTCGCGCAAAATATTTGAAAGTAATAATATCCCCGTGCCTGGATCTAGCGTGTTCGTCAGTATGAGAGAAGTAGAATCTTTCGCAAAGAAACACGAATTTAACGGTTCGGTTTTTGTGGTGAAACCTTCTAGCCAAGGTTCAAGTGTCGGTGTCTTTTTTGTGGATAATCGAGATGCCTTGCTTAAAGCTTCCAATGATGCTTTAAAATATGACGGAAAAATAATCATCGAGGATTACCTGAAGGGCAGAGAATTGACGGTGGGGATATTAGAAGATAAACCATTGCCGGTCGTGGAGATTCTGCCTAAAAAACAATTTTTCGACTTCCAGGCAAAATACGAGAAGGGCATGACAGATTATGACGTCCCAGCTAAATTACCTCAGGATATTGCACAGAAAGCTCAAGCGACTGGCCTTAAGGCGCATAAATCCTTGGGCTGTCATTGTTTTTCCCGTGTTGATATAATCCTTAAAGATAATACTCCGTATGTCCTGGAGGTTAATTCTATACCCGGATTGACTGCGACAAGCCTTCTGCCAAAGGCGGCAAAAGTGGTTAATATAGATTTCCTGGGACTATGTTTGAGGATTATTAGAGACGCATATGCCAAGAAAAAAGCCTAAAATATTATTTAATGTATTTCCTTTGATTGTTGCCTTAGCCGCTATCTTAATGACGGTGTTGTTATTGGCTAATTTTCTTAAAAACAATGCATATTTTAATGTAAAGGGGATAATTTGTTCCGATCAGGATAAACTGGCTAGTATTGAAAAGCTCATAAATGTGAAAAATAAAAATGTATTTTCTCTGAATTTAAGAGGAATTTCTAGTGCTATCCAGCAAAGATATCCTGGAATTTTTGAGATCAGTGTTACTCGCAGCCTGCCTGATAAACTTCGCATTACTTTCAGAGAAAGGATCCCTTTTGCAAGATTAGATTTTCCCAGCAGAGATTTCTTCATCGATAATGAGGCGGTGACTATAAACCTGCCAGAGAATTTTGATCCAAGCATGCTTCCTGTTATAAACGGCTCGGCTCTCACATTCAGGGATTTGAAAATAGGCCAAAGGCTTAAATCAAAAAATCTGAATATCGCACTGTCTATTTTAAAATATATGTCGGGCTATGAACAACTGAAGCGTTTTAAGGTTTCTAGGCTGGATACATCTAATTTAAATAAGATTTCTATGGTACTTATTAATAATATTCTGGTAATGGTCAGAGAGGAGGATTTTAAAGACAAGCTAAAGATTTTGAATTCTCTATTTGACCAATTAGGCCAAGAGATTAATAATATTAACTATATAGATTTGAGATTTAATGATCCAATTATAAATTATAAAAAGAAATGATAGGACAGAAGACAATTTGCGCAATTGATTTAGGCAGCACTCATTTAACGGCCGCCTTGGCTAGAGTAAACAAAAAAGGTAAACTTGATCATGTCCACATTGAAGAGGCAGCTTCTAGGGGTATTGATAATGGCGTTATAAGCGATGTTGCTTCTTTATCTGATGCAGTCCAGCAGATAGCGCAATCGGTCAAAAACAAAACTAAAATCAAAATCAATGAAGTAATCGTAAATGTAAATGGCAATATCGTGACCTGCTTAGATAGCCAGGCGACAATCCCGCTTGTTGAAAAGGGAAACAAGCTTATTTCCGAGAAAGATATCGACAAAGTGAAACATCAGGCACAGCTTCTGGGGCTTAACCTGGAGGAAGAGGTGTTGCATGAATTCGTTAGAAGTTATTCCATAGATAACTACGGAGAGGTTAAGAATCCCGTTGGGCTTTACGGGAGGAAAATCTTTGTTGATTTGTATCTTATCATCAGTAGGTCGAGTTATACCGATAATATAGTCGAGGCACTTGGCCAGGCGGGGCTAGAGGTGAGAAATTTAGTGTTTTCCGGCCTTGCTTCCAGTAAAGCAGTTTTAACTGAACATGAATTACAGAATGGTTGCATATTGATTAATATGGGTGCTTCTACTACCGAGTTATTGTTTTTTAAGGCCGGTGTTTTAAAGCGTGTGGAGATTATTAAGTCCGGAGGAAATAAGATTACCGAAAGCATCGCATCTTATCTTAAGATCCCTTGGGAGCTTGCCGAAGAATTAAAGAAATCATATGTTAGCGCAGTATTGGAAGAAGTCAGGCCCGACGAAGAAGTATTGGTAAAAAAGACATCTACATACAGACCAATAAAAAGAAAGCTCATATGCGAGTCTTGTAAGGACAGTATAGACGAAATGATAGAATTGATTAAAGATAAGATAGATAAGTCATCGTATAAGGAAATAGTGGAAAGTGGTATAGTTATAACCGGAGGGGCCAGCCATCTATCGGGATTGCTTGAAATTGTTGAATCAAGAATCGGGTTGCCGACTAGGTTGGGCAAGGTTAAAAATGTCTCTTCCACTGCGCATAGAAATCCTAAATATGCTACAGTCATAGGGTTAATCTATCATGATATCGATAATTATTTCTCCAACAGACATCCAATCCAAAAAGGAAAAAATTTTCTTGAATCTCTTAAGCATCAAGTAAGATATCTGTATCAAGAATACTTCTAAGAATGAAATATATTTTTGGTCCATTAAAATCCAGGAGGCTCGGCAATTCTTTAGGTATAAATATTATTCCGTATAAGACTTGTTGTTTCGATTGTATATATTGCCAGCTAGGCCGTACCACTAATAAGACCATCCAAAGAAAAGAATACGTTGATACAAACGAAGTTTTATCTGAGCTAAAATATTTCCTGCAGAATTATCCCGCCCAATCCGAAAAGATAAATTTCATTACGTTTCCCGGAGCTGGCGAGCCTACCTTAAATGATAAGATTGGCTTATTGATTGCAGAGGTTAAAAAAATAACGCCTATTCCCGTAGCGGTAATCACCAACGGGAGTTTGCTGTCATTCGAGGAGGTAAGGCATAGTCTATCAGGCGCTGATGTAATTTTGCCCACTGTAAGTTTCTATGATAATGAGACTTTTATTGCCATCCATCGGCCTTCTCAAGAATTGAAAGCTGAAAGCATATTAAAAGGGCTGATAGAGCTAAGAAGCGAATTCAAAGGCAAGATTTGGCTTGAGATTATGCTTGTGAGGGGAATAAATGACGATCCTAAAAAGATGAAGAAACTTAAGGAGACGATAGATTTGATTAAGCCAGACAAGATTCATATCAATACTCCTTTAAGGCTTCCCAAAGGTGTCAAAATTTTCACACCAACTCGAAAGACCATACAGAAGATAAAAGATTTGTTTGGCGATAAGTGCGAAATTATATAATGCGTCTGTCCTTCGATTTACTAAGGACAGATGTGCTTAAGCGAAGTTGAATGTGCGCCTGTAGCTCAATTGGATAGAGCGCCAGCCTTCGGAGTCCCTCGTTTAAAAGTATGGACTCCATCCCGAGCAGGAAGTTATTTCTCAGAATAAGCTGTTTTTAATGATGATTAATTTTGCGCTCGTAGCTCAATTGGATAGAGCGCTAGCCTTCGGAGCTAGGCGTTGGGAGTTCGAGTCTCCCCGAGCGCGCTGAAATTATCACTTAACATTCTTAAACTCGGGATTCCACCATCTATTAAAGCGAGGGGCGGAGCTGGGCGTTGGGGGTTCAAGTCCCTCCAGGCGCGTTTTTAATTTTATGCTTGTTTTTTTATTTATTGTGCTATAATATGTTAGATAATTTTTATAAATGGAAAAATAAAACATATTATGGCCGTCTTTAAGGTACCAAGCGATTTAAGGATAGTCAAAAAAACAAGTTTTAAGATTTTGAGTTATCTAAAAGACTTAAATTTAGATGAATATACGCTTTTTCGTATTGCCCTTTCTACGGAAGAGGCGTTAATAAACGCCATAACCTACGGCAACAAATCCAACAGGAAGCTTCCCGTCCAAATCAAAGTCATCAAGAGCCCCGACCAGGTTGAAATCACTATTAAAGACCAGGGTGAAGGTTTTAACTATAAAAACCTTCCCGATCCTACCGAAGACGACAATCTTCCTTTGCCATGCGGTAGAGGTCTATTTATAATAAAGAAATTAATGGACAAGGTATCATTTTCTGATAATGGAAGTTGCATAAAAATGGTTAAGAATTTAAAGAAAGGCAGGACTTCTATGCAGATAAAGGAAAGGAAAGTTGGAGACATAACAGTTCTAGAATTCGACGGGGAAATCGACTTGGATTCTTCTCCTGAAATGCGCAAAAAATTCGACGAGCTAATCAAGAATAATATAATAAAGATTATCATCAATTTCAAGAATGTAAGCTATATAGATAGCTCCGGATTGGCCACTATAATTGAGATGCTACAGAGATTAAAGAAGATTCAAGGTGAGCTTAGGATGTCAAATTTGCCGCAGAAAATTAAGAACCTTTTTGAAATAACCAAGATAGATAAGCTATTCCAAATGTATTTAACCGAAGAAGAGGCGCTGAATAATTTTTAGCCGGAGGCGCTATGTTAAGACTTTTTGAAGCAATAGGAGTTTTTACCAGGAATCAGATAATCACGCTTATTCAATTCGTTAAGCTCTGCAACGATACTTTGTTTTGGATATTCGTGGCGCCGTTTACCCGCCGACGCCATCTGAAGCGCGAAAGTATATTTTATCAGATGGTTTTCATGGGTATTAGGTCTGTTAGTATTGTTTTCTTCGTAACTTTCTTTACAGGATTTGTCCTGGCTATGCAGGCAGCATATCAACTGAAGCAGGTCGGCGCGGTAGTTTATGTGGCGAGTTTGGTTGCGGTTTCATTGGCCAGAGAGCTGGGTCCTGTATTGACTGCTTTAGTTGTTGCAGGTAGGGTAGGAGCCGCCATAACCGCTGAGATAGGTTCCATGGCTGTAACCGAACAATTAGAGGCTCTTGATGTAATGGCAATAAATCCCATTAGATTCTTAGTTGTGCCAAGAGTTATCGCATTATTTTTTATGTTGCCATGCTTGACAATTATCGGAAATTTTGTAGGGATGTTCGGAGGGTACTTAATCGGCGTGTTCAATCTTAAAATTAATTCCGCGCACTATATCTATATAACCTTTAAGTTTTTGTCATTAAAAGACATATATACCGGCTTAAGCAAGACTTTTGTTTTTGCAATTATCATTGCCATGGTGGGTTGCTATCAGGGGTTAAATACTAAAGGTGGTGCTCAGGGGGTAGGAAAGGCTACGACCTTGAGCGTAGTGACCAGTTTTATTCTGATAATCTTAGCCGATGCCGTTTTAACAGCTTTATATTATTTCTCAAATGTCTAAAGATGGAAAATAGAGAAGTCGTTATATCAGTAAGAGATTTAGAGAAGACACTGGGCGGACTTAAAGTTCTGGATGGTATCAGTCTTGATATCTATAAGGGCGAAACCTTTGTTATTATGGGCGGCTCTGGATGCGGGAAGACTACGTTTCTTCGTCATCTAATCGGAGCCCTAAAACCAGACAAGGGTCATATCTATTATGCCAATAAAGACATAACGTCTTTGACTTCGGCTGAAATTGATAATTTTCGCAGAAAATTCGGAATGGTTTTTCAGTCGGCGGCCCTGCTTGACTCATTGAATGTGGAAGATAACGTTGCCTTACCATTAAAAGAGCACACCAAATTAGACGACAATATAATAAAAATAATTGTGAAGATGAAACTGGCGCTTGTTGGTCTTCGCGGGTTCGAAAATCTCATGACTAGTGAGCTTTCAGGCGGAATGAAGAAACGTGTCGGCTTGGCGCGGGCTATCGCCATGGATCCTGAGCTGGTTTTTTATGATGAACCGTCATCGGGATTGGATCCGATTGTAACCGCGGTTATTGATGATCTTATTTTAGATTTAAGTAAAAAACTTTTGATTACTTCTATCGTAGTATCTCACGATATGAACAGTGTTTTCCGTATAGCTGACAGGGTCGCAATGCTCCATAAAGGGAAAATATTGCAGATAGGAACGCGCGACGAAATAAAGAATTCAAGTAATCCTATAGTTCAGCAATTTATACAAGGAAAAACTGAAGGCCCAGTAGATTTCTTCAAAAAGGGCGATGATTATTTAACCGAATTAGTGGATAAATAAAAGGAGAAAATATGAAGATGAATAATGAGATAAAGATCGGCATCATGGTTTTTATTTGCCTTGTTGCTTTGCTTTTTTTGACTTTGAGGGTAGGTAGCTTTTCTTTTTATAAGAAAGGCTATAGCATAAAAGTCCAGTTTAGCAATATAGACGGCATGGAGCTCAGCGGTCCGGTTAGGTTAAATGGTTTAGAGGTTGGCATGGTCCAAAATATAAAAATGGCTTATGAAGATACTACCAAGATGATTCTTACTCTTTGGATTAAAGATGAGGCCAAGATCCATCAAGGAGCACAGGCTTATATCAAAACCATGGGTTTAATCGGAGAGAAATACGTAGGGATTATGGATAAACAAGAAGGACCATTTCTTGAGCCGGGGTCTACTATAGTTGGAGAAGAGCCTTTTGAACTTGAGAAATTATTAGGCAGAAGTGACAGGATAGCCGAGAATCTAGAAACCACTAGCCAAAACCTCGATGAATTTAGCAACGATGTTAAACGCCATCCCTGGAAGTTGTTGTTCCGCACAGAAAAAGGACAATAGGAATGCCGGAAAATAAAAGGGCTCTTTTTGAGAGAGAGCAAGATATTATTTTTGATTCGGTACCGGCGATGATCTTCTACAAGGATACAGAAAATTGTTTTTTGCGCGTAAATGAGCCTTTTGCCAGGGCAATGGGGACAGCCAAGGTAAAGCTTGAGGGAAAATCACTGTTTGAGTTATACCCTAAAGAGCAGGCAGAAAATTATTGGAAAGACGATAAGGAAGTTCTCTCTTCCGGGGAATCAAAGAGAAATATCGTCGAGCAAATGGATACACCGCAAG
>JAKLEP010000010.1 GCA_022703055.1 Candidatus Omnitrophota bacterium
TTACGCTCGGCCCCCGCTCCCGGCACTTGCATATGGCTTTCAGCGGTTTTGTATTTAATAAATTTACAAAACCGGTTCATGAGAGCAATCTGCAAGTGCCTGCCCGAGCTGCCCGAGCTAACAACGGCGCCCTAACAAGCCGGTAAATGCCATGCTTGCATTCCAATAAAAAGATAACTTGTTAACTTCGGGAAACAACCGTATATTGAACGCTAATCGCCGTTAAGCCGCACGGCACTTACCGGCTGATCGTTAGCAAAAATTTTGAACACAATATTAAGCAGATAAATTCCCTATAAGAGAGATTTTCAAATCTGTGCATGTTTTAACTTCTACTCCAGATGAAAACACAAATCTTTGTTCTCCTTCTTTTTCTGTCTTTTTCCTGTAAACCTCAAAATAACAGTCTGCTGGAAATAGATCCAAGATCTTTTCCAGATAATAAAATAACACTTGGTGCGATTGCTGATGATATCTACTATGTACCGCTTGATGGTTCAATCCCAATCGGTATAAACTACAAATTAAAAATCACCGCTAGCAATATTTATTTGTCTGTCAAGGATATTGGAATTTTAAAATTTGACAGATCGGGTAAACTTATTTGCAGGATCGGCAGCATAGGAAGAGGACCAGGTCAGTATACTGATTTTATGGATTATGCTGTTGATGAGCTGACAGGGAATATTTACGTTATGGGGCCTGGGATAATTAAAGTATATTCCCAACGCGGAACATTTGTCAGGAATATTGACTATAAAGATCATATTGCCTTTGTCGGTGGTGATATCGAGGTTTACAATTCACTGCTTTTTATTCCGGATTTCTTATGGACAGGAGAAGCAAAAAACAGTTGGGTTTTTCTTGATACATTAGGTAAACTTGTTGCTGCTAAGAAGAATTCAATTCAACCTTTTAAAACCAATACTGGAATTGATGGAAGCATATACCGGTTCGGTAGTAATTTATATTACTATAACTTATATAATGACACTATTTTCTCAATTTCACCGGATTTAAGCAGCAAAGGAGCTTATCTTTTTGCAAAAGGCGATCACCGATGGCCAATCGGTAGAGTAAACACTGATCCTGCATCATGGAATAGAATATTTAAACCCATGAAAATGTTTGAAACAAAATACTTAGTTATTATTCTCTACGCATATTTGGATAGGTCTGCTATTTCCTTAATTGAAAAACAAAGCGGAAAGGTTTTTATAGCACGCATTCAAAAAGGGGAATTATCTGAACCATCTTTGCAAAATGACCTTGATGGTGCATTGCCTTTCGGTATGGACATTAATTACTTTATTGACAATAATGAAGAGTATCTGGTACAACTTATCAGCCCTATTGATTTAAAAACTCACGTTGCCAATGATGAGTTTAAAAATGGCAATCCTAAATACCCCGAAAAGAAGAAGGAAGTGGAAACATTGGCATTGAGGATTAAAGAAACTGACAATCCAATACTTATGATAGCAAGACTTAAAAAATAAAAACTTTTGCTAACAAACGGTATAGGTCATGGCTAACATTCATCTAACACCAGCATTTGAATACTTAAGATACTTCATCACCGACCGACCAGGATATCTACTTAAGCCGCCACGCCCCATACCGTCAAACGTTAGCGGCTAGTTTAAAAAATGAGAGACATTATCTAATATGACAATTATTCAAAAAATTAAGGATTTTCTTGCTGAAATTGAAGACATTTCAATTGGTTATAATAATTTAGATTTTTGCAATCCTGACAGCTTAGATTCCTTTCAAATAGGATACAGTGTAGATCCGAATGGCAATTCATTAGTAACTGGACAATTTGGCGATTGGGAAGAAGGTTGGATTGTTATCGGAAACGACGGTTTAGGTGATCCAATTTTTATAGATTGCTCCAGTAAAGATTTGACTGTTTTTACTTCACAACACGGAGAAGGAAATTGGGAGCCTACCGTTATTGCTGATTCTCTTGATAATTTTAGAACAATAACTAAAGATTTAAAGTTGCTGTCGATTGATAGAGAATCTCCTGT
>JAKLEP010000011.1 GCA_022703055.1 Candidatus Omnitrophota bacterium
TCCTTGTTGTTTTTACACCGATAACAAGCAGCGATGCCCTCGATCTAAAAAAACATATGAAGAAAGAGAGCATTTATAGAAAGACGTTTGACAATCAAATTTGCAAACTGCTCGGCGAGATTATTTCCGGAATGCTGCGACCGGATATAGGGGCGGATCTCGTCATTAGAGAGTTGACGGAAAAGCAGAATAAGGATTATAAAAATTTTGAGTATAAATGCTACGACAAGGTTTATATCCCGGGGACTATACCGATGAGGCGAAGCAATGAAGTCGAGGTAAATAATCATAGAATAAAACTCGGTGATTCGGTATTCAAGCTATTCCTTCGTTTGGTGCTGGAATTGAAAAGGAAAAAGGATGGCTGGGTTCATAGACACAGGTTGGGTTCCGACACGATAATTGCTGACGTTGAAAAATTTCAGATTTATAGTAACCTCCGAACGGCTTTAGAAGGTAGCTTGCTGGACAAAGACGGTCAGAAATTTATTGAGAATAACGGATCAAAGCAATACCGCATATCCCTCCACCCTGATTTTATCGACTACGATAGAGAAAAACTTCTTATGCATCCGGACACCGGCATTAGAGATATTGCCAAAAAACTATCTTAGCGGTTGCTTTAGTTTTTCCTTCTCAATCCAGCCTTTTTGTGCTATATTGCTATAAATAAAGGGATATAGCGATTGGAGCACAAAATAGATGAACCGGCAAATAGGCAAAACCAACATGAAAAAGACGACTATTGAAATTAGCGAGGAGCAGTATTTCTTCCTGAAAGAAAAAGCTCTTGAGTTACAAAAACAAAATAAAAGCGCGTCCATTATATCAATTATCCGGGACCTGATTGAAAAGGATCGGAAACAATGGAGAAATAAAAATTAAAACATGAAGGGTTTCTATGGCAAATAGACAGTCATTCAAAACCGATGTAAGCTTTCTAGAAAAAATTTCTATTGGAGCAACAGGGACTAAGAAAGTATTTGATGACTTAAAACGGCAAACCCATGCCCCTATAGAGTTGGAACGTGGGTCAATGAGTTTTAAGATTTGGAAGGGGATTAAAATTAAGCGTGTTCGTGTTCCTGATATCCTTTGTGTGAAATGTGGAAAACGGGTGGAATCAAGAGCAAAAACCAAGTTGCAAATAACCATGTCACATTCAATAGCTAGCCCGGAACGCGGGTGGGATTTTGGTTTGAATGATGAAGATTTTATCGCCTTGGTAAGCTGTAAAAAAGCAGGAGAAGATCCTACAGATTGGAAGGCTTCGGATCTTGTGCAATATATTCAAGTCAATTATTTGAGGAAGGTTTTTCGTGACAAAAAAGTTATTACCGAGAGACCGAAAGGTGTTGAAGAAGGATTTGAAACAAGGATTTCATGGCCATGTGCTGTTGCTAGTTGCGATGGTACAGTGGTAGAGATAAATAACAGAATAAAGTTTAAACGTACTGAAGATAACAGAACAATAAGTCTGAGCTTAAAAAAGAAAAATATCACTATAAAACCTATTGTAACTGTTAATGGCGTTGTTAAACAAGATCAGATCATCGCATCTGTTGTTCCTGTTATTCAAGATTTTAAGTGCTTAGGCGGGAGAGGGGCTTCAGATTATCAGAAAATGTTAAAAAGTACTTCATTAAGTGAAAGATATGCAGCGGCTAAAGCACTTTCATATTTCCCCAAAGATCTGCAAGTGATTAAATCTTTATTGGAGAAAATGGGAGACTCCAAAGATCATATTTATATTCGTTTGGAGGCGGCATCAAGTATTTTGAAGCTTGGGCAGAAAGAAAGCATAGATTTCTTTAAAGAGGTTTTGAGGGATACTTATTTAGAAAATAGGCTGGAAGGTGTTATTATTCTAGGGGAAATTAATAGTAGTTATTCTGCTGAATT
>JAKLEP010000012.1 GCA_022703055.1 Candidatus Omnitrophota bacterium
CGTTGATTCTTTAGAATCTATGGGGAGTTCTCATGTATAAGTGGGTAGGAACAAGAAGGCGGTTATGCTTGTTCAGCATGATCGCTTTTTTTATTTCCGGTTGCGCAAGCGTTCGGCATGCCGTCCCTCCGGATTTATTAAGCAGCGCGCGGGTTTTCGGCATGCAGGATGTCAGGGCATTCAGCGGTATGCCTAGTGATTCTTTCAAAGAAGATTTTATCAAATTATTAGAGCAAGAGAAAAAAGAACAGAGTTCTTTTTTTGACTTTAATAATAGCCAGACTTTATATGCGCTGGCTATTTCAGGAGGAGCTGCTGAGGGCGCATACGGGGCCGGTTTATTAAGTGGTTGGAGTGAATCGGGGGTGCGTCCGGTTTTTAAAGTAGTAACAGGGATTAGCACGGGAGCGATAATTGCGCCAATCGCCTTTCTCGGGAATGAATATGATTACAAGTTAAAAGAGTTTTATACAAAATATTCTACGAGAGATATCGTCCGAATACGAATCCCGTTTATTAATTCTTTTGCAAATACCCGCCCGCTTGAGCGTCTGATTGAGAAATACTTTGATGCAGAATTGATGAAGCAAATAGCTGCTGAGTATGCCAAAGGGCGCAGGCTTTACATCGGAACTACTAATTTAGATGCGCAGCGGCTGGTTATCTGGGATATGGGAAAAATCGCGTCTATAGGAGATGATAAAGCTTTAAAGCTGTTTCGCAAGGTCATATTGGCGTCGGCATCTATCCCGATTGCTTTCCCGCCGGTATATCTGAATGTAGAAGCCAATGATAAGACGTACGACGAGATGCACGTCGACGGCGGCATAACTAGGCAGGTATTTTTTCTGCACGATGTTTTGCAGGGGTTCGACAAGGCTCTTAAAGAGAAGGGGATGGATGCATCTAAGCTTAAATACGCAATCTATGTAATAAGAAACGGCTATGTTGATCCTATCTATAAAGAGGTTCCGGATAGGCTTTCAGCAATTGCTGAGCGTGCGGTTGACACGATAATAAATGCTCAGGGCATAGGCGATCTTTACCAGTTGTACGTTTTTACTAAATATGGAAAGGGAGATTTTAATCTTGCCTATATTCCTGCAACGCATGTGTCAAAAGCAAAAGAGCTTTTTGATCCCGCGGAAATGCGAGAGCTTTATGATCTTGGATTTAAGGAGGCATCGGGAGGCTATCCATGGAGGAAAAGACCTCCGGGCATGGAAGAGTCTAAATAAACCCGCAGGACAAGGATAGGGGATGAAAAAGGGATATTTTTATATAGCGAACAAGAAAGGGAACGGTAGAAGAGCGGGCTTGGTTTTCGTTCTTAATATCGGCAACGGCAGGTTGTTAAAGCTATCTACCTTAAAGTATATTTATAAAGATAATAGCATCCTTGTTGTTTTTACACCGATAACACGCAGCGATGCCCTCGACCTAAAAAAACATATGAAGAAAGAGAGCATTTACAGAAAGACGTTTGATAATCAAATTTGCAAACTACTCGGCGAGATTATTTCCGGAATGCTGAGGCCGAATATAGGGGCGGATCTTGTCATTAGAGAGCTGACGGAAAAGCAGAATAAGGATTACAAAAATTTTGAGTACAAATGCTACGACAAGGTTTATATCCCGGGTACTATACCGATGAGACGAAGCAATGCAGTCGAGGTAAATAATCATAAAATAAAACTCGGCGATTCGGTATTCAAGTTATTCCTCCGTTTGGTGTTGGAATTGAAAAAGAAAAGGGACGGCTGGGTTCATAGGCATAGATTGGGTTCCGACACGATAATTGCTGATGTTGAAAAATTTCAGATTTATAGTAACCTCCGAACGGCTTTAGAAGGTAGCTTGCTGGACAAAGACGGTCAGAAAT
>JAKLEP010000013.1 GCA_022703055.1 Candidatus Omnitrophota bacterium
CAAATGCGCAGGCACCGACCAGGTGTAGTTTTTGGGTAATGCAGCAGGTATTATAATTTCGGCGAACACTTATTTAGTACACTATTTAAAAAATTACAAGAACCGAAGATGCCAGAATAAGAACCAAGAACCGAAGATGCCAAGATGCCAAATAAGCACCAAGCAAAAAAAAACAAATAATAATCAAATAAGAAATAACAAAACCTCCTAAGGATATTTGGTGCTTATCAGATATTGTTAAAAAAAACCAACCTTCTCATTGAAACTATATCTACTTAGCAGGGGCTGTTGACCTGCCTACCGTGTATTACTTCACAATTTCGGTAACAGATTTGCAATTTTTTTTAGTTTATCTAATGGTGTTTCATAGCTTAAAGCCGAGTGCCTTCTTTCATAATTATATCTCCACATAAAACCTTCTAACTCTGCTAAAAGCTCGCTTTTTGTGAGCGTTTTAGTCTGACATAAAAGACATTCTTCGTTTAAAATCCTCCAAAATCTCTCGATTTTTCCATTTGTTTGAGGTTGATAGGGCCTGGTGTAAATATGCTTTACATTTATAATATTTAGCATAGTTTCAAAAAAATGGGTCTCTTTTGCCTTTTGAGAAGTGAAGGAGGTAAATTCTACACCATTATCAGTCATCACTACCTCAGGTATTATTCCATGTGCTTGCATCCATTTATGGCACTTAAAATACGCCCTGGTTACATCAGCAGCTGTTTGTCTATCGATCAGTTCAATATGACATAAACGTGTACAATCATCAATAGTTCCAAGCAAATAGTATCTTTTTCTTTCTGCTGTTAATGTTTTAGCAACTTGATATGTATCTGCGTGTAGCAACTCTCCAGGATATTTTTTTTCATACCGCTTAATTGCTTTTTTCCTCTTATCATTTAGGGGATAGCGCTTAATTGTACGATAGATCGTTGAGATCGATGGATGTACATTAAACTTGCCTTCAATCATGTAAAAGATCTCAAACTCATTAGCTTGTAATCGACGCCTGATCTTAATAATAGCCCTTTCTTCTTCTTTACTCAGTATTTTCAATTGGCCAGGTCTTGGACCTCTTTTTTGAGGAAGAAGGCTCTCCTGCGTCTTACCACTTTTCACCCAACGCTCATAGTACTTACGGATATCCTTTCTATGGACTTTAAAGGCATCACACAACTGCTCTACTGTTTTAAAGTTAGAGCTTCTTTTCTGCCGGATTTCCTCGTACTCCTTGACAATCAATAGCCATTTACTGGTCATTAACTGTTGTTCCGTCTTTTTCATATGCAACAGTTTATCTAATTTATAAACTGTTACCTAAATACTGAAGAATTACACGGTAGGCAGGTCAACAGCCCCTTCTTAGGAGGCTGAATCTAAAATCCCGAACCGTTACTCGTTTTACGGGATCCGGCTGTTCCCTTCTCGCCTTGCCCTCCGAAGCTTTAGCGAAGGAGGGGTGTATATGATTTTTTTGACATGTGCTATACGGAAAAATTTTTCTTACCAAATTCAAAGCAGTTCTCAATAAACGGAAACTTTGATATGGACCGAATATCTTTGCTTTTCCTGCACCAAATTTTTGAAGTTCTCTGCCTCGGACCGTCAAGACTTTGGGATATTTTTCCTTCGTGATCGCCAAATAATCAAAAGATTTATCGTCTTTTTCCATTACATTATATTTCGGCCAATATTTTTTTATCAGGTTAG
>JAKLEP010000014.1 GCA_022703055.1 Candidatus Omnitrophota bacterium
GGAATTCTTTATTTTCGACTCCGCCAAGTTCCGGCAAGAACAGAACTGCTCTTTCCATGAAGTCCGTTCCGCGGAAGCCGGCTGGCACGGCAACGGAGAAGACGACCCGCACAGCTCCGGAAACGGCTATAAGATCCGGAACAAAGAAGGATATTTCCCGGTTTCGCCGTTGGACCAGCTGGGCGATATCCGCAAGGAAATGGTTTTAGAGCTTCAGAATTTAGGTATCGAGGTGGAAAAAGAACATCACGAAGTTGCAACCGGCGGCCAGGCCGAGATCGACATGAAATACGACACCCTGCTTAAAATCGCCGATAAGCTGATGGCTTTCAAATATACGGTAAAAAACGTAGCTTATCGTAATGGGCGAACCGCCACTTTTATGCCCAAGCCCCTTTTTGGCGACAACGGTTCGGGTATGCACGTGCATATTTCGCTTTGGAAGGATTCAAATCCTATTTTTTACGATAAAAACGGATACGCCGGACTAAGCGCCGTTGCCGTGCATTTTATCGGCGGCCTGCTGAAACACGCGCCTGCTTTAATGGCTCTGTGCGCACCAACCACCAATTCTTACAAGCGCCTGGTTCCCGGATATGAGGCGCCCGTAAATCTGGTTTATTCGGCTAGGAACCGGTCGGCGGCTATCCGTATTCCGGTTTATTCCAATACTCCCGAATCAAAGCGGATCGAATTCCGGCCGCCCGACCCGGCAGCCAATCCCTACCTGGCTTTTTCCGCGCTTTTAATGGCCGGGCTTGACGGAATCGCAAAAAAAACCGATCCGGGGAGTCCCTTTGATGTCGATGTTTACGCCCTGTCAGGCAAAGAAAAAAATATTCCGCAGGTTCCTGATT
>JAKLEP010000015.1 GCA_022703055.1 Candidatus Omnitrophota bacterium
CGCGGGTGATCATTTTTTATATTTTCCCAGATACACAACACAACTCAGTGACTGGATAGACCTCATTTGAACTATCAACATAAATATGGAGGCAATGGACCCTAACGTTTAGCCGGTAAGTGCCGTGCGACCATTATGTCCCTTAAACTTTCTTCTGGTATTAAACTTCTTAAAAAACGAATACTTTCCTTTATATCGTTTGCCAGCATGGCATTTACCGGCTTGTTAGGGAGCGTTGCCGCGCGGGAAGCTCGGGGAGGCAATTGCAGATAGCATTCATGGGCCGGTTTTGTATATTTATCTACTGCAAAACCGCGAATACTATATGCAAGTGACAGGAGCGGGGGCCGCGGGCGATGATTTATTTTAAATTTCTGCCTGTCAAAACAACACTGTGAATTCTTTGACCTCATTTGAACTATCAACATAAATATGGAGGCAATGAACCCTAACGTTTGACGGTATGGGGCGTGGCGGCTAGATGGTGACTTCCTGGTATAAGCTGCAATTTTTCTAAAAGGCACAAATGTTGGTTAGAGACAATGACAGCCATGACCTATACCGTTCTGTTAGGCACAGTTTAGTCAATTTTTTATGTATACATTATTGGTTGTCCCATATTTTACTCCATCAATAATATATACTATGTTTTTCTTTTCTTTAGGTATCTGAATGATAAGAAAGGGAGAAAGCAATTTCTCATCATTTGATTTATCTGAGTTAACTAAATTATACTCAATGTATATTTCAGTGTCATTTTCTTCGATATTCACTAGATCAATTTTATCATATCCTTTTCTTTCAGTGT
>JAKLEP010000016.1 GCA_022703055.1 Candidatus Omnitrophota bacterium
AAGTATAATGTTCTAAAATGTAACGTTTAAAATCGGATTCGGTAAGGTTTTCATCTTTCAAGCCCATTTCTTTATATAGTTTGGCTCTTTTGCTAAAAAGGATTTCGTAACTTCCGGCTAAAACATGAATTTCTTCCAATTGTTTTACGGTTATAGGTTCCTCTTTTATGTCCTGAAACAAAAAGCCGTCCGTTTTTGGTAATGATTGAATGATTCTTTTACAGGTATCACAGGTCTTTAAGTAGTATATTTTTCGCATTCTGTAATTTTCAGCAAAAGTAATGACTTTTTGAGTAATTCTAAATCAGATAATTGAGTCATAATTAAAAAGAGTTGGCTAAAAGGAATCAATAAATACAATTTATATTTTGAGTAAATCAAAAATAGTAGTAATATTGCACTCTCTAAACCGGTCCTATAGCTCAGTTGGTTAGAGCACCTGACTCATAATCAGGTGGTCCTTGGTTCGAGCCCAAGTGGGACCACAAGAAACCTTCCAAATCGGGAGGTTTTTTTTATTTCAATAAATTATTTATTGAAAGATAAACCAAAATTGAATATTTTACGTTAATATAATTTTGAAATATAGGAAGTTGACAAAAAAGATGTACTTTTGCCGATGAATTATGATTTTAAAAGGAAGTATAGAAAAAAATAACAACTTAGTTTTTGTTTTAAAGAGATTTTTACTTTATTTGCCTAAATATTTTGTTAAAGAATAAATTTATT
>JAKLEP010000017.1 GCA_022703055.1 Candidatus Omnitrophota bacterium
AGGAATGTGGGTAGCCAAAAACTTTGTATTTGATCGACTAATTAAAATACCAAAGCTGTTTTTTTCTATGAAGTCTAAAACGTCATCTATGTTCTCGTTTTTAAAGAAATAAGGTACGTACATGGATTAAAATTATTAATTCGTAATTGCAAATATTACTTTGGTTGCCACTTAATTGTTTATAGTATCTACTAATCATCAAAGTTATAAAGAATCTTTAATCCCGATTGTCTAGTGAGATTCTGATTTTTTGTTAGCATTTCGGGCAATCTGTAAAGGTTAAGGAATTGTCATGCTGTGTGTAAATTGTCATGGTAGCCACGAGGCGGGCCTGAATGCTAACGTTTGACGGTATGGGGCGTGGCGGATAGATGGCAGTTTCCTGGCACACTTTGATGAGTTATCTTAAGTTTTGAAATGTGGATGAGAGACAAATTACAGCCATGACCTATACCGTTTGTTATGCTGCGTAATATATTACAGATCAGACATCTATTGATATTCTTACCTTTCCTCCAAGCCCCTTTTCAACTATATCATATAATGTGCTCAAAGTGATGTTACTCCCATTATTCTCAACTCTTGATATATATGTTCTTTTCTTGTCAATGAGCTGACCTAATTCTTCCTGAGTCATATTACGTGATTCCCTTGCTTTCTTCAATAAGAGTCCAATTTTAAATGACTCAGAATCTCTCTCAAGTTTATCTCTTCGT
>JAKLEP010000018.1 GCA_022703055.1 Candidatus Omnitrophota bacterium
TTTACGCTGAAAGGGATAGATTGAGAGAATATGGCAACAATGGGTTTCAGTATGCATTGACGCATTTTGACAGGAGCATTTGCATCGATACTGTTGAAAAACTATTTACATAAAGGAGAAATAGTATGCAAGGCGACTATTTGGGAGCGTACAAGGATAAGATCGTTTTGATAACGGGTGGAGCGGGGGCGATTGGCTCAAATCTGACAAGGGCCATAGCTGAGCTTGGTGCCAAAATGGTTATCGTGTTGGATAATCTTTCCTCTGCTCAGAAATGGAATATTCCGTCGCTTCCCAATGTGATGTTCGTTGAGGGCGATATACGAGACGAGATAAAATTAAAGAGGGTCTTTTTTGAGAAACCGGAATATGTTTTTCATCTGGCCGCTTTTTTTGCTAATCAAAACTCGATAGACCATCCCGAAACAGATCTTGACGTGAATGGTTTAGGGACCCTCCGGCTGCTGGAATATTCAGTATTCACAAACGTCAAAAGGTTTATATACGCATCGTCCGGGTGCTCAATTTATGGCAGCAGCGCGCCGCTCCCTCTCAAAGAAGAGTTTATGTCTCTTAATTTGACCACTCCCTACCAGATCACAAAAATGCTGGGTGAGCTGTACTGCAATTTTTTCTACAATAATTAT
>JAKLEP010000019.1 GCA_022703055.1 Candidatus Omnitrophota bacterium
ATCGATTTGTAGTATAACTTGGTATGAACTCGAGCCATATCATGGACTTTTTCAAAAAACATATATTATCGAACGCAATTCTCCATTTAGAGTAAAAGAGACAAAAAAGAACCTGATATTCTCAATCACACCAGATATTGAATATTAGAATAAAATAATGCCAAGCGCTAACAAACGGTATAGGTCATGGCTATCATTTGTATCAATCCGAGTTTTATACCCTTAAGCAATCTTTCAACTTATCCAAGGAAATCGCCATCTAGCCGCCACGCCCCATACCGTCAAACGTTACAGGGCATTTAAACCAAAAACTCTACATAAAATGAAACGAATTGTTTATTTTATTCTCATCTTGCTAATAGGATGTTCAGATTCTAAAACAGATTTCATAATTAAACTGAACTCTCAAGAAGGATATGGACCATTTATTCCTGGAAGGGTAATTTTATGGCCAAGTAATGACTCTTTATTTTATCGAAATGTTCCTGAAGATATTGAAGAATACATTGTTAGAAGCTTACTATTACAACCAACACAATATTATTGGAATAGATATTTAGATAAAAAAATTGAAAAGGAACAATTTGAGAATATTGCAAAATATTACAAGATAGATACAACAA
>JAKLEP010000002.1 GCA_022703055.1 Candidatus Omnitrophota bacterium
GGTTATGTCCAGGCCAATATTGAGAATATAAAAGAAACGCTGGAAAAACTACCTTTAAAATGCCAGGAAGAATCAAAAAGAATTTCTGATTGCGAAAAAGGAATCAGCAAATGCAGAGAAGAATTGGCTAATATCAAAGGTAAGGCTACGATACTTGGTTCGATAGGCGGTTTTATCATGGGAATAATAACTAAGATATTCTTGGGTAAATAAAAATGACCGAAAAAGAAGTATTCGAACTTATTCAGTTACGGGCTTACGACATTTATCAATTAAATAATATGCTCGGGATCCCAGATGACCCAGTGGCCAACTGGCTGCGGGCAGAGAAGGAAATCAAGAGATATCTATTAACACTTCAACATCCTACTTATACCAGGGAAGATGAAGCATGAATAAAAAAAAGATTTTGCATAGCATGAAACATATCGGTTTAGCTCAGAAGATGATTCAAGAAAATTTAGATTATATTTTTAGAGAAATAGCTAAAGACTGGCAGAAAAGAAGGAGGAAGATAAGATGACAGAAATAATCATAGTAATTTGTTTAATCAGTTTTCTTGTGGTGCTTAGTAAATATAACGAATCAGCAAAGGATATTATTCAAGAAATCAGGAAGGAATGGATAAAGGCACGGACAGTATATACATCGGCATTTTATGGGGCTTTCCTGTATCTAATATTGAATAATATTCCTGTTCCGCCCGCGCTGAATACGATTATTTCAACACTCTTTGGTTACTGGTTCGGGCAGAGACAAGCTAAAAAGGAAGGGGGTAATGGAAATGCTTAACTGGATAAAGGGTTTATTTATTAAATTCTTACGGATATTCGGAATGTTCGCAAAAGAAGTGTTTGACGAAGCAACTAAAATAGTTATCGCCCAGCTTAAAGATTTTGCTAATGAAGTAGTAAAAGAGTTATCTGTTGAAAACATCACTAACGAAGATAAACGCAAAGAGGCATATCTAAAAATTCAAAGCTATGCTCTTAATAAAGGCATAGCGGTCAAAGATTCATTGGTGAATTTGGTTATCGAAATGGCGGTTAACCGCCTCAAAAATCTAAAGGAGCAATAATGGGCTGGGGGAATTTTTTAGACCAATTATTCAAAAAGTTGCCAATTTGTGATCGTAAAGAACGCTGGAAGAATCAAATAGATAATTTAACAAAGGAGAGAGATGCGCTGCTTAAGAAACCCGCAACCATTAAAAGCGCTGCTCGTGTTGCTGTTATTAACCGTGAGCTTGATAGGCTTAACCAATTGTGCAAGAACGCCGTCGATTAAAGAAACTACCGTCTGGTGGGGCACAAAACAGGAGATAAAGAATTTTCTTGATAGTCCAGAAGCCAAAGCTGAAAACTGGATTATACATGCGTTAAAATGAACTGCGAACTCTGTAAAAATTTTATATCAAGTAAACCGATTATGTTTGGTCTTGGACGAACAGAAGAAAAATGCAGGGCTGGTGGTGGATATTTTTCTCCTTCGCATTTTACTACCGAATGCCAAAGCTACAAAAAGTCTCGCTGGCGGGAATTGTTGTATAATCTGAGGAATTTATTGTAATGAAGATTTTTAACTGGATTAAAGCTGTCTTTACCGCTCTTAGTATTATGATTGCCGGTTGTTTGGGCGGACAGAAGAATAAAGGAGTTCGCCGCTATGGTATCCCCGGCATCGCTATTCTTGCTTCTTTAGGTAAAAAATTCAGATTTAAGCATTTGGCTTTTTTGCTTTTTATTCCCGTGCTTGTGATGGGTTATGGGGAAAACAGCATATTGATGAATTGGCTGAGAAGTGATTTCTTAGTAAGGATAGTTTACGGGGTCTTACTATCTATCCCTTTTATCTTTTTTACCATACGTAGATGGGTTTCTGCTTTAGTTTGTTTGGTAATCGCCTTTAGTATTCATGCCGGTTCTTTAGGCCAGATTGCGGGAATGGATATCTTGATTGAAGACATTATTCGTTATGGTGCACTTGGAGCTTTGATAGCGTTTAATATTTTTAATGAATAGGTAGGATATGAAAACAATCGTAATCATATCTGATTTACATTGCGGCAGCGTATTCGGCCTTACCCCCCCCGAGCACTTCTCTAAGCACTATACTTCCTTTCAAAAAGAAGGCTGGGATATGTACAAAAAAATGACTACTAAATGGTCCCGTCCGGATATCCTCGTAGCAAATGGCGATTTAATCGAAGGCACGCAATCAAAACAAGGCGGCGCAGAGCTTATCACGCCGGACCGAAACATCCAATCCGAAATGGCCGAAACAAGTCTTTTACAATGGAATGCCAAAAAGATATTTCTTACCTACGGTACCCGTTATCACGTAGGAGAACAGGCAGAAGATTTTGAATATAGAATAGCAAAAACGCTTAAGGCCAAAATAGAAGGCCGTTTATTTTTGGATGTCGAAGGTTTAACTTTTGATATTCGGCATAAAGTAGGTATTTCCATTGTTCCTTATGGCCGGGCAACAATTCTCCTGCGTGATTTGGCATGGGATTTAATCAGAGAAGCGGCAGGAACTGGTCCCAAAGTGGACGTAGTCATACGTTCTCACGTTCATTATCATATCTGGGTAGAGCAACCGGGAAAAGCGGTCTTTACTACGCCTTGCCTTCAATTTTCTAGGGGCAGATACGGATCTCGGGAATGCATAGGAGAGACTCACTGGGGAGCGATTCGTCTGACTGTAAACAAAGGACAAATTGTCGGAAAGGACATAAATATATGTTCACTTCGCGCAAACAGACAGCCGATTATCAGAGTAAAATAATCAAGCAACTTGAGGCAGCCCCGGATGTAAAGATACTGCATTTTTGGTCAGAATTTGAAGATGATATCTTGAGGAAATTTTATTTCAAAAAAGACCATCATTTGATTGCTAAGTTGCTCAATCGTTCAATAGGTGGTGTTAAATGCCGGGCCAATAGATTAGGCCTGAGATTGAATAAATAATTAACAATTGTTAACCTACAATATGAAGGTTAACATAGTTTGTAGGGTAACAACTTAATGGAATTTCGAAGTGATGAATAAGCGAAAGATTTTAGTCTATGTAGCGGGTAAGTATTCCGGGGAGATCTCGGGTAATATTCATGCAGCCAGGGAAACAGCAATCAAGCTTTGGGAATCAGGTTTCTCTGTTTTCTGCCCCCATTTGAATACTATTCATTTCGAGAAAGATTGTAAATGCAGATACAACGATTATATTATGGGCGATCTTGAGATTTTAGAGAGATGCGATGTTATTTTGATGCTGGATAATTGGGAGAGTTCACAAGGAGCAACCAGGGAACATGAGTTTGCACAATCCCAGCAGATACCTATATTCTATAAAATTGAAGACTTGGAGAGATGGTATAATGAGAAACCAACTGTATGCAACCAACCTTAAGGTTAAACAGCAGTATATACACACCTTCTTGAATCTCATCAAAGACCAGATTGATTATGGTGGCAAGAAATACGCTCATTCCGAAGAGAAAGAGGCCACAGATTTGATTGTTGAGGTCTTTGGGATAAAATGGCTTCTTGGGACAATCTTTAAGTATCTTTTGCGGTTCGGCAACCAGGGGAGAGAGAAGGATCTGCTTAAGATCGCTGCCTATTGTTTTATTTTATGGCTTAAGTATGGTTTTCACCTTAAAGAAAATCACGATACTGATACAGAAAAAAATACTTGACATAGCCAATTTATAAGTTATACTTTGAGTAGACAAGTCATCCATTACCCGTTTGGTCTGCCGTAAGGCGCAAGCGGGTTTTGTGATTTTAAGGGGCTTTTTTAGGCAGGAGTTCCCAATAAGTTTTAAATTTTCCAATGTCTACATAATAATTCGCCGCTGCAATAAGATCTTTAGCAACATGTCCACGAAAAGAAATAATAACCACCTTTTTCTTTTGTCCTTTTAATAAATTTACAAGAGATATGAAATCACTGTCTCCACTCATGATTACAGCGGTATCATAATTTTTCATTATAGATACTGCATCTACTACAATATCTGTGTCACAATTCCCTTTAAGGGTTATCGTCCCATCATCATTTGTTATTTTTCTAATCTTTTTAACCCGCAATATATATCCTTTACGGCTTAACATTTCAAAAAATGACTTCTGCGTGGTAGATTCTTCGAAGAATGCACTATAATAATATATGCCAATCAGGGTGCATTTATTCTCAAAATAGACTTTAAGTTTTTTAAGATCGATTTTCCACCCAGTATCTTCATAACAATGGATAATGTTTGCTGCATCGATAAAAACAGCGACTTTGCCGCACAAATGCTCTTTATTATTTAATGGCGCCAAATTCATTCTCCTTGGATAGACACTGTTCTTCAGTCTATTTTATACCATTTGTTGTATCTGTCAATACTAAAAACCTATGAAATTAAGAAGCAAGCACGGCATAATTAAAGGCTAAAAAATCTCTCTTGACAAACCCCTTTTTATAGACTATACTTGTTTACAAGTGTAAACAGGTGTAAACAGATGGTAAAAATTAAGCAAAAAACAGAAAAACCTATATCTTTTAGACCCCACCAATTAATAGGCGAAGAGCTCAAGATCCAGGCTAAAGAATTTGGGGTTTCTCCAAGCGAAATTGTCGAATGTGCCCTGGAGTGTTTTTTGTCCCACAAGGATTGTCCGGCAAGAGAAAAACTTTGGCAAAAAACCCATAAATATAACGCCCTAAGACTCAAGCACGAGAAACTCAAACCCTAACCCCCAATGTATCAAAAAACAAGGGGTTTTTATATATACTTACTAAGCGATTTTAAAAAGCTCAGGAAAGGAGAATCAATGGAAGAACAGGTAGTGTTCGTCAATAATAAGCAAAGGAGGGCATTTATAATCCGTGGCAGAGAATATGTCCGGGAAGGCTATAATATACCAATTGGCATACTTGAAATGTTTGAGCGCAAATGCGACCTTTTGGGCGAAGACAAATCAAAAATCGTAGAAAAACTAGTGACCGCCTTTACCGAGGTTAATGGCTGGAATGAAGAAAGCAGGCAAGCCCCAGTCTTTGAAAAGCGCGCCGGTTTTCACATAAAAGACAGCGTAAACAAGACAATCCGGGGGATGTTTCCCTGGAGAATACCCACCAATTAAAAAAATACTTGACAAAACTGCATAATTTTGCTACCATTGTGTCTGATGGTACAACTTCCTATAATATATCTTATGTTAACTTCCTATATTGTGACATAATCAAACTAAGGTTAATAAGCATATAAAGATACAGCATATTAAAAATAACTTGTGGATAAGTCTCGGCAAACTTACTTGGACTTACTTTAGCTTTAAATACCCGGACAAATATTGGCATTTTATGGCGGATTTTTACCTGAATTTACTTGTATTCGGGAAGGTTATTTACGACCGGCCTGCATAATTTGGGCGGGGAAGATTGACCATTCCCCTATTTTGCTGTTTATAGAATCCTGAGCCTGGAGCAATCTATACCTTTTGGCTTGCTCATTAAATAAGAACAAGTCCTCTATAGGGGCAAAATTTGATGCTGTCACACCTATGGCGCGAACCTTGAAATTTATGCCTTTATTTGGGCCTAAAATGAGCCTACAGCGCTTATATAGCTCATAGCCATCAGATGTGGCTTGACCAAAGGTTTTTTGGCGGGAAAACCCCCTATTTTGGTCTAAATTTAAAAGGTATAAATGCACGGTTTTTGCCTCTAAGTTTTGTCTCCTTAGGCGCTCAGAAACCATCTCAGAAAGCAGCCTGATCCAGGCAAAAATTCTCTCATTATTGGAGGTTTCTCGGGCTAAGGTATATGAATGGCTGATGGATTTTGGAGGCTTATTTTGGGTGTTAAAGAATGTCACTGGAAGGTCATAATTAAGCCTAACCGCCTCGTAAAGCCAATGTCCTACCTTGCCAAAATGACTGCTCAAGAGTTCTTCCGGGGTGTCAAAAAGATCCTTTAGGGTGATTATACCCAGTGAATTTAACTGGCGCTTCAGGCTAGGGCCTATACCACAAAGTTTCTCAATCGGCATGCCCTCAAAAAGCCCCGGGATATCGGCTGGCGCGATAACTTTAAGTCCATCCGGCTTGTTTATTTTAGAGGCTAGCTTTGCCAAAATCCGGGTTGGCGCAATACCTATAGAACAGGTTATAAAAAACCTCTTTTTTATTGCCTGTTTTATCTTTTTGGCTACCTCAAGGGGTTTTGCATTTTCTTGCCCCTCCAATCCTACCAAAAATTCGTCTATCGAAACATACTCTAAATTGGGGCTGAAATCTTGAAGTAGCTCAAAAATCCGCTCTGAGGTAAAGATGTAGCGGGCTGAATTTGCCGCCACAAACTTGGCCTGGGGGCAAATTTGGAATGCCTCCCTCGTATTCATCCCTGAATCTATGCCCAGCGCCTTTGCCTCATAAGATGCGGCGCAGACAACGGTGTGATATTTGTTGGCTCGCGAGCCTACGATCAAAGGATGGCCTTTTAGGTGTGGATTTACTGCCTGTTCTACGGACGCAAAAAAAGCATCCATATCAATATGCAGAAACATATGCGGATATATTTTAAGTTGGCCCGGCACTAGATGAAATAAGCCTATCCAGCCGCCAGCCAAAAGTCGTATTATTGAAAGATAATTGGTAGATGTCGCTTCCGGTATCTACGGAAAAGAAACTGATTAATTCTTTTCCTTGCCTCTCCTGCCAAAAATAAGTAGTCTGCTTAATCTTGTGGATATTGTTTTTCCAGACAAAATGCTGAGGGATAATCTTGCCTTTGTCAAAAAATGCATAGACCGAGATTTTCTCATCTAACAGTTCGTTCGGGTTTTGCGGAAGCTCTCTATCCCAGCGCGCCTTAGGATTAAACATATTTTCTTAATACTCCGATTACTCTGCCAATCAGGCTGAATTCTTTATGAATTGGTTGGTAATTCTTATTGGCTGGCTCAAGCCAGATAAGATGCTCTCTTGATTTGGCTTTGTGCCTGAAGCGTTTAACCGTTGCCTCATTCTCGATTAGCGCCACAATCAAATCGCCGTCCTGGGCTGAAGATTGTTTTCTTACTATAGCTATATCACCTTCGAAAATCCCCGCCTCTATCATGCTGTCGCCTTTTATGCGCAAGGCAAAAGTATTATTATTATACTTTGAAGAAAAATCATCCAGGTCCAGATAACCTTGAGCTTCTTCAAATGCAAGATCCGGCGGCCCGGCCATGACATTTCCCAGAATCGGAATTCCAAATCCTGCGCGCCTAAGAAGTTCAATGCATCTTGATTTCTTGGGGGCAATCTTCAGGTATCCTTTTTTCTTAAGGGCTTCCAGATAATCCCTTACCGTGCCGGTCGAGCTGAATCCGAAGCTGGCGGCTATTTCCCTTATTGTTGGCGGGATCCCCTCTTGCTTGATTTTATCCTGGATATACAGCAATACTTTTCTTTGCTTTGCGGTCAAATCCTTTATGATTTCCATAATCTTGGTTTATACCACTCATATGTGTGGGTGTCAAGAGAAAAAAATAAAGCCTCCCCCTATCCTTATTCGTCCGCATCATCTTTTTTCTTATCCCATAAATTATAAATTAGAAAACCTGCTAAAAGTATAAGACCCAAAAAATAAGTAAACGTTTTATCCCAATCGACAGAAGATTCGATAGCGCCCCAATAATATTTATCAAATAACCAAGCTTTATGTGACATGGCTCCATTATAATAATCGGGATGCTTAACAACCTTAGGAGGAAAAAGCATAAGCACAACTATAACAAAAAGCATAATCCATATAATTATGTGCTTGCTGGTCATCTTCCTCTTGTTACGCTTTTTAATGATGCGGCAAAAGACGGATGAGAGAATTCTCTGCGGTAAGAAAAGATACGGAATGATGACTTAGAAAATTGGCCTTTATGAGAAGCGATATTAAACGACGGTGCTGAGAAATTACTACTATTAGTATTAATCCTAAAGGAAGGCTTCTTAAAATTAGCTGAGGGCTTGGTAAAATTTCTGGACTTAGCCCTGATACGTAAAGGTGAACCCCTAAAATTGGCTGGTGTTTTCTTTAATTTGCTGCTGACTCTTTTGCCATGAAATTGTGAAACTGTCTGCCTGGCAAAAACTGTTGAAGTAAATAAGCAGAAATAAAATACCACGACCAAAATAACTACTGATTGTTTTTTGTTAATCTTTCTGCTCATTTTTTAATCTAGATCGAATTTTAAGGCACGAATGGATCTGCTGGCGGAGGCCTATGCGATGCTTTAACCTCTCCAGTCTCATCAACTGTAAATTCCTCTGTACCAGTTGCCCCCGACACAGCAGGGCTAGCAGTATAAGTATATTGCGAGACTCCCCTTTTTGCATAATCATAATGATAGCCTCTAAAAGATTTAGTGGCTGCTTTTCTAGCCTCAAGAATCATGCGGTGTTGCATATAAGGCATAAAGGCGTTAACTGAACCAGTCATAACATCATCGTTTATAGCTTCAGGGTAGTCCCCATTGGCAATTTTATACATTTCAAGCGCACTGGCAAGAGAATTTAATGTTTTTACTGCTAGCATCTCGTTGACATTATGCCTTGCCCTAACAAAATTAGGCAAAACGATTGCCACTAAAATCGCAATGATGCCCACTACGACCATTATCTCAACTAAAGTGAATCCTGGCTTTTTTAATATAGGACTAGACATCTAAACATCACCTCTTTATCAGAAGCTATTTATTTTTGTCTAAATTGCCAGACATTCTACGGATAAAGAATATGAAGAATAAACCAAAACAGATACTAAGCAGAAATACTGCTAAGGCAGTGGTGAGTAAATAAAGTTTATCGGTGGAGGTTATAATCTTAAAATCGGAAATAACTAACTTGACCGCTCCAAGTTGTTCGGCAAAAGAACTGAACAAAAGACAAAAGACGGCTACGCCCACACTTACCGAGGATAGCAAAATCGCGCCGACAACAAAAAATACGCATAGTATCTCTATCCTTTTGTCCAGAAAACGACCTCTCGGATCTGCCATACCAACCCCCTTAAACTTTATATTTCTATAAACCAGGTTATTTACTGAGGTACTTATTTATATCCGAGTAAATCTTATTTACTAAATTATCATTTTTATAGCTTACCTTCTTATTGTATAAAGGTGGGACTGGTACAACTGACAGGTAACGCATGGCGATCTCGGTATGGACATCATCAATAACTTCGACGCGTACATTAAATGTTGAGTAAGCTGTAGTCAAAAACAACTGAGACTGTTTAATCTCTGTAAATATATATGCTGTATAAACTGGTTTTTTGTCTAGGGACCTATCTTCTTTTACGAGTTTTGACCTGGAGATATCGGCGACTTTCCAACCATAATTCTGCAGAACCTTTGTGGCTGCTCTTATCGCCTTCTCAAAATCCGCCTCAAAAACCTTCTTATATGCAAAATCTTCCTTTATCGTCTCGGGCATTTTTATTGTAACGCAGCCAATAAAAAACAATGGTAAAAGTAAAAAGAATACCTTTCTCATTATTTCTTACCTTTCTTGAGATAAAATTTGAATGCTATTTATTTTTCAGTGTTCTGGCTATTTCGCCAAGTTTCTTTATTATAATGATAGGAAAAACAAACATCCAGATAAAGAATACTAATTGGATTAAACCTGAAATAAATAATAAAATCGACGGGACATTGCCAACCATTTGCTCCTCTAACCTCCTTTTAAATTATAAATTATTTGACCCTGACCAACTCATTTGAACTGGTAAAATCGCTACCGCCTAAATGAAAAGCTAACTTAACTTTATCCACAAGCCAGGTATCGTTAAATAATGACTCTTCGACACTGGCAGAAATGACTTCACCGATAAATAATATATGGTCCCCTGCCTCTTTTACGTCGCGTAGCAAACATTCAAGATGACCAATACATTCTTTGATAAGCGGTGTATTTACAAGCCTGTTAGCCTTTACGGCTGTCAGTTTGGCCTCTTTGAATTTATCTATGTCGTGGCCATGATGTGTTCCACAAAACACAATCTTATCTAATAAATCAAGGCTGGGCACATTAACTACAAACTCTTTTGATTTCTTTATCAATTCGCTAGATAAATGTGTCTTGGCTATGCTTATTCCCAATAAAGGTGGATTATGGCTCAACGGGCTATTCCATGCAAGAGTAATGATATTTTGCTTATCTTTATAACAAGAAGTCACCATTATAAGTGCGCCACTATTTATAAGCCTATTAGCCTTAGCCAAAGAAATCTCTTTTTTCATAGAACAATAATCTCAGACATTGCCAAGTAAATTTATGCCAATGTTCTTATTCTTAACATACTCCAAAGCTTTGTCTATCTCTGCCTGCTCCCCCTCTAATACTAAAAGAGCCCACCCTGTCTTTGTAGAAAAAGACGCTTCTATGATATTAGGAATAACTTTATATTTCTGCCCCATATAGTAAATTATTGGTTCGTCCTTTAATTGCCCCGGAAAAGTTAACTCCACTTTTAATCTCATATCTTCTCCTTGTTAGGTATGCTAATTACGCATTTATATTATACACCCAATTGCCAATAACAAGAATAATATTTTGCAGCCACTACTGCTTGCCTATTAAACTAATTTCTTTCTTAATATTGTTTATTCTCTCGTCTACAGGGGGATGAGAACTCAAGAATACCAGGTTATACCCCTGCCCCTTCTCTTGAGATTGATCCTTAAGTTTATTAAAGAAACTTATCATCGCCTCGGGGCGATATCTAGATTTATAAGCGTATTTTACCGCTAGGCGGTCTGCCAACCTCTCATCTTCTCTTGAATAACCTAGGCTAACCACATTAAATACAACATTTATTGCCCGGGATAAATCCACGGCAGATGACTTACCAAAAGCCAGGCTCATAACGATTTGGTATCCCAATGCTAACTGTAGCCTTTTTACGCTGTGTCTGGCTGCCACATGGCCAATCTCGTGAGCTAACACACAAGCAAGTTCATCATCGCTAGCCTCTTTTAAAACCGCGCTATTTACATAAATAAATCCACCTGGCAAAGCAAAAGCATTCAAATCATTATCCTCAATGACAAAAAACTGATACTTCAGATCCTGTCTATCGCTGGAGGCGGCTACCTGCTGCCCGACCCTATTCAATCTTTCATTCCAGGCTGGATCTTTAGAAATCTTATACTCACTATTTATCTGTTTAGACATTGCTTTGCCTAAAGATACTTCGCTTCCGGTATCAATCAAGATGAGCTCATTGCGCTGAGTAGCAGGATTGTATATCGTAGCGCATCCTGTAACCAGAAACATAATTATTAGTAAAATAATGTATTTTTTATTCATTGCCACGCCTTAGTTCTTCAATATATATTCTATATAACTGATTAAATATCTCAATATAATCTTTTGACTTATAATCGGGATAAGACCACGGCCAAGCCTGAAAAGTGTCATTTTGATAGAAAAGAGTCACCTCGGCGAATACCCCTTTTTTTAAATAAATCCTATGGCTGTAATCTTTGGTCGTAGCCAGAACAAGTTTCCCGGAAGACAGATACCCCGGGTCGATATTAATCCTTCTTCTTTTATCTTGAGAAAACCTGTGTTCAATTTTATTGCTAAGCAATTTTATTTCAGATAGTTTATCTGGCGAAACCAGCCCCTTAAAACTTATAAATTTTCTCTTTAGATTTTCTCCAAGCTCTTTTTTATAGTAGTCAGTGTAATTAAAAACAATGGCTTTGCTAGAGAAATCAACTGCGCCGAATTTTCTGGAGAGTATCTTCTCCGTCACAATAAACAGCTCTTCGTCATTAGATATAAAACCGAAGAATAATTTTACTTTCTTAACTTTGCAAACTTTGCCCATATTATTCGGTTATTCAAAATATCCAGCCTGAATTAAGGCCAACGGCTGAATTTTGTTATCTGGTTTGGGGAATATTAAAAGGCATGATAAGCTTAAGATGTTACGCTTACTTTATTTAAATGCTGATGAATATATTCGGAAATCTTCTGGGTATCCTTGCTTGATATATCAGTAAAGAAGATTGCGATCTTAAACAAATTATGATCCGAAGGAACATTCTCTGACCTCACTACAACACCAGTGCATTCTACTTTTCTGGTAGCGATCTTATTTCTCTGTTTTGTCGGCAAGAGGATAACGACCTTAAGCTTGGTCATCGGCTCAATATACCTGTCTGACCGACAGTAAGCTCCGGCGCCGCTGATATTCTCCGTCTCAGTAACTATATCAAAGTCTCCGCTACTTATTTTTAGCGGTATACTCCTGTTGACGCGCGGGTGCTTTCTTCTTTCCTGCAATTGCTGCATTTGATTTATTCCTCGGCTTTAACTTTAGCCTTAGCCTTTCGTTCAAAACATTTTCTAGTGCAATAAAACTTACCGTTCCGATAATATCTCTTAATCTTTTTTATCGGTTTGCCGCAACCTGCACAGTTTAAAGTCGTCTCCTGCGGAGCCTGTTGTTCTGGCATATTTTCTCCTTATTATTTATGTTTGTTTGTTATTTAAGCGGCCTATTCAAATAATCCGAAATCTCCGCTTTCTGCTTATCTTGGATCTCTTGAAAACTAATACCTAGCTGATATCTATCTGAGTGAGGAATGCGTTGCGACCACTTAACTTTTCCCACGGCGCTGATAATCTTCGGAGCCGCAGGCAAATTCAGTTCCAGCAAGAAATCCGTATTTGAAGGAACAAATCTATTGAAATTTATCTTCAATCCTCCCTCGCTCACATCGCAAGCCAAGGCGGAACCGAATTCTCCAGAAGATTTCAATTGATACCGCACAGAAGCAGAGACGTTTTTACGCTCTGAGCTTCTTTTATTCTTATTCTTCTCAACAAAATACATGCCACGATCCTTTCACCGAGTCCGTGGCTTAGATTGTTATATTTATATCACAAAAGACCGTATTTTTCAACATTTTTCTATTTGTGATATTGTTGGATTACTGCGGCTTTACAAATTCTTCCATTATGATATAATTTAGAGGTATGTATGAAACCTTCTTTGGGCTGAAAGAAAAACCATTTAATGTTACCGCGGACCCTGCCTTCTTTTTTATGAGCAAGAGACACAAAGAAGCTCTCTCGCACATGATCTATGGGGTCCAACAGAGAAAAGGCATTCTGTCCATTACAGGAGAAATCGGCACGGGCAAGACTACGCTATGCAGAGTATTGCTGAATAGCCTGGATAAAGAAATTAAAAGTGCTTTTATTTTAAATCCTAATTTCTCTTCGCTTGAGCTATTGCATATCATCGTCGAAGACTTTGGTATCTCACCTTCAACAAAATCCAAGGTATCTCTTGTTTCGGATTTGAATAATTTTCTGATTAAAGAATCGCAGAAGAACCATAATGTCTTACTAATAATCGATGAATCCCAAAACCTTGATCCTTCGCAACTGGAACAAATCAGATTACTGACGAATCTTGAAACCGCAAAAGAAAAACTGCTCCAGATAATACTTGTAGGCCAACCTGAGCTTAAGGAAAAGCTTGAGCTGCCCAACCTAAAGCAGCTTAACCAGAGAATCGCGGTAAAATACCACATCTTGCCTTTAGAAAAAGACGAAATGGGAGATTATATAAACCACAGGTTAAATATTGCTGGCTCAAATGGCGAGCTTAAGTTTACCAATGAAGCAATGGAAGAAATCTATAATTATTCAAAAGGGATCCCCAGAATGATAAATATTGTCTGCGACCGCGCATTGCTAGCCGCTTTCGTTGAAGAAACTAGGGAAATCGGAAAATCCATAATTGAAAAAGCCTCCCAGGAGCTTAAATGAGCATTATTTATGAAGCATTAAAGAAAACTCAAGAAAAACTGAGATTTGCGACAACACTTGATCCACGCGAGAAATTAAAACTAAAACTATATCTTGTCTTTATTCTAATAGCGCTATTGGGATTCAGCTATTCGCTAACCACTCTCTTCTATTCCCCCGCCCCTCCTTCTATAGATATGATCAAAAGGCAAGCCGCCAATTCTTTAGTAAAACAGAAACAGCCAGAGCCAACCACTCCTGCTAAACCAACAAAAACAACAAAGGAAAAATTCATCTTAAATGGAATAGTCACAATGGACAACGAAAAAGTAGCGCTGATAAATGATGAAATGGTAAGAAAAGGCGAGTATATAGAAGGAGCCTACGTCATCAATATACTTGAAAATAAAGTATACCTGGATTTGGGTGGGAAACCTGTTGTCCTGAAAATCAAATAACCTTAAATACCTTGTCGTGGCGTCTTACGCGCTCGTTGACTTTGATACCTATACTGTCTCCGGCGCCAGCTTCCTGCACTGACTGTTTTTCAATCTGCATAGAATCAACCAGCTGTTCCAAATCAGTTGTCTTCCCCTGAATTAGGATCGTATCTCCTACTTTTAAACTTGCGCTAAGCTGGATTGCCGCAGCTGAAACATGGGAAAAGAAATCAGTAACGACCCCAATCTCCTCAGTTTTCTTGGTCACATCCTGCATCCTAATTCACCTCCCTATTTTTTAACAATACTGGAAATTGCCTTATCAATTACGGAGAGCGGGATATCTTCCCGGACAACAACCTTGCCAATCTTAACTGGTAGGACAAAACGAGTTAGGCCTTTAACAAATTTCTTATCGCGGTACAAAACAGACATCAATCTAAACTTATTTATTTTTTTAGCACTAGTTGGCAGTCCAGCATCGGCGATTACATGCTCAATTCTCTGACAGGACTTCTTATCGATCAAATTCAATTCTCCCGATATTCTCGCGGCTGCAATCATACCGAGCCCGACCGCCTCCCCATGATTGTATTTTTCGTATCCGCCGACGGTCTCCAGGGCGTGGCCGACAGTATGGCCGTAATTGAGTATCGTCCTTATGCCTCTCTGCTCTTTTTCATCGAGTGAAACAACTTTAGACTTTATCAAGCTACAACGGTAAACAACGAATTCCAAGACTTTTCTATTTAGGCCCAGGATAGCCTTATGATTTTTCTCGATGAATTCAAACAATTTGCTGTCTGCGATAACTCCATACTTGATTGCTTCCGCCATTCCCGAACGAACTTGCCTTCTGTCCAAAGTCGCTAGTAAAGCAGGGTCGGTAAATACCATTCTCGGTTGATAAAAAGCGCCAACTAAGTTTTTTCCTACCGATAAATCTACGGCGGTCTTTCCTCCTATAGCAGAATCTATCTGTGCCAAGAAGGTTGTTGGCACCTGAATGTAGCTAATGCCTCTTTTGTATATCGCGGCCACAAAACCTGCCAGGTCTCCTACGACACCTCCACCCAGAGCAATAATAAAAATTCTTCTTTTTATATCGTATTTGCCGATATCATTTACTAATTTAAAAACTTCCAAAGTTGACTTGCTTTTTTCGCTGTCAGGTACAACTTCGAATTTTACCGTAAATCCAGTTTTCTCTAAATTCCTCTTAAGAGTAACTCCTAGTTTTCTCTTTAAGAAATTATTAGTAATGATAATGGCGTCTCTGCCAATTCTTATCGATTTCAGGGCGGGGCCTATTCTGGAAAATATTTTATATCCGATAATTATAGGGTAAGATCTTTGTCCTAATTTGACTATGATTCTTTTCATATCATCCCGGCGCCTAAGAAATTAGCCAGAATCTCAACTACAGGAAAGATAATTCTATCAAATAAACCCAAGAAAATTAATGCAAAAATAATGATGAACCCGTAGGGCTCAAGGTTGGCATAACGCATAGAATATTGATAAGGCAATAAACCGAATACAACTCTTGAACCATCGAGCGGCGGAATCGGTATCAAATTAAATACCGCAAGAATCAAATTAACCCACACTCCTAAAACTAAGAATTCATGTATAAAAAGCGGGGTGCTGATGTTTTTAATAATAAGACTCAAAACTGAGGCAAAAATTATATTGGAAGTCGGCCCGGCAAGCCCGACCCAAATCATATCCCTTTTGGGATTCCTGAGATTGTAGAAGTTAACCGGCACAGG
Organism: Candidatus Omnitrophota bacterium; assembly: GCA_022703055.1. Classification (GTDB taxonomy): domain Bacteria; phylum Omnitrophota; class Gorgyraeia; order VGKH01; family VGKH01; genus VGKH01. Next base: position 16,024 of record JAKLEP010000002.1, read on the forward strand.
CTTTGCCCAACCAAATATAAAAGGCGAACGCATGATAATAAGCAACAAAGGTAAAATTATAGTGCCAAATAAATCTATGTGGGCTAGGGGGTTCAAGGTGAGCCTACCAGAGTATCGAGCAGTGGAGTCTCCTAACTTATAAGCTACCCATCCGTGAGAAAACTCATGGATAATAATCGCTATAAAGAATATTGCTAACGATATAATAAATGACATTATTCGATAATTGAGATATCCTCGACAATCACAACAGGATATTTACTCTGGGATTCTTTATCTAAATTCCCCTTAGCATTAACCTGTAAATTAAGGTAATTGTCTAAATTGTATTTATCGCTTTTTAAATAAGCGACTATCTTACCGTTCTGCAGAAGTCTATGATTGGCGGGTTGCTTAAAGAAGAATCCTGATTTCTTAACTATCCCTGTATTCTCAAATTCAAATTTTGGCTGCGGAGGAGGGGCTATTTTATTCAATATTTTCTTAAAGACTCCCCCGGAATTATCTGAAGCTGCAGATTGTGATTGTGGTTTATTTTCTTTGGCATATTTCTCTGCCGAAGAATAGAATTGAAGATATTTCCCGTTTACCCAACCGAAACAATTCTTCGGAGGCGTAATCTGATACCAGTCTTTATTGCTATCATCCGCAATAATAACAGGATCGTTTTTACCTAATTGACAAAGGACGCTTGCTTTTAAATCCGGTCGTGCCCTAACATTGACGTGATCGCTAGCTACCGCCCCTTCTTTATCAACTACTCTATTAACATATTTAGTGCTGATAAAACAAGTTGCGTCTTGAGGCAATTCAATCTTGCACCAATTGAACTTTTTCTCAAGGACGGTGACTTTCTCGTCTTTCTTCAGTTTAGAGACAACCTCAAAATTAACATTATAACCTGCCCTAATATTCAAGTTATCGGAAGTAACCTGGGCAACGAAAGGAAGCTTCTCTTCAGCAAAGGCAAAACATGCCATGCCTAAAAAAAACAAAGAAAGGAATGCTATTAAATTCTTCATTTAGAGGCTTTGGAGTCTTTTGCTGGCTTGGAACCTTTTGTTTTATCCGCAGAAGCGGCTTCTGCAGCTGCAGCAGGTGCGGCTGCTCCGCCTTCAGGAGTAGCAGCTGCTTCTTCTGCTTTTTCAACCTTCTCTTTTTTAAATTTAATCTTGATTACTTTTAATTTGGGAAGACCAAAGACATCGTCGCCTTCTTTCCAGAGGCCTTTACCCATTAAATCCTTGATTCTTTCGATACGTTTCAAAACTGATCTTTGCTGCTTATCTTTGTCTGTAGATTTTAAAGATGGATGTATTGACATTTTATAGCTCCCTGATTAAACAATCTTTATATTTTTTTCTTAACTCCCCCAAATAACTATTTGCATCTTCTCTTTTTGAAAATCTCCCTACGCAAAGTACGATATAATTGCCCTTCGGTAAAATGACTATTTCATAACCTTTCTTTTGAAGACTCTTGGCCTCCTCGTCTACGGAACTGCGTTTTTTAAAACTTGCGACTTGGATAGTATACTTATCCGCTTCGCTTGTCTGCTTGATTTCTTTATCCTGCGGGGTAACCTTCTGCAAAACCTCCTGTGCCTTCTTGGCCTCCTGAGGAACCTCTCTTACCTCTACTTTAGGAGTAAGCTGAACTTCAGATACGATGGTATTCCGGTTATTTAAAACATTGTTTGCCTTTTTCCCTTTCTCCACGCCTAAAGAGAAACTTAATATAATCGCCATCAAAACTATAACAGAGATCATTATCGCCTGTTCAATGTTCAAATATACGAGCTTCTGCCAGGGGGTAACATGGGATCCGCCTCGGCCAGAAGAATCTACCGAACCCGAGAATAACTCTAATTGACCAGGAGCCTGTTTGTTTTCCATAATGCTATATTATAAAATTTTTAATGGTGTAAACTCAAGTACTTTTTGAATTTTCTTTTTTTAGTCAGTTTTAAAAAAGCCTCGACTACTCTGGGGTCAAACTGCGAACCGGAATTCCTCTTGATTTCTTCTATGGCTTCTTCTATCGTCTTCTTAGTTTTATATGGCCTTGAGGTTATCATTGCCTCGAAGGCATCGGCGACTGACATGATTCTTGCCTCAACAGGAATCTCATCTTTTTTTAACCCAGATGGATAACCGCTTCCGTCGTATTTTTCATGATGATACAGTATTATAGGGATGACCGGTTTTAACGCCTCTAGAGGCCTTATTATCTCCGCCCCTTTTTCCGGATGACTTTTGATAATGCCATACTCCTCCGATGTTAATTTGCTGCGTTTAGTCAAAATTTCCAAGGGGATATCCACCTTACCGGCGTCATGCAGCAGGCTTGCATGCTGCAGGCTCATTATCTGGTTCTCGCGTAAATGCAATTCTTTGGCCATATCCACAACAATGCTTACGTATTTAGTCAAATGTGTAGACAGAGAAGGCACTTTTTTATCCAAAATTGTAACCAAAGATCTTATACTGCCATAAACTATCTTTTGCTGTTCCTCGTAAAGTTGGAGATTTTTTATTGCCGTTACGGCTTGTTCTGCAATAGCAGTCAAAATGTCCTGGTCAAAAGACTCGAAATTATTCCGCCCGCCATTTTTCTTGACAATTATTGCCCCTAGCGTCTCCTCTCCAATAAGGGGTATGCCCAGGGTTGAATCATTCATAAATCCTCTACTGGAACCGATTATTTTCTTTTCTAGACTGTTTTTTAACTTTGTTTTTTTACTGGAGACGTCTTTCTTCTTTAATCCTACTGTGGCCTTCAGCCTGACGACATTTTTATTCGGTTCGACCAGAGAAACTGAACAATACCCTGCATTCAAAACCTGGCAGATAAACTTTGCCAGACGAAGGGTTAACTCCTTCAAATTATATGTAGAGTTGATCAATCGATAGACCATGTGGTTTATCGAAAGAACAATTTTATACTTTTTCGTACGGTTCAAAGAGTTTTTTGTACTCATCTAGCACAGCCCTGTCTGTCATGCTTGCAATATAGTCGCAGATTATCTGCTTCTTTTCATCGTCAGACTTTTTATGCATCCTAGTAAAAACAACCTCCGGCAGTTGCCTAGGATTTTCGCTGTATATCTTAAACAATTCATGGATAAATCTCTTGGCCTTGCTCGTCATTCTTACTACCCTTACGTTTTGATAGAGATTTTTCATCAAAAAATCTCTCACCAAATCCCTCTCCCTTTGCAAAGCAATGCTGAAAGAGATTATCCTGTGATCTAATTTCCTGACATCTTCCGACGAGTTTATGCCGGTTTTCTCTATTTCTTTCAAAGACTCTCTCAATAAATCATCAACCTGTTGATTTATGAGCTCTCTAATTAGATGATATTTTAACATATCTTTATCGTCTTTGGTATAGTCTTTCTTGATTTTTTTGTAGGCGTTGTCCCATAATGGAACCTTCTCAAGGTCTCTCAAATTAATTAAATCCGAAGTCAGACCGTCATCTAAGTCATGATTGTAATAAGCGATCTCATCGGCTATGTCTACTATCTGCGCCTCTAACGTCGGTTGTTCATTGGAGCGGAATTCTGGAACGCGGCTGGGGACATCAAAGCCTGTCTTGTGTTTAACGATCCCTTCTTTTACCTCATAAGTCAGATTCAAACCGTTATAGTTAAGATACCTTTTTTCTAAGTCGGTAACTATTCTGTATCCATGAAGATTATGATTAAAGCCTCCGGAATCTTTCATTATTTCCTGCAGAGCCTCTTCTCCTGCGTGGCCGAAAGGCGCATGGCCTAAATCGTGAGCCAAAGCAATAGCCTCAATCAAATCTTCATTTAATCCCAGGTTTCTTCCGATGGTGCGCGCGATCTGGGCAACCTCTAGTGTATGGGTTAATCTTGTACGGTAATAGTCACCTTCAAAAATCATGAAGACCTGTGTTTTGTATTCGAGCTTTCTAAAAGCCTCGCAGTGAACTATCCTATCCCTGTCGCGCTGATAAATTGTACGATATTGATGCTCGGGCTCTTGAAATTTTCTGCCCTTTGAATCTTTACTATGCATAGCATAGCTAGCCAGATTGCTATCTTCCCATTTTTCTATTTCTTCTCTTGTTCTTATCTTCATTTCTTCCTACTCGTTAATTTATTATACAGTTGTTTTAAAGACTGGGAGACTATTTTTGTGTCATAGATAACCGGCATGAAATTTACATCACCTTTCCAGCGCGGGACAATATGAATATGCAAATGATTTGCAAACCCGGCGCCCGCTTCTTTACCAATATTAATACCGATATTGTAAGCCTGAGGTTTTAAAGTTTTATCAAGCTGCCCTTGCGCAATCTTTAAAACTTTGATTAAATCCAGAAGCTGTTCATTGTTTAATTCGTTTATATCTCCTGTATGTCGATACGGGGCAATCATGATATGGCCGTTATTATATGGAAAAGTATTAAGAATAGAGAAGCAAAACTTGCTTCTGTGGACAACATAATATTTATTATCCTGTTTCGCTTTAGCTGCCCGGCAAAATATGCAGCCTTTACTTTGCTTCTGAACATATCCTATTCTCCAAGGGGCCCAAAGTTTTTTCATAGTGTAATTATCCTTGCCTTGATCTTGCTTGCTATGTCAATAATCCCAAAAGAATTATAAGGCGCGAAAATTTTATCCGTGGGGCTTCCGGGATTGAAAAATAATACATTTTCCACCGTCTCGTTAACTGCTCGATGAGAATGGCCGAAAACAATCATATCGATATCTGCATCGAATTCTTTTCTTATTCTTTCCATCAATCCTTCCGGAGGGCCATAACCATGGATTAACCCGATCTTGAACTTCCCGACTTTTATTACTTCTTTTTTGGGAAGCGTTCTGACCACTTCAGGGAAATCCATATTTCCGACTACAGCTTTGGTCTGGGCCAACTTATTCAGTTCATCTAAAACTGAAAGATTCACCAGGTCGCCTGCATGTAAGATTAGATCTACTTTCTTGAATTCATCCAAAATAACTTTGGGCAAATCCAGAATGTTTTCTTTTATGTGCGTGTCGGAAATAACCCCGATTCTCATTTTACAATAAAGGGCTTGTCATATAAATTGAATACCGTATTTAAATCTGCTAAATCCCAAACCCAGATTTTTTCTTTTAATGCGCGTAGCTTGGCGTTAGAATCGGTTTCTCCGAGGGAGATTATTATTCTTCTCTGGGGAGTAGTTTTATGCTTTCTGCACTCAGACAAAAATAACATCACATCTTCCTCGACAAATCGATCTTCTTTGAGCAAAACAAACCAAATGCTATCCCGCGCATAAGCCATAGCACCTTTTAGGACACTATTGTCTTTTTTATTAAAAATAAACGGTTTGACTTCCCTGAAATTAGAGAATCTGTACCTATGGCCATCAAGCTGAAGCGTTTCGGTAGTAAAAAGATTAAACAGCTCCATAATCCTATCTGAGGTTTCCTTCTCGCAGACTTCTACGAAATTGCTTATCAGCTCTTCTGTATTCTTTGAGAATAAACCTTCAGCCAGATCAGGGTCCTGGCTTACAGAAAACAAATTCTTCTGAAAAACATACCTCAGCCAGAAATTAAAAACTTTGTCATGTATATAATACGAATTAACATTCCTTGAAATAAAACCCATCTCAAGGAGCCGGTTTATATTCAAGGACATATCTTTCTTGTCCTTATGCACGCTATCTGTTATTTCTTTAATCTTCCTGTTTCCGCTAGCAATAGAAAGCAGAATATCTATATAAATCTTGTTATTTTTCCCTTGAATGATACTCTCAAGGTTATTTGAGAAATGCTTATTTAAGGGGCTCCACTCGTCGAACAAAAGCAATTTCATACATTTTATCAAAATCGGCAAAGTAACATCTATTGAAAACTCGTCTTTTATGAGCTCAAGTATTTTTGAGGTCATAAGCTTAAGATAAAAAGGATTCCCGCCGGTAAAATTGATAATAAAATTCCTGTATTCCGGCCTCAAATTAACTTTTTTCAACATCTGATCGAGAAAAGCCTGGCTGGTTAACATGTCAAAATTATTTACATGAATGATTTCAAAATTTCCGAATAATAACGACAGATCGACCGCAAGAATTTGCCTTGCCCTCATTTCGTTAGAACTAGTAAAAATAAACATGCATTTTTTTTGAGAGATGATTTTCTTTCCTAGCTCCTGGAAAGGGTTGATAATCTTCATATCCTCCAGTTTCTGGAACTCATCGACTACTATCAAACAATATTTGCCGGTCTCTGATATGAAAATATCGGGTAAGCTAATAATTTCTCTGAAGGCGTCAGTAAACTTCTCTTTTTCTAAATCGGAATTTATTTTTATAGCTAGCTGGGCAGTCTTGGGGACAATTGCCCTGGATTTGTCTACAAGGTATTTAAAATCATCTTTAACTTCTAATCCGCTGTTTTTAAGAAAATTGAACAGGATCCCACCGACAAATTTTCTGGCAAAAACTTTAAGATCGCTGGAATTGAGATCCAAATACACATAGACAACCTGCTCATCCCTAAATTTGTTTAAGAAGTGCTTAAGTACAGAAGTCTTGCCGCTAAGTTCTCGCCCGATAAGGGCTATATTCTGCCTATAGCCATCTCTAAAATTGCGCACTCGTTTATCGATAGCTTCCAATAAACTTGTTCTTCCGAAGAAATTATTAAAAGTATAAGCGTTCATTACGGTAAATAAAACATCGGGTTCTGCGATGAATAGCCTTTTCTGATTTCAAAATGGATAAAAGATTGCTTTCCATTATTTAATTTATCAACTTTGGCCAAGGAAAATCCCTGAGTGACATTTTTATTCAATTTTACTTGTGGATTTGCAATATTAGCATAGACGGTAGAAAAATTATCGCCGTGGTCAATTATGATAGTTTTGCCATAGCCTTTTAAGTCTCCTAAGAATGTTACCTTGCCAGATTTTGATGCTAATACATCTTCCCCTGAAGTTGCATTAATATCAATGCCCTTGTTGACTCGCCCGGAAATTCTTTCTCCGTAATAGCAGATAACCTTGCCTTTTACCGGCCAGATGAAATATCCCGTTTTGACTGAAGAGCTGCTCGAGCTATCAAGGTCTATGATTTGACTGACTCCGGGAATAAAAATAAGCTGACCCTTCTCAATTTTAGTAGCGTCGGGAATCCGGTTTGCCCTGACGATTTCATCGAGAGAAACATCATAAGCCTTGGCAATCCTCCACAGCGTCTCTTTCGGCATAACTTTATGATAGACGCCAGACTTTTTTTGTGTCTCCGGGACACTTAAAACTGCCGATTGATAGCTAACGCAGCCAAAAAGAGATGTCATAAGGATTATTACAGCAGTTAAATTTAGAAATTTATTTTTCATATTTACATTCAGAGCGGGCGAGCGGAATCGAACCGCCCTATCCAGCTTGGGAAGCTGGTGTTCTACCGATGAACTACGCCCGCAATTTTGTTTTTGAACAATTATCTATTAATCTTATTGAACAATAATCTCCGCACATGGTGCAAACATCAGACAACTCAGCTTTTGATGAAGTCCTGTAAGCTAGTGCTTTATCCGGATCCATGGAAAGCCTGATCTGCTCTTTCCAGTCTCTTTTTTTACGGGCCAAGGATATTGCCTTATCCCAGCCTATTGCTCCGTTTATGCCTTTTACGATATCAGCTGCGTGCGCCGCAATGCGCGAAGCAATCAATCCTTCTTTTACATCATCCACCGACGGATGCCTCAGATGCTCCGAAGGAGTAACATAGCATAAAAAATCAGCGCCTTTACTGGCAGCAATAGCTCCACCAATTGCGGAAGTTATGTGGTCGTACCCTGGGGCAACATCAGTAACCAAAGGCCCTAAAACATAAAATGGCGCACCGCTACAAAGCTTCTTCTGCATAACTATATTATATTCTATTTCATCTAAGCGAAGATGCCCTGGCCCTTCGATCATAACCTGGACACCTTTATTTCTGGCTCTTCTTGCTAAATCACCAAGTATCTCTAGCTCGGAAAATTGCAACTTATCTGAGCCATCTAAAATCGAACCTGGCCTGAGGCTATCTCCCAAGCTTAAGGTAACATCGAACTTTCTAGCAATCTTTAATATCTCATCGAAATGCTCGTATAATGGGTTTTCTTGGTTTTTCTGCATCATATAGCTGGCAATCAAAGCACCGCCTCGGCTAACCACATCCAAAACCCTGACTTTATTTTTTAAGAATTTTAAATGTTTTTTTAAGATCCCGCTGTGGATTGTAAAGAAATCTACTCCGTCTTCTGCCTGCTCGTGAAGGACTTTTAGGATATCGTCCAACGTGATATCCTTAAAATCTCTTTTTTTCTTTTTCTGATTAACCGAAACTTCATAAATGGGGACTGTCCCGACGGGAATTGTGGAAAGCTTGATTATTTTCTTTCTGATATTTCTTAGATTGCCGCCAACGCTTAAGTCCATTATGGTATCAGCGCCGTAGCGAATTGCGACTTCTAATTTCTTGAGTTCATCTTCAATACCCGATTCATCAGTAGAGGTGCCAATATTAACATTGACCTTGGTCTTTAATCCTTCACCTATTGCGCAAATATTCTTAATGCGATGATTTATATTGGCGGGGATGACTGCCTTTCCTTCAGCTATCTTTTTCCGAAGATAAGCAGGATTTACATTCTCCTCCTTGGCTGCTTGCCGCATCCAAGAAGAAATCTTATTTTTTTTAGCTAGTTCTAATTGAGTCATTTAGTTAAGAAGCTTTTTAAATCTACTAACTCTTTCTTCGATATCTTGCGCCTGGCAAATCGCTTTTCCTACTGCGATCGTGTTTATATCGTACTGCCGAATTTTAGGCAAATTTCCCAAATGTATGCCACCAAGGGCAAAAGATGGCAATCTAATACTTCTTTTTATTTCTTTTAAAACTTTTAAGCCTATTACAGGCTCTTTAGCTTTTGTCGAGGTAGCAAACATTGGTCCAATGCCGACATAATCCGCACCGCACTTTTGGGCAATCTTAGCCTGCCTTAAATTATGGCAGGATACACCAATAAGAAAATTATCACCGACGACTTTCCTGGCGATTTCTATAGGCGTATCTTCCTGGCCTAAATGTACACCGTCGGCTCCGCTGGCCAACGCTACGTCGATATGATCATTTACAATAAATAATGCCTTGTTCCTGGAGAACCTTCTTAATACTTTGGCAAATCTCAAAATATCTCTGGTTTCGCCGTTCTTAAACCGTAGTTGAATTATATCGACTCCCGAATCAATAATCTTTCTGGCAATCGGTAATAGATTCCCGCCACATAAATCTTTATCCAGGATGGCGTAAAGCCTGGACTTTTTTAGCTGTCTTTTTTTCCAAATCATAGATTTTATATCTCAAAGCCTTGAATTGCTGGGAAATTTCCTTATCGAATAATTTATAAAATTCTTCGATGACCCTCATTGATTCTTTGGATCTCTGGATATTGGCGATGAAGATATCCTGGAAATCCTTTCGTTTCAGCTCTAATTTAACAGATTCTTTACCGACATCTCTTACAATATCTCTTGCTTGGATAATACTTCTGGAACTCAAGGTTTTTTCAAGCGCATGAGAAACCTTATGCCTGATTTCTTTATAGTTCTTGGAGAGGGTTTTGTCGTCTAAAATGAAACGGCAGATATCCTCGCAGACTCGAAGACCTTCTTTTAACCGATTCAAATTAGCATCGATTATTCTTAATACTTTGCTATCGACTTTTGCCACAGGAATTTTTAATTATGGATTTTATAATGTTGGTTGTGGAATATCCTTTAAGATACGGTATAATCTGGACTCTTCCTCCGTAGGACTCGACAATATCTTTTCCTACCACGTCGTCCTTCTTCCAGTCTCCGCCCTTTACAATAATATCGGGTTTCAGTTTTGAAATTAACTTTAAAGGGGTTGGCTCATTAAAAATAACGATATAGTCGACGCTGGCAAGTGAGGCCAATACGCTTGCGCGGTCTAACTCATGATTGATAGGCCGATTCTTATCTTTCTTTAAACTTCTTACTGAGCTGTCGCTGTTTAATCCGACAACCAAACAATCTCCCAGCTTCTTTGAATCTTCTAGATATTTTGCGTGCCCGTAATGCAAAATATCAAAGCATCCGTTGGTAAAAACCACGGTCTTATTCTTCTTTTTTAAACTCGAAAGCACTCTAGATAAGGCTTCCAGAGTCTTAACTTTATTATTATTTTCCATGATTATATCTGTTTCTCGACGAGTTCGCAGATTATATGCCCGATTGTGATATGCGTCTCTTGAATCCTGGCAGTTACTTTTGAAGAAACGATCAAGCTGACATCGGCTGTCTTGGCAAGCAAACCGCCATCTACGCCAGTAAGACCTACCGTCTTTATGCCCATTTCCTTGGCTTTGTTTATACCTGCAATAACATTTTTAGCTTTGCCACTGGTTGAAATACCTATAACTAAATCTCCCTTTTTGGCGATAGCCTCGATTTGCCGGGAGAATATTTCATCAAAGCCGTAGTCATTACCGATTGCTGTTATTATCGAACTATTAGTCGTGAGCGCAATAGCAGCTAAACCACCACGTTCTTTTTGAAATCTCCCCACTAATTCCGCTGCGATGTGTTGGCTATCAGCAGCGGAACCGCCATTGCCAAAAAGAATTATCTTATTTCCATTCTTGAGACAATCAATCGCTATCTCCGCAATTTTTACAATCTCGTCAATATTGTTTTTTATTATTGACTCTTTTACCGCAATCGAATCTTTGATAATATTGGTTATTTCGTTTTTCATATTTTTAGCTTAGCCAAAGAATACCTTGGCAATGTCATAAAGATCCATATCAACGGTCTTTAATTCCTTGACCGCCTCATCCAGTGCAACATCGACTATCTTATTGCCCCGCAGACTAACCATGCGGCCGAATTTCTTATCTTTTACTAGCTCAACCGCCTTAACTCCAAATCTGGTCCCGAGAACTCTGTCATTTGCCGTAGGAGAACCGCCGCGCTGAATATGACCTAAAACACTAACCCTTGTCTCAAAGCCGGTTTTCTGTTCGATTAACTGACCTAAGGCCTCACCGATTCCTCCAAGCCTAACATGGCCGAATGCATCCAACTTTTCTTCCTGCACGACCATGCTGCCCTGTTTGAATTGTGCACCTTCGGCTACGACAACGATGCTAAATGTCTTTCCTCTTGCATGGCGCTTTTTTATCAATTCGCAGACTTCTTCAATATCAATAGGGATTTCGGGAATCAAAATTATATCTGCCCCTCCGGCGATTCCGGCAAAAGTAGCAATCCAACCCGCGTGCCTGCCCATAACTTCAGCTACTATAATCCGATGGTGGCTTTCCGCCGTCGTATGCAATCTATCTATGCATTCCGTGGCGATATTTACCGCGGTATCAAAACCAAAAGTATAATCCGTGGCGGAAAGATCGTTATCGATGGTTTTAGGGACACCGACGATATTTAATCCTTCTTTGACTAATTTATTGGCAACGCCGAGAGTATCCTCTCCGCCAACGGCAATCAAGGCGCTAAGCCCTAATTTCTTGTATGCGTCTTTGGCTTTAGCTACATCGCCTTCTTTTTTATAAGGATTAGTCCTACTTGTTCCTAAAATAGTTCCGCCCTTAGGAAGGATGCCTGATACTTTTTTCAAATCTAATTCTTCTACATCGTTCTCGATTAAACCCTTCCAGCCGTTCTTAATCCCAACCGTTGAATAGCCTTCTAAGAACCCTTTTCTCACCACTGCTCTGATTACAGGATTTAATCCGGGGCAATCTCCTCCGCCTGTAAGAATTCCTAACTTTGCCATTACGCTCCTTTCTTGTCTTTAAGCTCTGCCGTAACCTTTAAAAGGTATTGAGGGCTGTTCTAAATCTGAAGGCGGCTCTGTTGGCTCGCGCTTCTTCTCATCCTTTTTGGAAATAATCTTTGATATGTGAATACGGACGTTCACGTCTTCTTCTACTCCCAATATGTCCTGGACTCTTCCCTTTATCATTTCCTGAACTCTCAGGGTAAAATCAGGAATGTTTACTTCAGAACGTAAAACAATCCTTAAATCTACATGAATTCCTTTTTTATTCACGATTACATCGGGCCTTACTTCTTTGACTTCCGGCAAATGCGCAGTTAATCTTTGCACCAAGTCTTCAACCGCCGATAGCGAAACGCTTACCTGACCGGAAGGATTAGTGAAAGCAATGGTTCTTTCTTTCTGAAACCTTCCCAGAATAAGTTGTGCAAAAGATGTGCTGATAAAAATAAGCAGAACTCCGGTCAACCCAACAACGATTCTTAAATTGATGTCGGTATAAGAAGAAGTCAACAAAAAGATAACCTGATCAAGCTTTAGCAGATGCAAAGTAAATCCGATGATTAAACCTCCCAGCATCGATAATACCAGCGTGTAGAATAAAACTCCGATAGTGGAAAAAAATCTCATTTTATCCTAGCCTCCTTGGATTTCGTGGACATTGACATTAATCTCTTTTATATTTAAATCAGTCGATTTCTCGATTGCATTTTGGATGCTTTCCTGCACGCGGCGGGCTGCTTCCGGAATATGCACGCCATATTTTACGGTTATAGCGACATCCAATTTAATCTCGTTATTTTTATCCGTCTCGACTTTTATAGCCCCCGTATTTTGTTTCCCGAGGAAATTAAACAAACTGCCTCTTATCCCTTTATAAATCCCCACAACCCCATCAACTTCGGAAACTGCTATTGAAGTAAGGGCAGCGATGACATGATTATGGATACGGATTGTCCCCAAATCGTTCTTGGTGTCTTCCATCTATGCCTCCGTTTCCTTCTCTTGTTTGACAAATCTTTCAATAAAGTGTGTGGAGATGTCCCCTTTTATAAACATAGGATCGTCCATAATTTTCAGATGCACCGGAACGGTTGTTCTTATCGGCGAGACGATAAGTTCTTCCAGAGACCTCTTCATTTTTCTAATCGCCTCTCTGCGATTGGACCCGTGCACAATTAATTTCGCCAACAGAGAATCATAATAAGGACTTATGTTATAACCGTTATAAATATGCGTATCTATACGTACTCCTGGGCCCCCGGGAAAATTAAGCCTCTCGATTAAACCGGGGCAGGGAATGAATCCGTTATCGGGGTCTTCGGCGTTTATTCTGCATTCGATAGCCGAACCGTTAAAATCTATATCGTCCTGTTTAAAGGCGAGTTTTTCTCCCGCGGCAATCTTGATTTGCTCTTTAACAAGGTCAATGCCGGTCACCATCTCAGTAACCGGATGCTCAACCTGGATACGCGTATTCATTTCCATAAAATAGAAATTCCCATGTTTATCTAATAAGAATTCTATTGTCCCAGCGCTGCGATAACCTGCAGCTTTAGCGCCTTTAACCGCCAGTTCTCCCATTTTCTTGCGTAATTTATTATCCAAGGCTGGCGAAGGCGATTCTTCTAAAAGCTTCTGATGACGCCTCTGAATGCTGCAATCTCTCTCGCCCAGATGCACTATGCGACCGTAGTTGTCAGCTAAAATCTGAAATTCGATATGGCGAGGATGCTCTATATATTTCTCGATATAAACATCTGGATTGCCAAAAGCCGCCTCCGCCTCAGCTTGAGCCGTCATCAAAGCACTGATTAATCTTATATCATTATGACAGACACGCATGCCTTTTCCGCCGCCGCCGGCAGCAGCTTTAATTATCACAGGATATCTTAATCTTTTTGCGATCTTAATGGCATCTTCTTTAGTTTTTACTGCGGAGTGGCTGCCTGATACTATCGGCAGACCTGCCTTGCGCATAGTCTCGCGCGCAGCCATCTTATCTCCCATAAGACGCATGGCTTCAGGGTTTGGCCCGATAAAAGTAATATTGCAGGATTCGCATATCTCGACAAAGTGGGCATTTTCAGCTAAGAAACCGTATCCGGGATGGATTGCTTCAACGTCAGTAATTTCTGCGGCAGATATTATGGCGGGGATATTCAGATAGCTCTCAGAACTAGCGGCCTTTCCGATACAAATTGCCTCATCGGCAAAACGCACATGCAAGGAATCCTTATCGGCCTCAGAGTAGACAGCGACTGTCCTTATATTCATTTCCTTGCAGGCACGAATTACCCGAAGGGCTATTTCACCTCTGTTAGCGATTAGGACTTTAGAAAACATATTATGCAGGCTCTATTAAAATTAGATTTTGACCGAACTCGACCGGTTCGGCATTATCCACTAAGATATCTACTATCTTGCCTTTGACCTCAGACTTAATCTCGTTCATTAATTTCATGGCTTCGATGATACAAACGACCTGGCCTATCTCTATCTCCTGGCCTATCTCAACGAAAGGCGCTGCCTCTGGCGATGGAGCACGATAAAATGTGCCGACCATTGGAGATTTTATCTCTACTGTTTTTAAGACGGTTTTTTCTTCGGATTTGGCTTCTTTAGAAGCAACGGACGGAGAAGCGATATGCTCGACTTTATATTCCGAAACAGGAGCAAAGCCTATTGTTTCTTTGGCCTCTTTCTTAATCCGGATTTTAGTTCCTTCCCTTTCAATCTCAAGTTCTAAAAGATTATTTTCATTCATCAGATTAATCATCTCTTTTATTTCTTTGAGATTCATCGTGCTATCCTTTCTACGTAGGTTCCTGTCCGGGTGTCAACCTTAATTGTATCGCCGGGATTAATAAACAAAGGAACTCCGACTACGGCTCCGGTTTCAAGCGTCGCAGGCTTATTGCCGCTTTTAGCGGTATCGCCCTTTATACCGGGTTCAGTTTGAGCTATCTTTAAATCAATAAAAGTAGGAAGTTCGACTTTCATCAGCTTACCTTGAAAAAAGTAGGCATTGACATCAAGTTCATCTTTTAAGAATTTGACTGAATCACCCAAGTTATCATCAGACATCACAAAATCTTCGTAGTTTTCCTGGTCCATGAAATGGTACAAATCGCCATCATGATAACTATAGCGTAATTTCTTCTGTTCGATGAAAGCTTCCTGAATCTTATCGTCAGTTTTAAAGGTTCTTTCTAAGACCGACTCAGTAGTTAAGCTTTTTAATTTTACCCTTACAAAAGCAGCGCCTTTGCCAGGTTTTACATGCTCTAAGTCTACAACCATGTAGACGTGATCGTTAATAAGAAGGGTTAGTCCAGTTTTTAATTGATTTATCGAGAGCGCCACTTAACACCTCACATTTGTTTTTTTTGACTAAAACCATGTCTTCAATCCTGATCCCAAACTTACCATTAAGATAAACGGCAGGTTCCACAGTAAAAACCATATTACTAGAAAGTCTTTCCCTGTTTCTTGATGATATCGAGGGATTTTCGTGGGTTTCCCGACCGACACCATGACCTAAGGAATGACCGAAGAATTTGCCTAATTTTCTCTCATTCAAAAAGTTACGTGCGATTCTATCGATATCGCAGATTTGTTTCCCTGCCGAAATGTTTTTGATTGCCGCCTCTTGGGAGGCTAAAACTGACTCGTAAATGCGCTTGAAAGATACAGGTATTGTACCCAAAAAGCATGTCCTTGTCAAGTCGCTTCTATATCCTTGAAAGGCTACGCCGATATCAATTAAGACAGGTTCATTTGTTCTTAATTTCCGGTTAGTAAGCGGCGCATGCGGCATGGCCGAATTCGGGCCTGAGGCGACTATAGTATCAAAAGCTAAGTCAGCATCTTTAGATTTTATGAAGTATTCCAACCTCAAAGCCACTTCCCGCTCGGTCAAACCGGGCCTGACAATGCTTTTGGCTAACCTCAGCACATCCATGTTAATCTTGATTGCCTTCTTTATTCGGGATATCTCTTCCTGAGACTTCTTTTCTCTCAAGGTTTCAACAAAATCAAAGGTAGAAATAAAATCTATCCCCGATACCAGTTCTATCTTTATGCTTTTGAATTCCGCGTAAGAAAGAGATTTACTATCAAAACCTAGCTTTCTAATTCCCAGATTCTTGGCTAGTCTCGCTACAGTGCCAAAAATTGAACCATCAATCTTTATCACATCTATGCCTGTTAAATTATTTCTTGCTTCCGCGATATACCTGAAATCGGTAATAAAGAAACTGCCCCTTTTGCTTATTAACAACCAAGAATCCCGTGAATCATAATCAGTCAAATAAGCAATGTTGGCGTCTTTGGTAACTAATAAACCGTCCAAATTATCCTGCTTTAATTTATTTTGTAGAAGTTTTATCTGGTGGGTCACTTTCTTATCAGGCCTACCGCCGCTTCCAAACCTAGAAGATAACTGTTTATTCCGAATCCGCTGACCTGTCCGGCACAAGCAGGCGCAGTCAAGGATGTCTGGCGGAAATCTTCTCTGGCGTAAATGTTGGAAATATGCACTTCTACCGTCGGAACGCCGCAGGCAGCTATGGCATCACGGATAGCGATACTGGTGTGAGTGTAGGCGGCCGGGTTTATCAGGATCGCCTTAAAATCCTTCTTGGCGCTACCAATCAAATCCACTATTTCGCCTTCGTGGTTGGATTGAGATATCTCTAATTTAACTTTTAGCCTTTCGGCTTCCTTTTTTAACTTGGCATTGATGCTGTCCAATGACTCTTTTCCGTAGATATTAACTTCCCTATTGCCTAATAGGTTTAAGTTAGGGCCGTGGATTACCAAAATTTTTTCCATTTTATAATCTCCTTTTGGTTCTTATAAATTATTCCTCTGCTTCATCAATCAGCATGATGGGGATTCCATCTCGGATCGGATATTTTTTACCGCATTTCTTGCAAACGATCCGCTCATCCTTTAGCTGAACGCTGCCTCTGCAAGCAGGACAGGCCAAAATGTCGATCAATTCTTTATCGATCATTATTCTAGACCTCCTTGCCTTTCTCGATATATTTCATTTTGAGCTCATAAAGCATGGTATCGAGAACCTTGGATTCTTCGTCCGTTAAGTTTCCCTTTGTCTTTTCTTTGATCATATCCAACGTATCAATCAAGAATCTTGCCTGTTTGATATTTACTTCTTTATTTCCGGTAAAGGGGCTTTCTATCTCACCCAAAGAAATCAATGACTGCAAGCTAAGGCTAGTAATAAAATTCATGAAATCAACTTCCGGGACCTGTACAGATTCCGGCTTTTGTTGCTCCTGGCTCTTTTCTTTCTCTACCGCGTCTTTCCAGGATTCATCGACTTTTTTCTTATTTTGCTCGTCCATTTTAGTAAACAATCACTCCCGCATATCCGACGACAGCGGAATAATCGCCGCTTACGTCGCCGCTGGTTTGGTATTTTATAAGTTTTGCCTTCTTGGCACCTAGAATTTTTGTTGCCGCTAACATTATCACCGCCGGAGCATAACCACACATCGATATATCAAGGTCTTTTACTTTATCAAAAAGCTCGTCTTCATCAAGCTTCAGGATAGCATCTATGGCAATTTTATCCTTATAATGCGCAGCTTCCTGCGGCTCGTAATGAGTCATATCGGAGCTGGCGATTATCATCGTCCTTTTTTTATCGGCGAATTCTTCTATCGCTTTGGCGATACTTTGAGCTATCTCTTTATATATTTTCAGCTCAGCGGGAAATACCGCTATCGGCACAAACTTAAAATCTGGTTTAAAATATTGCAAAAACGGGATCTCAACTTCAATAGAATGCTCCTGGGTATGGGCAAGCGAATCCTCTTTTAAGAATTTTGATTTGGTTAAGATTGCCCCGGCTAAGCTGGAATCGATTTCAACCTTGCCCAGCGGAGAATCCCAAATCCCTTCCGTCATTATACTAAACGGCTTGCCAAAGCCGGTATGGTTTGGCCCGATAAGAATATACCTATCTTTTGATAAGAAACTGGAGGCGGTCTGTCCGGCAACTAATCCCGAATAGACGTATCCGGCATGAGGCATGATTGCACCGAAGGCATCGGTCTTCTCCGCTGTTTTGTCGATAAAACCCTCTATCTGATTTAACAAAGAAGCTTTTGCCGAGGGGTAAAATTGACCTGAAACCGCCGCTCTTCTAACCATTGAACGTCTTCTCCAGATTTTCTTTTGCTCTTATTAATTCTCCCACAGATGCCTGAGCGTGGGCCTCGATAACCTTTAAGGTGTCCTTTTTGACAAACGGAGCTAATGTCTTGAAATCGAATTTTCCTGCTCCAGGCGCCAAATGATCTCTGCAGCCGATCAAATCGTGCAAATGAACTCCGATTAGCTTTTTATGGTAATTCTTTAAATAATCAAGGTGATTATAAAAACCTAATTCCTGCATTACCTGGGCATGACCTACATCATGCCAATAAAAAATTTTGCCTTCCTTAAAGTTATCAAGGATGATACCGATCTCCTCAAAATTCGGAATCTCTCGATAGTAGTATCTGTTTTCTAAACCCAGATAAATTTCGTTTTTTGACGCGTGTTTAAGAAGCTCGCCAATGCTTTTTAAAATCTGCTCCAGATGCGGTTTAATTTTTGAGGCTCTTTCTCTGATGAATTCTTCTTTGATTTTTGTATATTCCGGCTTATCTTTTTTTCCTTTGTCGTAGAGCGCGATTAAATCTACGGTCCTATCTTTCATCTGGACACGCCCGGCGTGAAAAACTACAACCGATGCGCCGATCCTACGGGCAGTATCAATAGAAATCCTGGTATTCTTAACTGCTTCTTTTCTTTGTTCTTCGTCAAGCGAAGCCAGAGAATAATAGTCCGGCAGAGCGATTTTGGGAGTAAGCCCAATTGGAATCGGACAATAATTATGGAGGCTGACTACTTTAATACTGCCTTCCTTCTGTAAAAGAACGAATTCTTCGACTAATTCTTTAGTTAAAGTAAAATTTAACTCTAACTTATTGAAGCCGATTAATTTTACCTCCTGGACCAAGCTTTTTGCTTCGGTGTGCCGGAATATGTTCCAAGAGGTTGATAATGCCAGATTGCTCATAATAAATAGGGATAAATATAACGGTTTTGTATTAATAATGATATCACTTTAGCCATTTTATGTCAAACATTTAGGCTTAAATTATGGATGAATTTTTAGTTGTCGAGCTCAAAAGAAATAATAACGTTAAAGGTAAGCTTGGGATAGTTTAATCCGACAGGAAATTTAGGATAAGGCCCTGCATTTTTGACGCTTTTTAGCGCGACATTCTGCAAGAATTCGCTGGCCCTGGATTTTTCTTTAAAAAGTTTAATATCTAGCAATTGACCATCTTGCGAGATTACAAAAGAAACATAAACCTCGCCCTCTTCGTATTTGGTGTAATTCCTGTAGGCCTCTTTCTTAATGTTATCCCTAATCATCTCGTAGTAATTTTTATACATGGGGTTGTTATCCATCTTGGAATCTAACTTGGGGGTGACTTTCTTCTTCTCTTGAGTCACTACCTTGGAAGACTTTGGCTTATCCTGGACGAGCTTAAAATTCTTGACGCTGAAATTTTCCTTCATGAAAGAAGGCAGATCTTTGGGGATGCTCTTAACCACCTGGATTTTATTCTGGTATTTCTTATCCTGCGGATCAAGCAGCTTGACTTCGCTGGGAAGACTTTTGATATTCTGATAGGTGACTTCCAGCTGTTTCAATGATTTATTGATCTCAATTTGAATCGGCGGAGCCTGAAAAAGAAGCGCCACATGAAACAAAGCCGAGACAAAAAGTGCTACCTGAAATGTTTTATCCTGTAACATAAAATTATCCCGAATTTATAATCCGCTTATCTCGACCAGCGCGGATATCCAATCCCTCGAACCTGATTGCGCAAGAGTTACCCAGACGTAAAGAGAATCACCCGAAGAATTAATTGCTTTTATACTGCCTGTCTTATACTTATCTAGGTTAAGCCTGCATACTTCGCTGACCTTGCCGCTTGTATTATCAACTTTTTTGATCATCCACAGATACCCGTTAGGATTTCCTTCTGAAACACAGTAATAAAAATTCCCGGAACCGTCAACTGCCGTCGGGCTGTTATAGCTATAGCTCATTTCCTCGGAAGATAAACCTTGACTCACAATGCTGACATTTAATCCGCTCTGGCTGAATATGAGCCAACCGGAATTTTCTTCCGCCGATACCGAAACGCACAACAGAAATAGAATCAAAACAAAAATAGTTTTCTTCATCATATTCTCCTTTTGTTATAACTATAAATAATTATATTATCTTAATGGAGGGTTTTCGTCAACAGGAATCACATAAGGTATGACTAAGTCAAGGAAAGGTTTTTTTCGATGAACTTAATAAGCTCTTCCTGAACGGAATAAGGCAAGTTCACAAATTCAACCCCCATACCCGGATGGAGATTATGCTGGATATCTTTATCAGACAGCCAGACGACTTTAGCATCAAGCTTGAATGTTTTATGCTCCGAGGGAAGATCAATTTTTAAAGTCACCTCATCCCCTAACTTGAATTGTTCACAACCAAAAATGTATGCGCCCACCGCACTCAAATCCAACAACTCAACCTTAAGGCAATGCGGGGTCCGGCTGTGTTTAGATAATAAATCAATCTGGATATCCAAAGGCAGCCGCTTAAACCTGCGGCGCATCTGCATTCTTTTAATATTTTCAATGACTCTGTCCTGCTTGAAACTTTTTATCGCTACTTCTTCTTGAGTATGGATATCGATTACCTTATCAAGGCCTGCTACGGAAAGAATCTGGCGCACATGCATTGGGACATTCAAGAATTTCATCCTGCCTTTATTATTCAAGACTTCCTTGTATGCCAAGGCAAGGGCCGAAACTCCCAGATAGTCGATAAATTCAACCTCTTCAAAATTCAACAAGATATCGTAATAGCCGTCTCTTAAGCAAGTGCCCACAACCTCAACCAAATTGGCAGAGTCAGAGTCGATACGGCCGCCAATGTCTAAAATCACCACTCCTTTATCTGTCCTGGCTTTAATTTCCATATCTAAAATAATATCATTATTACAAAGAAATAAAAATAAAATTTAAAAAATTTTTGCTTGGACACATAATAAAACCCCCACACCAACAATTGTTGGTGTGGGGGTATTTTAGTCTTTTTTAAAAGACACTAGGCTTTCTTTACTTTTACGGCCTGTTCGCCTTTAGGGCCTTTTTCGATTTCGAATTCAACTTCTTGACCTTCAGCTAAAGTCTTGAAACCTTCGCCTAGGATCGCGCTATGGTGTACGAAAACATCAGTACCGGAATCGGTGGTGATGAAACCGTAACCTTTTTTGTCGTTGAACCACTTTACTTTACCACGTGCCATTACTTACTACCCTCCTTCCTTACTTGTTACATAGTAAATAATGGCGAAATAAAAGCCGTAAGGCTAGTAATTCATCGCCTTACGGCTTTGAAACTTCTACCACTTATTTACTACATACTACCAAATTCTGCCCAAAGTATACCTTGATAAAGGCAATTTGTCAACTAAATTTTAAAAACAATATCGGATTAATTGCACCCGCGAATGCAGCCAGGTTGGCCGTTTTCCTGCCATCCTTGCTGGCTACCGCAGCTATTTTTCACGCCAAAATTGCCAGTTTGTTCGCTTAAAATGTCCACAGAATTACCACAAGCCTTATTATTGAATAATACAGCTCCGCTTGATTTAAGCTTGATTCCTTGCTTAAAGTTTGTAATATCAACATCATGCAACACTGCATCGTTTCCTTTAACAACTATTCCTACACCTTGCTTTATTGTGCTAGCCTGGATATGCACAGGCGAGACAGGACTTCCCTGATCCTGCGGAGGAGTTTCTGCTGCAGGCACCTGAACTGTCTTTCCTCTAGCACCTCTCGAAGAAGTTTTTGGCACAGGCTGTGAAGCGATCTGCTTTGCCACAGAAGCAGAAGATTGCACTTTGCCGGCGGCCATTAACGATTGCGTGACTCCTACTAAAGTCACGCCGCTTAAATCAACATTTACTCCAGAACCTGCGATAATGAGAATTCCTTCCTGGCCATTATCCTGTAATTCATACCTTCCCGGGCAAATGCGGATATTATCTCCAGGATTACCTGATAAAACTAAATCATCTTTTAATGGATAACAAGCCTGGCATTGATGACAGCCGTCATAAGCATCGCTGTTTTTATCATCGCATACTTCTCCGTTATCCAATACGCCGTCCCCGCAGTGAGCGCGCTTACAATCCCAGCGGCAGGCGTTGGGAATTACGTTGCTATTGTTAGGAAAATCATCGCACTCTTCTCCGCTATCGACCCCGTAATCTCCGCAGCGGGCCTTAACGCAATTAGTTCTGCAGCCATCGGGGGCAGAATCGCTATTAGCCTGGGCGTCATCGCATTCCTCATATCCTTCTATTACGCCGTTGCCGCAAACAGGCACGGCATAAATTTTAGAAGACAACAATAAACAAAAAGCTACGGTTAAAATATAAGCCAGACCGAACCTCTTAGACATGAATCACTCCTTCCTAAAAAATATTACTTCTTAATATATTTAATTGCGACCCCGAATAACCTAGTGGTGTATTGAGCGGTAGTGGTAGTACGATAGCTTTCGCCTGAGGCGTGCTTTTCGGTATTGCCGTATTCGTGGAAGCCTTCCAATTTTTCTTCTTCCCGCAGGATAATTGCATCTGCCCCCATCTGTGCAGCCATATCTTTTAATCGGTCTATGACGTGAGAATGAATCGAGGTATTGCCGGTGTCGGCAATAACTTCTCCGATTTTTACAAACTCTACCGGCGGCTGCTCATAAAATACCTTAACATTCTCTGGGCTTGTAGCCGGATAAACCGTATCGGTGTATTTTTCCGATCCAAAAGTAGTGCAGCCGACTAAAAACATACAAATAAAAATCAGGTAAAACGCTTTTTTAGACATTCATCCTCCTGGAAATTTAAAAATTAAACCGTGCGTTTTCTTTTACGGCGCAATGCTTTGGCCATCCGCGAACAGGCCTGAGCTGAAGTCCCGCCTTCGGTCAGATGGTTATCGCAAACCGCGGCAAACCCGCGCCGGTTCTTAATCTTAAAGACTTTTACGCTTCTTCCCTGGATTTTCATCTTGCTCCCCTAAATTAATCTTTCGGCTTAATTGAATAAACTATAGATTGTATCCTGGCTATAGTTAGATTTTTAAATTCCGGATAAATTGCGTAGGTTATCTGGTATTGCCTGCCAGCATAAACAAAAAATATGGAATTACTATCAAAGATGATTTTTCTCGAAGGGTTACTGATTTTAAGCGAAATAAATTTCGCGGCTATCCCGTTAAATTTGATGTCGCTCATACTGCCAGGATTATCGCTTACAGAGAAATTTTCTCTAGCATAAAAACGACTCATCGCAACCGAAAAATTCGAAGCTCCTTCATCGATCGGCGTTTCGGCAATAAAATCCTTGAACATATCCTTTTCTTTCTGCAATACAGTTATAGTAATAAAGTATCTGGGATAGTCTTCGTCTTTAAGCTCGAACCCAAAGGTTTTGACTCCGTAAAAATTCAGGCCAAAATCTGTTTTCTGCTTCTGGGGAGAAAAAGTCCAGTTCTTGGGATAATCTATGCTGAATAATTCATTTTCAAGATGTATATCTTGTTTGTTTATCCTCGGTGGGCCGCAACCGGAAGATAAAAAGACTATCAATAAAAGAAA
Organism: Candidatus Omnitrophota bacterium; assembly: GCA_022703055.1. Taxonomy (GTDB): domain Bacteria; phylum Omnitrophota; class Gorgyraeia; order VGKH01; family VGKH01; genus VGKH01. Next base: position 39,625 of record JAKLEP010000002.1, read on the forward strand.
AAATATTCTTTTCATTATTTTATATTAAATAATTGAAGGATCTCGCGCAAAATCTTATCGAAATTTTCTTTTGTCAAATTAAACAATTTGACGTCTTCCCGTTTTTTGAGGCTTTCTATAAATGGAGAGCCTTTATGTTTTATCGTGGCGATGACCACACGCGGGCCCTCGAATATCTCCAATACCAGATTCTTGAAAGTTTCAGAGAATAACTCCATCGGGCCGATTTCATCGACAAGGATGACTTTTGACTCCTTCATCGCTTTTTTCAAGGCCGGCAAGGCTACTCTCTCGAATCCCTCTTTTAAGACTGCGTATTTACTGAAACGATATTCGCTTTTTTTCTCAATATGCGCCAAAAGTCCGGTTGTCCCGTCGAGGGCGCTAATCTTAAACCCAACGCGCTTTCCGTTACGCCTGATTTCCTCGGTGTAAAATCCCCCGGCGATTTCCTTTAGCTCCTGAGAAATCTTCTTCACTAGGGTTGTTTTACCAGCGCCAGGTTTTCCGGTTATTAGGATATTCATTAATTTAAGGAATGATTACCTTTCTGTCTTCAGAATCTCGATTAGGGTATCGACAACTTCAGGATGGAATTGGCTTCCTCTATTGATGTTTAGCTGTTTCAAGGAGTCTTCTCTGGTTAAGGCCGGCCTGTAGGCGCGCGGAGAAGTCATGGCATCATATGCGTCGGCCACCGAAACAATCGCCGTAAAAATATTGATATTTTCTCCGTTGATTTTATCGGGATAACCGCCTCCGTCATAACGCTCATGATGACCTCGGACAATTGCCAGCATCTCTTCGGATATCGAAACCGGCTTTATGATATCTTCGCCGATAATGGGATGCTTTTGAATTGTGTCCCATTCTTCAGGAGTGAGTTTTCCCTCCTTGTTTAAAATACTTTCTTTGATTCCAATCTTGCCAATATCATGCAGAAGCGCCGCCTCTTTCAGCAAATCAATCTTATCCTTGGGAAATCCCATTTTTATAGCTATTTTCTCGGCGAAATCGGCGACTCTTTCCGAGTGGCCTCGAGTATATTGATCTTTTGCCTCCAAGATTCTTACCAAAGACTGGGCAATGCGATAAAAATAATCGAGAAGTTTCTTCCTTACATCAAATAAATTTTCTGACATCTGGTTAAAAGACCGCGCAAGCTCTCCTATCTCATCGCTTGTCCTCACCCTGACGCGGTATCTAAGATCCCCCTCGGAAATATGATAAGTTCCTTCTACCAACTCATTTATCGGATTAGTGATACTTTTAGAGATTAACATCCCAAGAAATATTGAAATGAATACCCCAAGAAGAAGAACAAGAAAACCCCTCTGTTTAATCCCTTTCTGAAAGGCATAAACATCATCCGCTGCGACATCTACGCCTAACATCGCTATGGCTTTTCCGGTCTTATCGCGGATAGGCGCATATCCGGAAAGAAAAACTCCCCATTGGTCGGTCTCAAGTTTCGTGTCTGCAGCCGGGCCGAAGAAAGCCTTGGCTATTTCGGTATATCTAGTAGCATTAAACTTATCGCCAGGATACGAAGTAATGCCATTGACTAACGGCTCAGGATCAACCACAAACTGCCATATACCCTCTTTATCGGTCTTGGCCATTGTATAAATATACTTTATCGGAGGGTTAACTCTCTTGATAGCTCTTAGTTTTTCCGCGATTGTCTTATAGGCCTGGCTATTGACTCCGTCTTTTGTCATTGGAACCTGCGCCAATGTATCAGCGTCGACAAATAAGGCAGCGGTCTGGGCTATTACCTTTAATTTATCTCTTAGCTGGTTAAACTGCGCATCGTAGGAGAATTTGTAAATAAGGTAATTGCTTAAAGTGGCGATAAAAAATAAGGATAGGACTAAAAGCAGGATAACTTTCAGCTGAAAACTTCTCCCGAATGGAATATTAATTGTTCTCATAGGCCAATCTCTAAACTTGTAAGGACTATATTTTACCGAAGTTTAGTAGTTTTGGCAATATAAAAATAGTCAGGGGGCGTCCGCCAATGCTGCATTGGCGGACGCCCCCAACTGTCCTACGGGTTGTTAAGCTTAACTATTCGTTTTTATACGCTTCCAGGACTATACTGGAAATCTCTTGCTGTATTTCTTTAGAGACAAGACTCACGGTATCGTACCAGCGTTTGTCTTTGCCCTGGTCTTTGGGCATACTCACAAACAATCCTTTCTTGCCTTCGATAATCCTCAAGCCTTTTATCAAAAGCTCGTCGTTAACCAGGATATCTGCGAATGCCTTGACCGGACCGTCGGTCTCTAATTTGTACATCCTGCCGATTTTAAAATTCAATCCATTACTCATCTATGCCTCCTTTAAACTAAAAAGTAAAAAGAAAAAAGTAAAAACCAAAAGGCAAAAGTCAAAAGTCTTCTCCGATTCTCTTTCAGGGTTAAGATGCTCGAAGCTAAAATATTCGATAATTCTGTGGTCTCATTTAAAAGCTCTGTTATATTCTCGAACGGACCTTCGATAGAATCCCTAATTAACTCTAGCCAAAATTTACTCTCATTAGCTGATTTGAGAGCGTGGCGATAAAAATTAGAGAAATCTTTTTTAGAAGCAGAAACTTGAGCTTCTATAATATTAGCACCAACAGAAGTTGCTGAACGTAAAAGCTGCTGAGCCATCACTTGCGATATATAGTCTTTAGGGATGCTTCTAAGAAACTTGATTATATCTGCGGAGTAAAGATAGCTTCGTTTTCTTAAATTATAAACCTTATTCTTTTTCTCTTCCATTTTTACTTTTTACTTTAACTTTTTTCTTTTTCGTTTTTACTTCTTACTTTTATTCAATTCAGCGCCATAAGCAAAAAACTATTCAGCCTTTGCTTGTTGTTTTAAAACGCACTTGCCACAAGGCGTCAGGCCCTTAGCTTCGGCCTCAGTAACTGACATGCCTGCAGTTTCTTTATTTTTGATTAACGAACATCCTGGCTGGTGATATTTCTTGCCGTTTTTAGTGGCATAGACCATGCCTTCGGTTTTTTCCTGCTTTACTTGTTTATCGATTGCTTCTTCTTCGCCAAAGCATCTCCCACAAGGCTCCAAGCCCTTGGCCTTGGCATTTTCGATATCGATTGCCTGCGTATCTCTATTTTTAATAAACCGGCAATCCTGTTTGTGATATTTTGTACCTTGCTTAGTAACATAGACATCCTCAGCAAAAGCTGCGGAGGCTGTTGTCAAAAATACTAAACACAAAATCAATGATGCTAATTTCTTAAGCATTTCCCCTTTCCTCCTTTCAAAAGCTGCTCGTCCATTCTGCTTATGGCTGCTGAATAACTTTATTATTTAAACAGCGGGATAAATATCCGCCGGTCAAAGCATCAATTGAGGCCGTCAGCTCTTCTAATCTCAAGGTCTCATCCAGCCTTTCGCTTGCCTCTTCAGGAGGTGAGATTAGAAGCTCTGTCTGAAGCCGACGGCGCTCAAAGTACAATCGTGTTACTTCATCTAAAATTGACTCCCTTAGTTCAACCATTAATTTAGAACGGGAATCTATAGATGTCTGGTCCGGATTCCAAATCAGCTCACCCACATCCCAGCTTAATGACAATCCCCAATCCCTCGGACCAACAAATGCCCTTTCGTAGCTAGAAGATAGAGACGTTGCCACAGTCTTATCGTAATCTAAACTTACTGACGGCATAAGAGCAGCAAGCTGCGCGCGCCTGCGCCAGCTTTTTATTTTCCGTGGATCAACCTCTGCGTATCTTATCGCCTGTTTCTGGATTTCCTGAATAGAGGGCTCGTCCTTAAATACTTCTTGAGTATTTTTTTGCTCGTCTCGTTTCATTGCAGGTAAATCCCGGGACGAGCCCCTAAACACTCCTTCATCAGTTGCAGCCCAAAGATTCCTAGAGGAGTCCGTGGCTAGGAAATTAATATTATTAGCGGTCATTCCCTTATAAAACTGTTGCCATTTACCACCGTTAAATTCAAAAACACCTTTTTCTGTACCAACAACTAAATTATTATTATCTAGAAATTGAATACATTTTATATTCTGACTTAACAATCCTCCTGAATTTAATCTCTGCCAGGATTCGCCGTCATCTTGGGAATAAAACAAACCTTCATCTGAGCTAAAATAAATATTACGAGAGTTCTTGTGATCGATTTTAATATCGGTTATGCGTGATGTTCCTTTTGATTCTTCGGCTGCATAATCGCTATCGCCATTATTATTTTCCGGGCTCTCTTGGCCTGTTATGGAATATAATTTATCTTGTGAATCTAAATCCGAGCTTAAAACATATACGCCTTCGATAGTGGCGAGAAAAATCTGCTCTGCGCCTGCGGCCATAGCGATAATTTCAATGGTGCCAAGCTTCCCTGATAATCTATCCCAAGTCTTGGCATTATCCCTCGTAAAAAATAATCCTTCTTTGGTGCCAAGAAGGATTATATCTTTAAGAATCAAAACCGTTTTGCAATAACGCTGCATTTCGTTTTTACCGCGAAAAATATTCTGCCAGCTTTTCCCCTCATTTCGGCTGATGAATAATCCATCGGCGGTCGCAGCGAATATATCCTGCGGGCAAGATCTATCTTGCGCAAGGTAATTAACTCCTCCAGATTTTGGAATATTTAGAATCTTCTTATAATATTTCCCCTGGTCATTTGAAACATAAAGAGCGCGGTCAGTACCGACAAAAAATTGATTCCTATCCTCAAAATCAAATAATATACATTTAACATTCTTTTCCCTTAAGCCATCGGAAGAATCCTGCCATAAAATATTACTATCGGAACGGGTTATTACTAATAAACTTAAAATAAAAACAAAGATATAGACAATGCCAGAAAGCAACCTATTATGTTTGAAATTTCGAATTGCAAACTTAAAAGTCAAAAGGAAAAAGTAAAAAGCACAAGTTAAAATTAAAAAGTTTTTCATCTCTTTCCTTTCAGACTCAAAATGCTTGCAGCGAGAATATTGGATAATTCAATTGTTTCATCAGAGATTATTTTAGTTTTATCAAAAGGGACTCTATGAGAATCTAAAAGCAAAGAAAGCCAGAATTTGCTTTCATTTGCAGATTTTAATGAATGGCTATAAAAATTAGTAAAATCTTTTTTGGAACTTGAAGCTTGAGCTTCAATGATATTGGCACCTATTGATGTTGCGGAACGAAGAAGTTGCCTGCCAATTATTATTGAGATGTAGTCTTTGGGTAGATTTTCGATAAAATTTATAATATCAAGCGCATATAGGTAAGTGCGCTTTCTTAAATCATAAATTTTATGTCTTGGCTCTTCCATTTTAACTTTTAACTTGTGCTTTTGCCTTTTTACTTCTCATTTTTGACTTTAGGATACTTTTATTAATTTTCCTCATAATATTCCTCCATTAGCTTGGCAAGGTCATAGATTATAAAATCGGGGACGTAAAGATTAGGATACAGAAGTATTCTGTGTTTTAAGGCTTGAAATGTTCTCTCGGTTTTTTTAATTCTCAGGTGGGTTGTTTTGTCCTCTTGCATTAACTTGCTGCCTTTCTCCCGTGGACGCTTGGAAGTATAGCATGTATTTGATTATTTGTCAAGGTTGATTTGCGTAAAAGTTAAATTATTATTCAGTGTAATTATTATAACTTGTTAGTAATTAACAAGTTGATAAAATTGACCAAAAAATGAAATATTTTTTGTTTATACAATTTAGACTTGACAATTCATCAATGCTATGTTAATCTTTAGATTAGAAAAACACTTCAGGAGGAATAAGATGAAAATCGGAGACAGGATTCGAGAATTAAGAAAATCGCGCAAGATGACGCTGGTGGAATTATCACAAAATAGCGGCGTGCAGCTTGCAACTTTGAGCCGTATTGAGAACCTCAAGATGACCGGCACCCTCGATTCCCATATCAACATCGCCAAGGCGCTGGGAGTTAATTTAAGCGAGCTATACAAAGACATCGGAGTTGAAGAAAAAACTATAGATGTCCAATCGCAGGACTCAAGAAGCGAAGTATTCTTGCACAGCGATAAAGCAGCTTATGAGATGCTCACCAACAAGGTACTTGAGAAGAAAATGATGCCTATACTTTTAAAGATTGAACCTCAGGGCAAGACCCAGCAAGAACAAAATAATCTCGGCACGGAAAAATTTATTTTCTGCCTGGAAGGAAAAATCGAAGCAGTGATAGATAATAAAAGCTCAATACTGAGCAAAAATGCCACGCTCTATTTTGATGCATCCCTCCCCCACTATTTTAAAAACTTAGGAAAGACCAAGGCGCTGGCGATATGCGTGATTACGCCACCGGCATTGTAATAGGAGGTCAAATGACGACCGAACTTATGGAGTTTGAAAAACGACATAAGTTCGTAGTCGGAATTTGACCCAGCACTAATTTTATGAATATATATTGGATTTATATCTTAAAGAACAAAAATACTGGAGAGCCTTATTACGGATATACAAATAACTTAGACAGGCGTTTAAAAGAACATGATATTGATAATAAATGGAAATTTATTGGTTGTGAAGGTTATGTCTCCGAATTAGATGCTAGGGAAAGAGAAAGAAAATTAAAACATTATGGTCAAGCACGAACCCATCTTAAGAACCGGCTTAGAAAATCATTCCAATAGTAAAATTAGTGCTGGGTTCAATTCGCCCAAGCGACTTATGTTCACTTTGTTCCATAAGTCGCGGGCTCATTGAAGGAGGAAAAATGCCTAAATATAAGATTTTGATCTGTGATGATGAACTGGGTATCAGAGAATCACTAAAATTAATTTTAGAGAAGGATTATGAGATCATTGAAGCTACTAACGGCAAAGATTGCCTGGAGAATTTAAAAAACAATCCCGTAGATTTAATCTTAATGGATATCAAAATGCCCAAGGCCAGCGGACTGGATATCCTAAAAGAAATCAAATCAATTAATCCCGCCATAAAAGTAATCATGATCACAGGCTACAAGTCGGTCGAAACAGCGACAGAAGCCATCCGCGCCGGAGCTAGCGATTACATCGTCAAGCCATTTTCGTCTAAGGATGTCTTGGAAGCAATTCGGAAAATCCTCTAAAACCAGCCTCTAGGATTTAGGGTTTAGCACTTAGGGTATAGGGTATAGCATGAAACTACAATCGTATAAAGACCTCATTGTTTGGCAAAAATCCATAGAGCTGGTTATAGAAATTTATAATCTTACCAGATTATTCCCTAAAAGCGAAGTTTACGGATTGGTTTCTCAAATGAGGCGAGCTGCCATAGCTATTCCTTCTAATATCGCTGAAGGATATCGCAGAAAACACATAAAAGAATATATCCAGTTCCTCTACGTAGCAAATGGCTCAGCTTCTGAACTTGAAACACAAATTGATATCGCTAGAAAATTAGAAGAAACAATAGATTTGGATTATTCGAAGTGCGATAATTTAATTGCGGAAGTCTTAAAGATGTTGAACGTGCTGATTGCGAAACTTGAAACTAAACGCTACCCCCTCCACCCTATACCCTGAATTAACCAAACTTCTTCTTCAACTCATCCATTACTTTTTTCAGCACACCATCATTATATAACTCGATAAAGGCATCGGCGACTACCGGATCAAATTGAATCTTACGGAACTTTTTGATTTCGTTCATCGCTTCTTCTATTGATAAGCCTTTTCGGTAGGGCCTGTCGGTAGTCATGGCATCAAAGGCATCAGCCACGCGGATAATCCTGGCAAAAATGTGGATTGCATCTCCCTTTTGCTTATCAGGATAACCAGAGCCGTCGTAATTTTCATGATGATGCACCACACCCTGGATAATGTCTTCCCCGAACCATTCCTTTAAGGGGCCGAGGATTTCGATACCGCGGGTGGGATGCTCCTTAATCTTGGCAAATTCCTCATCGTTAAGCGCGGCCGGCTTCAAAAGAATATTATCCGAGATTCCGACTTTTCCCAAATCATGCAGCTGGGCGGTCCAGTGAAGCGCGCTGATGGAGTTGGGTATGGAATGGATCAAGCGCTCCAGTTTATTTCCTAACAACATTGAATATTGCGACACTCTTTCGGTGTGGCCGCGGGTGTAATGATCGCGGGCTTCCAAAGTCTCCAGCAATGATTTCTGCGAGGAGACAATCAAACGGATTTTTTCGTTCTTCAATAATAATCCGGCGATGGCGCGGCCGGTCTGATTGGCCAAAGTCTGGAAGGCCTGGAGGTCCTGAGCAGTGTAGATTTCGTTAGTGATTTTATTACCCAGGTTCATAATACCAACCATCTCATCTTCGCAGAAACTGGGAACGCAGATTTCCACGCCCAAGATGGCCATTTCGCTTTCCACGGATTCCAGGAATTTTCTTTCGTGCGTAGTAAGATCTTTATTCTGCAGGTCATGCATAATCTGGCCATAGACTGCCGGCTTCTTCTCGTCTTTTAGATAGGCGACCAACGGGCTGTGGATTGAAAGCAACAATCCCAGCTCTAATTTGGGACGGTCTTTTTTGCGATAAACACAGGACATAAGCGCATAGGCATTTTTCTGGTCATTCAGGATAAAAACAGCGGTGTGATCCAAACGCGTAAATGATGACACGTCTCTTACGATAAACGTCGCCATTTCTCTAACGTCTCTTGCCCTCGCCGTCCTCTCCGCCTCTTTCTCCAGCATCGGCCTGTAGGCGAATTTCTTGGAAAGGTCAGATTCATTCATACGAAGAATAAATTTTATAAATCTAAATAATGCAAATGCTATCAGAGCTGAAAGCAAAACAGGTACAGTTAACCAAGCTGGACCTAATTTCGGGGAAAGAATTGGCTGAATATAAGAAAGAGCAATATAAAGCAAGGCTACTGGAATTATAGCACCTATGGAAATGAAAGTTGTCTTCTTGACTAAAATTTCAATATCCATAAGGTGATGACGAACTATGCTATAACTAATTATAGCTATATAAATTGCTCCAAATAAATAACCAAACGGATAAATTGCTATTCCATAATTAGGAAAAAAATCTACGGACGCGGAGCTATAAATAGTAAATGCTAATAATACATATTTTATTTGGGTTCGTTCCGGAGGTGTAAGTTTCTTGTTTTTAAATAATAAAAATGATGCCAAGAGAATGCATGCGTAGCTTACCGAACCAATAAAAAATATTAAGAAAACTGGATGCAGAAAACCTGCTATTGGATAATACCCCCAGAAATATAATCTAAAATCTTTTACAACATAACTGGTTCCCCATATTAAAAAACTAAATAATATAGAAAACAAATAAAATAATGAAATAATCTTTTGTAGACTTTTTATTTTTAGAACCTCTATGGTACAATGTAATCCAGCAACACATATAAAAGCAATAGCTGTGTACCCAATTTTTAACCAGAAAGCAGCTATAGTTTTATCTGTTTGACGATAAGCGATCCCATATGCGAATAACCAAATACATGTAACTAAACTTAAAAAGAAAAAAACACGGTTAGTGACGTGTTTAGAATTCCTAGATAAAATAAAGAATCCAAGTATCAATAGCGCTAATGAGATAATAATTTGTGGAAACGAATAATACATATTTTTAGTAATTAAAGTCCAATTTCTTTATATTTCCATTGTTTTCCGAGGTCCCCAAGTATAATTCTTGCTGCTCTTCTACCAGAGAAACTAACTACTGGGATACCTCCTGAAGGAACAAATTCTCCCGTATACCAATGCCCTGCAGCATATAATCCTTTAATTGAACAACGTTGTTTAATTTTATATAATTTTGTCCTTTCAAAATCTGGGAGCCACCCTAGACAAGCTCCGTTGGTATTAAGGGTAAATCTTTCAAAAGTTATAGGGGTAGCAACAAATTTCTTTTCAATATTATTCTTCAAATTTGGGATTATTTTGTTTGCCAAATCAACAATTAAACCAGCAATTCTATCTTTGTTATTCAACCAAAATTCTGGAGATTCGTAGTTCGCAAGAATATAAAGACCAACGCTCGTATGAGAATTATAGCACTGTTCAGGATCGTGTAAAGAAGGAAAAGACATCATGAGATAACGCAAATCATCTTTATTAAATATTCTCTTTGTATCAAACATAGTTTCATCAATATTATAATCCGAGAAATACAAAATATTTGCTGGATTATCCAAAGCCGATTGCATATCGATATTAAGACCGGCATATACCACGAACATCGACGGCGACCTCACTAGATAATTTATTTTATCTAATTCATCTGTTTTTACATTTAAAAGGCTAGAGAAGGTTTCATGCGCATCAGCATTAGTAACTATAACATCCGCACGATACTGCTCGCCATTTTCCAACTCAACACCACAAACAGAATTATTATCATTTAGAATTCTGGCGACTCTAGCATTTAATTTCATATCGCTACCACCAGTTCTAATAAATTGAGTTAAAAGATTAGGATACGATTGACTACCTCCATAAGGATAATATCCTGGATCCATTACATACTCTCTAAACATAGCAATACAAGCTAATGCTAGACTTTTATCTGCATGTGCCCCTATATTCCATATTGATATTGCATTAAGTATTGCTTTTATCTTTTTGTCTTCAAAAAACTCATCTAAAACACTACGAAATGTCATTTTCTTTATTTTTGGATAAACTGTAAGGAAGAAATCTTTTTGGCTAACAAAGTCAAAAAAACGTTTGATATTTTTCTCTTGTTGCGGAAATTTATCTCTAAACTCGTTAATTGTTAGAGCTGGATCTGATCTTAAGCATATATCTCCATCTGGTGTTATAATTCTTTCAACCGGATCAAACTGATGGACCTTTAATAAATTAGCAATTTCTAATTCATCTAAAATTTTACCTAAAATCCCTTTTTTCAATGACCCTAAGTAATGCACCCCAATATCGAACTTGTAGGCACCTAACTCAAGCGATGCGCAACATCCACCAGGTTTATCGTTTTGTTCTAAGACCAATATTTTTAAACCAGACTTAATAAGGTAACAGGCACAAATAAGTCCTCCTACTCCCGCCCCAATAATTATTGCATCATATTTGTTTGGAACTTTAACGCTCATCTTGTCTTTCGTTTTATAAAATTACAATCTACTGAATATTTCAATAATCTTAAAAATGTATTTTCGTCAAATCGTGGGATTTCAAAATTTAAGCTCCTTAAACCTTGCATTGTTTTTATTGACGAAATAGATGTACTGGGATTGAAGGTAAAAATTGTATTTTCGAGAAGTCTCCTTTGGATAGCAGACAAGTTACCAATCTTGAATTCTTCTCTTCTAACAAGTTTTGGCATTTTATATCCAAGATATTTACTGGCAATATAAATCATCTCTTCAAATAAAATAGTGGTTTCATGGAAAGGATGGTAGGTACAATTCTTTTCTTTAGAAAATTCATTTATTAATAAAATTGCATTAACTAATGAATCTACGCATATAATGTTAGAAGGGACATCCTTAGCGGGATAAACGTCAAATATCTCCATATTAAATAAGTGTATTGCTTGAAATATGCTTTGAAAAGAAGGCGTCTTCCCAGAAGAAGATTCCCCAAGCACAATGGGAGGACGATAGATATCGATCCATAAACCTTTCTTTCTGAACAAATCAATTTGCTTTTCTGCAAGGAATTTGGTTTTTTCATATGAAGTATTGAAAGACTGCCCCATATCTAAACTATCTTCCATAAACTTACCTTGATAATCACCGCAGACATATACAGTGCTGAAATAATTTACTTTGCGTAATCGCCCTTCAGATATTTTCTCGGCAAAAGATAAAATATTAAAAGTACCATCGACATTGACTTGTTTAAGCGATAGAAAACCTTCTCTAAGGTTAGTTCCCGCGGCGCAGTGAAAGATTTCATCTATTTGTCCTCTTAAACGTAAAGTATCTTGGCTGTTTATCTCCAAATTCGATTTTCTAATATCGCCATTAATAATTTCAAAATTATTTCGAATTTTTGGCAAAGAGCGCTTGTTCCAGAATTCTAAACAGTTGAGAATATTTTTAGGAGAATCTTTACGAACCAAACAAAATACCTTATATCCTTTCAGCAATAAAGTTTGCAAAAGATATGATCCTATAAAACCTGTTCCGCCTGTTAAAAAAATAGTTTTCATTTCTTTCTAAAACAGCAAAATATATTCATAGAATTTATAATACTTTATTTCCTGATAACTCAACTGCAAACCTCGTTCCTTCGTTTATTTTACTTTCTACTTTTGTACTTCCACAATTTTTTTAAAAACTAAGCACGCATTGTTTCCCCCGAACGCGTATGAATTATTGAAAGCTATATTTACCTCTGCTTTGCGAGAATGATTTGGCACACAATCTACATCACACTCCGGATCCGGAGTCTGGTAATTTATCGTCGGGGCAATTACGCCTTCTTTTATCGTCAGACAGCAGGAAATCGCCTCAATTGCCGATGCTGCGCCCATAGTGTGTCCAAGCATTGATTTGATTGAACTTATAGGAATCTCTTTATATTTTGCGCCAAAAACTTTCTTAATTGCCGAACATTCGGTTTTATCATTCTGCACGGTTCCGGTTCCGTGCGCGCTGATATAATCTACATCCTCAATTTTGATACCTGCCTCTTTTATCCCTCGCCTCATACATTCCACGATTCCTTCTTCTTTGGGCGCGGTCATATGATAGGCATCACAGGATAAACCATAGCCAAGAATCTCGGCATAAATTGTCGCTTTTCTTTTTAAGGCACTGTCTAATGTTTCCAATAATAGCATTCCGGCGCCTTCGCCGACCAGCATTCCTTCGCGGTTTAAATCAAACGGACGGCAGACTTCCGGGGCCATGGCATAAAGCCGGCTAAAACCGACCAAATTAACCCGGGAAAAAGCATCCACACCGCCTGCCAGCATAACATCTGCTTTGCCAGATCTGATTAGATCAAAGGCATAGCCGATAGAATAATTTCCTGCAGAACAGGCATTAGCAAACATGAAACTATCAACTTTTAATTGCAGTTCATTGGCGAGGTTTCCGACGATATTATTAGTGGGAAATAAAATTACGGTTTTATGGCCAATATCTTTTTCGCCCTTGTCTACCCAAAGCTTATCCATCTCTTCTAATATCTGAGCCTCGCCCATAGTAGTTCCAAGGCAAACGCCCATTTTTGCTTTGTCTATCTTTTTGATATTTAATCCTGCGTCTTCTAAAGACAGGCGAGCAGCCGCGAGCGCCATCTGTGAGGCGCGGCCCATGTGTTTGAGCTTTCTTTTATCGATAAACTCCTCTGACTTGAAATTCTTGACCTCGCCGCCAAAGTGTCGTTCGTAGGCAGATGTATCAAAGGCTTCAATCTTGCTTATTCCTGATTTACCGGCGATAAGGTTTCGCCAGAAATCAGCTTTGCCAATGCCGATCGAGCTTACCACGCCTAGACCAGTTATAACAACTCTTCGATTATTCTTCATTCTTTTCTGCGATCACTCTTCTGTGAATTATACCTGACCTTCTCGGAAATCCACTGATCAATCATCTTACGATGAAAGCGCCAGTCCGAGCCGAATTTAAAGGCTGGGATCTTACCTTCCCTGGCATATTTATAAATCGTCGCCGGATGGACATCCAGATACGCCGCCACGTCCCTTAAATCCATTATCTCTTTACTTTTATTAGCCATAAATTTTCCTCCTTAAAATTTTAAGCAAATCTTCTAAATTACAAAAAATCATATGTTATCATATGCTATGCTAAGCTAAATTGTGTTATCTTAATATATCTTAAATAGAAAAATTTGTCAATGATTATTTGTACCTGAATTGAATTTTGGTTGGTTTTCCGACGATTATACTGCGAGGTTTTCGATATCCTGAGGCTTCTCTAAATTGAAGACTTTGAGCTTTGAATCAATGCGCCTAAGCATGCCTTTTAAGATTTGGCCGGGCCCGATCTCTATGAATTCAGTAACGCCCTGGCCTGCCATATAGCGCACTGATTCCTCCCAAAGCACCGAGGCGCTGACCTGGCGCACAAGATTCGCCTTGATTTCTTCGGGCTTAATCTCCGGCTTGGCAATGACATTGCTGACAACCGGAATTTGCGCCGGGTTAATCTTGGATTTATTCAATAATGCAGATAATTTCTCTCCGGCAGGATTCATATAGTAGGAATGGAACGCTCCGCTTACCTCTAAGACTATTGCCTTGAAACCTTGTGCCTTGACTGCCTCAACGGTCTTATCGATATCAACAGCTTTTCCTGAAACTACCACTTGTCCCGGACAATTTAAGTTGGCAACATAAGTCGCGCAATCTTTACAGATCGCTTTTACTTTCTCAAGGTCCATGCCCAAAATCGCCGCCATCTTTCCGGGAGTGCTGCGGGCATCCTCCTCCATATATTCGGCGCGCTGCCTGACGATTTTCAAGGCATCTTCAAAACTGAAAACTTCTGACGCCACTAAAGCCGAATATTCGCCCAGGCTTAAACCTGCAGTAAATTTTGGTTTAAAATTTTTTGATTTAGGATGGCTTTTAAAGGCTTCCAGGACAGCGACGCTTAAGGTGAAAATTGCCGGCTGGCAGTTAATCGTGGATTTGAGTTGTTCTTGCGGGCCTTGGAAACAAAGTTTAGTTAGGCTGAATCCCAGGACTTTATCGGCTTTATCAAATACTGATTTGGCTTGGGGGGAAATTCGATAGATTTCTTTTCCCATGCCAACATACTGCGAGCCTTGACCGGGGAAAATGTAAGCTATATTTTTCATAAATAAGTTATTTCAGTTAATGCAGTTATTTCTGTTAGGTCAGTTCTATTCCTTAACTAACGTAACTGGCTCAACTGACTAAACTGTCCTAACATTTCTTTATTTTTACCATTTAATAACTATGGAGCCCCAGACCAGTCCTCCGCCAAAGGCAACCAGGACAACGATATCGCCTTTTTTGATTTTTCCGTCGCGGAAGGCTTCGGTAAGCGCGGTGGCGGTTGAGGCAGATGACATGTTTCCGTAGCGGGCGATATTCATATAAATCTTATCTTCGGGGACTCCGATTCTCTTGGCCATGGCCAAAAGTATGCGGATATTAGCCTGATGAGGAATAACGCAATCAATGTCTTTCCAGCTAAGACCCACCTTTTCCAAGGCAATCTTGGTGGCTTCGCCCAGGAGTTTTACGGCATGCTTAAAGACTTCATTACCCTGCATCTTGATAGTGTGTAATTTTTCATCCACGGTTTGATGAGTCGCTGGATTTCTCGA
Source organism: Candidatus Omnitrophota bacterium (assembly GCA_022703055.1). Lineage (GTDB taxonomy): Bacteria > Omnitrophota > Gorgyraeia > VGKH01 > VGKH01 > VGKH01. Next base: position 54,852 of record JAKLEP010000002.1, read on the forward strand.
GCCGCCGGCAGGAAGAAGCAATAAATCCCCCAATTCTCCGTCGCTGGCAAGATAAGTAGAAAGTATTCCGTTTTCTTTAACAGGAGCTAAAACGCAGGATCCTGCTCCGTCTCCAAAAAGGACACAGGTGCTTCTATCGGTCCAATCGGTAATCCTAGATAGAACCTCGGTTCCAACAACCAAAGCATTTTTATAAACGCCGTTAGCGATAAATTGCTGGGCGATAGTTATCCCATAGATGTATCCGGCGCAGGCGGCCGAGATATCGAAACTCGCGGCCTTTTTGGCGCCTAATGCTTTTTGCACCCAACAGGCAGTGGAAGGAAACTGCGTATCCGGGGTGATGGTAGCGACAATAATCAAATCTAAATCTTCGGGTTTTAATTTGGCTTGGGCGAGCGCTTCTCTGGCGGCATTTACTGCCAGATCGCTTGCGGCCTGGGACTTATCGGCGATCCTTCTCTCTTTTATCCCGGTGCGGGTGGTAATCCACTCATCGGAAGTATCAACCATTTTCTCCAGGTCCTGATTGGTGAGCTTTTTCTCAGGAACATACATCCCAAGGCCGATGATTCCTACGTTTTTCATAGCGCCTTTATTTCCTCGATGATTTTTGCATTAACATTCTTTTCAATCTCTTCCTTGGCTACGCGGATTGCGTTTTTAATAGCCTTGGCGCTGGAACGGCCGTGTCCGATAATTACAATACCATTAACCCCCAGAAGCAGCGCTCCTCCGTATTCGGAATAATCCATCTGTTTCCTGAAACGCTTAAAACCTCTCATCATCAAAAGCGCGCCTAGCTTGCTCCAGATATTGCTGTATATCTGCCGCTTTAAAAACTCTGCAATTACTTCGGCCAATCCTTCTGCTATTTTTAACGCGATGTTGCCTACAAATCCATCGCAGACAATGCAATCACATTTTCCGGAAAATATATCTTTGCCCTCAACATTGCCGATAAAGTTAATCTTGGCTTTTTCTAAAACCGCATAGGTCTCTTTGACATATTCCGGACCCTTTGTTTCCTCTTCGCCGATATTAAGAAGTCCCACGCGAGGATTTGGGATATTTAAGACGTTACGAAAATATGCTGTGGCCATTACGGCGTACTGCTGCAGATGAATCGGTTTAGGATTAATATTCGCCCCCACATCGACCAATAAAGCCCTGCCGGTTAAAGAAGGGGTAATTATTGCGATTCCCGGCCTCTCTATTCCAGATAGAAGACCTAAACTCAATGTGGCAGCGCAAACCACAGCTCCGGTATTTCCAGCGCTGACCATGGCATCGGCCCTATCGTCCTTAGTCATCTCAATGGCTTTAACTATAGAGGAATCTCTTTTTCTTCTGACACTCGTCGCCGCCGACTCGTCCATTTCAATAACTTCTGATGCTTCTTGGATACTGATACGATTGGAAGGATACTTGTATTTTTTAAGCTCTTCTTCGATGGCGGCTTTTTTCCCGACCAGAATCACTTCGATATCATATTCTTTTACCGCCATTACTGCGCCGCTGACAATCGCACCCGGCGCATGATCTCCACCCATTGCATCTACGGAAATACGCATAATTTATTCCTTTTTCTTTTTCTCTTCTTTGGTCTTGATTTCAACCACGACCCTGTCTTTGTAAAATCCGCATATAGGACAAATCTGATGCGGAGGCTTCAAGGTCTTACACTGAGGGCAAACCACCAGATTCGGCGCCTCAAATTTCCAATGAGTTCTGCGTTTTCTTCCACGTTGCTTAGAATGTCTTCTTTTCGGTAATGGCATTGTTCCTTCCTTTCAGACTAAATCTTACAGTTACATTTTTCCAGATTCAAATTCTTTCCGCATTTAGGGCATAAACCTTTGCAATCCGGCTTGCACAGGGATTTGACCGGGAAATCCAGGATTAATTCTTCGCGCAGTTCCTGGGCAAGGTCTATAACTTCCTGGCCCTGATCCGTTTCATAAACAAAACGGAATTTTTTATCTATTTTCGTGGGACAGGCAGCTAAACATCTAGAGCAGAAAACATCAGCTTCGCTGTTTATCCTGGCATTAACCGTGACGGCGTTAATCCCCTTCTCGATGAATGCCTTGATTTCAATGGGCTTCTTAAAAACTACCTCTTTTGAAACAATATCTAAATCTGATGGCATTAAGTTCTCGCTTAATTCCAATCCTTCGGCGGGAACTTGCCGTAAATTTATTTTCATTTCTTGAGCTTCTTCTTGATCTCTTTCTCGACGAAAGACGGGACAAAACTAGATAAATCCGCGCCCAAACCAGCCGCTTCCTTTAAAAGTTTGGATGATAAAAAGGAATATTGTTCTGATGGCATAAGAAATATCGTCTCAATATCATCAGCCAGCCTTCTATTGGTGAGCGCCATCTGGAATTCATATTCAAAATCGGAAATCATCCTTACTCCGCGGATAATCACGTTGATTTTTTTCTTTTTAGCAAAGTCAATGACCAGGCCGTCAAAATCCTCGACTGTAATATTACTAATGTTCTTCACGGCTTCTTTAAGCATTGATACTCTTTCTTTAACCGAGAAAATCGGATTTTTGGCCGGATTATGGGCGACGGCAACGATTACCTCTTCAAAAATCCCCGATGCCCGTTTAATCAAATCGATATGGCCGTAAGTAACCGGATCAAAACTTCCTGGATAAATCGCCTTCTGACACATTAAACTTCCCCCTTCAATGAGCGCATCCTTGACAAGCTTGTCAAGGATTTGCGCGAATTGAACCCCGCCCTTTCTTACTGCGAAGCATAACTGCCGCACAAGAAAGGGCGGGGTCAAAATTCGACTGACAAACTTACGTTCACTATCGTTCCGTAAATTTGGGCCTCATTTGATAAAAAGACACTAGCGTGTCTCCGTATTTCTTTTGTTTAAAAAGCTCTAAACTATCTGTCTTTTCAGGAATTATATCTTTTTTAAAATGCTGAATTATTACCAAACCAGAAGGATTTAATATATCACAAGAGCCTAAGCTTAGCAAGGATTTTTTCGCCAATTCTTGATAATATGGCGGATCTAAGAAGATAATGTCAAACTTTCGTTTTGACTGGGCAAATTGTTCGATAGCCGAGAAAGCATCTTTGGGTAAAACCTCGTAATTAACAATATTAAGCTTGGAAAGATTATCTTTTAAAATAGCAAGGGATTCGCGGTCGTTTTCCACAAACCAAACATTGGCTGCGCCGCAAGACAAAGCCTCAATGCCGACTGCCCCGGAGCCGGCGAATAAATCCAGAAACTGGACGCCAACAATAGCCTCGCCCAAGATATCAAATACGGCTTTTCTGGTCTTGTCCTGGGTAGGCCTTAAGCCCAGCTTGGGACTTTTTAAAAGCCGACCCTTTAGTTTTCCCGTTAGTACTCTCATTTTATCCTATCAACATCAAATCCTGAAATTCAGGAAAAGTTTTGTTAAGTTTTTCTCGGATAACAAGATTCGTCCTCGATGACAAAGCTGGATCTTGCTCAATTAATTTTATCGCCTCATCCCTTGCTTTCTGCAAGATATTGAGCTGGGTTATGGGATTGGCGATTTTAAGCTCGGAAAGTCCGTGCTGGCGTTGTCCGAAGAATTCACCGGGCCCCCTAATCTTTAAATCCTCTTCTGCGATTAAAAAACCGTCGCTCATGCTAGAAATCGCATTGATTCTGGCAATAGCATCAGGGCCTTTTGGATTAGCAATCAAAATGCAATATGACTGGTATTTGCCTCTGCCGATACGGCCGCGCAACTGATGCAGCTGAGCAAGTCCGAATCTTTCCGCATGCTCAATCACCATTACCGAAGCATTCGCCACATCGATGCCCACCTCTAATACGGTTGTCGCCACCAAAATATCAAGCTTGCCATTTTTAAAATCGATCATGGCCATATCCTGCTCCTGGCGTTTCATCCTGCCGTGAACCATGCCAAGGCGATAATCCTTAAAAGCGCCTTTTCTTAATTCCGCAAACATTTTCTGCGCAGCCTTTAATTCAAGAAAGTCGGATTCCTCAATAAGAGGATAAACAATATATGCCTGGCGGCCTTCTTTGATCCTTTCTTTAATGAAATCATAGACTTTCCCTAGTTTTTCTTCGGGATAAACTTTGGTCTCAATCGGAATTCTGCCCTTGGGGAGTTCGTCAATCACCGAAATATCCAAGTCTCCGTAAATAGTCATAGAAAGCGTCCGAGGAATCGGAGTTGCGGTCATAATCAAAACGTCAGGATTTGTGCCTTTCTTGGGAAGAAGTGCGCGCTGAGAAACCCCGAATTTGTGCTGCTCATCGATAACCACCAAACCTAATTTCTTAAATTTTAATTCTTCCTGGATAAGAGCGTGCGTTCCGATAATTAAATCAATCCTGCCTTCCCGGATTTCTTTGTAGATTTTCTGTTTTTCTTTATCTTCCAGGCTGCTTGTCAACAAGGCCAAGTTTATTTTCTTAGAAAGACCCTTAATCTGTTTTTGGATATTCTCGAAATGCTGATTAGCCAGGATTTCCGTCGGAACCATAAAAGCCGCCTGCCAGCCACCGAAGGATGCGATAATCGCAGCGATCGTGGCTACAACTGTCTTGCCCGAACCAACATCGCCTTGCAATAATCTTTGCATAGGCTTCGAAGATCGCATATCATTTTTTATCTCCGCCAGAACTCTTTCTTGGGCGCTGGTAAGCTCAAAATTCAGGCTATTAATGAACTCTGACAATGAATCTTCCTTAATTTTATGGGCGATGCCTTGTTTTTGCTTAGCCTGGAGTTTTCTTAAGGCGACGGGAAGCGAATAAAAGAAAAATTCCTCAAATGCCAGGCGCTGGTATGCCTTCTGCTGAATCTCTTTGTCTTGGGGAAAATGGATATTGATTAAACTCTGGGCGAGGTTGAGCAAATCCTGGCGCTTGCGGATATCGTAAGGCAACGGCTCCTCAATCTTAGAGATAAATTTATCCAGCGTCTGCTTAACCAGTTTCCTAAAATACCTCTGGGTTATACCTTCGGATAAAGGATAAATCGGAACCATCCGGCCCAGGCTCAAACTCTCTGCCTCTTTATCTTTTTCATCAAGGACTTCAAATTCCGGCGAATTCATCTGCAGTGCGCCTTCGTATTCTTCAACACGGCCATAAAGAATCACACTTTGTCCATTTTTAAAAAGCTTCTTTAAATACGGCTGATTAAACCAGACAGCTGTTATCTTCCCAGATTTGTCACGAATCATAAGCTGAAAAATGCTAAAGCCTCGCCGCCTCCAAGACCTTCTCTCGCCTTTTATAAAAACTTCGCCCTTAATCGTCTGATATTCGTTCTCTTTGAGCTGGCTTATTGAAACAAAATTAGTTCGATCTTCGTATCGTCGAGGAAAATAATAAAAAAGTTCTTCGATGGTCTCGATCCCAAAGTTTTTTAAGATTTTCGATCTTTTGGGGCCAACGCCCTTGAGATACTGAATCGGACTGTCTAATTTATTATCTTGAGGCATATTTGCTATTTATGAAGGTAAATTGCGGATTGAAATTAAATCTTACTTCAAAAGGATTGTGCCTAACACTATCAGGCCTACTCCTGAGATTTTAGCAATAGAGATTTTCTCGGATAAAAATAACACCCCTAAAATAAAGGAAATAATCGGATAGCCCGCTGCCACCGGCACCACTTTGGATAACTCTCCGAATTTTAAAGCCCGATAAAAAAACATTTGTCCCACAACGCTGGCCAGTATCCCTCCCAGCATAATAAAGATAGCTGCCTGCGGCTTAGCCACAATAGCCTCTTTTACGGTTTGAGACCTGAATATAACTACCAAGATTAACCCCAGGATTACTCCCAGGCATCTTATTATCAAACCGGGAAAAGGCTCGATTTTGGAAAGCCCAAATTTCTCAAATAGCGGCGCAGCGCCCCAGAAAAATGCCGTTAACAATGCCCAATAAAATGGTTGCATATTACTCCTTATCTTTTAAATGCTTTTTGATCTCTTCCTCAAACCTCTGTCTGTAGCCATGCTCAAAAACATCATTAAAATCGTAAATGTTTTTAAAATCTTCGACGCTGTCTTCGTCGGTCTTTTTTAGAAGGCCATTATTAACCATATTAAAAACGATATGGCCGAAATCCTCGGTCTTAGTTATCCCCCAATGCTCAAGGACTGATTTTGCCATGGTCCCAAATTCTTCAAAAGCGTAATCCTTGATTCCCTCAAGAAGCTCTTGACCGGTGATATGCCCTTGCCTACGGAAGCGTTTCTGAGTAAAAGAAAGCGACCGCATCACAAATTCATAGGCTTCTTCCTTATAGCGGGGGTCTTTCTCTACAATCTCTTCAATTTTACTAAAAAAATCTTCCTTCATAATAACCTTTTAGCTTAACAGATTTTACCGTGCTTGTAAGGCCTTTTGCGGTTTTTGACCATCTTTTTTTCGATTTCCTTTAGGATATCGATTTTTAATCCGCCACACAAATCAAAAAGCCGGATAAAGGTATCGGCGATCTCTTCGTTGAAATTCTCCTTATCTTGTTTACGGTAAGCCTCCATTGCTTCGGAAATCTCGGTAACGATAAGCATGAGCATCTCTCCGATATTTCTTTTATCATCCCAGAAGCCTTTCTGGCGGGCGATCTTATGACATAATCTGGATAAACTTTTTAGGTCTGATCTTAGTTTGGTCTTTTTCATCTTTTATGCTCTCCTCGTATCAAATTTTGCCGAAATTCATTAAAGAATATAATAACTTAAACTCGTAAAGAAATCAAGAAAGAATGCACTATAAAATAGTAATAAATAATAGGGCCAGGCAATGGATTAAATATAATTAGTTGCCTGGCCCTAATATAACTACTATCGCCTAAATAACCTACCGAATAAATATTTGATCACTAACACTGCCACACCAACCACAACAAGCCAGAAGATTAATGCAAGCGCCACCGGCACAGCTTTAGCAAACAACTTAATTGCATTAATAGAAGTAGTCAATAGCATTTCTTTGATTATACGCTTGGTCTCATTTAATACCTTAGCAGAAACTTCCGGCTCATGGAAATTAAGCGTAACCGTAGTGAAAGCGACCTGATTATTGAGATATTCAATACGATTCTTGAGTGTTTCAATCTCGCTTACTATAGGCGCCAATTCCCTTTCTATCCTTACCGCTTCGGGAATAGTAACTTTTCTTTCTTTAAGCGCATCAAGCATTTTGTTGTAGACAATTATCTTGGCATCTAACTGCGCCTTAAGATTGGCATATTCCTGGCTCACATCTTGGCTAGTAGAATTGACTCCTTCGACTTTACCAAGCTTACTGAGCTTATCTAAAGCGGTATCAAATTTCTCTTTTGGGATCCGCATAGTGATAGTTCCAGCCTCGCGGCCTTCCCTATCCTTATAGAAGGATGAATTGGAGATAAAGCCTCCTAATTCCTGAGAAATCTGCAGCGCCTGCTGATAGGTATTCTGGCCATTTTCTACTTCGAGGCTGATATTACCAATACGAATAATCATCTGGCCTTGGCCAGTAGCCGGCAATATGGGCTGGATCACAATCACAGATGTCTCTTGTCCAGTAGGCTCATTATATGGAGTTGACGCTGTCGCGCGAACCATCCCAAATGCTGATCCGTCATATTCAGCTCTAAAGGACTCTTTTCCACCGAGCGCTAATACTTTAGCTTCATCTACCGCAAGTCCATTGATTGGCTTGCCACCGAATCTTCTGCTAACCGATTTTCCAAACCCAAGCTGCTTCTGGTCTCCAAGATCCCAATACGAAGTCTCTGAAACAGGACTATTTAAAGTAGTTGAATAAAAATACTTATCAATCCTGCCGGAGCTTACCGGTTTTCCTTGATAGCTCCTCTTTATAAACGGCTGCATTCCCACAGCTACTATCAAAAACAAAATCCCAACGATTACTCCCGAAGGAACCAAAATTGCCAATGGTCTGGTCTTCATGTTAACGCGCCCCCCTTCAAGCTCCTGGCGTAGGATTTCACTCATAATAGACGCGTCAAAATCTTCCTTTAGGCTAGGCTCGGGCAATGTCTTAATCTTTTCTGAGACTAGGCGTAATTTTGCCAGTTCTTCAGCGCAAGTTTTGCATTCACTAAGATGATTATAAACCGCTAACTTTTCTTTATCGGAAAGCTGGTCATCCAGATAAGCGCTCAATTCTTTTAAGACATGTCTCTTATACATTACAACCTCCGGTTTCTTTGATAAACGGAAGTAATTTTTCTTTTAAATTCAACCTCGCCCTGTGGATTAACGTCTTTACTGTGCCAAGAGATTTCTTTAAGATTCTTGCTATTTCATCGTAATCTAGTTTTTCAAATTCCCTTAAAAACAACGCTTCCCTTTGGAGAAGAGGAAGAGTTTTAACGCAATCTCTTACTATTCCTGACAATTCGTCAGTATAAACTGTCTCGTCCGGAGAAGGATCGGGACTTGCAAATTCTGCTAATTCCTCGCTGTCTTTATTCTTTGTCGGCCAAGGTAAAAACCTTCTCTGCCTTCGCCAACGGCTTATAAAGACATTGTGGGCAATGCTAAATATCCAGGTAGAGAACTTTCCGGAAGGCTGATAACTCATCCTGTTTTTGTGCACTCTTAAGAAAACCTCTTGAGTGATATCCTGCGCTTCAGCCATATTCAGGCTTAGGCGAAAGACAAATCGGTAAACCGGATTTTTATACCGCCTTAAGAGCTCATCCATGGCCCGGTATTCTCCCTGCTGGTACTTTAGCATTAACTCGTTATCATTCAGATTTTGCATCTTAAAGCCCTTTTCTCTTCTCCAACTATTAAACGCACAAGGCGATAAAAAGTTTCAATTTATTTTTGCTTGTCTAATTCTACCCCTGCTTGCATTGTTTTGCAATGCAAAAATAAAGGCGGCTCCGACTTTAGTTAAAGTCGGAGCCGCCCAATCATAACCTCAAATATCGTATTACGTTACGTCTTTCAGCTCCCAGACAAATGCCTTAACGCCTTCTTTACCTAATTTGGTACGTAATCCTTTCACACAGCTAACCAATTTCTCGGCTTCAGCTTCTTTACAGGCAACATACAGAATATTATTCCGCCCTGGCCAGATATCATCTCCCATATGAGTTCCAGAGGTTTCCCCAGAACCATAAACACCGGTAATCTTGGTATAATTCTTCACCGGACATTTAGCCATAACCTCCATTACTTCTAAATCAATTGCTTCATTATAGACAATCATAACCATACGGTTCATTCTACTTTGCCTCCTTCATTGCTGCTTTTCTATGAAAGATAGCATAAAGCGTAGGTACAAAAAGTAAGGTAATCAAGGTCGAGACTAACAATCCTCCAAACATGGTAATACCCAAAGGACGCCAAGTCTCAGAACCAACACCCGTCGATATGGCTAGAGGCAATAAACCTGCCAGGGTCGTAATGGTAGTCATCAATACCGGCCTCAGCCTATCCTTGCCAGCGTTAGTGACTGCTTCGCGCATGGACTGTCCACGCGCCCGCAGTATAATAATATAACTAATCAAGACAATGGCATTATTAACTACTATACCTATGAGCATAATTGCTCCTAAATAACTTATAATACTCAAAGTAGTGCGGGTCAAAAGGAAGCCTAGAACAACTCCGATAAAAGTAAAGGGAATAGAGAACATTATTATAAACGGATCCAGCAATGATTCAAACTGCGCAGCCATGACCATATACACTAAAGCCATGCCCAGTAGCAACAAAAGCCCAAGATCATGAAATGCTTTTTTCTGCTCTTCTGCCTCACCGCCAATATTTATTGATATGTCGGCAGGCAAAACTATAGAACGCATCTCTCTTTTAATATCTTCAACGATTTTACCAGTGGAACGATTGTAAGCATTGCACTCTACCCTTACCACTCTTTCTCTGTTTTGACGATCAATCTGCAGCGGACCTGAAGCTTCATAAATTTTAGCTATATTGGAAAGCTTGACTTGAGTATTTGTAACCGGAGATACAATAGATAAATTCTCAAGATCTTCTATCTTCTGCCTAGAAGACTCTTCCAGCCTGACATAAATATCATAGGTTTCTCCTTTTTCGCGATACTTGGAAGCGGTTGAACCTTGAATATAAGTCTTCATGCTATTAGCGATAATATTCATGTTTAAACCTAAACTGGCAGCTTTTTCTCTATTTATTTCTATCCTTAGTTCGGGTAGATGCAAATCACGAGAGATAGACACATCCACGGTTCCGGGTATCTTCTCCATTATGCTTTTAATATCATTTGCTACTTTATTGGTATCTTCAAATGAATGGCCGATGATCTCCACCTGTACGGCTTTCCCACCCATGCCGGTAATCATTCTACCAATAGGATTACCAACCTGGACATCGATCTTTAAAACGCCTGGTATCTGTTTTATCTGCTCGCGCAGCAACTGAGCGACATCCCAAGCTGAACGCTTACGTTGAGTTTTAGGCACTAGCTTTACTCCGGCAGTAATAACATTCTCTCCAGAAATCTGCCCCATGGCTCTACCTCTGCCAGGAACCTCGCCTGTACGGGCATAGTAAAATAACGACTCAGAGATATCCTTCTTCATTATGGTCTCAATTCTTCTTGCAACCTTATCACTTTCTTCCAATCGGGTACCTAAAGGAAGCTCTATAGTCAAACGAACATCTCCCGTATCTTCCTCGGGGGCGAATTCATTGCCTACAAAAGGCAAGAGCAACATTGTGGCTAAGAACGCGGCCGAGAATCCGATAATAACTGTTTTTTTATGGCGCAGGCACCAATCTAGCCTGCGCGAATAGAATTCCTCCCAAGATTTGAACATATTTTCTGAGATAGCATAGAACTTAGCAAGCCATTTAGATTTTTTGTTAGGATCATACGTGGTAGTCATCCATTGAGAACAAAGCATAGGGCTAAAGGTAGCGGCGGTAAACAAAGATCCTATAAGAGTAACCGTTACAATCACGGCAAGTTCGCTAAAGAAAATGCCGATTACGCCAGGAATAAAAAGCATGGGCAAGAAAACAACTACAGTAGTGAAGGTTGAGGCGGCAATAGCCAGAAACATTTCCTGGGTTCCAAAAATCGCGGCTTCAGTTGGGCGGTTACCTCTCTCTAATTTTCTATACACGTTATCAACGACAACAATGGCATTGTCTACCACCATGCCTGCTGATATAGCCAAAGAAGAAAGGCTAATAGTATTAATAGTACGCCCGCTCAAGAAAAGATAAATAAAAGATATAAGCAACGAGAAAGGAATAGTCAAAGCGATTATCAAGCTTGGTAAGAACTGGCGCAAGAAAAACCAAACAACCAATACGACTAAAACAATAGCGAAATAGACTGCGGATTTTAGAGAATTAAGCGAATCTATAATATCCTGCGAAGTATCAAAAATAGGGTATATCTTAATATCGCGCGGTAAAATACCTTCCAATTCTTTAAGTTTTTTCTTCACCCTAGCTGCCACTTCGACGGTATTTGTATCTGATTGCTTCTGAATCATCATCATTAAACCGCGTCGCCCATTAATACGTACATTAAGCGTGACTTCTTTAAAGCTATCCTCTACCCTGGCCACATCTTTAAGGTAGACGGTTTTCCCGTCGCGTTTTCCTAAAATTACGGAATTGATTTCCTCGGGCGAAGCGAATTCACCGGGCAGACGGAGAAGATAATCTGATAATCCGCTTTTTAATTTGCCTAGAGGCTGAGAAATGTTTTCCTGGGCGAGGACATTCTGTATATCAAGAATGGAAAATCCATATCCTTCCAATCGCTGCCTATCCAGCCAGATATTAATCTGGCGCTCCAGGCCTCCGAAGAGTTGCACAGTTCCAACACCTGGTAGCTGCCTTAACGCATCGCCAACTCTTTTATCTATCAATTCATATAATTCTTTATAAGACTGGTCAGCAGTGATGCCTAAGAAAAGAATCGGAATACTGGAAGTGTTAAATTTAAATATATAAGGATTATCCATTTCGTCCGGGATATCAGGCAATTCACGTTTGGTCAAGTCAATACGGTCACGCACATCATTGGAAGCAGCATCGATATTTGTTCCCCAGATGAATTTAAGAGTAATTATGGATGCGCCTTCTGAAGAAGTGGAAGTTATTTTCTCGAGGCCTGGGGTAGTGGCGAGCTGATTTTCCAACGGCTCAGTGACCTTCACCTCTACGTCTTCGGGGCTCGCCCCGGGATATGCGGAAACTACCGTGATGACCGGAGGTTCTATTTTAGGCATGCTATCAATGCCTATGCGGGAAAGGCTATACATAGCGAGGACAATGATTGCCGAGAATATCATTAAGTTGGTAACGGGCTTTCTTACTCCGAACTCAGGTAGTTTCATTGATTATTCCCTCCGTTACCATTACTTATTTCAGCAATTACTGGTGCATCATCATATAAACGCTGCTGCCCAACAATCACCACCATATCTCCTTCATTAATGCCATCAGCGGCCTCATACAAAGGTCCTTCATGTATCCCTAAAGAAATCTTACGCATCTTTGCTTTATTATTGCTAACTGTATAAACATAAGTATCCGGCTCCTTACCCAGAATCGCCTCTTTTAAAACCACCGGAACATGGGGATGTTTCTCTATTGTCAGAGAAACACTGACAAACATACCTGATTTAAGATGGTGCTCCGGATTGTCGATAGTAATTTCAATTGGCGCTGCCCGATTTTCCAAATTTACGACCGGGCTAATCCTTGTAACTTTTCCCAGGAATTTCTCTTGCGGATAGGCATCAACGGTTATTACAGCTTCCTGATCGAGAAATACTTTGGGCAAATACACTTCAGGTATATCCAAATAAATCTTCACTTTGTCCATATTAACAACTAGCGCCACAGGAGTCTGAGATGAAACATTAGAACCGATATCCACGTAAACCCTGCCCACCACGCCCGACATTGGGCTTTCCACCGGCGCCTTATTAAATTTAAGGCCAACTTCATCACGATCGATCAAAACGATAGCCTCGCCTTTCTCTACGATACTCCCGTCCTCTTTAAGCTTATCAATGATTTTTCCGCTTACTTTGGGATATACGTTAGCCTCGTCCTGCGCCTTGATGTTTCCCACATATTCAAGATTTGTCGCCAAATCTTGCAGTTCGACTTTCTTTACCTTAACCGGGATAGCTTGATTGCCGCTATTTGATATTGGCTTCTTTTCGCAGCCAATGGCCACAAGCAATAACAAAAGTATCAATAAAATATTGAGTCTCTTAAGCATAAACATTATAATTCTCCTTTGGCTTTGTTTAACGACTCTTTAGCAATAATGTAGTCATAAATCGCCTGCTTCTTATTAAATTCAGTCAGGCCGTATTTTAAATTAGCATCATCTAAATCTAACGAACTTGCTATACCCGAACCGTATTTCTCGTTAACCACCGATAGATTATCTTGATACACGGCAAACTCCGATTCGGTTGATTTGATCTTCGAGACAGCATCCTTTAAATTAATATAAGCATTTTTTATTTCCAGAGCAATATCTTTAATGATTTTCTCTTTGGTTAGCTGAGTCTGCTTCAAATCCACGATTGCCTGTTCTACTTTTGATTTTGTCGCCCATCCGTCAAAAATCGGCCAGGAAACAGTCAACCCGATAATATTATAGTCATTCCAATTCTTTAGATTTGTTCCCGCGGTGTGTGAACGGCTGTAATAATCCCAGGAGGCATATACCGAGGGGCGGTTATCGGCTTTTGCCATTTCAATGGCTGCCTTATTTGCCTTTTCTTGTGCCTCATACTGTTTTATCTCTGGGCGAATCTTCATGGCGGTTAATAAAGCTTCGTCTATAGCAACATCCCTGGGTTCATAAGAAAACTGACCCTGGCATTGAATCTTAATTTTGTCGTCAAGGTATAATAAATTCTTAAGCAATAATTCCACTGATTCAACTTCGTTTTGCGATGCTTGGTAGACCTGCTCAACGCTGGACAGCGATTCCTTAATTGCCAGGATATCAGATTCCGATGCTTGGCCATTCTGGAAACGCGCCTCAACAACAGCCAGGTGCTCCTTAGTGTTTTCCAGAATCTGCTCATTTATCTTAGCAAAATCTTCAGCCAATAAAAGGGTGTAGAATGTTTTGGTAACGTTAAATATAGTATCCAACTTAGTTTTATCTAAAAGGGCCTGCGAGACTTCAAAATTGTATTCGTTGTATTTTATGGTGTTGATGGTTTTACCGCCTTTATAAAGATACTGCTTTAGAGTGGCTTGATTAGCGGTCTGATTTGAGGTGCTTGAATATAAACCGTTGGTTGATGTAAGGCTGGAGCTTAAAGTAAAAGAAGGATATAACGAAGACCTGGCATCGGCAATCTTCAATTTTGCCTTTTTGACACTCTCAGCTCCGAGTAAAATATCGCGGTTGTCTCTTAAAGCAATAGCGATAGCTTCATCCAATGTCAGGGGGATAACTTCCTCTGCTCCGGAAAAATTGGCGAAGATCAAAATACCTAAAATTGAAATCATAATAACTTTTTTCATACTTACCTTTATAATATATCAGCTGCCGTTTTCCTTCTCCAGAATTACCAAAATCTTCTTCATCAATGATAAATAAACTTCTCTATCTTCAGGGGTTAATTCCATTAAAATCGATTTCCATCTATTGCACATTCGATCACGGAGAGTCTTTATTTCTCTCTGTCCTTTTTCAGTGAGAGTCAGATTAATTACCCGCCTGTCCTTTTTGTCCGGGGTCCTCCTAATATACTTGGTTCTTACAAGCCTATCTACTATCCCGGTAATACTGGGAGCAGAAACTTTCATTTCTTTACATAATTTCGTTGCCTGAGTCGTCCCCTGCTCAGCTACCGCCATCATAATCGTTAATTGAGAAATCGGAATATCGCTGTAGGCGATATTACCACGATGCATTCTTCTCATCATCTTAGGCATGAGCATAGAAATCTCTTTCACAATCTGCTCAACCCTATCCATTTTAATTCCTCCTTCTATTTAGCTATGTTAAATATTTACTTAGCTATATTAAATATTAACATACAAAACTAAATTTGTCAAGACAATATTCCAATACCCTTGCTTTATAAAATATTATTTGAGTTGAAAGCTTAAAACTAACCAGATATAATAGTCCTGATGAAAAACGGATGGCGCATAAATAAAGACTTAATCTCGCTTATTATTATTGTTGTACTCTGCCTAGTATTTGCAAGGAATTTCCTGCCATTTAACAAAGAAATCTTGGTCGGCTCTTCTCTGCCGGACGCAGTAGACCTATTTATAGCTCATTCCCTAAGCGCTGATTCCTTAAAGAATCTCACGATTCCATTCTGGAATCCATATGTCTTGTGCGGATTACCCGCCCTAGCTGAACCACACCACGCCATATTCTATCCATTAAACTTAATTTTCTTAATTGTGCCTATAAACATAGCTTATAATTACTCGGTCTTGCTTCATTTAATTTTGGCGGGTATTTTCATGTATGCATTTGCAAGGACTATTCAAATCGATGCTTCTGGCAGTCTTTGCGCGGCAATAAGCTTTGTATTCTCTTCAATCTTTAGCCTGCATATTTTCGCCGGTCATCTAAATAATATTCTGACAATTACTTGGCTTCCTTTAATATTTCTGTTTATTGAGAAATATTTTAAAACGAAAAATTCTCTTTATGCTATCCTTTGTGGCATAACGCTAAGCCTGCAAATATTTTCAGGCCATTTACAATATGTCACGTATACTGTTTTGGCATCTGGTTTATTTCTGCTATTTAAGTTCATTAAACATCCTAAAGAGAGACCAGGGGTTATTAAGATCGGCTTGTATATAATAATCTTGGGAATAGCACTATCGGCGGCCCAACTATTGCCTACTTTAGAATTCTCCAGGTATTCTACCAGAGCAACCAACGACTATGCATTTGCATCCAGCCTTTCCTTCCCTCCGGAGAATCTAATAACAATCATTATCCCGGAATTTTTCGGGAATGCACTTAATGCTTCTTATGAATATTGGGGTAGATGGTATTTCTGGGAAGAATGCATTTATGTAGGTATTCTACCTCTTATATTGGCGATTATTGCCCTGAAGCTGTGCAAGAAAAACGAATATATTAATTTCTTTAGTCTGCTGGCGCTACTAAGTCTTGTTGCGGCTTTAGGATACTATATACCTACACTGAGAAATATCTTGAGATTCATACCAATCTTCACTATGTTTAGAGCGCACTCCAAATTTATTTTCCTTACCGTCTTCTCTCTTTCAATATTGTCCGGCTTCGGTATGCAGGCATTGTTCAATAATACGCAAAAGTCAAAAATAGACAAAAAACAGATAATCAAAATTTATGTATTGATCGTTTTATCTTTGGTCATTGTCTATACAATTAAATCCAGGCTTGATTTCTGGGCGCTGTCTTGGTTTAGGATAGTTAAATTCTTCTTATCTATGCAAGAAAGATATTGGCTGTTTGAGTACTGGAACCCAGGATTTTTAAAAATGACTTTTATGACAGCTTATCGAGGAGTCATCAAGTTCATCTTGCTCTCTGGCGTAAGTTTTACGCTAATCATGCTCTCAAAGAATACTAAGATAAAATCACTGATTATGAAACCTATTTTTCTGGCATTCATAATTATAGATCTGTGGTCTTTTTCTGCTAAATATACCAAAGTTATCAATCTGCCTGAAGTTTTATGGAGCGAAGAGACGGTCAAATTCTTAAAAAGTGACGATACTGTTTACAGAATAATAAACAGAGACTCAATTCCTAATGTATCCAGCCTTTACAAAATACAAACTACAGAGGGCAACACCGCCCTTTTTCCGCAAGATTACGCAGATTATATGGGGACCTCCTCGCAAATCTTCTATACGGATAACAATGTTCTACGCTCCACCCCTTTTACAAAAAACCTAGCTACCACTGGGTTGAAATATCTGATAATAAAAGGTTACACTATAGATTCAAAAGATTTCAAACTGGAATTCTCGGATAATAAAATAAAAATTTACAGAAATCTTAATGCCTTACCGAGAGCTTTTATGGTTTTTAAAGCTAAGACGTTCGTCAATAAGAATAGTGTCATAGCCGAATTTGAGTCTAAAGATTTTGATCCCAAAGAATATGTGATTCTCGAGACGACTGACAAAAACAAGATTCTAGGAATAGCTAAGAATAAAACCAATAACGTCCAAATAACAAGATATTCTCCGAACGAAGTGGTAATTTTGGTTAATACTGCCAGCGACGGATACCTGTTTCTTTCTGACGTCTATTATCCTGCATGGAAAGTTTATGTGGATGGGAAACCTGATAAGATCTACAAGGCGAATATCGCCTTTAGAGCGGTATTATTAGAAAAAGGTACTCACTCGGTAAGGTTTGTTTACGATTCATTTACTTTCAAATTAGGAATGATCATTAGCCTTGCTACTCTATCATCTCTAATAATCTTCATTTGCTACATATATATCAAATCCAAAAAAAGATAAAGGAATAAAAAGAGGCCCCCGACTTTTCGTCGGGGGCCTCTAATTTAAAGGAGCATCGACCTACTCTCCCATAGCCTCGCGGCAATAGTACCATGGGCCCTGAGGAGCTTAACTACCGTATTCGGAATGGGAACGGGTGTTTCCTCCTCGGTATAGACACTCCAAATCTTCAAAAACTAATATTTCAAATAACTACTTTGCGAAAAAAGACCTTTAAAAGTGGTCAAGCCGATTGGCAGATTAGTACTGCTAAGCTAAAAGCCTCGCGGCTCTTACACACGCAGCCTATCAACCTCGTAGTCTACAAGGTGCCTATATCTCGAACAAGTCGAGAAGGGATGTCTGTTCTTGAGGTGGGCTTGGCGCTTATATGCCTTCAGCGCTTATCCCGACCGAACATAGCTACCCAGCTTTTGCCCTTGGCAGAACAACTGGAGCACCAGAGGTCCGTCTCTCCTGGTCCTCTCGTACTAAGGAGAGCTCCTCGTCAAACATCCTGCGCCCACATCAGATAGAGACCGAACTGTCTCACGACGTTCTAAACCCAGCTCGCGTACCCTTTTAACCGGCGAACAGCCGGACCCTTGGGACCTTATCCAGCCCCAGGATAGGATGAGCCGACATCGAGGTGCCAAACCGGGCTGTCGATATGAACTCTCGAGCCCGATAAGCCTGTTATCCCCGGAGTACTTATTATTCGATGAGCGATGACCCTCCCACGAGGTATCACCGGATCACTAAGCCCTACTTTCGTATCTGTTCGGTCTGTCGACCTCGCAGTTAAGCTGGCTTGTGCCTTTGCACTCCTCAGGCGATTGCCGACCGCCTTGAGCCAACCTTTGGACTCCGCCGTTATCATTTAGGAGGAAACCGCCCCAGTCAAACTGCCCGCCTGGCACTGTCTTGTCTCCTGATTCAAGGAAGACAATTAGGACTTTAATACGATAAGGGTGGTATTTCACATTGTGGCTCTGCCCGACCTAGCGACCGGGCCTCAAAGCCTCCCACCTATACTACACAAATCGGACCAAAATCCAATACCAGGGTACAGTAAAAGTTCCGGGGTCTTTTCGTCTTGATGCGGGTAGACGGCATCTTCACCGCCACTACAATTTCGCCGAGCCTCCTGTTGAGACAGCGCCCAAGTTGTTACACCATTCGTGCGCGTGGGAACTTACCCCACAAGGAATTTCGCTACCTTAGGACCGTTATAGTTACGGCCGCCGTTTACTGGGGCTTCAGTTCAAAGCTTTGCATCCCTTGCGGGACACTAACTTCTCTCCTTAACCTTCCAGCACCGGGCAGGTGTCACTCCCTATACGTCGTCTTGCGACTTTGCAGAGAGATGTGTTTTTACTAAACAGTCACCCGGGCCACTTTATTGAAACTCTGAAATGCTCCGGTGTGCCCTTCACATTCCAAAGTACCCCTTCTCCCAAAGTTACGGGGCTATTTTGCCGAGTTCCTTAACAAGAGTTATCTCGAGCGTCTTTCCATATTCTGGATATCTACCTGTGTTGGATTACGGTACGGTCGACTAGACCACTCCTCATCAGCTTTTTCTCGCCAGCATAGCGTTGGCCACTTCGCCCTTGCCGTAGCGCAGACTCCCCGAACCTCTCTTCCCTAACTTTCGTCAGAGCCTACAGATTCGAACGGAGACATCCAACACTCCGCAGACCTAGCTTACTGTGTCAACTGATAAGTTATAACGCAATCTAGTCGGTGCCGGAATATTAACCGGCCCTCCATCACCTACGCCCTTCGGCCTCGGCTTAGGATCGACTAACCCTGGGCGGATTAACCTTCCCCAGGAAACCTTAGATTTTCGACGGATCCGTTTCTCGCGGATCTTTTCGCTACTCATACCGACATTATCCCTTCTGTCTCCTCCAGTGCTCCTTACGGTACACCTTCAATGTAAGACAGAATGCTCCCCTACCCCTCATCTCGACCGAAGTCAAGATGAAACCACAGTTTCGGTAATAAGCTTGAGCCCCGATTATTTTAGGCGCAAAACCGCTCGACCAGTGAGCTGTTACGCACTCTTTAAATGGTGGCTGCCTCTGAGCCAACATCCTGGCTGTCAAAGCGATTTCACATCCTTTACCACTTAGCTTATCCTTAGGGACCTTAACTGGCGGTCTGGGCTGATCCCCTCTCGACGGTGAAGCTTATCCCTCACCGGCTGACTCCCGAGATAAAAATAACGATATTCGGAGTTTGGTTGGGTTTGCTAGCCTGGTAAGGCTGCTAGCCCATTCAGCACTCTACCCTCGTTATTCAGTTACTCGAGGCTAGTCCTAGAACTATTTCGGGGAGAACCAGCAATTTCTGAGTTTGATTAGCCTTTCACTCCGACTCACAGCTCATCCCGCATTTTTTCAACAATGATGGGTTCGGACTTCCACCCTGCTTTCGCAGAGCTTCACCCTGGCCATGAGTAGATCACTCAGCTTCGGGTCTACTGTACGATGCTAATCGCCCTATTCAGACTCGCTTTCGCTCCGCCTACGTCCGTTATCGGACTTAAACTCGCATCATATAGTAACTCGTCGGTTCATTATTCAATAGGTACGCCGTCAGGCATTATATCCGCTTGCGCAGATATCATAGCCCTTCGACAGCTTGTAGGTCCATAATTTTAGGTTCTATTTCACTCCCCTCACCGGGGTTCTTTTCAACTTTCCTTCACAGTACTTGTCCACTATCGGTCAAACTAAATAGTATTTAGCCTTAGCCCGTGGTCGGGCCAGATTCCTACAGGGTTTCACGTGTCCCGTAGTACTTGGGATACCTCTACAGTGCTTCAAGATTCGCTTACAAGGCTTTCACTTTCTTTAGCGTGTCTTTCCATACACTTCTGCTTTCTATCCGCAATCCGATATTGAGGTCCCGCAACCCCTTGCATCTTACGATGCAAAGTTTAGGCTGATCCCTCTTCGCTCGCCGCTACTAGGGGAATACCATTCGGTTTCTTTTCCTCCAGATACTTAGATGTTTCAATTCTCTGGGTGTCGCTTCCTAACCCTATTTTGAATTTTAGGCTAGGATTACTTGATATTACTCAAGCAAGGTTTTCCCATTCGGAAATCTCCGGATCAAAGTCTGTTTGCGACTCCCCGGAGCATATCGCTGCTTACCGCGTCCTTCATCGCCTTAGTTTGCCAAGTCATCCTTCATGGACCCTTTGTAGCTTGACCACAAATAAAAACCGTCTTTTTCCGCTATATGTAGTTATCAAAGAACCAATCGCAAAGTTACGTGCGAATAAAATTCTTTCTAAAAGATCTCTTTATGATAATTTCTGGTGGAGCAGATGAGATTTGAACTCACGACCCCCTGGTTGCAAACCAGGTGCTCTCCCAACTGAGCTACTGCCCCTGAAAATTTTACAAAGTAAAATTTTCATCCCGAGCCGTTTTTTGTTTGCGGCGAGGGAGAAAACAATTATTTGTCCCTCGCGACTGAAAATAATCGCGGGTCGCTCGGGATCAGTTTTGCTTCGCAAAACTGGTGGGCCCAAGTGGACTCGAACCACTCACCCCCGCGTTATCAGCACGGTGCTCTGCCAGATGAGCTATGGGCCCAAATCTTGTTTTGATATACAAAGAATGGGAGTCCTATAGCTCTCCAAAAATTATGGGAGCGAAAATAGTGAGCTCCCTAAAAAATAAAATAGCCAAGTATTTCCGAGAGTTAAAATTAGCTCTCGTTATTACTTTGTCACTTGGATTTGTTCCATTGTTCCTAATTTTTTATGTAAAAAAAATTAGAAAGGAGGTGATCCAGCCGCACGTTCCCGTACGGCTACCTTGTTACGACTTAGCGCCAGTCACCGGTTTTACCTTCGGCCTACTTACGTAGGACTTCGGGTACCCCCGGCTCCCATCGCTTGACGGGCGGTGTGTACAAGGCCCGGGAACGTATTCACGGCGGCATAGCTGATCCGCCATTACTAGCGATTCCGGCTTCATGAAGTCGAATTGCAGACTTCAATCCGAACTGAGGTTGGATTTCTGAGTTTTGCTCCACTTCGCAGTTTGGCATCCCTTTGTTCCAACCATTGTAACACGTGTGTAGCCCAAGGCATAAAGGCCATACGGACTTGACGTCATCTCCACCTTCCTCCTGGTTATCCCAGGCAGTCTCATTAGAGTGCTTTCTTTAAAGCCTTTCGGCTTCAAGAAGTGGCAACTAATGATAATGGTTGCGCTCGTTGCGGGACTTAACCCAACATCTCACGACACGAGCTGACGACAGCCATGCAGCACCTGTGTAGGCTCCTGATTTGACAGGTCGTTCCCCTTTCAGTTCACTACTTCCTACATGTCAAGCCTTGGTAAGGTTCCTCGCGTAGCGTCGAATTGAACCACATGTTCCACCGCTTGTGCGGGCCCCCGTCAATTCCTTTGAGTTTTAACCTTGCGGTCGTAGTCCCCAGGTGGAGCACTTAATGTGTTAACTGCGGCGCTGATCCTTACGAACCAACACCTAGTGCTCATCGTTTACGGCTAGGACTACCAGGGTATCTAATCCTGTTTGCTCCCCTAGCTTTCGCAGATCAGTGTCAGAACTGGGCTGGAGAATCGCTTTCGCCACTGGTGTTCCTCCCGATATCTGCAGATTTCACCCTTACACCGGGAATTCCATTCTCCTCTTCCAGTCTCAAGCCTCACAGTATGAAAGGCCGTTCTCCAATTAAGTTGGAGGATTTCACCTCTCACTTACAAGGCCACCTACCTGCCCTTTACACCCAATGAATCCGAGTAACGCTCGCCACCTCCGTATTACCGCGGCTGCTGGCACGGAGTTGGCCGTGGCTTCTTCTCTAGGTACCGTCAGTTTCAACGCTATTAACGTTGAAAGTTTCTTCCCTATCGAAAGAGGTTTACGATCCGAAAACCTTCATCCCTCACGCGGCGTCGCATAGTCAGGCTTGCGCCCATTGCTAAAGATTCTCGACTGCAGCCTCCCGTAGGAGTCTGGGCAGTGTCTCAGTCCCAGTGTGGCTAAACATCCTCTCAGACTAGCTACCCGTCAAAAGCCTTGGTAGGCCGTTACCCTACCAACAAGCTGATAGGACGCGAGCTCAACCTTAAACAGCAGGCCTTACGGTCCCTGCCTTTGATCTAAAAAACTTATGTTCTCTAGATATAATCTGATATTACCCTAACTTTCGCTAGGCTATGTCAGGTTTAAGGGTAGATTACTCACGTGTTACTCACCCGTTTGCCGCTATTAATCAGACGAATTGGCATCCACCTTGCGGCTTCAACCTCTCCAACTGAAAAATCGCGCGACTTGCATGCCTAATCCACGCCGCCAGCGTTCACTCTGAGCCAGGATCAAACTCTCCGAAAAAACTTGGCTATATATTTCTTACAAAGAACAAAAAAAGGCATCGAGACGATGCCTTTTTCTAACTTCATCCCCTCTTACTTTGGAATCATCCAGTATTGTCAAACTGCAAAAACTTTTTCACAGTTATAATATGGACCACTCCTTTAAGTGTTGTTGCTTAAGTATAACAACAAAAACTTATTTGTCAAGTATTTTTTTGCACTTATTTTCTTTAATTACAATGAGTTTTAGCTTTGTAAAATCCGCTCAAACAGTATACAGAAGGGTATCTTTATAATCCATATCGGATTAATTTTACAAATATTACTTTCCGCTATCTTTCAGAACCAAAGAAAGCAAAAAAGCCGTATTGGCTAAAACTAAAAAGCTAACCGATTTGAAACGCATAAGCGCAACAGAAGGCATACCATAGAATCTAGAAAAAATTGCATAGATGACCAAAACAACGCCGATTATCATAAGAATTCTAGACATTTGCACACACCTCCTTTTTACTGGTATTATTATAAAACAATTGATACTGTAATATCAACAACAAAAATAAAAAACATTTTCAGTCAACACAGCCTCTTAATCCCAGGTATTCACCGGTTTGCCGCATCTTTAGAAGGAACAATTAATCTCTTTAAGAAAATCGCCAGGATAAAACTTGCTAGCGCATAAATAAAACTAAAGATTAAAATCATGGGATGGTTATTAAAATATTCGATTATCAAAGTAGGTTTCTTAAAAACACTCTCGCCTAAAACCGATAGAATAAATTGCAGCCAGAAAATTCTTACCGGCGAACCCAAAATTACAGCTAAAATATATTGAGAGAAACTAATTTTGGTCAAGCCAGCTGCGAGATCTAAAAACCTGTAAGGCACAAGCGGGACTATCCTAAGGACAAAAATACCCCAGAATCCAAATTGCGCGATATTCCTATCTAGGCTCTCCAGGCCTCCTCTTAATTTATCCCTGACAAAATCTCTGCCTAAAACTCTGCTTAGATTAAAAAGAACGCTGGCATTAATAATCTCCGCTACATAAATAAAAATCGTACTCAATAGTGGGCCAAACAGTACTGCCCCTATCACTTTAAAGATGTCCTTAGCAAGCCAAACAAAAAAAGTAATCGCGGAATACAAGCAAATAAATATAATACCGGAATACACAAGCGGAAACCTATGCAGTAGGTTTTTATAATAGTTGAAATCAATATTTAAAAACTTGCCGATAAGCCAAGTCAACAAAAGAAACAAAATAAGAATAAGAAACCTTAAACCGCTTTTTATGGATCTTTTTTTAGTTCCCATACAATTCCTATTAACGAATTTCAAACTTACTTAAACTTACTTGTATTAAAAAAAATTTACAAATTATACGCTGTGCTGATACCATATCTTGTGCCAGAAATAAAATGCGATACAATATTATGGAGCAAGCAAACAAAATGAATGGGGCGACAAAATAAAAAACTTCATCGCCCCACTCATAAAACCACTCTTATCTACGAGAATATTTCTTCACTACCTCATCGATGAATCTACCCGCAGTATCTCTTCCTCCCAAGCCAAAAGCCAAAGCCAAAGCCAAACAAATTGCACCGAAGAAGATATTAAATGTTGTGCTCACCAACACGGTAGCAATGCCTAACTGCCCTATTGCTATGGTGGCTCCAAAAATTACAATCGCCCAATAGCTTAGGCCGCTTAATAGCTGAGGATTGGGTAAATTCGCATTCAAAGAAGTTGTTCTCACTATCCCGGAAACAAATGTTCCGAAAAACATGGCAATAACTAACACAAATAATGCTGCAATAACACGAGGTATATAAGCAATTATCCCCTCGATGATCCTGGAGGCTATGGTTAATCCGAATACATTAGTCACCAATACCAATACGATGACCATGACTAACCAATATACCAAAGCACTCAAGATCTCGCTAAAAGTCAGCTTCACGCCTCCTTTTGTCAAGATGTCAGCGATGCCTGCTTTTTTTGCCAAAACGTCAAACCTTATTGCGCTCAGAATCTTGTTTGTCAGTTCTTTCAAGACTTTGGCAAAAATCCAGCCCACTAGGAGTATAATCAAGGCTCCTAAAAGATTCGGAATAAAAGTTGCTGTCTTTGACAGCATTTCCTTAATAGGTTCGGCTAAGATTAAATTCCAATCCATACCTTACCTCCTTTCTTGTTTTTATTATATAGCCGATTATTTCTTATTTCAACAAAAATCTTCAGAAATATTGGTAGGACACAGGGTTAGGCAGAATTTAGCGCAGGTTGCTTTTTAAAATTATATCTCCGATTTGGAAACCCAGATGCCTTCCTACGACATCGCACTTAACTCTGAACAGAAAAAATATCGGGCGGGATTTCACATTGCTTAAGGCCTCAAAATTACCCTGGCCTTTAGAGATAATCATTTGCGCTGAATTAAATAGCTTAAGAAATTTCTTATTGCAGTATTGCAACATTACGCCGGGGCCATCGCAGCCGCTAGAAGTTATTCTGGCAACTTTATCTATGCCACAGATAATCGCATCTTCCTTCAAAGCGTCATTGATTATCGGATTTTCTCTTACCACATAAATTACTTTTTTGTTCATCTCTTCAATTAACACTTTATCAAAAACAACTTCTCCAGCATTATCGGCAATATATAAAACTGAATCTGTATTGTCTAAAGCTTTTTTGAAGGCATCATAATCAAAAATAGCTTTTCTATGAGTATTATGCACGTCGAAATCCGGATTTAAAATCGCTTTCGTTTCTTTATCGATATCGAATGAATGCTTTGCGCCGTAGTCAATAATATTTCCGACGATAGCCAATGTCACAGCTGTAAGCAAGCTATCAGAAGATTTCCTGATCTTCTTTTTTAATTCTGGATACAGTTTAAGCGCCATTCTGTTGCTTTGCATTTTTATCTTCTTAAAAGGATCTTTCACGCCTGTAATTTTACTCACAAGCTTATAGAGAATCCTGCCCATATAAGGCGGACATTCATTCATGGGATAGCGTTTTAAGACTTCCCCTAGATCATCTTTAATCCTTTTTTGCTGTAATTCGTTCGCTCCGGCAATCCTGGCCGATTCCCTGGCTTGCTGATAAAAACAAGATATGCAATTTTTGTAGGTTTTCATTTAAATTTTGTTTAAGGAAATTGAATTGGTAGGCAAAAATATCCTAACGACCCTTCTTGATTTCGTAGGATAGGATAACTGCTTCAGCGATATCTTTCATCGGCACGCGCTTGTCCATGCTAGATTTCCTGATTAAATTATAGGCATCCTCTTCAGAAATCCCCTGCTCCTTCATCAAAATGCCCTTAGCCTTCTCAACTTTTTTACGAGTCTCCAGCTCTTCCTGGATAACTTTGGTTTTGACTATCAGCTCGGTGTTGGCAATTGCCACAGCCGATTGGTTGGCTACCGCGCTTAAAAGGTCAATATCCCCTTTGGTAAATTTATAGGCGGTGGTAGTATAGCAATTTATTACACCAATCACTCTGTTTTTCTCAATCATAGGAACACTTATCATAGAAACCAAGCCTTCCTTCTGGGCTAGTTTTTTCTCTTTGTAGCGGGAATCGTTTAAAACATCTAAAATAACTATAGGCTTTTTTTCCTTGGCAACCAAACCGACAATGCCCTCTCCAACTTTTAAGCTTCTTTCTTTAAGATATTCCTGGCTCATCGCCTGAGTTGCTCGAATCTTCAATTGCTGTGAAGCTTCATCAAGAAGCCAAAGTGCGCAAATCTTGGCCCTCATCACATTAGCGGTAAGCGTGACTATGAGCTTAAGCATATCCTCCAGATACAAATCTGAAGTAATAGCCTTACTAATCTTATTTAATGCATCGATATAGGATTTATAAGAGGCTTTGGCCATATTTTTCACCCTTGTGAGATAAAGTTATTCTATACTAACTAAAAATAATTGCAATAAAAAAGTTAAAAAATTTACTTGACAAACGTAAAATAGATAGTATACTTTACAATTGTAAAGTTAATAAGGAGGAAACGATGGCAAAAGATTATTTAAGTCCGACGGAAGCAGCCAAGATTCTGGGGATAACCAGGCAAGCGGTAATTGATCGTATAAAACACAAGGCTATACTGGCAGAAAAAGCCGGCAGGCAATATATTATCCCCAAAGACCAGATAAAACCTGGCAAGGAAACAAGGCAAAGAAAGGCTAAAATGCCTCTCTCTATTGTTTCTGAAGAACCCAGGGAAGAAATCACTCAGGATGCCAAAGAAGTACTGGCCAGCGTGGAAAAACACGCAATAAAAACCATCCAGCTTTGGTTTGTGGATATCCTGGGCATTTTAAAATGCGTCTCTATTACCGAAGGTGAGCTAAAGGAAGCTCTGGCTCACGGTAAAGGCTTTGATGGATCTTCAGTCGCAGGATTTGCCGAAGCGGAAGAAAGCGACATAATCGCCAAGCCCGACCCCTCTACATTTAAAATCTTGCCCTGGACCAAAGAAACTGGGCCAACTGCCAGAATATTCTGCGATATCTTGAATCCCGACCGTTCCCCTTATGAAGGAGACACAAGATACGTCTTAAAACGCGCTTTAGAGCGGGCCAAAAAACTTGGCTTCATCTTCAATGTCGGACCGGAAATCGAGTATTTCTATTTCAAGGGTGATAAAAAACCCGAGATTATTGATGAGGGATCATATTTTGAATTAATCCCTAATGATCTTGCCAATACCTTGAGGAATAAAACCGTAAGAATATTGGAAGATATGGGCATCACTATGGAAGCAACTCATCATGAAGTCGCTCCCAGCCAGCATGAAATCGATCCCAAATACACCGACGCCTTAACCGCCGCCGATAACGTAATAACTTCTAAATATGTCATCAAAGAAGTGGCGCAGCAGCACGGAGTCTACGCCACTTTTATGCCCAAGCCCCTTTTTGGAGTCAATGGTTCAGGCATGCATGTGCATCAGTCTTTGTTTCACGGACATAAAAATGCTTTCTTTGACAAAAAAGATAGGTACCATCTTTCGACAACTGCCAAGCAGTTTATCGCCGGCCAACTCAGGCACGCAAGAGAAATCTCTTCACTTGCTGCTCAATGGGTAAACTCTTACAAAAGATTGGTCGCCGGATACGAAGCTCCGGTTTATATTTCTTGGGCCCAGAAAAATAGGACTGCTTTAATAAGGGTGCCCCTGTATCGTCCGGGGAATGAAAAGGCTACCCGCGTGGAATTGCGTTGCCCAGATCCTGCCTGCAACCCGTATTTGGCATTTGCGGTTATGCTAGCCGCGGGACTGGAAGGAATTGAGAATAAATATAAGGTCCCTGATCCAGTTGAGCCGAATATCTATCATATGGCGATGGAAGAACGGGAAAGGCGCAAGCTTACTCCTCTTCCCGGCAACCTCTTCGAGGCTATCTTAGAGACTGAAAAGAGTAAATTCATCCGAGAAACTTTAGGCGAGCATGTCTTCGATAGGTTTCTATTTAATAAGAAAAAAGAGTGGGACGAATACAGAATCCAGATCTCGCAGCATGAAATAAAGAAATACCTTCCGCTACTTTAGCGCTGCTTTGATAAAATCCCTGAATAATGGGTGAGCTTTATCTGGCTTGGATTTGAATTCTGGATGGAACTGGCATGCCACAAACCAGGGATGGTCTTTTAATTCTACTATCTCTACGAGGCTAGATTCGGGATTAACTCCTGAGAACACCATCCCGTTTTTCTTCATAACCTCGCCGTATTTATCATTGAATTCATAACGGTGCCTGTGTCTTTCAAGGATAGAATTCTTTTTATATGCTTCGTATGCAAGGGTTCCCTTGGAAATCCGGCATTCGTATTCGCCAAGGCGCATGGTGGCACCCTTGTCCTTGACCTTCTTTTGCTCCTCCAGAAGGCTTATAACCGGATATTTGGTGTCCTCGTCAAACTCCGTAGAATTAGCATTATTCATGCCGCAGACGTTTCTAGCGAATTCGATGACTGCAGTCTGCATCCCCAGGCATATACCTAAAAATGGTATTTTATTTTCCCGGGCATATTTTATCGCTTTAATCTTTCCTTCTATCCCCCGATAACCAAACCCTCCCGGAACAAGGATCCCCTGCACTCCTTTAAGATATTTTTCTGCCGAACTTTTTTCAATATCCTCCGAATCTATCTTTTTTATTAATAATCGGGTATCATTGGCTATTGCGCCATGGACTAATGCTTCATAGATAGATTTGTAGGTATCCTGTAAAGTTATATATTTTCCTACAACCGCAATTGTAACTTCTGATTTGGGGCATCTTATCCTTTTTAAAACATTATTTTCCCAGTCGGAAAGGTCGCTATCGCCGCATTTTAGATGAAGCAATCTTACAATAAGATTATCCAGCCCTTCTTTATGTAGATTAAGTGGTACCTCGTAAATACTTTTGACATCAATAGTGGGAATTACTGCTTCTTTATCGACATTGCAGAAAAGAGCGATCTTTTCTTTTGCCTCTTTACTGATTTCTCTATCCGCGCGGCAAAGAATAATATCTGGTATGATTCCTATTTCTCGAAGCGTTCCGACGCTATGTTGAGTCGGCTTGGTCTTAATCTCTCCTGCAGACTTTATGTAAGGAACTAAAGTTACGTGAATATTGATCGCGTATTCTCTGCCCAGCTCAAGCTTAAGCTGTCTTATTGCTTCTAAAAACGGCAGGCCTTCAATATCGCCCACCGTCCCGCCGATCTCCACAATCACCACATCAATATTTTTCCCGGAAGCTATGCGGGTTATGCCGTTCTTTATTTCGTCAGTTATATGTGGAATAATCTGGACAGTTTTGCCAAGATAATCCCCTTTTCTTTCTTTGGTTATTACGGAGTAATAAACTTTCCCGGTAGTAATATTATTATCTTTGGTGAGTTTTGCGCTGGTGAAACGTTCGTAATGCCCCAAATCAAGGTCCGTCTCTGCGCCGTCGTCAGTGACATAGACTTCACCGTGTTGATAGGGATTCATCGTTCCCGGGTCAACATTGATGTAAGGGTCGCATTTGATTAGCGTAACTTTTAGTCCGCGCGACTCAAGAAGTTTCCCAACAGAAGCCGAGGCTATGCCTTTGCCTAAACTTGAAACAACCCCGCCTGTCACAAATATATATTTAGCCATATCAACTCCTTTCGGCCATAACTAAGCCTGAATCAATGATTGCAATGAATCTGTCCATTTATAATGCATATCTCTTAAAGACAAATCTACCAGCGTTATCTTCTTTGACAAAATCTTGAGTTTGTTTCCGCCTGTTCTGCCGATTATGCGAAACGGTGCACCGTGCTTTCTAGCGATATCTCTAATCTTGGATGCTGACTCTTCACGACAGGAAAGAATTATGCGAGACTGCGATTCGCTAAACAACAATACATCGGATCTAAAATTATAATTTAAGTTTATCTCTGCTCCTATTATGCGCTCACCTGAGATGCAACATTCTGCTAGCGCAACCGCTAAGCCACCTTCGGAACAATCATGGGCCGAATTTACCAAGCCTTTTCTGATTGATTCCAAAGCTGCCTGCTGCACAGACATTTCTAATTTTAAATCTAACCTAGGCGCATCACCATTTACTAAGCCATGGATAATTTTAAGATATTCGCTGCCGCCCAAGTCTTCTTTATTTCTGCCTAAAAGAACGATTATATCGCTCTCTTCTTTAAAATATTGTGTGCAGATTCTTCTTGTATCGTCAATAATTCCCACCATGCCTATAGTCGGTGTCGGGTAAATCGCGCCCTTTGGGCTTTCGTTATAAAAAGAGACATTGCCGCTAACAACGGGCAGCTTAAAAAACTTGCAGGCAGAAACGATCCCTTCTACGCAATTTTTAAATTGCCAAAATCTATCCGGCTTTTCCGGATTGCCGAAATTTAGACAATCGGTCACGGCTGCGGGTTCTGCGCCCGAACAAACTAAATTCCTCGCTGCCTCAGCGACAGCAATCTGAGCCCCTCTGTGGGGGTTCAGGTAACAGTAACGGCTATTACAATCAGTAGTGGCGGCTATGGCTTTATCTGTTCCTTTAATTCTCACCACTGCAGAGTCTGACCCAGGCAAGACAACAGTATTTGTTTGGACCATATGGTCATACTGTTCATAAACCCACTTCTTGCTTGCTATATTCGGCGAAGATAACAACTGCAAGAGAACTCTGTTGCAATCTCCAGGTTCAGATATTTTTGACAAACTTAATCTGTTTATTTGCTTCAAATAAGCAGGTTCTTTATAGGCGATATCGTAAACTGGGGCGTTGGTTAATGAATGCGCTTGAATTTCAGCTACAATTTCTCCTTTATCCTTAATACGCACTATGCCATCATCTGTGACCCTGCCGATTACAGCTATGTTCAAATCCCATTTCTTAAATATTTTCTTTATTACTTCTTCCTTACCCTTACGAACACAGAGAAGCATCCGCTCCTGCGATTCCGACATCATGATTTCCCATGGCTCCATATCGGATTCTCGACGAGGAACTTTTTGCAGTTCAATATCCATGCCGGTATTACCTGCTGAAGCCATTTCGCTTGTCGTACAGGTAAGACCGGCAGCACCCATATCTTTAATTCCTACAATATGGCCGGTGGCTATCGCTTCTAAAGTGGCCTCTATTAGACACTTTTCGGTAAAAGGATCTCCGATCTGTACCGTCGGCCTCTTTTCTTCATTATGTTTAAATTCTTTGGAAGCCAGCACACTGCAACCCCCGATGCCGTCTCTGCCGGTACTTGAGCCTCCGTACATAATTAAATTTCCCGATCCTTTAGCGCGAGCACGAGCCAATTTATCTTTATCGGCGATACCGATGCTCATCGCATTCACAAGACAATTGCCGCTATAGCTTTCATCAAAATATATCTCCCCGCCTACTGTCGGCACACCAATACAGTTACCGTAAAATTGAATCCCATCGACTACCCCTTTTAGAAGGTATTTGTTATATGGCCCTTGCAAAGACCCGAAGCGCAAGGAATTTAAGGATGCTATGGGCCTGGCACCGCAAGTAAATATATCCCTTATTATCCCTCCGACTCCTGTAGCAGCCCCTTGTTTTGGCTCAATCTGAGAAGGGTGGTTATGGCTCTCCATCTTGAAAACTATTGCAATATTATCGAC
Source organism: Candidatus Omnitrophota bacterium (assembly GCA_022703055.1). Taxonomy (GTDB): domain Bacteria; phylum Omnitrophota; class Gorgyraeia; order VGKH01; family VGKH01; genus VGKH01. Next base: position 86,868 of record JAKLEP010000002.1, read on the forward strand.
AATAATCCCTCCGGCATCTTCTCCGATTAAAGTGCGAAATTTTCCTTTTTTAGGTAAAAGTTTTAATAAATTCTTAGAACGAGGGTATCCGCAGTGTTCAGACCACTCTACGGAAAACATAGCAAGTTCAGTAGGAGTGGGATCGCGACCAAGGATATCAACGATTTTCTTGTATTCAACGTCGCTTAGACCCAGCGTTCTGTATACTTCTTTATTAACCATATTAATGACTTTTTATCCACCTAACAATCGACGAAAAAATATTTAAACCATCTAGCGAACCCAGCAGCTTCTCCGAGCTTCTTTCGGGATGCGGCATCATACCTAAAACATTTTTTGATTTATTTACAATCCCTGCAATATTTTGAATAGAGCCATTAGGATTGAATTCACCAGCAGTATCACCAACTATGCTACAGTATCGGAATACTATCTGTCCATTAGCCTCCAAATTATTAAAACCTTTATTATCGATATAGTAGTTGCCTTCATTGTGGGCGATAGGAATTTTCAATATTTGATCATGCTTATATAAATTGGTAAAAGGAGTATCTGTGTTTTCTGTCTTTATATATACGTCTTTGCATATAAAATGCAAATTATTGTTTCTTAGCATAACACCCGGGATTAATCCTGCCTCAAGTAAAATCTGGAAACCGTTGCAAATACCGATTACAATCTTCCCTTTGTGGGCAAAATCAATAAGCGGCTTCATTACCGGTGAGAATCTAGCTATTGCACCTGTCCTTAAATAATCTCCGTAGCTGAACCCCCCAGGTAAAATAATGCAATCATAATTATTTAATTGCGTATCTTTGTGCCAAATGTATCGTACTTGTTGTTTTAAAACATATTTGACTACATAGAAACAGTCTTGGTCGCAGTTTGAACCAGGAAAAACTACAACTCCGAATTTCATTTTACCTCTTTTATCGCAAAACCATAATTCTCTATTACTGGATTAGCCAAAAGTTTCTTGCACATCTCATCGAGATGTCTTCTCGCTGTCTTTCTCTTGTTTGTATTTATTTTGAGTTCTATGAATTTCCCTACCCGCACCTCTTCTATTTCTTTATAACCTAAAGATTCTAATGCGTGCTTGACAGTAATCCCCTGAGGATCCGTAACTGTCTTTTTTAAGGTGATACAAATCTTAGCTTCTATCATTTTCCTCGCCTTTTTTATTAATGTTTATCAAACAATTATCGCAAATATATGAATCGTCTTCTGGGAAAAATTGATACTTGTCTTTCTCGGTGAGCTTTTTGCCGCATAAATGACACGCTTTATCCATAACAAATACCTCCTTTATCGAGCACTAAACCCTACTTGATATTCCTGTATAGATTTAACCGAAAGATCATTTTTTGATACGGATTCAATTCCATTGACAGCCGCTTGCGCCCCTTGAATCGTCGTGATACAAGGGACTCCTTGCATAACCGCCATACTTCTGATCGGTCTCATATCAGAGCGGCCCCTTGAACCTGAAGGCGTATTAATAATAAGTTTTATTTCTCCTTTTTTGATAAGATTTAGAATCTGATTATTTCCTTCGCCGATCTTACCAACTAAGTCTGCCTTTATGTCATTAGAATTTAAAACTTTAAGCGTGCCATTAGTTGCCAATATCTTAAATCCCATATCAGAAAGTTTCTTAGCAATAAATACAATTTCTCTTTTATCGCCATTTTTCACACTGATGAATATTTTGCCGCTTACAGGAAGCTTTTGTCCCGCAGCGATCTGAGACTTGTAAAAGGCCATACCAAAGGTATTGTCGATGCCCATAACTTCTCCCGTTGATTTCATCTCAGGACCGAGGATTATATCAACTCCGGAAAATCTGGAAAAAGGCAATACCGATTCTTTGACTGCAATGTGGGCTATCTCTTTTTCTTTTGTCATCCCGAGTTCGTTTAGTTTTTTGCCTGTCATTACTTTTGCCGCCATCTTCGCTAAAGGAACGCCCGTAGCCTTGCTTACAAATGGGACAGTCCGGGATGCCCTAGGATTAACCTCAAGAATATAAACAATATCATCTTTAATTGCAAACTGGATATTCAATAATCCGATGACTTTTAATGCTTTTGATATCGCAACTGTGTATTGTCTTATAGCATTGATGATTACATCGCTTAAAGAATACGGAGGCAATGCGCAGGCAGAATCTCCCGAGTGGATACCCGCCTCTTCTATATGCTCCATAATCCCTCCGATTATTGTGGTTTCTCCGTCAGAGATGGCGTCGACATCGACCTCAATGGCACCTTCTAAGAATTTATCAATCAATACCGGCTTATCTTCAGAAATCTCAATAGCCTCTTTCATAAATTCGTCAATGCTTTGCTCATCATAAATAATCCTCATCGCCCTTCCGCCCAAAACGTATGAGGGCCGCATCAGAATCGGATAGCCGATTCTTGTGGCAATCTTCTTGGCCTCTTTACTTGAAGTTGCAGAACCGTTAGGCGGCTGGTCTATTTTCAGTTTTTTGATCAGCTTGGAGAACTTATCCCTGTCTTCGGCAAGATCAATCGACCTTACCGACGTTCCGATAATTTTAACTCCGGCCGCGTCTAGAGCTTTGGCCAAATTAAGCGGCGTCTGTCCGCCAAATTGGACTATTACCCCATCGGGTTTCTCCTTATCGACAATATTCATTACATCTTCAAAAGTCAACGGCTCAAAATATAACTTATCGGATGTATCATAATCGGTGGAAACAGTTTCGGGGTTGGAATTAACCATGATAGTCTCATAGCCCAATTCTTTAAGCGCAAACGAAGCATGGCAACAGCAATAATCAAATTCTATCCCCTGGCCGATGCGGTTAGGACCCCCGCCTAAAATCATTATCTTCTTCTTTTTAGATTTTCTAGTTTCATCTTCAGTTTCGTAAGTTGAGTAGTAATATGGCGTGTAGGCCTCGAATTCGGCAGCGCAGGTATCGACCAATTTAAAAGTCGATTCAATGCCCATTTGTTTTCTAAGATTTCTTATGGATAATTCGTCCGAACCGATTATCTGAGAAATCTGTTTATCGCCAAATCCATATTCTTTAGTCTTTCTTAACAAGTCTTTGTCTACTATTTTCTGCCTGACTCCTTCTTTAAGCTTATTTTCTAAATTGATAATATCCTGGATATTCTCTAAGAACCAAGGATCAATACTGGTAAGTTGATGGATTTTTTCAATGCCATAGCCTTTCTGCAGCGCATATTTGACATAGAAAATTCTCGATGCGTTCGGCTCTTTCAAGCGCTGTTCGATTTTCTCATCGGGAATCTGACTATAATCTAATTTATTATCTAACCCACAATGACCTATCTCTAAGCCTCTCAAGCCTTTTTGTAATGCTTCTTTAAAAGTCCGGCCGATGGCCATTGTTTCACCGACAGATTTCATGGACACACCTAAAACATCCTTGGCTTCAGGGAACTTCTCAAAAGTAAATCTCGGGATTTTAACCACGCAGTAATCTATCGTCGGCTCGAAAGACGCCGGAGTCTCCTTGGTAATATCATTTCTTATTTCATCTAACGTATAGCCGACCGCTAATTTTGCCGCAAACTTAGCAATCGGGAAACCCGTCGCCTTGCTAGCCAAGGCCGAGCTTCTGGAAACTCTCGGGTTCATCTCGATAACCACCATTCTGCCGTCTTTGGGATTAACTGCAAACTGGATATTCGAGCCTCCGGTCTCAACCCCTACTTCTCTTATTATGGCGATAGCCGCATTTCTCATCTTCTGATACTCCTTATCGGTAAGGGTCTGGGCGGGCGCAACGGTTATGGAATCGCCGGTATGAATTCCCATGGGATCGAAGTTCTCAATAGAACAGACAATGACCACATTGTCTTTTATGTCCCTCATCACTTCCAGCTCGAATTCTTTCCAGCCCATAACTGATTCTTCAATAAGGATTTCGCTAACCATACTACTTTTCAAACCTAAATCCGCTATTCTTTCGAATTCTTCTACCGTCGTTACTATTCCACCGCCGGTTCCTCCGAGAGTAAAGCTTGGCCTGATAATCAGCGGCAAGCCGATCTCCTTCATGGATTTCCTAGCTTGTTCCATATTCGTGGCCAGAGAGCTTTTGGGCAAATCTAGGTTAATCTTTTGCATCGCCTTTTTAAAATACTCCCTGTCTTCGGCTTTCTTTATAACGTCATAGTTGGCGCCGATCATTCTGACATTGTATTTTCTCAATATTCCTTTATCGGCGATTTTGATTGCAGTATTCAAACCAGTCTGGCCTCCCAATGTCGGCAGGAGCGCATCCGGTCTTTCTTTCTCGATGATCTTCTCCAGAACTTCAGGAGTTATCGGCTCGATATATGTGGCATCAGCCGTCTCTGGATCAGTCATAATCGTCGCCGGGTTCGAATTAATAAGCACAACCTCAAAGCCCTCTTCTTTTAAAGCCTTGCAGGCTTGAGTGCCGGAATAATCGAATTCGCAGGCCTGGCTTATGATTATCGGGCCTGAACCTATGATTAAAATCTTTTTTATATCAGTTCTTTTAGGCATGGTGTTCCTTTATCATATCGATAAATTCATCAAACAAATATTCAGCGTCATGCGGCCCAGGACCATGTTCGGGATGAAACTGAACCGAGAATATCGGAAACTCTTTGTGCCGAATCCCTTCCAACGTATTATCATTGAGATTAATATGTGTTATTTCGATTTTATTTTTATCTAAGGAATCTATGTCTACGCAGAATCCGTGATTCTGGACAGTAATGGCGATTTTTCCGTTTCTTAAATCTTTGACCGGATGATTACCGCCATGATGTCCGAATTTAAGTTTGTAAGTTTTACCGCCCATTGCTAAGCACAAAAGCTGCTGTCCAAAACAAATCCCGAATATCGGAAGCTTCCCTATGAGTTTTTTGATTTCCTTGACTACATAAGGAACGCCTTCGGGATCACCCGGCCCGTTGGAAACAAGCAGGCCATCGGGTTCCTGTCTTAAGATTTCTTCGGCAGTCGTACCTGCAGGCATAATTACTACCTGGCAATCTCTTTCCTGTAAGCGACGCAAACTGTTATATTTAATTCCGCAATCCAAAACCACCACCTTATATTTTCCTTGCTTGCTCCAAACTAAAACCCTGTTATTGATAACTTCTTTGACTAAATCTCTGCCCAATAATCCCGGAGAAGACTTAGCTTTTTTAATTAAACTTTTATCGTCTAGATCTTCAGTGGAAATAACTGCATTCATCGCGCCTTTTAGTCTTATGTGTTTAGTGAGAGCTCTAGTATCTACTCCTTCTATCCCGATAATTTGGCTTTCTTTCAGATAATCGGAAAGCGTCTTTTGCGAGCGCCAGTTACTGGCAATCCGGCTTGCTTCCTTAACTACAAAACCTTCCACAAACGGTTTCCTTGACTCAACATCCTCAAGGTTCACTCCGTAATTCCCTATCAAGGGATAAGTCATGGTAACAATCTGACCCTTATAGGAAGGATCAGTCAGTATCTCCTGATAACCGGTAAGGCTGGTATTAAAAACGACTTCCCCGTATCTCTCGCCAGCAGCTCCAAAGGAATATCCTTCAAAAATTATTCCGTCTTCTAAAGCGATCTTTGCTCTCATAGCATTTCTATTTAGAAAAACAAACTACTTTTTTCGACAAAACATCGGACATTATTCTTAAGCCCCTATCTTCGGCGTCATAAACACCAATCACGTCTTTAAACTTAGCATACTCTGGCATGAGCTCAACAAATCTGTTTTCCGAAGATTGAAGCCATTGCTTATTAAGAATACTTTCATCTTTCCCGGGAAATATCGCCACGTAGAATATATTTGTCTCGACAAGATCCTGAAAAAAATGTGTTCCGAAAGATAGCTCGGGCATGAGATTTCCGGTTGAAAAAGCCACCTCCACCATGACTGTCATATTGTTTATCTCTGCAAATTTCACCGGTACGCCCAAGGAAGGCGTAGTAGTCCCCCACCTTCCCGGCCCCACCAACAATGCAGGGGATTCTTCTTTATTTTGGATTATGTTCCTGTTTAAATTCCCTACGATCCTTGCTACTTCGTATTTATCCGACTGTGATAACTCGCTGTATTGATGCGGATCAACATATACGACATGTTTAATCTGCTGAGAAATATTCCCGCCCAAAAAATACCCGCTTTGAGAAGAAAAAAGTATATCCTCTTTTTTAATCTGTTTGGGAATTTCCACTTTTTCCCCCAACCCCCGTGTCTGAAGCGGCCTGCATTGCAATATATTTATCTTAAATGCTTCATCGGAGAAATTAACCGTGAACTCTATTTCCACCGGGTATTGATAAACACCCTGGAGAGTTTTTAATATTTGCTTGAATGTTTGACTAAATGTACCGTCCTTAAAAATACTGTCCAGGGTAAGGATCCAATATTCCTGGTCTTCCATGCCTCTGTCTTGCATTTTTCTTGAGGCCTCTTGATCCCTTATGGCAACAAGGTTAAGATTGTCATAAACTTTTTCTTGAACCAATTTATAGAATGGTACTGTCTCAAGGATATTATCTTTGGTATTGATTAAATCTACCTCACGCTGGGAAAATTTTATTATATCCTCCATCTCCGCGTAAGGCCTGCGTAGCGGATCGTCGAGAGCGACCATCCTGGGATAATCTCCTTCGACTCGGTTGACAGCCCGCGTGCCTAAGCCAAATACCAACCTCAATATTCCTGCCTCGGGATCAATATTCTCATTCCATACATAGGTATTGTAAGAAATGCCTACTCCGGCAAGATCGGGAAAGAAATAATTTTCATGATACGCCCCTGAGACTCTCTGGACAAGAAGCGCCATTTGTTCATCGGATTTATCCAAGTTTCTCTGCTTTCTGTAGACTAAGGCATCCTCGCTCATGGTGCTTGAGTAAATTCTTTTTACTGCTTCGGCAAACTGGATATACCTCTGTTCCGGCGTACCCTGATTTGCCAAGAATACGCTTTCGTATTTTCCGGCAAATGCATTGCCAAAGTCATCTTCTAAAAGCGAGCTGGAACGGATAATAATAGGCGAGGCTCCGAAGTATTCGATTATCTGCTGGAATTGCTCCATTATCTCTTCAGGGAATGTCCCATAGAGCATCTTTTCCTTTAGGATTTTTGCGACTTTGAAATACCCATCATCCGTTTTCTGTTGCACGCGCAATTTCCACCAATGGTTCTGAACAATATATGAATAAAATATGTCGGATCCCACATAAAATGAGTCGTGAGGTTCTAAAAGATTAAGAGAATCAAAAGATTTATCCTTAGAAAGAATCTTTCTGGCAAGAAGCATTCCTACACTTTTTCCACCGATAAAACCTGTACCAATCAGCCTTGATTTAATCTCAATTAATTCTTCAAGCGAGAAATTACGCATAGCTAAAGACAGCATCTTTTTGCTTTTGGTTACCATAAGAACGCATAACTTCTTTATAATGGAATATATCTGTGCTTTTGGAGCATTGTTCTTTAATAACTCTTCGGCTTCAATAAACAGCCGATCCCAGTAATCAAGGTTTCTTTTTACGCTTTCTGCGCCCTTGTCGCGAATGTATGAAAGCAGGTTTACCGAACTGACGCTATCTGCGATAGGGATAAACTTATTATTTTCTCTCTGATGAGGCAAAAACATTGTAGGAGAATATCTGTTCCATACTTTTAAAGGATGAATATAGAAATTATTCTTATAATGATAAACATCGATAAGTAATTGCGTAGTCTCCCTGATGCGGGCGATGGCTTTAAAAGAATGGTTGTTGCGTAGTATAGAAAAGTAAGTCAAAGTCTTAAGCTCATAAAGGTAAGGGCAAGTAACCATAAAGAAATTTCCAATCATTAAATCGGTAGCCCACGCCAAAAGAAGCTCTGAGAGACAATCAAATACATAATATGCCCCTTCACCTTCCTGGCCGATAATGTTATTTATTCTGGTAGCAAAAGACTCAAAGCCGACATTGGCATTTAATTCATAACGCTTAATCTGCTTTGAAGGTTTTAGAACCTCTTTATGCGAGGCAAACCTTATATATATTACTTTCTTTTTTTCTTTCAGTGCCTGTTGGACAAACGGCTTGACTAAATCAATATAGTCATTGATATCATCTATCTGCCAGACTACATTATCTCCGGCCCTTAAACCGGTCAATACCTCATCTAAACCTTTTATTCCTGTACTTATCATAAATATCCCTCTCTATAACAATGGTAAATCGCTTGAACCCATTAAGTATTTATCAATATTGTGAGCGCAACGCCTTCCTTCGGAAATAGCCCAAACTACTAGCGACTGCCCGCGCCTCATATCACCAGCGGAGAAAATACCCTTAACTGAAGTCATTAAATTCTCATCTGTTTTGACATTGCCTTTTTGATCAAACTCTATCTTTAAATCAGAGAGAATACCCGTATGTTCTGGATGCATAAACCCAACAGCCAAGATCACCAAATCCGCCTCTATTTCAAATTCGCTGCCCTTTATTTCGCTCATGTCAAGACAGCCTTTTTTATCCGTGTCCGTGAATTCGACCTTGGCACAGAGAATCTTCTTAATTTTACCCTTCTCTCCAATAAATTTCTTAGTTAAAATCGACCAATGACGCTCGCCACCCTCTTCGTGACTAGAAGAAGTCTTTAAAAGCAAGGGGTAATTAGGCCAAGGATAATTTACCGTTCGGCATTCCGGAGGCTTGGGCAAAATTTCTATCTGTACAACGCAAGCTGCTTTCTGCCTGTGGGCAGTCCCTACACAATCTGCGCCTGTGTCTCCTCCGCCGAGAACCACTACCTTTTTCCCCTTAGCATCAATAATCTCACCCGATGAAATCTTTTCGCCTGAAATATTCTTATTTGCCTGAGTCAGGTAATCCATAGCAAAATTGATTCCTTTTAATTCTCTGCCTTCAATTTTAAGGTCCCTGGCCAAGCGACTTCCTCCAGCTAAACAAACAGCATCAAATTCATCTAATATTTTTCTGATAGAATAATCCTTACCGACTTCTATCCCCGTTTTAAAAATAACACCTTCTTTTTCCCATATGTCAATACGCCTATCGAGAATATTCTTTTCTAACTTAAAATCAGGAATACCGTATCTTAAAATTCCACCGGGTTTATTGTCGCGTTCAAAAACAACAACTTCATGGCCTGTTTTATTAAGCTGAGCTGCGCAAGATAATCCAGCCGGCCCTGACCCAATAACGGCTACTTTTTTGCCGGTTCTTTTTTGAGGCGCGATAGGCTTAATCAGCCCGTTTTTAAAACCATATTCGATAATTGCAAGTTCGTTTTCTCGAATTGTTATGGCGTCATCGTTGATGGACAACACGCAGGCGTATTCGCACAATGCCGGGCAGACCCTTCCGGTTATCTCAGGTAGATTATTTGTGGCTTCCAATAAATCTAGCGCTGTTTTCCACTTGCCGCGCCACATAAAATCATTCCATTCGGGAATATAGTTACCAATCGGGCATCCCCAGTGGCAAAAAGGAGTACCACAATCCATGCATCGCGAGGCCTGCTCTTGAGACTTGTTCTCCGGACGCAATTTTGCGACACCGTTAAAATCTTGGATGCGCTCGCAGACCGCTCTGTGTTCAGAATCTAACCTTGCAATCTTTAAAAATCCCTTAATGTCAGCCATCTAAAGCCTCCGATAATCCCAGCTTCTTCTCTACGACTGCACCCTCCAAAATCCGCTTATACTCGATAGGAATTACTCTTACAAAATTCTTAATCTCATCCTGCATATTCCTCAAAATCTTTTCGGCTTTCTTACTTTTTGTGTATTTGAAGTGATTGTGGATTAAATTATACAAAATATCCCTATCTTCCTCTTTAACAGCTTCCAATACAATCATATCAATATTACAGCGATCCTTGAGCGTTTTATTCTCATCGTATACATAGGCTATACCACCGGACATGCCGGCTCCGAAGTTTCTTCCGGTTTTGCCTAAAACTACTACGCGTCCGCCAGTCATATATTCGCATCCATGATCGCCTACTCCCTCTACTACTGCATAAAGTCCGGAATTTCTGATACAAAACCTCTCACCGGCAACGCCTCCGATATAAGCTTCTCCAGTGATGGCGCCGTAAAATGTAGTATTGCCGATAATAATATTTTCATCTGATTTATAAGAAGCTTCTTTATCAGGGTAAATAATAACCCTCCCTCCGGAAATACCTTTTCCTACATAATCATTAGCCATACCCTCTAGCTCAAAAGTTATGCCTTTAGCAAGAAACGCTGCAAAGCTTTGCCCGGCGATTCCTTTAAACTTACAGTAAATGGTGTCCTCCAAAAGCACATTGTCGCCGCAACGTCTGCAGACTTCTCCGCTTAACATAGCACCGACAGTTCTGTTGGTATTGTTAATTTCAAGCGATAGCTTAACAGATTGGTTCTTTAAGAAAGTCGGCTCACAAAGTTTTATTAGTCTTTTATCAAGGATGCTACTTATTTCGGCTTTGCTCTCTGATAAATAGCGCCTGCCAAATTCTTTTGGAAGCTCGGGCTTATAGAGAATTCTCGCATAATCTATATGTCTAGCTTTTTCAGGAATGATATCTGGATTCAATTCGAGCAAGTCGGTTCTTCCCACCATTTCATCTATGGTTCTCAAGCCAAGCTTTGCCATAATTTCGCGTAGTTCTTCAGCGACAAAGCTAAAATAATTTACTATATATTCTGGTTTTCCCTTAAAACGCTTTTGCAAGACATCGTCCTGAGTGGCAACTCCCACCGAACAATTATTAAGATGACAGTGTCTTAACATGACGCAGCCGACCGTAATCAAAACCGCTGTACAAAATCCGAATTCTTCAGCGCCTAATAATGCCGCGATTGCCACATCTCTACCGGTCCGTAATTGGCCGTCGGTCTGCAATCTAACTCTCGAACGTAGATTATTCAAAAGTAGCGTCTGATGCGTCTCTGAAAGCCCTAGTTCCCAAGGAAGGCCGGCATGCATTATAGAGCTGCGCGGTGATGCGCCTGTTCCTCCGTCTCCACCTGAAATAAGAATCATATCGGCATGGCCTTTAGCCACCCCCGCCGCCACAGTACCAACTCCAACTTCAGAAACCAACTTAACACTGATTCGCGCCTCGGGATTCGCATTCTTTAAATCGAATATTAACTGGGCCAAATCTTCAATCGAATAAATATCATGATGCGGCGGAGGAGAAATCAATGTTACTCCCGGAGTAGTGTATCTGGTTCTGGCGATTATCTCGCTTACTTTGTGTCCGGGAAGCTGTCCGCCCTCGCCAGGCTTTGCTCCCTGCGCAATTTTAATTTGAATTTCGTCTGCATTCACTAAATAGTTTATGGTTACTCCGAATCGACCTGATGCCACCTGTTTTATGGCGCTTCTTTTGGAATCGCCGTTAGGCAGACTAACAAATCTGTTGGGATCTTCTCCGCCCTCGCCAGTATTAGATTTCGCCCCTATTCTATTCATGGCGATTGCAATAGTTTCATGAGCACCCCTGCTTATTGAGCCAAAGCTCATGGCACCAGTCGCAAATCTCTTCATAATATTTTCTGCCGATTCAACTTCACTAATCGGTATGGCTTCAGTCTTCTTAAATTTAAATAAGCTCCTCAAAGTCGTAGGATTGCAGGATTGGTCATTTATCAGCCGAGCAAATTCTTTATACCTATCGTAGTTATTAAATTGTGTGGCATCTTGAAGCGCAGCTATACTATTTGGATTCCATAGATGAAATTCGCCATCTTTTTTCCATTGATAGACACCACCGCTTGCCAAATAAGGCAACTCTACAGCCGACTCCGGATAGGCCTGCTTGTGCCTGAATACAGTCTCGCTAAATATTTCATCAAGTCCTAAACCTTCAATTCTTGAAACCGTCCCTGTAAAATACTTATATACTAGCTCATTATTTAAACCTAACGCTTCAAATATCTGAGCGCCTCGGTAACTTCTAAGCGTAGATATTCCCATCTTTGATAATATTTTCAATATTCCATCAGTTAATGCCTTACGATAATTACTCAAAGCCTTTTTGCTATCCAAGGCTATCTCTTTTTCTTGAGCCAGATAATTTAAAGATTCGTAGGCAAGATACGGATTGACGCAATCTGCTCCGTATCCGAATAGTAAAGCTATATGGTGCACCTCGCGAGGTTCCGCGCTTTCAACAACAATGCCCACCTCTGAACGTATCGTCTTTTTTACAAGATGCTGGTGTATAGCGCTTATCGCCAAAAGTGCTGGTAGAGCCATATTATCCCCATCGATGCCTCTATCGCTTAAAATTATAAAAGAGTGACCGGTCTCTATGGCGTATTCTGCTTCATAGCATATTCTATCTAATGCTTGCACAAATGCATCCTCACCGCCAAGAGGATTGAAAAAAGTAAATATAGTCTTGGTTCTAAAACCATTAATACTGATATCTTTTATCTTTTCTAGTTCTTCGTTGGTAAGGATAGGATTTTTAACCTTAAGCTTATGGCAATGCCTGGGAGATTCCTCCAATATGTTTTTTTCCGGGCCGATAAAACTCTCCAAGCTCATAACCAATTTTTCTCTTATAGGGTCTATAGCGGGATTGGTGACTTGGGCAAATAATTGTTTAAAATAATTATAAAGAAGCTGTGGCTTATGAGAGAAAATCGCGTGCGGAGTATCATTACCCATCGAACCCACAGGTTCTTTTCCTTCTTCGGCCATGGGTTTGATGATCATTTTAAGGTCTTCGCGCGTGTAACCAAATGCCTTTAGATAAGTCAATATTTCGCTAGGTTTGGCAGATGCCTGCTGTGTAGCAATTATGCTGTCGAGCTCGATTGTATTCTGGCTATTCCATTGGCCGTAAGGAGATTTCTGGGCGATCTCTTTCTTTACATCTAAATCATCTACTATCTGTCCAAGCTTCGTGTCGATGAGAAATATCTTACCTGGCTCAAGTCTACCTGATATTTTAATATCTTTTGCTTCAATATCAATTACTCCCACTTCGGAAGCCATGATTACAAAACCACTCTTAGTTATAATGTACCTGGCCGGACGAAGTCCATTTCTATCCAATACAGCGCCTATTTTTTCTCCATCTGTAAACGCGATGGCTGCCGGACCGTCCCACGGCTCCATAAAACAGGCGTGAAATTGATAGAAATCCTTAAGCTCTTGGTCCACGAATTTATCCTGCTCCCATGCCCCCGGAATTAGCATCATCATCACATGCGGTAAAGACCTTCCGGATAAGGTAAGCAGCTCAAACACATTATCAATTGTGGCGGAATCGCTGCCACCTTCGACAATTACAGGCTTTAACTTCTCGATATCATTGCCAAAAAGCTCACTCGACATCAATCTTTCTCTGGCACGTGTCCAGTTTATGTTGCCTCTTAATGTATTGATTTCGCCATTATGCGCCAGAAACCTAAATGGCTGGGCCAAATCCCATGTCGGAAATGTATTGGTGCTATAACGAGAATGGACCAGGCAAATTGCACTTGCGATATCCTTATCCTTAAGATCTAAGAAGAAATCCTTTAATTGAGATGGCATCAACAATCCCTTATAGCTTAATGTCCTGGAAGAAAGGTTGGTAATATAAAACGATCTCTTTTGCGTTAAATTAGATTCTTTCACCAGAGCCTCAACTTGTTTTCTGATAACATAAAGCTTTCTTTCAAAATTAAGCTGGTCTTTTATATCGCTATTTTTAGCGATAAATACCTGCCGCATTACCGGCATGGTATCTTTGGCAATCTTACCTATTGCAGAGCTATCTGTCGGGACATCGCGCCAGCCCAGAACCTGCTGCCCTTCATCCCTGACAACTTTACCAAGAATTTCAATACAAATCTTTTGATCATTCTTATCATTGGGCAGAAAAACTAAGCCCGTACCATAATGTCCTGGTTTGGGTAATTTAATATTTATCTTTTCGCAGGCTTTTAACAAAAACTCATGGGGAATCTGGATTAATATCCCGGCACCGTCTCCAGTGTTGGGATCGGCGCCAACCGCTCCACGATGGCTCAATCTCTCCAAAACCTTAATGCCGTTTCCCACGACTGAATATGATTTTTCTCCCCTAATATTGCATACGAATCCCACCCCACAGCTATCATGTTCAAACCGAGGATCATACAAACCCTGTTTTTTGGGAAACCATGAATTATTCATCTTTTAAACCTTTGCACATCTATATTGAGTTTCTTTACCTTTGCATGTAAAGTATTGCGATTTAATCCGAGTATTTTTGCCGCCATTACCTGATTTCCGTAAGAACGCTCCAGCGCCTTCTCAATAAGTATCTTTTCAATATAGCTGATTACTTTTTCATAAACATAATCGCTGCCATCCAAAAGAAAACCTTCATCAATCTTTTCTAAAATATCTTTCATAATCTAAAATTGCCTATTTTTTAAGCATCTGTTTACAAAAAAATTTTGCCTGCCTGTCCCTTGATAGGCTTAAAGAGACAGGCAGGAATTTAACATTCTTTACCTAAACCACCGGTAGGTATTGATCCAATTCATATTTTGTAACCTGGATACGATAATCATCCCATTCTTTTTTCTTTAATTCTATAAATCTGGGGAAAATATGTTCTCCGAGGACCTTCTTCACGAGCTCGCTCTCTTCTGTAATAGCTATGGCATGACCCAGGCTGTCAGGAAGGGTCTCAATTCCTTTTTGTTTACGTTCTGCATCAGTCAGATGATATAAATTTGTATCCATTGGTCTGGGAATCTTATAGCCTTTCTCTATTCCATCAAGCCCTGCATGAAGCATAGCGGCGAATGTTAAATAAGGATTGCACGCTGGATCGCATGCCCTGAATTCGCATCTAGTTGCCTTTTCCTTACCAGGATAATAGAAGGGAACCCTGACCAAAGCACTTCTGTTCCTACGGCTCCATGCAATGTATACCGGTGCTTCGTAGCCCGGGACCAATCTTTTGTAGGAGTTGGTGGTCTGGGCAAATATAGAACAAATTTCCTTGGAATGTTTTAACAATCCCGCTATAAACTTGTAAGCGGTATCTGATAGATGATCTTCGGACTTTGCATCAAAAAAAGCATTCTTGTCGCCCTTAAAAAGCGATTGGTGGGTATGCATACCTGAACCATTGACACCAAAAATCGGCTTAGGCATAAACGTGGCATAAACCCCGAATTTACTGGCTATCTCTTTTACTACCACACGATAAGTGATAACATTGTCTGCCATCTCTAGTGCATCTTTGTAACGCATGTCCACTTCATGCTGGGAAGGCGCAACTTCATGGTGGGAATATTCAACATTAATTCCCATTTTCTCCAAGGCCAACACTGTTTCTCTCCTGAGGTCGCTAGCAACATCCAGTGTCGTCAAATCAAAATAACCTCCCCTATCTAATATCTCGGTACTGTCGTCACTCTTTAAATAGAAAAACTCAAGCTCCGGTCCAAGATAATAATGGTCAAATCCCATCTTTTTTGCCCGTTCAAGCGCGCGTTTTAATACATAGCGCGGGTCTCCCTCATAAGGAGTTTTGTCAGGATTTAAGACATCACATATCATCCTGGCGACTGCTTTTTCTTGAGGGCGCCAGGGAAGTATTTGGAAGGTATCCGGATCGGGCATCGCGATCATATCCGACTCTTCAATATCCTGATAACCGGTGATGGAAGAACCGTCAAATCCCATGCCGTTTTCCAATGCGCCTTCCAATTCGCTGTCGGTTATAGCAAAACTCTTCACATGGCCCAAGACATCGGTAAACCAAAGCCTGATAAATTTTACATCATTTTCCTTAACCAGCTTTAATATCTCCTGCTTCGTTCTCTTTGCCATAAAAACCCCTCCTTTATATTGTCGTTATCTATAAAAAAACGTTCTACAAGATTGCCTTTTTCTTATAGAACGCCTTCGTTCCGAGCTATTTCTGCACAAACTGTGTGATTTTCAGGACATACTTGCTTATCTACTATTATTAAGTAAAGAACTGCCCTTTTTGGTAACCTCTTTTTTTATTTTTCTTCCGGTATTCCTTTTACGGATATTTTCAGAATAATGAGGCGGCTGGCTGCCCCAAACCTTGGCAATGGGGTCCAAAAAACTATTTAAGTCTCCTCCTCCGAAATCCATATAATTCTCCTTTAGCCGATTGCTGTTCCGCCGCGTTCTTCCGTACGTATACGGATGCATTCCTTAAGATCCAAGACAAAAATCTTCCCGTCGCCAGTATTACCGGTCTTTGCACCTTTGACAATCGCTTTTATCGTAGGTTCTACGAAGTCTTCATTAACGGCGATCTCCAGACGGATCTTTTTCAGGAGATTTCCCGTCTCCTTGGCTCCGCGATAAATTTCGGTAACTCCCTTCTGCCTTCCATGGCCAAGTACCTCGCTTACTGTAATAAGATTTACTTCTTCCTTATACAATTCTTCCTTTACCGCTTCCAGTTTATAAGGTTGAATTATGGCGATAATAAGCTTCATCTATCCTCCTATTCCAGGACCGTATACGCAGTTTCGTGATGCTGAGTAAGATCCAGCCCCATGAATTCTTCTTGCTCGTTGACGCGGATACCCAAGACAAAATCGACCAGTTTATAAATAATTAAGGTGCCTATAAAAGTATATCCTAGCGTGACTAAAACCGCTGCCAGTTGAATGATCAACTGTTTAGGATTGCCAAAAAACAAACCATTAGCGCCGGCTGGATTCACGATCTTGGAAGCAAATAGGCCTGTTGCCAACGCCCCCCAAATTCCTCCCACGCAATGCACCCCAAAAGCGTCTAATGCGTCATCGTAACCTAATTTCGGTTTGATTACAGTCACGGCAAAGAAACAGAACACACTCACCAATAGGCCAATTATCACAGCTGATAATACGTTGACATAGCCTGCTGCGGGAGTAATGGCAACTAAACCTGCCACGGCTCCGGAAGCAGTCCCAAACATTGTAGGTTTACCATGCTTTAACCAATCCAATATCGCCCAGCTTAAACCCGCTGACGCAGCCGCAGTATTGGTCACTACAAATGCATTCACTGCCAAACCATTGGCAGCCAGGGCGCTGCCGGCATTAAAACCAAACCAACCAAACCATAATAAAGCAGTCCCCAAGACTACAAAAGCCATACTGTGCGGAACGGGAGCACCGTGATTAAATGTCCTTCTTTTACCAATTACGATAGCCGTAACTAAAGCGGCAAGACCAGCATTAATATGTACTACCGTGCCTCCGGCAAAATCAAGCGCTCCTAGATTCCTTAACCAACCGCCAATTCCCCACACCCAATGACATACCGGATCATAAACAAATGTCGCCCATAAAAGCGTAAAAAGTAAAAACGCAGAAAATTTCATTCTTTCGGCGAAAGCACCGATAATCAAAGCAGGAGTGATGATCGCAAACATTGCCTGGAAAATCATAAACGCCTGATGGGGGATTGTCGCGGCATAATCTGCGTAAGGCTCAAGGCCGACGCCGTTTAAACCGAACCAGCCAAATCCTCCCCAGAATCCTGTCCCCGGATGAAAGGCAAGGCTATAACCAATCAAAACCCACTGCACGCTCAAAGCGCAAAGAATAACAAAGCACTGCATCAAAACGCCTAAGATATTCTTGCGCCTAACCATGCCTCCGTAGAAAAATGCCAAGCCTGGAGTCATCAACATTACCAAGGCTGACGAAATCAGAACCCATGCAGTATCACCTGTGTTTATCATTTCTTTTGCCTCCTTTGAAAACACAAGGCGCCTTTTGGGCGCCTTTGTCTTTAACACTACTTAGTGTAAAGTCCTTACACTTATATAAGTAAAACTGGATTATTTTTGGTAACCCTTAAGCTTGAATTTATTCATAATTTTCTTCTTATACTTTACTACCATTACATGGGATATGCCGATTTCTGCGGCAATTTCTCTTACGGTATACCCCTTTATAAGAAAAGAAAATACCTCACTTTCCTTTTTTGTTAAACCTTTATTTCTAATATCGTCTATGGTGAGCTGGTTATCTAAATCAGATAAGAACATATCTTGTGGAGCCGGGATAATATCTTTTAATGTTACTCCCTCTTCAGATATTGGATCATCAATGCTGACAAATCTAAATTTCTTTCTCCCTTTCCTTAAATAATTTAGGATATGGAACTCGCATCCTTTAATCGCATAGGCCTCATTGATACCTATGGGTAGGCCTTCGCTATATTCCTGCCACAGATACAGACACATCTCTTGATAAAGGTCATTTTCGTCGTAGAAACCCTTTAAAAGATGCTTGCGCGCGATATTCCTCAATGCCGGCGTGATTTTCTCCAATAAAACCTTAAAATCCATTTCTTCGCACCCCTATAAAATAAAAAGCCCTTTTGAAATCGTTCTTCGATTCAAAAAGGGCTACATTGTCCTAAAAATAGAGAAGCCCCAAATTACTTTGGGGCTTCTTTGCCTCAATTAAACTTCATTGTCAATTTAATTATAACACTAAAAATCGCTTTGTCAAGCTTGTGTATTACTAAACCAACCCTTGATCCAACATCGCCTGAGCAACCTTCATAAAACCAGCGGTGTTTGCTCCTTTGACATAGTTAATGAACTTCCCTTCCTTGCCGTACTTTGCGCAGGAATCGTGAATACTAACCATAATATTATGCAATTTATCGTCCACTTCTTCTCTTGACCAGGAAAGCCTCTGGCTATTCTGACTCATTTCAAGGCCTGATGTGGCAACTCCACCGGCATTAGCAGCCTTGCCGGGTCCATAGAGAATTTTTGCCTTTTGAAAAACCTCGATAGCCTCAGGAGTGCTAGGCATGTTAGCGCCTTCCGCAACACACATACAGCCGTTCTTCACTAGCTTCTCGGCATCGGCCTTACTGATTTCGTTTTGAGTAGCTGACGGGAAAGCGATATCGCAAGTGACTCCCCAAGGATTCTTTCCTTCCTGATACTGACATTTGAATTTGTCTGCGTATTCCTTAATCCTCCCGCGTTTGACATTCTTGAGTTCCAAAACAAATTCCAACTTTTTATCATCGATGCCATGCGGATCATAAACCGTACCGTTAGAATCCGATAGAGTTACCGCCTTCGCTCCTAGCTGATTCAGTTTTTCCACTGTATATTGAGCCACGTTACCCGAGCCAGAAACTGCACAGATCTTGCCCTTAAGCGACCCACCTTTTGTCTTCAGCATCTCTTGGGCAAAATAGACACAGCCGTATCCAGTCGCCTCCGGCCTGATTAAACTTCCGCCCCAATTTAAGGCTTTGCCCGTAAGTACGCCGCTAAATTCATTTATTAATCTCTTATATTGACCGAACAAAAAACCTATTTCTCTGCCGCCGACTCCTATATCGCCTGCCGGCACATCGGTATCAGGACCGATATATTTGACCAACTCAGTCATAAAGCTCTGGCAGAACTTCATTACTTCATTGTCGGATTTCCCCTTAGGATCAAAATCAGAACCGCCTTTTGCGCCTCCCATGGGGAGAGTTGTCAAGCTATTCTTAAAAACCTGCTCAAAAGCGAGGAATTTTAGAATACTTAAATTGACCGAAGGATGCAAACGCAATCCTCCCTTATACGGACCAATAGCGCTGTTCATCTGGATACGATAACCACGATTAACCTGCACTTTGCCTTTATCATCCAACCAAGGCACACGGAACATAATTACACGCTCTGGCTCGGTAATTCTTTCCAATATCGCAGCTTCCTCGAATTCCGGGTGTTTATCAATCGCCTCTCTTAGCGATTCAAGCACTTCTTTGACAGCTTGTAAGAATTCAGGCTGTCCGGGATTCTTTGTTGTTACTGATTCGATTACTCTAGAAATATAATCTGTTTTCTTTACCATGTTTTCCTCCTATCTGCCCTACAAATAAAAAATGCGCCCACCCTCCTCATGAGAGAACGGACGCCTTTGTCCTAGAATTTGATTGTCTTTTATATTGTAAATATACCAAAACAAGCTTCCCTGTCAACAAAATTTTAAATAACTTTTGTCTTAAATATAACAGATAGCTGCTGGCTTTCTTTTATGCTCGGTCTTGGCGATGATACTCTTTACTTTACCGATATGGCGGGATTTTCTAGCTTTCTTTCTCCCTAATATACTCCCCAAAGCGGAATCCAGATCGTTATAAGTTATTCCCATCTCGCCCTCGTCGGTTTGCCCTTGCCAAAGCCCAGCAGAAGGCGGCTTATCTATGATTCTTTGCGGGATTCCCAGCGAACGCGCCAAACTGCGGACTTGACTTTTATAAAGGTCGGCAATAGGCAGGATATCCACTCCGGCATCGCCATATTTAGTGAAATATCCGGCATAAAGTTCGGATTTGTTGCCGGTTCCGGCAACCAGATAATTCAATTTGTTGGCAAAATAGTAAAGCGTTATCATACGTAGTCTTGCTTTTATATTTCCTTTTGTTTTAGTGTCAGATTCAGGTAATATCTTAAGGAAATTATCATATACCCCAGCCAGATTTATTGTTTTGGTATTTAACTTGAACTTTCTTGCCAATAACTTGGCATCATCCAAATCTTCCTTCAAGCTATGACAAGGTAAAATAAGGCACAGAAGATTCTTACCGATAGCCTTCTGGGATAGTACCGCGACCACGCTGGAATCTACTCCTCCGCTGATGCCTAAGACGATACCTTTTGCCTTAGCTTTTTTTACCTGATTCTTAATCCAAGAAACTAATTTTTTTTCCATAGGTCTATTATGATAACAAATAACTTTGTCTTGGTCTATCTAAAAAATTTTATTGGCGATCCAACCCAATAGAACTACCTGCGGAACAGTCACTATAGGAAGCCACATCGCGGTTTTCTTGCCTACATTATGCCAAAGAAGACCAATCTCGGTATAATCCGTGACAACCCCTGCCATCAAGAAAACAAAACTATTCCCAAAGGCTCCGGTCTGACGATAGATTTCAAAAGCCATAGGCGATGAGCCTTCGGAACAAACCTCTATTACCGTAGCCAATAATAGTGTCAACAAAAGACCGACAAAACTTGCGCCCAAATAAGTGGTAAAAACATGTGTTGGGATATAGGCACCGGCGAGGCTCGCCAGCCCCACGCCAATCAAAACCCACCACAAAACCATGTTTGATAAAGAAACCACCCCGTTAAATATACCTTTAAAATCTGATTTTAAAGTATCCAGAGAAAACCTATATTGTTTTATCCTCTTTGCCATGTCTGCGCTAATAGAAAAATTATCTTCTACGACAGTGGTATTTATATTTTTCTCAATCAGATTCTTACTTTCTAAAAGCTGGAAAATAAACCCTGTATTAATAGCGATAACAATAGCTCCCAGAATAATAAACAATGCCTTAAGACCAAAGAAACTAATAAGCATGATCGTTATAGTCATATTGGCCCAAGGACTGGCAAGTAAAAATGAAACTACTGCCGGATTAGATGCGCCTTTCTTATGAAGCTGGATTGATAATGCCAAAATTCCATGGGAGCAAACACTCATAAAGAATCCTAAAATCACCGAATAGACTATTGTCCGTTTCTTTGGTTTGGCTAAGATGTGTGAGAAATATTCGCGCGGTACGTAATGATCGATTATCCCGCCCAAGAAAAGCCCTAAAAGAATAGCCCACCAAATCTTTTGGAAATAACTAAGCAACGTTTCCCTAAAAGGTAATAAAAAAGGCAAAACAAAAGACAATAAACTCAAAACTAACAAAGCCAAGGCAACAAGAAATGTCTTATTTCTATAAAAAGGGATTTTAGGATAAACTATACACGTGTTCACAAGTTCGCTGGATATAGCATTATCCTTCGCGAATTTTTCCAGACAACGCTGGCTGCAGAAGAAATAATCCTGGCCCTTAAAATTTAATTTTAAGCCAGATTTTTCATCTACCGCCATTCCGCAAATCGGGTCTTTTGCCATAATGTTATAAAGTTTTATAATGCTATAATTATAAGTACCTTAAGATTTTATCCATAATCTTGCGCGCTGCCTCTTCATCGCCTGCCACTCCTACACGAACCTCGATTTTAGATGTTTTAGGAGTTAAATTATGGATATCAACCCAAATGGTCTTGCCATCGCTGTAGTTACTCATTATCTGCGCGACATTATCCTTCCTTGTTTCTTTTTCAACAACGAGCTTTAAAGATTTCAAAGCGGATTTAGTCGCATCTATTGATTTATCGAATGGGGCATTGACTTCTTGAGTTAATTTATTGGACAGCCAGGCTGCCGTACCTGCTCCGCCCGCAGCGCCTGCCAACAATACAAAACAGCCGCAAAGACAAGGAGCCAAAGCCAATAAAAGCAACAATACCGACATTCTTTTTAACATACCTACCTCCTTTTTAATATCCAACTATCTATAGGTCTGAAAACCGGGAAGATTATCGCTTTTAACCCTCTGAAAACGATCATCCTCTACGCTCATTAAAGCTTTAATATAGCGCCAGGGAATAAGAATATTGGTTTTAAATTTCTCCTGTTTCTGCTTCTGCTGAGGAATTAATTCGCCATTTTTATCCCACCATATTCCTAAGTCATATTTAGGGTTCTCTATCCAAATTCCCACATCATCTATGCCGGTAACAACTGCCCATAACTCGTCGGTGTAAATCTGAAAAAGCGGCAGGCTAGGCCTTATATCATCAGAGAATTTAAAAAGCACTAGCTTCCCCTGTAAGTCTTTCAATTGCATCAAAGCCTCCTTTTATAAACATTGATTATCGGCGAACTCTCTATGCTAATATTTATACAAAACAAGTGAGCTAATTTTACTCCAAACAAAAACTATCTGCAACACATTTATTAACTTACAAACTATATTTTGCCAATAAATATCAGAACACCGATTATAACGAACAGTAACGCACCTGTATACCTTATAAATTCCGGTTTGATAAATTTACCTAATGTAGCCCCGATTAAAACAGTAAGTGCCGTAACAACAATATATGCAGCGACCGAACCGAGCCATACTGTAAACGGCCTTCCTGATTTTGCCGTCATTCCAATGCCCACTAACTGCGTCTTATCTGCTAACTCTGCAAAAAATATTGCGCTGAATGTTGCCAGAAAAACTTTCCAGTCCATTCCTTCTCCTTTAGAAAAAACTCTGCCGCTAAATCTTCTTTAAATCCTTAGTCAGAAAATGAGTTAAAATCGTCCTGATGATAACAATGACACCCAATATCCCTAAACTCTGCCATGTAGGAGTAATGATGGTCTTGACGATATCGCTGGCAATGAAGAATTCTAGCGCCAACACAAGATAACTCCCTAGTTTTATACGGATAGATTCGTTCAGCACGACTGCATCTTTTCTATGCATTATCTCTTTCTTTAAGAAATCCGCGAGAGAAAGGATAATCCCCCAGAGAGTAATAAGCGCACCTACAATATTTAATGCAAAAATTACAGCATTAATAATAATGTGGAATTTTTCCATATTAAGGCTTACCTCCTCTGTGCCTCGACCGGTTTTTCCTCTTTGGTCTCACCTTGCATCATACCACCTGGCTGCATATCTTTCCCCTGCATAGGCATCATCTTTTCTTTCATTGCTGCCATGTCAATTTTAATTTCAACTTCCTTTTGCAAATTAAGATCTTTATCATATTTTAAAAGCTTATTGCCAATTAAGACAATCACGCCTCCATCTTCGGTTGCCACAACCGATTTTTCCATCATTGATTTCATCATGCAAGGCATCGGTTGCATACCTTCCCTTTGCCCTTGTTGCATCATCATACATTTCGGCATCATTCCGGAATCCGCCGAGACGACTGGCTGATCTGTTTTCTGTTGTTGATCCTCGGAAAAAGAAATTGCCACAAACCCCAACGCTAAAACTATTAATATCAATAGAATTCTACTTTTCCTCACAGACTACCCCCTTATTAGAAAATAACTATTTAAACAAACCGTCTAAAAAACCCTTAAAAGTCTTCTCGCTTTCCTGTTTTATCTGCTGTTTTTTTGTTTCGATGCCGGTGCAGGCGTTTGCCTTCGTATCGTCAAACTTTTGCTTAATCTGTTGCTTGGTTTCATCGATTTTTTGGACTGTTTTTTCCCTCGCTGAAGTAAAATTCTGGTGAACCTGCCCCTTCATTTGCTCGGCTTTATTTTTTATATCTTCCTTAGCGGCGGATACCTTTTCATTTGCCTGATTTTTCATCTGCTCAACAGTAGACTGCGAAGGCTGCTCGAGCCTTTTTAGCCTACGCTCTTCTAATATCTGGGCTTTTTCCTCTTCTGTCTTACCGAGCGTGACCCACCAGTCTGAAGCTTTATCCAATATTGAAAGATTTTGTTCATCGACCTGAACTGCCTGATTTAATTCTTGTAAATTTTGAGCCTGCTGTTCTTCTCCAAAAACCAGATATCGACAATTAAAAATAATAATTGATAGAAAAATAAATAGTACGAGTTTTTTCATATCGATTCCCCTATAAATGAAAGCCGGGAGCAGTTTCCCTTCCCGGCCTTCATTTAGTGTATTTTAAATATTATTTCTTTTTATCCGCGATGTCTCCGGCGATAGGGACTTTAAAATATTCACCTTGATAAGCTTTGATCATCAAAACTATCCACAAAATCAATCCCAACAACCATAATAACAAATTAATTAAGCGGAATAGTGGGAAAAAGAAATACAAGTGAACCATGAAAAAAATTGATAGTAAAATTGAAAGGATAATCATTGCGGCTGTCAAACCGCCAAAGACAATGATGGATTGAA
Organism: Candidatus Omnitrophota bacterium; assembly: GCA_022703055.1. GTDB lineage: Bacteria > Omnitrophota > Gorgyraeia > VGKH01 > VGKH01 > VGKH01. The sequence continues at coordinate 111,612 of JAKLEP010000002.1, forward strand.
GCGCATGGAAGCGCACAAACTTATTGTCCTTTTCGATTAAAAAGAAAATCAATCCCGTAACCCAACCAACCACATAACTCAAAAGCGCCGCGACATTTGGCTCAATGCCAGTTGATGTCTTGCCTAAATCCTTAGCCATGAATCCCCTCCTTTTTAGTTTTTCTTCAGTATCTGTTTTTCTCCTACCCTAAAGAGCTTAGTTGACTTATCCTTTAGGCCTAATTCGCTATTTTCTATCTCAACCGACAACGCGTAACTACCGTCTTCGGGTTTATCTGTTAAATCCCATTTAAACGAATTCAACCCTTTCTTTAGATTTTCTATCCCTTCAGTAAATTCCTGACCCTCCTGGCCCCTCTTCAAAACCAAATCGACAGAAAATGAATCTTCAAGACCTTCCGAAGCATATACTTCTACTAAAACCATCAGAGGAATCCCCGAAGGCACCACGCCTTTTTCTTCTCCCTCAATGGTCATTTTCTTAATATCAATTTTCAATGCCGGTTTTTTTGCACTCGTTCCTCCTGCGGATTGAACCTGCTGAGCCGATTGACTTGAAGAAACTGTTGTCACTTGGCTAGTTTGCTGAGCTGAACTAGTTGCCTGGACTGTGTTAGCTTGTTGTGTTGTCTGAGTGGACTGAGTTTGTTGCGTCTGATTAGCTGTAGTTGCCTGAGAGCTTTGTTGTGACTGCGATGTTGTATTTGCTGTCTGTACAGCTTGTTGTGTCGAAGCAGTAAGTGTCATTGGCGGCAGCGAAATAGTTGCCGGAAGCGCAAGGTCACCTGTGCCCTGAGAAGGCAATGCCGTAAGCTTGACTTGTTTTGTCGAAGAGGAAGAATAATTGGTTAACGTATAAGTAGTCGTATTGATATCCGAAATAAGGACCGGCGCTTTAGTGCCGACTGTAATTTTATATTTTCCGAATTTATCAGGGTAAGGATATTTGTTCCAGTTAAATGTCACTGACGACGGTGTCTGAGAGGCGATCTTAAAATCCCAAAGATAGTCGCCGAAGAGTTGGAATTCTTTAATTTCGCTCTCGCCGATATTATTCCACTTATCCTTCGCCTTCACCTTTATCCGATAATTGCCTGCCTTAAGGCCCGAAGAAAGAGTTATTATATGGTCAGAAACCCCACTTCCCGGAGAAGACATTCCGGTTTTCCAGGTTGAAGTCTTGATTTTTCCTTCGGGATCCTGATATTCTAAGCTACTTTTTCCCTTTTCATCGTCAAGTTTGAAGCTGACTTGGATTTTGGTTTTTCCGGCTTGCGCAATGTTTATCTGGGATGCAACCGGAGCTTTTCTATCCGCCGGACAAACAATGGTAATATTTCCAGTGGAAGCGCTTGTAAGCGTAATGGAATCCTGGATTGGCAGAATGTTAGACGTTGTTGTTGCCGGAGGCGTAACATCAATAGTAAAGATATGTTCATTATCGTCACTAAAGGTTCCCGAGGTAGCCGCCTGCCCTTTCAGATCGGTAGTAAGCTGGGCGATAGTGTTATTACCCTCTTTTACCAAAAGAGTAGCGTTCTTAAGCGCTTTATTAGTCGGGTCTTTGACTGTAATATTTAAAGTGTACTTACGCGGAAGCATTGTTACTATAACCGGGGTTGCGATAAACCGTCCGCAGAAATTAACGGTTGCAGCAGCTGTCGTTGTCCTATATCCATCCTTAGTGACGGTAAAAGTGTAAGAACCAGGATTAAATCCCGAATTAAACGCCCAATAACCGCTCGCCGTTGTTGTAGTGCTTACATTGGCTCCGGCTGAATTCTTTCCAGATACGACCGCTCCGGAAATACCCTGACTCGGAGCAGACACAATAACACCGCCGCGCGGATTAAACTTGTTTACATCAATCACTACCTCCCCTAAAGAACCTTGAGCAGTAGCCGAAACTACCAGTTCTTTGGAAGTAACTTCATAACAGGAATTCAATTGCGTACTAAAGGTGTAAGTTGTGCCCGGATCAAGAATGATATCATTGCTAACGCCTGTTGTACCGGTGCTTACCGATAGACCAAAATCCGGGTCGGTATTTTTCGTCAAAATGACCTGCATGTCAGGAACGGAAATATTTCCCTCAGAAGGTGAACGCACACGCAATTTTACCGACGGTGGTGGTGGAGTTGGCAAGGTAGTGATGCTGCCAGTATATCCAACAGCGTCCTGAGGGTTATTGGTTTCATCATTATTAGTAAAAGTCCAGGAACGTAAATTGTAATAATATTTGGTATTGCCCTCTAAACCCGCCAGCCTTATAGAATGGTTGGTCTCAAATTGACGCGGGCCTTCGCGAGTTACCCAACCTTGAGTCACGACATCGCCTACTTTTTTCACTGCCATAATATAATTAAGCGATAAATCCGGCGAGGGAGAAAACATTACTTCTGTAGAGGCCGACTGATTGGTATTCCAGTAGAAATCAACATAACCCGGGCCCGCTACCGCATTGGGATTGCTTAAGGTAAGTGTATTACAAACAGCGGACTCTTTTCGCTCCGGACACAAGCCGGCGGCGGTAGTCGCAGTCACCTCTCCTCCGGGGAAAATTTCTCCTGCCTGATTTACACAATCAACCGCAAAACGATAAGTTTTACCCGATTGGAGATTCGGCACTATCACATTATGTGCCGTTTTAAAGGAATTCTCAATTACTGTAGCGACCAGAGTATTTCCGTCAAAGGCTTTGACCGTGCCTTTAAGCGGAACCGACGGGCTCGCCCAATTTACCGATACAGATGTGCATCCTCGATTAGCACGCAGGCTCTGTACTATCCGGTCAGACGGTAATATTGGTATTTCAATAACAAATGGATCGCCCGCTACATTTTTAACAGCCGTGGTATAAGTGACTGTCTTCTCGACATTATCCAAATCTATCGGTATAACCGATACCTGCACTTTGGCAGTCAAGCCTTGTATTAATCTAAACTCATATGCTATATCTTCGACTTTAATGTTTAACTTATCTCCGGGAGAAATAAAAGGTGTAATATCGCGAAAAGTTATTGTCTGTTGCTGGCCCGGCTGAGTAAAATATAAAGTGTAAAGTCCGCTTCCTTTGCCTCCGGGGATAAACACTCTGACGTTAACGCGCAGGCTGACTCCCTCCAATTTAAAATACGGGTCCCCCTTTAGAGTCAGCGAAGGCGCATCGTATATCACGCTTAATGCTTTTTCAATATAATCCTGCAGTATCTCAATTGCTTTTGAATCTGAGCAAGCATTTATAACTTTGATAGCGCGCACAGCATTGGTCCTGACGCTTTCGGGAATTTTTCCGAAGACTTTCGGTGCTAAGTCTTCTATTTTGGCCTCCGACAAATCAAAGCTGATAAGATCTCTTTCGTTATGATAAGCTTCAGTCTTACCTAAAGGAAGGCCACTGGTAGTCGAGGTATTTACACCAATATTACTGACTGCGCTAGCGATAGTATCTCCGACTTTGGGAATCTTTGCCACTATTTCCCAGAAGTCCAAAGGCAGATCAAACCAGCCAATATCAATAGGAACTCCGCTTACTCCAGCAAAACCAACTTGTAACTTATTAGGAAAAGAAAGACCGAAAGCTGACTGAAAAGTATTGTAATCTGCACTAGCAGGCTCTGCTTTTACGGCAAAGGTGACATCCTGGCCAGAACGCACAGTGGAAGGATCATATCTAAAGGCAAGCTTTACAGGTGTTTTAACCGAGATTGTCCCATCAGAGAATAAAAATCCTATTTTAAAACGAAAACCAACTTGAAGGCCAGGAAAAAGCCACGGTGTCCAATGCGTTTCGGGAACAGGTTTGCCTTGAAAACTCCAATCAATCGGACCGTATTCATGCACAACATCCAAAGCAAAACAGAAAGTTCCAGTTATGAAAATACTTACCAGGACAAAAATCAAAACAAATCTTATTTTATCCATTATAGTTTTCCTTCCTTACATTAACCTGTCGTACTTAGAACCAAGCCTGTAGGATTGAACTTCGATCTGCTGCTTACCCGTATCTACGGTAATAACAAATGAGTAGCTCCTTTGCGAGGTTGACTCAAATAAAGACATGTAAACATTGCCTCTTGAATGCGTAGGCTTACTTCCTAATCTTGGGCTTGTAGAAAAACCGGCAGAGCGAAAAGCGCTATGCAGGCTGTCTCCGTCGCCTTCTTTGATAATTCGCTTCACAGAATAAATCATCCTGTCTTCCACGACTTCACCGTCTCTTTGCGGGGCCTCAGGGCCTTTGGCAGAGACTAATCTTGCATCGCCAAAAAATTTCGCTAACACAGGACGGATAATACCATCAATGTCTTTTGCGGTTGTATTGGCGGGAGTTATACCCTTTGCCGAGGAAAATTTGGGATTGCTGGTAATTCCAGCTGTCGTAGCGCCGGTTTTCTGGGCTTGTTTTGTCAATTGTTCTAGGCCTGCCTGCGATACGTATTTGGTAGGCTCATCCCCTTCTTTCTTACCGCAGCCGCTAAACATTACAGCCGCTAAAAAGAACAAACTTAAAATTACAGCAAAACTGCGCATATTCCCCCCCTATTTTGTGCTGGGTAACTTTAAAAGGTTTGTAAAGGCTATTATATAGGTTGACTCAAAAAAATCAATATTTTTCACATAAGATGCGAGAAACTAAGAGTTTGAAGCTTTATAAAATTTATTTCAGCTGTTTCTTAGATAGCACTTTTACAAAATAAAAAACAGTAAAACCAATAATAAATCCCCAGGATAAAATAAGAAATATCCAACCGCTTAGATTCATTTGATTCTACCCTTTTTTATATTTGCGTTTCCAAGCAATCCTCACCAATAAAGCTAACGTCGCAAAGATAGCTAACAATAAAATCCGAGTCGCCAAAATATAGACTCTATTATCGGGAGGGACATTTTTCATGAAGATAACCGGGATCCAATCCTGTATAAGCCACAAAGAAAGGATTACAAGCAAAAATAATGGAGTGATATATTTTATGATGAATTTATAGACCTTGGGCACCTCCATATCCGCGCCATGATGGATTTCCTTCCAGGCATTTTCCATGCCAAATATCCAACTAAACAGAATAACCTCAATAGTAGCAAACACTACCAGGAAAAATGTCCCTCCCCAGAAATCCAGCTCATCAACTACCCCATTTTTAAGAAAAAACACAGGGATGTGGCAAAGGACAAAAGCTACGAGCCCAAAAATAAAAACCGCTTTATTGCGTTTGAGATTAAATTCATCTTCCAAAAATGCTACAGCTGGCTGAGCAAGAGAAACGGATGAAGTTATGCCCGCTAGGAATAACAGAAAAAACCAGGCAAACCCAAAAAGCTGGGCTAGCGGTAGCTTATTCAGTACTAAAGGCATCGTTACAAAACCCAGATTAAAGATTCCTCCCTGGCTAATCGTTCTAATATCAACTGGCCCGAAGAATACAAAAGCGGCAGTGAGTACTATACTGCCTCCTAAGATTACTTCCGCGAATTCATTAACCGTAACTGCTGTAGTCCCGGACAAAACAACATCATCGCCTTTGGAAAGATAGCTGGCATAGGTAAGAATCACACCTATTCCTACGCTTAAAGTAAAGAATATCTGACCGGCTGCTTCAAGCCAGACCCGAGCAGATTTTAAAGCGGAGAAATCAGGATTCCAAATAAAACCCAGTCCGTTATTGACATTCCATTCTGGCCTGGCAGCGTCGGGTGTTCCCAAAGTAAGAACTCGTAAGAACAGGATAAAACCGCATAAAAACAAACAAGGCATAGCCCATTTGCAGAATTTCTCTATTCCGCCTTTAATACCGTGAAAAATAACAATTGTATTGGCGATAAAAGTAATCAGGAAAAACAGGTAGGCGGTGCTTAATCCGGTAAAATATTGGTTTTGCTCTAAGCCTTGAAAAGCGCTCAAGAAACTTTTCATTCCGGCCTGATCAATGGCTTGGCTATACTTTCCGGTGAGGGCAAAAAAACTATAGGCGAGAGTCCAGGATTCAATGTAGGTATAATAAATAAAAATGACTAAGGGTCCGAATATCCCGATAACGCCAAAATATTTGATAAACCGGTTCTTCTGCCAGACACTATGAAAGATGCCGGGAGCGGTGCCATGGCCGAATCCTCCGCCGTAACGGCCAAGAGTCCATTCGATCCACATAAGCGGGATTCCTAATAAAAGAAGCGAAATAAAATACGGAACCATAAAGGCTCCGCCACCATTAGCAGCAACTTTGGCGGGAAAGCGTAAAAAATTCCCCAACCCGACTGCTGAACCAGCCACGGCCATAATAATCCCCAGGCGCGAAGACCACTTATCCCTGGCGGATTTAATAAGCGTCACTTAATTATCCGCTCCTAAATATAATTTTTATGCTTTTTTATCTGTTAATACTAACCAAAGTGCATGAATCATTCCTGGGAAAAAGAAAATCAAAGTCAGGACTAAATTAATCCAGAAATTAGTAGTAAGCCCCACTTGCATGAAAGCTGCAACCGGAGGCAAAATTATCGCTAAGATTATCTTTACGATCTTCATTATTATTTCACCTCCCTTCTGTATTTTCTTTCAGTATTAAAACCAAATACGCACAAGGAAAATCAGCATAAACGCGCCTATCACAATCTGAACGATAGCAAATAACTTTAAAGCTTTAACAGGGATTTTCGCAAATTGTTCCTGAATTTTCACAGCAGTCTTCTTTTTTAATAAAAAATAAGCCACGATTATGGCGATAAGCCCGATTAGAAATATATTAGGACCTATATTACTGCTGAAAGAAGATAGGAGCGAAACAAGATAAAAGGCTATGATAAGCAAAATCCATTTTACCTGACCAAATCCCATACCAATTAGTTTTCGGCGGGCCCGCTCGGGCCAAATCAGCATTAAAACACCGCTAATAACCAGAAACCAACCTAAAATTACAATGAAAATCTTGCTTTTTCCAAGAATGAAATTAAGCAGCTTAAAAACATAACCCCTAATAAGAGTTAATATGCTCATAGAGATGCCTTAATTAACTATTTTTCTTCCACATTAATATTATAGACATTGGCGAGTTGAAGCCTGGCTGCTTCTAATCTTTCGGTAAAAATCTTAACCAGTCTTTTTAACAATTCATATCCTAGATCGGAATTCTTTTCGCATTTCTCTCTTAAACATTTACCGTCTAATGCCAACGCACGCGTATTTTCTAATGCTTTAGCGCTAAACCGGTAGCGGTAAGGCGGCACAAGCCAAGACCATCCTAAAATATCATTTTCTCCGATGGTCTGGATGGTAATTTCTCGTGGCTCAGCTATATACAAAGCCACGTTCCCGCTTCTTATCAGATAAAATTTATCTGCAGGAGTATTTTCTTTTAGGATAACTTCTCCTGCCTTAAAAAATACGTGTGAGGTACAGCCTAAGATAAAATTGAAATATTCTTCTGGTAAGCCTTTAAAGAATGAATGCTGCCTTAAAATTGGTTCAAGATTTTCCATCTAACCTCCTATAGAATTGTTCATTGTATTGTAATTTATTATACTTTAAAGAAAAACCCTCTGCAACATATTTTATTGCAGAGGGTTATAACTCATGCCTTAGCAAATTCTAGGTTATTGTTTCTTTTTCAAACTGTTGATAGCTTTCACTACCAGGAATATCGAGAATGCTACGATTACAAAATCAAGCACTGAGTTGATGAACATGCCATAATTTAGAGTTACCGCCGGCTTATCAAAGGTCGCCGCCTTAAGGACTAACTTTAAATCCTTGAAATCAACGCCACCCAGCAACAAACCTATCGGAGGCATAATTACATCGGCAACTAAAGAAGTTACAATTTTGCCGAATGCCGCGCCGACGATTATACCAACCGCCATGTCTACCGCGTTACCTTTTACCGCAAACTCCTTAAACTCTTTAATAATTGACACAGCCACCTCCTTTTTATAGCTTTATTTTATAATAAAGTTAAACAAATAGCCAGTAAAAATTATCCCCATTCCGACAATTCCTGCAAATATCGCTAGCAGCTTTATTTTCATTACTTTTTTCAAAATCATAAATTCTGGCAAGGACAATGCCGTTACGGCCATCATAAAAGACAAGGTCGTTCCCATGCTTACGCCTTTTTCTGTCAAAACGCTCACTAGGGGGATAACGCCCGCTACATTAGAATAAAGTGGAATACCAATAAGCGTGGCTACCGGGACTGCATACCATTTATCGGCACTGGCGTACTTTGCTAAAAAGTCGCTGGGCACATAACCGTGAATCCATGCGCCAATCCCGATAGCAATAAACAAGTATGGCCAGATATTTTTAATAATGGTGGCGGTATAACCTTTGGCATAATCAATTCTATCCTGCCATCTCCAGTTTATAGTCAAGAAAGATTGCCCAGCGGCTAATTTATTGTAAGATATATGTTCGACCAAATCTTCAACTTTTAATTTTCCTATAATAACTCCGGAAACAACCGCTATAACAAGTCCGCTTGAAATATATAATACGGCTATCTTCGCTCCGAACATTCCAAAAAGCAAAATCAAAGCCACTTCATTAATCATCGGTGAAGATATAAGAAAAGAAAATGTTGCACCTAGTGGCACTCCCGCCTCCAAAAAACCTAAAAACAAAGGAATCGCGCTACAAGTACAGAATGGCGTAATAATACCAAATAAACCAGCCAATACATTACCTAAGAACCTACCTTTTCGGGAAAGAATATTCTTTATCTTCTCCGGCGGCAAGAATGTTCTGATGATCGACACACAAAAGATTATAACGCAAAGCAATATAAAAATCTTTATAGTATCAAAAATGAAGAAATTGATCGCTTCGGCGAGAATAGTATCATTTGCGAGGCGCAAAACTTCATAGGTTAGCCAATCGGCAAGCTTCTGAATTGGGTAAAATATATACATATTGTTTGTATTCTATACCAAGAAAAATCCCCCCGCAACAAAATTTTGCGAAGGGATTGATTGTCTAACCCCATAACTATGCTGGTTTTAGCCTGCCCTTTTCTATCAAAATACCAGAGTGTATATGGCAATACAATCCATGATTATAAATACTAAGGGTTGCTTTACAGAGAGGATATTTACATTTTCTTCCCTTGCATGAAGTCTTTACCTTTTTCATGTAATCCTCTCTTGCCCTGGAACTAATTGATAAACCTTTGGCAACCACGACATTTTATGATTACGCTCTAACCATTTCTTGATTATGAAATGCCCCATGAAACGGAACATAGCGTTTCTGAAACGAAAGCGAAAAAGCAGGAAAAATGACCGATACAAAGAGTAAAATTTCTCGTAGGCCTTTGTCACGTTTAACTGCAGTTCTCTGGCTGATAATAATTTGGGGGCAAAAACAATATGCTGGCCATCATAGAGATTCCAGTCTCTCGTAAAAATCCTTTTTTGCTTTTGGAGATCATCATAAACCTTTGTTCCCGGAAGAGGCGTAAGAATCATCATCTGGATAGTATCTATCTTCTCTTTTAAGGCAAACTTGACCGTATCCCAAATAGTGTTCTTACTGTCGTCGTCCCCGCCCAAAACAAACATACCATGAATTTTGATTTTCCTTCTGTGAAAAGAACGTATGGAATCAACGATATCACCGACAGTTTGTTTCTTCTGATAAGCAGTAAGCGTCTTGCTATTAACCGACTCAAAACCAATACAAACAACACCACAACCGGCTTTAGCCATAAGATGCACAAGCTTCTCGTCCTTCGCCGCGTCTGTCCGCACCTGACAGGTCCATTTGACGATTTTCTCCTTTAACATTAGACCCAAGAGATCACGTGTCCTCTTCGGATTGGCGGTAAAATTATCGTCACAGAAGAAAAATTGTTTTGTATTGCGGGATTGCAATTCTTCTAATATCTTTTCTGGGCTGCGAAATCTGTATTCGCGGCCAAACATCTTTGTAACAGAACAAAAGCTGCAATCAAACGGGCATCCTCTGGAAGTAGATACAGGGGTAACGAATGCGGGAAATTTATATCCTTCAATCAGAGAAAAATCCGGATACGGCAAGGTATCTAAATCTTCAACTCGTTTACCGTAGACAACCGCATCTTTAATTCTACCTTCGGCGATATCGACGATGACTTCCTCGGCTTCTCCTACGACCACTTGCCTGGCAACCGTCAATGACTCCTCCGGCAGAAGGCTTGCATGGACTCCGCCTATAATGACTTTCTCCTTAGGAAAGTTTCTGGCTATCTCATAACCTCTTCTGGCGGTATTGGTCAATATTGAAATGCCGATAAGGTCAGCATCCAAGCTAGAATAGTCCGGTATGTATATATTTTCGTTAAAGATGCGAACTGAGTGGCCTGCCTTCTTAAGGATAGTCCCTAGATATACCGGCCCTAAAAGAGGCATATGCATCTTGCTATAGACATTGGCCTCTGCAGCTTTAGGTTCAATAAGTATTATTTTCATATTTTTCTCAAAAATCTACTCTGGACCCAAAAAAAACCGAAAGGTTAGGAATCTTAACCTTCCGGCTTAAAACTTCTAATCTCTTTTCTTTGTTAACTCCAATTACATAATATCACATCCTAGCTTCTTGTCAAACATAATATCTCGCACGTCTACTATTCGTTTGCTAAAATGCCTGTTTTACAAATAATAGAAAACTTTCTGGCGCTATCCCTAACAGTTCTTTTCTGGGTGTTATAATCAACTTCAATAAGACCAAATCTCGGGGCAAATCCCTTATCCCATTCAAAATTATCTAAAAGCGACCAGTAAAGATAGCCTTTGACATCTACGCCTTTTTCCATGGCCAGATAAATATTTCTTAGATGGCTATAAATATATTCCCAGCGCAGATTGTCATCGGAGGTACAGATGCCATTCTCGGTAATTATTATAGGGAGACGATATTTCTTCAGTTTTATAAGCAAATCAAGTAAGCCCTGCGGATAAATATCCCAGCCAAGCGAATTCTTTTTAACCGGATGATGGCTGTTTTGACAGACATCCCAGGCCAAATTGCCGATTCCCCATCTTTTTAACTCAACAAGTTGCCTAGAATAATAATTAAGCCCGATAAAATCCAAGGCCTTGTGCCGCGCCAAGGTATCAATAATGGCTAAATTATAATACTTATTCCTAAAGGAAGCGGCGAATCGATCCCTAAAATTATTCCTGCAAGCCACATAAGACTGGGTATATTGCGAAATACTTATAAAAGGACTAGCCAAATTTAATTCTTTATAAATTTTATTAATTTGACGATAGGCTTTGATGTGGGCTTGAATCAAATTGTTTTGAACCTTTTTTGACCTGAATAACGATTTAACTTGCGGCGGCCAGGCGCCAAAAATATAGGCATGAGAAATATAAATCGTAGGCTCGTTGATGGTAATCCAATAACGGACATGTTTTGCCAGTGCACGGACCACAAAATCACAGTAGCGCAAGAAATAAACAACGGACTCTTTCTCCTCCCATCCACCGCGCTCAAAAAGCCAGCGGGGATTGGTGAAATGATGCAGGGTAACTATCGGTTCAATATTTCTTCTCTTGAGCGCGAGAATAACTTCAAGATAATGCCCTAATGCCTCTTGGGAGAATTTTCCTTGTTCCGGCTCGATCCGTGCCCACTCGATAGATAGGCGATGGGAATTATGATTTAAACTTTGGGCTAAATCAAAATCCTGCTCGTAAAATTCGTAATGGCGGCAGGCTGAACCGGATTTTTCTTTGCCCACTTCCTTCTCCCACTGCCACCAATCAGAATTGACATTATCTCCTTCAACCTGATAAGCAGATGTTGCTGACCCCCAAAGAAAATCTTGCGGAAATTTCATCATGGTAAAATTATATCATTAAAATAACTAATCCCTATGAAATATTTTTATTTACAGGCACAAAAATCATCGGGGAAAATTGCGGTAATGCTTGACTAAAAACTCAACAAAGTGTAAATTAATCGTATGCCTACTTTAATAAAACTTATCGAGAAAACATACAAAATGGCCAAGCCTCATGAACGAAAAGTGATCATGGATAATGTGGCTTCGCTTTCGATGCTACAAGCAATAACCTATCTTCTTCCGATTTTAATTTTGCCGTACCTATTTAGAATACTGGGTGCCGAGAAATTCGGTCTTATTGCTTTTGCCCAGGCATTCATCCAGTATTTCATAATTCTAACCGATTATGGATTCAGTATTTCAGCCACCAAAGAAATATCTCTCTGCAGAAATGAGCATACTAAAGTCTGCAAGGTTTTCTCTTCGGTAATGACAGTAAAAACCGGGCTGGCGCTTCTGAGCCTCTTGCTGTTAAGTATCACTGTATATTTTATTCCTAAATTCAGAAGCGACTGGCAGGTTTACGTTCTAAGTTTCGGCGCTGTAATAGGCAATACTATCTTTCCGATCTGGTTTTTCCAGGGCAAGGAAAAGATGAGATATATCGCCGACCTGAATATCGCAGGAGGAATTATCACCGCGATTCTCATTTTTCTATTTGTCAAAAAACCCGATGACTACCTGGCTGTTCCTGTTATATATTCAATAATATCTCTAATCACCGGCCTATCGGGACAATACATCGTATTCAGGCACTTTGGAGTAACCTTTAACTTTTATGGATATAAAAGCCTGCAGCAACAGCTAAAGGCCGGATGGGATATTTTTATTTCTATCGCAGCTATAAACGCGTACACCACCACGCGAGTTTTTATACTGGGGCTTCTTACCAATAACACCGTAACCGGTTTTTACTCTATGGCGGAGAAAATTGCTAATTTCTGCCAGACATTTCCCTTAAATTCTTTTACCCAGGCCATCTTCCCGCGCTTGAGTAAGATATTCCACAGGAATAAAGCTAAAGCCATAGAAATTATGCAGCGGATACAGCACATCACCATAAATGTATCCTTATTTTTACTGTCTTTGATAATTATTGTGGCGCCAGTCATAGTGAGGATAGCCTGCGGAGGAAATTATGTGGAGACAGTTTTATCATTAAGGCTTTTGCTTATTTCGGTATTTTTTGTCTGTTCCAATGCTTTCCGCGTCCAGTTTCTGCTTGTCTGCGGTAAAACTTACATCTATTCCCGGATCCACGTGCTCATGGCGATGATAGGGCTGCCATTGATATTTCTTCTGATTTATTCTTTCTCTTATATTGGCGCGGCAGTGGCTACGGTGGCTATCGAGGCGGGGATTTTTGCTATTACCTACTTCACGGTAAAAAGGCTAAAGTACTCCTAGAAAAACTACTCATAGACGACATCTTACTATCCCAAACATTTTCTTATCCCTAGCATATGGACAAATATCGCAAACAGGCACATCTTTTCTATTTTTCTTAATCCTTGACCTCATATCCCGATACAGTTTTCCTTGCCAGATATCTTTGAGGGGAGTTTTAAAAACATTACCCATAATATGTTTAGAAAAAGAGTCATAAGAACAAGGAACTACTGTCCCGTCGCTTAAAATTACGGTGCTGTTGTCGATCCAAAAACACTTATTCAATACATCTCCTTTATAATCTAATCTTCCATCTTTTAAATCAAAACGAGTAAAGGATAAATCTGATGGCAAGAATTGTTTTAGCATCTCTTGCGAACGGGGCTCGCTAAAAGAATCAAAAATAAGTAAATTTATTGATTTCTCGCAGTAAATATCTGCGCCGGATTCCTTAGCCAGACGCCTCATATCATCTCTTTGATGCATGTTATGTTTTAACAAAAGAAGCTGTAATTCTACCTCTGGTCTTTTTGTTTTCAACTCTTTCTTAGTCTCACAAACTAACTTAAGCCCTTTTATAGCTTTATCAAGGTTACCGCCTACTCTATATTTAGCGTATGTTTCCTGATCACTGCCGTCTATGGAAAAAACAATTTTAGCCAGCCCGGTTTTGATTAATTCCGCAACAAAGGCTTTAGACTCAAAAAAAAGACCATTTGTATTTATAGATACCTCAATATTAGATGAGGTTGCATATGCTATCATTTTTAATATATCCGGGTTTAAAAACGGCTCGCCGTAATTATAAAGCACTATTTTTATAGTAAAGCACCTAATCTCATCTATTATGCCTTTAAACTCTTCGAAACTCATCATTCTTCTCTGGCGCTGCATCTTATTTGAAATTGTAGGACAAAGCGGGCATCGTAAGTTGCATAAATTGGTAGGCTCTATGGTTACGAGCATCGGTAGGGGCGACAAGAGCTGCTTTCTAAAAATTAACCAGTTGAGTTCATTAATTATTCTATACCAAATAAATAAAAATTTGCCTTTTTTGCACAAATCGTAAAATCTAATGATTTTATTCATTTTCTTGGGTAGCTAGTTAAAAACGAGATTATTATTCACAGATACTTCTACTTTACAAAGCACTTTTCTTTAGTTAATCCTCCTCTTTCATTCAGTCTGTATAAAATATGGCCAATAAAATTTCGTTTAAAAAGATCCTCGATTTTCTTCTCCCTGCCCACGATAACTCGAGGAACTCTTGTACCGACAATAAATCCTTCGCACATTGGACACGGCTCATAGGTAGTGTATAAAGTAACATTTCCTTTTATTTTATTAAAATGAGATGTTCTGAGGATATTGAGCGCATCATTGATAGCCAGCATCTCGGCATGATTCCTCCAGTCTTTCTTTGCCTTTACATCGTTATGCGCCCGGGAAACTATCTTACCATCAAGAACCAAAATTGCGCCTACCTTAGCAGGCTCTGATTCCGGAGTCAATTCTGCCTCTTCATAAGCTATCTTCATGAAATACCTGTCAGAATCTGAAACGCCGATTAACGAATGGCTGATAAAATACAGGAAAAAAACACATAAAAAAAGACTAATTAAAATAAAAAATGAAATTAGCCCAATATAATTTACTAATTTTTCCTTATTAAAATTGGCCATATAGATAATTCCGTCTCGCTATTTAATCCTAGATATTGTTAAAGCTACCCTGACACAAAACTTCATCTTTTGACTTACGTAACAAACCTGACAATCCTTGTATCTTTCTGTTTTATAAGTATAATATAATAATAGCACTTATTGATGCTGATAGCAACCACTGGTGCTAAAGAGACGAGAGTGAATTGAACAAAGAATATGCATAGCAAAAACCTACCCAATATATCCAACGAGTCTAAGATTCTGTTGCTTTGTTCCCAACTCGATATTTGCGATGAGGACAAAGAAATACTTCTCAATATTCTAAAAAAAGATATAAACTGGCAAGCGGTACTAAAATATGCCAATTTCCATCGCGTCACATGCTTATTATATAAAAACCTATCTAAGATTGATTTCAATGGCAAAGAGATAATCAATGCCTGGCAAGGATACTATGAATATTTTCTGTCGCTTAACCAAGAGGCACAAAACAAACTTTCTCTTATATTAAATGAGCTAAAACAAAAAAATATAAAGATAATTATCCGCAAAGGATTAGAATTAATAAAATTGGTATATAAAGATATGGGCCTGAGACCTACTGGAGATGTCGATGTGCTTGTCAGACCGCAAGACTGGGGAGAAATCAGCGATACGTTAAAAAATGCTGGACTTACTTCGGATGTCGACCTGCTAAAGATACACAACCTTTCCGCTGGCCGTTTGTATTACCATATTCTTTACTATGATAAAATTCCTGAAAAAAGTTCATTTCTTGCGCATAACCCTTATTGTCTAGGATACATTAAATATTTTAGATTGGAGCCAAGGCTAAAGCTTTATCATTTTGATTTTTATAAACCTTCTATTGACGAAATCTGGAAAGATGCGATTATTTTCTCCAGCGACGGGATGGACGCCTTAATGTTGTCCCATGAAGACATGATTATGGACCTCTGTTTTAACTTAAGTAAATATAATTTTTTCAGATTATTGTGTGTATGCGATATCAATGAGTTTATCTTAAAGCACAAAAATGACATCAACTGGGATCTGCTTGTTGCGAAGTCAAACAAAAGATATCTAAATCCTATAACTTATTCGGGATTAATGTGTGCAAAAAGGTTATTCGACACGCCCATACCAACTGATTTAATAAAAAATCTAAAACCAACTAAACGTACTACATTCCTGCTTAAAAAACTCAATCCTGAGATGGATTATACACAACAAGCTTCGGAGCATTGTTTGTCATACATTCCAAACGAAATAAGGTTTTTACTAATAACCTACCGATTAGCTGATATGAATATGCTAATTAAGATATTGGTATTCTTTTTAAAATCGACTTTTCCCAGCCCCAAATTTTTATCTTACCGGTACAATATAACAATGTCGCCACAAAAAATCATATCTTGTTATCTAAAACGGATAAAGAAAACTCTCGTTAAATTCATACGTAAATGAAAAACTAGCTCATTCATACCGCAGAGCTTCGATGGGGTCAAGCTTGGAAGCCTGCCTCGCCGGCCAAAGTCCAAAGACAATTCCTACAAACAAGGAAAAAGTTACCGCAAGGACTACGGAAGTTAAAGATACCTTAACTGCCCATCCCGCAAACAAAGATATCATAACCGATATTCCTGTTCCCAATAAGATACCAACGACGCCACCGATAAGAGTCATCAATATCGCCTCGATAAGAAATTGAATCATAATATCGGTATTATTTGCTCCTATTGCTTTGCGCAGACCAATCTCGCGCGTGCGTTCCGTGACCGAAACGAGCATGATATTCATAATGCCAATGCCTCCCACCAAAAGAGAAATCGCGGCTATCGCACCTAGCAACAGCGACATGGTTTTGGTTGTGGACTCAAGCGTATTCTTCATGTCTGTCATATTGCGAATCTGAAACGAATCCTCATCATTCTTACTAAGATGATGTTGTTTTATAATAGTATTAGATATATCTTCTTGTGCCTGATCAATCAAATTTGGACTCGCTACTTCCACATAAATAGTATCGATATATTCCTTACCCAATACTCTGTACATCGCAGTAGTAACTGGGATAATTACAGTATCATCTTGGTCATGAAAACCAGCGGCTCCTTTTGCCGGAAGTACTCCGATAACTTTAAAGTTAACTAGGTTTATTTTGATGGTTTCGCCCACTGGATTGGCATCTCCAAAAAGTTCGCGGGCGACTGTAGGACCAAGAAGGGCAACTTTTTCCCTCATTTTAACTTCATAATCGGTAAAAAATCTTCCTATTGGCGGGACAGAAGCGCGCATTTCCGCGTAATCAATATCAACTCCCTCCAATTGCGTATTCCAATTCTTGTTTCCGTAAACAATTTGGCCACGGCCAGATACTGAAGCACTAATCCTTTTGACTTCGCCGCTAAGTTTCTTAATAGCATCTATATCCTGGAAAGTAAACCGCGTAACCGAACCAGTTTCTAATGCCACTCCGTGAGACCTAGTAGAACCGGGCCGCACAATCAAAAGATTTGAACCCAAAGAAGCTAATTGTTTTTCAATAGATTCTTTTGCGCCCTGGCCAATGGCAAGCATGGCTATAACTGCAGCTACTCCGATTAAAATACCCAAAATAGACAATGTCGATCTGACTTTATGCGAAATCATAGCGGCTCCGGCCTGGCGAAGATAATCAAAGAATTCTGTCTTTCTTGCCTTCCTTTCCGATTTAGATAAAACCATATCTATGATCTGATCTGTTTGGTTATCCCGAGAAACCTTCTGTTCGGCAGAAATTATTTCATCAGAGACAATCTTTCCGTCGCGCATAGTTATGATACGCCTGGCGTGGCTCGCTACTTCTCTTTCGTGAGTAACAACGATGATGGTTTTGCCTTTTTGATTTAATTTCTTTAGGATGGAGATTATTTCTTCCTTGCTTTTAGAATCAAGGTTGCCTGTCGGCTCATCAGCCATGATAATCAAAGGATCATTAACCAAAGAGCGGGCTATGGCCACGCGTTGCTGTTGTCCACCTGAAAGCTCGTTGGGGCGATGATTAATCCTTTCAGCTAGCCCTACTTCCTGGATCTCTTCCTTCGCTTTTTCTTTGAGATGTCGTTTTCCAGCGTAAATCAAAGGCAAAGCCGCATTTTCCAGTGCCGTCATCCTGGGAAGAAGATGAAACTGCTGAAAAACAAAACCCACAAGGCGATTTCTTACCGCGGATAATTCCTCGTCGGAAAGTATGCTAATCTTTCTTTCCCCCAAGAAATAATCTCCCGAATCAGGCCGATCAAGCAGGCCTAAAACATGCATAAGCGTGGATTTACCCGAGCCTGAAGGCCCCATAATCGCGACAAATTCTCCGGGAGATACTTTTAGAGAAACGTTCTGCAAGGCTTTCACCTCAACCTTGCCCATACGATACGTTTTAGATATGTTTTTTAGTTCGATCATAATAATTAATGGCGCCTAGGCATAAACGGATTGCTACCTACATTATTCGTAGGTAGACTGTATTTTTTCGTCTTGAGAATTATCCTGTCATTCTCGGTGATCCCGGAAAGCACTTCCACATTCTTATCATTAGATATGCCCAGCTCGACTTTTGTTTTTAACGGTTCTTTGCCGCTGTCTTGTTTGACTAAAACATAATCTTGGTTATTTTCTTTAAAGGTTGATTCTTGAGGAATTAATAAAGCGTTTGGTTTCCCCTGTTCTATAAAATCTACTGAGGCATTCATTCCGGAACGGAAGAATTCTGGGACCTCTTTAGGCTTGAGGTCAACTTTATAGATAGTGACGTTATTCACGGTCTCCGATTCATAATAAATATGTTCTACAGCAGCCTCTATTTTTGTATCTGGATAAGCATCGAGAGTAATGTTGGCTTTCATATCAGGCTTAATCTTCCCGATATCTGTTTCATCGACCTGCGCCCTAACAATCAAATGGTCTGATAATACCACAACCGCATCGCTAGTGGTTATTGTCTGGCCGGGCTGGGTAGTCGCTACAATCACCTCTCCGTCAATCGGAGCAGGCAAAGGTATTGGTTTATAAGTCTCTTGCCAATATTTTACAGTATCCTCCCCTTTACCTCTGGCAGCGTCTATCAAAGCTGCTCTCTCGGTAGAACTCATCCATGCCAGAATTTGCCCTGCTTTGACCTTATCTCCTTCCTGAACCAAAACGCTCTCAATTCTCCCATTTACTGGCGGTTTTATCTCTAGTCTGTTTTTGGGAAGGACTGTACCAGTGCAAGAAATCACAGTATTAATCGAACCGACAAACGGTTTAATTTCTTTAACTGTATCTCCATTAGATTCTTTTTTTCTAAACTGCGATGCAACAAACAAAGCCACAACCAAAATAACGATTACTACCGCGATTAATTTCCATTTATTTTTGCGCATATTCTAACGTATCTCCTTTCGCCCCTAGCCAATTGGCTTCAGCCTGCAATGCATTTACTTGGGCATTAAGAAAAGATTTCTTCGCACTAACCAGATTATCTTCTATAATCGTCCAGTTATCGAATTGGATTAATCCTAAAGAATATTGAGCTTCGGCAATATTAGCGCGCTCTTGCGCGGCCTGGAGGAATTTTTGCTGAACTCCTACCGAATCTACCGCATCTTGAAGATCTGCCCACATTTGCTCAAGCGCTACGACAAGAGCATCTTTAGTGCTTCTTTCATTTGCTACTGCCTGATTAAAAACAGCTTTAGCCTGATCCACCTGTGCCAATCTTAATCCGCCTTCAAATATAGGAACTGATACACTAAGCCCGGCATTCCACTGATCATCTTCCGGTGGCCATCGCGAACTGCTTTTGTTGGCTCCTGCCTGCGCAGAAAGGCTGGGATAGAAATTTGCCTCAGCAGACTTGATACTAAAGGAAGCCGAATTTCTCTGGGCAATAAGCTTCCCTAAGGATGGGTGATTATTGACCAGCGCCTCGAAATCAGGCTTATCCAAAGCAGAATCTTGCACATTAAAATCCCTTGTTACGCTAATAGGCTCAAATTTAGTCCTGCCCATTTCCTTGGTAAGTTCTCTTTGCGCCACTTCAAGCGAACGATTCGCCTGGGAAATCTCGTATTGAGACTGGGCTAAATTGGCTTCGGCATTAAGAAGTGCACCCTTGTGTTCCAGGCCAGATTCGTAACGCAAAGTAATCAACATAAGATTATTTCTTCTTATATCATATATCTCTTTAGTAATTTTTAATAACTCCTGGGCCTTCAATAGATTTATGAATGCAGTGCGTAGGTTTAACCTTACTTCGCTTGAGGTAAACTTATAAGAAAATTGTGCGGCTTTAATATTCTCTGAGGCGGCGTTTATATTATTTGATGTTTTAAACCCATCAAACAAAAGCTGGCTTCCTGATACGCCGTATTTGTAGGAATCCGTGGCCTTGCCTGCAGTCTCAGTGGTTGAGCCGCTGGCGCTGGCGTCTATCTGGGGAAAAATTGTACTGGTGGTGATTTTTTTACTGGCTTCTGATTGTTTTATACTTTCTTGCGCGGAAATCAAATCGGGATGGTTTTTCGCAGCCTCTTTAACACAGTCCTGCCAAGTAAGCATTTCTTCAGCGATTGACAAGACTGTCAGGTTCGCGCATACAGAAAATACAAAAAAAGCCACTAAAAACCGTTTCATTTCTACGCGCATCTTTTTATCTTTCCTACTTATTTTGACTATAGCCAACACTAAAAAGTTCCTTTTATTCCAACTATTTACCTTGCCTATCCATCTCTTTCTTCAATACAGAAATACTCTGCTCAAAATGCTGCAAAAATTGAGCGACATGGCTAGATGGAATAAGGCTTATTATTTCTTGCTTTCCCGGCGGACCTGACATAGCAATCAGGTTATCTCCTGGCTCTATTTTAAGTGCCTTTCTTGCCTTCATAGGGATAACAACCTGACCCCTCGTTCCCATTGTCACTGTACCGTATATTTCTGGTGAACCTTTCATTTCTGCCTCCTTTTTGAAATCTGTTTAAACAACTCTAGTATGAAAAGTATGATTTTACATATTATTCATACTACAAAATTTAATGCCGGTCAAGCATTTAATAATAATTCTTTTGCCAAAATGAAGCCCTGGTTGCGATAAGCAACCAGGGCTTCATGTCTCTCTAATTTACCAAAAAGAGAGAATAACTGGCTCCCCGAACAGTTCACAGGGAATTGGCTTTTATGGCACCACACGGCGATCCTGACCGAACAGGGCAAATGGAACCACAGGATCATATCCGTCATCCGGGACGGCCAGACGCCTGAAGACGCCCGCCGGATCCGCCCCAAACCGCCCAAGACCTACCGCAACCCCATCTTCGTGGCCAAAGAATACGCCCGAATGCTCGAATCAGGCGATGCCAAGAACGAATCTGATCTTGCCCGCAAAGTCGGCATCTCCCGGGTCAGAATCTGGCAATATACAAGCCTTCTTAGCCTTAACACCCCACTGGTTAAAGCCATCGAAGCCTTGGGCGATCCCATGCCCAAACGCCTCGTCACCGAGCGCCAATTGCGGCAACTACTCAAAAATCCCAAAGAGCAGGAGAAGTTTGTTTCTACTCTATCGAACTATTAGGAATTCCCGAATAGTTCAATTGGTTCTCAATGCCGGTTCAAATTACAAAATCTGTGCGTTAACCGTGCATTCGACAATGCGGTCTTACCACCCTCGGAATATCGCTCAATATGGTCAACGTGAGCGTCCTCTATATAAGCGATTTTATTTTTGCATAAAGCACACGTACTGTCCTGATCAAATAACCGCTTTTTCTCTTCGAAAGTAAACAGACGTCGGTCATCCTTTGGCATTCCCATGACTTCCCGTAATTTTCCAACCCACATTTCCATTCTCAACTTAACTTGCGGTGTCCCGTAAGTGCCTATTTCAATAGTCTCAATGAATTTTTTATTCGAGGTCACAAGCTCAAGAAACGCTTCTTTTATCGCTTGAGCCCGGAGAATAACATCCCGCTTGCTGTATTCCATAAAACCACACATATGAATATCAAAAATGCCCTGATTAAGGCTCTTATCAATATAACCGCTCGGCATTTCATCATTGCCCGGAAATACTCTCTTGTAAGCGACATTCCCGAAAACCGTCTGGCATATCTCAACACATTTTTTGAAAAGCTCTCGTTTTTCGTTTGCCTCGGCTTCCGGGATATCTTGCTTCTGTAACATATAATCATTGAGGAATTTTTTAAGAGGTGATTTATAATTCCGCTCACCCTTATCACAAAAAGCAAAGAAACGAAGTATCCTTTCAATGTCGAGCATTCGGGAATGTGTGTTTTTAAGCCCCTGCAAACGTAAGAAGTCTTTGTTTTCTGCCAGTTCTTTTAATAGCTCATTGAAACTGCCTCTATAAATGCAGTTCCTTAGCTCTTGGTCGTTCAGCTTTACTGACCCACGGTTAAGCCGTTCAAATATCTCAAATTTAATATCCGAGTGTGACTCCTTCAAAATCTTTACCACTCTTAAAGGTCGATCGCAGAAACCATCCTGTAAATCTCCGAGCCTGTCCGCTATCTCTTTAACAACAGGATCATTTTTATTCGAGAGATCTTTAAATTTATAACCGTTAAGTTCTTTCAGAATAGTTAAACCTTTCAATTTGAATTGATTATTCTTGAAGGCGTGAAAGGTTAAAAGTCTCTGTTGCCCATCAATGACCAACTCTTTCCCAGTCTGCTCATCCTCTGCGGTATAAATAATCGGGATAGGTACATTTAAAATAACAGATTCAATCAACCGGCTCTTAATAATAGGTTGTTTTTCCCATACATACTTACGCTGAAAGAACGATCTGACTTCTAACTTGCCCTTGTCAATCTTATCAACGAGGGAATTGATTGTCGGCTCTGACGGCTGAGTGATAATTTTACGCTCAGAGAGAGGAATTTCGTATTCCTGACCTTCTTCGTAATCGTCCTCGAAATCTTCCTTCTCATAGCTTCCTGAGATAAGAGCGTTATATTTTCTATCCGAAATCTGCTGGATTGTGTTCATGCCAAAGACCATTTGATCAAAGTCAATATAACGATCCTGCCATTTAACACGAATGAAATTCGGACAGATGAAATCTTCGCTTTGCCCGGAATAGCGATCTTTGCCCATATTGAGGTCATAAAACGCCTTGCCAGTGACCTCACCAATTCCGACAATAGTTTTTCTGCCTTTGCGGGCGACAATGACATCGCCTTCTTTAATCTCAGAATAGAATAGTTTGAGCGTGTTGAAAGAACGCTGGGCGTGTTTGTCCGGGTATTCTTTCTTTAATTTTTCCACCAATGCACTGTCGGAAAGCAGTGAAATATCGCCGACCTTTGACCACCCAATCGCAATAACGCTATTCTTCAAGTCATATGACCATGACTCCTCAAAGCCTTCTTCGTTTTTAGATGAATATGGGGCAATGACCCAGTAACGTTTCATAAAAAAGCCTCCTGACAAAAATAGATGCATTTCATCGTTTTTTTAGAATGACGATGCTTTCCCGCGATGGTTTACGACCATACTCAGACATTTGCTGAGCACTGTTACCTCTATAACGAACTGCCAAGATTTTCTCGCACTTTAAGCCAAGTTTTGATCCGATTTCAGCTATCAATTCATCCACTACAACTGGAATGCCCCCGTATTGCGCATTGCCAACCACATAGGCTATCCGCGCGCCAGATCGGCACACTCTTTTTACTTCTCGTAATGACAAATGAATATCTATAAAATAACCCTTAATCATTCCGGGCATTCTTTCATCAACATTAGATTTCTCAAGTCGTTTTAAAGTTTGGGCCAACTGTTTTGGCTCTGAATAATCACTGTAATCGGGCCTTTTGGGATGCGACTCAGGATGTGATTCAAAACTTTGGTACCGGAGATTTCTTGTTTGCTCCCAATCCAGAAAACCAAACATCAATTCAACACCGAATACACGCGTATAATCATGGCGATTCGGATATGGAGGCGACGTAATTATAGCTGAAAAAGTATTCTGGGCGTCTGGAAGAGAACGAGCATCGCTTATGCCAACTTTCCATGTAGCATTGGATTTACCATTGCCTGAAGACAATAAATCCTTGATCATAGACTGCACTTGTTTTTCGTATTCATCAGGTAGAGATTTAACTGTCAATCTTCGGTCAATCCACTTCAACCAACCACCAGTAGCAACAGCGCGACTAAATTTAGGCATCGTCGATAATAAAGCCATCTTAAAGAAATATCGGTTTGACCGACTGAAATCCATTTTATTAATTCGGTTGTTGACACTATCAAAAGCTCCGAGTAAATGCCCGGGCAATGCCTTTCGAATTAGCTCTGGATATTCACGCGATGCCCCATTCCATTTGGACGGATCAATGCTATTTCGTAATTCTTTCCAATTATCGGCTAATTCATCAGGACTATAGTGCCCCAACTTGACACGCGTCGCAAAGACAGCGAAAGGAGAAAGATCATACCCAGTGGCAGAAATTCCTTTTTCTTTAGCAGCTAATAACGTTGTTCCTGCACCACAAAAAGGGTCTAGGATCATATCCGCAGACGTTAGTGCCCATTCGTCAATAAGTCCATGGACGAGTTCACTTGTAAAGCTATGCGGAAAAACGCACCATCGATGGACAGGTTTGTCGCGTAAGTATCGTGGCGTTACCCACCATCTCCAATCTGCCCGACTTTCAATAACAAGATTTGTACTCATTTCGTATTATGACCTATCGCCTGATAAACTGGTTTTGGAAACTCAATGCGAACAGGTTGACGGTAAATCGGGTGCGTTAATAACAACTCACCTTTATTGAGTCTCGTTAAATTTGATTTAACATCTTGTGAAATAAACCTATAAGTCGGGTCGGCGAGCTCCGATGAATCACTGCGACCGATCACTTTCGTTGAACAGTTTCCTACAACCTGACCATGTACTTCACTCATAAACTGCTCTGCGGATATTAATACAACTCCAAGTGATCGTCCTCTTGCCGCTATATCCAAAACATAATCAAGGATAGACGATTCGCCTTCGCCTTTGCGGGCAGGAGCATATTTATTTAACTCATCAACAAAAATGAGAACCTTCTTCGGCAATTCACTGCGCTCATCAACTGTTGCTTCAGCATACATGCCATAAACTTCTTTGATGATATGACCAAAAACCAAAGAGCGTTCTTCATCTTGTAGTTTTGCAATATCCACGACCATTGTTTGGCCGCCTTGAATTTTTCTTACTTCTTCTCCAAGATTTGCGGCTCTTTTTTGGCTTCGTTGTTCGACAAATATTCCTGACTGTCTATTTTTAACAACGCGCCTTAAAATTCTGATGAAACGCCCAACAGAAGAAGCTGCTACCTGACCATATTTTTGCGGGATACCTTTATCCATCAAAGGTGCTCCATTTAAAAGCGCATCCCATGTACGTACAGCCTGCCATGCTTTTTCGCCATTCATTACCCCTTGCTGAATTTCACCTATAAGTGCTCCTAGCGTATCCCACGGATCAGGAACTCTAACCAATAAGTCTAAACCCGGGCCGGGATTAGATCGATCCCCAATAACATCCTCTAAAGAATAAGCATAGGTGAAAAACTGATCCGGTGGCTCGCCAAAACAATTTGGCAATCCTGTCGTCTGAGTCGACTTACCCCATGGTAATAGGTATCGAACATTATCAAAAGCTTTTGGCTTTAAGCCCATTGATTCCCAGAAGGCAATTTCTTCAGGTTTTATACCAGTGCGGGCTTTGTCTATAACAAGTAAGTCATTTTGTTTTACATTTAACAAAATAACTCCGATTTCGTTAGCATTTGAGGACTGCAAAATTGACTGAATCAGGAACATTGCATATGATGTTTTTGTAGCAAGTCCGGAAATCCCTGAAATATTCATATGTGCGCCTTCAGGTCCAAGAATGTACCTTTTATCAAGGAAAACTCGTGCTTTTGTACCATTCGACATCCGAATAATACCTGCAGGTATCGTAATTTTTTCCTTATGTTCTTTTTCATATTCGAACATTTTGTCAATCCCCAACGCTACATGTATTCCAGCTTCATCTGCAAATTGGACGGGCGACTCATTTTGAACAGGCATATAAATTCCCATCGGATATCGTTGATTAACCGCTGGGTCAAAGTTTGCTAAAACATTCACCTCAGCCACATTAGCTCCTTGCCGAGGGGTTTGAGCCGCACCTTCCGTACTTCCAAAATCACTAGAAATATAATTTGAAAGATGCGTAGGAGCATCGGTAATCTGCTTAATATTTGTTACAAGACCGAAGGTACGAGTACCTTGCATCTGATCCGCCTCAATAATGTCAAATGGATTAACAATTTCTTCTGGCGCAAGCCAGAAAGAAAACTTCTCGGATGAGTTTGGTTCATTTTGTGTTGCTGATGCTTTCCCGATGATATTTTTTTTATTTTCTTCTGCCATGATTAAGCCTCCATTTTTCTTAAAAATTCTTAAACCTTAAATGGCCACTTGAGACCAGCTTTTAATGCCTCCGTAGATATAAAACCATTCTTTACTGCCTGTTCAGCTAGATAAATCGCATAAATATGCGCATGCCATCTTGAATCTTTACCATGCGGCGTAGCTTGTCGTTCTGCAAGTAATGCAGAAGATAATTCATTAATTATATCTGACGATACCGCCTCCTTACTTGGATTAGGCAACTCTACTTTAACTACCCCCATCAATGGATAATCCATTTGTTTCTGTTCTCGTAATCGTAGAAACCATATTGCGGCATCGCCTGAACGCGCTGAAAACGCACATGTTCGAGAAGAATAAGGCAGGTCGGCCAACAATTCGTAGAGGTTAACGGTTTTACTGCCAAGTTTACCTCCCTGTAATTGGAATGTTGGTTCCTTGCTAAAAGACTTATTAAGCCAGCAAATATTTGGAATATCCTTGTACATATAAAGATCTTTCCCGGCGTTCCCATCCATTATCAACCAATGATTTTTACCACGCTTCAAATCTCGTCCAAGCTCCTCTTCAAGTTTAGCCATTAAATGATGCGCTTTATGCGGAGCTCGAGATCTCGGCTCTTTTCCCGGAGATGTTCTTTCAGTTTCACCGTCTTCTTCTTGAATATCGCAAAAAGCAAACCGATCGCCTGCTTTTTTCACTAATTCTTCAACCTGATCACCAAAAGAAACAGATTTTTTATCCATCATCAAAATAATTTTATGACATGACTTTGCAACATTTACGTGTCCGTTATCCTGACGATAAACACACGCCGACCCAATCTGTGAAACATGAATTGATGTTCGTCTTTTTCCTTCTACGACATCCCCCAAAAAGAATGTGCGCGCAGAACCATCAATAAAATATCTCAGCATATGTTTTTCTTGACGATAAAAAGGCGTTAATTGGACGTAAGGGCTCCTGTTAGGAGTCTCAAGAAGTACTTCAAAATAATTATCATCTCCCATACGAAGACGATCAATAACTTCGGCATGATCCGGACGCACCATATCTTCCATGGCTTGTCCAGTAGCAGGAAGAACCTTAGCTTCTTTAGTAATTAATTCCAAAGCTGGTTTTAAATCTTTAAAAGGGTTATCGTATTTCACATTTCCTCCAAGGATCGTTTAATTTCTTGTAGATCAGTCAATTCAAAACCCCAAAGTTTCGCAACCTCTTGATCGATTTTTTCTTCAATTGACAAAACAGTTTTAGAATCTCCGGAGGCAACCGCAGTATGCGCTGACTTAGAAAGGTCAGCTATTCTTCTATGATGGTTGAGAGACGAAGAAAACAAGGGGACATTAACGTTATTCAAAATATGGGGCGCAATCTGTGTCCCGACTACATATCGTTTGACAGTTAACCGAATTATCGACGAATTCAAAACGCCGCATAAATAATGAGCAGACATTTCATCATCGGTGCTAACAGTTATCACACGATGATCAGGAATAATTATTTTTTCTCCTAGAACTTTGTCTTGTATCGGAGCAATAACAGCACAGCGAAAATCAGAGTCAATATATCTCCAACCAACTTTATATTTTGATAGAGTATAGGGGCCTACATTAAACATAGACCAAAATGGATCAGTTTCTTTATAATAACGTTTAAATGCCGCACGGGCTCTCAGCTGAGTTTCAAACCGTCTTAAATATCCATTAAGACTTGGATATTTTGTTTCCATTAAGGAAACAGCGATCCCTTTGCGTTTGGTTGCATCTTGAGTGAATAACACATAAAGTGATGGGGAAGAACTCCAACGTTCCAGATCACGACCCCTTAACAAAGGGAACAAAAGTTCATTTTCTACCGCGGCTTGTGTTAAAGCCGCTTTTTTCTTAGCCCCTTCAACTACATTAGAAATTATTATCCTACCATCAGGTCTTTTATCAGAAATTTCTACCCAAAAAATCGAATTAGCACCGCCAGTATTACATCCTTCGTGTGCGTTATATTCAGATTTCCCTAAAACTTTCTGCATAACTTTAAGTGCTCGTGGACGAGCAGTAAGCCACGCAGATGTTGGGTCATTTTTATCTATTGGCTCGGCATTCCAAACCTGAAATGTAATTTTTTCCTTTGTAACTTCTTCATAGGGAGTATCAAAACCAATGGATCCACCTCTGCCAGTAATCCTCTTTTTCCAGCATTGATAAGAAACTGGATATGAAACTTTTCGACCTTTTAAAAAGACTACGACCGAGGTTCGATTTGTAGCCCCTTCGAAGGGCTTTAATTCAACCATGTCTTCAACGACTAGAGGGGCAAAATGAATTTCATTTGGCAATATGAATCTTCGGAAACCTTGACCCGCACCCGATGTTTTAAATAAATTTTGAGGCAATACGAAACCAATTTTTCCTTGCATCTCAAGATAACGATCTATTGAAACAAATGTCATAAGCATGGCTATATCTTTTTTGCCTTTACCCAAAATTGTATCCATCCCTCCATGAGGAAATAATCCATACTGTTCCCATAATGGCTTTGTCTGCGTACGATATTCATCAGGTAGACTTTCCCAATTAACCCATGGAGGGTTGCCAACAATATATTGGCATGGGTCAAGAAATAATGGGGCAAAAGAATTCTTAATAATACGCGCCCAAACCCCATTTAATCCTTGCGCGTGTAGCTCTTTTAGCTGATTCAACAATAGGTTAAGTCCGGATTTAGCTTCCTCCCACTCCTGTAAGGGTAAAGTAATTGCTTTTTCAACACGATTAATAAAAGATTCGGGCCTAACGTCAGACTCAACACTCTCATCAAGAATATCGGCGAGTATATCCATTCGTTCGCGACGCGCAAAAGCGTGTGGTATTTTAAATATACCAACAGAAGTTTTTAATGAATAAACCCCTCCATCAAACAACCCTTCACCTTTTGCAGGCGTTAAAACTGAATCCGCCTGATATACAGGTATATCTATTTCACTTTTACGTTCTTTGAGTAATTCGCCAAGTGCCAATAAATAATTAGTTCTTGCCGCAATTACGGCCAAGGGATTCAAATCAATACCAATAATGTTTTGTAGAATAAGCTTCAGCGTTTCGGCTGGTATTCGTTTCTCTTTATCAGATCGATCACGAATATATTTAATAAGAATGACAAGAAATGTTCCCGACCCACATGAGGGGTCAAGAACCCTCTTTGTCACATCACCTAAATCACGACTTCCCAAAGTTTGTCTGATTAAACGTTCTGCAAGCCAATCTGGGGTATAGTATTCACCCAAATCATGCCGTATTTCTCGGGGCAATAAATAATGGTAAAGCTTCTTTAAAAGGTCGCGGGCATTTTCCGGGGCAAGTTCAAGCGTACCCGGGTCATAATCTGCAAGGCGTTTTATAAGATCACTTATACCATCCTCAATTTCATTATCCCAAGCGGGTATATACCAACCAAAAAAATCCCCTTCAAGAAAATTGCGAATACCATACTCTCGAAAAAGACCGCCTCTCTCAAGATCAGCCATAGCTAATCTTAAATCATCACCTTTTTTTAGAGCAAAAGCAGACAATGGCGCGGACTTCCCTCCAGCAAAACGTGCCGTGGCAAGCGATGCGACAAGTTTGATCAATAATGCGTAATATGTATGCAGGACAAAGAAAACTTTTGCGGCATCTAAATGTTTGATTTGTTCTTTTGTCCATAATGAACTTACGAATGAGCGAAATTCCGCTTTTGATTCAATCTTATCTGCCCATGCCTTATAATCAGTAGCTTCGCTGAAAAATAATCGCCACTGATCAAATAATTTACCGACTAATGGATGTTTTGTGCTATGCAAAGCCGTATAAAGAGCACGAATAGCGCGTTGGGCACGAATATTTTTTGGGCCAAAGTCGTTAACTAAATTCTCTGGAACTAATGCCGCGCCTTTTGAAAGGGAGAATAACAGCCTCAAGAATAGTATGGTCGATGACGAATTAACAGCTAAAGGATCGTCAACCGACCAGCCTTCACCGACTCTACGTACAAAGATAAAATAATGACCATCAGTAGCTACACCAGCCAGTCTTTGCGCTTCACGCTTTTCGCGTTTTGCGACATCATCAATATAGTCCTTGACTTGTTTAATAACAGCTTGATTTGCAGAAGTAGCATTTGAACTTTTTAAAATACCCGGACGCTTATATTCAAGTATTAAGCGATTATAAACGGAATCAACCCTGCCTCGAGCCACAGAGAACTCATCGCGAGGAATAATAGTAAGACCTACCGATAACCCTGCATCTTCAAGTATTCTTGCGGCCTCTCTACGAAAATCCGCTTCATTAGTAGATTGCCGAGCCACTGAAGATATTTGCCGAGCGATATTAGGCGCGAGTTCAATCGTTATTTTCTCAATATCTTTTTCCATTATTTGCTTCCATTGCTTCCTGATAGTCAAAACGTCAGGGAGTTCGTAAAGTCTCAAAGAAATCTTTTATTGGCTTCAATGATGCATTATTGTGGTCCCAATAGCCAGCCTGTGCCGCTTCATTAATCCTTTTTCCGGGGTCGTCATTAGCACTCAAAAAAGCATATGTTTTTGCCTTATCTTTCTTATGATCAGGAATAATCACGCCTTTGGTTGCCAAACAGCCCATAAAAGAATTGATGCACTGATTTTTATCACAATTATTTTGTTCGACAATACGCATCAACAATGTTTCCAACATTCCATTGTCTCGATTATTAGGCAAAATGAAGAAGCTGGTTTTTATCGAGAGGCTTAATGAGGAGAGAATATTTTCTGCGCTTCGCTTTGCATCATCAAAACTATCATCGGCGTCTCGAACAATTGCAAAACATTTAACATTGTCAACAAAACCTGCCTGCTGGATAACTGCAGATACGTTATCATTGTTTGGCTTACCATTTACCCCAAAGAATTGAATATCATTAAACGCCCATTCCTTACAAAATTTAGCCAAAACTCCAGCGTCATCTTTACCCTCAACAACAACAAGAATTGGTTTGGAAATAGCCTGATCTTGCACAGCCATCATCTGATCTCCAAATCATTCTCTATCGCGGCTTTGATACTTCCTTCATTATAGGCGATGCTCTGGATACCTTGTTTTGTTTCTTCAAAACGAAAAACACCGAGGTCAAATTTTTGCTTTCCCGAAAAAGCTTCTACGGCAGAGCGAACACAATCCAAACTATGGGTAGTAGCAATAACTTGAACATCATACTGCTTCGCAATTTTCTCAATAACCTGCCAAATAGGCAATAATGCTTTCCAGTGCAATCCGACTTCAATCTCATCAACAAGTAAAACGCCTCCGGGAACACTGAGCATGCTAACTATTAAGCGAAGCACTTTTATCATACCCAAACCAGATAAAGCTAGCGGGATCAAACGGTCTTTTCCAATATCGATTAAAATCGTAATATCACCACCTCGCGGAGCAATTTTAATGTCTTTAATTCGTGGTTCCAAAATTTTCAAGGCCCCAACAACTTCGGGATCTTTTTTTGTTTCCAATAACCGCCCTAAGCGATCCGCATCTTCTTTTGGGTTATACGATACGTTATGCAAGAATATTGCCTCAAAGAAAGCTGGCCGAACGTTATCTCCGAACGAAATCTGTTTCTTCTCTGGAAATAAAGTTAGTTTATTGGCGAAATTGTCTTTCTTTGAGTTTTCATAAACAAATTCGCAAAGGACCCTAGACTGATCTCCCCGCAAAGCCATTCTTCCTTCTGAGTCACTTGTCGACATAAGGATGGTTGAAGGGGCGCTGGATTTTATTGTAACCTTATTCCAATTATCTTCATTTTCAGCCCGTAAGATTATTTCTTTATCAGTGTTAAAATTATGGAAAAAGCTATTCAAAGGCGATTCAGTTGCCCCTGCTCCTGACAGATTAATACTAATACCTGGCATACCACGGAAAGTATCCGTGCGTAACATGAGTTCTCCAGAAGTCCCTGCCATTATGAACATGGTTTCAAGAAATGCTGTTTTCCCAACATTGTTTTGTCCAGTTATCAGATTAACTTGTTTTAATCCATCAACTGTTATTTTTTCGAAGCACCTGAAATTTTGAACTTCGACTTTTGAATAAATCATTTTATTCCTCCTATTGAAGCTCTCGATGAGAGCTTTTTTATTTAGCCATTACTCCGGTTTTTTATAAATTCCTCCAAATCTTCTGGTTTAATTTTCCACTGTCCTATTTTTACAGCTTTGATCTCCTTGCGGGCGATTAGATCACGCACCCATTCTTCTGTGATGTCTAGTTTTTTGGCTACTTCGGGAACGGTTAGATATTTGCGAAGGTCGTCCATGTAAAATACCTCTGCTTTGTGTTTAGATGAGTATATTTGAGTCCTTCCCAGTCCTTATAAATCCATATTTTATACTCATCCAACCGCCAAGTCAAACGGAATTATGTTTTATAACAAAGATGTAAAGCAGTACTGAGAATTGGTCTTCCGTATCTCGTCACAAAAACAATATGCTTTTTGTGACAGCGTTCCCGTGCCTTTACTGACACACTGACACGGGTGATGTCAGTGGATGTCACTGAAAAATCCCTAATTTTCTCCAAAAACACATAGTTTTGAAGGGGAATTTGCCTTATTTGGGGCATTTTCACCGACCTGCTGACACTGACACGAGTTTTTGAAACTGATATCACTGAAAGACCGCGCCTCGCCCGACCCTCGGCAAACCCCCTCCCGAAGGACCCATCGCTTAAAGGATTCCGGAGTCACGCGCAGTCGCAGGGTCACCTCACGCCAACCAGGTAAATCGAAACTCACATCAACCCAGAAGCCCGGCTTCCATTTCTTCTTTTTGCGTTTACGCCAATACCATCCCATAACGCTCCTCTAAAAAATGCGTGCGGAGGAGGGCAAGAGGTACCCTCTGCCAGACGCGTTTATCTGGCAAAACTTTCACGATGGAAGAGTTAACAAGAACATCGATCCGGTTTCTCCGCATTAAACTTTCTTTTATACAGTGACCGCCTCCGATTGCTCTGCTGGTTTTACCTGTTCCGGCTTATACTTCTTCATCAGGCTTTTTATCTCCTCATCCAGATCGAAGTGTGACACCCAGTGATCCCTGCTTCGAATATTTTCTTCAACGTCCGCTATTGTTGGACGGCGCAACTCAGCAATGCCTTTGTCTATCTCAGCATGAAAGACCTTGTGCGCGTCTGATCCCAACCCGGGGCTAAACTCAGGAAATTCTTCAAGATGCCGTCTCGTGGTCTCCGGATGCCCGTAAATAGCGAACGCTAACGCGAACAGCCTGCCTTTAGCCCGCCATAGCTCAAGAATAGCTTTGTCTTTGTCTCTATTCATCGAGTTTCTGTCTGCGATGATCCGTTTCATTTCTTCATCTCGCTTGGCGACAAGCGATTCTTCGAGCTTCGCTTTCAGCTTCGCGAGACTTTCACTGATAACATCGAAGTTGATATCGCACTCGCCCAAAGCTAAGTCCGCCTGCTTTATGGCGTCGGGAATAACCCGCTCACCGCACATGACACGGCTTCTGATTTCTTTCACTTTCTCTTTTGCTTCGACTTTCTCTTGCTCACAAAGCTTCTGCTTTTCTTCAAGAGCTACGATCTGTTCGGCGATCTCTTCGGGTGTGCTTTTACCCCTTAACACGTTTAAAAAATTGATCTTCATGGTCTTGTCCTTTCTGTTTGTTTACATTGATATTTTTATCCACCCAATAAATCCGATAATGTCAATCCACGGCACACCTCCTTTTTTCGTGAGCAACGTGAGGATACTTTCTTGCTTCTTCTACAGGCTCTTTATGATTACTTTCGTGTGTGAATTTCCCTTTATCCTGTCTTGTTAAAATTAAGAAAATTACCCTCACAATCCTCACAACTTCACCTAACACCTTGTAGATACAGAGATTGACCATGTGAGCAGAGCCGTGAGCAAGGCGTGAGGAACACTTGTTTCCTCACAGCTCAAAACGGCCGAGGGTCATCGTCCTGCTCACAAAAACCGTCTCTGCTCACATCTTGCTCACGCCCATCCTCACACCCGTAATAATCATCATCGAGCACGGCGCCCGGCATCTTCTTAAGGATAAAAACCCGCCTTCCTGTACCGGCTTCACGTTTATTTTTCCGCGCGATATCGATCCCCACATTACGCATCACCGGAGCGATACGCGTTAATTCCGTTGATAGCCACTTGGCGTTGGCCGGAATGCCTTTTTCGTCTTTGTCCGGATTGATAAGCGAAAGAAGCTCGGCCGCTGAACCGTGCCACTCGCCGTTATTCTCGAGCACAATATTGATCAGTTTCTTGGCAAGGGCGCTGTCTTCGGCAGTGTCCTGCCATTTACGGTCAACTGACTCCTGATACTTCTTGAAAAATTCATCCCGGGTAAACCCCAGAGCCTCGGCCAATGCCGCGCCCCACTGGGCAAAGTCCGCCATACGGAATTTCTCATGGCCTTTGACCTGATGGACAATAGCCATCGCGTTTGAAAGGGCAGTAAAGAACCCGCCAAGGATAAACGGTAATGACGCGTTCCACTGTTCGGTCATTTCTTTTTCCGAGCGTGTTTCTTTGAGCAAAGGGATATCGAAAATAATCGAGCGATCTAAAAGGTCCGGCCTCCACGCCGAAGCGCCGATACCGTTTAAGACAAAACACCGGCGATACGCCCGAATAAACTCATCGTCATTGGTATAAAGCGAGCGTTTCATGTCGCCTTCACCGGTCACAGCTCGGCATAAAAAGTCGCTAAACCACTCCTGAATCTTGGAAATATTGTCAAAAGTATTTATCCAGTGTTTGTCCGCTGTCATCTGAGCGTGTTCCAAATCTTTCGGCGTTGAAATGAGCATGACCTTTGACGGGTCCACGAGCCCCTTGACCCGTCGGCTGTTATTTGATTTACCCGTGCCTTGCTCGCCGTTTTGATTAGGGATAACGTGCGGGATATTGGGAATAAAAAATGATGCTACCGAGATCAAGAAAAGACAATGGTCGTCTTTATGAATATTGCAGAATTTCAGGAAATCTTTGGGATTGCCGCCGGTAACCGGAATGACTTGCTCAGCCTGATGCTGATAACGTCTGAATATCGGAGGAAGATAACAGACCACCCAGCCGTCTTTCGTGATCCTGACACCACGCCAATCAAGCGTGGTAAGGTCATAATAAAAGTCTCCGTTATAAACGCCTACCCGGTTGAAAAGCTCTATCTGAGGCGCGTCCTGACAGCGGGCTTCGATCTGGATGCGCGCTTGTTTTAAGGCTTCGTTATTCGGAGGCACGCCGAACTTGTGGCGATATCTTTTCGCGCCCCAGTTACGGAAATGCGCGCTTGCTGTCGGGCAAACCTCAACATGATCACCGAATGGCAGGACCACAAAAGGACTGCCTTGCTGGTCACGAAAATAATGTTTTATCTTTTCCTCATATTCCCGGGTGATTACTTCGCCTTGGGTTGGCTTGCGCTTGAGGGCATCTTCGGATGAGTCGCCGAAAGCTTCCGCGCAATCACTGACCGCTTTTTCGATAACAGACTCGCCGTATGTCTTGCCGTCGCCAAAGTGTCGCTCGTCCCACTTTGGGCGCATAAGACCGGAATGCCGGAAAATCTTGTCCATGAGCGCCGGATTTCTACCTGTCCAGAAGGCGAGTTTATTGCAGAAAGCAAGGTCTGCCTCGGATTGAGAAGGATAGGCGTCCTGCCATTTACCTTCATAAAGTTTGAAGAACACTTCGCTGTCATTGCTTTTTCTGATTCGGTTAAGAAGCGTTCGCTCTTTTCTGTGTTCTTCTTCAAACCGCTCTGATTCTTCAAATAGCTTGGCGAGTTTGTCTTTTCTTTCTTCAATGGAATTCTTACAGCCGGACACGATGTTGCCGGTAATGGTAAAGAAACGATTGCCCGAATACATCTCAACGCCCAAAGCGCTGAATTTTCTGTCCTTGGGAAGCGCTCCTTTACAGATGATATGAATACCCGTCCCGGTCGGTGAGAATTCGGTGTAACTATCGAGTAGCTGGATTATCTTTTTCGCGTTCGAAGCGATCACACCATCCTTAACGCATCTGTCTATATCAATGCCGATATAAGGCGGGGTAATCGCGAATCCTAGGGCGTCAAGATTGAGCGCTTCGGCCTTGGCGATAACTTCATCAAGCGGCCGCCATGTTACCGGATCATTCGACTTGGCATAGCCGCCGGTCGCGACATTGATCGGCTCTTTCTTGGGCTTTTTGTCTTTCTGGGGTGTGAATTTGAATCCCACGCCGATAGGCGGGGCTTTAAGTTCTGGCGGGATATTGTCCGCTTGCCATTTCTTCGCTATTCTTTCCTCGGTTTTCATCTTTATACTCCGTTTTGAAATATGAAATCTTTAACCCTTCTGTAGCACTGAAATAACTGCTCCTCTTTGGAATTACTGAAAAACTCGTCCGCCAGCTCCTTGGTCTTTTCGCAGTCATCAAAAAGCACCCGTTTTTGCCTTCCGGCGCCGGCAATGCCTTTCATGGCACAGCCCTTTGAGACCAGATAGGCGGCCAGATATATGTTTCCAGCTTCAAAATATTGTTCTTTCATCTTGTTTCCTTTGTTTCCTCAAGGCGTATATACGACGAAATCCTCAAAAGTGTCCCACCCATACATACAGATTTTCCTGCCAAAATGTCGCGCTCTAATTCGTACATACGTAAAAATTCTTCAAAGTGTCTCAGCCCTCACCGTGTACATACAGATTTTTTCGCCGATTTGTCCCCCCTTTAGCGGGTATATACGTAAAAAAATCTCAAAATGTTGCAGGCTTCCTGATAGTACATACAACTTTTTTTACCAAAGTGTTTCACCAAACCTTCAAATATTCCTTCCACAGCATACATTCCCCGTTTTCCATAAAAGTGTCGGAAGTTTTTTACCCTAAGCATGTATTCAGGATTTTTCGTCAAAGTGTCGGATTTTTCTTCCTAAGCGTATATTCCGGAAATCCCTCCAAAGTGTCGGAATTTTTTTCTCCCTATGCGTACATACCGGAAAATTCCGCGAACTGTCGGAATTATTTTCATTTCACCTGCAACACTTTAAGAAAAAACATCGTATATACGCTCTAAGGCGGGACACTTTTCGAAAAAATCCGGTATATACGCCTTAGGGGAAAGATTTTTCCGACACTTTCGGGAAAAAAGCGGAATACATGTATGGGAGGACTTTTTTTAAAGACCCGCGCGACATTTCGGAAAAAAAAGTTGTATGTACGAGATATGGAAGAGAAAAAGACACGTTTAAAAGTAGAAGTCGAATATATCGACTGCCCGGACGGGGACGATCGGCTGGCTAAGACCGCCAAGCTCCTCTCCACGGGCGTTTATGAATACCTTAAAAAGAAAGGGTCGCTCAAGATTGACCCCCAGCGCCAAGAAAAGGTCCGGGAAGCCATGGAAAAAGCCCGGGAAATCATCAATCGTAATATTGAGGAATAATGATTGATTCAGCTTGGCTTGTCGCGGGGTTGTGATAGGGTTGGGTCGCTATGGCAGAGACAAATAAACGATGTGGATTCGTGATCAGGGTCAGTACGGACAAACAAGCCCGGAACCCCGAAGGATCACTCACAAACCAGCTCCAACGCTTACAGGCGCATGTTGAATACAAAAATACCGCCTGCGACGAGCATTGGGTTGAGGCTGGCCGCTATATTCTTAAAGGCGTATCCGGCAAGGACTCGATCCGAAGCCCGGAATTCGCCCAGCTATTCGCTGACATGGAATCCGGCAAGGTCAATACAGTCATCTGCACCGCGCTTGACCGCATAAGCCGCTCGGTCAAAGACTTTCTGAATTTCTTTGAGATCCTCACCAAGTACAACGTGGAATTCGTCTGCTTAAAACAGAACTACGACACCACCTCATCACAAGGGAAGCTCTTCATAACAATCATGATGGCGCTGGCAGAATTCGAGCGCACGCAAACTTCCGAGCGAAACCGGGACGCCACTATCGCCCGGGCAGAGAGGGGCTTATGGAACGGCGGGCATTTGCTGGGCTACAACTTAAACCCGGCGAAAAAAGGATATCTTGAGATCAATGACGAAGAAAAAGCGATCGTGCAATTCGCCTTTAAGAAGTATCTGGAATGCGGCTCAGTCATCGAGACCGCCCGGACGCTCAATGATCACGGCTTTCGGACAAAAAGCTACACCTCCCGACGGAATAAAATAAAACCACCTCAAAAATTCGGCAAGTCATCGACAAAGCAGATGCTCGTCAATCTTGCCTACATTGGCAAAAAGGAAATCAATAAACGCTGGATATGGTCAGATCAGGACAAACTGCCGGATTACAAAAAATACCGGGTTGTTCCGGCTGTCTGGGACCCGATCATCGATGAGGACACGTTCTACAAAGCCCAGCATCTTATGAAACGAAACTGGTCGACCCGGCATAATGGTGTAACGCCAGTCAAACATTTGTACCTGTTAAATGGTGAATTATTGTTCTGCGAAAAATGCGGTAAGCCAATGGAAGGAACCTGCGGGACCGGACGGCAAGGCATGAAATATTATTATTACCACTGCAAGCACTGCAAATTCAAGATGCCTGCCGGTGAGGTTGAAGGCGTGGTCATCGATAAGCTCAAAGAACTCGCCACGAACGATGAAGCCGTGGCAATCATGGTCGAGGCCGCGAATAAAGAACTTCACAAAGAGATGCCCCAACTAAAAGGACAGCGTGACACACTCCAAAAGCGACTCGATGATGTCAAGAAAAGCGCGGACGGCATCATGGAAAAGTGGACAGCCATGGCCACGGATGACAACAGCGTGTTCTTGCGTGAGAAGCTGGACGAGCTGGCCAAGCAACGAAAAGACATCGAATCCGGACTTTCTGCCTTGGATATTCAAATAAGCGATATCCAGCGGGAGGCGATCAATAAGGATGACGTCCTTGAGGCCCTTGGCAAGTTTTCCGAGCTCTTTGAGACGCTCGCCCCATACCTGCGCAAGGAAATCATCCGCCATGTCATGAAGAAGGCCGTATTGAGCCCCACGAGCATAAAAATAGCCCTGCTCGGGAAACATCCCAAAACAGGGCTATTCGATACAGCGGCGCCTGACGGCGCAATCCGCTGTCAGACGTCAATATGGCTCCCCCTCGAGGACTCGAACCTCGGACCTGGTGGTTAACAGCCACTCGCTCTACCGACTGAGCTAAGGGGGAATTAGATATTATTGCAAAAATACTGTTTTTATTCTACTTAAAATCTATCCTTAGTCAAGAAATTTAATCCTTTTAAGGTAAGATTCTTATCTATCTTATCAATGGAACTACAAAATTTGCTTATCAATCCAATATTACCGCCGGTTGCCACAACAATAGGTTGTTTCTTAAACTGTTTTTTTAATTTTATAACCACGCCGTCGCAAAGGCAACCGAATCCATTGAGCATGCCGCTAAGAATGCTATTTTTGGTGTCTTTACCGATAAGTTCTCTGGGCGCGGCTAGTTTCGCTTCGGGTAGAAGCGCGCATTTTGTTGCCAGTGCCTCCAAAGAAATCTTTAAACCCGGAATGATCATTCCTCCGACGTATTCAGCTCTTGCAGAAACCACATCAAAGGTTATAGCTGTACCAAAATCTACAATTATTAAAGGTGCGCCGAAGATCTTTAATCCTGCAAAGGCATTCACTAGCCTATCTTGACCTACCTGTTTTGGATTCCGATATAAATTCTTGACCGGAACTTTAATATCTTCTCCGACGACTAACGGCATGATATGCAACTGCTTAATTACCTTAGCTTTCAATGCTCGCGTAGCCTTCGGAACCACACTGCAAATCACAATACTATTTATCGCTGCCTTATTTAATTTTAAATCCCTTCCGGAGACAATCTTGCCCGTAGGAATATCCCAAGACCTAATGAGCCTATTGGCTTTGAATATTCCAAAGCTTGTATTCGTATTCCCGATATCAATTACTAGATTCTTCATAGGCAATATTATACCATTTATCAGATTTTCTTTAATTCTTTTATCTTATCCCTGATTTTGGCTGCTTTTTCAAATTGTAAGTTTCTTGCCGCCAATTCCATTTCGTATTCTAAACCAGAGATGATAGAATTAAATTCAAATTCGTCGTCCGACTCGCCAGACGATTGCCTCACCAATCCTTCCGCCTCTTCCAACTCTTCGATTCCGTCTCGAATCGCCTTCTTGATCGACTGGGGAGTAATTTTATTCTTTTGATTAAATTCGACTTGTTTTTCTCTGCGACGCTGGCTCTCCTGGATAGCCTTTCTCATAGAATCAGTTATTGTGTCAGCGTACATAATTACCTGGCCGTTAATATTTCTTGCGGCTCTACCTGCAACTTGGATTAACGATGTCTGAGATCTTAAAAAACCTTCTTTATCGGCATCTAAAATCGCGACCAGCGATACTTCGGGCAAATCCAGGCCCTCGCGTAAAAGATTAATGCCGACGAGACAATCAAATTTTCCCTGGCGAAGTTCCTTTAAAATCTTGGTGCGTTCAATGGTCTCGATTTCCGAATGAAGATAACGCGCCTTTAATCCTTTATCCTGCAGGAAACTCGATAAATCCTCGGCCATTCTTTTAGTAAGAGTTGTCACAAGTACTCTTTCTTTTCTATCTGAGCGCTCTTTAATCCTGTCCGCTAAATCTTCAATTTGGCCTGCTGTTGGCTTGATAATTATCTCGGGATCCACCAAACCGGTAGGACGAATAATCTGTTCAATCACTCTTCCTCTAGACTTCTTAATTTCATAATCTGAAGGCGTAGCCGAAACAAAGATTATCTGTTTGGTCAGTTTCTCAAATTCGCTAAATTTTAATGGACGATTGTCCAAACAAGATGGCAGCCTAAAGCCGAATTCTACCAGCGTTTGTTTTCTGGCCTTATCCCCCTCATACATCCCGTTTAATTGCGGGATAGTTACGTGCGATTCATCAATTATGGTTAAGAAATCATCTGGAAAATAATCGACAAGACAGAACGGGCGAGAGCCAGGTTCTCGTCCAGACAAATGCCGCGAATAATTCTCAATCCCGTGGCAATAACCAATCTCTCTCAACATTTCCATATCATAATTTGTACGCTGCAGGATTCTCTGTGCTTCAAGAAGTTTTCCTTGCGATTGTAATAATTTTATTCTATCATCCAATTCCCATTTGATAGATTTCAAGGCCTCTTCTATCCTGTCCTTAGAGATAAGGAAGTGCTTCGCTGGATAAATAGCGACTTTTTCTAAGCGATTAATTTCCTTTCCGGTAAGCGGATTAATCTCGATAATCTTCTCAATCTTATCGTCTAAAAATTCAATTCTTAGCGCTGTTTCTTTATAAGCGGGAAAAACTTCCAAGACGTCTCCGCGCACCCTGAGCTTCCCTCTTGTGAATTCGTAATCATTTCTTTCATACTGAATCTCTACAAGCCTTGCTATGATGTCGTCTCGGTTTACTTTCTGATTCCTTTCCAGAAAAACCAATAACGCCTTATATTCTTCCGGAGAACCGAGATTGTAAATGCAGGATACGGAAGCCACAATGACTACATCCCGACGGGACATAAGCGAGCTGGTCGAAGAAAGCCTTAAGCGATCCAGTCTATCATTGATCGAAGAATCTTTTTCGATATAGGTATCGGTCTGCGGGATATATGCCTCTGGCTGGTAATAATCATAATAGCTAACAAAATATTCCACGGCATTTTCGGGGAAAAACTCTCTAAACTCGCTATAAAGCTGAGCTGCCAAAGTCTTATTATGGGAAATAACTAAGGCGGGTTTATTTATTTTTGCGATAACATTAGCCAAGGTAAAAGTCTTGCCGCTACCCGTAACTCCTAATAAAACAAGATTCTTTTCATCACTATTTACTGCGCGAATTAAATGCTCTATCGCCTGGGGCTGATCGCCTTTAGGCTTAAAAGATGATTTGATTTTAAATTTGTCCAATTTATTCCTTAAAGAGTTAGATAATTTTGAGGGAAAAATCAACCGAACTTGCAGAATGGGTTAGCGCTCCGACGGAGATTCTCTCAACGCCCACTGCAGCGTAAGAACGCACGTTTTTAAGATCGATATTTCCTGAAACTTCCAATTGATGATGGAAATTCAGACTTTTTCTGATTTTAACTATTCTTTTTACTTCGCTTGGTGTCATATTATCCAAAAGAATTATGTCGGGGCAAGCCAAGGCCGCATCCCGATATTCTTTTATATTCTTAACTTCAATTTCTATTTTTGCCTTTTTCGGTCTCTTGGTTTTAGCGATCTTCACGACATCTCTTAATCTTAAACCTTTTAGGACGCTTAAATGATTATCTTTAATAAGAACCATATCCCGAAGACCTTTTCGATGATTGCATCCTCCTCCGCATCTGACGGCATATTTTTCCAAAATGCGCATTCCCGGAAGAGTCTTTCTGGTATCGTAGATTTTCGCCTTATAGGACTTAACTACACTGACGAATTTTCTAGTCTCTGTGGCAACGCCAGAAAGATGCCCCAAGAAATTCAAGGCGGTACGTTCGGTCTTGAGTATTGATCTGGCTTTTCCGCTCAAAGAAATTATCTGGGAATTATTTTTAACTAAATCACCGTCTTTTACATAAGATTTAAACTTTATATTTTTGTCTATTGTCCTAAAGACATCTCTGACTAAGAAAATACCGCAGACAACCGCCTTCTGCTTAACAATAATTGAAGCTTTTACCTTCTTCTCTTCGGGAATAATGATATCTGTGGTGGTATCTTTCTTGGCACAATCCTCTTTCAATGCTTCTTTTACTATGCCGCTAAACACTTACTATCTCCTTTTTAAAATAAACTATTCAGTATTTTGTTAATACAGGCGGGTAAATAAACTTTTGTAGAAGGAAATTAACGATTGCTTACGATATCTCTCTTCCAGGATTCGTAAAAATGGTCGAGGAGCTCGTATTTATCTTCGTTATTGATATCAACGAGCCTGCCGCCATACCGGTAATTCCCGTCTTTAAAACTTGACCAGACTATCTGAATTACCGAGTGTATTTCTCTGTTTATATCGGGATAATTAATAACCACGTCTAGCCTGGAATTATCCTCGATACGGTTCTGGGAAATAATCGAAGCACCTTTTCGGCTTATATTTGTTAATTGACCGTTAAATCTTCCTTCTTCTTTGCAGGCAACTGTGCAACAATTGTCCTTCGGGCAATCAATCCTAGGAAACACTCTTCTTTCTTCCATAGGCCTTGCTCCTTTTTTAAATATATTAAGAAAGTTTGCCAATTTCTTCCCTCTTTGCTACGACGGTTATCCCGCCCTCGGTTACATGAAAACGCTTCTTATCTGCCTCTATATTATACCCTATTTCTTCGTGTTGTGGAATCCTTACTTCCTTATCGATAATCGCCCTTCTTATCTTGGAATATCTACCGACATCGACACCTTCCATAATAATCGAATCTTCAACCGTTGTGTAGCTATTGACTCTCACGTTGGGCGAAAGTATGGAACGATAAATCTTGCCGCCGCTGACCACGACTCCTTGAGAAAGAAGCGACTGTACAACTTCGCCTTTTCTCGAAGGCTCCAATGAACCATCGTAAACAGTTTTTGCCGGAGGAAATTGCTCCTCGTAAGTTCGGATCGGCCATTGTTTATCATAAAGGTCGAATTCCGGAGTC
This sequence comes from Candidatus Omnitrophota bacterium, assembly GCA_022703055.1. Lineage (GTDB taxonomy): Bacteria > Omnitrophota > Gorgyraeia > VGKH01 > VGKH01 > VGKH01. The sequence continues at coordinate 155,643 of JAKLEP010000002.1, forward strand.
ACATTAACCAGGTCCATATTGGCCTCGTAATAGGCATCCAGCGTCCCGATATCTCGCCAATAAGCTCCGTATTTTTCGTATTTGTTAAAATCATAAGCAAAAACCTTGAATTCTTTATAGATATTGGGGATAACGTCTTTGCCGAAATCATGCTGGGACTGCCTCTGAGAATCTTCGGTCAGGATCTTCTTTAAGAACTCAGTCTTGGCAAGATAAATTCCCATCGAGGCATAAAAATGATTTGGGGCGTCTTCGATGGTCTTCGGATGCTTAGGTTTCTCGGCAAAACCGACAAGCCTACCGTCTCCGTCCATCTCGCAAACTCCCAATTCTTTTGATTTTTCAATCGGCATTCTCACCAGGCCAATAGTGAAATCGGCGTTTTTCTCAAGGTGAAATTTAAACATATTGCCATAATTCATCTTATAGATATGGTCGCCGGCTAGAATCAAAACATATTCCGGTTTATCGTTTTGTATAACATGGAAATTTTGATAGATGGCATCGGCTGTCCCTTTATACCAACTCTCGTCCACTCTCTGCTGAGCGGGAATGGTATCGATGAAATTTCCTACTTGCGGGTCAAATATATTCCATCCCATTCTTATATGCCGATCTAGAGACATAGAGCGGTACTGGGTAAGAACATGGACTCGATGAAATCCTGAATTAAGGCAATTGGAAAGAGTAAAATCGATTATACGGTAGATTCCCCCGAAAGGTACCGCCGGCTTTGCCCTGTCTCTAGTCAAAGGGAACAGGCGCTGCCCTTTTCCGCCGCACATAATAAAAGTAAGAACATCCTGGTAATGCATATTATTTATAGACCCTGTAATCTATTTCTTTAAAAAGATTATACTGGTTAATCCTGCGACCAAGCCACCCCATATCAAGTTTATTATACTTAATCATTTCATATAATTTATTGAATGAATCGATGTGATCTTTTATCCTCTGGCAGGCATACTGGCTAAAAATATTAGTCTTCATCATGAATGGCCAGTCGCTGGATTGGGCTAAAAGCAATTCTCTCGCTAAATGATTCAGGGCTTCTTTCAAATCGCCGCTAGCGTGAGGAAATTCGTGGGTAAGTTCGGTCATTCTCTCGACCATCATATGCAGATGCGGATAAATCCAGTCATTGGAGCCTTCAAGCCAAACTTCGGAATATCCCTTCCAACCCCAGCTTGAAAGCGATGGGTTAATAATCTGAAATTTATCGTACAACTTTAAATATCCCATGGGCGTAATTAACTTAAAGACCTTCTGGTCATAACAGACTTTCCTTATAACAAAATTAAGCCAATCAACTCCTTCAAACCACCAATGGCCATAGAGTTCGGCATCATAAGGAGCAACAATAATCGGTTTTCTTCCTAATTTCCCATAAAGATGTTCAATCTGCTTCTCGCGGTTAAACATAAAATTTCCGGCGTGGGCGGATGCCGTTTCTCTGGCAGCGTCCGGATCATAAAGATCTTTATAATCTGACCTACCGGTAATCTTGTGATATTTGATGCCGATATTCATCCTTCCGTCGCCATTTAGATAAGGTTTTACGTAATCTAAATCCAAATCGTAACCAATATCACGATAAAATTCTCGGTAATTATAATCTCCCGGATATCCCTCTTCAGCGCTCCATACGGCTTTGGAAGTTTCAATATCTCTGGCAAATGCAGCTACTCCCGATTTGCAATAATAAGGATTATAAACTCCGAACCTAGGGCGAGGCTCAGCAAATAAAACTCCATGCACATCGACGATAAAAAACCTTAAGCCAAATTCTTTTAAAATGCTGTCTAACCCGGGGTAATAACCGCATTCGGGAAGCCAAATTCCTCGGGGGGCGTGCCCAAAAACTCTTTTGTAAGTATCAACTGCAATTTTAACCTGGGACCTCACTGCCTGAGGATACATCTCCATAAGCGGCAGGAATCCATGAGTGCCGGCGCAAATCATAAATTCAACTTTACCGCTTTGATCTAATTTTCTAAATGCTTCAAGCAGCCGGCAATGATATTTTTCGGCATAGATGTATAGCGCCTCTTTGAACAAATTGTTATACATGTGCGCCAGGCGGTTAAGCCTTGCATCAAATTTTGTGCGCTCAATCTCTTTATAAGAAAGATCAAGCAACGCCTCGAGCCTTCTTTTGTATCTTGCATTGAGAAGCTCATCTTCCATCATGGCGATGAGCGTAGGGCTTAAAGAAATGGTGATGGCAAAATCAACATTGTCATTGAGCAAGCTTTCTAGCATCTTGATCAAAGGAATATAAGTCTCGGTAATTCCTTCGAAAAACCAGCTCTCTTCTAGAAATTGCTCATGTTCGGGATGCCTGACAAAAGGAAGGTGAGCATGTAAGATAAAAGATAGATATCCCTTTTCCATTTAGATTTTTTTACCTTTTCTGTTGTAGGATGTGGCTTGAGAGGCTAAATATAGCTCCTGAAGAAATCCACTCTTCCAGTCTCTTCTTGAAAAGTTCCTTCATCTCCATAGAGCTTTTGCCGATACCAAATCCGCCGGATACGCCGAAGAGCCAGTAATACTCTTCATCGGAAAGCATCCATTCTGCGTCTAACACGTCTGACATGCCGAACCGCGGGGTACTGATGATGTTTGACCTAGCTAAAGTATAGAAACCGCCTTCTTTACTAACCATGCCGATCTCGATGCACCAGCGTTTTGCCGGAGCGCCGACATCGATATACCAATTCCTAGCCAAATCTTTTAAAGAAATATCGAAATAACTTTTTGCGTTAGAGCCGTTAAAATTAGGCACGCCGGTTATATCGTAAATCCTAAGCACTGAGCGATCAAAATTCTGGCCAGCCTGCCTTATTTTATTCCTGACGGAGTTCTCATTTTCCGGAGTGATTTCCCAGTAGGCAAAAACCCACCAGGGGTCTCTAACCATAGCAATGATTCTATCTTTGTTATACGCTGACGGAAGATTAATCTGTCTTGTTAAATGCTCTTCCATGGATGGGTGAGAAAACTTAGTAGTCTCCTGACGTATTTGTTCTTGAGTTAATGTCTTTTTATTGTTGTTTTTATTATTTGCCATTTCAACCACCCCCCCAAACCGTTATTTATTATATATCTATTTAAGTGAATTGCAAATTAATTTTTGTGTCCCAACTTCTTGGCGCTAAAGGAGTTATTTTCCACCTTGTAAAAATACAAGAACATTGATAATTAAGCTCATATGCCCTCTCTGACTGCGACACAGTCTCAATCGGAAAATACCAAAGACTGTCAGGCTGATTGTCAAATTTAAATTTTAAACCAATTTCCTTGCCAGAGTCGGAAACTCCAAAATTGGACAAGCCAAAGACGCTTCCAGACGTACCTAATCCGGAAAGATTCTTATTGTCGGAAAAATAATTATACCTATCAGAATTTAAAGACGGCATGGTGATATTAAATTCTAATCCCAAAGCGATATTTTGTGCAATTGAGCCGAAAATATCGACGCTAATAATGAATTCTAATTCTTTTTCGGATTTTATTTTGATTTGTTTTGCTAGTTTTAATTTTGAGCCCAAAACTTCTGATGTGCGCTCCAAAACTACCGTATCTTTCTTTTTGGCTATCTTGTATTCGGCAGAAGAAAAATCTCCCAGCTCTGCATACGCAGAATGGATAAACTCTTCCATGTTCAAATCCTCTTTCAGGAAAAATGTTCTTAAACAATATCGCGGAAATTTATCATAAATTATTTTTTTCTTTAATATCGGCTTTACTTCTCGAAAATCATCATGAATAGTTTTGATGCCTTCATCGTGCTTCTCTCCCATGGACTCTAAGATTTTCTTATGGTAGACCTCCTCTTTGCGGGAAAGAGTATTGATAAGATTTAAGGATAACGGCCTGTAATCAAGCTCTTTTAAAACTCCGCCATGAGTGTCTAGATTAAGCGAAAATGTCTTGTTTTCAACTATGATTTTCTTTTTACCGTCGAGATTAAAATCTACTTCTTTTATATTGAGCCAATGATTATCTTTTTTATGTAAGATTTCATCAGCAATCTTATCAGCAGTAATCAGATGGTTATAAATAGCGTTTCTTAAATGGAACAAATAAAGCCCTCCGAACACCCCGTGCCAATATCCGCAGTTGCATTGCCCTTTATATAATTCTTTGGTGGCCTCTTTTAATTTCGCTGAATCGCTTTTAGTCGCCTTCTTTTGTAAGACGGCAATTTTTTCACTGACGTAAACCATCTTTTTATGCATTTGGTTGGTTTCGGGATACTTATTGAGGAAATTCATCCAAGAACCTCCCGACCATTCCATCATCTCTTCGTAAGATCCTTGAGGTATTTCTATCGTACCGATGGCTTCATTATTTTTATAATAATCAGATAGCTTAATTAAATTTATCCAGTCTCTATTTTGCAGGAGAACTTCAAAAAACCCTTTTAACCACTTTTCTTCAAAGACCCATTTATGGGTACCGGGCCACTCTCCGAATTTCTCTCCATCGTCACCATAAGTAAAAAGAAGATTCTCTCTGTATCTTGATTCATTCTTAAAATAATCTATCGTTTCATGATGCAGCTTAAACGGCATGGTATAACGAAGCGTCTTATCCGACGGGAAAATCGCAATCTTTTTGGTGCCCTTGCCGGTTAAGAAATAACCGTGCAGGTCTTCCTTTTTTAATCCCGCCCTTAAAAAATGGGTGTCATCTAAAATTGAATATTTTATTCCCGACTCATTAATCGGTTTGGTTAGCTCCGGCTGCCAGACGCGCTCGGGAATCCACATCCCTTGTGGTTTTGCGCCAAATCTGTTTTTGATATAATCCGACATCATATTGATTTGGCCTTTTAAGTCTCTTTCGGGAAGCGATGGTAAAATCGGCTCATAATACCCGCCGCCCATCATCTCGATTTGATTGCGAGAAACCATTTCTTTTATTATGCCTATAGTTTTGGGATGTTTCTCTCCCAGGTAATCCAGGAGACAGCCCGATATATGAAAGGTCATCTTAATATCCGGGTAATCATGCAGGAGATTAAGAAACGGGCCATAACAGAGCCTGTGGGCCCTTTCGAAGATGCTCTCGAAATTGCCCACCGGCTGATGAAAATGAAGCGCCATGGCAAAGAATATTTTGTTCATGTTTAATATATTTTTAAGCGGCGTAAATTCTATCTCTCAATTTGCAGGCGATATCCCTGGCTGCCAGCATCTGCAGATAGAATTTCCTTTTTGATTTTTCAGAATGTTTTGATAGGATTAAAGTCTTGTATGCATTGAACAATGCCTCTTCTTGTAAGATGAGTCCTTTATTGATAAGATTTATGCTCCAGGTCCTACCCTTATTGGCCCACCAAAATTGGCAGCTATGGAGAGCTTTATCCAAAGATGCCCGAGCATATTCATAAAGATGTTTGGCCTCTTCGCCATCTTGGACGTGGCTAGCGGCATTGACGAGCTTTAAACATATATGCAGATGCTGCCATTGAAGGCTATGTATTTTGTTTAGCGGGTTTCTCCAGAGAGGATAATAATCTTTGATGGCGATATCTTCTTTTGTGGTACTCCAGGATGAATTTAGAGGTGGCTTGGATTCCTTAATCGGGAACTTATCCAAAAGCTCGCTCATTGTAATTGTCCTGATATGAGGTATCAATTGATTCTTAATCTTACGTTTTTTGCTGGCGATAATCTTAAAAATCTTCCCCAGGAATAGTTTTTCCCAATGCTTGATGTGATGCCCGAAAGTCTCCGCGTCCATTGCGGTGATGACATAGATATCTTTTTTTCCTTTTGCTAAATATTCTAAAGCGGCGATGAATCCCATGCTATCCACGCTGCGAAAACTGATTTTATTGCTGACGATATCATCCCTGAAGAAAGTGATTATGTTTGAATTCTCAGCCTTAGTCCTATAAATCACATCCAGAGGCCATTCGTCTGTACAGGATACTCCGCTTAACAGCACCCATTCGTAACCCATTTCCCGGATTAATTCTCCGGAGCTAGCCGAATAGCACATCTCGGGCATGAAAAAACCACGCGGCCTAAAATTATCAGCGAAGAACAATGAATTGGTTTCTTCATTTAATTCTATTTGCCTTCTGGCTTCATCTTTTGGAATAAGAGGAATGATGGCATGATATTTGGCAGAACCGACAAACTCAATCTGTTTATTTTTTGCAAGCTTATTAAAATCGGCAATGATATCTTTGCCGTTATGCTCTGATAGCATTTGAGTGAGGACTCCGCAGATATTAACGGTTATTTTGGCCTTAGGATGTTTTTTGAGCATTTTAAGAAGTGGACGGTAAGATTCGTTGCTGACTTTTTCTAATATCGGATAGGATTGTGTTGGGGGCTGATAAAAATGTAAAAAAGGAGCCCAGTATATCAATTCTACTCCTTTAAATAATTTTATTTATAACCAGATTACTTTTTAAACAATATTAAAAACAATTTACAATACAGGTATATTTTTTTCTATTGTAATAGCAAGCCAAAGCCTAAAGCAGAAAACCTGTAAGAAATGTGACTAAACTCGATTATAAAGATAATTCTTTCTTAATCTCCTTCTCTGCTCTTAACCAATCATCAAGGTCATTTCCACCCTGATAACCTCTCTGCTCAAAATAAGAATAAGCGCGCTCCTGAATCATACGACTAAGCTCATCTGCGGTTACTCTTCTGAACGATCTTTTCTTATTATTCTTTGAATTCATCTTCTTGCTAAACATTTCTCATTCACCTCTCTTTCTGAAAAATTATATTTCTTGTTTAAAGACCTTTTTTAGCTATAAATTCTACCAAATCAACCACGCGAGTGGAATATGCCCACTCATTATCATACCAGCCTAAAACTTTGACTAATTTAGCGTCGATAACGCGAGTCAATTCCGAATCATATATACATGAGTGGGTATTCCCGTTGAAATCTTTAGAAACCAATGGTTCCACACAATACTGAAGTATACCTTTAAGATACCCTTCTGACGCCTTTTTATAAGCGGCATTAATTGTTTCTACGGTTGCATCTTTTTCCAAGAAGCATGTCAGGTCTGTCAAAGAAACATTAGGAGTCGGAACCCTTATTGATAGACCATCCATTTTACCTTTTAATTCAGGGATGACCGAACCGATGGCTTTTGCCGCGCCGGTAGTTGTAGGTATCATTGAAAGCGCTGCGGCGCGTGCACGGCGTAAATCTTTATGCGGTAAATCCAATATCCTCTGGTCATTGGTATAGGAATGAATCGTAGTCATAACTCCGGATTTTATTCCGAAATTATCCAATAAAACCTTGGCAAGCGGCGCTAAACAGTTTGTGGTACAGGAAGCGTTAGAAATAATATTGTGCTTTTTAGGATCGTAAGTTTTTTCATTGACGCCCAAGACTATCGTCGCATCCTCTCCTTTTGCCGGAGCACTGATGATGACCTTTTTTGCACCCTGTTTTATATGGCCTTCGGCCTTTTCTATGTCAGTGAAAACTCCTGCGGATTCAACGACAATCTCTACCCCCAAATCCTTCCAAGGGATTTCTGCCGGAGTTTTATAACTAAGAACCTTAATCTCCTTGCCATTTACCACCAGGGAATTATCTGTCGCTTTGATGTCGGCCTTTAATTCTCCAAAAGTCGAATCGTATTTTAATAAATGGGCCAATGTTTTTGTCCCTACTGGAAGATCGTTTGTGGCGACAAAATCGATATCTTTTCGATTAAGCCCTGCCCTAAAAACCAACCGACCGATCCTTCCAAACCCGTTAATTCCAACTTTTACCGCCATTACAACTGCACCTCCCTTAAATATTTTGCTGCCACTTCTGGAGGGGTCGGTACGATATAGAAACCTGTTCCCCATTCAAAACCAGCAACTCTAGTTAATTTAGGCATTATCTCTATATGCCAATGATAACTTTCTTCATTCGCTTCATCCAATGGCGAAGTATGAATTATGTAGTTATACGCTGGGTCGGATAAAACTTTTTTCAGCCTTATTAATGTCTCTCTCAAAATCCTGGCTAAAGCAGGTTTTTCCCTATCCTGCATATGACAAAAATATGGACTGTGCCTTTTGGGAATAATCCAAACTTCAAACGGAAAACGCGAAGAAAAAGGACAAAAAGATATGAAATCATCATTCTCCGAAATAATCAATTCCCTACCCTGCTCTAGCTGAAATATCATATCGCAAAAAACGCATCTGCCGCGAAAATTATAATAGTGATGGGAACCATTCAATTCTTCCAAAACGTTTTTGGGCACCATAGGGAGAGCAATCAATTGCGAATGGTCGTGTTCGAGAGAAGCCCCCGCTGAAGGCCCATGATTTTTAAAAATTAGAATGTACTTAAAGCGGGGATCCTGAATTAAAGATACGGCTCTTCGACAATACATGCTGACAACCAATTCGACTTGATGTTCACTAAGATCGGCTATTGTAGTCTGATGCCCTGGAGAATCAACAATAACTTCATGTTCTCCTATACCGTTAGACATATCGTATATGCCGATTCCGTGCCTGTCTAAATTTCCAACATTTGTAAGCGCCGGGAATTTATTGGGTACTACCCTTACTTGCCAACCAGAAGTATTCGGACCACTTCCGGAATCTCTAAAAGCATCTGTCTCGGGAGGAGTAAGATTTTCATTACCATAGCAAAAGGGACAATTGATCCCTTTAAATACATGTTCTTCTTTCTCAAACGATTCGGGACCGCTGGGCTCTTCTACATTTACAATAACCCATCTTCCTATTATAGGATCTCTTCTTAGCTGACTCATTAAATTTGTACTCCTCTTAAGAATTCTGCTGCCTGTTCCGGCGGAAGAGGACAGATATAAAAACCTGTGCCCCATTCAAAACCGGCCACACGCGTAAGCCTTGGCATGATTTCTATGTGCCAATGATAATCTTGATCAACAGTCTTCCAATATCCGGCCTTAGCTTTTCTAAATGGTGCCGTATGCAAAACATAATTGTAAGGAGGATTGCCTAATCCTTTTTTCATCTTCAGTAATACTGCCTTTAAGATTTGGGCTAACCCATTTTCTTCTGATTGATCAAGTTTTATAAAATCACAGCTATGTTTTTTAGGTAAAATCCATACTTCGAAAGGAAAGCGCGAAGCAAATGGTGTGACTGCCACAAAACCATCTACGTCTAAAACTACTCTTACTTTGGAATCTAACTCCTGTTTGATCAAATCGCAGAATACACATCTCTCATGGTAATCAAAATATCTTTTGGCCCCGACCAATTCTTCCTTAACACGTTTTGGATTTACAGGAGTCGCAATCAGTTGTGAACGGGAATGCCTTATCCTCCCACCACCAGCAACCCAACCATAATTCTTAAATACTAGAACGTATTTAAAACGGGGATCTTTCTCTAAATCTATCAATCTTTCTTTGTAGCAATCAATTACGCATCTTATCTGATCTGTTTCTAACTCACAGATATTATCAATATGTTTTGGCGTTTCGATTATTACCTCGTGAGCTCCTATGCCATCCATCAAATCATATACACCTATACCGCGTCGATTAAGCTTGCCTTCTATTCTTAAGGCTGGCTTGATGCTTGGAACCACGCGGACTTTCCAACCCGGGCTATTTGGCCTGGAATGAGAATCGCGCACAGCCCTGATTTCAAGAGGAGTCTGAGACTCCCTGCCTTCACAGAAAGGACACTCGCCTTCAGGAGGGCCGTCCTGGGAAGCTTTAAAATCATCTGGTCTTCTTGCCCTTTCAGTGGCGATTATAACCCAACGACCAAGTATAGGATCTTTTCTTAACTCTGGCATTTTACCTCACTTATAGAATAGAATCAGATTATATCACAAATCTAATTTTTTGTGCAAGCTTTTTTTAACTTAATATAATGCCCTTGGTTATCTTGTGGCCGCAGATGAACTGATCCGCTGTAAGTTTCCTGCCAGATTCTAACTGTAACAGTTTGATACTGATAGCGTTATCTCCGCAGGCTACTAGAATCCCCTCTTTTGAGGTACTGATCACTTCTCCGGGCTTAAGGCTGGCTACATCCATAGTCACGACTTTTACTTGCCAGATCTTCAATAATTTTCCCTGCCAATAGCTAAAACTACCCGGCCAGGGAATAGTTCCTCTAGTCTGGTTAAAAATATCTTCTGCGGGTTTAGACCAATCAATCAGACCATCGGTCCTCTTTAATTTCGGCGCAAGGGTCGCTTCTTTAGAATTCTGTCTCTTCAATTCCGTATCGCCTTGTTCTAGTTTTGCCAAAACATCCGCCAGCGATTCCGCTCCTAAAACAGAAAGTTTTTTGTTCAAAGTTTCGGAAGTATCAGAGGTCTTTATTTCTATTTCTTTCTGAGCGATGATTTCCCCCTGATCCATAAATTCATTCATCTTGATAATGGTTACTCCGGTTTTATTCTCTCCCTTAATAATCGCCCAATTTATCGGTGCTGCTCCTCTATATTTCGGCAACAGTGATGCGTGAACATTTATCGCCATCTTCCTGGGGACTGAAATCAAACTTTTGGGCAAGATTAATCCGTAGGATACGACTACAAAAATATCGGCTTGCATTTTTTTAATTGATTCAATAAAGCTTGGATCTATTTTTGCAGGCTGCATCAATTTTAAACCAAATCCGACAGCCGTATCTTTAACTGCTGTTGAACTAGATAAAAGGTGCCGACCTTTTTTGCGGTCTGGCTGGGTCACTACGCAAGACAATTCATTTTTAGTCTCCGCTATTTTCTTTAGCGATTCAACCGCAAATTCCGAACTGCCGAAAAACACAATCTTCATTTCAATCCTTTATAAATCCACATTTATCGTGGTTATTACCCCGGATTTCCTTTTATATTCTAATATGGGTTTGTGGATAAGTGAACAAATATTTTTAACAGAGCTTCCCTTCAATAATATATTCCAATAGAAATTACCTCTGAGCTTTGAGGGAATCGAAGGACTGGGCTCGTATATCTCTATGGTTTTAGCCTTATTCGATTTGGTTAGCGTATCGAACAAAGCAAAGCTTACCTCTTTTACCCTATCATTAATCTTACCGCGCAGATTAACCTGTACTAAATGCCTAAATGGCGGAAAACCTAATTCTCTCCTATTGTTCAGTTCCTGCTTATAAAAATAATCGGGATCATTTTTATATATCGCCTGCATGATGTAGTGTGTAGGATTTGAAGTCTGGATAATCATTTTGTTTGCAGTAATCTTTCTAAGCCTATAAAGCAGAGAATATGTCTTTTCTGCCGCCCGAAAATCTATTCTATTCAATGAGGCATCGGGCTTTAATACTCCTAAGAGATCGACGCTAAAATTATGTTTCTTTAGACTAATTTGAGTAGAGATTAAAATATCGAAGTCGTCTGCTGGCAGACTTGATTCTTTATCCCAGCGCCTGATTTTTGCCTGGGGGAACATCCTATGCATTTCGCTTTCAAGCTTCTCGGTTCCTATTCCAGAATAACGCATATACGCAGCCTGACAATTCGGGCAAATGGACAAAGCTTGAGTTTTATAATTGCAATATCTGCAAGTCAAAGATTTCTTATCGTAATGATAAGTCAAGCTGATATTACATCTTGGGCATTTCAATGAATAGCCGCAGCTTCGGCATTGGATAAACGTAGAAAATCCTTTGCGGTTCATAAAAAGCATGACCTTGCCGCCCGAAGCCAGTGTATTTTGGATATTGTTTTCTAAAAAAGACGAAAGAATAAAATCCCTTTTTCTCTGCCTGAATCTTTCTTCGTTGGTATCAAGTAACTTGACATCAATTGTTTTAGAAACTGTTCCTTTTGGCTCAACTAATTTTGCATTTTTTTGTTTTATCTGAGAAAAAGTCTCCAAGGAAATTGTGGTGCTTGATAAAACTAGCGAAGCCTTTTCTTTTTCTACGCGCATATAAGCCACTGACCGAGAATGGTAATGCGGCGACTGGTCATGTTTATAGGCGTAATTGTCTTCTTCCTCAATAATAATAAGCCCTAGATTATTGACGGGTGCAAAAACTGCCGAGATAACACCGATGACTATGCTGGCCTGGGAATTTTTTATCCTGGCCCATTCGTGCAACCCCTGATTTGGATTTTGTGTACCATACAAAACCGCGACTCTACCACTGAATTCTGCCTCAAGTTTATCAAAGTAATCCTTGATATATGATATCTCAGGCACCAAAAATATAACGTCTCTTTGTGCAGATAATACGGTTCTTATCTTGCCCAGATAGAAATCCCATTTTTCCTGCTCCGGTAAATCTTTCAGAACAGAAACTTCTGGTTTTCCCGAAGGAACATTGGATACAATCTTTCCCTTATGCAGGATATCGACTTGCTTGCCTTTTCTTATCGCCTGCGGAAGAGATATCTCTATCATCTCCCCCAAACTGCAGCAATAATAATCAGCTAGCTCCTTTAACTGGCTTAATAAATCTTCATCCAATATTGGAGTTTCGTCGATTAAAGATAGAATCGGTTTTAAATGCCTGAATTCTGATTTCTCTTTTAAAGCGACTACGTATCCGATCAACCTTTTATTGCCAAAACCGACTTTGACTCTTGCGCCGACGCTAACTTTGCCAAGCATACTTACCGGAATCGCATAATCAAACCTGGTTTCAATTGGTAAATTAAATATTACCTGGGCTATCTTTCTCTTCATTTTATAATATCCAGAATATCTTTTGTTTCCACGGAGGTAAAAACCGATGTGTTTTGCTTCATCTTCGCTAACTCGGAAGGATTATTCTTCAATTTCAGAACCATATCTTCAATATCATTTACGTTCTTGGCGATAAAGCCGATGCCTTGCGATTGCATCAGCTTAGCATTTGTTTTCTCCTGTCCCGGTATTAAATTAAAAAATATCATGGGCAGCTTTTTGACTAATGATTCGGAGATTGTCAGGCCTCCGGCCTTGGTAATTATCACGTCGCTGGCCGACATCAATTCGTGCATATTATCTACCAAGCCAAAAACCACCAGGGATTCTTGGCCAAGTTTTACTAGTTTATTAAACAGTTTTTTATTCCTGCCGCAAACAACCAGAAGCTGGATATGCTTCTGCAAAGAATTGACAATTCTCTCTATCGGGCCCAAACCGATAGCCCCAGTAACAATCAAAGCAGTAAAAACATCTGGTCTTATATTCATTTTTCTACAAAGATATTCCTTATCAGATGATTTCAAGAAGCCGCTTCTGACCGGAATGGGCATGACTTTAATCTTTTCTAATTTGACGCCATGCGAAACCAGATAATCTTTTAGCTTCGGATAGGCTACGGTATAAATATCAACTTCTTCTGCCAGCCAAAAATGATGAATTGAAAAATCGGTCACCACCGATATTAATTTTGCCTTAAGGCCCGATGTTTTTTTCAGACGAGAAACCACTCGGTTTGAGAAGAAATGGGTAGAAATAACGATATCTGGATTTTGAGTGAGAATAAATTTATCCAGCTTGCGTGAATTTATAAAATTAAAGAAATTGCGCACTAAATTGACTGGCCAAATTAACCATCGATTATTGGTAAGCCAAAAGAAAACACCCCAGATAAAAGGAAGCCGAGAAATCAAAAAACTGTATCCTCGGCTATAAGAAAATCTAAAAAATCGGTTGGTATAATCCAGCGCATCGATAAGAATAATTTCATGCAAGGATTGTAACTTCAACCTTTGAGAAATAGCCTCGGCGGCTTTTTTGTGGCCTTCTCCTGCCGTCGCATATATAACTAATATTTTCATTGTTTTGAGTTTATATTGATTGAAAGGTGAGCTATTTTAAAACTATCTCGACTGCTTCTTTAAGATTCCCGGTGATATAGTCCGGCTTCTCCTGCCAGTTAGACATGTTTTCCAGCTTCTCTTTCCCGGAAAGAACCAAAATCGTTTTAAAACCAAGCCCTTTCCCCGTCTGGACGTCTCTAATACTGTCCCCGATAAAATATGTGGAATTTAAATCTATATTTTTGGCGCCTACGCTTTCTAACGCTTTTTTTATCAGTCCTGCCTTGGGCTTGCGGCAATCACAGTTCTCTTGGGCGGTATGGGTGCAATAAAAAACTTCTTTTATCCTGGCTTTATTCTTTGATACTTCTTTGAGCATACGGGAAGTTATGTCTTTTAAGTTTTCCGCCGGATAGATTCCTTCCGAAACTCCCGCCTGATTGGAAATTACAAAAATATCGAAACCGGAGTCGGTCAACTTCTTTAATGCCTCAAGGCTCCCCGGCACAAACTTAAATTCACTCCAATGGGTAACGTATTTAAAATCCCCCGGATATTCGTTTATTACGCCGTCTCGATCAAGAAAAATAACTTTCATTATCTCTTACCCACTTTATCAATCTTGTGATACCTTCCTCTACATTGACCCTTGTTTTCCAATTCAATGTCTTTTCTAACTTTTTAGTATCGGAAATATAGACCTTTTGGTCCGATGGCCGCCAATCAGTGAATTTTAGTTTAGGTTTTTTTTCGGTGGCTTTTTCTATCTGTTCAATAAACTCAAGCAGTGAAATAGTATTGTTATTGCCTCCGCCGATATTGAAAACTCCATGATTTTTATCAGACTTGATAAACTTCTCGAAAGCATCTATTAAATCGGAGACATAAAGCATGTCCCTTACTTGTTTTCCGTCTCCGTAGATAGTTATCGGCTTGTTAAAAAGTGCAGCAATGATAAACCAAGCAACCCAGCCCTGGTCTTCGAATCCGAACTGACGCGTTCCATAAGTGCAGGACATACGAAAAGCCGCAGTTTTCATACCATAGATGTGGCCATATTCCTGCACATAAAGTTCCCCTGTCAGTTTACTGACTCCGTAAGGAGTATGTCCGGTTAAATCCGTCGGCATATCTTCGGAAACTCCCAAAATATTATCGTAAATGTACCTTTTTTCTTTTTCTTTTAAAGGGATCTTATCGACATTCTCGCCGTAGACCTTATTTGTGGAACAATAGATAAAAGCGGCATACTTACAGACTTTCCTTGTGGCTTCCAAAGTATTTAAGGTTCCGAAAGCATTAATGCTGAAATCTTCCAAAGGATCTTTTACAGAAGAAGCGACTCCTGGTTGGCCTGCCGTATGAATCACGACATCCACTCCTTTGCCCAAAGCTTTCAAAACATCCTTTTCGTTTCTTACGTCTCCCTTGATTCTTTTTACGTTCTTATATTTAGCCAGATAATTCCAGTTATATTCTACGGATTTTTGGTCATATCCGAATATTTTGGAGCGCATTAAATTGTCTAATATGGTGACGTCATCGCCTTTTGTCGCGAAATGTTCCGCGCAATGAGAACCGACCAACCCGGCTCCGCCAGTGATTAAAATCCTCATTTCTTTCTCTCCCTTTTCATTTGCCAATATTTGGCATAGCTTATTATCTGATATAAACTCGCAAAATAAGCAATCATAAAACCGACGAATCCGTCTTTGTATGCTCTTTTGCCAAATAGAGATCTGAAAAACCTATCAATTGTCCTCCAGAATGCCTTGCCGAAAGACATCTGGCGGCCAGTATTAATCCATTTTTTTGCCTCTAAAGTTGTTTGTCTATTCAGGCTTGCCAGAAAATGTTCGAAATCAGGATAGCCTTTATGGACTATATCTTTGGTCAAGTGTCCGGTCTCGCCATCTAAAAATACTTTTGGATGGACTTCGACTTCCTCGTAATGAAATTTGCTTTTTTTAAATAAACGCAGCTTACCTGCAGGATACCAGCCTGAATACCTCACCCAATAATCTCCGATAAAATTTCGCAAAGGTATGGAAAAAGCGCTGAATTTTGTATTGGCTTCCAGTACTTTGGAAATTTCCTGCTTTAATTCTTCCGTCACGAACTCGTCGGCGTCCAGGCTTAAGACCCATTCATTTCTGGCCTGGGAATATGACCAATTGCGATGAATGCCTTCAATGTCCATGCGCCTTTCAAAAATTTTATCGGCGAACTTCTGGGCGATTTCCACTGTCTTATCAGTGCTCATATCATCGACGATGACAATTTCATCGGCCCATCCATGGACACTCTGTAAACATTTTTCGATATTATCCTGTTCGTTTTTGGTAATCACCACTACTGACAAAGGTATCTTTTTATCCATTTAAAACCTTTTTTAACTGTTCTGAGACAAATTTAATCTGTTTTTTATTCATGTGCGGATACATTGGCAGCGCTATAATCTCCTGGCAGACGCGTTCTGCCACTGGGAAATCTCCCTTTTTGTAATTCAATTCCTTGTATGCCTCCTGCAAATGTAAAGGCATAGGATAATAAATTGAAACGCCGATTCCTTTTTGGCGCAACTCTTCGTAAATCCTGTCCCGATCCTTTATCCTCACAGCATAAATATGATAAACATGCGATGCATCTTTTGCGGATTGAGGCAACGTTATATTTTTCTCATCTTTTAGAAGCTGACTGTAATATTTTGCATTTTCCTGCCGTAGTTTATTCCATTTATCTAATTTTGTCAGTTTCGCCCGCAAGATTATCGCCTGAATTGTATCCAGGCGCGAATTATAGCCTTTTATTGCATGCTCGTATCTACCCTTTCTTCCGCAATCCCTAAGCATGAAAATCTTTTGGTAGATTTTTTCGCTATCTGTAACGACCATTCCCGCATCGCCGAATGCGCCCAAGTTTTTAGTCGGATAAAAACTGAAACATCCTATATCGGCGAGCGAGCCGCATTGCTTACCTTGATACAAAGCTCCGTGCGCCTGAGCGGCATCCTCAACTACTTTCAGATTATATTCTTTGGCGATAGCTGAAATCGGCTGCATATCAGCTGATTGTCCAAAAAGATGCACCGGAATTATCGCCTTGGTGTTTTTAGTGACTGCTTTTCTGATTTTTTCAGGATCGATATTATAGGTTTTATCGTCGATATCGACAAATACCGGTTTTGCGCCGGTATAAGATACTGCCAAGGCGGTAGCTATAAAAGTAAAAACCGGAACGATTACCTCGTCACCCTCTTTTATCCCTAAGCTCAAAAGCGAAAGAAACAAAGCGTCAGTCCCGGAATTAAGTCCAATGGCGTAATTCGTCCCGCAATGGCGGGCAAATTCTGCTTCAAACAGCTTTACGTCCTCGCCAAGTATAAAAGAACTCTTTACGAAGAGATTCTCTAAGGGTTTCTTGATATCCCTTCTAATCTCCCGATATTGAGCATTCAAATCAACAAAAGGCACATTCATTGTTTTAGCAGCTCCTTGGCTGCGCCAAAAACCTCTTCTTCTCGGACATCTCGAAGACACTGCTTGTTGTTGTCGCACGGTAATAGCTTAAACCTCTGATAGCAAGGCTGACAAGCCAATCTCGTTTTTATAACTATGTGATTTTTGCTTCTCGGATAAGGCCCATAAACTTTATCGTCAACCGGGCCAAAAATCGAAACTGTCTTTGCCCCGACGGCGACGGCCAAATGCAACGGTCCGCCGTCATTGGCGATAACTAATTTAGTCTTCGCTAGTAATGCAGCAAATTGCGCAATGTCAGTTTTGCCGCAGCAGTCAATAGCAGAATTCTTCGCGCCATCAACTACTTTTAAGCAGGACTCTTTGTCTTTCAAATCTCCCATGACTAAAATTTTAAGTTTTAATTCTTCGGCTAATCTCCTGGCAACAGCTGCAAATTTCTCCGCCGGCCACTGCTTTATCGAGGCATCCTTGCCCCAGCTTGCACCACCGCCAGGGATTACAGCAACTAAAGTATCTCCAGCGATTATTCCCTGTTCTGACAAAAAACCATCAGCCCATTTTCTGGCTTCATCCGGAACGAACAAATCCAGATGGCTATCTTTATATTCAATATTTAAGAATTTCAATAAATCGAGATAATATTCTACAACATGTTTTGCCTGGTATCCATCAATATTTATTTTATCTGTTAAGAAAACCCCGCGATTTTTATAATTAAAACCTATCCTTTTTTTGATGCCGATCAGCCAACTAAAAAAGCTGTAATGTTTGCCCAAAGACAAATCAATCGCAGCATCAAATTTTTCTTTCTTAACTGAATTCAATAAATTATTGAATTCTTTCAGGCATTTTAATTTTGATTCTTTCCCGAGATCCCGGTAATGATCCTTCTCAAAGACAAAAACCTTGTCTATGTTAGGATTAGCTTCTAAAATCTTAACGGTACGGATATTGCAAAGATACCCAATGTAGACATCGGGACGATTTTTCTTGAGATTTCTCACAACCGGCGTGGTAAATAAAACGTCTCCAATCCCGAAAGGATTGATAACCAACACTCTTTTTAGATTATACTCTCTTGTAGTCATCCCTTAATCTTATGATATCATCTTCCTTGAGGTATTTTCCTGTCTGGACCTCAACAATCTTCAGAGGCTTATTGCCCGAAGGATTTTCCAGGCGATGAACCTTGCCCGCCGGTATATAAATACTCTCGTTTGACCTGACTAATTTAACCATTTTTCCGCAAGTCACCCTGGCAATACCCTCAACGACCACCCAGTGTTCGGCGCGCTTGCGATGAAATTGCAGACTAAGCCTCTTTTTCGGGTCTATCTCAACCAACTTCACTTTAAAATCAAAATCATATTGCAACACGATATAGCTTCCCCATGGCCGGTTGACTTTCTTATGATAAATATATTCCTCTCTGTTTTTATCCTTTAGGAAGTCGACAATCTTTCTGACTTTCTCGGAGTAATCCTGCTTACAGACCAAAAGCGCATCAGGGGTATCGACTATAATCAAGTCCTTTAGACCGAGGGTTGCCACAAACCTATCTTTGCTCCAGACCAGGATATTTTTGCTATCCACGTCGTAAGAGTCGGCCTTAAGGACATTATCGTTTTTGTCATTGCCTAAAATATCCTTCAACGCCTGCCAGCTGCCGACATCAGACCAAGCGAATCTGGCCGGTATCATCGAGACCAACTTCGATTTCTCCAAAATAGCGTAATCAATCGATATAGGAGTAATCTTTTGCCAAATTTTGGTTATATCTTTGTTTGGGTAGACTGAAATTATCTTGCTGTAAAGCGAAGGAGTATATTTCTTAATCTCGCTTAAGATGACGGATGTTTTCCAAATAAAGATTCCGCTATTCCAAAAATAATTTCTTTGTTTTAAAAATCCTTTGACCTTCTCCAAGCCTGGCTTTTCAATAAATTTATCAACTAAATAGCCTTTGGATTTTGGACTGATTTTATTTAAGGTTTTAATATATCCATATCCTGTCATGGCTTTTTGTGGCACGACGCCTAAAGTAACCAAATAACCATCATCTGCCAAGGCACTGGCATCTTTTACAGCATTAATGAATAATTTATTCTTGGATATGATATGGTCCGACGGAAGAACTATCATACTGCTATTGTGGTCTTTTAAGAAAAGATACCTTGCAGCCAACGCAATTGCCGGAGCGGTGTTCTTGCCGAGCGGTTCCAGAAAAATATTTTTATCGGGGATGCCAAACTGTTCCAATTCTTTCTTAATCTCAAACAGGTAATGCTGATTAGTGATAACACAGATATTCTTGCTGGGAATCAATTTATTTACTCTTAAAATCGTCTGCTCAAGCAGAGTCTTATCGGAGACAACCTTCAGGAACTGTTTTGGCGCAAGCTGCCTGCTTAAAGGCCAGAAGCGGCTGCCCACACCGCCTGCCAAAATCACCGCATACAAATTATTTTCTTTATTATTTTTCATCAGCAAATTCTCCTTTTTTGTCTGAATGGGGTTTTAAACCTCACTCTAAACCATTTTAATGGAAACCACCAATATCTTTTATTTATACTTTCCCAATCATCATAACTCAACTGATGATTCTTAATGCGATCATTCATAACTGCGGGATGAGTCCCAAAATACGCCGGGAACCTGTTGAGATTGCCGAAATCGTAATCTTCGTTCCTTTCCTGTTTATCAAGACTAGTAAATCCTATCTTTTCGGCATTAACCCGCCTTTGGGTCATTATATCAGAAGGCTGTACCCAGCCATAATGATAAATAAAACATCCTGTTTTTTGTCGGTTCAAAGAAGCCTTGTCTTTTTTTTCGAATCCGTAGGCGTCACCAATTGACAGGATCTGGCCGTTATTTCTAATAATCCTATCCTGCTTCTGGAACCAGCCGCTGTCGACCCTATACCTGTAATAGCTGCCATAAAAATGCAGCCAGGTAAATCTAAAAGCCTCTACCTTGGAATCATTCAAATGCTTCATCATTAGTTTCTTTAAAATCGGTAAATCTTTTTCGTGTATAACTTCATCACTCTGCAGATAAAAAGCCCAATCGCCTTTGCATTCCGATAAAGCGATATTGGTCTGATGCGACAAAACCAAAGATTTTTCCGAAAAATCCCATTTGTTCTGGATTATTTTTATACGCGGATCATTGATAGATTTAATGAGTTCCAAAGTCCTGTCTTCCGAATCTCCGACATTGACTATGAATTCATCGCAAATCGGCAAGATCGACCGAATTGATTCCAAAATCGGATAATTAAATTTAATCGCGTTTCTGGCGATGGTAAATCCGCTTACCTTCATTTGCCCGCTACCTCTCTATATACTTGCAAAGTCTTTCTTGCGGTTTCTTGCCAAGAAAATGGCCTGGATTTCTCCAAACCTTTTCTTTGCAGATCTTCCTTTAATTTGTTATCGCTCAAAATCCTTAATATGGCGCTGGAAATTTCATCGATGCTATTTGGCTCGATCAATAATGCCGCCTCTTCGCCTATCTCTTTGCATGACGAAACATTGGAAGTAATTACAGCCCTGCCGCAGCTAAAGGCCTCTAGTATAGGAAATCCAAAGCCTTCATAAAACGACGGATAGACAAAAACATCGGCCAGATTATAAAAATTATTTAAAATATTATTGGGCTGATAATCTAAAAACATTATGTCTTTTTTATGCTTGGACTCATCATAAAGCTTAAAAACTTTCTCGTACATCCAGCCCTTCATGCCGATTATAACTAATTTGTGCGGAATATTGTTTTTTTCTTTTAGTGCGTTGAAAGCCAAGATCAGATTACCGATATTCTTGCGCGGCTCGATTGTACCCACAAACAGAATAAAATCTTCTTTTACCCCGAAATCGCCGACTATATTTCTGG
Organism: Candidatus Omnitrophota bacterium; assembly: GCA_022703055.1. Classification (GTDB taxonomy): domain Bacteria; phylum Omnitrophota; class Gorgyraeia; order VGKH01; family VGKH01; genus VGKH01. The sequence goes on from JAKLEP010000002.1 coordinate 176,756, forward strand.
CTTTTTGGATTTCTTGCTCAGCCATAGGATAAAAATTATCCCTGTCAACTCCGACGTAAACCAGCTCTATCTTTTTATCGGGTACGTTGTATAATCTCTGCAAATCAGAAATCGTGCTTTTGGAATAACAAATAATCTTATCGGCCTTGGCGATGGTATCCAAAATCTGCCTCTCAGAGCTGGCAATCGCATCTTTAGAATGGCCATAGTCAAACATCCTAAATATTAAATCGTGCACTGTGACGACGATTTTGGCACCTTTTATGTTCAACATGTCCTGGCTGGGAGAATGAAAAATATCTACCTTGCCTAATGTCCTATCAAGCCCTGCGCTGAATCTTTCGATTTTATGCCTTATATTCGATGCTTTAATATCGGGGAGGCTTTTGTCTCTGCTGAATAATTTTATTTTTGAGTACAGCAGAAAATCATCTTCTCTGTCTAAACTAACCAGATTCTTTACAAGATTATAAGTATACTGGCCTACGCCGGTGCGTGTCTTCTTTAATGTTGAACGTATATCTATCGCTATCTTCATAAAAATTAGTCTAATCCAGTCAGGCTAACAGTGACCAAGCCGCCTGCGGTAACAATTTTAATTAAAAACGGGGTCTTGTCCTTATTATTGAAAAACCAGATTGTCAGGCGGCTTTTATGCCGCGGGCTTTTATCCGCGCGCTTGACTTCCGCTGTTACTATCCAATACCCAACTTTACCGTTGCCCAAAACCAATTCTTTATAATCTGAGACCTTGGCTATCATGATATAATTCTTCTGGTTCGTGTTGATATGGGTCTGGATTTCTTTGCCGACTTGGAATTCCTGGCTGCGCAAATAGAATATCGCGGAAATCGGATCGCGGGTATCTTCAAAAATCACTCTCTGGACGTCGCCGGTATTCATTATCTTTTGCTTATGATCGTAAACGAGCTCTCTGTTGTAATTGTATGTGCCGGGCGTTTTGACTTGCTGGATGAATTTTAAAGGGCACAAGGTCTTACTATCGACGAATGAATCGGCCTGCATCTGGGCGTTGAAAATCTTGGAGAAATAATCCATTGTTTTAGCCGTCGCCCTGAAATGGAGCACGCTTTTTCTATCAAGCCTGTCTGTGCCGAGATCCTCGATTTTCGCCGTTGCCGCCGGAAGTATCCCGAGAAATTTTATTTTCATAGACAGAGATTTACTGTCTAGATTTTTATTGTTAAAGTTTTTAATTAGCAAGCTCGGACTATCTTTAATGATCTCTCTTAAAATTAACAAAGCCAAAATTATTAATAAAGTTACGAAAACTATCTTCATAATCCTCATTTTGCCCCTCCTTCGGTTATCACTGGCTTTACTGGAGTTGCGACAACTTCGTATACTTCAATATCATCAAGATTCTTAATAAACTTAAGCCCTTTATTTCGCCTTATTTTGTCAAGTTCGACTTTTTCGCTCAATAAATTTGTTTCTTTATAGGGATTTGTGTGCACAAGCACATATTTTACCCCCATCCATTTAAGGATACCTGCAGTATCTGGCATCGAAAGCTTGTCTATCAACTGCGCCAACTCGTTTGCACGGGTACCAGGGATGGTGGCGTTTATAATCTTTTTTTGATGTATCGTCTGATGAAATTTATACATTTCATTTTGGCCGTTGGCATCCAAGGGATACTCTGCGATTATGTAATCTTTGGGCTCATTTTTTAACCAATCATAAATTTGTGGATGCACAGTAAGATCAATTACCTTAAAAGGAGGAAAATTTAGAAATTCAAAAAGAAGCAATCCTGAAAACAAACAAGTAGCCAAGATTTTAGATAGGTTGGTCTTAAATTTCTTCAATACAATCTTAAGTCCAAAGCCAGCCAAAACCGATACTGCGAGCATTACGAGTAATCCAAATCTTGCATAAGCCCTGATCATCGGCAGAACTTTATAAATAAAAAATGACGGTAGATAGATCTTAATTGATCCGAATTTCCACCAAGGCGGCTGAGAAAACAGCCACGAAACTATAACTAATAATAGAAAATATCCGATAAAGAATTTTTCTTCCTGATTTGATGAGTTTTTATTTCTTCTTCTCCAGAAACGAAATGCCAAAAAAGCAAATATAATAGTAGTCCAACCTAAATAAAGTGCATGTTCAGTAAAGCTCACGCCATAAAGAAAATCACCTACGAAGTATTCTGTAAATTTACCAAAAATAGGATGCTGAGCTGAAGGCAAAAAGTAACTTAATGGCTTTGCCGACTGAGAAAATAAATCTTCGAATGGCCGGCGATAAGGATTAAAACCTGAAGCGATGCTGGAAGCAGAAAATCTTAAAGCATTCTTTATAAAAGGGAAATATTGGGGCAGCAATATCACAAACGCTAAAAGCAGTATAACTACCACTCTCTTAAAATATTTTATATCCTCTTTAAACAAACTTGGTTTTTTAAATAATTTTGTCCTCCAATTAAATAAAATTAAGTAAACCATGAAAATAATAAAAACATAGAATCCAAACAACATAATATGCAGGTCGAATGAAAATAATATTAAAATGCTGCAAAGAAATAAAACAGCCGTGGCCTTAGAAAACTTATCTTTTAGCAGGATAGCGCTTAATAAACACAAGGGAATCCATTCATTAAGGGTTAAAGTTGGATGCTGCCATAGGCGGGCAAACTGATAAGGGCAAAAAGCAAAAGCTACGCCGCTAAATACGCCTGAGAAAATGTTTTTGGTAAGATAAAAAACAAGCATGTAGACAACTATTCCGCTTAGAAATATATTAAAAAGCAAGATTAAATTGTAAGCAATCAAAGGTGATGTGGCGATACTTAAAATAGACATTAAAAACACATAGATATAAGGCGAATAGCCAGTAGAAAATAAATCTACTCCGGATGGATAGCCGATTAAAGTCGTATGGAGTATCGGAAGATGATTATGAAAAGAATAATTGAGCATCCAAAACTGCCAAATGCTTCCATAAGGCTCGTCGGTAAACTGAAAACCGGGGATATGCGAATTAATTTTAAAGACGAGCGGAAAGGTCATAGCTACGGTCAAAATCGCAAAAATCAAGAAAATGAATAAATGTTTTTTCATATTTTAATATTTCTTTCGCTTATGCGCTTTTTGTCAATGCCTCATCAAAAATCTTTTCCCAGCTGATGTCCGAAGCATACCTTATAGCATTTTCTCTGTATTTATAATATAATTCACCGTCGGACGTTAATTTGGTAACGGCTCTTACAAGTTCTTCCTTGTTATAGTTTATAGCAACCCCCATCGGTATTCTTTCGATCTCTTCTGCTATCCAAGGGACTCGCGTAATTATTACTGGCAGCCCGCAGGCTAAATATTGTTTTGGCTTTCCGGGATCGGTATACCAGGTAAAACTGTCTGAATGCGGCTCGTATAATGACATGCCAACTCCACAAGTTGCCAGAGCATTTTCAACATCTTCGTGACTATCAATATAGCCCTTAAATTCAACCTGAGGCTCCAAGCTTAACTCTCTTACTTTGTTTTTAAGATACTGCTCTAGCTCTCCTGTACCAATAATAATCAATTTGATGTTCGAATTATTTGCGATTATTACCGGCAAGGAATCTATCAATAGCTCTAATCCCTGCCCCTTCCTCAGATGACCCATATAAACCAAACGATTCCTATCAATCTGGCCGGCTTCCGGCCTGTTTATCCTTTCAAAACGCACTCCTATAGGCACTACAATTTGGTTGTCAGTTCTCTTAAGCCCTTCTTTTTGCCTCGCTATGATCATCCTTGCCGATAAATTCCACACTTTATCAGAATGCTTGGCACAAAACCTATCAATCGCATGATAAATCCAGTTTAACAGTCGATTGTCAAACCGATTAGGCACATAATCAATAGTATAAAATACAACTTTTTTTACTTTACCTATTGTCCTTAATACTATTCCTGAAAATGCATTCAACGGGTCTGCCCCTACAAACAAATCAAATTTATCAGGGCACCTAACAGTCCAACAAATAGTATAGAAAATATCCTTAAAATACATTAAGATTGACGGCAATTCCCAATTGAAAGCTTTCCTCTTCTCGATATTTCCACTGTTATATATGTTAAAGAATGATCTTGTATCTTGAGCATAGGAAAATGGATGGCCGATAAAAAGCAAAAAATCCACTTTGTCCTTTAGATATTCCTCAAGCTCCTGGGCAGGGCCGGTAGCAAACACATGGGTGACTATCGCTACCCTATTAAATTTACTGTCGATATTTGTTTTTATACCACTCAATGGTTTTTGCAATCCCTTCTTGTAAATTTGTTTTTGCCTTCCATCCTAACTTCTTACTCAAGCTCGAATCCATTAATTTGCGAGGCATACCGTCGGGAAAAGAAGAATTCCAAGTGATCTTTCCCCCAAAACCGGTCTTTTCTTTAACAATTTCAGCTAACTGCTTGATAGATACATCGCTACCCGAGCCGATGTTTAAGAATTCAGGTAAATCCTTGGCATCGTATTTTTCCATAAAATAAACGCAGGCATCCGCCAGATCTTCTACGAACAAAAACTCTCTTCTAGCCTTGCCTGTACCCCATAGTTCTATATACTTAGAATTGGAATTTTTTGCCTCAACGAATTTCCTAATCAAACTTGATATAACATGTGAAGCCTTTGGATCAAAATTATCATTTGGTCCATAGAGGTTCGGCGGAACTAACGAGATAAAATTGGTATTATATTGCTTGTTGTAATAACTGCACAATTTTAATCCTGCGATTTTTGCGATGGCATAGCCTTCGTTAGTCGGCTCTAATTTGCCGCTTAAAAGATATTCTTCTTTCATCGGCTGGCGACACTGCCGAGGATATATACAAGAACTGCCAAGATAGAGCAATTTCTTAACCCCATGCTTATAGCTTGCATTTATAACATTCGCCTCTATCATCAAATTATCGTATAAAAACTCTGCCGGATTTTCTATGTTAGCCTTTATGCCTCCTACTCTGGCGGCAAAATGAAAGACATATTCCGGCCTCTCTTTAGCCATAAATTCATCTACCAATTTCTGATTGTGCAGATCGAATTCTTCAATGGTCTTAAGGATTAGATTGTTATATCCTTTCTCTCTGAGCAAATTAACCACAGATGTCCCGACCATCCCCGTGTGGCCTGAAACATATATTCTAGCTTTTTTATCCATTTTTTCGCTCCATTATTTCTTCAAAAGCCCGAACTATATATTCCAAATCTTCCGTTTTAAGATACTGATGGGCCCCTATATAAAATCCATTCTCGCCGACAAATTCGGCGTTTGGCAGCTTGCCTTTATAAATTTTCTTGAGGTGGGAGTAAGCCGGCTGCTGCAGAGGAACGCATCCAAAAAGCGGCCTTGTCTCTACGCCTCTTTTCTCCAATTCCATCCTTAATGCTTTACGGCAGATAACTCTCGGTTTCCTAATTACCAACGGATATGCCAGATAGCTTACGCAGGAAGAATAATCGGGCAGCTGTAATATTCCGGAATATTTAGAAAGTTTTTCATTCAAATACTTAACGATCCTCTGGCGCTTGCTTATTATGTCATTAATCTTGCCTAATTGTGCCAGGGCTATAGCAGCTTGAAATTCCATTGTTTTAAAATTATAACCTATTAAATCATGCAAAAACCGCGGATCAAAATCATCTGCCTTGCCATCATGGTATTTAAGATAGGGGCATATTCCTTTGCTTCGGGTGCATATTCTACATTCGCATAACCTGCCATTAGTTTTGATTTTCTTTGAGAGGCGGTAAATATCGTAATGATTGGTAACGATTGCCCCCATTTCCCCCGCTTGGATATTATGGGCGATGTAAAAGGAAAAAACACCTGCATCTGCCGCGGCACCGCATTTCTTGCCGCGATAAACTGACCCGTGAGCCTCCGAAGCATCATCCAAAACAATCAAATTATATTTCTTGGCGATTGATTTTATCTTGTCTATCTGGACGGAAAAGCCCATTAAATCAACGGGAAGAATAATACTGTATTTGTTTTTATCTTTGGCTTTTATTAGGTGTCTTTCTACGGCCTCTGGGCTAATGCCAAAAGTAAAAGGATCTATATCTACGAATACCGGCTCAAATCCAGCTAGAACAATAGCGTGAATTACAGAGATATAAGTTAACGGCGAGGTAATAATCTTAGGCCGATTTTCTAATTTGTACAAATATTTTAGCGCGGTTAAAACAGTAATCAGGGCTGCTGTCCCGGAGCTGGTGGCAACACAATACTTTGCACCGATAAAATCCGCCCATTTCTTTTCAAATTCATAGGTTTTAGCGCCTTCTGTTATCCTCCCGGAATCCAGTACCTCCAGCACATTCTTTCTTTCCTCAGGACCTATTTCCAGCCATCCCACAGATATTCTTCTCATATTTTTATTTCTTTTCATCAATCAACACTCCACCATTTCCTTGGAAATTTTTCTTTTAACATCTTGTCTCCTTCGCCGATCGGCTTAAGCCCTGCCGCGCGCATGTCTGCATCCACCATTATTTTAACCAGGTCGCTGAATTTGACTTTGGGTTGCCAGCCAAATGTCTTTTTAGCTTTGCTTGTATCCGCAATCAATTCTCCGACTTCAGTAGGACGAAAATATCTCGGGTCAATCTTTACGAATTTCTTGGAATCTAGGCCTGCGTAGGAAAACGCCTCATCAACAAATGCCTTCACCGAATGAGATTCTCCCGTGCCAAGCACAAAATCATCCGGCTTGCCCTGCTGGAGGATTTGCCACATTGCTTCTACATATTCCGGAGCATAGCCCCAGTCTCTTTTTGCCTCCAAATTTCCCAAATAAAGATAATCCTGTTTTTTAGCTAGGATTGCAGCGATCGCGCGTGTTATTTTACGGGTAACAAAAGTCTCGCCGCGCCTGGGAGATTCGTGATTAAATAATATTCCATTTGATGCAAATATCTTGTATCCTTCCCTGTAATTTTTTATCATCCAATAACCATAAACTTTAGCGCAGGCATAGGGGCTTCTCGGCTGGAATGGAGTATTTTCATTTTGCGGCGGCTTGGACGAACCAAACATTTCGCTCGATGATGCCTGGTAAAATTTGATGTTGCTTGCGCTTCTTTTGATAGCTTCAAGGATTCTGGTCGCGCCTAAGGCGGTAATATTTCCGGTATATTCGGGGATATCAAAGCTAACTCTTACGTGGGACTGCGCTCCTAGATGATAAATCTCGTCCGGCTTGATATTATAAACTATATTGGAAACCTGTTCGGAATCGGAAAGGTCGCCGTAATGAAGAAAAAGTTTTGCTCCTGATTTATGGGGATCGATATAAATGTGGTTAATCCTCGCGGTATTGAAAGTGCTGGCTCGCCTGATAATCCCATGGACTTCATATCCTTTTGACAAAAGAAACTCTGCCAGATATGAACCATCCTGCCCAGTTATGCCGGTAATTAATGCTTTATTCATCTTATCTTTTCTCCTTTAAGAAAATAATTCCGACTTTGATTCTCAAAAAATACATACTTAATGCCAATATCGGATGCATCAGAAGTCTTTTCCACTTTCCCTTTTCCAAGAAGACTCCGAAATACCTATAACCAAAGCCTAATTGCTTCTTTATAATAGGATCTTTTTTGCCCCATTTTTCTGCGTACCGCCTAAATGAGATGGCATAATATTCTTTTTTATCTAAATATCGTTTTAAGTTAAACCCTGATTCATTATGAAACAAAATAGAATTTGTGATTCCTGTTTTGCCTGCCCTGTTTATTCTCCTGTCAAAATCCCAATCTTCCGGGCCGTTTAGGGTCTCGTCAAATCCGCCGATCTCAAGAAATTTGTCCCTTCTTCCGAATCTAACGGCATCAATACAGGTCGCATTGTAGAAACTGCGCTCAAAATCCCTTACCCTTATCCAAAAACCTTCACCCCTGATCTTCTCTGGTATATACAAAGCGATGAAGCCCCCATTTTGACAAAGCGAAACCGATTCCTTAATCAAATCGCGGGACAAAATCATATCCGCATCAAGATAAAGCACGTATTCTCCTTTTGCCTCTTTCATGCCAAGATTTCTTTGCGCAGCGCGTTCAGGACCAAAATTGTAGACTTTATCGGTGAATCTTTTAGCTATCTCTTTGGTTTTATCAGCAGAATTATTATCGACGATGATTAACTCAATATTGTCTCGAGGATAAGTTTGGATTTCAATACTCTGGATACAATTCAGGATATTCTTTTCTTCGTTTCTTGTAGTTATTATTACAGAAACACTGGGAAAACTAGCCATTTTTATGCCTCCGCCCAAGAGATTCTCATAAATATAAGAAATAACGTTGCTGAAGATACGCATAAAACAATCAGAACCGCTGCCAGCGTTGAATGGAATAATAAAATCGCTAAAGTCTGCAAAACAGTTGCTAAGATCAAGAATTTAATGAACTTAAAATTGTTTACGGAAAGTAGATAAAAAGACACTACATTAACGATCCCGAATAAACTCATGGCAACAGAAAACAACCTGCCAAGCAAAACCGAAGCAGGATTTGACTTACCTGTTATCAACCCCAATAAGTTTGCAGGAAATAAATTATAAACCGATATACACGCAAAACATAATAACGCCGAGAAAAGCAAAGCTTTATTTAATACATGGTGATGTTGTTTTTCCTCTGCTAAAAGATTCGCCGCCCTGGGAAACAAAACCAAGGCTATCGGGCTGGGGATAAAAAATAAAATCTTACCGATAAACTGAGCTATGGCATAGTTTCCCGCATCCTGGGGGCTGAAAAAGTGCTTCACTAACACCATATCGATATTGGTAAGCGCCATCATAGTCAGCATAAATAACATAGACGGTATGAAATAACAGTACATTTCCTTTATTTCCTTGACTTCGACCTGAACTCTGTCTTTCATTGCAATAATAACTTCTCTTATCGGAAGAACATACAGCATAATACCAAGCAATAATGAGATCATAAAACCGACTAAACCACCGATGATATTCAAGCCTGCCTTTACAAAAATAAATGTGAAAATAATCTTAATCAGCCCAGAAATAATGCTTATAGTGCCTTCCCAATAGAATTTCTCCATCCCTTGGAGAAATCCCGAAAGAACCGGATAAATGGCGCTCAAAAACAGTATCGAGGCTAAATAATTTATATATATGTCGGATCCGATATTCAGAAAATATGCGATCTTTTCTCTCAACAACAAAACCAATCCAACAATAATCAGCCCGATAAAAAGATTATGCTTCAAGAAAATAAAAAACAGGCTGGATATTTTATTAATCTTTTCGCGTATATTAAAGGCTGAAATGAATTTTATCACCATCGTCCGGAATGCCGCTATAGGCATTGCTATAATCAAAAGCAAAGATATTAAAGAAGATAAAATCCCATATTCAATTTCAGTCAGGTTACGAACTAATACCAATTGGTATATAAGATTGGTTAGGCTGGAAAAGCTTGCTGCGAAAAACATAAAAATGGCGTTTTTTGAGAATTTATCGTTTAAGTTCATAGCTATTTAACTCGTTTTAGCTTTAGAGCTAAAATCAAAAATATGACCCAAAACCTTAAAACCTGCCCTAAAGAAATAGCTCAGGTCGTGAAAATCCCTTATTGAGGTAAAACGATTCAGTAAAAATTCCGGATTGAATGCTATCTTATAAATCTCCTGAACTAAATTCATAAGTTTTTCTTCGGAGAAATTCACGCTCATAATAGGCTCTTTCATGTCGTATCGATCCCAATCTAAAGTCTTAAGCCACCCATTTCGCTTACATTCATCAAAAAGTCTTGAGCCAGGATAAGGAATCACGATCGTTGCCTGCATGGTATAGGCATAGCCTTTCTTAAGAAGTGATTTGCCTAAATTTAAAGTATTTAGCGCATCGCTATAATCTTCCCAGGGATAACCAAACATGATTGTGATATGCGGGAATAATCCTTCTTCTCTGGCAAGCTTACAAGATTCAATTATTTGCTCGGTAGTCAAATTCTTGTTGATCCTATCAAGAGTTTTTTGATTTGCCGACTCAAGGCCAAAAAGAAGCAGGCGAAAACCCGCCTGCTTCATCAGCCGATAATCTTCCTTGGTTAAAGCGCCAAAACGCATATTGCAATCGATAGACACCTTTTTATTATAGCCTCGCTCAATCATGCCTTTGCAAAAATTCCTTAGCCACTCGCCTACCGGGAATGTCCCTGTGTCGTCCATAATCTCTTTGACCGAATATTGGCTTATCAATTTACCGATTTCGTCCAACACGTTTTCAACACTGCGAACCCTAAACGACGGATACAAAGTCGGCCAGGAACAAAATGTGCATTTGGCCCACCAGCAATCCCTTCCGGACATAATGTAGGTTCCGGGCAATCTTCTATAATTGCCGTTTTTATAGGCATAGGTTTTCCACTTAGTCAGATCCCTGTCGATAAAAGGCAAAGAATCTAGATCATGATTTAATTTAAACTCTCCGCTGTTTTTGACCTGCCCCTTATCGCGGTACCAAATCCCCGGCTCAAATTCTTTGCGATTATTCTCCAGGTTGTCGCACAGATTCGCTAAAAGAAAATCATAATCTCCGCCACAAAGCACAAAATCTACCTTAGAATTATTAAAAGATTCCTCTGGCAAGGCTGTTACATGATCGCCGAACAAAACGCACTTTATTTTTGGCCTTATTGACTTTAATTGGTCAATAATACTCCAATGCTGTTTTACAACCGGCGTTTTTGTTTCAAAAGCAATTAGATCAGGGTTATTCTTGATTATAAAATTGAGGAAGTCGCCCCAATTCATACCTTCGGATATGCAATCATTCCATAGGACTTCATGGCCTTGGCTTTTAAGCAAAGTGGCTGCCTGGGCAGGAACAACAGGATAAATATAGGTCGGCTCTTTAAAATACTGAAATTGCCTGTTTTGACCTAAAGTAGGATGCCCTTTATCTGTCTTTAAAGGCGGGTAAGATATAATTACCTTCAATTTGGCCTAAACTCTCCTTCAAAAAAGCCCGATACTCTATCTTTTAGGCTTTTTCCTCTTTTAATTTTGACTGAAATAGGCCTTTCAGGAAGAAAAACCCATATGCAATATGAGTTGTTATTATACCAAAAAACTTAAGCAAAATCAACCTTAAGTCTTTGGAAATAGAAAAGATAAGAACGAGCAGAAAATAGACAGCTAATAAGGCAAGGTAAGCAATTTTTAGCTGGTGAGAGAATTGCGCAAGAACAAAACCTGACACTAAACCGATTAAAAACAAAGAAGGCAAGAAATATGTAAACTCAAAATTAGGATTCAGGCCTCTTTTAGTAAAATATCCTCTATGCAACGCGTAACTTATTACCTGTTTTAAATGCGCTCTAAACAATGGCCTTCTATGATGGTAAACCAGGACCGCAGGATCATAGATTATTTTCTTATTTAATTTCCGCGTTACGGCCGCGCAAAGAAAAGTATCCTCACCCGGCCAGAAATTGGTGTTAAAACCTCCCAATTCGGCAAAAATATCGCGGCGGATAAGAAAGTTGCAGGACGGATAATCCCAGACAAAGCAGGCTTTCTTGGATTTGTACCTGAGGGCATGAAAACCGCTGACCAAAATCGACTCGTAGACCTCTCCGCTCGCCTTTTGAAACAAAGAATCGCTTTTGGGCGTTATGGCAGGGCCGCAAACCGCAGCAATCCTGTTATTAGAAAAATGCCGCACAGCATTTCTTAGCCAATCGCCGAAGGGATAGGCATCATCGTCGATAAAAGCCAGGATGTCAGCATCGGTTTTATCTAAGGCAAAATCACGCTTCTTTGGCGGAGTGATATTGCCGGTTGGAATAACTCTTATTCTGCTAGAATTAAACTTAAAGTTGCCATTATCTTCATCGGGAAGAATAATAATATCATAATTAGGATAATCTAATTGCAGGCAATAATCGACGCACTCTTTTAAATTCTGATTCATCTCTTTTAAGGGGACAATTATAGAGACTTTCGGATTATTCTTTTGGAGGTTGGTCATAATATTTCAAAATATTTAAGCGATAAAAAATCGCTAAAGTGTCTATCCAAGTTTTATAAATTGACCTTATGCCAATCCGGCCGTATCTTTTTTGGGAATGTACCACAACCGGCGCCTCTACTATGCGATAACCCAAATGGCGGGCATTAACAAGCACCTCAAGATCATAGGCAAATTCCTTGACTAAAATTTTAGGCAGAACCTTCTCTAGAACTTCTGCCTTAAATAGCTTCAGGCCCGTCTGGGTATCATGAATCGGCAAACCGAATAATATCTTAATAAGAAAGAAATATACGCGGCTGACTATCTTTCTGTGCCAGGGATAGATTATTTTTGAATCGGGGTGCATTTTCGAGCCAATAACCACATCTGCGTCATTCGCGCGCATTATGTCAAAGAAATTTTGCAGCTGTCTCGGATGCAGTTCCATATCTGCATCGAGAAATATTGCGTATTTTCCGCTTATGTAGCGGAATCCTTTCTTGATCGCCCTACCCTTGCCGAAATTAGAAAGATTTCTCTTTACGATAACCTGGCTTTTGTTTTTGGCGATCTCGGATGCGATTTCAAATGTATTGTCGCTAGAGCCGTCATCGATTACAACTATCTCATAGTCACAACCAAACTCATCAAAAGTGCGGATTGTCTCCTCTATATTATCTTTTAAATGGTAGGCTTCATTGTAGGCTGGAAGCAAAATTGAGACTTTTCCGTCGAGATTCTTCATTTTATAATTAGGATATTCTAAACCAGGAAATCGTTCTTTCTAATCCCTCTTTAAGCGGGGTCTTGGGTTGCCACTTAAGCAGGCGTTTGGCTTGAGCTATTATCGGCTTGCGCTGCTTGGGATCATCTTGCGGAAGAGGCTTATAAACAATCCTACTCTTGCTGCCGGTAAGTTTGAGGACTATACGAGCTAATTCTTTTATAGTAAATTCGTTGGGATTGCCGATATTTATCGGCGTATGTATATCAGAATGCATTAACTTTATTATGCCTTCCACCAAATCATCTATGTAACAAAAAGAACGCGTCTGGCTTCCGTCGCCGTAAACGGTTATGGGAATATTTTTCAGAGCCTGGTCAATAAAATTAGGCACAGCCCTTCCATCTTGTCTTCTCATGCGCGGTCCGTAGGTATTAAAAATTCTGATAATCCTGCTGTCTATTTTATGAACTCTATGGTAAGCCATGGTTATTGCTTCGGCAAAACGCTTGGCTTCATCATAAACTCCGCGCGGCCCGATAGGATTGACATGGCCCCAATATGATTCCGGCTGCGGATGAACCAATGGATCGCCATACACTTCCGATGTTGAAGCAAGCATGAACTTAGCTTTTTTGGCTTTTGCTAAGCCAAGGGCGTTATGAGTTCCTAAAGCACCGACTTTCAAAGTCTGAATCGGGTACATCATATAATCAACCGGGCTTGCCGGCGAAGCAAAATGCAGGATATAATCGACGCTGCCCTTGATTTTAATAGGTTTGGATATATCATGTCTTACAAATTTGAAATTATTCTTTTTTAGAAGCTGAGTGATATTCTTCATATCACCGCTGATTAGATTATCCACACAGATCACATTGAGTTTTTTCTCAACAAATCTATCGCAAAGGTGGCTCCCGATAAAGCCTGCCCCGCCGGTAACTAACACTGTCTTCATTTTTGAAACCATGAGATCGTCCTCTTCAATCCTTCCTTGAAATCTACTTTTGTTTTATATCCCAATACTTTTCTTGCCAGAGATATATAAGCTTGAGTTTTAAAGACATCTCCCGGTCTTGGTTTAGCAAAAGCAGGTTTAAGCGATTTATTCATAAGCTTATTAAGAATATCTACCAGTCCTAAAACTGACGCTGCTTTTCCATAACCTATATTGATAACTTCGCATTTTAATCCGCTTCTTAAGGCGGAAGCCATATTTGCCTCCACTACATTATCAATGTAAACAAAATCCCGGGATTGCTTACCCGTGCCGAAAATCGGAGGCGGTTGGTTAGCCAGCATGCAAGTTATGAACTTGGATATTACCCCTGCATATTCATCATCCGGAGCCTGCTTGGGCCCAAACACATTAAAATACCTTAAGCTTACGGTTTCTAAACCGTAATTTTTGCTAAATACTCTACAATAATGCTCACCTGCAAGCTTATTCAGGGCATATACAGATATGGGCTGAGGTATATCGCTTTCTCTTTCAGGAAGCTTTTTAGTATCTCCGTATACGGCGCTTGTTGAGGCAAAAACGAAACGTTTAACAGCAGTATCAACCGATGCCTTTAAGAGATTTAGCGTCCCCCCAATATTTACTTCATTGTATTCATCGGGATTTTTCATCGAACCAGGAACCGAACGAAGCGCCGCATGGTGCAAAACAAAATCCACCCCATATGTAGCCTTCTTGACAGCATCTAGATTTCTAATATCTCCATTAATAAATTCTATATCTTTTAAAACTGGCGATAAGTTCTCCATCTTTCCGAAAGACAGATTATCCAAAACCCTGACCGAATGTCCGTCTTTGACCAATCTTTCGACGAGATTGGAACCGATAAAACCTGCTCCTCCGGTAACTAGGAATTTGCTCATAATAATACTATTTTCTTATTTTTAATATTTTTGAGGACTCCGCGGGTATCAAAAATCAGATTTGCATGTTTAATTATCTCTCTATAATTTATGCATTTATGATCCGTGGCAAGAACCACGCAATCGAACTTTTTAATCGTATCCTTGCTTAATTTAATTGATTTAAGATTGATTTTGCCGAATTTTAAATAAGGTATATAGGGATCGAAATAAGAAACCTTTATCTTATCCTGGAGCAGCAATTCGATGACATCCAGAGAAGGAGATTTTCTTAAATCTTTGACATCCCTCTTGTAGGTTGCGCCCAAAACCAAAACCTTGGATTTGTTCACCGGATTTTTTCTATCTTTTAGCATATCTTTTAATCTGTTGACAATGTATGCTGGCATAGATGAATTGAGTTGCGAAGCTAATTTGATGAACCGAGAATCAAAACCGAATTTCTTTGCTTTCCAATAAAGGTAAAGCGGATCCTTGGGGATGCAATGGCCGCCGACTCCAGGCCCGGGATAAAACGGCATAAAACCGAAAGGCTTAGTCTTAGCAGCGTCAATGATCTCCCAAATATTCATTTTTAACTTATTGGCCATCATGGCCATTTCATTGATCAGGCCGATATTTACAATGCGAAAAGTATTCTCGATTAGCTTAACCGTCTCCGCTGCACGGGGTGAAGAAACAATAACCGCATGTTTTACAATCTTTCTATAAAGTAGCTGCGCTAATTTGGAAGAATCGGAGTTTATTCCTCCGATGACCTTGGGAATCTTATTTAAAGGAAAAAGTTTATTGCCGGGGTCTATTCTCTCCGGAGAAAAGGCCAGATAGAAATCCTTTCCGCAGCGCATTCCCTTTGACTCTAAGATAGGCAGGATTACCTCTTCCGTCGTCCCGGGATAAGTTGTGCTTTCTAGGATAATAAGTTTGTTTTTACCAATGAACTGGCGGATTTTTCTGACTGCCTGCAACACAAAAGATATGTCCGGCAAATATTTTCTTTTTAGAGGCGTAGGCACACAAATCAATACAACGTCGCATTCCTCTAATTCTTTGAAATTGGTGGTGGCTTTTATTCTTTTCTTTGACAGGAGAATTTTTAAGTCTTGGCTGGTGACATCGGCGATATAATTTACGGATTTGTTGACTTTGTTAACCCTGTCGGAATCTGTATCTAGGCCGATAACTTTAAAACCTGCTTTGGCAAAGCTAACAGCCAAAGGCAAACCGACATAGCCTAAGCCTACTACTGCTATCTTTGCTTTTTTTGTATCTATCCTGCTTTTTAAGATATTTAATTGCGACATAAAATTACTTGCTTGCCCTGCCGACTGCTACATACTTGAAGCCTAGACTAAGTAATTTATCCCTGTCATAGAAATTTCTTCCGTCGAAGATTATAGCTTGCTTCATTATCTTTTTTAAGCGCTTAAAATCTATTTTCCCAAATTCATCCCACTCCGTAACTAGAACTAAACAATCACAATCCTTAGCTAAATCATAAACATCTTTACAGAATTTAACATTATTAAGCACTTCTTTAGCTTTAGACATCGCATGAGGATCAAAAACTTTGATTTTTACCCCTTCCTGCTGCAACAGATGAATTATATCCAGCGACGGGGCATTGCGCATATCATCTGTACCGGGTTTAAAAGCAAGACCCAATATTCCAATCGTCTTATCTTTTAAAATCCAAAGGGTTTTCTCTATGTTTCTCACTAATGCTTTTTTCTGCTCTTCGTTTATGGCCTTAACGCATTTAAGCAAACTAAAATCATATCCTTCTTTCTGGGCGATACTGATAAAGGCATCCACGTCCTTCGGGAAACAACTACCTCCGTATCCTATGCCAGCGTCTAGAAAAGCTCTACCTATTCTCTGATCAAAGCCCATGCCTTCGGCTACTTTAGACACATCAGCACCCACTAAATCACAAATCTGGGAAATTGCGTTTATAAAAGAAATCTTGGCCGCCAGAAAAGAATTTGAAGCGTGCTTAATCAATTCAGCCGATTTGATATCCGTAACCACCACTGGAGCCTTTAAGGGACGGTAAAGTTTCATAAGAAGCTCCTTGGCTTCTTCCGACTCAACCCCAAGGACAACTCGGTCAGGATGCATGAAGTCATTAATCGCCTTGCCTTCTCTTAAGAACTCAGGGTTGGATGCCACATCAAAGTTAATCTTCTTTTTATTATTTATCTGAATGGTATGTTTAATCCATCTTCCGGTATCCACAGGAACCGTCGATTTCTCGACTATAAGCTTATACGATTTCATGGACTGCGCGATTTCTGCCGCAACATTTTCTATAAAAGTGAGGTCTGCCTCGCCGTTTTTCTTGGAAGGAGTTCCTACGGCGATGAAGATTATATCTGTCTTATCAATGGCTTCTTTTATGCTGGATGAAAAAGCAAGGTTGCCTTTTTTGACGTTTTTCCTCATCATGTCCTCGAGGCCAGGCTCAAAAATCGGCATGATAAGCTTCTTTAAATTAGCGATTTTTTGTTTGTTATTATCTACGCAGATTACTTGATTGCCTAGTTCGGCGAAACAAACTCCGCTAACCAAACCGACATAACCTGTGCCGATAATCGAAATTTTCATAGTCATAGCTTCCTTATTCCGACTGAGAACCGGCTTTTCTCTGATGGTAGGACTTGTTCATATCGAAGGCCATCTCGGGGAATGCCTTCAATCTCATAATCAACCAAATTGCGCTTCCATTGCCTCTGGTAATATTATAATTGATTTCCATCTCCCAGCAATGGAGGTCTCTTACTATCGTGTAATCCTGCTCCAATAAATTGTCAAAACGCGGATACCAACGTTCATAAATCCTAAAGCCCCATTTATCGTTGAGGCGATATTTTAATTCAGTGGTCGTCTGATTGCTGATTTTTCTTTCAAATCTTCTACCCAGGCCAAATGACCATTTCTCTTCTTCATTTTCTTTATGCTTGGCATCATGAAGATATATATCGAAATTGCCGGAGCTGAAATATTTGTTTCTACGGTCATAAACCGAATCGGCATCCAGGCGTATCCAATTATGAGGCAGAAATTCCAGATCGGAGTTAATGTTAGAAAAGCTTCCGCCCTCGTCTTGGCCATGTTTAAATATATAGGTCGAATCTACAATATAACGCAAGAAATCAACCGTTTTTAAATCCCGTTTTGTCTGAAGCTTATTTTCCAGGCTAAGTTTTAAGTCGCTGGCTTTTCCTATCGAGTCTATAGTGTCATATTGAATTAATTCGGCAGAAGTGACATTGGGTTTACGTATATAACTGTAAGTGATACTCGGCGTTATAATGTGTCTTAAGCCATTATATCTAAAAAATAACGTATCATTACTTTTGTCAAACAACTTATAAAATTTTGTACTCAGATTTATTCCTGAATATAAAACGTTTCTAAGCTCGTCTCCGGATTTATCGATATTGTTGCTAAAATAAGTTTCCCTGACACCGACGAAGGGACTGACCCCAACAAAACCTACCTTATCCTGATGGGAAAGCTCATTGTATGTATCAAATCTAAAGGTTTTTTGGTTCAAATCCGAAGGAGCAGCTTCTTTATTTGCCAAGAACGCTGAGCTAGAATTGTTCAGAAAATAGAAATAAGAACTGCCTAATCTATAGCTGGGAACATCTAGTTTTAATTCCGGGAGCCTCTCAGTCTCGGTGAAATATCTGTTGAAGCGTTTCCTGACCAGCATATTCAGGCTGTAATAAGGCCTCGCCTTGGTTAATAAAAGGTAGGAGTCCGGCTGGTAATCCTTTTCGTACTCGGAGTAAAAATAATCTTTAACGAAAGATTCATCCGACATCCGGTTGAATTGCATAACCATATTGGTCTCATCGTCTATCTTTTTAGATTGCTGCAGCTGGATTCTGAATCTTTCTCTTTCCGTTGTATTCCGCGGCTCATCCCAGACATGCTTAGTCTCGATGTTACGTTCGTTTGTATAATAGGTCCTAAGTATGCCTTTGCCTAGCAATGACGTATCAAAAGTATTGTCGAAACCCCAGGCAAAATCTTTTCTTTCGCGATAGTCCAAATGCAAGCGTCCATTTAGATACTGATTAAAATCATAGCGCCATGCCTGCAACAAGAATGTCCCCCAGTCTTTAGAACTCCCGGGGACTAAAGTAACCCGTGGACGATTCTCATCTAAGCTCTGGACAAATTTAGGTATATAAAACAAGGGGAGATTGCCCACTCTAAGCGTAACGTTTCTGGCAATGACCTTATTTTCCGGGAAAACTTCAATTCTCTTGGCTTGAAATCTGTAGTGCGGATGGGCTAAATCGCAAGTGGTAACGTAACCTTTATTAACTCTAAACTCGCTTGCATTAATTCTCTCTATAGACTCGCCCTTGCCGTAAAATGGCTTAGCCTTAATTTCTCCGTTGATGATCTTACCTTCGCTTTTATCAAAGTTATAGACAATCTTATCTCCAGTTATTTCACCTTTTTGGGAAACAACTTTTACATGACCTTCGGCAAGCGCGTCTTTGGTCTGTGTGTTTACCTTGATTTTATCGCAAGTTAATGTCGAGCCCTGATAGGTAATAATAACCTTACCTTCTGCTTCGATTTCTTTAGTATCGGATAAGAATTCTACTTTATCTCCGTCAACAATGATAGGCTGCTTTTTCTCTTCAGCGATAGGCTGCTTCGTATCTCCAATAACAGAATCTTTCTTCTCTTCGCAGAAAGACTCTGTCAAAAAGAGAATCAAGGACAAAATAAAAACGATAAAAATAATTAACTTATATTTCTTCATTATTAAGCTTTTGGGTCTCAAAATTAGTAGCCAAAGATCTGGTTAATCGGTATTCTCTTTCACTAAAAACATTGCCCCGAAAATTCCGGCGTTATCTGTCAATTTGGCCTTTACAATCTTAACGGTCCTTCTCTGAGTAGGCATCGCCAAAGATTTTACCGTATTTTCAATTTCATCGAATAAAACCTTGCCTGCATTAGCAACCCCTCCGCCAATAACTATTCTGTCGGGATTCAAAAGATTGACAACCCCTGCCAAGGCTACGCCGATATGCCTACCTGCCTCTTGCCAGATGGCAATAGCTTTTTTATTCTTTTTTTTGGCCAATTCAGCCAATCTCTCCAGAGATATGGAACTACCAAAACTGCCTCTTGCTTTCTGTAATAAATATTTATTGCCCACGAAACGTTCAAGACAGCCTCTGCCGCCACAATTACATTTCGGCCCTTTTTCTGCTATCGGCATATGGCCTACCTCGCCGGCAGAAAAACTTGAACCACGGTAAATATTGCCATCAATAATTACCCCTCCGCCAACGCCTGTTCCCAAAGTTATACAAACCGCGTTTTTGGCATTTCTGGCTGCGCCCATACGGCTTTCTGCTAAAGCAACAAGATTAACATCGTTATCAACAAAAGTTTTTATGCCAGTTCTTAAACTAAACCATTTCCTTATAGGGAATTTCCTCCAGCCGGGAATATTAGGAAGATAATCTACTATACCATTTTTGAAATCAACCGGGCCAGGAAGACCGATCCCCGCCCCTATTATATCTTTGGCATGTAATTTCTTTTCTTGCAAAATGTTATGTACTGTTCTGGTAATCTCGGCCAGCAACTTTAATCTTCCAGGAAAACTCTTAGTCGTCAAATTGACTTTTTTAAGGATTTTACCTTTCGAATCCAATAAACCTATCTTAACGTTAGTTGCCCCCAAGTCTATTCCGATTATGAATTTTGATTGCATTTGAATAGTTATTATATATTAACTAAGATTATTTTGCAAGCCTATAAAAGGAAATATTAGGACTTGTATTCTCCGAAAACGCAAACCCGATTTTTCCCCATATTCTTTGCCCGGTAAAGACACCAGTCTGCTTTGTCCAAGAGTTCTTCGACAGTCTTCGCATCTTCCGGAAATGTGGTTACACCGATGCTAACGGTTACCTTCAATCTCTCATCGTAAGCCTTGATTTCTTTATTATGGATGTTTTCCCTGATACGTTCTGCCACAAATTCGGCGCCTTTTTTTGCGGTATCGGTCAAAATAACCAAGAACTCTTCTCCGCCGTACCTCCCTACCAAATCTATCTCTCGGATATTTGACTTAATGCTCCTAGCAACATCCTTTAATACTGCATCTCCAACCAGATGGCCGAATTTGTCGTTATAAGACTTAAAATTATCAACATCCAGCATTAAAAAAGAAAGGTTCATTTTGTACTTAGCCGATCTTTGCAATTCCTCTGAAAACCTGGCGAAACAGTGCCTGCGAGTATACAGCTTGGTAAGGCTATCAGTAATGGCTAGTTTTTCTATTTCCTCATATAATTTTATCCTATTAAGGCCCAAAGAAAACTGGTGAGCCAAGACTGAGAACCTATCTTTCTCGCCAGCCGAAATACCCTTTACAACTAGATATCCGGCTTCCTGCTTATGTGATTTTAACGGAAAAATAAAATAATCCTTATAATCCTTTAGCTTTGAATCGTCAAAGCTAATCTGAAGGTCTTGAAAAGCCATATTGTGACTTTCCAGTTTATCTTTAAATATTGTAAATGCCTCCTCTTCTTTCAATGTTTTTGCGATATCCTTGGTAATTTCATAAAGCGCAAAAGTGTTTTCTGCCTCTGTCTCAAGTTCATAAATATTTTTGTGCAAAACGGTTGTTTCGGCAAAAAGTTTATCATAAGATAGCTGCCTTTCGCGTAATTTCTGGCTAGCCGTCGATTCTCTCCCCTTCAATAATGATTGCAGGGAATAAATAGAGAAAAATGTAATAGCCAAAAGTAAAACCCAGGCTATGAACAGCATACCTTATCCCTTCCTGAATCTTTAGCTTTAAGAAGCTGCATATCTGCCTTTAATATAAACTCCTCTTTAGTTCGTGCGTCAGAAGGAAAACTAGCTACCCCCATAGAAACAGTGATGTTGGTTTTTTTCTTGCGCAAGAATATATCAAAGTCTTTGATTTTCTTTCTTAGCTCATCTGCCAGGTGGACAGCCTTAGCTTTGGGGATATCGGGCAATAAAACCGCAAACTCTTCGCCTCCGTATCGGCAAACAAGATTTCCCGGTTCAGAAAAAAAGCTGTTTAAAATATTGCCTACTGTTTTTAACACAATATCTCCGGCGATGTGGCCGTATTTATCATTATATGATTTAAATTTATCAATATCTAAAATAATCAGGGAGACTTCCGATTTCTTTCTTACCGCCCTGATAATTTCTTGATTAAGCTGGTGGAAGAAATACCGTCTCAAGTACAAGCTGGTAAGGTCGTCTCTTATTGCCAGCTCCCTGGTCCGCTGATAAAGCATCGCGTTCTCAAGAGCCATTGCTCCTAGGTCGGAAATAGTGGAGAGAAATCTTAAGTCTTCGGAATTAAAAACTCCCGGATGAGGGTTGTCTATCCTCAAAACGCCGAGCATTGTTTTACCGCTAGATAGAGGCGAAGATATCATAGAACGAAAACCCCTTATGTCTTTCTGGGGAATCTTTTCTAAATCAAAGCGAAAATCTTTCTCGGCATCTTCTATTATTAAAGGCTGCATCTTAACCAAAACCCAGTGATCAAATATGTCCCCAATTTTTGATTTAATGGGAGCGCTTTGGTCTTCTTTTTTGGTAGCCAAGATCCCTAGCTCTTTGGATTCCTGGTCGAACAAAAACAAAATACAAACATTGCCTTTTTTATACAAGAGGTTAAATGCTTCGTTAACAAGGAATCGCGCTATATCATCTAAAACGAGGCTGCTGCCAAGCGTCTCAGTCAGACCTTTAAGAGAATTATATCTTTGTATTTTATGATTTAAACTTTTGACCAGAGAATTGCTTTGCTTAAAATCATTGGACAGCAGATTTATCTTTTCCTGAAGCTCTTCTTCTTGCAGAGATAACACTTTTTTCTTTTTAACAAGCCCGTGAATAAGACAATAGACAACCACAAGCAGGACCAAGAAAAAACAAGCGAGATATATTAGAGATGAAATATTATATTTAAGGGAATAAAAAAGAAAAAAAAGAAGGTAGGCTATAAATATGACAAAAGAAGCAATATAATTATTAAATAATCGTTTCCTCTGTGTCTTTATCAAAGAAATGAACCTTACTCATGTCGAAAACTAAGTCCATATCCCGATTAACTTCCGGCCGGTCATGGGCGCCAACCCTTGCGATAAAAGTATGCTTTCCGGTATTCAGATAAAGGTAGACCTCTGAACCCATCGGCTCAAAGACTTCGCAAGTTACCCTGACGATATTCTCGGGCGGAGCCTCGGAAACAAATAATTTATCATAGATATCTTCTGAGCGGATACCGAGCACAACATCCTTATCTAAATAAGATCTGAGCTGATCGTACATCTCCTGGACAATCTTAACCTGGAATTTGCCTTCGTTAAAATACAGCTTTCCTTCTCTCTTGAAAATCTTGCCAGTCATAAAATTCATTGGCGGCGAGCCGATAAAACCTGCGACAAACTTATTTACCGGCTTATCGTATATGGTTATGGGATCAGCTATCTGCTGGACCTTGCCGCTTTTCATGACTACGATTTTGTCGCCCATAGTCATGGCCTCGACCTGGTCGTGAGTGACATAAATCATTGTTGTCTGAAGCCTCAGATGCAATTTGTGTATTTCCGTACGCATCTGCACCCTCATCTTGGCATCTAAGTTACTCAGGGGTTCATCAAATAAGAATACCATCGGTTTTCTCACGATGGCACGACCGACAGCTACACGCTGTCTCTCTCCGCCCGATAATTCCTTAGGCCGGCGGTTTAATAGCTTCTGAATGCCTAAAATCTCAGCTGCCTCTTTGACTCTACGGTCAATCTCCAATCTAGGGTAACCTCTTAACTTTAATCCAAAAGCCATATTCTCAAAAACTGTCATGTGAGGATAAAGCGCGTAATTCTGGAATACCATGGCGATATCCCTATTTTTTGCCGGAACATTATTTACAAGGCGGTTCCCGATAAAAATATCCCCGGAACTCGGCTCTTCTAAACCCGCAATCATTCTTAGAGTAGTAGATTTTCCACAGCCAGACGGACCGACCAAAACCACGAATTCTTTATTATTGATACCGAGATTGACATTATCTACTGCGAGGATATTCCCCGGAAAGATTTTTGTGAGGTTTCTTACACTTACCTGAGCCATAAGGTTTTTTCTATCTTGTTATATTTAAAATTATTATAACAAAACACCTGGTTTCTTCAACTAAAATAATCCATTAAGCTGCTGAGAGTGGATTGCAAATTCTTACGATGCACTATCATATCGATAAGCCCATGCTCCAACAAGAACTCCGAACGCTGAAAACCCTCTGGAAGTTTTTGCTTTATAGTCTGCTCAATAACTCTTGGGCCGGTAAAACCTATTAAAGCTTTAGGCTCGGCGATAATTACATCTCCTAAGCCAGCAAAAGAAGCCATAACTCCCGCCATGGTAGGATTGGTTAGAACTGAAATGTACAAAAGACCAGCATCTTGATGTTTAGCTAGCGCTGCCGAGGTCTTCGCCATCTGCATTAGAGAGAACATACCTTCATACATCCTCGCTCCGCCGCCCGAACCGGAAATGATAATCATGGGGAATCTCTTCTTTGTAGCCGCTTCAATTGCGCGAGTAATCCTCTCGCCAACGACCGATCCCATGGAGCCCATAATAAAACGAGAATCTGTCACAGCCAAGCCAGCATTTTTACCGCCTATTTTGCCCAGGCCTGTTATTGCTGCATCTTTTAGGCCTGTCAAATCTTGGTCGGCCTGCAATTTTTCTTTATAGGATTTTGGCCCGCAGAACTCTAAGGGATCAACTGGAGAAAGTTCGCTGTCCAGTTCCTGAAAGGTATCTTTATCCAATAAAGAATCTATTCTTTCTCTTGCTGTGAGTGTAAAATGAAAATTGCAGTTAGGGCAAACTTTGAAATTATCAATTAACTTTTTATTATAGATCGGTTGGTTGCAGCCTTCGCATTTAGTCCATAATCCGTCGGGGATATCCTTTTTCTTGACTCTTACGATGGTATATTTTGGCTTGCCGAATAATGGCATCTAAATCCTCACTTTAAAGAACTGAATCTATTGATAGTCAGCCCGGAAAGAACCTTAGGATAAAAATACGTTGATTTTGGCGGCATTTTTTCTCCTCCGCCAGCTATCGCCCTGAGCTGATCGATCTTTACAGGATTAAGTAGAAATACGGCCTCAGCCTTATTATCGTTAATCGTTTCAATTGCCGCGTCTTCATCCTTGATATATATAACATCTTTGTCTTTTATGTTTAATTTCTTGAAAATCACGTGTTGCAAGATGGAAACATCCAGGCTCTTCAATTCTTTTGAACCGGTCTCGATAAATTCATCCAAATTCGCCGAATTATTAAATCTCAACAGATAAAAATTCCCGCCTTTATATAAACCGTATGCGTGCTCGGCGAAACCTGCTTTCCTTAAAAGCGCGAATAACTCATACTTATCTTTGATTTTTTCTATGCTGAAATATCCCTGTAATGCACTTATATCGTTAGGTATTTTCTTGATTAGGCGGTGAATTGGCAGAATTTGCAAATCCTTGGCATTTAAATCGGTAAAGTATGTCATTATGTAGTTAAAATCTTCATTGCCAGTAAAGACTTTCTTCTTTTTTCTCATCAGATTGCAAAATTCCTGGCCGACCTCAAACCGGTGATGGCCATCGGCAATATAGATACTCTTATCTTCCATGCATTTCTTCAATAAATCTATTGCCGCAGGATCTGATAGGCGCCAAATCTTAGTTCCTACCTTCTCTACATCATATACATCAATAATAGGCTGATTACCCAGAATATACTTATCAAAAATCCTTTTCATGATTCTATCGGTGTCGGAAAAAATGACGAAAATCGGGCTGGTATTGGCTTTTACTTTTTTGATAAGCTCAAGTCTGTTTTCCTTGGCAGCTAAATGAGTATTTTCATGAGGGAAAACCCCCGCCTTGGAAGAATGCTTTAATTTTAGCAATCCCAAAAATCCCAGCCGGCTTTTTCTCTCGCCCTTATAATAATATTCCTGAGAATAAAAATAGAAACATTTTTCCTTGTCTTCGCTTAAAATCCCGCTTTTTAGCCAACGGTCCAATGTCTTTTTGGCCCGTGAGAATTGATTATCCCTGGCGTTATCGCCCGCACTTTCCTTGTTAAGTTCTATCCGGATAAAATTATAAGGGCTTCTTTTATAATACATTGATTGGTCTTTTTTGGAAATTACATCGTAGGGCGGACAATAAACCTTGGAAAGGTCTTTTACTTTATCGTGATTATAAACCGTAGCTTTAAAAGGGCTTATTTCTGTCATAGCAATAAATACACTCCTATCATTCCGCCGATAACATCGGCTAATAAATCCCAACCGGAACAGACTCTAGTAGAAACGAATAATTGATGGAGCTCATCCGAGGCTCCATAAAGGAAAATGATAGCCAATACTATAAGATATATTTTCTTATTATTCAAGAGAGAATAAGAATTTTTTATTGCCCTAACTAAAAGCAAGCCGAATACGGCATATTCAGCTATATGGATTATTTTATCAATATGAGGAAAGCTTATCGGCAAAGTCATAGCCGGAAGGCTAGACATATAAAAAATAAAACCTGCATACAAAATTACAGGTATCCAAAGCTTAAAAAAATTAGTTTTATTTATTCCCATGAGGGCAATTTGAAGAAGGGCAGCTATGACAAGTTTTATCGGATTTTGATTTGCCTTCTTTTGATTTTTTGTAATCCGTAGCGTAAAAGCCTGAACCTTTGAATATTATACCAGCCCCCGAACCGATAAGTCGTTTTAATTTTAATTTTTTACATTTGGGGCATTTCTTGATAGGCTCTTCGGTCATATTCTGGAAAATTTCGAAATTATGACCGCAGTTTAAACATTCGTATTCGTAAGTCGGCATATCTCTCCTATTTAAATGCTCGTTTTATTTTTTCGGCAAACGTAGGATTGTCTATATCTTCGCCGGTTGAATTGGCGAATTCTTCTAAAATCCTTCTCTGCTCTGCCGTCAAATTTGTCGGGACTTCAATCTTGACCCTGATCAATTCATCGCCTTGAGCATAGCCATGTAAATCAGGCATCCCCTTGCCGCGTATTCTGAAGATTTTCCCGCTTTGAGTTCCTGCAGGAACTTTCATTTTGATTTTGCCATCCAGCGTCGGGACTTCAACTTCGCCGCCTAAGGCTGCTTTGACAAAACTTATTCCTACTTCGGCATAAAGATCATTATCTTGCCTTTGAAAAACCGGATGCTCTCTTACCCCGATGAGAAGGTACAAATCACCTTTACCGCCAACGCCCGATTCTCCCTCGCCTTTAATTCTAAGATGTGAATTATTATCGACCCCAGGAGGAATCTTAACTTGAATCTTGCGAGTAACTTTGACTCTGCCTTGACCCTGGCAATCTGGACAGGGTTGGGTGATTATTTTTCCCTCGCCGCCGCAACGATTGCAGGTCTGGGCCATTTGAAAAAATCCGCTGGAAAATACCACCTGCCCCTGGCCTTTACATTGCGGGCAGATCTGTTTCTTAGTCCCCAGCTTAGCTCCCGAGCCGCCACAGGTATTGCATACCTCATATCTGGGGACTTTAATAGTCTTTTCAACGCCGTCGTGGGCTTCCTCTAAATCGATATCTAGTTCAAACTGAATATCTCGGCCACGTCTCTGTCTGCCAGAGCTTCTTCTTCCGCCACCAAAGATATCAAATCCCAGATCTCCGAATATCTCATCAAATAATCCGCCGCCAAAACCGGCATCACCCATACTGCTAAAGATACTGGAAAAATCAGCACCTTTAAATATATCTTCATAGGTATATTTCTGGTCTATCCCGGAATGTCCATATTGATCGTAAAGGGCTCTTTTCTGCGAGTCAGATAAGACTGCGTAGGCTTCGGAAATCTCTTTAAATTTTTCTTCCGCCTCTTTCTTCTTATCTTCGCTGACTCTATCGGGATGAAATTGTAAGGCAAGACCACGATACGCCTTCTTGATATCTTCAAGCGAAGCGCTTTTCTGCACACCCAAAATTTCGTAATAATCGCGTTTCATATGATTAATCTAAAAGCAAAAAGGAAAAAGTCAAAAGTAAAAAGTTTTTAAACCCGCGACTTTTTCCTTTTTGCTCTTCAAGCTTTATTTGCTCTTGTCTTTATCGTCATCCTCAACGGTATAATCCGCGTCGACGATATCTTCTTTTGCAGCCGGACCTTTTTGTTCTTGCGATTGTTGCGGTCCTTGCTGATTAGGTCCTTGAGGACCAGCTTGCGCCTTTTGCTTGGCTGCAGACTGTTTATAAATCTCCTCAGCCAACTTATGAGCAGCTTTAGTTAAATCCTCCATGCCTTTTTTGATTCTTTCGATGCTCTTGTCTTTAACCGCTGTCTTTAAATCATTAAGTTTGGCCTCGATATCTGCGCGCTCGGATTGAGATACCTTATCACCATAATCCTTCAATGACTTTTCCGTGGCATAGATAAGATTATCCGCCTGATTAATTTGGTCAACTTCTTCTTTTCTCTTGGAATCTGCGGAAGCGAATTTCTCGGCGTCTCTGACCATCTTATCGATTTCTTCTTTGGAAAGTTTTTTCGGCGCAGTAATTTTAATTGACTGCTCTTTGCCGGTCCCTAAATCCTTGGCATGGACATGCACGATGCCGTTTGCGTCAATATCAAAAGCTACCTCGATCTGAGGTATGCCCCGCGGCGCTGCTGGAATACCGACTAAATCAAATCTACCTAATTCCACGTTATCTTCAGCCATTGACCTCTCACCCTGCAGAACGCGGATCGTTACCGCAGTCTGATTATCGGCCGCAGTCGAAAAAACCTGGCTCTTCTTTGTGGGGATAGTCGTATTTCTCTCGATAAGCTTTGTACTGACTCCGCCCAATGTTTCTATACCTAGAGACAAAGGCGTGACATCGAGCAATAAGACATCCTTCATGTCGCCTTTAATGATCGCCGCCTGGATTGCCGCGCCTAAAGCCACGCATTCCATGGGATCAATACCGCGCTCGATTTTCTTACCGACGTAATCCTCGACAAATTTCTGCACGATAGGCATTCTTGTCGGACCACCGACCATGATTACACGGTCGATTTCGCTGGCTGATAACTTTGCATCTGAAAGCGCCTGCTCCATGGGATGCTTACATCTGTTAATGATAGGCCCAACCAACTCTTCAAGTTTTGCTCGGTTGATTGACATGGTAAGATGTTTTGGGCCAGTGGAATCAGCAGTAATAAAGGGAAGATTGATATCCGTAGTCAAGGTGCTGGAGAGTTCAACCTTTGCCTTTTCTGCTGCCTCGCGGACGCGCTGTATCGCCATCTTGTCATTTTTCAAATCGATCCCGGTTTGGCGATTAAATTCCTTGGTGATGTAATCAATCAACATATTGTCCATATCGGTTCCGCCGAGCTGAGTGTCGCCGGATGTAGATTTGACCTGAAAAACGCCTTGAGCCATTTCCATGATCGTGACATCCAGCGTTCCGCCACCGAGATCAAAAACCATAATCTTTTGTTCCTTCTGCGATTTCTCCAAACCGTAAGCTAAACATGCGGCAGTAGGTTCGTTGATGATACGCAACACCTTTAATCCGGCTATCTCGCCTGCATCTTTAGTAGCAGTTCTCTGGTTGTCATCAAAATATGCCGGGCAGGTGATTACTACCTCTTCGACCTTATCGCCAAGATAGGCTTCGGCATCCTGCTTAATCTTCTGCAAAATGAATGCAGAGATCTGCTGCGGCGTATATTCTTTGCCATGGGCTTTGAATTTGAAATCCGAGCCCATTTTGCGTTTTGCCGCCTGGATTGTGCCTTCAGCATTAATGGCTGCCTGGCGCCTTGCCGGCTCTCCGACCAAGCGCTGTCCATCTTTAGTAAAAGCCACATAAGACGGGAAGGCCTTGCCGCTTGATACACCCGCGCCTTCGGCTGACGGGATAATCACTGGACGACCACCTTCCATAACCGCTGCTGCTGAGTTTGAAGTTCCCAAATCAATTCCTATTACTTTTGCCATGTTAACCTCCTTGTTTCTTTTTTGTCGCTACTTTGACTTTTGAAGTCCGTATTACTCTATCCTCTAAAGTATATCCTTTTTGAAACTCCTCAATTATAATGCCATCATCAAATTTATCCGACTCTTCCTGCATTAAAGCTTCGTGAAGGTGCGGATCGAATTTTTTCCCATTTGCTTCAATGGGTTTAACGCCGTTTTTCTTAAGCATCTCATAAAGATGCGCCAGAATCATCTCAATACCTTTTAAAAAAGCCATTGGGTCTTCGTGTTTGGTTTGTGCGGCTTCGACCGAACGCTCCAAGTCATCCAACACACCCAAAAGCTCCAAGATGATATCTTCGTTGGCGAATTTGGTAAATTCGAATTTTTCTTTCTCCATGCGCTTCTTGGCGTTATCGAATTCTGCCTGAAGCCTCAAGATTCTTTCCCAGTATTCATTTGCTTTAGCTGCGTCTTCTCGAAGTTTCTTTAATTCGCTTTCCTTAATCTGGACCATCTCGTCTTTGGCCTCTTGCTGCTCTTGCTGTTTATGTTCTTTATCTATTTTCGACATATGCTTAAAAATCATTTAATATATCGCTAATTAATTCCGAAAGATAATCAACCGCTGAAATAACCTTGGCATACTGCATTCTCTTCGGGCCCAAAACCGCGACTCTGCCGGTCGGCTTATTCTTATAGCTGTAGCTGGATACCACCAAAGAACAATCATTTATTTCATTACAATGAATTTCGCTTCCGATAAATACCGCTATCTTCCTATCCAGTTCTTGATTGATAATATCAATCAGCTTTTGCTTTTCCTCGAGGAGCCTTAATATCTGCCTTATCTTCTCGATATTGCCGAATTCCGGCTGGTCTAACATGAAACTGGCACCTTTATAAAAAAGCCGGTCATGAAGCTGCGGAAAATAAACTAGGCCAGTGCAATGGGTAAAATCCGAAAGAACATCGGAAGTCGTATCGAGCAATCTTTCAAGTTCCTTAATATTTTTTCTGTATTCAGCATCGATACGGCTTCTCTCATCTTCCAGAAGCTTCATCTTCTTCATCAGGTAATTTACGTAGTAGCGATAGCCTTTTTCCGTAGGAACTCTGCCAGCCGAAGTATGCGGATGCGTCAGGAATCCTAATTCTTCCAGCTCTGACAAAACATTCCTGATCGTGGCCGTGCTTAGATCAAAAGCATAATCCTTAGCCAACGCTTCAGAACTTACCGGCGCTGCTTTTTCGATATAAGTATCGATTGCCGCAGCTAAAATCTCATTTTTTCTTGATTCAAAATCAGTCTGTCTCATAATGTTAACCCCCGATTAGCAATCTATTTGGAAGGAATGCTAAGGAAGTATTTTAACATATAATATTTCTTTGTCAATATATTATTAGCACTAAGCTAGCAAGAGTGCTAATTTCAGGGCAAAAAAATTATTTTTCCATTTCTAAAACAAACTTAATTGCACTAATATTTACATGCCTGTCTTCCATCAAATAATGTATATATTCAAGTTTCTGAATCTGAACCATTGAATAACAACGCGTCTTTTTGCCAATACGCTTTGGTTTGATTATACCCTTCTTCTCTAATTCACGTAGGGTCCAGACTGGAATATGGCAAATCTTGCTGGCAATGCTTATAACATACACCGGCTCGTCAGGATCTATCTGGACTTTCATTTTATTTGCATCTTGCGGCTTATCCATTTCAACCCCCTACTTCCAGATAAAAATATAGCATATCTTAATAATATTGTCAAGATATATTTACAAAAATTATTAGATATTATAACAGTGAATATTAAATAAAAGAGCCGCACTGACTTTCCAGTCAGGGCGGCTCCTAGACCTAAAATGGTCTATATTACAGCAGAAACTATGTTTATACTATTTTACTGTACAAAACACCTACAGGATTCGCATTCACTGCAATTAAGCCATGTGCTGCTTGTCTGAATCCAATAATAGTCATAGTTTTGAGCGGATGCGTATCCAGTACATGAAGTACCGACCTTCTGGGTACAATATGAAGTTGTGTAATTGAAACCTAATAACTTACAGAATTGCTGGCAATCATCGCCGCCGTTATCTCCTCTATAACCAACGATATCATATTCTCCGCCCGTTCCATCTCGTATATGAGGATTAGATAAATCGACATAAGCTATGCTGCCACTAAATCCTCTAGCGCAATTGGCATATGAGGCTCTTTCATCTTCGAGCGCAGTGTTGGTCTCGTTTACCCAGACACTTCTAGGAGGACACCAAGCAGGACAATCTGTTCCATCTGCTTTACATAATTTCTTATTATTCTCTTCTATTGTACCGGTAACATCCAATTTAACATTGGGAGTTGTGTTTCCGATACCCACATTACCACCGTTAATATATGAGGTACCTGCCGGATCAAGTTTAATATTTGCCGACATGGTCGGGAATCCGCTACCGATATCAGCATAACTCTTGACAACATCTCCTAATGAAATAGAACCATCCAACCATAAACGATAATTAGAACCATATTGGCCATCCGGGCCTAAATACATCATGGTGTATTTAGCGCCGTCATTGACATTCTCATGCGTCCAGCCGAATCCCCAGCCGCTGTTGTCGGCGATCAATCTTGAATCGACAACATAAGGATAGATTGCGCCCAGGCGTCCTGATTTGACATAAGTAGTATCAAAAGCGCCAAGCGAAAGAAGGTTGGTTTCATAGTTAGAGCCGCCAAGTTGCAATCTAGCCAAAGGACTTGCAGTCCCCACTCCTATTTTATTAGCACCCGGCAAAATTAGGTCTCCTGTTCCTGTCTTTAGATACATCAACCAACCAATTTCATCAGGAGAATACCAACCAAAGGCATAATTGACTGATGGCTTGGACATGAACCAATATCTTAATGCAGAAGGAACTTCGAATTTTAGCTGGTCCATGCTCCTGGTAAGCACCAAGTTATCGGTGAACCGGCCTCCTCCTGTAACATCTAATTTATATGATGGACTGGTTGTTCCAACTCCCACATTAGAACCAGTCTGATAGACTACAGAATTACCAAGAGTGCTTGTGCCTGTAAATATAGGAAAGTAATTTGTAGTTCCGCTTCCGCCGATTCCTGAAGCAGCAGAAGTCTGCCAAGTGGCAAGACCGGTAGCATCTGAGGTAAGCACCTTACCGGCACCGGGAGAACCTCCTTTAATCGTTATCTGGCCGTTGACCGTGACACTTTGCGCGGTTATCGGGCCGTCGACGACTTGCAGTTCGGCGAATGCATTGACATAAAAACCTAAACCTACTACTACGGCTAGCACTATTAGTAACTTTTTCATTTTAGTACCTCCATATCTTTTTGCTTAACTTATATCAAATTATTCTAATAATTGCAAATAATTATAAAGACGTTTTGTTTTGTTTTTATTTATCACCTTCTATTGCTTAGTTATCACATCATGATGATAAGCACAACTTGCCGTTTCTCCTCTGCATTGAGTTCCTGAACTATAATACCTTGTAAAATGGCAGGTTGAGCTAGTTGTAATTTGCCCCTGACAAGTCTCCCCTGGATTTATTCCGCAATAACAATAGTACGTATCATTGCTATTGCATGGGCTATTGCATTGATAATATTTTGTCATTATGATACTATCACCACTCTTAAGGACATAAGCTCCATTAGACTTGATATCACCATTTACATCAAGCTTAACAGTCGGGCTTGCTGTCCCTACACCGACATTAGTTGATGTTACTGTCAATGGAGCAGCACCACTACCGGCCTGAACATGCAGTTTCTGACTAGAACTATCCACTCTTAAAACTGCATCACCGGCTACAGCACTGGTAGAATATTGCCCAGATGCCGCAGCTATAGCTAATCTTGCTTCTGAAGCTGTACGGCCAAGTCCTATGTCCGTACGACTTGTGCCGGCTCCGCTGAGCACCGACAATGCTTCAGCATCAGGACTTACTACTGTAAGTTTTTTACTGGGCGCGCTTGTTCCAATGCCTACATTACCTCCAGTAAAATATGAAGTACCGGCGGGGTCAAGCTTAACCGTCGGTGTCATAGTTGGGAATCCGGTTCCTATATCAGCATAGCTTTTAGCAATATCGCCCAATGAAATAGCGCCATCTAACCATAAACGATAATTGGCACCAAATTGGCCATTCGGCCCTAAATACATCATTGAATACTTATCACCCGTAGTAACATTCTCATGAGTCCATCCAAACCCCCAGCCGCTTTCATCAGCAATTAATCGTGTGTCTATGACATAGGGATAGATTGCGCCTAAGCGTCCTGCCTTGACATAAGTTGTATCAAATCCACCAAGCAGGAGAAGATTATTTTCGTAGTTAGAGTTGCCTAGCTGTAGCTTTCCTAATGGACTGGTGTTACCAACACCGATATTATCGGCAAAATAATTGGCGGTCCCGCCGTAGCCCCAGCTAAAATATGAGCCAGTATACCAAAGGGCTTCAGCGTCATTAACTCTTAGGGCAACACCCGTTAATCCTTTATTAAGGTTGAGCGGACCGGCAATATCAAGTTTATAGGCTGGAGAAGTTGTGCCAATACCAACATTGGTTCCGCTCTGATAAACCGCAGAATTTCCTATAGAAGTTGTACCGCTAAATATAGGAAAATAATTTGTAGTACCGCTTCCGCCAATACTGCCAGAGGAAGGCGACTGCCAAGTAGCAAGGCCGGTTGAATCCGAAGTAAGCACCTTGCCGCTACCGGGAGAACCTCCTTTAATCGTTATCTGGCCGTTGACCGTGACACTTGCCGCGGTTATCGGGCCGTCGACAACTTGCAGTTCGGCGAATGCATTTGCATAAAAACCTAAACCTACTATTACGGCTAGCACTATTAGTAACTTTTTCATTTTAGTACCTCCTAATTATCATTCTCGCTAATAACTAATTTGGACCGCTTGAGCCAGCCTCATTAACCATCCTCATTACTTTGTTGTGGACAACTACATCGTCGGCTATATAGGTATGGTTAGGCTCAACCTCCAAATTATATACGTCTACGATAGAATCTTTCGCTTCTATCTTAGTTATCTTCTTTAGTGCTAGCTGTGAATCATCTGAAACCATAATCTTGTCTCCGACCTTCAAAGTAGAGGCCTCGACATATTCCTTGCCGTTATATATAGGGTGAATGCCAGTTACATTCAAGGCCCTGCCACCTTCAGTCTCTATGACAAAATATCCTTTCATCATAGGATGAGGGAAGGTT
This sequence comes from Candidatus Omnitrophota bacterium, assembly GCA_022703055.1. Taxonomy (GTDB): domain Bacteria; phylum Omnitrophota; class Gorgyraeia; order VGKH01; family VGKH01; genus VGKH01. The sequence continues at coordinate 211,709 of JAKLEP010000002.1, forward strand.
TTGGTTACTTCTGAAGCAACTGTCTTTCCTTCAGGAGTAACGCTTAAGACCTTATCACCAGTCAAGACTTTCTCAATGGCCTTGGATGTTCCGTCTGCCATAGCAATCTTAGTCCCTGGCAATAAGCATCCTCCGCCGCCTCCACCTGTGGAGTGACGGATAATGTTCGTATTCACAAAAGTTGTCATACCAGTTCCAGATACATATACCGCATCAGATAAAGAATCTGTCGCTCTGTTGCGATAGATTTCTGTCCCGGAAATAGTCGTTGCCTTATTAGAGTTAATATAGATACCGCCGCCCTTACTTGTCGAGCCGTTAGCGACGTTATCTTCAATATCGCAGTTTTCAATGTTAACCGGCGCATTATCAACTACAATACCACCGCCGTTGCCGGATGTCAATCCGTAAGAGATACCAAAACCTCTAAAAGTAACAAGATTGGTCGCGGCTGCAAAATTGACCACCGGCGTGGTTAGCGCTTGGCTTTGGCCGCTGATAATTGTATCGTTTGGATTAGCAGATGTACTCTCAACGGTTAATGCCTTATTTCTATTGAAAGTGATCCTTTCATTATAGATTCCCGGAGCAGCGGTAATCCTGAAATTATTATCCAGGGATGCATAATTAAGCGCCTCTGTTATAGTATTGTAACATGCAACGCAAACTGAAGAAGCGTTATAGACCTTTACAGGATTGTTGCACCCGGTAACGTTAATATTGACCGTCGCTGTGTTGCTCCACAAAGGTGTAGTGCAGGCATTGCTAACCCTGTAAGTGAAACTATCAGCCCCTATGTATCCAGCTGTTGGTGTATAGGTGAAGCTACCATTAACAGACAAGGAAAGCGTACCATGCAAAGGATCGCTCATTTTCTGCACGCTTCCAAAAGCCCAAGTAGGAGCTTCAGGATTAACATCGTTTATGACAACTCCATTAGAGAAGGTCACTGTTAAAGTGCTATTTTGTGTAGCGGTATAACTATCATTGACTGCCACTGGTGGATCATCGCAACGCTGGGAAATACTAAGCCTAACCAACGTCACATTACCTTGTGTTCCGCTACCGCAATCGCTTACTGGCCTGTAGGTAAACGTATCTTCACCATACCAGTTAGCGCTCGGTACATAAGTAAACGAACCTGGGCCGTATGTATTCATTGTCAATGTTCCATGGCTAGGACCAGTTACTAAAACTGCTGATGCAGGTTCGCCTCCACCATTATTTGGATCGATATCATTATCCAGTAAGGTAGGCGCATACCCACCAAGAGACATATCTTCTGCCCCATAATAGTGATCTTCAACGCCTGTCGGAAGTTGGCAGCTATTGACAGTTAAATAAACTGTAGCTACGTTGCTGTATAAGTTATTGCAACTGCTGCGCGCCCTGTAAGTGAAGCTATCACTACCGGTATAACCCGTTGTTGGCGTATAAGTGAATGAACCGTTGGTATTCAAAGTCACTGTTCCATGGGATGGGTCACTATACTTATAAGCAGTTAACGTAACTCCGCCATCAACGCTATAATCATTGGCTAATACACCGGGAGCGGCTACGGTATAAGCAGTATTAATCATAACATCGCTGTAGGTATCATTCACTGCTACTGGGTTATCGCAGGCCTTAGCTACAGAGATGTTGCGGCTGACTGTATTGGAATTTACGCATCCATCGGTTACTGTGAAGCTGACTGTGCGAGTGGCTGTCGATGGATCCTCCGAGGTATTCCTGTATCTTACTGAACGTAGCGCAAGTTGATAGTTGGCAACTGTTGCGCTTCCGGATAGTGTCATGGTTCCAGTGGTTGAGTTCCAGCTACCGGTTATGCCGTTAGCTGTAGTGTATTCTAGAAGATCCTGGTTGCTAGTATAATTGGCGGTAATCTGGACCGTGCCGCCAGTTAAATTCGTACTATCAGCATCTGTTACGGTTATGGTGCTAGAAATAACTGTCGCTGACTGGTTCTCGGTATAGCTTAAAGTACTGGTTTCAATATTAGCTAATACCGGAGCGTCACAGACAGATGCGATAGTAATGTTACGAGTTACTGTATTGGAATCCACACATCCATCATTAACCTTGAATGTGACTGTACGTGTGGCTGTCGATGGATTCTCCGAGGTATTCCTATATGTTACCGCGCGTAGCGCAAGTTGATAGTTGGCTAATGTTGCGCTGCCGGTTAATGTCATGGTACCGGTGGTTGAGTTCCAGCTACCGGTTATGCCGCTGACGCCTGGGAATGCCAGGACATCTTGGCTACTGGCATAATTGCTGGTAATCTGGACTGTACCCCCGGTTAAGTTGGTACTGTCTGTATCCGTTACTGTTATACTACCAGTAATCGCTGTAGCTGCTTGATTCTCAGTGTAAGCCAACGCAGCAGTCTCAATATTAGCTAAGACTGGAGGACTGCAAACCGTACCCACGTTGATATTACGTGTGGCTGTATTGGAATCTAACCCGCCATCATTTACTTTGAAACTCACTGTGCGTTGCAAAGTTGATGGATTAGCGGAGGTATTCCTATATGTTACCGCGCGTAGCGCAAGTTGATAGTTGGCAACTGAAGAGCTGCCGGTTAATGTCATGGTACCGGTGGATGAGTTCCAGCTACCGGTTATGCCGCTGACGCCTGGGAATGCCAGGATATCTTCAGCGCTGGCATAATTGCCGGTGATCTGGACTGTGCCGCCGGCCAAGTTAGTACTGTCAACATCTGTAACTGTGATAGTCGAAGTAATTGCTGTAGCTGCCTGGCCTTCATCATAACTTAAAGCACTGGTCTCGATGTTAGCCAAGACTGGTGCATCAGGAACAGATGTTAAACTTATAGCTCTGCTGACCGTGTTAGAACTCACGCATCCATCAGTTACTGTAAAGCTGACTGTTCGTTGCAGAGTTGATGGATTCTCCGAAGTATTCCTATATGTCACTGAGCGTAACGCGAGTTGATAGTTGGCTAATGTTGCGCTACCGGTTAATGTCATGGTACCGGTGGATGAGTTCCAGCTACCGGTTATGCCGCTGGCTGCGGTAAAGGCTAAGACATCTTCAGCGCTGGCATAATTGCCGGTGATCTGGATTGTACCGCCGGTTAAATTGGCACTATCAACATCTGAAATAGTAATAGCCGAAGTGATAGCTGTAGCTGCTTGATTCTCAGTGTAAGCTAATGCGGAAGTCTCAATATTAGCTAATACTGGAGCATCACAAACAGATGTGATAGTAATGTTACGAGTTACTGTATTGGAATTCACACATCCATCAGTTACTGTAAAGCTGACTGTTCGTTGCAGAGTTGATGGATTCTCCGAAGTATTCCTATATGTCACTGAGCGTAACGCAGTCTGATAATTAGCTAACGTTGCGCTACCGGTTAGTGTCATGGTACCGGTGGATGAATTCCAGCTACCGGTTATGCCGCTGACGCCTGGGAATGCTAAGACATCTTCAGCGCTGGCATAATTGCCGGTGATCTGGACTGTGCCTCCGGTTAAGTTGGTGCTATCTGTATCTGTTACGGTTATAGCACCAGTAATTGCCGTAGCTGCCTGATTCTCGGTATAAGCCAATGCTGAAGTTTCGATATTGGCTAATGCAGGGGCATTGCAGACAGGTGTTATAGTGATATTGCGTGTAACCGTGTTAGAATTCACGCATCCATCATTCACTGTGAAACTTACTGTGCGTTGTAAAGTTGATGGGTTAGATGAAGTATTCCTATATGTTACCGCGCGTAGCGCAGCCTGATAGTTGGCTAATGTTGCGCTGCCGGTTAATGTCATGGTACCGGTGGATGAGTTCCAGCTACCGGTTATGCCGCTGACGCCTGGAAATGCCAGGACATCTTCAGCGCTGGCATAATTGCCGGTGATCTGGACTGTGCCTCCGGTTAAGTTGGTGCTGTCAACATCTGTAACTGTGATAGCGCTGGTAATCGCTGTAGCTGCCTGGCCTTCAGTATAACCTAAAGCACTGGTCTCGATGTTGGCTAAGACTGGTGCGTCGCAGACAGCTCCCACTGTGATGTTGCGTGTAACTGTATTAGAATCCACGCATCCATCATTAACCTTGAATGTAACTGTACGCTGCAAGGTTGATGGATTATCCGAAGTATTCCTATATGTCACTGCGCGTAGCGCAGTCTGATAGGTAGCCAATGTTGCGCTGCCGGATAGTGTCATGGTTCCGGTGGATGAGTTCCAGCTACCGGTTATGCCGCTGACACCTGGGAATGCCAGGACATCTTCCGCGCTGGCATAATTGCCGGTGATCTGGACTGTGCCACCTGCTAAACTAGTACTATCAACATCGGAAATTGTTATATTGCTGGTAACCGCTGTGGCTGATTGATTCTCAGTGTAAGCCAATGCAGCAGTCTCAATATTAGCTAAGACTGGAGCATCGCAAACAGCTCCTATAGTTATACCACGAGATACTGTATTAGAAGATAAAGCACCATCAGTTACTGTAAAGCTGACTGTTCGTTGCAGAGTTGATGGATTCTCCGAAGTATTCCTATATGTTACCGCGCGTAGCGCAAGTTGATAGTTGGCAACTGTTGCGCTGCCGGTTAATGTCATGGTACCGGTGGTTGAGTTCCAGCTACCGGTTATGCCGCTGACGCCTGGAAATGCCAGGACATCTTGGCTGCTAGCATAATTGCCGGTGATTTGGACTGTACCGCCTGCCAAATTGGTGCTGTCGGCATCTGTAACCGTTATGGTACCAGTGATTGCCGTAGCTGCCTGATTCTCAGTGTAAGCCAATGCAGCGGTCTCAATATTAGCTAATACTGGAGCATTACCAACTGCACCCACGTTTATATTACGAGTTGCTATGTTAGAATTCAAAGCACCATCATTTACCCTAAAGCTTACTGTGCGCTGCAAAGTTGATGGTGTGGCTGAAGTATTCCTGTAAGTTACTGTACGTAACGCAGCCTGATAGTTGGCAACTGAAGAACTGCCGGTTAGTGTCATAGTTCCGGTAGATGAATTCCAGCTACCGGTTATACCGCTGGCAGCTGTGAATTCAAGAAGATCCTCACCGCTGGCATAATTGCCAGTAATCTGGACTGTACCGCTAGCTAAGTTAGCGCTATCAACATCTGTGGCGGTCATTGTCGTGGTAATAGCTATTGCCGGCTGGCCTTCCGTGTAGCTTAAAGCGCTGGTCTCAATGTTGGCCAAGACTGGCGCATCAGGTACCGGTTGAACGGTAATCGATGTGGTAGCCGTATTGCTAATTCTACTGGTACTATCAATAATATTATAGGTGAAACTATCTCCGCCGTTGTAGTCAGCCGCTGGAGAATATCTGATGGTAAGATTCCCAGTATTTATAGTTGCGGTTCCGTGAGAAGGCGCACTAACAATACTGTTAATGGTTATAGTATCTCCAGTATCGGGATCGTAGTCATTATTCATAACCGAGAGATTTGTAGGCGTATCTTCATTAACTGATAAGCTGTCATTGACCGCTACTGGCGCATCTGGCATGGCATTAAGATTAACCGTTACTGTGGCTGAATTGCTTATCAAATGTGAAGTACTGGAATCTTGAATTCTATAGGTAAAGGTATCTGTGGTCCCGTCAAAGTCAGGGTTGGGAACATAATGCAAAGCATCTATAATCTGAGTAACTGTGCCATTTGCCGGTTGAGTAAAATCGTAAATGGCAATAGTGTCTCCTGAGTCGGGATCGTAATCAACTCCAAAACCATTATCTAACAAAACAGAAATATCTATAGGGACATCTTCGTCGGTTGTCGCGGTATCATCTCTTGCCACCGGATTATCAGGAACCGGACTAACTACTAACATTACTTGCGCAAAACCACTGCAAGCACCATAAGTATCGCATGCCCTGTAAGTAAAGTAATCCGTGCTGCTGAAATTAGGATTTGGCGTATAAGTAAAAGAACCATCAGCGCCAAACGTGTTTAAGGTTCCGTAACTTGGGCCAGTTGCACCCGTTCTATCTGCATGTATTGGGTCTCCGTCCGGATCAGAATCATCACTCAATACTCCGGGGGCAGCAACTGTTCTAGGTGTATCCTCAGTAAGAAAATAACTGTTGTTATTTGCCACAGGAGGATTGTTAGCAGTCACAGTAATCGCAACGTTTAATTTGGCGCTATGCAATCCGTAATAATCAGTAGCGATAAAAGTAACGGTGTAAGAACCGGTCGCTGATGGTGTCCAGCTAAAGCTTCCGGTATCTGTGGCATCGTTAAAATTAAAAGTTGCTCCACTGGGTAAATTAAATGCACTGATATCAGTCACGTTCAAAGGAGCAACGCCAGTATCTACGCCCGTGACGGTGAAAGTTAAAGTTTCGCCGACACGTTTTGAAAAAGGCCCAGCTGGGCTGGAACTGATAGTCGGTATACCTCTATCTGCTCTAAGATAAGTACCTGTATTCTTTAAGTTTTGTCTAAATTTCGGCCAAGGCATAGTTGTAGACGGAGTGGATAAATCCCATATATGGGCGTTTCCGCTCAAGTCTGCAATAGCGGCTCTAAACAAAGTTGTACTCCCCAATGCCCCAACGCTTGGTGAAGATAATTCTATTGTCCCCATTCCCGTCTTTGGGAAACCATCAACTGGATCAGCTACGCCATAAGGTGTATCTTGATCATCATGATGATAACCATAGAGATTGCCATCCCAGCATCCTATGAGCACTTCAACGTCGCCGTCATTGTCAATATCCACCAATGCTGGAGATGAATCATATGCGGTCGACATAGTAACACTGGTCCTGTCTACCGGCCATCCAACGACTGTAGTACCGTCATGATGCAAAGCATAGACTCCGCCATCAGATGTGCCTGCGACCAATTCAAGATCTTGATTATATTCTTCAAGGCCTGTTGTGCCATAAAGCGCTAAATTTCCTATAGCAACTGAAGAGGTTGATGCAGCGCTGGTGCCTCCTAATCTCTTAGGCCAACCTAAACCTGTACCACTCGGCCAGGCTTCAACATAAGTAGCATCTTGATTCAAAGCGTACATATGCGCCGTGCTTGTTACGACAGCGACTTCCAGAATTCCATCGCCATCAACATCCGCTAACGCAGGAGAAGAGTTAAAATATCCCTGGCCAGCGGGACGGTCAAAGAATCTACCGTCTGAATTTAGATAACCTACAAAATTTGTCCCATTATATCTCCATGCGCATAATCTAGTGGAATGTGCGGTTATGATTTCAGGGTAACCGGTTCCGCCAATATTTCCAACCGCAGGAGAAGAGTTGACGATACTGGGATAACCAAAAATAGAACCAATACGTGCCCCGGCATAATTCCAAATGTTGACACCGCCGTTGGTGCCTACTGCGATGATCTCAAGATTGGTATCGTTGTTGACGTCTTCAAGCACTACAGAGTTATCGATGGAATCATTTGCGGCGCCAGTACTATCCAAGGCCTGAATTGGGAATCCAGTGACAGGATCGGCTAAGCCATCGCTATTGAGATCCTGCGCATGCCAGACATAGACTTTGCCGTTGGTATTTCCAACCACTACTTCCATGATACTGCCGTCTTTATCCAAATCGGCTATCGCAGGAGTACCTTTAACAGAAATACCAGCTTCTGTCTGGGCGAATAAACCATTGGATTGAGATGGGAAGAAGCTTCCCCATGTCCCACCGCTATAATTCCAAGCATAGATATCGCCGTTATCATCGGCAAAAATCAGCTCTCCTTCAGGATCGGTATCTAAATTGACAATGACTGGCGAAGAATGAATAGGATAAACCGGAGATCCGATACTCAATAAACTCATCCCGCCCGGCAAATCTGGTGTTTCATCCGGAAGGCTCCCCTTATAAAGATATGGCTCTCCTGTCTCTTTAATCCTGAACCCTATATTGGTGCCTTTGATGTCAGCCTGGCCTAAAAACTCAGGGTTATCCCCTGCTTTGTAATCGACATAGGCTTCATTGAGGCTTACGCCCAAGGCGGTGTTTATCTGGCTTATGCCGTTAGCAAAGAAATATTTACTGTGGCTGGGGAAATAATCAGCTATTTGGCCTGTCTGAATCTCTGCAAGGCCGGCCTTGGCCATATCGATTTTCTCTTCTAATGTCGGCTCACTACTACCTCCGCCGCCGCCCCCGTCGCCATCTGCAATCATAAAATTCATCTCGGCTGAGACGGGAGCTAAGGCTAAACTCCAACACATCAAGATAACTAGTGGCCGGATTAAGTAAACATGAAACCAGCTTTTTCTATCTTTGATTAGCTTTTTCATTTTCTCTTCTCCTTCTTAGAAAATGGTTTTTTTATCAGTCTAATATTTACATCCTACCGGCGAAGAACAATAAGGTTCGCCATCCTTAACGCTCAAGTAACCTTCGACTTGAATAGTCATGGCTGGAGTCTTCTTATAAACAGCTTTCCCAAGATATGCTGGACTAGCCGAAGGATTATCTGCAACACTATAATCCCAACTTCTTTCATTCAAATCTAAGAAAAGATCAGTGTTGATTGCATTTATATCTGTAGTATATAAATGATAAGTGCCATTTCTTAAGTTATAAACTTTTTGCGCTGCATATATGGCCCGAAGGCTGCTTTTTGCTTCGCTGACATCGGCCCTTACAACAACATCTTTATATACTGGCACTGCGATACCGACAGAAACTCCCAGTATCACAACAACCACTATCAACTCCATCAATGTTATTGCATTTCTCTTTTTCATTATCTTTTCTTTCATTTCATTCATTATTATTAATATCATTCAACAAAAAATCCAGACCATAGCTTTCAAGCGTACGTCTGGATTTCTCCATTCAAAACTTAACCTCGTTATCGGTACGCTCGGCTGCCATGGAATTACTTCTTTAGGCCCGAAACTTTGCGCCCCCGTCTTTCGACGGGTTTGCCCCCGCCATAAACTATGGCGGACCCCTGTCGGGGTTTTCGGATATTTCTACCCTTTACTAATGAATCACTTTTTCTACTAAAAGATTACCATATATTCTCTGTTTTACAAGAGGGAAGGCTGCCTTTGAGAAAACGTTTTCTTATCTTCGCTTAAACCTATGTATATCAGCATGTTAAGACATAATACCAACAAAAATAATTAAAAAAATTAGCAATTTATATACAAAAAAATCGGTTTTAGACAAATAAAAAACCGCCTGTTTTTAGGCGGTCGAGAAATATAAGGATATGTTTTTTCTACTTAAATCTTATCAAGGACTTAGCGATAAATCATACCTGCTTATGATAAGTCGATAATTTTTTAGCCGTAACTATCGGCAAACTAGCTTTTATATTTGCTCCATCGGCATTATAATCTATACTGTATACTTCACCCTCGCGATAGATTTGATCAACCAAATCCATGCGGTTTATAGGAATAAATAAATCTATCACTGTAATCAAAGCTGAAAGTTCGGTTTCGATTTTCTCAAGAAGCTGCTCAATATTTTCTTTCTTCAATGCCGATACGGCCACGGGATTAATGAAGTCTCTCTTCAGCCTCTCAATCCAGCCCCTGTCTTCAAGCTTGTCGATTTTGTTTAAAACCGTAACGATTGGTTTATCGTCAGCGCCAAGCTCTTTTAATACTTCATAAACTGCCTTGTTATGTTCATAACATCTGGCATGGCTTACATCCAAAACATGCAACAATAGATCGGATTCCTTAACCTCTTCCAAAGTCGCCTTGAATGCCTCGATTAGATGGTGCGGCAGGTGGCTCAAAAATCCGACGGTATCAGAAATGACTATCTTCTGATGGTTAGAAAGAGCGAGGCTTCTTGACAATGAATCAAGCGTAGTAAATAGACTGTCTCTTACGTGTTGCTCCGAACCGGTAAGCGTGTTTAAAAGCGTGGATTTTCCAGCATTTGTATAACCTACTAAAGCCACCGATGGGATATGTTTCTCTTTTCGTTTCTTTCTGGTGTTCTCGCGATGTTTCGTTAAATCTGATAAGTCTTTTCTTAATTTATCGATGCGTTTTCTGATGCGCCTGCGGTCAACTTCAAGCTTCTGCTCGCCTGGGCCTCTGGTCCCAATCCCACCGCCAAGCCTAGAAAGAATGATACCTTTACCGGTAAGCCGCGGCAATAAGTATTCAAGCTGAGCAAGCTCTACCTGGATTTTTCCTTCCTGGCTTTTGGCATGCTGGGCAAAGATATCAAGAATAAGCTGGGTTCTGTCAATAATCTTAATTTTGATTATCTCTTCTAGATTTCTCTGCTGTGTGCCGCTAATATCGTCGTCAAAGATAACCGTATCGGCTGAATTCCCTTCGGCAATCATGGCGATTTCTTCCGCTTTGCCTTTGCCGATGAACATCCCCGGAGTCGGCTCCTGCCGCATACAAATAACCTTCTCAGTGACCCCAGCGCCTGCGGTATGGGTCAATTCTTCGAGTTCGGCAAGCGAATCCTCGGGGTTTAGCTTCTTAAAATGCTTGTCTTTAAAATCTACGCTGACTAATATTGCCTTTTCCATATTATTAATTTAAACAAGATTTTATCTTTCTTGCAACCGAAACCGGTTTTTTGCCGCTAATTTCAATCCAGCGGATTCTTTTTTCTTTTCTAAACCAGGTCAACTGCCTCTTGGCGTAATGGCGGGTATTGCGCTTAATCAATTCCCTGGCTCTTTCCTCCGTATATCTACTGTTTAGGAAATCCCTTATCTCCCTTATGCCGATAATTTTTGCCGCCGTCAGGCTAAGCTTCTTCTTCAAAGCCCTTTTTATCTCCCCAACTAATCCTTTTTCAAACATCTCATCGACGCGCCGGTTTATATTGTCGTAAAGTTTATCTCGATTGATATTCAAGCCAAATAACTTTATATCATAATCTTTGGCAATCCCGCAAGCCTGCTTTTGCATTTGCGAAATTGGTTTATTGGTGGTCTCGTAAACCTCGAGCGCCCTGACTATGCGGCGTAAATCATGAGGATGAATCTTTCCTGCCGCCTCAGGGTCAATTCTCTCCAGGCGTTTAAACAAATAATTATTCCCGTATTTCTTAGCCAGGCTATATAACCGTCTGCGTATTTTTATGTCTGATTTGCCTTCCTCAAAAACACCGTCCAGCATAACCTTCATATAGAGACCGCTTCCGCCGACGATTAAAGGCATCTTTCCTTTTGCATGAATCTTCTCTATCGCCTTCAGAGCTTGTTTGCTAAAGTCGGAAACATTATAATTATCCTCAATCGAAACGATATCAACCAAATGATGAGGAATCCTCTTGCGTATTGATTTGGGGATTTTATCACTTATAATATTCAATTCTTTATATACCTGCATGGAATCGCAAGAGATGATTTCGCCATTTATAATTTTAGCTAGCTCTAAAGCAATTTTCGATTTCCCCACTGCCGTGGGGCCAACAAGAAAAATTATCTTCTTTTTTTGAGTCATTAATTTTTAGGGATAGATCCTGGTGGGATAATCTTTTAAGGCCAGCGCCGCTTGAAGCGCCTCGGCATCGTAGCGTTTATCTAATTTTCCGACTCTGACACGGTAAATCTTCTTTCCATCTTCGGTATTGGCAGCAGTAATATAAGCTTCAAAACCGTCGTTTTTTAACTTGTCATTTAACTGCTGCGCCGAACTTTGATTAATAAAAGCTGCTACCTGAACAGTAAAGAATTCTTCGCGTGAGATAAGCTCATCAGACTGTTTTGCTTCAAGGCTATTAGGAAATTTTTCCTTTAACTGCTTAAGGTAATTTTTTGCGATCTGCCAATTGCCCAATTTCAGGTCTGTCTGGCCAAGCCTAAAGTAAGCAAGATGTAATATATCTGAATTGGGATAGGTTTCTATAAAAGACTTGTATACCTCTGCGGCTTTAGTATAATTATCCTCCAGAAAAAAACAATCTCCCGTCGCTAAAAATGCTCGCTGGAGGAATGCACCGCCGGGGAATTTATCGACTATTGTCCGGAAATCATCCCTGGCATCTTTATAGGAACCGAGCCTCATACGGCTCAAGCCCAGGTAAAAATATGCCTCCTCAGCCTCTTTAGCGGAAGAAATATTATCAAGGACATTAATGGCCTCCTCCGCGGCTTTCTGGTATTCTTTATCCAGATAATAGCTGTGCACATCTTCAATGCCGGAAAAACTCGCTCCTGTAAAAACTAACAGTAAAAGTAAAGTTGCAATTATTATCTTTAGCATCTTTTCCCCTTAGAAATACTTTTTTGCAAATCTAACAATACTTTGTGGCGCCTTTCTTTTTCCCTTAATGGCACGTCGTCAGCCATTTTTTCTGCTTCGGTATGCGGCCGGGGAGAATATTTAAAAATATAGGCGCTGTCAAACTGAATTTCTTTGAATAAATCGCAAGTTTTCTTAAAATCTTCTTCTGTCTCGGTAGGGAACCCCACTATAACATCAGTTGAAAGCTGTCCGCCGACAATCCTGCGATATTCACCAGCTAACTTTCTGTAATGCGAGGCATCGTAGCCCCGATTCATCATTTTTAATATTCTATCAGAACCTGACTGAACTGGCAAATGCAAAGATTTCTTTATCTTTTCTAAATCCCGCATTGCAGGAAGCAATCCTTCCGATAAATCCTTTGGATGCGAAGTCAAGAAACTGAATTGTTTTAGCTCTTTAATATCGTTTACAATTTTAAGCAATTTGACAAAGTCAACATCGTCATATCTATAGGAATTTACATTTTGACCGAGGAGCGTAACATCTTTTATCCCTAAGGCGATTGTATGGTTGATTTCATCAAGTATGTCTTTAAAATTGCGGCAATGGATTCTACCTCTGACATAAGGCACCACACAATAAGAGCAGAAATTGCTGCAGCCTTCGGAAATCACCACGTAGGCGTGATTTTTGTCCTGGCGGAAATTAGAGACGTAAAAATCCTGCTCCCGCTCCATAGTGCTGACTGCCAAGGCGCGCGACTTCTCCTTAAAAATATTCTTGATTAAAATAGGAACGCTTAATAAATCATTCGGCCCGGCGACCAAATCTACATTGGCTGCGCGCCTGAAGATCTCATCCTTATAATTTTGAGCCATGCAGCCGATAACGCCGATAATTGGTTTTTTATGGACTGGCCTCTTGTGCTTTTTCTTCAATTGCCCGAGGTTACTCCAAATCCTCTCCTCGGCATGCTCTCGGACAGAGCAGGTATTAAATAAAATAACATCGGCATCGTCAGGCGAATCCGACATAACGAATCCCGCCTCCTGAAGCAAACCAGCGAGAGCTTCGGAATCCCGAACATTCATTTGGCAACCATAATTTTTTATGTACAGCCTTTTCTTATTCATTGTATTTTCTTTACTTCTGCCTATCTCTTTCATAACTTATTTTTTCCAAAAGATTGAGCTTTTTCGGTTTTGGGAATATATTATTTTAGGTATGATCCTGCAAACTGTGCGTCTCATTTTGATTAGTATAACTCGCATCGATTACAAGGAGACAGCAATTTTCTATGTTCCGATAAGTGCTGATTACGTAAATACGAATATTTTTCACCCATCCAGATATCTTTTAACGAAGCGTTCTTTGCATTTCCCATGTTTAGATAACTTCTATAATCAACATCGCAGGGATTGCATGTTCCATCAAACCAAACATACATTCTCTCCCAAAGTAGATTGCATGATTGACAACTATCTATGGGTTCATTCTCATAAGTATTCCATCTTTTAACTGCAGGAGCTAATGTAACAGTATCAACGATCTGTTTCCAAAAATCATAGAATTTTTCCTTGTCCTGATACCCCATATAAACACCAGAGATTCTTGCTGATGTTTTCGAATATTCTTTTTTTGATTTTTTTATCTCACAAAAACGCCGTATGTTTTTCTCTATCAAATCAAAATTCCCGCCTTTTCTAATTTTCTTATACTCTTCTCTGTTACTGCTATCTATCGAAAATACAACAATATCAACACCTGAATCAAGTATTTGATAGCATAAACTTTCAGGCAAGATTAAAGCATTTGTATTAATTTTTAATTCGAAAAACTTGCCTTTGCAATATTCCAACATCTGTTTAAACTGTGGATGTAAAGTTGGCTCGCCCCGCGAAGCCAAAGTAAGGGCTTTACATTTATTTTCCAGTGCTTGATCAACTAAATTCTTAAAGAAAATAAAATCGATTATTCCTCTGTTATTTCTTTCTCTAAAGAACTTATCATTTTGAAAACACATAACGCAACGGAGATTACAAAATGAAACCGGCTCTATTAATAGATGTAGCGGGAAAGGGGCAACTTTCTTAAACTTAGGGTAAAACCTAAATTTATATCGATGAATAATATAGTCGATGATGTTCTTCTCGTCATTTTTCTGAATCCATTCAGCCTCTTGGGGTCCCACTATATTGTTAAGGTTCTCTAAAATATCATCCTTCAAAGCTGAATCGAGATTCTTTGCCTGCCGTACCTTGAGTTTGATAGATTCTAAATTAATAACATTTCGGTTTAAAAACTCAATATCCTGAGAATTAAACATTTATTTCTTTTTATTTTTCATATCTTCAAGAATATCTAAGAAAATTTCGTTTGATAACAGATTTCTTTCCGATGACGCTTCAGAAAAGCTTTGTTTTGATTTAACCGCTGAAATAAAATATCCAACAGAGCTTTTTAAAGAATCATTATAAAAGTCTGCAGTCTTTCTTGAAATAACAGGAGGCGACTTAAATAGACCTTTTTCATCAAATATCTCTCTTGGCCCCTTTACTATAACCTCATTATTATCCCAGCTTATAAGCTTTTCGGATGTAATTATGTCTATCCTATTATAGTAGGCAGAGGTATAACTCAAGAATAATTCTGCGATGACACCATTAGCAAACTCCATGTTTATCCCAAAATTATCTACTGAATCTCCATACGGAGAAATGTTTCTGGCTGTGAACCTGTAGTATTTCGGCTTTCCGAAGCAAAATAAAAGCAAATCAAATAAATGTATTCCAGTTAGTTGAAAAACACCTAAAAAAGCATTCGAGGCTTTACTCCTCCAATTCAATTTATATTCTGGCCTTAAGGCCAAACCAAATCCACATTTATAATCAATATGCAAGATTTCTTCAGAAAGTTGTTCTAAAAGTTGGCATAGCTCACTTTTTCTATAATTAAAATTGTAATAGAGTCTTGGGTTTCTATATGATTTTAAGAATTTCAAGCCCTCTCTGTCAACAGCGGGGATTTTCTCGCAAAAAATATAACCTTTATACCCTTTTAGTTCACGAAGATATTCAACATGGGTGGTATCTGGCGATGCAACGACAATGAAATCACAATCAAATAGAACGTTAAGATCGTTGGTAAAATCCAAACCTTCTAAAGTTTTTGTGGGATGATAAAAAATATACTGCTTAACAAACCCTGTTTCTTTGAAAAGATCATAAAGCTTGGCAGCAAAATGTCGATATCCGATAAATCCTGCCTTCATAATTAATAATCCTCCTTTTTATCACCGGCGTCTTTCGTGGAAACAACCAATAAAAATCCCGAATCTTGCAATAATCCATAGAGGGCCTCAGAATCACGTTCGTTCATCTGGCATCCGAAAGTTTTAATACAGATTTTTTTCGACATAAAAATAATTAGGCGAGATTATTAAAAACCATGATTATATCTTGGATTTTCCTAAGATCATCGTCGTTAGCAAGCACCAACAATGCGTCCCCGCCCTCGATCACTGTTGAGCCGCTAGGAACAATAAATTTATCATCGCGTGAAATAAGAACAATGAGGGCCTTGGCAGGCATGTTAAGCTTATGAATCGCCTTACCAACAATCGCCGAGTTGTAAGGCACAACGATATCTGTTAATTCCGCATCAATCCCTTCTATTTTCTCAAACTCTATCGGGTAATTTTTCTTACGGGCTAACGGGACATCCAATCTTAACAACTTGGAAACAAAAGGAATCGATGTGCCTTGAATAAAAACTGAAGCAATGACAACGAAGAATACGATATTAAAATAAACGTCCGCCTGCGGTATGCCGGCGGTAAAAGGAAAAGTAGCCAAAATAATCGGTACCGAACCCCTCAAGCCAACCCAGGCTAACATTGTTTTTTTTCGTAAATTCATCGGGAAAGGCAACAGGCACAGAAACACGCTAATAGGACGGGCAACCACCATAAGAAGAATAGTAAGCAATAATCCTGCGACGGTAAGCGGAACAAGATGGGAAGGAAAAACTAGCAAGCCCAGCGTAACAAACATGGCAATCTGCATCAGCCACGCCAAGCCATCGTGAAATTTCATGATGCTTTTTTTGTTCTGGAACTCAGCCCTCCCCAAGCCTAAACCCGCAAGGTAAACTGCAAGAATACCATTGCCTTTCAGAAGAACAGCGATTACATAAGTGAATAAAACCAAAGAAATCGTTACTACCGGATAAAGCCCCTCGTATTCCAATTTCAGGCGTTTAACAAGAAATACGATAACGCTAGCCATTAAACAGCCTGCAAATGCACCCATGCCCATGTCCAGCACGAACCACGGAATAAAAGAGAGAATACTTGAGCTTTGTATCGTAAGAAGATTTATAAAACCCAAAGTTAGAAAAACTGCCATCGGGTCATTGCTGCCGGATTCAAATTCTAGTAACGGCTTAAGCGGAGTTTTGAGGCTTATATTTTTTGACCTTAAGATATTGAAGACAGCAGCGGCATCTGTTGAAGACACAATAGAACCAAGAAGCATACCCTGCAGAAAAGAAAACTTGAGGATATACATCGCGAACAAACCTGTGATGACCGCGGTAAATAATACCCCCAATGTCGAAAGCAAAATTCCCGGCCAAATAATCGGCTTAGTCTCTTTCCAATTAGTATCAAGGCCTCCGGAAAAAATAATAAAAATAAGGGCCACAACGCCGACCGACTTGGCCAGAGGCGCATTATGAAAATATATACCCCCTATCCCCTCGGAACCGGTAAGCATCCCTATGGCCAAAAACAGCAATAAAACAGGCACAGCGAACCTATCTGAGAGCTTGCTGGAGATAACGCTCACAAATAATAATACTGCTGCCCATAATAAAATAGATTCAAGTGTCATAGTTTAAATCGCCACGTCCTACATTAAATCTTTCTAATCATAGACGAATATAATATATTATAATTTATCCAGTTAAATACGCCATATCTATTTTCTTTCATTTTTCCGCAACAACAAGCATTTCGAAATCTTCTGTCGTCAACTTATCGTTCCTAGAGAATGCCCCTAGCTTCGCGCCAAAGATATCGATCTTCGTAAACTTAAGCGAATTTAGCAGCCACGTTATCTCGCTGGGCACATAATAGCGCTCGTTGCATTTTAATTCCTTTTTATTTCCCGAGTCATCTTCGAAGGAGACGGTGTTGTGGTCTCTGAAGGTCATCAGGTCAAAGGAACAGTCTTTACACGCGGAATTGCCTTCTTTGGTCGAGGATTCATAAAATTCCTTGACCGAATGAAACAACGGGAACAATCCGTTTAATGCGGTGAAAATAAGCTTGCCTTTACTTTTCAGCGCTTTTGCTGCATTCTTGAGGATCTCAAAGTTCATCTTATCTGTTTCCATAAGAGAAAACCCGCCTTCGCATAGCATAATTGCCAGATCAAATTCACCGTCAAACGGAAGATTTCGTGCATCTTGTGTTTGGAAGTCGATGGTCAAGCCCGCCTCTCGTGCCTTTTCCCTTGCCCCTTTGATCTGATTCTCGGAAAGATCAACACCGATCACATTATATCCCCTCTTTGTCAGTTCAATCGCATGGCGTCCGGTACCGCATCCGATATCAATAATCTTTAGGGATTTATCGCGATTGATCTCTAGCTCAATAAAATCGCATTCGCCAATCGTTCCCTGAACATAACATTCTTTATCATATTTCTTCGCGTAATTCTCAAATAATGACTCGTACCATTGTTTCATTTTACCGCTCCTCTATTGTATTAATAATTCTCCGCAAGCACTTCATAAAACGACTGCGGATGCTTGCAGGCAGGGCATTCTTTGGGGGCCTCAGATCCTTCGATAACATAACCGCAGTTAATGCAGTGCCATTTTGTCGGCTGCTTCTTCTTAAATACTTCGCCGTTGGCAATGTTATTTATTAACTTACGGTAACGCGATTCATGAAATTTCTCAACTTTAGCTATCTGCTCAAAGGAACGCGCCACTTCCGGGAAACTTTCGTCTTTTGCCGTCTTGGCAAAATCGGAATAAAGCATTGTCCATTCCATATTTTCTCCAGCCGCAGCCTCTTCTAAGTTTGCCTTGGTATTTTTAATCGCCCCGGCAGGATAACTTGCCGTAATCTCGACGTCGCCACCTTCCAGATATTTAAAAAATACTTTGGCGTGCTCTTTCTCATTTTCTGCTGTCTCGGTAAAGATATTTGCAATCTGCTCAAAGCCCTCTTTTCTTGCCGCGCTGGCAAAATAGGTGTACCTATTTCTTGCCTGTGATTCTCCGGCAAACGCCTTTAATAAATTTTGCTCTGTCTTTGTACCCTTGATTGATTTAGCCATTTTGGCTCCTTTCTTCTACTTACTTCTTCCCCGTATTTTGATGCCCATACTTCTTAATTCATCGGTCCTTTTTTTAGAACATTCCATGCAAAAGAATTTAGGCTCTGAATTCCTGCGGTCGTAATTTGGGGCTAAAACTAGCCTCCAGAGGCTGGTTTCTTTTCCGCAACTATCGCAAACCCCTTTTTCTTTGAAATGCCACATCTCGACTGCCTTGGAGGTAAATATAAATTTATCTACCCAAAAGAATATGCATCCGCCTATTATATTCGCTATTATTGTCGACCATATGCCGACACCGAGGTGCCTAACCACCAGCCATAATATCGGCGTACTCAGCTGCCATCTAAATAGATATAAAGCGAATCTTTTCAAGTTAATCACCAAAAATACCTTTCTTTTTAAAAGACCTCTAATATTTATACGATATTAATGCAGTATTAGAAAATTAAGCGCGGTACCGACTATGATACTTATAGTTATCATTATTAAAGTTGACTTGATTAAATCTTTCAAGCCCAACTCTCTCCATAAAACTATAAAGGTAGCAATACAAGGAAATGATATCGCCAATAATGTGGCAGAGATAAACAGCTGCTTAGCCGAAAGGCTTAACGGCATCAGCATGCCGACAGCAACGTCTTTTCTGAAGAAACCGATAACCAAAGCTACTACTGATTCTTTGGGCAAACCAAATAATCCATTAAGAAAGGGAGCAAAGATAGCGGTGATAAAATCGAAGAGCTTAAAATAAATCAGAATATTTATTAGCAGCACGCCAGCGATAACCACCGGGACCGCTTCAATAATAAAACCCTTTATACGAAAATAAAGTTTTTGACCCAGCATAGCAAGCGGCGGAAACCTATAGGGCGGAATTTCTAAGAGCAATTCCGGGCTGTAACCTTTAAGCATCCGGTTTAATATCAAGCCTAATATTATAACTAAAGAAAATAATACTAGGTACACTCCTCCGACGTAAAATCCTCCAAAATGGCCTAGTAAACCGAATATCATTGCTTGCAAGGGAACACAAGGCACGCCGATGGAAATGATGGTCGAGGCAATAAACCTTTCGCGTCTCGATTCTAAAATCCTTGTCGACAAGATACCCGGGACATTGCATCCGAAACCCAGAAGCACAGGAATAATCGCATATCCATGAAGTCCCAGCCGATGAAGAATATTATCCAACAAGATAGCCAGCCGCGGCAGATATCCTATATCCTCAAGAAGGCTCAAGATAAAATAAAAAGCAACGATATAAGGTAAAACCATCCCGAATTCAATGTAAGGAGCGGTAGTCAATACGCCCAATGATTGCTTAAAATCGATTTTCCCGTCGATCAAATCCCCGATGAACAGATGGAACCAAAAACCTTTTGCCTGCCAATGAAGGGTCATTTTCTCCAAAATAGGCTGATACAGATTAAAAAATATGGGATCAGTTATCCGGGAAATGATTGTCTCTCCGATAAAACGCACGATTTTAAACGAGGCGTAGATAATACCCGCCGCCATGAAAATCCCGGTCAGCGGCCGGACAGATGCATCCTCTAAAATTTCTCTTACGGTATGATGGCGATGCTCTAAATTTTGTACCTCCTGGACAATCCTGCCTATCTCTTTCCAGCGGTCTTCATTAGTCAGCCTATTTCTTGAAACAGAAGCGCCTTCTGTTATCCTGGAGATTAACAATTTTATACCCAGGCCTGTAACCGCGCAGGTTGAAATTACCGGCACACCGATCAACTTTTCTAATTTGATGGTATCAATCTTAATCCCCCGGTGGCCGGCATCGTCGCACATGTTTAAGCTGACGATTACAGTATACCCCTCTTCAATCAATTGCAAGGTCAAAAGCAGATTCCTTTCCAGATTGGTCGCATCAATAATATTAATTACCGCCATTTCATTTTTGGGATATTCTTTTAAAAGCGACACAGCCACTCTTTCGGCTTCAGAGCTAGGCTCAAGTAAATAAGTCCCCGGAAGATCGACGACCTCAACTCTTTCCTCGCCTAATCTGAGATAACCTTTGCTGATTTCTACGGTCGTCCCCGGATAATTCGAAGAGATAACCTGTACACCGGTAAGGCGCGAAAAAACTACGCTTTTGCCTACATTAGGATTTCCGATCAGATAAATTTTTCTTATCATTCTATCTCCACAAGAATCTTTGATGCCATTCCGTGGCCTAGAGCCAATATAGTCCTGCCCACCTTTATCACTACCGGGCCCCTTAAGCCTATGTGGCTGAGCTTGGTGATTTCCTTTCCTTTATACAGCCCCATGCTCATCAATTTATTATTCAAACTCGCGCCTCCCAAGACATCTACAACCTTGCCCTTAAAATCAGACTTCATTAACACAAGAGATATCTTCTTCATAATTGAAAACTCCTTATTTATTGTGAGGCAGAATTTCTAACCCCGAGGCAGCGCCTATGCCTTTGGCCACTTCCGGAATAATGCCTTTCTTGACATATACAGGACGTACATTCTTTCTAAGCTCGGGTAGATTTTTGGTAAAGATAGCGGCTCCTAATATGCAACAGGCGCCCCCCACTATCAAAGTATTAGGCGCTCCGATAGAATCTGCCAGAGTCCCGGCCAACAAGCTCCCAAACGGCGCCATACCCATAAAGGCCATGGTATAGAAACTCATGATCCTTCCGCGCTTGTCCTCATCGACGATAGTCTGCAAGACAGTATTGCTTGCTGCCATCTGAACCATCATGGCGAATCCGGCAATGCATATAACTGTCATAGAGAACCATAATACCTTAGATAAAGCAAAAACTATAATCCCCAAACCGAATACCGCCGATGACAATGCGATCCTTTTCCCCAGCCCGATAACGCTTTTTCTTCCCGCAAGATAAACCGCGCCCGCAAGCGCGCCTATCCCCGACATCGCCATCAAAAATCCTAGAGTTTGAGGGCCTCCATGAAATATGTCTCGGGCAAAAACCGGCATCAGAATCTGATAAGGCACGCCCATAAGGCTTATCAAGCTCAAAAGAAGCAAGATTGATTTTATCGGCATGAAATTAAAAGCATAAACAAGCCCCTCCTTCAAATCATGCACAATATGATTTGTGGAAAGTTTTATTTCCCGAGGATTGATTTTCATCGCCAACAATGAATATATCACGGCGATATAGCTTATAGCATTCAACAGGAAACAAATCCCTTCGCCAAAAGTCGCGATAAGTATCCCGGCCAGAGACGGCCCGATTAACCTTGCCAAATTAACCATTGATGAATTTAAGGCTATGGCATTTCCTAAGTCCTCTTTATTCTCAATCATCTCGACGGTAAATGCCTGGCGCACGGGAATGTCTAAAGAACTTATCAACCCAAGAAAAATACTTAGCACCATAATCTGCGCCACGGTTATTGTGCCGGTAAGAACCAAAATCGACAAAACCAAAGCCTGCAGCAAAGCCAGGCTCTGAGTCAAAATTAAAATCTTGTGGCGATTATGCCTGTCGGCGATAACGCCGGTGAAAGGCGTCAAGAGAAAAGTCGGTATCTGGCCAACAAATCCTACAATACCGAGCAGCAACGCTGAATTTGTCAACCGATAAACCAGCCAGCTCATTGCCACCATCTGCATCCATGTACCGATTAAAGAAATGCTTTGTCCGGCGAAAAACAGACGGTAATTCCGATACTTTAGCGCCCGAAAAACTAGCTTAAAATCTACCATATTATTAAATTTATATTGAATTCCTTACCCTGCTTTAATAACACCAATCCGTTTTGTAAGCAATAACCTATTGGAAATCAAAAGGGTTAGAGAAAATATTATCCCACAATATTTAAAATTAGGCAAGATTATTAAAGCGAATCAGACCATACCGCAAGGAAAGGTTTTTACTAGATAAGATTATTCTATGGGCCTATTTTGACTTGATGGCAACAACTTTGATAAAATCAGCAGCATCCTCTATTTTATCGGTAACGCCTTCCATATATTCTGCCAACTGATAAGAAAGTAGTAATGTTGGCGCATCCATTTTGGCTTTAATTATAGTGCCGATTAAGACTCTTTTTTGATCGTCTGCTTTGCTTTCGCAGGCCTCCACTTCGTTACAGTCAATTATCGCCTGCTTTAAGTCATTTTTCATAACCGACTGTATTCCCTCTCTTAATTTAGCAATCGAAGTAAAAATCAAATCAGTTGCGACTGAAAGCTCATTTAATACTGCCTGCGGAAGTTTTGCTTCGATAAAATCCAGGATTCTTGCCGCACCGTTGGTCCAGTCGGCGATTCTATCCAGGGATTTGACAAAATGCATTAAGTCTTCTCTGTCGGGAGGGACTAAAAGCCCCTCAGATAATTCATCAACCATCTTTGACCTTAATGCGTCGGCCTGACGCTCGCACTCACGAACCATCTCTATGGCCTTCTTTTTGCCTTCGGCATCTCCTGCGATGTATGCCTGGATTGCCTTTTTAAACCATTCCACGGTCTGATAAGTTACCTCAACATGCTTATTGGCATCCTCTAAAATAAGCTGTTCCTGCTTCATCCCTAACCAACCCAAGATATTTCTTGATTCTTTCATTTTACCCTCCTATTTTAACAAAAAGGCCAATTAATTTTACTACTAAAAATGATATCGCGCCACTGGCAAACGGCGTCAGGCTCCATGCGAATACAATCTCGCCAATCATTTTCTTATTAACCATCTTAATGCCTTTTACCAACCCCACTCCTACAACTGCCCCCACGATCGAATGGCTCGTTGAAACCGGTATACCAAATAAGGTATACAGATTGACATTCAATCCGCTTGCCAATTCCGCCACTATTGCCATCAAGGGAGCAAGACGTGTAATGCCGAAACCTACAGTTTGAATAACCTTACGGCCGAAGGTTACAATTCCAATTATAATAGCAATTGCACCAAATACAGCTGCTTGCGGTGCATTCATTATCCCTGCACCGGTAATTACTCCGGTCGCATTGGCCACATCATTTGCGCCCCAGTTAAAGGCAAGATAAATACTGGTGGCAAATATAAAGAATACGATAACCGCGTCGTTAAATTTTCTTGGCACGAAAAAATAAAAAATCCGCCTAAAAGGCCTGTACAAAATATACGCAATCACTGCCGCGCCCACCGGAGTAAGCACCCAGCAAATAAAAATATCTAATAGTTTTTTCCAGATTACCGGAGCACCGAAGGCTAAACCCGCGCCGGCGACTGCTCCGACTATCGCATGGCTGGTAGAAACAGGCAGTCCCCTTAACGTCGCAATGAGCACCCATGTTCCCGCGCCAAAACAGGCAGCCAAAGCAATAATAACTGCAACCTGAGGATCCAAGGTATCTAACGGAACTATGCCCTTACCTATAGTCTTAATAACTCTTGATCCTAAAAGAATTGCGCCTAAAAAACTAAAAAAGCAGGTTATGATAATACCCTGCTTAACCGTCATCTTGCCCGAGCCAATATCTGCGCCGACGCAATTTGCCGCGTCATTTGCTCCGATGGCCCAGCCAATATAGCCACCCGCAAGAAGAGTAAAAGCTATTAATAATATACTCATCTACTATTATACCTTTTGAATAACAACAACGACTATATCAAGAATGGCTAGCGTTTTGCGTTGCCATTTATGTGGCGAATTAAACCCATATTAACTATACCCAATACAAAACTTTTGTCAATAAAATAATATAAGAATTTATCTATACCACACAAACCAAACAAATAAATATGCGGCGGTGACGGCTACTAAAGTAAATGGAATACCGATTTTCATAAAGTCTTTGAATCTTACTTCATATCCTTCCTTTTTAAGGATGCCGCAGGCCACGATATTTGCCGATGCGCCAATGGGAGTGATATTGCCTCCAAGGCTTGCGCCAATAAGCAGGCCAAAAAGCAATAGCGACGGATTTATCCCCAGTTTATCAGCTAAAGAAATCCCCACCGGAAGCATCGCCGCCAAAAACGGCACATTATCTACAAAGCCCGACAATAACATCGAAAGAAAAACCAATATCGTATAACACAAGAATATGTTACCGCCTACGACTCCGGAAAGAAAGCTAGACAAAGTTTCGATCCAACCGGTTAAAGTAATGCTACCAACCAATACAAATACGCCCATTAAGAAAAAGGTGGTATCCCAATCAAGAGACTTGATGCCGTCAAAAACTGGAGTTTTATTTACAAATTTCTCCCAAAGCATAGAGACAACTCCAAGTGCCATACAGATAATTCCCGCCATATAGGAAAAACCAACATCAAAAAACGATGATAATGCCAATAGAATTACTAAGCCAACTAAAATAATTGTTGGAACAATTGATTTTACTTTTTCAACTCTCACCAATTGCACTTTTTCTCTATGATGCCTGAAGATAAAATATAAAACCACAAAAGAAACCAACGCCCCTATCTCCACGGCAAAGAAAATACTTGGCCTCCCCCGATAAAAGAAAAAATCCATGAAATTCATCTTGGCAAAACCGCCCAAGAGCATGCTTGGCGGATCACCGATTAGAGTGGCGGTCCCTTGAAGATTGCTTGAGATGGCAATGCCGATCATCATCTTCATAGGATTGATTTTTAATTTCTTGGCCAGCGACAAAGCGATAGGCGCCACAATCAAAACCGTAGCCACGTTCTCGACAAATGCCGAGATAAATCCTGTCAAAACACAGATAAATAAAATCGACCATGCGGTATTTTTGGCTTTATTGACTATAATCTCCGCCAGGTACGCCGGCATGCGGCTTTCCATAAAAATGTCGGCAATCACAAGCGTGCCGACAAAAATTCCCATGACATTCCAGTTTATAGCCCAAAACGCCTCTTTCGGGGACATGACCTTAAGAAGCATCAATAAAACCGCCGCAGAAACAGCAACAATAGTCCTGCGTCTGGTAAGCAAAACAAACAAAAGGTAAGACAAAAGAAAAATTATGAGGGCAACTGTCTTAGGTTCCATCTACTATTTTATTCCTAACGTCAAAACAAATATATCGTCTTTGAAATTATCGGTTTTAAAGGCGCTTAATTCATCCAATAATTTGCGGTTAAAAGCTTCGGGTTTTAAACCATGGTTTCTCTTAATAAATTCTTCCAGCCGCTCAATACCGAACTCTTCACCAGCCAGGCCCCTGGTTTCAATTACTCCGTCGGTAAACATGAATAGTTTGTTTCCTCTTTCAAAATCCGCCTGATTTTGATAGACTGCGCCATCTTCGCCAAAAGACAAACCTAACAAAGCCGCCTGTGACCCCAAATAAAGCATGCTGGAATCTGTAGTCTTGTAGAAATACTGAGTGGGATGGGCATAATTGGAGTAAATAAATTTCTTTTGTTTAAAATCAAGGAGTCCGCAGAACGCGCTGATATACATGTTGCTGCCCTGGAATTCCCTGACGATAAAATTATTCAATTCTTTTAATAAAACACCCGGCTCTTTGCCCTGTTCAGCCAGCTGCTCAAATTCCGAATGGAACCTATTGACCAAAAGGGCCGCCGAAACTCCATGGCCGGTAACATCACAGATGATAAAGATCAACCTTTCGTTGTCAATGAAATGAAACCTGGCATAATCTCCGCCGATGTAAGACATGGGCAGATACATTACCGCAATATCCACCAAATCCGTTTCGATAGACTTGGGGACAAGCGTCTGGTGGACTTTATTCGCCAACTCCAGTTCCTTCTCCATCTGCACATTCTTGGCTTCAACATCTTTTAGGAGCACAAAATTCTCAATATCTCTGCTCGATTCCCTTTCCCTGATAATCAAAACCAAAACAAAGGCATTGAGGAAAAACATAAGCCCGGTTACATATGTTGACCAGCTGAAACCCGCGCTAATTTCCTTGGGCATAGTTTCCTGCACATAGGAATACAGGTAGGAATACGCGGCAACATGCATTAAAGTAATCGGAATCGCCTCAAGCGGCCTCCAGGGTATAGTAAATGAAACCAGAAATAAAACCAAAAGATAAATTAAAGTTGCAACCGGAATCTGACCGGGATTTATAATATTTACCCTGATAAGAATCAATAAAAACAAAGCGGTAAATAAATAGGTGTTGCGCTTCGCATCCCTTATCGACCTGGCTCTTTTATTGAGCGACAATATCAAAAGGCCGCCCAATACAAGCGAACCCCAGACATAAACCTCCTGAAGTTTGAATTGCTTAGGCAATAACAAAAAGCTTATAAGAGTTAAAGAAAAATAAATTCCGATAACCAGGCCGCAGAGAAGTTTTACCCGGCTCTTAATAAAATCGGTCTGATTCATTAAGAACTCATCTTCGTATTTCTTCGGGATTCTGCTGAAGTATTTCTCTAACATATTATTTTAAGCTTCCTCACCTTTTGGCATTCTCTTTTAAGGACAAGCTCTCTGCCTTCTTTTCTATGGATGACAACAAAGATGAAAATGAATTCTGAAATGCCACTACTCCGTCTTGCAATAACTTATCACAGACCCTGTTGACATCTATTCCGACGAGTTTTAAATCATTGATAATATTTTGCGCTTCTCTAAAATCATCTTTCAATGCCTCTTTGACAGCCCCATGATCTAAAAATGCCTCAAAGGTATTATCAGGCAGCGTGTTTACGGTATTCTTGGCGATGAGCTCGCTGGCATATTTGATATCGCTGTAAGCAGGATTTTTGGTGCTGGTTGACGCCCAAAGCACCCTCTGCAGGCGGGCTTTTTTTGCAGCGAGGCGCTTGAAATCATCAGAAGAGAAAATCTCTTTTGATTTCTGATAAATCAATGCCGAATTAGCAACCGCTGCTTTGCCTTTCAAAGAAAGAAGCTTGGTTTTCTTTGTCTGGTCACTTTCTCTAGCGATAAGCTCATCCAAGGCTTTATCCACAACCGAATCAATCCGGCTGACAAAGACGCTGGCCACCGAAGAAACCTTGCTTAAATCATTATTCTTCAGGGATAATCTTTGCATTCCCTTTAAAAAAGCCCTTGCGGTCTTGGCATACTGCTCGACGGAAAATATCAGGGTAACATTGATATTCATACCTAGCTCTAGAAGTTTTTCTACCGCAGGGAAGCTTGCATCTGTGGCGGGAATTTTGAACATGACGTTAGTGCGGTTAACCTTGCGGAATAGTCTTTGTGCTTCTTTTAAAGTTGCCTCGGTATCCGAGGCGATACGCGGATCAACCTCTAAGCTTACATAACCATTTAAGCCGCTTGAAGATTTATACACCGTACCAAACATGTCAGCTGCATCCTGAATATCGCGGACGGTCAAATCGTCATAAATCTCAAATGTGGATTTACCTTGGCTTCTAAGCTTAGCTATTTTTTCGTCATAACTTTGGCTGGCGCTGATTGCCTTATCAAAAATCGTGGGATTGGATGTAAGGCCTGATAAACCGCTTTCGATCATATCAGACAATCTGCCGCTCTCGATTAAGAATCGATTAATATTATCCAACCAGATACTCTGTCCGAATTCGCTTAGTTTGTGAATTACCGTCTTTGGCATTTGTTTATTTCTTAGAATTCCGGGATTTCTTCTTTAACTGAAACTTTTTCCTTCTTGGCTTTGCTGCCTGGACACTGCAGCGGGCATTCACCGGTCCAGCAGTAAAGGCAAAGCTTTTCCCGCGGCATGCCAATTGCCTCAACCATATCTTCAACGGTTTGGTATCTTAAAGTCGTGACTTCGATATCCCGCGTAATCCAATCTACCATCTTTTTGTATTTTGCGCTTGTATGGTCGGTATATTCTGAAACATCTTCCAGATCGCGGCCCTCGATACTTCTAATCGCCTTTCGGGCGGCAAGTTCGTGGATAGAACGCGTCGAGAAATTAAACCTGCAGGGGAACATCAACGGCGGGCATGCCGGCCTGACATGCACCTCTTTTGCCCCGCAGTCCCATAATTTCTTGATGGTAAAATTCTTAAGCTGTGTCCCGCGCACGATCGAATCTTCGCAAACTACAATCCGGTTATTCTGGATAATCTCTCGTATGGGAACCAACTTCATCTTGGCGATTAAATCACGCGTCTCCTGCGACGGAGGCGTGTAGCTTCTGCCGTAGCCTGGCGTATATTTTACCAATGGCCTTCGGTATGGCTTACCGGATTCCTGGGCATAGCCGATGGCATGGGCAATTCCTGAATCGGGAACGCCAGAAACCACATCTACCTCGATATCCATATCGCGCCTGGCCAATGATCTTCCCGATCTCTCGCGAACTGTCTCAACATTAATTCCTTCATAACTGGAGGCAGGAAAACCGGTGTAAATCCACAAGAAAGAACAGATCTGATTGGTATCATCCCCAGCTTTTTTCTGCACCATTCCGTTTTCATTCAATAAAACAATTTCTCCCTGGCCGACATATTTTACTATTTCAAAATCGGTATTAGGGAAAGCACAGGTTTCAGTGGTTACTGCCCAGGCGTCGGAATTCCTCTGTTTCCCTACCACTAGCGGCGTGTATCCAAGCCTGTCTCTCGCCGCATAAACGCCATCCTTATTCAACAAAAGCAGTGAGCAAGAACCTTCGATAAGATCGAATACTCTCTCAATTCCGTCGATAATATCCTTGCCCTGGCTGATAATCTTGGCGATGAGTTCAGTGGTGTTGACTTTATCTTTGCTGACTTCGCTAAATGATTCGCCGCGTTTGAGCATTTGAGCCATCAGGTCTTCGCTGTTTTCTATTATGCCGTTGGTAACTAAACAGAAGGCGCCGAGTTTAGAATTCAGGTAAATCGGCTGCTCATCAAGTGCGCTGATAACCCCGATTCCTTTATTGCCCTCCATGTTTTTGTAATCATCGAAAAAACGGGATTTAAACTGGCTCTGGCTGATGTTGTGGATCCGGCGGGTAAAATCTTTCCCTAAAACCGCCATGCCGCCATATTCAGTGCCTAAGTGCGAATGATAATCAGTCCCGTAAAGAAGAATCTGCGCACAATTTTCTTTTGATACTACTCCAAAAATGCCGCTCATTATTGCCTCCTTATTAAAGACATAATTTAGCCTTACCGTTGGCAGGCTAAAGCGGGCTTCATTGTCCTAACCTTTACCTGTCGGCAGACAGAATTTTTCTCACTGACATCAGCGTCAGTTTTATGACAATCTATATAATTCTAATTGAATCTATAAGCAATCCAATGGCCCAAATAATGAGTTATGACTATAACTGTCAAAGCGATAATAATGTGTTCCATGATTACACTCAAGGGCTTGATATTTTGTGCCTTTGCCATTTTGTAGCTTACTACAAATAATACTGATAATCCCCAGATTACATTTACTAAAACTGCTGTAGGAAGCTTAAATAGTAAGACCGGCACTACAAACGTCAAAGCAAAGATAAATTTGGACAGAAATGTCGATATGGTCGCAATCCATACCTGTGCAGGCGTATGCACGTTTTCCGATTCTTCCGACACATGGATGCCCAGCGCGTCAGAGAATGCATCGGCAATCGCAATGGTGAGGATTCCGCCGATAACTACCAATTTTGAACCCGTGCCCGAATTCAGGCCCATCATAAGGCCAAGAGTTGTAATCACGCCTGATGTTGCTCCAAAGCTAACGCCAACCTTTACTGAATGCTCTGACATATTTCCTCCCCTAAACTAAACTTGCCACTATTCCGCCTAAAACTACAATATCTTCTGTGGGAAAAATTTTGGTGATGCTTTTATCAAAAAGCATATTTGCTTCCGGGCCGAACTCGCTATCGCCGGCCCAAAGCGTAATCAATATCGGAATTCCTTTAAATGCCTCAATCACTATCCCTGAGTCGCCGAACTGGACGGCCTTGGCGCTAAATTTCTCGACCGACTCCAGCAGGCTCTTGGGATTTGAGCCATATTTCCTTATTATCGGCTCGATTACCCGCTTTCTAAACGCCGGATAATACCCCTGGCCTCCGTCGAACTCCTGAAAAGATGCCCACTCGCTGGTAAGCCTGGGGATGCCTTTTAATTCCTGAATTAAATAATGTAAAATTAAGATGCTGTAGAAATCTTTGGCTTTTATGTTGCATGCCAAAGACAGAATTTCCCGCTTATTTACATCAATACTATATTCATCGGAAAGAAATTTGACTGAAAGCGAACTTTCTTTGGATAAACTTTTAAGCTCGCTCCAGGCTTTATCTAACGCAGGTTCATATCCCATTTTACCATCTTTCCTGTAAAATCAAAAAACTTTTTACGGAATTACTAACTTCATTCCATCATATGCTGCCACCACATTGATGCCGGTATTCGCCTTTAATTCTTCCGCCAGCTCATGCGGCTTGTGTTTGAGCATGGACATCCCAAAATGCGTCAGGATTGCCATGCTGGGATTGATATTGCGGATGATCTGCTTGGCTTCCTCAAAATTCAAATGGTCAATCCCCGGGCGCGGCTCATAAAAGACTAAATTTATAATCACGATGTCGGATTTATAATAATCCTCTATACCTTCGAAATAACGCGTATCGGCAATCAAAGAAACGCTTATTTTATCAAATAAAAACTTCAATCCGTAGGTCTCAACCGTATGCAAATGGCGTTTGGGCGTGGCAAATCTTATATTTTCGATGGAATATTCCTCGCCTTCTTTGAGATATATTATCCGGTCGGGAAAACTTTTGGTATGAGGAAGGATAACCGGCTCAATTTCCAAGGCATCAGCCGGGACAAAAACAGTCCCTCTTTTTTTAAAGCCGCCTTCGGTCATGGCCTCAATCATCACGTTGATATCATTGGAGTGATCCAAGTGTTTATGGGTAAGGATTATTCCGTCCAGAGTTGTAGGATCCAATTTTGGCTTGCTTGCGGAACATCTAACAATACTTCCCGGGCCGGGATCAACAATAACGTTAGTCCCTTTATAAGATACCCAAAGCCCGCCGGATGCGCGCAATTGCTTGATCATCACAAACCGCGCGCCGGCCGTGCCGAGGAATTTGATGTAGTTTTCAGAATCGGATTTCTTGATTTTTCTTATTACTTTAACCAAATCCTCTTCAACTCCTCATTTATATGAAACTGGACTTCCGCGGGGATGTGTTTTTCGTCGTCTATTTCTTTGATGTGAGTTTTTGTCCCTTGCGGGATCAAAAACTCTTTAACCTTCATTGCCTTTGCCCCGCAATATTTGACAAAAAATATGATTTCCCTGTCGTCACTGACAACGACGATCTCTTTGGGATTCTTCGCACGCTCAACCATGCGCTTGATTTTATCATCGGCCGATTCATTTTTAGTAAAGATTATTTCAGCTGACGCTGATGCATCCTCGCCAAAAACATCCTCTTTTCCGTCAAAGACAATTGTAACCTTATTTTTCCTTGAGCCTTGAGGATGCCTGGATTCAATAAACGAGATAAGCGCTCCCCGGGATGAATGAAGCTTCTTATTATTTTGTTTGGGCAGCTGCTTTATTATGTTGTATCCGTCGAGAATATAATGAATTGACATATGATTATAAATAAAAACGAAAAAGAAAAAAGGAAAAAGTTAAAGGAAAAAGCCAAAAGTTCAAAACTTTTTACTTTTAACTTTTGGTTTTTACTTTTTTCTTCTTACTTTTTACTTTCCATCTACTCTTGCCTACGTTTCGGGCTAGCGAAAACATAAACTATCGCGCCGACAACGCCTGTTATAACGAACAAGAAAAAAACTATTAATGACATGGTCTCGGCATAGGTTGCCGGATACCCCACGCGGCCGAAGAAATAAACCGAGCTTAAATCCCTTGAGCCCAGGCCCAGCATGGTCAAAGGAATCATGGAAATCGCATTGACGATAGGAATAATCACAAAGAAATAAATCAAATCGATATGAAAGCCCAGGCTTTCTGCAATAAAATATCCTATAAAAACTGAGATTACTTGGATTAAAAGTGCCGCAACTAAAGTAAATAAAAGCGCCTTTAATCTTGCCTCGCGTAAGAAAGAATTGATAGATTCGTCAAAATTTACTAGAGCGTTTTTAACCGAACCAACCCTGCTAAAAATAGCCTGCATTAATTTAGCTATCCTTCGATTGAATAAAACCAAGATTATGGCGAGGAGTATCCCGGCTATAATCGCAAAAGAAATCAAAACCGGCTTATCCACGAACTTATATCCCAAGAAAAGTGAGATAAATGCCACTGTCACCACAGCAATGTAGCCGCTGATCCTATCCAGCATAACCGTGGCAAGAAGTTTGGACTTGGAATTTGACGAATAAACCGACAAATCCACGGTCCTGGCCAAATCTCCCCCTATTGTGCTGGGGATGAAAAGATTTACTGCCAGGCCCATCAGATACGACACAACCACCCGCGAAAAAGGAACAATAACCCCAGCTGCTTTTAATAAAATATTCCAACGGAACATCCCCAGAAAATAATTGAAGGCGAATAAGAATACGGCTATTGAAAAATAAACAGGATTGGCTTTTTTTATGGCGAGGACAACATCGTGAAATTTGATTTCAGTCTTGGTGTAGAGAAAAACCAAAAGCCCTACCGTGATTGCGATTTTTAAGAAATAAATGAGGATATTCTTAAGGCCTTGGTTTATTTTCATTTTTTGTTTTACGCTTTGAGCGCAAGCATTTTAAGTGCCTGCTCGTATTTGGAGCTGGTTTTCTCGACGATATCTTTGGGCAATTCCGGCGCCGGAGGAGTCTTATCCCAATCAAGCGACTCCAGATAATCCCGGACAAACTGCTTGTCAAAACTTGGCTGGGATTTTCCGGGCGCATATTCTGATTTCGGCCAAAACCTAGATGAATCGGGCGTCAAGACTTCGTCGATAAGAATCATTTTGCCATCGTATAAACCGAATTCAAATTTGGTATCGGCAATAATAATACCCTTTGATTCGGCATGATTAGCCGCCTTTTTATAAATCGCAAGGCTTACATCCCTTAGCTTGGAGGTAATGTCTCTGCCTAATTCTTTTTCCACGTAATCCTGGCTTACATTAATGTCGTGGCCCACTTCCTCTTTGGTCGAAGGCGTGAATATAGCCTCAGGTAGCTTGTCAGATTCTTTGAGGCCTTTGGGCAATTTTATTCCGCAAATGGATTGCGATTTCTGGTATTCCTTCCAGCCCGAGCCGGAAAGATAACCTCTGACTACGCACTCAACCGGAATGGACTTGGCTTTTTTTACCAGCATTGAACGGCCGTCGAGAATGTCAAAATATTTTGATAATGATTTAGGGAATTCATTTACATTTGCGGAAATTAAATGGTTAGGAATAATGTCCTTTGTGAAATCAAACCAGAAAAGCGAAAGCTTGGTCAAGATCTCGCCTTTATGAGGAATGCAAGTCGGAATAACCACGTCAAAACAAGAAATCCTGTCGGTAGATATAACCAAAAGCTTGTCTTTTAAGTCGTAAACGTCCCTTACTTTTCCTCTTTTAAATAATTCTACATCCTTGAAGCTGGTAATACGCAGGGGTTCTTTTTCCTTCATATGCTCCTCTTTTATGCGTTAAAGAATTTAAGATTTTTCTAATCTATTCTTCAAGGCCTGCCACTCGCTAAGCAATTCCTGAGGAAGGTCTTTGCCGAAAATCTTAAGAAATTCTTTTTGCGATTGAAGTTCTTTGATCCAATTATCTTTGTTTACGAAAAATAATTTCTCCACGGAACTAGCGGGAAGTTCAAGGCCGGTCATATCGATATCCTTAGGATCGGGAATGTATCCTATCGGTGTCTTGACTGCGTCAACTTTATTATTGCAACGATCCAAAATCCATTCCAGGATTCTTAAGTTCTCCCCGAATCCAGGCCAAAGCATATTTTCATTTTCATCGCGCCTGAACCAATTGACATGGAAAATTTTAGGCGGTTTTACCATTTTTTTGCCGAGCTTAAGCCAGTGAGCGAAATATTTCGCCATGTTATAACCGCAGAAAGGCAACATTGCCATGGGATCGCGGCGCACTTCTCCTTGTTTTCCGTATTGGGCAGCGGTGCGTTCCGACGCCATGGTCGCGCCGACAAAAACTCCGTGCTGCCAATTAAATGACTCATATACTAACGGCGCCAAATGCGCGCGCCTTCCGCCGAAAAGTATGGCGGAAATAGGAACACCGTGATGCTGGTCAATTCTAAACGATGCCGTGGGACATTGTTTGATCGGCGCAGTGAAACGGCTGTTGGAATTTGCGCCTAATACAGGCTTGCCTTCTTTATCAAGCATTCCCGGCTTCCAGGGCTTTCCTGTCCAGTCTATGCCTTCTTGAGGAATTGGGCCATCGCCATCTTCCCACCAGACTGTCTTTTCAGGCGTCAATAACACGTTGGTATAAATCGTATTCTTCTTAATTGTCGCCATGGCATTAGGATTGGTCTTGGAATTTGTCCCAGGGGCTACACCGAAGAATCCGGTCTCAGGATTAATCGCCCAGAGAGAGCCGTCAGAATCGATACGCATCCAGGCGATATCATCGCCGACTGTCCAGATCCTGTAGCCTTTACTTTTTAATCCCTCCGGTGGAATAAGCATGGCAAGATTAGTTTTACCGCAGGCGCTGGGAAAAGCAGCGGCAATATATTCTATATGGCCATTGGGCTCTTCAATACCCATAATCAACATATGCTCGGCAAACCATCCCTCTTCTTTGGCCAAATAACTGGCGATACGTAGCGATAAACACTTCTTTCCTAACAAAACATTTCCGCCATAACCGGAGCCAACGCTCCAGATGGTGTTATCCTGGGGGAAATGCAGGATCAATCTCTTCTTTTCATCCAAATCGGCTTTCCCATGCAGGCATTTGGTGAATTCTCCGTCGGTACGCAACACCTCTAAAACGCTTCTGCCTATACGGG
Source organism: Candidatus Omnitrophota bacterium (assembly GCA_022703055.1). Lineage (GTDB taxonomy): Bacteria > Omnitrophota > Gorgyraeia > VGKH01 > VGKH01 > VGKH01. The sequence goes on from JAKLEP010000002.1 coordinate 247,045, forward strand.
TCATTATCCTCATATTCAAAACCACGTAAATGCTGTCGGTTAATTCTATACCGATTTTACTGAATTCAGAACCCACGGGCCCCATTGAAAAAGGAATAACGTACATTGTCCGGCCCTTCATCGAGCCTTTAAAAATATCTCCAGCTTTCTTATAAGCTTCCCTAGGGGACATCCAGTTATTGGTCGGGCCAGCCTCTTTCTTAGTCTTGGTGCAGATGTAGGTAAGATGCTCAGTCCTCGCCACATCATTTATGGCGGTGCGATGATAAACACAGCCGGGAAGTTTCTCTTGGTTTAATTCAATTAGCTCGCCGGTTGCGAAAGCCTCTTGTTCCAGACGCTGTTTTTCCTCTTCCGAGCCATCGATCCAGACGATTTTATCCGGCTGGCACATATTGGCCATTTTCTTTACCCAAAGTTGAAGTTCTTTGTGTTTGGTCATTTTAACTCCTTAGTAATTCGCTTGCGAGATATGAGCTGCGCACGAACGGTCCGCTTAAGACATATTTGAATCCTAATTTTTCTGCAATTTCTTTATATTCCTTAAATTCATCGGGAGAAACAAATTTAGCAACTTGTAAATGTTGGTTTGACGGCGCAAGATACTGGCCGATAGCCAGAATATCACAACTAACGCCTTTTAAATCTTGCATTGTCTGAATAATTTCCGCCCAGGTCTCGCCCATTCCCAAAAGTATCGCAGATTTTGTTAAGATATTTCTATCAATCTTTCTGATTTCATTTAGCACACCTAAAGATCGCCGGTAATTCGCCATCGGCCGCACCTTTTGATAAAGCCTTTCTACGGTTTCGATATTATGACCAATGACATCGGGCGAAGAATCCATGACTTTTCCCAAGCTTCCTAGATTTCCCTGAAAATCAGGAATCAGTAATTCGATCTTTGTATCAGGGTTTAGATTTTTTATCTGCTTTACAGTTTCGGCAAACACTGAAGCTCCACCTTCGGATAAATCATCCCTGGTGACAGAAGTAATCACTACATAATCTAAATTAAGTTTTTTAACGGCTCTAGCTATATTTTGCGGCTCATTAATATCTAACTTTCCCGGCATGCCTTTTCTAACCGCGCAAAACTGGCAATTGCGTGTACAGATATCGCCCAAAATCATAAAAGTCAAAGCACCGTGAGAAAAACATTCTCCCATATTCGGGCAATGCGCGCTGACACAAACAGTATGAAGATTTAAATCTTTAACAAGATCCAGCTTTGATTTTATGGAGGCTGAATCAGGAATTTCTTTTTTAAGCCAAGAGGGTAAAGTCTTTATCATTTTGAATCGGAAATGAATTTCTTTATTGAACGGTCGTAAGTCTTCTCTGCCACCGGCGAAAAATAGCAGGCCGGAAGTTGTCCTTGCCTGCGATGATATAGGATACATTCGCAACAGATACCTTTTCTCTCGCAAGGCTCATAGGTGCAATTGCAATTTTCTAAATTTATCTTTTTATTTTTGCATTCGGTCATATTTTTAGCTTTGCCCGTATATCTTTGATCCTTTTTCTGATACGGAATTTATCGACGAGATTTGCATAGTCAATAATGAGCTTTCCATCCAAATGGTCTATCTCATGCTGCAGGGCTCTGGCCAATATCTCATCAGCCTCAATGACAAATTTCTTGTTATTTTTATCCAATGCCTCAACGACTATCTTCTTGGATCTTTTTACTCTAACGGAAACTTCAGGGAAACTAAGACAACCCTCTTCAAGCGATACATAGCCTTCTTTTTTTATTATTTTGGGGTTGGCAATCATCAATAGAGAATTATTGTATTCGATAACAATCATTCTTTTGCTCAAACCTATCTGGGGCGCTGCCAGGCCTACGCCGCCTGCCGCGCGCATAATCGAAAGCATCTCATTAAAAAGCTTACGTTCGCTCTCGCCGACATTTTTTACAGGCTTTGCTCTTTTGCGTAAAACTGTATCTCCAAATATGCAGATTTTACCGTCCAATGAATCTCCTTATTTATTCTTGATTCTGTTCTTATCGTCGACTTTAACCAGTTTTATCTTTACGGATTTAGCTTCTTTTTCTTCGATAAAACCATAAGCAAGTATGATTACTTCGTCTCCGACCTTTCCCGAAAGCGCGGCTGCGCCGTAAAGGCAGACAGAGCCGGAATTCTTCTTGCCTGATATGGCGTAGGTTTCGATTCTTGAGCCATTATTTAAGTTTAATACTTCTACTTTCTCTCCAGGAATGATCCCGGATTCCAAAAGCAAGGCTTCATCGATTTCAATACTGCCCTCGTAGTGGATTTTAGTTGCCGTAATTTTTGCACCAGAAATTTTTGACTTGCACATTATTATCATCATAGCCCTAAAGCCTCCAATATTTTATCCGCAAATAATGATGCCGCAGTTGGACCATTAGCGGTAATGATTTTCCCGTCCGTCACAACCGACTCGGCCGTATAAACAGCGCCTTGTGCCTTTAAACTTTTTATCTCCGAAGACCAAACCGTAGCTTTTTTTCCTTTTAACACTCCCGCATTTGCTAAGATTATGGGAGCGATACAAATAGCGGCCAAAACTTTATTTTGTTTTACCGCTTCGACAGCTAAATTGTGGGCTACTGGATCATCCCAATATTCCTGTGCACCTGCTCCGCCGACAAATATGATTGCGTCGTAATCTTCGGCTTTGATATCATCTACTAATATATCCGGATTAACTCTGGTGCCCAGTATTCCCCTGGCTGTATCTAAACTCGATGAAGCAATTGTAACTTTTACACCATTATCCTCAAGGACCAAATGTGGGACCTTAAATTCCTCGTCTCTAAAACTATTGCTTGCGATAATCATCACTGCTTTTTTTGCCATACCCTACCTCTTGATTACTTCATAGGTCTGCTTTGCTATCATAAGCTCTTCGTTGGTGGGAATAACTAAAACCTTGGGTCTCTTTCTTAAACACGGCAATAATCCCTGGCAGACTTTGTTTCTGATAAAAGCTTGGTTTTCTCCGATTCCGGCAGTAAAAACTATTGCATCCAAGCCGCAGAGAAGCGCTGCATAAGCTCCAATATACTTTTTTATTCTATAAATGAATATCTCCAAAGCCAATTTTGCCTTCTTGTTTCCATTTTTGTAAGCGCCAAATAGTTTACGCATATCATTACTTATACCGGAGACGCCGATTAAGCCGCTTTTCTTATTAAGAATCTCATCCATTTTCTCCGATGATACATTTAACCTGCGCTGCAAATAGGTAACGACTGCGGGATCTAAATCGCCGCAGCGCGTTCCCATCAACAGTCCTTCTAAAGGCGTAAAACCCATACTTGTATCCATTGATTTTCCATGCTTCACGGCAGTTATACTGCAACCATTTCCTAAATGGCAGGTTATCAAACGAAGCTTGTTAAGCGGTTTATTCAATTTCTTTGCCGCCTCATGCGCGACATATTCGTGGCTCGTGCCGTGAAATCCGTATTTACGGATGCCGAATCTTTTGTAATATTCGTAAGGCAGGCCATATATGTAGGCGAAATCCGGCAGGCTATGGTGGAAAGCTGTATCAAAAACAGCAACCTGTGGAATATGCTTCAATATCTTTCTGCACGCCATTATCCCGGCCAAATTAGCCGGATTATGAAGTGGCGCTAGTTTCGAACAACGTTTAATCTTAGCGATAACGCGGTCGTCGATTAACGTGGGCTTCCAGAATTCTTCTGCCCCATGTACGACGCGATGGCCAATAGCGCTAACACTTGGTAAATTTCTCAAGATTAACGCTATACCCTCATGATGATTTTTAACCTTTGAGCCGGTTTCACCGATTCTCTCGATAAAACCTTTTTTGATAATCCTTTTTGACGGCATATCAAATAACTGATATTTTATCGATGAGCTTCCTGAATTTATAGTTAGTATCTTCATAAAATTATTTCTCCCTGGCTGCCCTGATGGCGGTGACTGCTACGCAATCCACTATTTCATCTACGGTACATCCTCTTGATAAATCGCTGCAGGGTTTGTTTAGTCCCTGAAGCAAAGGTCCTAACGCCACTGCTTTCGCAAGACGATTTATAAGTTTATATCCGATATTACCTGCTTCTAAATCCGGAAAAATTAAAATATTAGCGTCGCCTTTTATTATTCCGTTTTTATTCTTAATCGTAGCTACTTCGGGAACTACTGCGCTATCGACCTGGAGCTCTCCGTCGACTATTAGATCGGGCTGCATCTCTCTTGCCAGCCTTGTCGCTTCTTTGACTTTATCGACCATCTCGCCTTCGGCTGAGCCTTTGGTGGAATAACTGAGCATCGCAACTCTAGGAGTAAGCCCTAAGACGGCCCTACCCAATCTAGATGTTGCCACGGCTATACTGGCAAGCTGTTTTGCGCTCGGATCCGGTATGATCCCGCAGTCGGCAAATAAAAACACTCCTTTTTCGCCAAAATCTTCATGGGGAAGAATCATGATAAAACTACTTGATATCGTTCCGATACTTCTATCTACCCCGAGACAGTAAATTGCGGCCCTAGCCACATCTGAAGTAGTATGGCTTGCGCCGGCGACAAAACCATCTGCCTCATCATTCCTTGCCATCATCGCGGCATAATACAACGGGTCAGAAATAGTTTTACGCGCATCTTCGGGAGTTATATTTTTATGCTTTCGCAGTTGATAAAACTGCTCGGAGAATTTATCAACCTTATTTTTATCCAGGCTGTCCCTGCTAAGAAGAACCACATTGGCTATGGATTCTTTACGGATTATCTCTACCGCTGCCCTTACGCGCTGGTCTTCCATTTCCGGGAGGACAATGGTTCTTGCTAAAGATCTTGCATCCTGCCTTAATTTTTTAATTATGTCTTCCATATTATATATTCTCCAATATTTTTTCTATTTCCACAAAGCTTTTAACTACCTCTTTTATCTTTTCAATTTTTTCTTTATCCTGAGGCCTTATCTTTACTGTCAGGTCGTGAACCTCATAGGTGGTATGGTAGGTATCCTCCTTTGATAAAATCAAAGGTATGCCGGATTTTGCAATTGTATCCATTATTTCCTGATATGGACGTATACCGCCAGTTAAAATTATACCCGAGATGGAGGCGCCTCCTTTTCCTTTAAGCTTAGCATAGTGCTGACTTAAAGTAGTAGTGAGCATATCTTCCCTGTCCCCGGCGGTAATAATAAGACATTCATCCTTGAAATAATTTAATGCGTTTTGGGGTTCCATTGCTCCGACAAGAATGCTCGATACACGATTATTAACATTTGCCCCACCCGAAATAAGTTCAAAATCAGTTTCCTCCAAAATCTGAGATATTGAAGGCGCGTTTAGCATCGGATAAAACGGTACGACCCCTAAAACCCTGATTCCTTTTTGGGTAAGGCCTTTGCGGACGTAATTACTGATTTTATCATATTTCTCCGGCAAGACTTTATTGACGATAACGCCCAAAAGCTCAACCCCTTCTTTTTCGAACAGGGCTTTGTTCAACATGATTTCGTCTATCGGCCGTCCTACACCGCCGGAAGAAATCAATATCACCTTGCTATCAAGAAGTTTAGCCACAGTGGCATTGGAATGGTCAAAAACACTCCCCACCCCGGCGTGGCCAGTGCCTTCGATAATCATCAAATCCCTACCCTTGGAGATATGCTCATAAGATTCCAAGATATGTTCAGTAATATCGCTTTTATTGGGGCTATCGATATATTTTTCGGTGAAGCCGCGCTCAACCGCTACCGGACTCATATCTTTAAGCGCGCATCTAACGTCACATATCTCACAGACCCGTTCTATTAAAACTGAATCCTCATCGATCTTGGCGCCTTCTTCCTCAAGATATCTTTGTCCGATGGGTTTTATAAATCCGATCTTCTTGAATTTTTCGCGTAGAGCAAAAATCAGGCCAAGCGAAACCGTGGTCTTGCCATCATTCTGCATTGTCGCGGCGATAAAAATCTTCTTTGCACTCATAAATTATTATTTATTTCTTTTACTAGTTGTTCTTTGGTTAAAAAACCTGACTTTTGAGCGCTGATATTTCCCTCTCTGAAGAATATTAACGTCGGGACTGACATAACTCCGAATTTATTTGCAGTATCCTGGCCTTCCTCAATGTTAATTTTAGCAAATTTTACTTTTCCGTCGTAGGCTTTAGAAACCTCATCAAAAACAACGGAAAGCTTCTTGCAAGGACCGCACCATTCCGCAAAAAAATCTACCAAAACCGGCAGATCAGACTTCATGACCTCCTTGTCGAAGTTCTGGTCATTAAGATGCACTATTGCCATAGTTTTACTCCTCCATTTTTTTAAATTATTTATTTTGCCCGGAACCTTCTTTTCTACCAAAAAGAAAACCTAGCACCTTTTTGATAAATTTGAATACCTTAATAAACAACCAAACTGTCAGAGCCAGCACAAGTATGATAACCACAGTGGCGATAACGGGATGTTTCACGATCATATAAAGAACAAATATAGACAATCCATCCTCTGTAGTACTGACGACGGCATTGCTGACCGGTTCGGGAGAAGCATTGATTGCCAGCCTCGTTCCGGCTTTAGTAAGCTGGGTGCCTCCAGAAAGCGTCCCACAAATCATAGCTAAAGGAATCTGAGCCACCGGCCCAAGATTCGAGCCTGCCGCAAATCCTAAGGCAGCAGCGCCTATAGGTTTAATAAATGTATGGATGCTATCCCAGATAGTATCAATGTACTTAATCTTATCGGCGAAGAATTCAATGCCGTACAAAAGCCCGGCGGCGATAAAAACCAAAGGATTGGAGATTACTTTTAAATCACCGGGTAGCCCGATCCATCCCATCCTGCCTGCAAAACCAAGGACCGCGACAGTTAGATATAACCTAACCCCTGAAGTCCATGAACCACCTAAGAGTAACGGCAAAGAGCTTAACGCTTCCATCCAACACCCTTCTCTGTATATTAATCTCCTATGAAGCCAGAAGAATGATATTACTGGGGTGGGTGACGGGATTCGAACCCGCAACCCTTAGAGCCACAGTCTAATGCTCTAACCAAGTTGAGCTACACCCACCATTTAAATTATTGCGACGGAGTTTCTACCGGCGCTACTTTCTCTTCTTTAAAAATATTCTCAAAGCTTTTGCCTATTGATTTAAATTTATCTCCTATAGATTCAAACTTCTGCGGCAGGGCTTCGGGCTCCGTGGCTATTGTGTTCTTTAGCATTTCAGTAAATATACTTCCGGTAATTTTGACTAAATTTATCTTAAACGGGATAAGCGTTCCTTTTATGGGCAAATCTAAAGTTATCTGGTTGGTCTTTTCCTGCGAATCTCCTCCTCCTAAAACTGAAGAAATAAGCCCAGGAATACTAATTTCTTTTGACTCGCCTCCTTGCTGCTGTTCTTCATAAACAATATTATCGATATTAAGATGGCATTTGCCGTCTATTTCGTTATTTTTAGCAGTTAGATCTATTTGCGAACTTACATTGGCGCTTTTTAATTTTTGTTCAGATAAAAAACTCTGGAAATAAGGACTGAAATATGCGCCGTCAAGATTGGATAATTTAATGTTTGTATCCATATCTTTCTTTAACCAGCTTATCCACCCATCCGCGCTAAACAAGCCCGGCTTTTCTTTATCTGTCCCCTGAACTTCCGCGCTCACCCTGAAACGCGGGCTTAAGGGATTGCTTATTTTAAGATCCAATTTTCTTATGACAGAAACAAATCCGTCCGACTTGATTTTCTTATCAATGAAATTTACTGTACCGTTGTCGACTATTATTTCTCCAATAATAACCGGCTTACTTTCTCCCTTTTTCTCTTTCAACAAATTATTAAAATTAAAATCTCCATTAGCGTTTCTTTGCAGCGTCACTACGGGGTCAACTAAAACTATCTTGCTAAAACCTACGTTGCCGGATAAAAATGCTATGAGGCTGGGTTCAATCAATAGCTGTTTTGTCTGAAGGAATCCCTCTATCTTTAGCTCGTCCATCTCCACGGTATGGGGAAAATTTAGTTTTATAGCTCCGATTTCCACCTTAGGCTTTAAGATATTTTCCATCTGGGAGACGACTAAAGATTTCCCCTTAAGGCTTAAGAAAATAAAACCGATTAAAGAAAAAATAACAAATGCGACGATTAAAAATAAAATGATTTTTGCCAATTTTCTCATTGCATTTCCTTTTTTATGGCGCGCCCGGCCCGGTTCGAACGGGCGACCCTCTGCTTAGAAGGCAGATGCTCTATCCAACTGAGCTACGGGCGCACAGATATTAATAAACCTTCGCTAACCGATCTTTTTTGACTTGGATAATTTTGCTAAAATCCTAACTTGAGCAAATGGTCGGGGAGGTGGGACTTGAACCCACGACCTCTTGGTCCCAAACCAAGCGCTCTAAGCCAAACTGAGCCACTCCCCGAATTGCTACAATCCAATACTTTAGCAATTCAGTGCTGAGCCCTAAAGGGCTAGGCACCTTTCTAAAGGAGTGTATTATAACATGTAAGAATAATTTTTGCAACTGTTGAAAATTTACTATAAATATTATATAATGCGGTAGTTATGAAAAAGAAAATATTAGTAGTTATAGCTATATTACTCTTTATTTTTATTTTACTTTCGGTCGTGACCTATCTAAATAAGCCCCTGATCTTAGATAAGGCCAAAACCATACTTTTAGATAATATCCAAGCTTCCACCGGAAGAACTGTCAGGATAGGTAAAATCGATTTTAACCTCCTGCAAGGATTCCTTATCCATGATCTGGAAATTTCTGAAAAACCGCCTCTAGATAAATCCGCATTTTTGACCATTAAAGAGATCTCTTTCAACCCTGTATTATTTCCTTTTATATTAAAAAAGAATATTTTTATTCCTTCCGTTAACGTATCTGGTTTAAATGCCAATATAACCAGAATTGATAAGGCAAATTGGAATTTCTCTGACATATTTGCATCTATGTCCTCTAAACCCAAAACAAAGCCTAAATTTTCTTTTACGGTCCTGAAAATAAACCTTAGCGATTCACAAGTTACATTCCAGGATAACACCTTTGCTGTTCCTTTTATAAAGAAACTTAAAGATCTATCCCTAGTAATTAAACCATCTTTTCCGACGAGCGCTAAGTTTGACCTGAAGGCTGAAGTTGAACAGGAAAATAGCAAAATCTTATCCAGCGGAAGAATTGATTTCTCAACAAAACAAACATCTATATCAATGAATTTAGACAACCTATCTATCCCTGAATATCTCGCATATCTGAATAACCTCCCCTTCTCTTTAAAAAACGGCAGATTATCAACAAAAATAGCCTGCAGTTATAGCGACGGACAATTACAATTAGAAGGTTCTGGTTCGCTAAGCGGCATTACCATTATCAAAGACAAATTAGAAATCCAGTCAGATTTAAGCTCTAAATTCAAAGCCAATTACAATCCCAAAAACCAAGCTAAGCCGCTTGATTATGAAGCGCTGATTAACTTATCTAATACCAAAACCTCGGGCCTTCCCTACATAAAAGAAATAAATTCAATAAGCGGGAAGCTCAAGCTTTCTTTAGATAAACTTATTTTTGATGAAACCAAGGGAAACTCCCTCTTCGGCCCATTGACGCTTTCGGGAAGCCTGTATAATTTCGCTAACCCTGAGCTTGACGTAAAAATCAAGTCTATCTTAGACCTGACAAGGCTAAAGGACGTATTGGGAGTAAAAAATGCGGAGATTGGAGGAGTTTCGGATACAGAATTAACTGTCAAAGGGCCACTCTCTTCTTTAGAAAATCTTAATTTTAAAGGAAAGGCGAGTATATCCAAGGCTAAATTTAATGCCGACTATCTTCCGGAAGCCATAAAAGATATTAATACCACTGTAAATTTTGATAAAAATAGAATCGCGTGGAAAGACCTAACCGCAAAATTCCAGAAAGAAACCTATAGCTCAAGCGGCTCTTTGGATAATTTCCTAAACCCGCTTATAAAACTAAATTTATCTTCGAGCCAAGTTAACCTCGTTGGTGAATTTGCCATTGCAAATAAAATCTTGGCCATATCGAAACTGGACGGCTCGCTATTAAAAAGTAAATTCGACATTAAAGGCGAAGTTAATATTTCAAATGTTAGCAATCCTTTACTAAATATCTCCGGCGATGCCGATATCGACCTGAATGATTTAGGCAGCTTTAATACGAACATTAAAGATATCCTGAATAATACAAAATTGTCTGGCGTAGCAAAGGCTAAAATAATCCTAGTAGGAAGGCTAAAAGACCGCTCTGATTGGCAGGCCAGCCTCAAAGGCACCTCAAAATTAATTTCCATTTATGGTTTCAAGATTAATGATGTGAACCTGGATTATTCTCAAGACAATTCGCCCATAGCTAATATTTTGCTTGTGGGAAAACCGTATTCTGGCGAGCTTGCCGTAAAAAATCAAATCGATTTATCTAAGGCTAATTTGCCTTTTGTACTAAAAGTTAACCTTAACGGCGTCGATATATCACAGCTCAAAAACGATACTCCGATAAAAGACAAAGAAATTTCAGGGAAGTTTTTCGGCGATGCGAGCCTGCAAGGTTCATACAATGATGTAAAAAATACCCTTAATGGCTTTGGCAATATCCATATTGAAGATGGCAACCTGTGGCAACTAGAGATGTTAAAAGGACTAGGACAGTTCTTGCTTATCCCTGAATTCCAAAAAATCAATTTCAAGGAAGCAAGCGGAGATTTCACTATTGAGAATAATAAAATTTCTACCGAGGATTTTACGCTATCAAGCGATCCGTTGAATATGTTGCTTGAGGGGTATATAGATTTTGGCGGCAATATCAACTTTAAGGTTACAACTCAAGTTGCGGAAGGCTTGATTAAGGGCCCGACGGATTTACAGGGGATCTTTAGTTCAATACTTTCACAATCTACAAACGCTATTACGATACAGTTGACCGGCACCTTAAAAAACCCTAAGTATAAAATTATTCCTATCCCGGGCCAGATCTTTAAGAAGGCTAAAGATTTTATTTTCGAAGAACTCGTGCCATAACTCTCTTGGCTTTTTTAATGGCCTTTGCCCTGTGGCTCATGGTATGTTTGATTTTTTCACCAAGCTCGGCAAAGGTCTTACTATATTTGGGGATGATAAATAGCGGGTCATAGCCAAAACCTGCGCTGCCCTTAGAACGAAATCCTATCAAGCCGTTGCAACTACCGTTTACAACGGCAATTAATTTGTGCTTATCGGCGATGGCTATGCTGCATCTATAGCGGGCATTCCTTTTTTTCAAAGGAATGTTTTTAAGGTCTCTTAACAATTTCAGGTTATTCTTTTTGTCGGTCGCGCCTTCCCCTGAATAACGCGATGAATAAACTCCCGGCTTATTTTTTAACGCCTTTACCTCTAATCCTGAATCCTCTCCCATTGTGAGCTTGCCTGTATACATGGCAATAGTCGCTGCTTTCTTGATTGCGTTTTGATCAAAGGTCTTGCCGTCTTCGATAATTTTGGGCGCGCGCGGGAAATCTGCCAAAGAAAGAATCTTCAGATTAAAATCTGCCAATAATTCTTCTATCTCTTTTAACTTCTTTTTGTTTTTGGTGGCGACTACTAAATCCATGCCCTACCCTAACATTACCTGCTAATCTTTAATATTTTATATTTTAAAATCCCGGCGGGAATCTTGATTTCAACAATCTCGTTTTCCTTATGATTCATCAGGGCGCCACCTACGGGAGAAGAAAAAGAAATCTTGCCCTGATCAAAATCCGCCTCTTCCGCCGAAACAATGGTGTATTCTAATTCTTCATCCGTGTCCAAATCCTTGAGCTTAACAATAGCCCCGATTAGAACTCTGTCGCTTGCGATATTTTCATCGTCGATAATCCTAGCGTGGCTCAATTTCAACTCTAGCTCAACAACTCTTTTTTCGTTTAAGGCCTGCGCTTCTTTAGCGGCATCATATTCGGCATTTTCGCCGATATCCCCATGCGATCTGGCTTCTCCAATTGCCTTAGAGAGTTTTCTACGCTTGTTAGTCTTTAGATCTTCCAACTCATCGATCAATTTCTGGTATCCGGCTCTGGTTAAATATATCTCTTCCATAATTTATAAAATATCCTTGAATAAATTCCTCTGGATGTCGACAAGCTCGCCTATGCCTTTTTGGGCTAAGGCAAGCAGTTTATCCATCTGCTCCTTGGTAAAAGTCTTGCCTTCGGCAGTTCCCTGGACTTCGATAAACTCGCCCTTGCCGGTCATAACAATGTTCATATCCACTTCAGCCTTGGAATCTTCAGCGTAACTTAAATCCAGTAGAATGCTGTTTTCTACGATACCTACGGAAGTGGCGGCCACAAAATCTTTAATAGGGATTTTGGTAATCAAACCTTCCTTTTTTAATTTGTTTAAGGCGTCAACAAGCGCAATAAAACTCCCTGTTATGGAAGCTGTGCGCGTTCCGCCGTCGGCTTGGATGACATCGCAATCAAGCCTGATGGTACGCTCTCCCAGGCTTTTCATATCAACAACAGATCTTAAACTTCTGCCGACCAATCTTTGAATCTCGTAAGTGCGGCCGGAATTTTTGTCCCTGGGGATTCTGGTCTCGCAGGAACGCGGCAGCATACCGTATTCGGCTGTCAGCCATCCGGTGCCGGTGCCTTTTAAGAAAGTCGGGACAGATTCTTCAATGGTGGCAGTACAGACCACTCGAGTATTGCCGAGTTCGATTAAACAAGAACCCTCGGCATATTTGATATAATTTCTGGTTATGGTGACTTTACGCAATCTATCCAATCCGCGGTTGTCATTTCGTATCATAGATACTCCTTCCTTTTGAATCAATCCCCACGATTAAAGGAAAATCTTTTACTTTTAATTCGTAAATTGCCTCAGGACCCAAATCTTTATAGGCAACTATTCTCTTTGATTTTATTTTTTGTGACAATAAAGCTCCACAACCTGCCGGAGCAAGAAAATATACCGCCTTATGCCTTTTTATCGATTGCCTGACTTTTTCCGAACGGGCGCCTTTGCCGATCATGGCAATTAAGCCAGCAGCAAGCAACTTAGGAGTAAATTCATCCATCCTGGAGCTTGTTGTGGGACCGGCCGAACCGATAATTTTGCCTTTAGGAGTTTGCGTAGGACCGCAATAATAAATGATTTTGTCCTTAATCAAGTTTCTTCGCTTGCCGATTTCTTTAATCAATCTTTTGTGCGCCTGGTCTCGGGCAGTATAAATTATCCCTGTAAGCAAAATCTCGTCGCCAACATTGAGACTCTTTATTAATTCTTTAGTTAACGGAGTAAATATTCTTTTCATAGGACTTTTGTTGCGCTGCGTAGTGCATGACAACTGATATTAACTGCAACAGGCAGGCCTGCGATATGGGTTGGATAGGTTTCGATATTGACAGCTAAGGCGGTAGTTTTTCCGCCTAAGCCCATGGGACCGATATTAAGCTTATTAATACGCGATAATAGTTCTTTTTCTAAAAGACTTATGCGCTTTTGCGCATGGCGTTTATTAATCTGGCGCAAAAGCGCTTTTTTCGCCAGTAAATTCGCCAAATCCGCAGTCCCTCCGATTCCTATTGCCACCACGTACGGCGGACAAGCATCCGGACCTGCAGTTTCTACAGCATCAATAATGAATTTCTTTATCGCATCTATCCCAACGGTAGGATTAAACATCTTCAGCTGAGATTTATTCTCGCAACCAAAACCTTTAGGCAAAACTGTTAGCTTTAACTTATTACCTTTCGCCAAGTCGATATGAATAACTGCCGGAGAGAATTTGGATTTACCGCGGATCAAAGGATCGCTGATGATAGAATTTCTTAAACTCGCTTTTTTATAACCTAACTCAATGCCTTTATTAATCGCCTGTTTTAAATCTCCTATTATCTGAATATTATGACCAAGCTCCACGAAAACAACCGGCAATCCCGTATCTTGACAAATCGCTATCTTCTCTCTTTTAGCAATTGCTGCATTATCAATGACATCCTTGAGCATGCTTTTTGCCCGGGAATTTTTCTCTTTATAATAGGCTGTCTTCAAGGCCGCCAAAACGTCTTTTCTTAGCCGGAAATTAGCCTCTACACAAAGCTGGGATATGGTTTTCGTGACGAGATTTGCATTAACTTTTTTAGACAATTATCTATTCCTCCAAGGAGTATTTAAACGCTAATTACAGAAAAGATTATTTTCTAAAAGCCTGATACATACCGTAGCTTGCGGCTGCAGACAATAAAAGTGCAATGCAACCCTGCAGCATAGGCATAGACAACAACAATAAAATTATTATAATTTTCTTCACCTAAGCTTCCTCTCATAAATTGCCGAAACCGTGGTCTTAATCCCGCCGCGGGTGTTCATCTCTACTTCAATCCTCGCAAAATGCGGCTTGCAGGCTTTGACAAAATCTTCCAGAATTTTATTAGTCAGATGCTCGTGAAAAATACCCACATTGCGATAAGAAATTAAATATATCTTAAAGGATTTTAATTCAACGCAGAATTTATCCGGAACATAATTTATTTTGATATTGGCAAAATCAGGCAAGCCTGTCTTAGGGCAAATACAGGTAAATTCGGATGTTTCCAGCGTCACCGTTTCTTCTTTATCCGGATACTGATTCTGCCAGACTTCAATCTTCGGCGTTTTTAAATTTCTAACATTTTTCTGCAGACCTTCGTAGGATGATTTTTTCGCGCTCATTTGATCCCTGCCATCTTATGCAACTGCGGCATAATTCTTACGTCTTTAATCTTGCCAAGACAAAGCCCCTGAAGCTCGATTATCTTATTTAACAAGGTCTTAGTGAATTCAAAGGAATTTGGCTGTAGCACCACCGGAATCTTAGGATCAATTTTAGCAATCATTTCAAAGGCTTTTTTAAGGTCTTCTTTTTTAGTGGAATCGCAGATAACAATCTTGACAAAAATATTCTTATTCTTTGCCAGGGACAGGAAATCCCGATGTTCTTTCCAAAAACTCTTATCTCTAGTCGAAGTTGGAAGTTTTATATCCATGGAGATAATATCCACATCGTCTTTTATTTCTTTAAATGCGCCGGGCAAGGTTCCATTGGTCTCCAGATAAGTGGTTATCCCTTGGTTTTTAAACAGCCTCAAGGTCTCTTTCAAGAAATCTTTATGCAACAGCGGCTCTCCGCCGGTAAAACTTACCGAATGAAATCCCCGCGATGTCTTTATGATTTTATTAAATAAATCTAAGCTGGTGTATTTATCGTAATAATTAAGCTTGGTATCGCAGAACCGGCATTTTAGATTGCAACCGAAGAATCTGACAAAAACCTGCCTTACCCCGGCGTAAAGGCCTTCGCCCTGGATACTCTCAAAAATCTCAGCTATTTTTGCTTTAACCATAAATCGGATCCCTCGTCCTTGCTTCTTTAAAACCTTTTGCCCGCAATCTGCAGCTGTCGCATTTTCCACAAGGAGTTTTTGCTCCGCTATAACAAGACCAGGTTAATTCATAAGGAACGCCTAATTTTCTTCCTAATCGAATAATCTCTGATTTGTTTTTGTCGATCAAAGGCGTTAGAATCTTAGCCGGCTTCCCCTGAACGCCGGTTTTCGTGCCTTTTTCAATTACCTTTTTTAAAGCTTGATAAAATTCTCCTCGGCAATCAGGATAGCCCGAATAATCAATCTGATTGGCGCCGATAAATATTGTGCGAGCCTTTTGGGCCTCAGCAAATGAAAGAGCAAAACTTAAGAAAATCAGATTTCTCCCCGGCACGTAAGTCGAAGGAATCGTTTTTCTATTTCTGTATTGAGGAACTTTTAACTTTCTATCTAATAAGCTTGACCCACCCCAGGGAAGATTTATTTTTATCAATCTAAAATCGCATTTAGCGGATTTAGCAATCTTAATTGCAGATTTAATTTCTTTCTTGTGCCTTTGCCCATAGTCAAAAATCAGGCAAAGGCACTTATAACCTTGATCTTTGGCTAGAAATAATGTGGTACTAGAATCTAATCCGCCGGAAAGTAAAACAACTGCTTTTTTCACCCCGCTCTTCCTTGTTTATCCCCCGTCCTCTTTAACAGGAAGGGCGGGGTTCATTATTCAATGTAACTTGCGTATGATGTGTCGGATTCCCAAACAGTAACCTTGGTTAGCCCTAGCTTCTTATCTTTTGACCGCAGCTGGTCATAAATATATTTCGCAATATTTTCTGAGGTTGGATTAACTTTCTTGAAATAATCAACATCGTTTAAGAACTTATGGTCCAATTTGTTTAAAACAGATTTTAAAAGATTTTTTAGGTGGTGAAAATCTACAACCATGCCGATTTTGTCTAAATTTTCACTTTGGATAAATGCTTCTACTTTCCAGTTATGGCCGTGGAGCTCTTCGCATTTTCCTTTGTAGCCTCTTAACCGGTGGGCAGAGCTAAAATTTGATTCAACTCTTACTTCAAACATTATTCACTCTTCTTAGGTTTGTGATTTCTCTTCCCAGGAAATTCTTAGCTAATTTTCTGAATTGCTGTAATTCATCGCTGACGTAGAATAAATACTTGGCACTCCTTTTCTTGTTAAGAAGGCCTTCATTGGCGAGTACCTGTTTTGTCTCAAGGGTGACCTGCATGGCAGAATCGATGAGAGTAACCGAACCGCCCAAAATCTCTCTAAAAACTTTCTTTAACAACGGGTAATGCGTGCAACCCATTATGAGCGTATCGATTCTTGCGTCTTTAAGCGGCTTTAAGTAATGGCGGGCGATATCGTAGGTCGCTTTTTCTTTAAGCCAGCCCTCCTCAGCCAAAGGGACAAATAAAGGACAGGCCTGATTAAAGACTTTTATCTTGGGATTTAACTGCTTTATCTGACGCTCGTAAGCCGCGCTATTAATCGTAGCCTTGGTTGCGATAACGCCGATACGGCCGCCTCTTGTGGCGTAGACTGCCTCTTTTACTCCAGGAGAAATCACGCCGATAATGGGAATTTTAAAATGTCTTTTCAAAACCGGTAATGCCACGCTGGAGGAAGTATTGCAGGCTACGACAATTATCTTAACATCTTGCTTCAGCAAAAACAGGATATTTTCCAGAGAAAATTTAATAATCGTTGGCTTGGATTTTATTCCGTAAGGAACCCTGGCTGTATCACCGAAATAAACGATATCTTCATAAGGCAAGGTCTTGATTATTTCCTTTACCACGGTTAAGCCGCCAACGCCCGAATCAAATACGCCTATAGCTTTCATCTTTTTATTACCTCTTAGTCAGTTTATAAGCTCTTATATAATTTGTAATACTCGCAGCTAAGCCCTCTGCAATCTGTTGCCTGTAAAAACTGTTCTTTAAGAACCTCTCTTCTTTTGCATTAGATATGAATCCGACCTCGACCAAAATAGCGGGAATATTGGTCTCTTTTAAAACCACAAAACGCGCCGATTTTATACCCCTGTTTTTTAACCCCATCATCCTACAGGTGCTATCGCAAATATGTTTTGCCACTTCCTTGGAAGCAGCTATATTTTCAGTATAAATCATATCGCCTAAAATTGCCTTGAGGTTTTTCGAAGAACCCGAGGAAGAAGATTCTTCCACGGAAGAGGAATTTTCCGCGACTTCCAATGCCTTGGCTACATTATCCGTAGCTTCAGAAAAATAATAGGTCTCAAAGCCATAAGGCTGTTTTGATTTATTGGCGTTGACGTGGATACTGATAAACAAATCGGCGTTTGATTTATTCGCTATCTGCGCCCTGCGAGTAAGAGGAATAAACTTATCGCTCGACCTAGTTAAAACAACATTGAGGCCTTTCGACTGAAGCACTTCTTTTAATCTTTTTGCAATATCTAAAGTGATGTCTTTTTCTTTTGCCCCCGAGCCTCCCCTTGCCCCGGGATCATCGCCGCCATGGCCGGCATCAATAACTACCTTCTTTATCCTGTAACCATAGGTTAAAGACTCAACTGTTCTGGCTGAAGGCCTAAACTGAATCCACTTACTGACGATTCTATCGGCAAATCCGGAAGGAATTACAATCGCTCCGTTATAAAAACGGAAAGGCGGGCTAACTGTTTCTATCTGATTGTTTACCTCGGCAGTAACCGAACCGACTAGAATATTGGCTTGGTTATTCCCCTTCTTTAAAATTAAGACTTCCGAGAAATTATCCCATTGACAATCAATGCCATAGCTTTTGCAAAATTCCATCAGAGACAGATATCTTTGGCCGTCCAGGCTAAAAGTACCAACCCTCTTAGAAGTGGTAACTGTTGCGCAGCTAGCAGCAAACAAACATACCAAAATTATAATTATAAAATTGCGTATATTTCTCATTTCTTATAGCTATAATTCTACTAATTTTTAGATAAAAATGAAATAAAAATCTTATTTTTAATGGAAGGGCTGCTTTGTGACGATTTTATTAAGATTCCTAAAAGAAGAATTATTTTTGCGTACCCAATTTGCTCTGAAAAGCTGCATCTTGCCTGGAATAAGGCTTAAAATAATCTGACTCGCCGGAAATTATATGCGGGGTCAAAAATATGGCTAGCTCAGTTTTCGTAGTTGTCTTATCCTTGCTTCTAAAGGCTAATCCTAGAAGAGGTATATCTCCGAAAAACGGTAGTTTTTTTATCGTGTCCTGAATTTTATCTTTGATTAAACCGCCAATGATTATAGTTGTGCCATCCTTGACCATAACGTTGGTTTCGGCCACAGAAGTAGAAACAACAGGAATTTTATTGCCAGAAGCGGTAGTATATGGCGTTCCGGTTGAGCTGACTTCCGGTTTTATCTTCATGGTGACAAAACCATCGGCATTTATAGTCGGTGTGACCGATAATGTTACTCCCACATCTACGAAGGTCACTTCCTCAGCAGTAGTAGAAATCCCTGTCGTATTAGTAGTGGTGGTGCTGACGTAAACCTCTTTTGTGCCCACTAGGATTTTTGCCTCTTGATTATTTAATACCGTGATTCTGGGAGTGGAAAGAGTATTGGTCTTACCGACGGTATTCAATGCCTCAATCAAAGCATAATATGAATATTTAGAGAAGTCAGCGCTCCCTACTGTCAGCGTGCTTCCTGAAGCTCCTGTGTCAACATCAAAGTTTCCGGCCAATTTAATATTGTTATAATGGAATATCTTATCCCAATCGACCCCCATTTGGAACTGATCGGACAGATCAATCTGCAGGATTTTTGCCTCAATAGTAACCTCCGGCGTCTTTTCATCAAAGGCGGCAATCATCTTTGAGATCTTTTCCATATTTACCGCCGTATCCGTGACAACGATTTTGTTGGTGCGGCTATCTGTATCTATTCTTCCGACGTTAGGAGTAAGAATCCCAGTGATTCCTTTCTGAATATCTTCTGCCTTGGCATACCGCAATGTAAAAACCTGCGAGATAGTGGAGACATCAATGTGGTTTATCAATTGTTCCATGCTGGTTATATTCTGGGGAGTATCAATTATTACGACGGTGTTGGATTTTTCATCAGCGATAACTTTGCCGATGGCGCTTTTTATCTGCGTCAATAAAGGTACTATCGCTCCCGCATTAGCAAACTTGAGAGGTATAATCTTTACCGAAGTCTTATCAGTGAACTTCTTGCCGTAAATAGTCTCGTATTCCTTCGCTGTCATGACTTTGACGATTCCCTCTTCTTGCGAATAAGCAAGATCGTTAGTCTCCAGAATTATGCGAAGCGCATCCCAGACATTAACGTCTTTTAGAAAAATAGTGATTCTTCCTTTGACGTTTTTGCCTGCGGCGATATTAAGGCCGCTTTTCTTGGATATCAGCTTCAGAATATCCAGAATATCCATATCCTTCAATTCCAAAGTCTCGAGAGTCATCGAAGTCTCTTCCACCTTGGACTCTTCTGCTGATTTCGCCTCTTCTTGAGTAGAAGGACGGATTTCTTCTTCGGCATTTTCTGCTTCAGTATTTTCTGCTGTCGGCTCTTCCTCGATTGTCGGCTCTGGCTCTTCGACAACATTCTCAGGTTGTGGCGAAGCCTCATGGGTAACTATCCCCCGCCCTTCCTCTTTGACTAAAGGCACGGCGGTATCTTTTTGTTCCTGGGCACATAATGGATACAAACAAACAAAACTTAGAAAAAAAGACATTATTAAAATATTATGTTTCTTCATCTATCACTCCTTCGATAAGCCCCAATTAAAGGCCTAGCTCAATATCCTCTCCCGCGCTAGATAGGATTACCTTGCTTTCTAATATATCTTTAACTAAAACTTTATCCAAAGCGTCGCCCTTGTTTAGAAAATGCGTCATTTTTGTAGCCTTGTCTTCGATTATCGCCTGAGGATGCTTACCCAGGATTACTCCGACCAGTTTTAAATTCTTGGTGGCATCCTTCAAATTTGAACTTACTACCCCTGTATCTGTCTTATCGGAAGACAACGGAGCGGTAAATATATCTCTTCTGGAAAATTGCTTATAATAATAATCGTAATTTTGCGGTTTGCTTATTTTAATCTCCTGCTGTTTTTCGTTTTCTCCGGCGGCTTGAGCAAGCTTGTGCATTCTCCCTTTTACAGGAGTCAGAAAAACGACGAAGGCATATAAAGAAAATATAATCAATAAGACAACTAAAGTTAAATTAAGAGTCTTAAAGTTAAAAACACCAACGAGGAAATTTTTTAGAAAAATTTGAAGCGGTTTAAGAAAATTAAAATTGATTTTGGCCTTCTTTTCTGAAACAAACGAAACTTGAGAGTCTTTATCCGGTTCTTTTTTGGGACGGCCGCGAATCAATCTTAATAATTTTTCTTCCGGAGAGATATTTTTATCCATTAGCTGACCCAAACCCTCTCTTCTTCTAATAAAACATTGATCAAATCTTCGTCCACTGCATTTTTATCATACATGACCAACTTCTCTAGGGCATTGTGACAGAGAAGCGAAATCTTCCTCGGGTATCCTTGAGAAAAATTGTAGATTTTCTCAATAGCCTCATCAGTGAATAAGCTCCTGCCGTCATTATAACCTGCCTGTTTCAGACGAAAATCAATCATTTCCTTGGTTTCTCTTATATCCAAAGGATTAATAATGTATTTTAAGCTTACCCTGTCGATAAAATTGCGTATTTTTTTGACGCGAGGAAGTATTTCCATCTGCGCCAGAATGACTAGTTGCAATAATTTGTATTCGTTGGTCTCGTAATTTAAAAGAGTGCGTAAAATTTCCAAGAAAGGCTGGCTCAATTTCTGTCCTTCATCGATCAAAAGGATAATAGTCTTATTTTCCTCAACGCCTTTTTGAAAAAGATACTTCTCTATTGATTCTTGGATATCGATTGTGGAACGAAAATCAGGCAGGACTCCGAAGGTCTTGGCAAGAGTAGTTAAAAACTGATACTCGGTTTTATAGTTAGGATCCAAAATCATTTTAAAAATGAATTTATCTTCTTCTCCGGCAAAAGATTGGAATAAGGTGCGGGAAAGAGTGGTCTTTCCGGTTCCTACATCGCCTAAAATCAAACTTAAGCCCCGTCTAAGACGGATAGAAATCTCGAGTCTCTGTAAAGCAGTATTATGCTCGCGGGAACGATAAAAAAACTCAGGGTCCGGACTAGTCGAAAAAGGCTCTTTATTTAAATTTAATACTTTATAGTAACTCATTTATCCGCGACTGAAACCTTTCTTTTGATTTCCGAGATAGATTTTCCTTCCTGACGGAGCCGGCGCACCTGCTGCAACATTTCCAAGCTTGAGTCATCAAAATAGCGGAAATTCGTTTCAGGGCTTCTTCCGATCTCGTGCAACAGCCCGATTTTCAAATAATATTTAATCGTATGGATCGAATTCCCGCTCCGCCTAGACAGATCTTTTATAAGATATATATTTTTCATATAGTTATGTCTTACTCCCTACTCAGAGAGTAGTATAGTAAAATTGAAGGATTTTGTCAAGGTTTTTTTGAAACTGGGAAGCTATGGGCGAGAAAAACTATGGAACTCGGATACGGCTAATAAGGATGGAAGTTCTGAGGGTGTTGGTGCGCATAGAGCGCCTCTCCAGGCGCATCCTCTCTATCTTCAAGAAATGCGGCTGGCTCTGTAGGGTATGGATAAATTTGGTTAAATCTTCCAGCAATCCTTCGGCCTCGAGCTCAACTGAGAATTTCTTATAGAAATCTATAGCTCTTACACGCGAAGGCTTCATATCGGAAATACTTATCTTGATGTCTTTAGTAATGGCCTCTATTTCTGACAAAAGCGCAGACATTTCCTGCTCATCGCTGGATTTCTGTTTAATAAGATCGGCATATTTCTTGAAATTATCCTCAACGGATTCTTGATAACCGATAATTTTATTGCTTTTCTTTAATTTCAATTCTGCGATCCCGATTTGATTGTTCAGCTCGTCTATCTTGGCTTTAATGGGCTCGAAAATAAAATTTACCCCAAAATACGCCAATATAAGTAAAGCGCATATTGAGAGTATAATCTTTTCTCTTGGAGAAAGACTCCTTATGGCCATTATTCCTTTCCTACCTGACAAGTAATCCTGAAATCGGTTACCTCGCCTTGGCTGGTCATCCTTTTGCTGGCATATTTTACTTCGACGTTCTTGAAATTCTTGGATTTCTCAAGCTTGCTTTGAAAACTAAATATGTCCGACATCTGGTTGGAAACTCCCTGCAAAGTAAGATCTCCTTTTTCGTCTAGGTTGAAAACATTTAAAGACATACTCGAGGGAAGAATATTGTAGAGCTCGTAAATCACATCTATCCCCGAATTAGAATAATCCAGCTGATCTCTAATCAACTCCATTTTTTTAGTTGTATCCTCAACTTTTCTTGCGACCGGACCAACCTCTCCCAACTTAGAATCAAGATATTTTAAATACTGCTCTTTTTTATAAATATTCAGATATGCTGCGCCTACAATAACCAAAACGGTTAAAATGAACAATGAACCACTGAAAAATAATTCTTTCTTAAAATGTTTCAAATTCTGTTTTTTTCGCTCTGAATCAGGAAGAAGATTCATCTCATCTTCCTTGAGGCCCAAGGCGAGTCCGAAAATAGCAGTTAAAGATACATCCCCTATGGCGGCAAAACCCACGTGCGCGTTCTTGTTTATCGGAGTGTTGGCGAGCGGATTAATTATCTCGACGGGTAAAGAAAATTCTAGGTTGAGTTTCTGGGACAAAAATGTCGCTTTTGAAGACTGAGTCAACAAAACAATCCTTGAGACTTCCGGATTTATCTTTTCTTTGCGGTATGTGGTTAAAGTTAAATGCATCTGCTCTAGAAATCCCTCTATTTTTTCAGCATTGAGCTCATTTATACCGAAAGAAAGCGACCTGGAAAAAACCGGGTTGCCCTCTGAGCAGAAACATAAATCTGTCACTACGCTGTCAATATTCACCAAAAGCACAGCTTCGCTTCTTAATTTTCCGCTTGAGGCGCGATAAAAACTATACCATTTTGCGATACCTACCGAACTCAAACTCAATACGCTCGGACTGACTTCTACCGCATTAAGTATATGAGTATACTTATCGACAACATCCTTATGCGCAGTAACAAGCAATACCTCGGCATATCCGTCTTTATATCTGGCGGTAATGACATAATCGCTGATAATATCCTCTTTAGGATAAGGTATCTGCTGCTTGATTTGAAAATCCAGCATGTCCTCTATCTCTGCCGGATCCTGGGAAGGCAGTCTTAAATTTCTGACAATTGTCGAGCCGCGGGCGATTACACAGATTAAATTGGTAGGCTTTATCTTTGAATCGGAAATTAATTCTCTAACGGCTTTAGAGATGATCTCATTAGATGAATCTTTGATTTCCTTTACTCCGACAAAAACAACAGACCTGCCAGAATGGCCGCTTTTGGCATGCACCAATTTTACATGCGTCTGAGTAATTTCTAAAACACTGATAAGGGTTTTTTCCATACCTATTCTTCGTGCCAGTAAAGTATCGGATACTGCGAACCAAGCGACAAAACTACTTCCAGGTCACTGGCGACTTTCTTATCCTGATAAAGCCCATTAATATGAGCCTTAAAGATATCTGACTTGACGATAAAGAATGTGTCTTTTAAATACACAAACAGACTCTCTTCAGCGCCGAATAAATTCAGCTCGCCGGGATTCTGCAGTTCAATTTTTCTATCGTCAGCAGTTAATTCTATCTTATCATCTCCTGCCCGATAGTCAACTATCTTATCAACCATGCTATCGGCTTCCTCTTGAGTTGTTGGAGGGCTGCCGTCTAAATCGGCGCCTGCCCGGGCAATAGCCAAAAGCACAATTTTGTCGGCGGTATTAACATTGACCTTCAAATCAACGTAAGCAAAATTGAAGATAGTCAGGTAATCTTTAATTTTCAAGAATAAATCTTTAGTGACGCCTCTTACCAAAAGCAATTCGTTTAAAGATTCAAATTTAGCGTTTTTGCAGTGATAGGGTTTTTCTAACCCCATATAATGACTGTCCTCTGCGCCAAATTCGCCATTAGTCAGGTCCGAATCGCTGTCCTGCCAATCAACGACAGAGCTGGCTATGGTCTTGGCAGTTTCGCCGTCAACATCTAAAAGTTCAAGCAGCTTCTCCAATACAATCTGATTCTGCGCATTTATAGCGTTAATATTGATTTTTCTTTCCTCATCCATCAAACCGTAAACTTTTTGGGATTTTCCGCCAATTTCCCTGTCATACTTTATCGAATATGATCCTTCCCCTAGCGGCTTATCTTTAAAGATATCCTCGGGAATCTGGCCATCTGCCAAAGATATCCCGCATTGATACAAAGTATCATAGTTTTTTGTCTGGGAATTCATATTATCTTTGATTAGCTCTCTCAATGCCGCCTGGACGCCAGCCTTAGCAAGATAATAACTTTTCAATCTATCTATAGCGTAACGATTGAGCTTTACGCCGATAGTATTTCTGTGACCCACTCCAACGGCAAGCACGGTTAAAATAATAAGAATCCAGATAGTTACTATCAGTATTACTCCGGAATTATTAAATTTCGCTTTCAAGACTAGCATAATCAATATTTTGCTATTTTTCCTTTATTTCTCCTACGACCCCTAAAGGAACAAAAACTGTCCTGTAAAATGTGGTTTTTGAGTTTGGATTTCCCGGGTTTTGCAAAGCCAGCTCAATCTTTACACCGGCGGGCAGCGATTCGCTATCCTGCCATCTATCTTTCCATTCTATCTCTTCGCCTTCACCTTCTGCGCCGTAAGGATAGCTAAATTTTAAGCCCTCTTTTGTGACCAGGGAACTAAGATTTTCTTCCGATTCCTCCTTGGACGATGATTGCAAGCTATCGATAAAATAACTTTCTTTCCTTTTAAAATAAAATTCCGTATCGCTATTTTTATCCTTGGGCTCCAAAAGGTAAGTAACTCTCTTAATTTCGCTATCGACAACTATGAAAAAAGATAATTTATCTGGTCCCCCCTCGAAAGCTTTAAAATTCGGATATCTGTCCTTATAGCTTAAAATTATGGCGTTATGCAATTCCCGAGATAAATTATCCAGGGACCATCTTGCCTCCTGATTTACCCTATTTAAATCTTCAGACCTTTTCCAGGCGGAAGTCGAACTGAAGAAAACAGAATACAGGCTCGCTGCGATAATCGAGAATATTGTAAGGCCTATCAGCATCTCAATAAATGTGATTCCTGAATTATGTTTTATCTGCTTAATCATTTCGTCTTATTCAATAGATAAGTCACTATTGCAATCTCGCGCCTATTGTTTTTCGTTGGCCAATTAACTGATACAAAAACTTTGTTTAGTATTCCTTTACCGCTTTCATCCTTGATGTTCTCAGTTTCTAGGGTATATTTAAAATCTTGATATGGCTGAGGGAATTTTTCTTCGAGTTTTAGTCCAGCATCGATAAAATATTTATTCTCCAAATACCAGAGTTTATCCTCTAGCAAAGAATAACCTGTGGTGTATTGCTTAATAACCTCCAAGGAACTAATCCCTGTCATTAAAGAGCGCGCTATAAGAGTAAGCCCGACGGAAAGAATCACTACCGTCACTAAAACCTCTACCAGTAGAAATCCCTTATTATTTTTTGTAATCGTATTCCTGGACATAACCTGCCTGCGCCTCTGTGGTTATAGTATAAAATTTTTCATTTTTATTGGAAAGGTACATGCTGGCTTTATCAATTTTGCCGTCGGGATAGAAATTTATGACTGTCGCTTTAGCCTCAATACTTATACTTTTATTCAAATCAAAAACTCTGCCTAATTTTCCTTGAATTCTGGCAAAGCTATCTTTCTCGCTTTTTTTGGTCAACCAATATTTCTGATATTGGGTATCGAAGTTCAGGCGGTAATTTGCCCTTTCGGCTATTGCGCTGGCTTGTGCATAACGCATAAGATAGGTTAGATTGTGAGATGTCTCAGTAAGGAGAAAATTATAATAGGTATTACGAAAGTTGGGGATAGCAAGAGCGCTGACAACGCTAAGCAATATTACCACAACTAATAATTCTACAAAGGTAAATGCCTTATTATTCCTGCGTATGAGACTCCTCCCAATTGTTGATGTCATCTCCACCGCCTTCAACGCCGTCGGGACCGTAAGAATATAAATCATAATCTTCGGGATTATGAATCCCGGGAGAAACATAGATATAAGACCTGCTCCATGGATCAATCGGCATCTTCTTCTTTTTTAAATACGGCCCATTCCAATTCGCCGGAACCGGTGCTGAAGCTGGCTTAGCGACTAAAGCCTGCAATCCTTGTTCAGTAGTCGGATATTTGCCATTATCGAGTTCATATAAATCTAAAGCCATGGCGATATTGGTATCGATATCGACTTTGGCGGCTGCTCTCCTGGCTTGTTCCGTGCGGCCAGCCATCCGCGGGATAACCATACCCGCTAAAATCAAAATGATAGTAACCACCAGCAATAATTCCACCAATGTAAAAGCTCTAATTTTCTTATGCATGCTATCCCCCTTTTAACGGACTATTAAATTCATCTGGAATATCGGCAACAACATTGAAATAACAATAAATCCTACAATTAATCCTACGATAAGAATCAAAACCGGCTCCACCATCGAGGTGATAATCTTAATCATGTTGTCGGTCTGGCGCTCAAATGATTCTGCGATCTTAAAAAGAGATTTCTCTGGGCTCCCCGACTGCTCTCCGACGGCAACCAAATTTACCACCACTTCGGGGAAATACTTACTTTTTGACATAGTACTAGTAAGGCTTGAGCCATCCTTTACATCTGTGACCATGCGCAGTATGTCTTTACGCAAAACTTCATTATCCAAGACTCCATAAACCGCATCCATCGCTTCGACCATGGTCACGCCGTTTGACAATAAGGTAGCCATAGTTCTTGAAAAATGGGCGATTTGGGTCTTCTTAATTAATTCCCCAAAAAATGGTATCCCTATCTTAATTCTATCCAGATTAAATTTTCCCTCTTTTGAACTTTTTAGTTTTTTAAAATACAAAACAACCAACCCGATAATGATAAAAACTATCCACCAATATCTAGCAAAGAAATTACTCAGGCTAATTAACATCAGCGTCGGCAAAGGTAATTTTTGCGACATCTCGGTAAACATAGAAATTAAACGAGGCACGACGAAGGTCAGCAAGATGAATATTGTCAGAGCGCCTATCGTGGCGATCAAAACTGGATAGGCGAGGCTGGCGCGGATCTTGGACCTGACATCCTCTTCTTTTTCCTCAAAATCGGCAAGCCTTTTTAATACTGTGCTTAAATTTCCGCCCAGCTCTCCGGATTTTATAATATTGATGGAGAAAGCATCGAATATTTGCGGATATTTAGCCAATGACGCCGATAAGCTATTGCCGTCTCGAATGGAATTCTTGATCTCGAAAATAATCTTTTTAAGAAGCGGGTGTTGGGTTTGTTTTTCAACCAGCTCCATAGCCTGAAAAATAGCTAGGCCCGAATCGAGCAAATCGGAAAGCTGTCTGGTAAAAATAACTTTATGAGCAGATTGAATCTTATTAGATAAAGAAAAAGAGAAATCCTGCTTATTTTTTGCCACGGATTTCTCCTCTCTGATTTCCAACGGAAAAAAGCCAAGCTGATTAACTTTCCTTGCAGCCTCATCCTGATCTACTGCATCGACAACGCCTTCAATAATATCTTTGGGACCGCTCTTGGCTTTATAAATAAATTTCGGCATAGTTTTTTATTATTTTTTGATTTTATCATAGCTATTCGGTGTTTTCAAGACAAATTAAGGAAGTTTAATTACAGGAAAGCTATTCTTGTTGGGTAACGCGCAGAACTTCGGTAGGTGTAGTAAGGCCTCTCTTTATCTTGTCCCATCCGTCATCGCGCAAGGTCCTCATGCCAAAAGAGATAGCTTTACTTTTTATTTTATTTGACGGCTCGCGGGCAAGGATCATATCGCGGATATCATCGTTTATTAACAGGAATTCATAAATTCCCGTCCTGCCCTTGTAGCCTGTGAATTTGCAATCATCGCAGCCCTTGCCTTCAAAAAGCTCCAATCCCGCAATTTCTGTCTCGGGGATACCTAATTCTTTTAATATCTCTTGGTTCGGCTTAACCGGAACTTTACACTTCGGGCATATTAAACGCACTAATCTCTGGGCGATAAAACATTCCACAGAGCTGGAAACCAGATACGGTTCGATTCCCATATCCAAAAGCCTTGTAACCGAGCTTGCCGCATCGTTCGTATGCAACGTAGAGAACACTAAATGACCGGTTAACGAAACCCTGATAGTTATCTCGGCAGTCTCAAAGTCTCTAACCTCTCCCACCATCATGATATCGGGATCATGCCTAAGCATCGAACGCAACCCCTGCGCAAAACTAAGGCCTATCATAGGGTTAATTTGGATCTGCGTTACTCCCGCTAACAAATATTCGATAGGATCTTCAATTGTGATAATTTTCTTGTCTACTTTATTAATCTGGGAAAGACAAGTATAAAGAGTCGTGGTTTTACCAGATCCCGTGGGTCCGGTAACAAAAATTATCCCATGAGGTTTTTTAATCAAAAGATCCAATGTATCCTGATCTTGTTTAGAAAGGCCCAAATCGGCCAGGCTAAAAATCATGCTTGAGCTCAATATCCTTATTACGGCGCTCTCCCCGAAAGATGTCGGCAGAATTGAAACTCTCAAATCCAAATCCTGGTTTCCTACCCTCACCTTTATACGGCCGTCCTGGGGCAGCCTTTTCTCCGCGATATTGAGATTGGACATGACTTTTATGCGGGAAATAATTGCAGATTCGAAATGCCTTATTTCCTCCGGCACTTTGGCGTCATATAGAACTCCGTCGATACGATACCTTATCCGCAGCTCTTTTTCATAAGGTTCGATATGAATATCCGTCGCTCTGTCTTTATAGGCTTCAAGCAAGATCTGATTAACAAATCTTCCTATCGTGGCATCGGCGGTAAGTTTGTCGATATCTTCGGTTGTGGAAACTTTTTCTTCCTTAAGGCCTTTCTCGTCAATTATCTTTTCCAAAGTATCTGCACCTACGCCATAATACTTTCGGATTGCCTCGGTGATTTCTTTTTCACTGGCCAAAACAGGATGGACATCCAAACCCAAAAGCAATTTTATGTCATCGAGTACATTGATATTTGTGGGATCGGTTAAGGCGATGGTCAAAACCCTGCCTTCGATCTTTAAAGGCATCAATTTATAATGCGAGGCGAACTTAGCAGGGACATTTTTAATAACATTTTTATTTATATTTACGTCCTTTAGTTTAACGTAATCAATGCCGAGCTGTTTAGATAGCACGGGGAGAATTTTGTCTTCGGTAGCAAAGCCAAGTTTAATTATGTTATCGCATAAAAAACCGCCGGTTTTCTCCTGTTGACGCAGAGCGTTAACCAGTTCATCATCGGTGATTACGCCGGCTTCCACCAATAATTGTCCTATCGATTTCTTATCTTTGGCCATATCAATCCTTAAAGCTATTATAGAACATTTTATAACATAACAAATTGATTTTCAAGAAATTAAAACTAAACTTGGCAAGAGCACTTTTTGTTTTTAAGAATTTTGACCTGCCTTTCAGGAGAATCGACGTATTCCCTCTGAAGATGGCTTCCTTTAGCCAATCTTTTATCGAGGTTACTTTGATGCAGATAACCTCTCTCTTTCATTTCTCGGACTAATTTTTCATGCCGCAGATACAAAGCCTTTAATTTCCCTCTCCATCTGTTGGTTTCCGGATGATGGGCATATGCTTTCTTGTCTTTGGTCAAGATAACCCACAAGGCATGCAACTCTCTATGCTCACCGAGCAGATGGTTGCGGCAAAGCTTCTTCGGATGAAGATCCCAGATTCTCATTAAATAATTGGATACAAAAATTATGGCTTTTTAAATAAACAGAATTTCCCCGGCTCTGACAATAACAGTGTAATTAAAGCAGAAAGAATCACAAACGGATATTCAAAACCTGCGGGGCCAAAAAATCCATTAGCTAAATGGACTTTCGCTACCGCTACGACCATAACAACAATTAATAGTAACGCAGCAAGCTTGGTAAACAATCCTAAAATGATAAATAAACCACCAATCAACTCAACATAGGCCACAAGATACGCCAAAGGCGTTGCCGGCGTAAGCCCTAATTTTGTAAGAAAGCCGGAAAAACCTTGTATCCCCGGGCCTCCCAATAAACCAAAAGCCTTCTGAAGACCATGCATCGTAAACATAATACCTATGCCCAATCTTAACGGAACAAGCACCCAATCTTTCATTTGGCACCTCCCCTTAATAAACCTGTTATTATGCCCATTCTATTTCTGAATCCGCGGCTGCGGTAAATGCACATAAAATAATGAAGTGCAGTGGCAAACAACCCGCGAAAATTAATGCCAAAAATATTCCCGCAAGAAACATTATTCGCCATTGGTATTACGTACCCTAAGTCTACGGGCTTGTAGGCTTTTAAATTTGATCCTCTAATACTACTCATGATATTTTTTGCCGCCAGCTCTCCCTGATATATGGAAAATTGCACTGCCATCCTTAAAGGCTTATCCTTGTAAGAAAATGTGCCGGCGTCTCCTGCTGCAAAACAATTATTGTTTATACGCAAAAACTCATCCAGTTTTAACCTCCCCTGCGGAGTTTTTTCCTTGTTTAAATTAAAAATGAAATCTGCCGTTTTTACACCGGCCGTCCAAATAAGCATGGCTTTATTGAATTCGGCTTTGTTAGACAACGCGACTCTATCAGCCTCTATTTTGTCCAAAGTAACATTGGTTAAAACTTCTATCTTGAGATTTTTTAGATTATTATTAACGTATTGCTTCATCCATTCCGGAAGCGGACCTAAAATACTCGGCGCCCTCTCAACAATTACTATTCTTTGATTTAGCTTTTTGTGATCTAGATATTTTCTTAAATTAGTCGCTACCTCAATGCCTGTATAACCTCCGCCTGCAATAATGAATGTATCAAAGATATTTTTCCCTAATTGGTCTAAAATAGCGATTGCGTCTTTAGTGCTGTCCAATTTAAAGCCATGCTTCTTAGCTGCCTCGTTGCCGTAGAAATTTGTTTCCGAGCCGGAAGCGATTATAAGATAATCATAATGATAACTATCTTTGGAGGAAAAAAGCGTATTATTCTCCAAATCTATTTTTATAACTTCATCTTTTATAAATTTTGCGCCTGTCTTTTGGCAAAAATCCGGCAACTTGAATTCCAGAAAATCGGGGCGGATTCTCCTACCGATGATATCGGGTAACATGGGCAAAAAGTTAAACTCTTCTTTGCTATCAATTAGTACAATATCAACAGTTTCTCCAAGTTGCCGCAATTTACTTACCGCGCTAATCCCGGCAAAACCCCCACCTATAATTATTATTTTCTTCATAATAGTAAATCCAAGATTATTACCAGCCCGACTAAAGACTGCACCGCTATGGTCAATTTGGAAGAATTTACCAGCATCAATTTGTCGTCGTGATACCGCTTTAAAATATTCGCCGCCTTAAGAGATAGTATTAAAAAAATTAACGCAAAACAAGAAACCCAGCTTAAATATCCCATAATAATATTTAAGATTATGGATAGGTATCCTAATAATATTATCACAAGATAGATTATGAAGCCTCGGGATGAGCTGACAACACTTGCCCAGGTAAACTTATTTGATTTCATATCCGTTTGTCGATCGGGGATTTCATTAGAAAACAGGATCGCGGTGGTAAATAAACCAAAAGGCAACGACAGCATAAAACTCCTTAAATCAGGAAAAATATGAGTCTGGATAAAATATCCCCCCATCAGCACTGCCGGACCAAAAAGCAAAAAAATTATAACCTCTCCCATTCTACGATACGAAAGAGCCAATGGTTTATGCGAATAAGAAAAACCCAGAAACATTATCAAAATATAATAGCCGATAATTGAAACGTTTTTAAACAAGAAAGCTAAAGTCAAAATACTTAAAAAAGATATCGCGAAAAAGGCCACCGCGAGATAAAGATAGAAATTCAAAGGCAGGCTTCCTTCCTGGATAAGTTTTGAGCCGCCAAAGAAATTATAGAAATTCCTGTCTTGCCAATCTGTGCCGTACTTGGAATCGGCGTAGTCATTTATAAGGTTTGCCCCTAAATGCGTCAGCACTGCGGTCATCAAACCCAACGAAAACGGCACAAACTCAAAAATTTCCTTAAAAATAAACGATCCGGCAATAAAAGGTAATGCACTGGCGGTAGTAAAGGGAAGTCTTAAAGCTCTGATAATTTTCGACAAACTCAAATTATTCATGATTTATCTACGGCATATTTTATTGCTTCGGATTATATAATATGATATCATAAATCCATGCTTTCCCGAATAAAAAATAATATCGACAAGAATTTAAAGACTTTCGTAGCAAAAATCGACAAACTGTATTCTATAAGCGCTATTTCTCCCCTTTTATTTCAATGCATCAAGGATTTTGTCTTAAGGGACGGAAAAAGAGTACGCCCCATCCTTTTTGTGACCGGATACCTTGGCTATGCCAAAAAAGCTGCTTCCGATCTCTATACCAGCGCCCTCTCGATTGAGCTCTTGCATGATTTTATGCTCGTCCACGACGACATAATCGATAAATCAGCCACGCGCAGAGGCAAACCTTCAATGCATGAATTGCTGAATAAGCATCTAAAAAAATACAAAAATATAAAATTTAACGGTCAAGACTTAAGTATTGTGGTCGGGGATGTCATGTATGCAACGGCCATTAACGCTTTTCTTACAATCAACGAAAACATGGAACGCAAAGAAAAGGCGCTGAAGAAATTCATAGAGGCTGCTATCTATACTGGAAGCGGAGAATTTATCGAGCTTATTAACGGTGCCAAGGCTATAGAAAAAGTTACTAAACAGGACATTGACAAAATTTACGACTATAAAACTGCCCGCTATACATTTTCTACGCCTTTAACTATCGGAGCGATTCTTGCCGGTTCCAAAGACAGTGAAATTAACAAACTTTTCAAATTTGGAATTTATCTGGGGCGGGCTTTTCAGATACAGGATGATATCCTAGGCATGTTCGGGGATGAAAGAAAAATAGGCAAATCCACTCTTTCCGATTTACAGGAATCTAAGAAAACTCTGCTTATCTGGCATGCCTATAATAATGCGGAAAGAAAAAATAAAATAATAATCAAATACATTCTCTCGAAGAATAATATTTTCAAAAAAGACCTGCTAACCATGCGTAGAATAGTAAAAGACTCGGGATCGTTGGAATACTGCCAAGATGAAATTGCAAAACTAAAACAAAAATCCCTGCTATTACTTTCCTCATTAAAAATGCGGTCAGCTTACAGAAACTCACTAAGCATTTACTGTAATTCAATACTTAAAAATTTATGAAAATTAATTTAGCAAAATCTGCTGGCTTTTGTTTTGGGGTAAGGCGCGCCCTAAATATTGCTTTAAATTCTGTCAAATCCGATACTAAAATTCAAATGCTAGGAGATATCGTCCATAATGAAGATGTGGTCAGGGCGATAAAACGCCTTGGTATTGAAAAAATCGATAAGCTTAGAAAAGTAAAAAATAAAACCTTGTTAATTCGTGCCCATGGTATGCCTCTTAAAACTTTTGAAAAAGCTCAGATACTCGGCTATAAAATAATAGACGCAACTTGCCCGATGGTTAAAGAAATTCATAAAACTGCTCGCGATGCTGAATTAAAAGGATATAAGATTATAGTTATCGGCGACAAAAATCACGATGAAGTAAAAGGAATCATCGGCCAATTAAAAAATGAGGCTGTCGTTATCGATAAACCAACAAACATCCCTTTTAGAAAAATTAAAGGGATAAAAAAAGCTGCAGTCATAGTCCAGTCAACTCAAAATATCGAAAATGCCCTAAAAATTGTCAAAAAGTTAAAACAATGCATTAAAAATCTAAGGTTTTTTAACACTATCTGTCGTCCCACCAGAATAAAACAGCAAGAAATAAGGATCATGCCCCTCAAAAACGATGTCATGGTCATCATCGGCTCAAAAACTAGTGCTAATACTAAAAGATTATATGAAATATCCAAGTCTTTAAATCCGAAAACATTCTGGATCCAATCAAAAAATGACATTAAAAAAGAGTGGTTTAGAGGCGCCAAAAAAGTCGGGATTACAGCCGGAGCCTCAACGCCAGATTACACAACAAACAAAGTCATTAAATTTATAAAAGAAAGACTTTAAATACCTCTTTTCGGATCATTTCGTTAAAGATTAGATATTCCAACAGGAACAAAAATATCCTTGCCATAAGAAGTTGTTATTAATATAATATACGAAAGTGTATTCTTGCCTATTTTGCTTTAACACAAAGCAAATTTATATATAACTCAATAAAAACATATCAATTAAGGAGGTGTGTATGTTCGGGATTCAAGATCCTGGAGTGTGGCTAGCATATCTTCTCTGCATCTTAAGCGTCGTTTTCTGTATTATCTATGGATTCATCAATTGGAACAAAGGCGATGAACCAATCCGCGCCGAAGATAAAAAATGGGTCGATGACGAAAAAGAAGTTGAGGATAAATTATAGGTCTTATAAGGAGGCGAAATGGATAATATCCTTATCCTGACAATAGTTGTAGTCGCATATCTTTTTATCATTGGATATCTGGGTTATTATGGTTACCGCAAAACCAAAACCGCACTAGATTATTTAGTGGCCGGAAGGAATATTCATCCCGTTGTAATGGCCATTTCCTATGGAGCTACATTTATCAGCACGTCGGCGATAGTAGGTTTCGGCGGCGCTGCTGGAATGTTCGGCATGGGTCTTTTATGGTTAACTTTTTTGAATATCTTCGTAGGCATCATTATTGCCTTTATATTATTTGGAAAACGCACGCGTAAAATGGGCCATAATCTCGATGCCCATACCTTCCCGGAACTCATCGGAAAAAGATTCAGATCTCCCTTTATCCAGGGTTTCAGCGGATTAACAATCTTTTTGTTCATGCCTTTATATGCTGCCGCGGTTTTAATCGGAGCGGCCCGTTTTATCGAAACCACATTTTCTACCCAAATAAATTATAACGTTGCCCTTCTTATTTATACCTTGATTATCAGCGCTTATGTTTTAGCGGGCGGATTAAAAGGTGTCATGTATACTGATGCTGTTCAGGGAGCAATCATGTTTGTCGGTATGTCCATTCTCTTAATTTTTACCTACTCTAAATTAGGCGGAATTATTGCCGCTCATCAGGCTTTAGGCGCCATCACCGATAAAGTCCCTGCCAAGCTTGTTGCTATCGGCCATTTAGGATGGACCAGCATGCCCAAGTTTGGCTCTAATCTATGGTGGACTTTGGTCTCAACGATTGTCATGGGAGTTGGAGTCGGAGTCCTCACTCAGCCTCAATTGGCGGTACGTTTTATGACTGTAAAAAGCAACAAAGAAATCAACCGCGGCGTTGCTGTTGGCGGACTCTTTATTCTTATGATGACTGGCGTTGCTTTTATTGTCGGTGCCCTTTCTAATGTGTACTTCTTAAACAACCCAAATTTTGGCAAGATTTCATTAGAGGTCGCCGGTGGTAATGTCGATAAGATCATCCCTACATACATCAACAGTGCTTTGCCTGTTTGGTTTGTCTATGTCTTTATGATGACACTTTTATCTGCTGCCATGTCTACTTCAAGCTCACAATTCCATTCTCTGGGAACAGCCATAGGCAGAGATTTCTTTGAAAGGATTATTTTAAGAGGTAAACAATCTCCCTACACTGTTTTAATCACCAGAATAGGAATAATTATAGGCGTATTAGTCACTGTTGCCCTTGGTTACAGACTTCCCGGCAGTATTATTGCGGTCGCGACAGCGATTTTCTTCGGCCTCTGCGCCAATGCCTTCCTCCCCACCTATATCGGGGCATTATTCTGGAAAGGCATGACTAAGACAGGAGCTATCGCTAGTATTCTGACCGGAACATTCGGTACTATTTTATGGCTATTATTTATACACCAAAAGGAATCTGAAGCATTAGGATTATGCAAATTATTATTCAACAAACCGACCTTGGCGAGTTTTCCATGGGTGGTAGTTGATCCAATCGTAGCGATACTTCCTATTTCTCTCATCGTAGCAATTGTGGTCAGCTTAATGACCAAAAAGCCATCTAAGGAACATCTCGATAACTGCTTTAGGCATTTTTAATAAGTGTGCTTCTAACCATTATTGGATTTGAAAGGAGGTTACATGCGTAAGAAGCTAGCTTTGTATTGTTTTACTTTAGCTTTAGCGTTTGCCATTAATTCCATACCGGCATCTGCTGAAGTCACATCAAAATGGGGTTCAGCCTTTAGGTTGAGACACGAACTCTGGAAAAACTGGAAAGATATGGATAGCGACCAGCTTGATAACCGCAATTTTTTCCGTTTCAAGAACTCGATATGGGGACAACTAAATTTTGACAAAACCCAGAGTTTATACGCCAAACTTACCAATGAATTCAAGGCCTATACTTATCTTGCCCCCTCAACCACTAAGACCGATAAAGCTTTCCATTTTGACATCGATGAAGTTTTCTTTGATAATCTATATGCAGACTTAAATAACTTTCTTGATCTACCCGTTGATTTACGCGTGGGAAGGCAGGATTTCCTAGGAACTTATGGAGAAGGTTTTCTGATTATGGATGGCACGCCTCAAGACGGGTCGCGTTCATTCTATTTCAATGCCATAAAAGCTGCTTGGAAAACTAACGATAAAAATAGCGTTGATTTTATCTATACTAAAAACCCCAGAGACGACACCTATCTTCCGATTATAAACGAAAACAAAACACCTCAGAATCTTAACACAACCGACGAAGAAGCATATATTTTATACTGGAAAAACAAAGACATAAAAGATATTGCTCTGGAAAATTATTATATATTAAAACGCGAAGATGATGATAGCGGCGCTGGCTACCAGGCTCAAAAAGGTACCATTAATACCTTCGGGAGCTTTGCGAAATACAACCTTGCCCCATTCACTCTTAGAGGGCAGCTAGCTTATCAAAATGGTGATTACGGCGACAACGACAGAGATGCAATCGGCGGTTACGTCTACGTGGATAGGGATTTTGCAAAAGCCAAGATGGCACCTAAAGTAAGTCTTGGCTATATATATCTTTCCGGCGATGACCGAGACACCACTAAAAACGAAGGCTGGGATCCTCTATTCTCACGTTGGCCATGGTTATCAGAACTATACGTCTTGAGCATGTCTGCAGAAACCGGAATATCCGGCTATTGGACAAACTTAACTGCATGGAGAATGGAATTCTCAATAAAGCCAACAGAGAAAACCAAGCTTTCTCTTTGGTATAACTACTTAAGGGCTAATGAAACCACTGCTGCTGGTTCAATTCTTTCAGGAGACAATAAAGACAGAGGCCACCTGCCGCAAGCAAGACTTGATTATGCAATCAATAAGAATTGCAATGCCTACATATTGGCTGAATATCTTTTCCCTGGAAAATATTACGCCAATGATAGCGGCGGTTTATTCTTAAGAACTGAACTCGCGATAAAATTCTAAAACTGTTTTAAAAGTAAATTGGTTTTAAAGCGGGGCTTCGAGATGAAATCTCGAAGCCCCGCGACATCTCTTTTTCATGAATAATAAAACAATCCTACGCAAAAAATTGGCTTTTCTTTCAGGAGATGAAGCGGTCGCACAAGGTGCATTCGAAGAAGGATTAAAAGTAGCAGCTTCATATCCGGGAACTCCCGCATCGGAAATCCTCGAATACCTATCTCGATTCAACGAAATAGACGCTCAATGGTCGGTAAATGAAAAAGTTGCTTTTGAGGTCGCTTTAAGCGCCTCCATTGCCGGCTTACGTTCTCTTTACGCCTCTAAGCATGTAGGCCTGAATGTGGCGATGGATGCCCTTATGACTTCCGCCTACATAGGCGTCAATGCCGGTTTTGTCATAGTATCATGTGATGACCCGGGAATTCACTCTTCGCAAAATGAACAAGATAACCGATTGCTGGCAAAAATCGCGCAGATCCCTCTTATCGAACCATCAAGCCCCGCTGAAGCCAAAGAATTCGTTAAAACAGCTTTTAAGATAAGCGAACAATTTGATACTCCGGTTATGGTGCGCCTTACCACCAGGATCGCCCACACTAAAGAAAATATAACTCTAGAGGCAAGAAAAGAAATCCCCAATAAAGCATTCGAGGTAAATATCCCGAAATATGTCATGGTCCCGCGTAATGCCTACCAAAGACATATCGAGCTTTTAAAACGAATCACAAAACTGCAAAAATACGCGGAGACGACTCCTCTAAACAGTGTTGAATTAAATAATAAAAAAATCGGCTTCATAACTAGTAGCGTTTCCTATCTCTACGTAAAAGAAATGTTCCCTGATGCTTCATTTCTTAAACTAGGACTCAGCTTTCCTTTTCCCGAAAATAAAGCCAAAGAATTCGCTAGGAAAATAAAAGAACTTTACGTCATCGAAGAGCTTGAGCCTTATCTGGAAGAACAAATAAGAATGCTGGGAATAAAATGCAAAACCAAACATCCTTCCTATCGCATCGGAGAACTCAAACCCGAATTTATTCCTGAAATTGTAAAGGGCAAACCTAAGATTGAAGAGCCATATTCTGCGAGAAAACCGGTGATGTGCCCGGGCTGCCCGCATCGCATGGTCTTTGCCGTATTAAAAAAATTAAAAGCCGTGGCTACGGGAGATATCGGCTGCTACACATTAGGAGCCCTACCCCCTTTAGCAAGTTTACATACATGCCTTTGCATGGGGGCTGCGGTAAGTTTTCTGGAAGGATTCAAGAAAGGCGTGGATAAAAACGTGGTCGCAGTCATCGGCGATTCAACCTTTGTGCATGCCGGGATTCCTGCACTCATCAATTTAAGCTATAACAAAACCAAAGGCCTGGTTATTATTCTTGATAACTCCACTACAGCTATGACCGGCGGCCAACCCCATCCAGCTACCGGGCTAACTATAAAAGGACAAACTACAAAGAAACTAATCTTAGAGGATGTATGCCGCGCCTGCGGCGTCGACAATGTCGATGTAATCGATCCTTACAAAATCAAAGAATTAGAAGAACTGATAAAAAAACGAATTAATGAAGATGCCCTCTCGGTGGTTATCGCTAGAAGGCCCTGCCAGCTTATCGCAATAAACAAAAATTTTGCACCTTCATTTGATAAAGAAAAATGCAAGAATTGTTATTTGTGTTTATCTATAAACTGTCCGGCAATCACTAAATTGGACGATGGTTCTATCGAAATAAATAAAGATTACTGCTGCGGCTGCAACCTTTGCGTGGAGGTTTGCGCGCCAAAAGCCCTAACGAAAAATGAAAAAAGTTGATACTATGAATGTTCTTTTTTGCGGCTCCGGCGGACAAGGAGTGCTAAAAGCCTCCGAGATCTTAGGCTGGGCTGCGGTATTCGAAGGCTACCATGTAAAAAAATCAGAAGTCCACGGCATGGCCCAGCGCGGCGGCTCGGTCGAATCGCATTTAAGATTCGGAAAAGAAGTCTTCTCTCCTCTAATACCCGAAGGTGAAGCAGACTTTTTAATCAGCTTTGATTCATCTGAAAATAATCGATTAAAACATTTCTTAAGTCCGAAAGGAACTGACCTTATAAAATATCTGGATAAAGCCAAAAAATCAATTCACGACAAACGCTACATCAATACATTTCTAATTGGCGTATTGTCAGGATTCCTGCCGATAAAAGAAAACAATTGGTTAGAAGCCATAAAATTAGTATTTTCCAATAAAAATCTCGAAGAAAACACAAAAATATTCTTTCAAGGAAGAGGTGAAATATTATGATTTGGAATGAAGCAATGGAATGCGCTGATCCAAAAGACCTAAAGGGCATTCAATCACAGCGCCTAAAAGAAATCGTGGCTTATATATATAAAAATTGCCCTCCCCTAAAAGCAAAGCTTGATGCGGCCAAAATATCCCCCAAAGATATTAATTCTATCGATGATATTACCAAACTTCCCTTTACTACCAAAAATGATATGCGCGATAATTATCCTTTCGGGCTATTTTCTCTGCCGCTAAAAGAATTCAAAGAAATACACGTCTCAAGCGGCACAACCGGGAATCCCACGGTTGTTGGCTATACCAAAGAAGATATTGAGCTCTGGTCGGAAGTAATGGCTAGAGTTCTATGCTGCGCTGGCGCAAATCCCAATGATATGATCCAGATCGCCTATGGCTACGGCCTTTTTACCGGCGGATTGGGATTCCATTACGGCGCCTTAAAAATGGGTCTTACCATCCTTCCTGCTTCATCCGGCCAGACAAAACGACAATTAAAACTCATGACTGATTTTAAACCCGGGATTTTGGCCTGTACTCCCAGCTACTGCTTATATATGGCTGAAGAAGCCAGGGATTTAGGAATCAACCCCAAGGAAGGTAGCTGGAAAGTGGGAATTTTTGGCGCTGAGCCCTGGAGCGAATCAATGCGAAAAGAAATTGAAGCTACCTGGAATATGTTGGCAACTGATGTCTATGGACTCTCGGAAATCATCGGTCCAGGCGTCGCTCAAGAATGCCAGTATAAAGACGGATTGCACATCTTTTCTGATGTTTTTTACCCTGAAGTAATTAATGCAGAAACTGGCCAGCCCGTAAAAGAAGGCGAAAAAGGAGAACTGGTTATCACGACACTTACCAAACGCGGAATGCCTCTTCTACGTTATCGCACTAGAGACATCGTCAGTATCAAATACGAAAAATGCCGTTGCGGCAGGACTTCTCCGCGCGTCAGCAAAATCACCGGAAGGACCGACGACATGATAATAGTACGCGGCATAAACGTCTTCCCTTCCCAAATCGAACATGTGCTTTTGGGAATTGAAGGCACCCAGCCGCACTATCAGCTTATCGTCGATAGAAAAACTGGCGAGCTAGATGAACTAGAAGTTCAGGTAGAAGTAGAACCGAAAATCTTTTCTGATGAAATCAAGAAACTCAAGATGCTCGAAGATAAAATCAGGAAGGAAATTGAGTCTATCTTGGGAATTTTTGTCAAAGTTACACTAGTAGAACACAAATCTATCCAGCGCAGTGAAGGCAAGGCAAAAAGAGTTATCGATAAAAGAGTTTTATAAAGGAGGCGGCTATGAAACTAAATCAAATTTCTATTTTCTTAGAAAACAGGGAAGGCAGGCTCTATGAGGCTTGTTCTCTTTTAGGCGAACATAAGATTAATATTCGAGCTCTTACTATTGCTGAAAGCGATCAATTTGGCATCCTGCGGGTTGTAGTTGATAAGCCTGAAGAAGCCATGGCGCTATTAAAGAAAAATGGCTTCACTGCTGATCTAACCGATATCGTCGCAGTAGAAGTTGACGATAAGCCAGGCGGATTAGCAAAGATCTTAAAAATTATCTACGATAACCGTATCAATATAGAATACATGTATGGCTTCGTGGAAAAATCTTCAGAAAAGGCGCTATTAGTATTTCGTTTTGATGACTCTGATAAAGCGATAAGTGTTTTGACGGATAATAAAATAAAGGTCATCGGAAAAAAGGATATTGTAAACCTATGAGCATGCAAGAAATCAGCTACTGGAATAGAGAAATTGAGACTATCTCAAGCGAGGCTTTAAGAAAACTGCAACTTAAACGCCTCAAAGAAACAGTCAACACTGCCCTCAAGACACCTTTCTATAACGCCAGGTTAAAAAAGGCCGGAATCAATTCCGCTGATGATATAAAACGACTTGAGGATATCCATAAAATACCTTTCACCACTAAAGATGACTTGAGAGAGTGTTATCCAAACGGGCTTCTATCTGTAGATTTAAATGATGTTGTTAGGATCCATACCTCAAGCGGAACAACCGGAACGCCTACTGTTATCTACCATACCAAAGAAGACATTGATAACTGGACCGAACTGGTTGCGCGCTGTATTATTGCAACAGGATCAGGCAAAAGCGATGTTTTCCAAAACATGATGGGCTACGGAATGTTTACCGGCGGCCTAGGCCTTCATTACGGCGCAGAGCGTGTCGGAATGACTGTTATTCCTATCGGCGGAGGAAATACCGTACGCCAGATTCAATTGATGAAAGACTTCAAGACTACAGTTTTGCATATAACTCCCAGCTACCTCCTCCATATTCATTCCAAACTTGCCGAAGGCGAAATATCAGTCAAAGACCTCAGTTTAAAAAAGGCGTATTTAGGCGCAGAGCCTTATTCGGAAAATACCCGCAAGAAAGCTGAAGAACTTTTTAAGATAGACGCTTATAATTCTTACGGCCTAAGCGAAATGAACGGTCCGGGCGTAGCTTTTGAATGCATCCATAAATGCGGGATGCATGTCTGGGAAGATGCCTATATATTAGAAATCATTGACCCCAAAACAGCTGAGCCTCTTTCGGAAGAAAAAGAAGGCGAGATTGTCTTTACTACATTAATGCGAAAAGCCACTCCTCTATTGCGCTACCGTTCCCGAGATCTGGCTTTCATCTATAAAGGCGGATGCAAATGCAAAAGGACTCACCGCAGGATTTCAAGGATAACCGGTAGAACCGATGATATGCTGATTATAAACGGCGTCAATGTCTATCCTTCGCAAATTGAACAAGTGATTATGCGCGTCCCAGAAGTAGGAACTAACTATCAAATTTACCTGGAAAAAGAAGGAACTTTGGACAAGCTCATTGTAAAGGTAGAAATCTATTCAAAATTGTTTACCGGAGAATTAAAAGAACTGGATGCTTTAAGGGAAAGAATTAAAGAGCAGCTACGCGCCTCTATCATAATTAATCCAGTAGTCGAATTGCATGAACCCGGAAGCTTACCGGTTTTTGAAGGCAAGGCAAAACGCGTGGTTGATACGCGTACAAAACTGTAGACGAAAGGATAGTTTTATGGCAAAACAACTGAATATTTTCTTGGAAAACAAACCCGGAAGATTAAAAGCTGTCACAGAGCTCCTTTATCAAAATAAAATCAACATCCGCGCGCTGTCTTTGCAAGATAGACAAGACTTTGGAGTATTAAAAATCGTTGTCGATAAGCCAGAAGAG
The DNA here is from genome assembly GCA_022703055.1 of Candidatus Omnitrophota bacterium. Taxonomy (GTDB): domain Bacteria; phylum Omnitrophota; class Gorgyraeia; order VGKH01; family VGKH01; genus VGKH01. The sequence continues at coordinate 290,619 of JAKLEP010000002.1, forward strand.
GCGCATATAGCGCTTACTCAGAAAGGATTTGCCTGCGCCTTAAAAGACATCTTGGCAATTTTGATGGATGATAAACCCGGGGGATTACACAAGATTACCAGCTTATTCGTCGATAATAAAATTAATATTCAAGATGCCTATGCCTTCGTTATCGAATCAAAAAAACAGGCCGTCCTATGCGTGGAAGTAAAAGATCCTAAAGCTATCAAGGTCATCATCAAAAAAGAAGGCTATAAAATCTTGGAAGATGAACAACTCTACGAACTCTAATGATTATTGATATCCATACCCATGCCTGGCCGGAAAAAGTATCTGGTAAAGCCCGGGAGAGCCTAGAATCTTCTTTCCGTGTCCGCCTCGTAGGAGATCCCACCTTAAAGATTCTGCTTAGTTTTATGGATAAAAACAGTATTGATATAAGCGCTGTCGCAGCTGTCGCCACTAAGCCCGACCAAGTCACTTCTATCAACGATTGGCTCTTTAGCATAAGAGGAAAACGAATAAGGGTTTTCTGTGCCATGCATCCTGATTTTCTATCCTGGGAGAAAGAACTAAAAAGAATCAAAGAAAGCGGAGATGGCATTAAATTCCAGGGGGAATTTCAAGATTTCTACGTTGATGAAAACCGCATGTTCCCGTTATACGAAACTATCCAAAGACTGGAATTGCCGATTCTCTTCCACTGCGGCAAAGAGCTTTCCGGAACAATGCTTGTACGCTCCTCTCCTTCTCGGCTTGCTAAGATATTAAAAAACTTTCCTCATCTTAAGGTCATCGCCGGACATTTCGGCGGATTTGAACTCTGGGATGAAGTAAAAAAATACCTCCTGGGTAAAGATGTATACCTGGATACCTCATTCTTTTTCGACTACCTTCCCAAAAAAGAAGTACGCAGCCTTATTCTGGCTCATCGCCCTGACAGGCTACTTTTTGGCACAGACTTTCCTCTTATCGACCAGAAAAAAGATCTGGACTTCCTAAATTCATTAGACCTGCCCGAAGACTTAAGGCAACACATTCTCTACCTAAACGCTCAAAATCTACTCGGTATTAGTTAATTATTAACTGCTGGCTGGCTCTAGAATTTGCCTGATCTCTTGGGGAATTATTCGCGGCTTAAAATCCTTATCGATACATGCCCAAATAGTCTTAGATACAATTACAGTTTTATCGTTTAAAGTGATATTTTGAGAAAAATGGATTGAGGAATTGCCTAGTTTTTCCACTTGCGTCGCTAACTTAACAACATCTCCATAACGGGCTGGATATTTATAATCTACCTCGACATGCACAACGACAAAAAGGGTTCCCTTATTGAACCACTCCTGCAAGTCAATCCCATTGGCTGCGCAAAATTCAGTCCGCCCTTCCTCTAAGAATTTAAGGTAATTCGAATAATATACCACGCCACCGCAATCGGTGTCGTGATAATAAATCTTTTTCTGGATCATGCCTTCTTTCATTTAGCTTGAGTCTCTTTTCTTCTCGGTGTAAGTAAAGCCCATGTATTTACCCAATGCAAGCCTTGTCTGCGCATCCAGAGCAGGCGTTGAACCGATAAGAGGCATAACAATAGGAATAAACAGCCACTGAGTGACTAATTTTATCCAAGCCCTGAACTTCAACTCTTTTGGTTTAGGCGGCAATAGAGTAAAACTTAATACCATCCATAATATAACTGTTATATTCGTTAGGCTAAACAACACTCCGGTTATCTTCGCCAGGTTATAACCAATCACCGCGCCTCGAAATGCATAGCTGTTGACAAGCATGGCGATAGGACTAATTACGGTTAAAATCATAGCATAAGTTGCCCAGCTGACATGGCTATCCAGTATCTGAAAAACTTTTCGGAATTTCTTATTAAACGGGATTAATGTATTATTTCTAAAATTCGCCATAACATACGGAAAAACTTCGATTCCCCATGCCCAGCGCCTCTTTTGTCTGTACTGCACGACAAGAGTATGGAATAGGTTTCTTCCGTGCGCAACATCCATTGATACCGTTATATACATCGGAATTACCCTGTAGTCGGCATTATAATGAAGATAGGCCTTCCAAAAAATCAAGGAGTCATCAGAAACTTTATCCACCGGCCAATAATCCACATCGACTAATGTCTTAAAACTCATGCTGTGGCTGGAAAAAGTTACGAATTTCTCCAGACGTACGCCGTCGATAAGCTCAAAATAGGACGAACTTATCTCAACTACCCTGGCAAAAGACGGAGCATACCAGATATTATTATTATAAACCGGTATAGGCTGATAACTGCACTGTAGAGGTTTTTCTACAGTAAGAAAATGATAAAGAAGACAACCAAAATATTCTCTTTCTACGCACGTATCAGCGTCGAAACAAGACACAATCACGTCTTCATACCTTATATTCTTATCATCAAGGATATTGACTAGTTTTTTTGCCGCCCAAGTGGCATTTGAACCTTTTGTCTTTGCCTCACCCGCTATTCCGTCGGGATGAAAGGTAGACAAAAATAGAAAGAAAGAATTCTTGTAGCGTAACTCCAGTTCCCTTGCTTTTTCTCTCGAATCCTTGATTCTATCCTCAAAGGCCATAACTACAATAACCTTCTCTTTGGGATAATTAGCGTTATTTATTGCTTCCAATGAAGGGATAAGTATGTCCAATCCTTCTCTATATACTGGGAATATTATTGCTTGGTAAATTTTCTTAATTTGGGGATTGGATAATCTTGCAGATAACGACAGCCAGTTCTTATTCTTTTCCTGATTTAAACGATGGTGTGCCATGGTCAAAAGTGAGGTCAAATAACAAAGCCTGATTACCCAATATATATCGAAGATGATGATTATCAATGCGTAAGCCTTGGGCCTCAAGAAAGCGAAAGAAATAAAAATCAATAAAATCGACCAAGATATAAAGGCGGGTATAATTTCAAAAGCGCGCTTCTGAAGATCAAATACCTCTCTCATTATTTAATATTTCCCTCTATGTCTTTAAAGAAAGTAAAGAGCGATTTCTTGCTAATGTCCAGACGATACAGGCCTTTATGAGACTTCCCGTCAGGACCGTCTTGGATATCGGTAAAATACAGGATATCATCATCAATATCGTAAAACGCCTTGGAACGCTTGTCATTTATATTCAAAAGAGTAACTATGTTATTCTTACCCTGGCTGATTAATTCATATATCTTTATATCCTTATCGGTCATAATTAAGACATGCTCGCTATCTGAATACCAAAATGCGTTTAGAATTTTACGCTCCGTATTGATGGAAAAATTGATATCTTTGATTTGATTGCGTTCCGGTTTCTCACTAGGCACATACAAAACTTCCAGCCTATTTCCGAAATAATAGAATATCTTTTTCTTGTCCGGAGAAAGAGACAAGTCTTTAATATTCTCGGGAAGCTCAAGATTCCCAAAAAGTATGTTCAATTCTCTATCTTTAGGATTCAAGCTTGTTTTAGCAATCGTGCTTTTATTGTCTGATATATAGTAGGCGTTGTCTTTATCGGCTGGAAATACATAAAAGTCATAAACATCAGAAATATTTATCTTTTCTAAATGCGGCTTAGTAGAAAAAAGGATGATATCCTGTAAGATGTTCGCTTTACCAGGCTCAACCAAAACTTCTTGGTACCAAGGATAATAACCTTCCAGCGCCAAAGAAAGCTTATATACTCCTGGTAATAATTCTTCGATTGCCGCGGGAGTTGTGTATTTAATCCTTCTTCCGTTTAAGTATACTTTGGCACCAACTGGTACGGATTCCACATAGATTAAACCTGTCTTAATAATTCTTAATTTGCTTATATCTAATTTATATCCAAAAGAATAGAGTAATACCGAAGGTATCAATACAAAAAATAGGATTACGCTAATATAAAAAAGTATCGCCCTGACTTTTTGTACCATTATTAACTGCCTTTCTCCTATTTAAATAAATTGGTGGAGGTGGCGGGAGTCGAACCCGCGTCCTTAAATAACCCAATAAGAGTATCTACATGTGTAGCCTATCATTTAATCTCGCTCATCATGCTTTGATAGACAAAATCATAAATGAGCCAGTCTTTTAGGGATTCATCCCGACTACAAAGACAAAATCATCGAGACTATCCTGTTTAATCGCGCCGATTAGCCTCCAGGCAGGCCAACCGGAGGCCTGAATTTAGTTTAAGCTAAACTCAGGGCTTCCCGCATATGCATATTCTGCGTTTGCGTTTATAATGTGCAAGGTGATTTACGAGGCCTCCTTGCAACCTCGACACGCAACTCTTAAAGCGTATACTTAAGTCGAGCCCTTTTCACCCCCAAATTATCCAATGAACAGAGTATCTTTTAACGGCGCCGACGCAATTCCCGCTTCATTTCTAAATCTAATTCGCGTTCTTTGATCGCCGCCCGTTTATCATAAAGCTTTTTGCCTTTTACCAATCCTAATTCAACTTTGACAAAACCCTTCTTGAAATAAAACTTAAGTGGGACTAACGTCAGCCCACGCTGACTCACCCTACTTAAAATACGCCTAATCTCGCTTTTATGTAAAAGCAGCCGGCGCACCCTTTTAGGATCTACATTAAAATAACTTCCTTTTTCGTAAGGAGTAATATGGGTGTTGTATAACAACACCTCTTCTTCTTCAATACGGGCAAAACTATCCTTTAAATTTGCGTTACCTTCCCGTATAGACTTAACCTCAGAGCCTTTCAGTTCTATACCGCATTCAAAAGACTCCAAGATGCTAAAATCGCGGAAAGCCGAGCTATTCTTGGCGATAACGTTATCTTTCATAATTTAACATATTTATTTAAAAAACGCAAATATCTCGTAAACGATAAGCCATAAAGGAATGCTTAAAATACAGAAAAGATGAGTAAAGAAGATACCATGGCTGATAATCGTATCTTCCTGGTTATAGTGCCATGTAATCAAAGATAAAGAGTTGGCCGAAGGCATGGCTACCTGCAAGATAACAAAAACTCCGAACAGATATTCGGGCCTAAAAAAGAAGAAAACGATGAAGGCTAAAATAGGCAATAAAATCAGCTTAAGAAAAGATACATGAGCGATTGCTTTAGCCTTAACATTTTTTAACGAGACCAAAGCAAGATTACTCCCCGTAACAATCATCGCTAAGGGAAGCAGGCAATTCCCCAGCATTTCTGCCGGCTCGAATACAAACTTGGGAACGATTTTATCTATACCAAAACCAATCAAAACCATGGCTAAAATTGTTGCTATCACCGGCGGGCTAAACATACTACCCATCTCAAAATTCTTTATGCTATGCCTCGAAAGAAACCATACCCCAAAAGACCAAATCACTACATTAAACCCTAAAAGCAATAAGAAAATGTAGATATACATCTGCTCGGCGTCAAACGCAGAAAGCAAGGTAGTTGCCAGAATTAAAGGTATGTACCCAGAATTTTGAAAACTAACTAAGCTTATAAATTGACGACTCTCGGATTCTGAAGTTACGGTCTTGAAAATTCCCAGCCAAAAATAAGCGACGATAAAACCTACTAAATTTATGATTAAACCAATTACCGTGTAGGTCCACCAATTTGGGTAAAGCACGAAACTAAAGCTTTTTAGGGTTTTTGTAAAAATAAACAAGGGTAGAATAAATTCTACTACCAATCTCATCAGAAAACGTAAACCAGCCTCATCTAGGAATTTCTTTCTGACCATGATGAATCCGCAGGCGCCCAGGATAAAAATCTCCAGCATCGAAACCAAAACTGTCTTAAAAACTAAGGTAAAATTGTCCATAATTTGCCTTTATTTATGAGCCTATTATACTACAACTTTCAGCCCAGAAGTAGCAATTTATGTTTGACGGACAGGGCTTTATGAAGTATACTCTATATCTGTCAAATTCGCGGAAGTGGCGGAATTGGCATACGCGTAAGTTTCAGGAACTTATGCCCTTCGGGCTTGGGGGTTCAAATCCCCCCTTCCGCATAACTTCCGTATAAAAAGAATAAACAAACTAACTAATGGAGGTGTTTTAATGGCGCAACGCGGTGGAATATCTCATATACATTATAGAGAAACGAGAGGTTTAAAGGTAGCTGGTGGCCAATCGGTGACAAAATCTGCTATCTTAACTAGGGAAGGCAATAAATGGAAGCCGGGTAAGAATGTCGGCGGAATAGGTACTCTCTATGCGCTCTGCGATGGAGAGGTCTATTTTACTAAAAAGAAAGGCTCCTACAGAACAACCAAAGTCTACACAGTAATAAATATCAAACCAAAAGTAAAAAAGAAAAGCTAGAAATCCATCATCCCCTTAGAAAAATAGTTTCTAAGGGGATTTATTTTCAATATTAATATAATCTATAAAGTCCATCCCTCCGCGCAGCTGACTTCTGACCATGGCAATTCTCTGAGTAATGTACGGATGGGTCCTCCAGTAGCTGAATTCCCTGATTTCCTTCTCGTCTTTTAACTTTTCCAATAAAGTAAGCACGCCCTCAGGATTATAGCCTGCAAGCTTGGTATATTTTACGGCTAATTTATCGGCCAATAGCTCATCCTCCTGGGAATATGCCAAGAATACAGCTGCAAAGGCAGCATTGGCCCCCTGTATAGCCTGTGCATTCCTTGTGGGAATCAATAGTATATTCATCAAATTATAACCCAAAGCTGCCTGGAGTTTCTTTATGATGTGCTTTGCTACGATATGGCCTACTTCATGAGCGATGACTCCGGCGATTTCGTTATCGTTATCGACTTTATCTGTAAGTCCTTTAAATAAATAGACATACCCACCGGGAAGACTGACTGCGTTTACCTCTTTCTCGTCTAAAACTTTAAAGCGATAATTTATGTCTTTTCTGTCGCAGACTGCGACTATCTTCTGGCCAATTTCATCAACTTTGGCTTGCAAGGCGTAATCTTGAACTGGTTTATATTTTTCTTCAAAACTCCTGGCCACCGACTGCCCCATCTTTATTTCCGCCTCATTATCAAACATAATGAGATCTTCCCTGCCAGTAGCTACATTATATTCCGAAGCGCAGCCAAAAAGATTCGCTGCTAGAAGGATAACTAAAATCTGGATCCCAAATTTTTTAAGCATCTGATAAAGTTTTGCCAAAGGCAACCCCACAACATTATAGAAGCAGCCATCGATTCTTTTTATAAAAAGCCCGCCGTATCTTTGGATATCAAACGCCCCAGCTTTATCGAGGGGCGAAACCTTCCTAAAATATCTATCTATTTCCTTATCGGAAAGTTTATGCATATATACTTTGGTTTTCTCAAAACCTGTTAAGGTCTTTTTATTATCTATATCGATTAATGCAAGCCCGGTGTAAACTAATTGGGGCCGACGCGACAAAAACTTTAAGATTATCTTCGCGTCGGCCAAATCATTAGGTTTCCCAATAATCTTATTTTCTGCCGAGACTATAGTATCACAACCGATGACTACGCCCGAATCAAGTTTATTGGCGACATCTTTAGCTTTTGCCAAAGCATTATTGATAACTAAATTAGCAGCCGTTGAGGTAATTCTTCGTTTTTCACATGTGCCACTTTTTACTACCTTAAACTTAAGCCCGATCTGCTTTAAAAGCGCTCTCCTTTGAGGTGATGCGCTGGCTAGAATTATCTTTCTCATTCTACCCGTCCTTACCGGCAGATTCTCCTGCCAAAAAACCTGTGGAAAATGCCGCTTGAAGATTATAACCGCCGCTTACCGCGTCTACATCAATAATCTCACCGCAAAAATAAAGGCCTTTGACAAGACGCGATTGCATTGTTCGCGGATCAATCTCTTTTGTCGATACTCCGCCCCGGGTTACAATTGCTTCTTCTATCGGCCTCGGCCTGGTAATCGTCAAAGAAAAATCCTTCAGAAGCCTCAGAATCCTTCTTCTATCTTCTTGGGTCAACTGATTCGCCTTTTTATTGGGTGGAATCCCGGAAACCTTAACAAAAACATCTATCAATTTAGCTGGCAATAATTCTGCCAAAAGATTCTTGTAGATTTTTGACCCTTGACTCTCAAAATCGCGAATCAAGCGCCTATCCAACTGCTCTTGGCTAAGCCCAGGCTTCATATCAATCGATAATTTTACCGGGTTTTTTGTTTCATTTAACCAATCTACCACTTTAGAACTCAACTCCAAAATTAGCGGCCCGGAAACTCCAAAATGAGTAAACAGCATCTCTCCGATCGCGGATACAATTGATTTTTTGCCGCTGGAGAATTCTATCCTGACATTCTTTAATGACAAGCCCTGGAGATCCCTAACCCAATGCTCTTTTGTCTCAAACGGCACGAGCCCAGGACGCAAATCCACTATCCTATGTCCTAGACCTCTGGCGAAAGCAAATCCGTCGCCAGTCGAACCGGTTAGAGGATAACTTAATCCCCCAGTCGCCAAAATCAATTTTGCAGCTTTAAAGACCCCTTTATCTTTTAATTCTACACTAAACTCTCCGTTTTTACCAACTTTTATATCTGTCACCGGACTATTATAAACAATCATGGTTCTATTCTCATCGAGATATGATTTCAGAACTTTCAAAACCGAATCAGACCTGTCGTCCTTCGGAAAAACCCTTCCCCCTCTTTCCGTTTTTAGCCTTAGACCTTTGGTTTCTAAGAATTTCATCAGTTCATTATTAAAGAATTTTGCAAATGCGCTGCGCAGAAACTCTCCGGTATGGCTAAAGTTGGAAATGAATCCATCTAATTCTTGAATATTGGTAATATTGCAGCGGCCTTTCCCGCTGATCAAGAGTTTCTGGCCTAATCTATTATTCTTTTCGATCAAAAGCACTTGTTTTTTAAGTTGACCAGCTCGTATAGCAGCCATCATTCCAGCGGGACCTGCACCTATTATAATTATGTCGTGTCTTTTCATGACTGATCAAAAAAAATTACGTACTTGCGTACGTAAAATATGGTTTAAACATATTCAAAGCTTATTTTTTCTCGGGTTTAGAGGGACTTGACTTCTTTAATACTGTGTCAACCTTCTTGAGCAATTCCTCTTTTTTATAGGGCTTTATAATAAAGTCATTGGCTCCGAATTCCTTAGATGCCTTGGCGATTAATTCCTGCTCATAAGACTTTGCCGTAGCAAGAATAATGGGTATTTTATCTCCGTATAGCTTCTTTAATTCCTGGCACAGCGAATAACCGTCATGATAAGGCATGATGATGTCCGAAAGTATTAAATCCGGTTGGTCGCTCTTGATAATCTTAAAAATAAATTTAGGATCGCCCAAAATCATAGTCTCATAGCCGGCGTTTTTTAAAGTAGTTTCTGCCTCTTTCAAGGCATTAGCATCATCATCAACAATTAAAATTTTCTTTCCCATATTTTATATAATTGTAGGTTATTAAAAATCAGCTCAAGAAATCCTTGGCTGTAAATATCGAAATTAAAGGGCAATTTACTTTCGCTAAGTTTTCTTTTGCCCCTTCCTGACGATCAACAATAACCACCGCTTTTAAGACTTCAATATTATCCTGGGCAAGCAACATCACAGCATCCACCAAAGATCCTCCGGTCGTAGCAACATCATCGATAAGAATGACTTTGGATCCGGGCCTGATCTCAGGGCCTTCAATCTGACGCCTTTTGCCGTGCTCCTTGGGTTTTTTTCTAACGATGAAGGTATTTACCGGTTTTTTCTCTAAGTATCTAAGTGCTCCTATCGCGCCGACAATAGGATCGGCTCCGATGGTCGGCCCGCCTATCGCCTGAAAAACGTCATTTTTTAGTAATTCTAAAATTATCGAAGCCACTAGATAAGAGCCTTCGGAATTAAGAGTAATCAAGCGTGCATCAATATAGTAATCGCTAACTTTACCTGAAGCAAGCGTTATTTTCTCCTTGAAAAATGCCTTTTCTTTGATTAATTTATGAAGGCTTTTCTTGAGGTCATTTAAGTTTATTTTATCCATATTATTTGATTTATTTTACCTTTTATGAGCATAAGTGTCAATTATTTTGACAATCTCTTTAGCAGATGTTAAGATAGTGGCATGTTAAAAACTTTTGCAACCGCAGTTCTTGATTTAGTCTATCCAAATAACTGCATTAACTGCAAAACTGCAATTATAGATCAGGACTACGAGTTCTCTCTATGCCCTGGCTGCTGGCAGTCTCTCGAGAAGAATCTGCCTCCCTTTTGTTCGAAATGCGGAATGCATCTTGAAGAAATCACCGCAGGCATTGATCTGTGTAAAGATTGCCAGAAACAAAATCTGCATTTCGACAAAGCATACAGCGTATTTATATTCGAAGGGATAATAAAAGAGCTTATACATAAATTCAAATATTCCAACAAAACTATGCTTGCTAAGGTTTTCGCGCAAATGATTTTTGACTTTACTGTGAATTTTAATTTTCCGATTTCCGAATATGATATAATGCTGCCTGTCCCGCTTAATTCCGCGAGACTCAGGGAAAGAGAATATAACCAATGCGAAATATTAGCCAGACAATTGCATAAATATTTCCCTTTGGAAATATCAACTAAGGATATCGTGCGCATCCGAAATACCAAATCACAGATTTCTCTGGATAAAACTGCCCGCTGGAAGAACATTGATGGAGCCTTTAAAATAAAAAATAAATATGCTTTTGTGGATAAAAAAGTCTTAATCATAGATGACTTAATCACTACGGGCGCAACCGCTTCGGAATTAGCAAAAACCTTAAAAGGGGCGGGTGTCAAAATGGTTTCTGTCCTGACAATAGCGAAAGCAAAATGAAAGTCTTAAGAAACTACATTCTAAAAGAAGCCTTTGGTCCTTTTATCCTCTCGCTTTTAGTGCTGACTACGATTATGCTCCTGGGTAATCTGGTCAAGATGGTCAATCTGGTAATAAATAAAGGCGTGGATTTAATCTTGGTTATAAAGTCGTTTTTGTATCTTGTCCCGTTTTTATTGGCATACACTATTCCCATCGCCTGCCTAACAGCCGTGCTTTTAGCCTTCGGAAGAATGTCTGCCGATAATGAAATAGTCGCTATAAGAAGTAGCGGTATCAGTATTATCAAGCTGGTCTTCCCCCTGATTGTCATAGGTTTTATCTTTAGCTTAATTCTATTAGTGCTAAACGATAGAGTCATCCCCTATTCTCATTATGCTGCCAAAAAGACAATTAAGCAAATTGGCTTAAAAAACCCTGCGGCAGCGCTAGAAGCTGGCACTTTTATCGATTCTTTTTCCGGCTCGATAATCTTTATCTACCGTATTGAAGGTAATAACCTTTACCAAGTGAGAATTTACCAGCCACAAGGCGAAGGCAAACCCACCCGCACGATTATCGCCAAAAGAGGAGAATTTGTGGTTTTGCCGGAACAAAATAAAATAAAACTAAAATTAATCGACGGGACGTCTGATGAAGCCGACGTAAAAAATCCGGAAATCTACTACAAACTAAACTTTAAAACATATTTTATGACTTTGGACCTGACTAAGACTGATTCCGAAGATATTAAAAAGAAACCCAAAGACATGACCCTCAATGAACTCGGAGAAGAAATAAAGAAAATGAATGCTCTCTCAATTAATGCCACACCTTTACTTATAGAATATCACAAAAAGATATCACTGGCCTTCTCATGCCTAATATTTATCTTGCTGGGTTTCCCTTTAGCGATAATAGTCCATCGCCGGGCAAAATCGGCAAACTTTGTAATGGCATTTTTGATCATAGCAACTTATTATCTTCTTTTGATAGGTTTTGAAGCCTTAAGCTTACAAAATATGCTCGCCCCGGCGCTTGCTATGTGGGCTCCTAATATTATTTTTGGTTCAGTTGCTTTAATCTTAAACTATAAACTATGCGTATCCTAGACAGATATATCTTAAAATCGATAGTAACCATTTTTCTTGGCGCGCTTCTAGTGTTCTTAACCTTATATTTGGTGGTCGACATCTTGGGCCACCTTGATGAATTCCTAAGGGAAAAAGTTTCTCCTTTAATAATATGGGAATACTACGCTTCCTTCCTGCCGATAATATTTGTCCAGACCGCTCCTATTGCGATTTTACTGGCGATTTTGGCCACTTTCAGCAAGCTAAACGTCAATAATGAAATCGTGGCCATGCGTTCTGCTGGTATAAATATTTGGCAACTCACTAAACAAACTGTCCTCTTTGCATTCATTGTGAGCATATTTATTTTCTGGGTTAACGAAAACATCATTCCGCAAGCGATGCAGACATCGGATAAGATAAAAATGGAAAAAATTGAAGGCAAGGCTTCGTTGACGCAAAAAGAAAAAATCAATAACGTAGCTTACTTTGGCAAGAAAAACAGGCTTTATTTTATCAATTCTTTCGATCCTAAGACATTGACTATGGAAGGCATAACAATACTTGAACAGGATAAAAATCAGGAACTGAAAGAAAAAAACTATGCCTTGAAGGGCATCTGGAAGAACAGAAAGTGGGTTTTTTCGGGTATACAGGTTTTTTCTTATGATAAAAATGGAGCCGAAACTTCTGAGTTTATTGACGAGAAAACTATGGATATCCCCGAAACCCCCACTGATTTCATGACGCAAAGAGTCCAAGTTGACTACATGAATATACGGCAATTGGAAGATTATAAGGCCAAACTTGCAGACAGCGGAGCAAAATCGGTAATACGCAATCTGAATGTCGATATCCAACAAAGATTTGCCTACCCCTTCGGTTCGCTAGTAATTGTTTTTGTTGGCCTGCCTTTTTCCTTAATGATCAAAAAAAGAAAAGGTATGACATTTGCCTCCTTCGGAGTCTGTATGCTCATAGGATTTTTGTATTATTTGACCAATGCCATAAGTATTGCCTTGGGGAAAAGCGATATCTTTCCTCCGATTATGGCTGGCTGGCTAGCTAATGTTCTATTTTTGATTATCGGGTTGGTTCTTTTAAAGAAGACTTCTTAGGTATTCTTAAAGAGGCGATTGGAATTATTTTTTCCAATCGAACAGGCGAGCTCATAAGAAATCGTACCTGCTAATGAAGCTAGCTCCTCAAGGGTAATTTTCTCTTTTCCTTGTTTTCCCACTAACACTACTTCATCGCCAATACTAACATTCTTTAAATTATTTAAGTCTACCATGGATTGATCCATGCAGATTCTCCCTGCGATTTTCCGGCGGGCTCCTTTAATTAAAACCTCTGCTTTATTAGAAAGAACCCTTAAATATCCGTCGCTGTAACCTACAGGCAAGGTTGCAATACTGGTCGGCCTTCTGGCAATGTAGGTCCGGCCGTAGCTGACGGTCCTGCCCTGAGGAATCTTTTTTGTAAACAAAACTTTAGTTTTAAAACTCATAACCGGTTGCAATTCTATTTTCGGGCGCAGGTTTTCTTTAGGGTAAATTCCGTAAAGCATTAGCCCTGGCCTAACCAAATTAAGATGGCTGCATTTATAATCGATCACTCCAACACTGTTTGCGCAGTGACGAAAAGGAATATCAATGTTGTTTTTATTTAATCTTTTTATCAACGTATCAAAATTACGGACCTGATGATTAGTAAAAAACCTATCTGTGTCTGCGCAGGGAAAATGAGTATAGATACCCTCAATTTTGATATTCTTTAGCTTCTTTATCTTTTTAACGAGTTCCAAAGCACCCTCATGCCAAACTCCCAGTCTCCCCATACCCGTATCTATCTTAATATGAACCTTGGCAATTTTTCCTTTTTTTCTGGCATAATTATTTAGACTTTGAGCAAGTTTCTCCGTGGAGATACCCTGGGTCAGATTATAGTCAACGATACTTCCGGCATGTTCATCAGGAATTAATTCCAATATCAAAATCGGGAGCTTGATACCCGATTTTCTTAATTTTATTGCCTCATCTATACTTGCAACGCCAAAATAATCGGCTCCGCATTTTACCAGTTTTTTAGAAACCTCAACCATCCCGTGCCCATAAGCATCGGCCTTTACAACGCACAAAACCTTAGCCTTGTTTCCGACTAGCTTCTTAATTTGTTTAAAATTATGTTCAAGCGCGGCTAAATCAATCTCTACCCAAGTCGGCCTGAATAAACCTTTATTTTGCATTTTTGAATCCTTTTATTTGGCATTCTTTTGGATATAAATATAATGGGGCTAGTTTATCAGGGTCATCAAATTTTCTTGATTCAAATCTTTCCTTAGCCAATATAACCAGATTTTTTGCGCTGGGAACCCAATCTTGTCTTTCTGCCATAAACGCTCTTTTCCCCAATGTATCTTTTATCAGCTGCTCAAAAATGCTTAATCCATCTCCGGTAAAGATCGTATCTTCTTTTATTTTTTTAATCAATTGGTTGATATCGATCAAGCCGTAGCTAGCTAGTTTTCTTAAGCGACTATTGTTCTTATACAAACAGTAATAAACATTATTCCTTTTTGCATCTATTATAGTGCAGATTTGCATATTTTTAATAGGAATATTTGCCGCTAGGATATCAAGAGTTGAAATTCCAATAATCGGCTTTTTACAAACCATTGCCAGGCCTTTTACCGTCGAGATGCCGACTCTCAAGCCCGTAAAAGAACCTGGCCCTAATCCCACCGCAAAACCATCTAAAGTATCTAAAGATAACTTTGTTTTCTTTAATATTTTTGCTATAGAAGGAATGATTAAAGAAGATAGCCTTCTCTCAGAATGAATATTCTCTTCCGCTATCTTATTATTGTTCAGAATAGCTAAAGACAGATTATTACTAGATGTATCAAACCCGAGTATTCGCATATTTCTTAACCAGTTCTTTATACCGGCTGCCATAGCCATTGATAATGATTTTTCTTTGATTTTCATCTTTAAATTTAAGTTCTATGCCCAGATAATCCCTGGGTAAGAACTTTTTTATTCTGTCTGCCCATTCAATAACGCAAATTCCTTTATCGAATAAGAATTCTTCCAGTCCGACACTATAAGCCTCATCGCCTTTTCTTATACGATAGAAATCAAAATGGTAAACCGGAAGCTTGCCTTTGTATTCTTTTAGCAAAACAAAGGACGGGCTATTAACTATCTGATGCTTTACTTTCAATCCTTTAGCGATTCCTTTGACTAAAGTAGTCTTACCTGAACCCAGATTGCCAAATAAAGCCAGGACATCTCCCTTTTTTAGCAATCGGGATATAATCTTACCTAGCACTATTGTTTCTTGCGAACTATTAGTTATAATCTGCATTAAAAATGCCTAAACCCTTTAACGGTCAACTTTCTTTCTCTGCCCGATCCATATACAATTGAAAAACCCTTTTTTCTATCGGTTATCATACCGATCGGTCTGATAGAAAAACTAAAATTATTCTCAAGCGCATCTTTTATAAGTTTTCGGGACTCTTTTTTCGATATAGTAAATAATAATTCAAAATCTTCGCCGTCATAAAGAGCTGATTTTAAATCTGCTGTTCTATCGATAGGAATGGCCTGGGCAAAGATAGTCGCCCCAACTCTACTTTCTTCCAAAATGTGGCTTAGATCCTGGACCAAGCCGTCAGATATATCAACCATGGAATTAATCCGGTAATTATCAACCAAGAGTCTGGCCTCATTGAGCCTGGGTATAAATCTCAGGTGTTTACCTGACTTGAAAGATCCGCCTAGAAAACCAGTGACAAAGATTAAATCTCCTACTTTCGCCTTGCTTCTTAACACTAATTTGTTCTTTTCAACTTCTCCAACCAGGGCAATATCGATAATAATTTTATCGGAACGATTAGTATCTCCTCCGACGAGATTTATCTTGTATTTATTGGCGGTATCGATAATCCCTTTGTATAAGCTTTTT
Source organism: Candidatus Omnitrophota bacterium (assembly GCA_022703055.1). Classification (GTDB taxonomy): domain Bacteria; phylum Omnitrophota; class Gorgyraeia; order VGKH01; family VGKH01; genus VGKH01. The sequence continues at coordinate 306,379 of JAKLEP010000002.1, forward strand.
GCATAAGATATGTTTAAATCTTTTGGCAACCCCACTGACATAACTGCATACTTAGGCAAACCTCCCATTGCAGCGATGTCACTGATGCTACAAGACAGGGCTTTATGGCCGATATCATATGGATTCATATTCCGTCTAAAATGCGCTCCTTCAATCAGCATATCTACGGTCAATAATAGATATTTATCTTTATCAAAACGTAAGACCGCCGCATCGTCTCCAATGCCTCTTAAAACAGAACCATCCGTTTTTACCATTTTCTTAATCACATTGATAAACCCGAACTCGCCTATTTTTGATAATGCCGATCTCTTTGTCATTTTAAAGTACTTTCTGAATATTCCTGCTAAATGGCGGCCTAATGATGCCGTTTTCAGTAACGATAGCCGTTATCAATTCATGCGGTGTGACATCAAAAGCTGGGTTATAAACTTTAATGTTTTTGGCCGCAATACGTTTATTATTTATTATTGTTACCTCATTTGGATTTCTTTGCTCAATAGGTATGCCTTTACCTGTTTTTAATTTCAAATCAAAGCTAGAAATTGGAGCGACAATATAAAATGGGATTTTGTGGTATTTAGCCAACACGGCCAAACTGTATGTCCCGATTTTATTTGCTGCATCTCCGTTTGAAGCGATCCTGTCTGCTCCGGTAATCACCTTATCAATCTTGCCCTTAGCCATCAGACTTGCCGCCATATTGTCACAGATCAAAGTCGTATCAATTTTATGCTTCTTCAATTCCCAGGTAGTAAGCCGAGCGCCTTGCAAAAGCGGCCTGGTCTCGCAGGCAAAAACCTTGATGTGCTTTCCCTTTTCTTTTGCCTTATAAAATAAAGCTAGTGCGGTGCCGTAATCTGCTGTCGCCAAAGCTCCGGCATTGCATATGGTAAGAATCCTATCGTTATTTTTAATAAGCGGCTGGCCATATTCCCCCATCTTACGCGAGATAACCCTGTCTTCTTCAAAGACTTTTTTGGCCTCTTTTAATATCAAAGCTTTAATTTCTTTAATCGGCTTATTTTTATTCTTGATAGCTAGTTTTTGTATCCGTTCCAAAGCCCAAAATAGATTTATCGCTGTCGGACGAGATGAACCTAAATATTTGATTACGCTTTTCACTTTCTTAAGAAACTGATTATTATTGCCTTTAAAATCCTTAATCCCAAGATACGCCCCGAACGCTGCTGCAACGCCCAAAGCAGGAGCGCCCCTAACCTGCATAGTTCTAATCGCCTTCCACAGAGCCTGAATATTTTTGCAATAAATGAAGTTATATCTCGTCGGTAATTTCGTTTGGTCGATAATCTTGATACTATTATTTTTAAATTCTATTGTCGGTATTGGCATTTTATAATCCCGCCATTTTGGCTATTAGACTTTTCTTAACAGAAATTGCGCCTTGAGGACACACCTCTTTACAGCACAGGCACAAGACACATTTTTTATTATCAATTTTAGTTTGTTTTTTCTCGATACTAATCGCCGATACCGGACAGGCCTTAAGGCACAAACCACAAACAGTACACTTGTTTCTATTGATGCTCGGCCTAAAATGCAGCAAGTTCTTCCCAACATTAAGAAACGGCTTAGGCAATCTGTTGACTATCGAAGTTTGGGGCAATTTGTAATCAGATACGATAATATCTCTTAAATCCGCACCTACAATATCTATATTTTTTAATTCAGCATTTCCTAGGCCTCTATCGGCTGCTTCTTTTGTGCTAAGGATATCTGAAGGCTTCAAGCCCATGATTGTTGCCATAGTGCTATCCAGGGCTACGGCATCGCAACTTGCTAAAATCAATCCCAGATTACGCAGAATTCCTCCACTTGCTGGGCCATCGCCTTCCATAGCTATAATGCCATCAACAATAGAAAGCTTTGGTTTGACTATTGAATAGATATCAGCCAAAACCTTGGCCATCTCCCAAGAAGCCAAAGCCTTTTTATGTAACTCGACCTTATATAGACCAGGTATAAAGCCAAAAAGATTTTTCACTGCCCCGGTCATAGTCATCAAATCATGAGTTTTAAATTTTGGCAGAGAAATTATGCAATCGCATTCATCAACAATACTGGCTATGGGATAACCTGATTTGATTTTAATCTGGCGGAATTTAACTAATTCTACCGCCTCTTCAAGAGCTAGCTGTTTCATCCCGGATTTTTCGTAAACATTGTCAACTTCTTCGATTTCTCCCCATACACTCGGGCTATCACCCAGGACAATCCGCGCTCCAGTTTGTTTTACTAATCTTATTACAGCCCTTACAAATTCGGGATGAGTATCTATGCCTGAATCGGGAGTACTTGCAGACAACAAATTAGGCTTTATCAATACCCTATCTGAAGACTTCACGAAGGCAGATATCCCGCCAAGCAGCTCTACCGATCGCCTGACGGCATCCTCTATTTCTCGACGCTGGTAATTATTGCATTTTACTATTGAAACCTGAGAGCGCATAAGAAAGGATTACTCTATTCTAGGGAATAATGGTTTGCCTTTAGAAATATTATCTTTCCCGACCTGCTGCTTAATAGCTTCAGAAGTAAAAGGCATAAAAGGATAAATCGCATCAGCTGTCTTACGTATAACCTTAACTAACACAGCAATAAATTCTTTCAATTCACCAGTTTTATTTTCTTTGGCTAAATTCCAGGGCTTGGTATCTTCAATATATTTATTGGCCAAATTGATTAGTTCCCATATCGGTTCAAGCGCCAAGCTAAAGTTATAATCTTTTTCACCCATATTAGTTTTTATCATGGAATCAAGGGCGTTTATCTTCTCTTCAATTTCCTTGGCCTGTTTATTCTTAAGATTTATTTCCACATTGGTAATTTCTCCCTGGAAATATTTCTCAATCATCGTCAAGGTCCGGTAAACAAGGTTGCCTAGATCATTAGCCAAATCGCCATTTTGCCTCTTTATTATGGCGTCTTCCGAGAAATTTCCATCCATTCCAAAAGGAACGTCTCTTAGAAGAAAATACCTGTAAACATCAACGCCAAATTTATCCACCATCTCAATCGGATTAACTACATTGCCACGGGATTTGGACATCTTACTTGAATCAATCATCCACCAGCCATGGGCAAAAATAGTTTTGGGAGGCTGGATATCAAGGGCTTTTAGCATTATCGGCCAGTAAACGGCATGTTGACGCAAAATATCCTTACCGATTAGATGTAAGTCCGCCGGCCACCATTCTGACTGGTATTTATCATTTTTGTCAAAACTTCCTACGGCGCTGATGTAATTTATAAGCGCATCGAACCAGACATAGGTTACATGATTCGGGCTAAATGGAAGCGGTATGCCCCAACTTAAGCGTTCTTTGGGGCGGGAAATGCATAAATCGGATAATTTATTTAATTCTAGGAATCTTAAAACCTCTTCCCTGCGGCTTGGGGGGAAGATGAAGTCCTGATGGCTTTTGATATGATCAATTAGCCAATCTTGATATTTGGATAACTTGAAAAAATAATTTTTCTCTTCGATTTTCTCAACTGGCCTTTTGCAGTCAGGGCAATTTCCTGCCTGGATCTGTGATTCGCTCCAAAATGTCTCGCAAGGCGTGCAATACCAACCCTGGTAAACGTGTTCGTAAAGTTCCCCCTTTTTATATAAAATCTCCAGGACCTTCTGGACTGCCTTCTCATGGCGGCTTTCGGTAGTACGGATAAAATCATCGTAAGAAATATTTAATGTTTCCCAGAGTCCCTTAAAAACTGAAACTGCTTTATCGGCGAAAACTTTTGGTTCTAATCCTTGCGCCTCGGCTGCGCGCTGGATCTTTTGGCCGTGCTCGTCTGTCCCGGTCAAGAAATGGACCTTGTGTCCCAAGTTGCGATAATACCTGGACAGGCAATCCGCAGCAATGCAGGTATAAGAATGCCCTATATGCGGGGCAGCATTAACATAATATAATGGAGTTGTGATATAAAACTTATTATTCATGATAATCTATTTATAAGATATTGAGATCTGTTTTCCTTCAGTACCGACTTCTACTACCACTGAGCGCTTCAATACATCGACGCTGATTACCTTGCCCTTGCCCTCAGGAGTATTTATCTTATCTCCCTCTTTAGGAAGATCCTTAGACAACTCTTTATAAATCTTGTATTCGTAAGACAGGCAGCACATCAACCTTCCGCAAACTCCGGATAATTTTGGAGGGTTAAGAGGCAGTCCCTGCTGTTTTGCCATCTTGATAGTTACTGGCTCAAAATTCTTTAGGTATTTCTTACAACAAAGCTCTCTTCCGCAGCTTCCGAAACCGCCGAAGAATTTGGCTTCATCGCGCACTCCGATTTGCCTCAATTCAATTCTGGCTTTAAAAATCTTTGCCAGGTCTTTTACTAATTCCCTAAAATCAATTCTGCCCTGAGCCGTAAAATAGAAGATTATCTTGCTGCGGTCGAAAGAATATTCGGCATCGACTAATTTCATATCCAGCTTATGCTCCTCTATTTTCTTGGAGCAGGTCTGCATTACTTCTTTTATCTTATTTTTATTGTCTTCAATTTGCTTTAAGTCATTTGTCGTAGCGATACGGACAATTTTTCTTACCGGCTCATCTTTTACTTCTTCCGCCGAAACATCAGCCTCGACTACGATTTGCCCATAATCCAAACCGCGCTCAGCTTCAACTATTACATAATCGCCTGGCTTAGGCGTTAATTCGCCTGACTCATAATAAAAAACCGCACCTGATTCTCTTAATCTTACCTGTAATTTTGCCATGTCTTCACCCTCAAGAACTCCAAAGAAAACTTTGGATTGATGTTATAGTCTAGCATCGAATAAGTATCCAGTATACGATGCATTATCTTCAATAAATCTTCCGTTTTGTATTCGTTCTTTAGATTCTCTAGCTCTCTTTTTCGGTCGCTATTAATCAGATTTTCCGCTGTAAAACCGCATTTAAGAAGCAATATATCCCTGAACCAACTCATTAATATATCCAGATTATATTTAATGTCCTCTTTATTTTTAGTATCCAAATCGAATTGTGCCTGCTTGAAATTATCCGCATTGATAAAATCATTAATGATTGCGTTTTTTTCGCTTAGGATATTCTTATCTTTTAGACTTATCGCCTTGCCTAATCTGCCTTCGGTAAAATACGATAGGTAATGACTACTCGTTTTATCCACATGAAAATCTTTTTCTAAAATTGAACTCAATTTTTCTATATCTATGCTTGAGAAGAATATCTTGCGGCAGCGGGAAGCTATCGTCGAAAAAATCTTATGCAAATGGCTTGTGGTTAATATGATGATGCTATCTCTGGGCGGCTCTTCCAAGGTTTTTAGCAAGGCATTGGCTGCTTCGGCATTCATAAAATGTGCATCCTGGATAATAAATACCTTTTTTCTCGCCTCAAAAGGCCTCAGATTAATATCATTTTCCAGCTGGCGGATATTATCAATCTTGATATCTGAGCCATCGCGCACGATTAAATGGATGTCAGGATGGATATTCTTATTTATCTTTATGCATGACGAGCAAACATCGCAAGCATCTAGATTATTCTTCTCACAGTTTAATAGCTTGGCGAATTCCTTGGCAAGAAGGGTCTTGCCTACACCTTCCGGGCCGATAAATAAATAGGAACTGGCCAGCATTTCATTCTTTATCGAGCTCTTCAAGAAATTGATTACTTTATCCTGGCCGATGATATTTTCTAGCGACATAACAGTCTATCCGCGTATTTACGGATAATCTCCTGGTTTCTATTCTTATTATGGTTTTCTACACAAACGACTTTTATGCGCGCCGGCTCTTTTTTGGCCAGCGCTAAATAACCTTTTCTTACGCGCTTATGATAATTCAATGATTTCAATTCAATGCGGTCTTTAATCTTGCCGGCGCGCCGTAAGCCTTCTTTGGTTTCAATGTCGAGAAGGAATGTCAAATCCGGTTTGATACCTAAAGTGGCAAGATTTCCTAGCTTTTTAATCAAATCCAAATCTATACCGCCGCCGTAACCTTGATAGACGATGGTGGAATCCAGGAAGCGATCACAGATAACAATCTTTCCTTTGTCTAAAGCAGGTTTTATGACCTCTTTTACGATCTGAACTCTGGCTGCCATATAAAGTAGAGTCTCGCAGATATCAGTCATGGCTTTGTTTTTAGGATCCAGAATGATATTTCTAATCTTTTCGCTGATCCTTGTGCCGCCCGGCTCTCGGATAAGCTCGACGGAAAAACCCTTTTTCTTTAGATAATCCTTTAAGAGCTTTGCATGTGTGCTCTTGCCCGAGCCTTCGGAGCCTTCAAATGTAATAAATTTTCCTTTCATAACCTTTTCAAAGTTACACTGTTTGCCGTATCAATTACTGCATATCCAATTTTCTCTATTTCTTTGCGCTTAGAATCTGCCTCTTCAAATCTTCTGTTTTTCTTAGCCTCATCTCTTTCTTTCGTCAGCTGAACTATCTTAGAATTAATCTTTTCCTTAGGTTTAATCTTAAGACCAAATACAAAGAAAAACTTCTCTAGTTCTGCTTTTATTTTCAAAAAACCTTCTTTTTTATCTTGAGAAATAAACTTTGAACCTAAATCTACCAATGAAAATAAACAAGCCAAAGCTTGCGGAGTATTGAAATTATCCTCCATGGCTTCTTGAAATTTCAGAGAAATATTTCCTATCTCTTTTATATCTTTTGGCGCTGTTTCTGTGCTTCTACCTATTAATCCCCAATTATTTACCTTGTCAAAGAATTCATCAAAAGATTTCTTATGTTTTTTTGCTTCTTCGATTTTTTCTAGATTATAATCTACAGGATTGGAATAATGTGTAGATAAAAAGAATAGTTTCAAGAAATCGACATCCTTGTGATTATTTATGAAATCCTGTATCGTCACAAAATTCCCCAGCGACTTAGCCATTTTCTGGCCGTTTATGGTTAAAAGGCCATGATGAATCCAGTGTTTGGCAAAGGGTTTTCCAGTCAGAGCTTCAGCCTGGGCAATTTCATTTTCATGGTGCGGAAAAACTAAATCCAATCCTCCGGCATGAATATCCAAAGTTTTGGTCTTTAGATATTTTAGGCTCATTACCGAACATTCAATATGCCAACCTGGACGACCATCGCCCCATGGGCTTTTCCACGATGGCTCGCCTTCTTTTGATTTCTTCCAAAGAGCAAAATCTAAGGGGTCTTGCTTTCTATCGTCCTTTTCGATTCTTGCCCCTGCCATTATCTGCTCTAAGTTCTGGCCGGATAACTTACCGTAGTCTTTAAATTTTCTTACGCTAAAATAGACATCGCCATCAAGAACATAAGCATAGCCTTCTTTAATCAAGCCCTGGATATGTTTAATCATATCCGAGATATTTTCCGTTGCTTTTGGCTCAAAATCAGCCTTGCCTATACTTAAGGATTTCAAGTCTTCGTAATAGCCTTTGGTATACTTTTCCGCGACTTCCTTAGCCGATAGGTTTAATTCTTTGGCTTTATTGATGATTTTATCGTCTATATCGGTGATATTGCGCACAAACTTGACTTTGTATCCGCGGTATTTAAGATAGCGGACAATCACATCGAATATGTAAAGGCTTCTGGCATGGCCAATGTGACAGACATCATAAACCGTGACACCGCAAGTGTACATCTTGATAGTGCCCTTGGCGAGTTCTTTCTTCTTTTTGGTTAAAGTATTATATATTTGGACTGACATAAGAAATGTATATTAAAAGAATTATTTGATGCCTATTTCTTCAAATCATTAATCTGTTTCTGCAAATCATCGATTTGTTGCATAATCGGATCAAGAATATGGATATGGTCTAAGTCAACATCCATCTTTTTGCCATCCTGTTTTGTAATCCTGCCGGGCACGCCCACAACCGTAGAATTCGGCGGCACATTTTTGATCACCACGGCATTTGCGCCAACATAGGAATTATCACCAACTTCGATATTACCCAAAATCTTTGCGCCGGCTCCCACAACGACATTATTCCCGATAGTAGGGTGACGCTTGCCCTTTTCCTTGCCGGTTCCCCCAAGCGTGACTCCCTGATACAAGGTTATATTATCTCCTAAAATTGAGGTTTCTCCGATTACAACTCCCAGGCCATGGTCAATAAATAGGCCTTTTCCTATTTTTGCACCGGGATGGATTTCAATCCCGGTTAAGAATTTACCAACTTGTGAAATAAGCCGCGGCAATATGGGAATCTTAACCAGCCAAAGCGCATGCGAGACCTTATAGAAAACTAGGGCATGGAAGCCTGAATAAAGTAGTACTATCTCAATTGCTGATTTAGCAGCAGGATCTCTCTCAATGGCTGATTTTATCTCGCTACGAAAAACTATCGACACAATCAAAGCATAAAACGCGATGATAAGAATAATAGACAATAAAATAATCATTAAAATTCACCTCTCTTAGAAATTATACCTTACTTAATAAAACTACGGCGTAAGCGGCGATAGCTTCACAGTTGCCGATAGCATCTAGCTTTTCATTAGTCGTGGCTTTGATATTGACTTTTTCTTCCTCTATTTTTAATGTCTCGGCAATCTTTTTTACCATCTGTTTTTTAAAAGGGCCTAAAATTGGCTCTTCGGCGATAACCGCAATATCAATATTTTCAATTTGATAGTTATTTTGTTTTATTAGTTCATCAACCTTCTTTAATAATTCTAGGCTTGAGATATTATCGTAACGGGCATCTGAAACTGGGAAATGTTCTCCGATATCGCCCTTCGCCATGGCTCCCAATATCGCATCACAAATCGCGTGCAAAACCGAATCTCCGTCGGAATGGCCCAGGAGCCCTTTGAGGTAAGGTATTTCAATCCCGCCAAGCTTCAATTTTCGATTTTCAACCAACCGATGGATATCGTAGCCCATGCCAACTTTATATTGCATAGCTAAACCTTCTTTTTTAACAAAGCTTTGGCAAATAAAAGATCCTCGGGTGTGGTAATTTTAATATTCTCGTAGCTCCCAGGAACAATTCTTACATTTTTGCCAATTTTCTCAATTAAAGAAGTATCGTCGAAAGCTAATCTATATTTATTACTTTTATACGCTTTTAAGATTATGTCTTTCTTAAAAACCTGAGGAGTTTGTATCTCCCATAATACATTTCTATCTAACGTCCTTTTAACTAAAAGACTGGACGGATTTATTTCTTTTATCGTTGATTTCACCGGAACAGCCACAACCGAAGCGCCGATTTTTTTGGCTGCGCAAATTGAATCTTTTATAATCTTCTGCGAGATAAACGGACGCACTCCGTCGTGAATAAGTATCAAATCCGCATCACTATCCGCTGACAAGATACCATTTCGCACCGAATCAAACCTATGCTGCCCACCGGCAACTATTTTCTTAATCTTTTTCAGATTAAATCTTTTGACTTGAGCCTTAAATCTGTTTAAATAATTCTTATCTACGACTAAAACTATATTTTCAATTAATCCGCTGCGAGATAGAGCCCTTAGCGTATGAACCAGAATCGAATAGTTATCCAATAAAACTAACGGCTTTGGAACCCTCTGTTTTAGCCGGACTCCTTTTCCCGCCGCAGGAACTACAGCAACTATCTTCATTTGCTTTCTAGCTTCGTAAAGATCATTCTTCCGGCCTGAGTCTGCAAAACCGAAGTGACGTTCACCTTGACCATCTGGCCTACCAATCTTTTTGCATCTTCAACTACAATCATCGTTCCGTCGTCTAGATATCCGACGGCCTGATTGTATTCTTTGCCTTCCTTGATTAATCTTACCTGCATGTTCTCGCCGGGAAAAACAATCGGTTTTAAGGCATTTGCCAATTCGTTGACGTTTAAAACCGTAACTCCCTGAAGACCAGCCACGCGGTTCAGATTAAAATCGGTAGTCACAACTTTCGCTTCTAAGATTTTTGCCAGATTGACTAATTTTGTATCTGTATCTCCAGGCTTTGAAGATATGTCCTCTTCATGTATTTTTACGTCGATACCAGATTCTTTTTGCAGCGTCTGCAGCATTTCAAGCCCGCGTCTTCCCCGCTGCCTTTTAATCGGATCTGAAGAATCAGCAACCTGCTGCAATTCGGCCAAGACAAATCGCGGAACAATTAAACGTGACTCTAAGAATTTGGCTTTGTAGACATCGACTATTCTTCCGTCGATAATAGCGCTGGTATCCAAAAGGATCCTGTCTTCTCTCTGGTCCTGCCTTCTAAATTTTACGTAGGGTATAATGATATTAAATTCATCTCTGCCGCGCAGCGCCATGACCGAACCTATGTAGCAGAAAAATACAGTCAAAACTACCCTAGTAATGTATACAACCACGGCATCCAAAGGAAGCAAGGTGATAATATCCCCCATGACCTTTGCCATTATCAAACCGAAAATCAAACCGAAGACCAAACTGGACAAGCCTCTTACCGATACCTGCCTTATGCGGGATTCCAAGGCAATTAGCGCAAGCATTGCTATCAATCCTATACCTGCCCCCTGCAAAGGATAATTCCTAATCCCGCCGATTTGAAAACCTACGATGATACTTACAAATATGAAAAAAATACGGATAACATGTAACGTCATCTAACCCACCTTCCTTTAAAATAAAACCATTATAAAATTATAATAATTCTAATACTTCCCCAGCAGAATAAACCGGAACGATCTCAATTTTAGAATCCTCGAAAGCCTTCTTATTCTTTAAATTATTCTTGGGAACGAAGCATCTCTTAAACCCAAGTTTCTGGACTTCGTTTATCCTGGCGTCGATTTGGCTGACGCTTCTCACCTCTGCCGCCAGCCCAACCTCTCCGATTAAAACCGTTTCTGCAGGGATAACTCTATCTTTAAGTGCCGAGGCGATTGCAATAATTACCGCCAAATCGGCAGCTGGATCTTCAACTTTTACACCACCGGCAACATTAACAAATATATCTTTATCGGATAAATCCATCTTGAGCCTTTTTTCTAAAACAGCAACCAACAAAGATACCCTATTGTAATCTATTCCTTGCGTCCTTCTTTTGGCAAAACCAAAACTGGCCTTGCTGACCAGCGCCTGGATTTCCACCAAAATAGGCCTACTTCCCTCTAATACCGCAACGACTGCTGATCCCGATGTCTGCTTTACCCTCTCAGAAAGAAATATCTCCGACGGGTTTTTGACTTCCAATAATCCGCTCTGCGCCATCTCAAAGACGCCTATTTCATTGGTAGAGCCAAACCGGTTTTTTACTGCCCTAAGTATTCTGTAAACGGAGTAGCGTTCGCCCTCGAAATAAAGCACGGTATCGACGATATGCTCGAGAACTTTCGGGCCGGCAAGCGAACCTTCTTTGGTCACATGGCCGATGATAAACATAGCAATTCCCATCGATTTTGCCAACTGTGTCAAAATAGCTGCGCATTCCCTGACCTGGCCAACACTTCCCGGGCTTGAAGAGATATCCGAAAGATAAACCACCTGTATTGAATCTATAATTACCACTTCTGGCGATAGCTGCTTTATGTATTCCGTAATCAGATTTAAATCTATCTGGTTAACAATATATAAATTTTCATTACTCTTGGTTTGGAGACGATTTGCCCGCAGCTTTGTCTGTTTGACCGATTCTTCCCCACTTATGTAAAGGACTCTATGGCCAGCCTGACTCAAAAGACAGGATATCTGCAAAGAAATAGTGGACTTTCCAATTCCCGGGTCGCCCCCGACTAACACAACCGAACCAGGAACTATGCCTCCGCCCAAAACCCGATCAAATTCCTCAATCGATGTTTTAATCCGGGACTCTTCCTTCGCTTCGATCTCCGATAGTAAAACCGGATTCTCTTTAGAGGAAAATTCAGCCCTGGCAGTTGTTGCCTCGGGTACAAAGGCTTCCTCAACATAAGAATTCCAACTTCCGCAATTGGCGCATTTACCCATCCATTTAGGGGATTGCGTCCCGCAATTCTGGCATACAAAAATTGATTTTACTTTAGTCATATTCTAAAATTTGAGCGTTTGTTCAACACCCAGCATATCAAAACTTGAATCATCCTTCAGACGCAAGTTCTCCGGCCGTCCGGATTTAAAACTTTTCTCAAGTTCTAAATTACCCCGCTCTTTTTCTCGACGGATTGTCCACTTACGCAAGCTTAAATCATCGGAATTAGTTAAAGGAAAGAAACTGAAACTATTTTCGCTGGAATACAAATTATTGACTTCGTTCAGATTAAGCTTCCCGTCAAAAGCATAAACTGTACCATCCTGCTCTATAATCTCGCAATCATGAAGATTGACAATAGGGTATATTCCTTCGAGGCCAACTGTAATCTCACGATAGGAAATGCCTTGCGCTATGCCGTCTTTAGCCCTTAGTTGACCGTTTATTCGTAAATTTGCTGCCGGCCCCTTAAATCTTAAGAAACCATCAGCTGTCCCAGACAAGGCTAAATCTTCCTGTTTTAGCCCTAAAAGAGCAGTTAGTTGATTGATGTCGGCATCTTTAATTTCCGCATATAAGTTAATTTCTTTAGACCCAACAAGACTTATCTCGCCAATAATATTAGAATTTCCCCATGATAACTTTGAAATAGATAGGGAATCCTTTGTTAAGGTGAAATTAGCCAGAAAATTATCGAATGGCTTGTAATCCATCAAAGAATACTTCGATTCAAGATCGCATTTTAAAACCCTGACACCATCCTGCTCTACGAAGCCGCCCTGACCAGATATCTCAGTTGAGAAAATATGGCCATTAAATTTAAAATTCTGGATTTTTGCTTCGATAAACAATTTATCGTCATCAAAACTCACGTTGGTTTTTAGTATGCTTTTTTCTTTAAAATTCATCTCCAGGCTGAAGATATGCTTTAAGAAGTCAAGGTCGCCTTTAAAATTATAGATATTTTCAGCAAATAACGGCTGGCTTATTAAGATTAAAGATACTAAAACCAAAATCGATGCTAATTTCTTCATTATTCAAAAATTAGAGTGTCGTTCTTCTTCTTAATAGTAATCTGAGCTCCTTCTTTGAATCTGCCGGAGATTATTTCTTCGGAAAGAGGATCCTCTATGAATCGCTGGATGGTTCTTTTTAAAGGACGAGCGCCAAAAACAGGATCAAAACCTTTTTCCATCAATAAATCTTTGGCCTCTTGAGTCAAATTAATAGTTATCTTTTGTTCTTTTAAGCGCTCTGCGACTTCGCCGACTTCGATATCGACAATCCGCGCAAGGTCATCTTTGGTAAGCGACCTAAAAACGATAATATCATCGATACGGTTTAAAAATTCCGGCTTGAATGTCCTCTTGACTTCATCTAAAAGCTTCACTTTCATATCCTGGTAGCTTATCTCATCGGTCTGGGCTTTAAATCCAAGCGAACCCTGCTTACGCAAAATGTCGGCCCCGACGTTAGAAGTCATGATAACGATAGTATTTCTAAAGTCTACTTTTCTACCGAAACTGTCAGTAAGCCGGCCATCCTCAAATACCTGAAGCAAAATGTTAAAGACATCCGGATGGGCCTTTTCTATTTCATCAAGGAGTATTACAGAATACGGCCTGCGCCTTACTCTTTCGGTCAATTGCCCGCCCTCTTCGTATCCGACGTATCCTGGCGGAGCACCGATAAGGCGAGATACATTAAACTTTTCCATATACTCCGACATATCCAACTGGATTAGGGCATTTTCATCACCGAACATAAATTCTGCCAAAGCTCGGGCTAAAAGAGTCTTTCCTACGCCGGTTGGCCCTAAAAATATAAAGGAGCCTATCGGACGCCGAGGATCTTTAATACCGGCACGCGAACGCCGGACAGCGGACACGATCGCTGCGATCGCTTCATCCTGACCGATAACCCGCCTATGGATCTCTTCCTTCATCTTCATCAATTTTTCGCTTTCCTGCTCTTCCAATCTAAAAAGCGGGATTCCAGTCCATTGTGAAACTATGCTAGCAATCTCTTCTTCGCCTAACTTCGGACGTATCTCATCTCGCTTTTTCTCCCATTCTGTTTTTGCTGTCTCAAGTGCTGTGCGCGCATTTCTCTCCTGGTCGCGAAGCTTAGCTGCTTTTTCAAAATCCTGACTCTTGATAAAAGCCTCTTTTTCCTTACGCAGCTCTTCCATATTGATTTCAAGCTGTTTTATTTCATCGGGAGCTGTCATTGAAGATAATCTTGCCCTAGAGCCTGCTTCGTCAATAATATCTATAGCCTTATCGGGCAGAAATCTACCCGTAACATACCTGTCGGAAAGCCTGGCAGCAGCAATTAATGCTTGATCAGTAAAAGTGACGCGATGATGGCTCTCATATCTATCCCTTAAGCCCTTCAATATCTCAATAGTTTCATCAACTGACGGAGGCTCGACCATTATCGTCTGGAATCTTCTTTCTAGGGCAGCATCTTTTTCTATGTGCTTTCGGTATTCATTCAAAGTAGTTGCGCCGATACATTGAATTTCGCCTCTGGATAAGGCTGGCTTTAAAATATTAGAAGCATCTATGGCGCCTTCGGCTGCCCCGGCACCGACCAAGGTATGCAACTCATCAATAAAGATTATCACGTTTGTCGAGCGCCTGATCTCATCCATCACGGCCTTGATTCTTTCTTCAAACTGACCGCGATATTTTGTTCCAGCGATCATCAACGCCAAATCCAAAATGACTATGCGTTTACCTCTCAAAACTTCCGGGACATTTCCTGCTATGATAGCCTGCGCAAGTCCTTCGACGATAGCAGTCTTTCCTACGCCAGCTTCACCCAACAGAACAGGATTATTTTTGGTCCTTCTACTTAATATCTGAATGACCCTTTCAATCTCGGCTTTCCTGTTTATTACGGGATCTAATTTATTTTCTTTGGCTAAAGCAGTCAAATCTCTTCCGAACGCATCCAATGCCGGGGTTTTTGATGATTTAGTTGCCTGCGCTCCGAATCCCGGAGTAGCCGAACCCAAAAGATTCATGACTTCATTTCTTGCCTTTTCAATATCCAGGCCTAAATTCAATAGAACCTGCGAGGCGACCCCCTCATTCTCTTTTATCAAACCTAAAAGCAGATGCTCGGTTCCGATGTAATTATGGCCGAGGGATCTTGCCTCTTCGGCGGAAAGCTCTAAAACTTTCTTGGCTCTAGGAGTAAATGGGATATCGCCTAAAACCTGGGTAGATGGTCCGGGCTGGACTAATTTTTCAATTTCAATCCTGATATTTTCCAAGCTTACTCCAAGTTTTTGCAAAACCGCGGCGGCGACTCCTTCGCCTTCCCTTACTAAGCCTAAAAGCAAATGTTCAGTTCCGATGTAGTCGTGATTAAACCTTCTGGCTTCCTCTTTAGCCAAGATAATCACTTTTCTTGCTCTTTCAGTGAATCTGTTAAACATGATGCTAACCTCCTAATTTCTCTCTGATTAAATTCGCTCTTTTAACATCTCTTTCCTGAGTAGTCAATTTCTTGCCCTCAATCTTTTGCAAATGCGCCGGCTGAATAATTATAAATAATTCATTAAGTAATTTTCTGTCTAAATCTTTGAT
This sequence comes from Candidatus Omnitrophota bacterium, assembly GCA_022703055.1. Classification (GTDB taxonomy): domain Bacteria; phylum Omnitrophota; class Gorgyraeia; order VGKH01; family VGKH01; genus VGKH01. The sequence goes on from JAKLEP010000002.1 coordinate 321,892, forward strand.
AATTCCGATATCCACGCCGAGCCTTACCATGGAAAGCAGTTCGATTGTTTCATCGCTAGAAATGATGTGGGCGTTCTTTAATGTGCCGATAGCTCTAAAAATTCTGTCCTGCAATAGCTGTTTATGCTGCTGCATAAGAGTTTTTCGCGCCTGATCTTCCTGCTCAATAACCTGTTTTATAAGCCCTCTGATATTTTCCAGAATCTCTAATTCGCTATGCCCTAAAGACACCTGATTTGAGACCTGGAAGAAATTTCCTGAAGCCTGCGTCCCTTCTCCATACAAACCGCGGGTAGTAAAGCTCAACTTTGAAATTGCGGTTAATATTTTATTTATCTGCTTAGTCATAACTAGCCCGGGAAGATGGAGCATGACCGAACCCCTCATTCCTGTGCCGGTATTAGTCGGACATGCCGTAAGATATCCCCACTCCGGCGAAAAAGCAAATTGTAGCTTTTCTGATAATTCGTTATCGATTCTGTCAATAATTTCCCAGGCGCCGAATAAATCAAAACCCGATTGGATTACCTGCATCCTCAGGTGATCCTCTTCGTTTATCATAATGGAAACTATTTCTTCTTCGCTTACTACCACTGCCTTTGAATCAGGACGAAGCGCGTGTTCCCGCGACATAAGATGCCTTTCAATCAGAAATTGCTTATCCACATTGTCTAAGTCGTTTAAATTTAAAAGCAGTGATTTCTTAAGCAGATTGACTTTTTGGACCGCCTCTTTAATCTTCTCTAAGTTTTCTTCCGACTGCTTCTTATTCGCCCGGCTGGGAAACAGAGCCTTGTCTAAATTTCTTGCCAGCCTTACGCGGCTGGAGATAACGATATCTGAATTGGGGCCGGTGCCTTTGAGCCATTCGCTGGTCTGTTTTAAGAAATCATTAAGCTGCATCTTCGGTCTCCTTGTTATTTTTCTCAAGTTCCTTAATCTTGTCGCGAATTCTCGCCGCCTCTTCAAATTCTTCCATTTGGATTGCCCGCTGCAACTTGTCTTTTAATTCCTGCAATGTCGATTTTGTCTTGACTGGCTTGGCAAGCCGCAAGGGAGTTTTTCCCAAATGCTGATTTGAACCGTGTATTTTCTTAAGCAAGACACTTAGAGATTTCTTGAAAGTATTGTAGCATTCGCTGCATCCCAGGCGGCCGACTTTCCTGAAATCTTCATAGCTTAGGCCGCAATTAAGACACTTTACCGTAACCGGGCCGGCTTCTTCCTTGACCTGTTTTCCCATGTCAGATAAACCTGCCAATAAATCCGCCAGACCGAATTGCTGCTCCATCTGGACGCTCTTTTCCTTGGCGCATTCATCGCAAAGATGCAGCTCAGTCATCTGCTCGTCAACTATCTCGGTCAAATGAACAGTTGCCTGTTTTTTTCCGCAAATATCACAAAGCATATTTTACTCCCTCGGTTTTGGTTAACTTTCGGAATTGTTCAGTCAATTTCTTAGTAATTTCTCCGGGTTTTCCGCTACCGATAGTCCTACCGTCCACTTTTACCACAGGAATAATCTCAGCAGCAGTGCCGGTCAAAAAGCATTCATCCGAAGTATACACTTCGTGTCTAGTAACCACATGTTCGTGCACAGGAATTTTCATCTTAGGCGCCATTTCTAAAACAGTATCTCTCGTGATGCCTCTTAATGTGCCCATGCACTGAGGAGGAGTGTAGAGTTGTTTTCTTCTCACGATAAAAATGTTATCTCCAGTGCATTCTGCCACGTATCCCAGATGATCCAGCATAATTGCTTCTTCGGCTCCGGCATTAATCGCCTCGATTTTAGCCAAAATATTATTTAAATAGTTTAGGCTTTTAATCTGAGGATTTAATGCCTCGGGCAGATTCCGCACTGTTGGCACAGTAACAATCTTTAACCCATTTTTATAAAGCGAATCGGGATAAAGAGTAATCTTATCGGTAATGATAATGATAGTGGCATTACCGGCACATTTTCTCGGATCCAATCCCAAATCACCTTCGCCGCGAGTAACAATAAGCCTAATATAAGCATCTTTTAATTTATTGGCTCTTAGAGTATTGATAACTGCCTTTATCAGCTCCTGCTTAGCCATGGGGATCTTTAAGGTTATCGACTGGGCAGATTCATAGAGCCTATCGATGTGTTCCTTTAATTTAAAAACTAATTTATTGTAGGCGCGGATTCCCTCAAACACACCATCTCCGTATAGAAGTCCATGATCAAAGACTGAAATCTTTGCCTGTTCTCTTTCAAATAATTTTCCGTTAATATAGATTTTCATCAACCTCTCCCTGTTTAATTATGGTTAAACAATTGTCCGTCTCTTATGTGGACCACTCTTTTAGCGATACTGGCTATTTTTTGCTCATGAGTAACGATGACTACGGTTTTTCTGTTTTCTTTATTTAACTTTAGAAGTAATTCACAAATTTCATCCCCCGTTTTGGAATCAAGATTACCAGTCGGCTCATCACAGAAAATAATCTCCGGGTCATTCATCAGAGCCCTGGCGATAGCCACCCGCTGCAGTTCTCCACCTGAAAGCTGATACGGCCGATGAAGTTTCCTGTGCGATAATTTAACCATGTCTAACAAACCGCTGGCATCCTTACTGTAATCGCTCTTTCTTGATTTTAGATTGCCATTTATCAAAGCTGGCAAGAATACATTTTCTAAAGCACTGAATTCCGGCAGTAAATTATAAAACTGAAATACAAAACCGATTTTGCGGTTTCTTATATCAGCGCGGTTATTATCGCTTAAGCTATAGATATCAACTCCGTCAATTAACACCGAGCCTTTAGTCGGAATATCCAACCCGCCCAATAGATGCAATAGTGTTGATTTTCCTGCGCCCGATGGACCCTGGATAACGAGCAGTTCTTCTTTTTTTATTTCCAAATCAATACCTTTTAAAACCTCTAACTTTTTAGCGGTATCGGTAAATGTTTTATGTAAATTCTTAGTCTCGATCAAAATGTTATTCATGCCTTAATGCTTCGCTTAAATTAATCCTTGATGCCCTATAAGCCGGATATAAACTTGCCAAAAGACTGATTATGAAGGCGCTTATGGCAATTATAGAAATATCAGTGATATTAAAACTTGTCGGCAACTTATCAAAATAATAAATATCCTTAGGAATAAGGCTGCGGCCGATTAATCGAGATATAAAATCGACTATCCGATTTAATGATGAAGCCAACATTACCCCTCCGACAATACCTAAGAATATTCCCATGAATCCGATCCCTAAACCTTGCAAAAGAAAAAGAAGCATAATATTTCTGGTTTTGGCTCCGATAGCACGCAGAACTGCGATATCCTTAATCCTGCTCATAACTGACATGATAAGAGTGCTTACAATGCCGAAAGCCGCAACCACTGTAGTCATTACTACGACGATAAACATCACGGTTTTTTCTATCTTTAAGGCGCTTAAGAAATTCCGGTTCATATCAATCCAAGTCATCACCGAATAAAAATATTTGGTCCTTAATCTTTCATATATAGTCTGCTTTACTTTTTCCGCATTATAAGCATTGTCGACCTTAATGTTGATTCCCGGAATCACATTGGAGGTTTTCAAGAAATTCTGCGCGCCCTTTAGGCTCGTAATAACCAGATTGGAATCATAAAGGTACATCCCAGAATTAAAAATCCCTTTTATCTTGAAATTTACAGGCGCGAATGTCGTTGGGGATATTAGGCTTAAGCTATCGCCTATTCTTAAGTTCATATTTAAAGCCAGCTCCTTACCGACAACCAAGTCATTCTCTGATAAATCCAAGCTTCCGCTGGTTAAATATTCCTTTATTTTGGTCACTTCCTCTTGTTTCTTGGGATCGATTCCTCGAAACTCGACTCCTACGATATCCTTCCCATCTTTAATGATAGCTTGACCTTCAACAAAAGGCGCAAGCGCCACCACTTGAGGTATTTTTTTAAGTTCGCTGATAACCGCCGTGTCGTCTTTTAATCCGTCAGGAAAATTGATAACAATATGTGCGTTGGTGCCAGTTAATTTATCCTCAAGATACCTATCGAAACCGCTCATTACCGCTATGACCACTATAAGCACGATAACGCCTACGGCGATACCAATCATCGAAATAAAAGCAGTCAGGGAAATGAATCTTTCCCTCTGTCTTGACCTCAGATAACGCTGGCTCATCCATAACTCACATAACATAATTATTCTTGCTCTTCCTTTTGTTTAAGAAGCGGAAAAAGTATCACGTCTTTGATTGAAGGCTGATCGGTTAATAACATAACCAGCCTATCAATACCGATTCCTAATCCGCCAGCTGGCGGCATGCCGTATTCTAAGGCCTCGATAAAATCTTCATCTATCTTCTTGATGTCAGGATTGTCTCTTGCCTCTATTTCTTCTTTGAGGCGCAAGCTCTGCTCCTGCGGATCGTTAAGTTCTGAATATGCATTAGCTATTTCTAGGCCTGCGACGAATAACTCAAAGCGCTCGGCCAAAAGCGGATTATCCTTTTTCTTTTTTGATAATGGCGAAAGGCTGCTGAAGTAATCGATAAAAAACAAAGGTTTCGATACAGCTTCTTGCTGCAGCATATCTTCTACAATCTTCATGACCTGAGAACGCGTGAGCTTATCTGTAACATCGATGTGCGTCCTCTTGGCTTTTAGTTTCTCGACCATGACTTTTGCTTCGTCATCGGGGTTTATATCAAACATATCCTTGACCACTTTAGCGAATGAACGCCTGTCCCATGGCGGCGCCCAGTCAATGGTCTTGCCTTGGTAATCAATCTTGGTCGTGCCCTTAATCGACATTACCAGAGAAGAAACCAAATCCTCGGTCAATTTCATTACGTCTTCATAATCGGCATAGGCGGTGTAAACTTCAAGCATGGTAAATTCCGGATTATGCCTCGTAGAAACACCTTCGTTTCGGAAACTGCGATTAATCTCATAAACCTTATCAAATCCGCCGACCAATAAGCGTTTCAGATATAGCTCAGGGGCAATCCGAAGATAAACATCCATATCGAATTCATTATGAAAACTCTTAAAAGGCCTGCCTGCTGCGCCTCCGGGTATTGGCTGAAGCATTGGAGTTTCAACTTCTAGATATCCTTTATCGTCGAGGAATTTTCTTATAAAACCTATGATTTTTGAGCGCGCCTCGAAGATCTCTTTGACTTCTTTGTTGGCGATTAAATCTAAATAACGTTGACGATACCTTATCTCAATATCCTTTAAGCCATGCCATTTCTCAGGCAATGGTTTTATAGCTTTGGAAAGCACCTGAACATCGTTAATCTTTACGGTAATCTCGCCAGTATGGGTTTTAAAGAGCTCGCCTTTAATGCCGATTATATCCCCGATATCGATATCCTTGAAGAAATCGAATTTTTCTTTTCCTATATCATCTTCCTTGATATAAAGCTGAATCTTGCCGGTTTGGTCCTGGATATTACTAAAGCAGGCCTTGCCGTGGCCCCTTTTTGCCACTAATCTGCCTGCCAAAGACACGGTTTTAGCCTCTTTAAAATCAGCCAAAACTTCACCAATATTAGCACTGCAAGAAAACTTCCTGGGATAAGGATCTATGCCCTTATCTTTTAAGCTCTTAATTTTATTAACCCTTTGATTTATAATATCTTCTAGCTCCATTTTCCTCCTTAAACTTAGATAGTTATTATATAGCAGAAATCAAAAACTGTCAACCAATTCGCTTGGCTACGCTAGGTGCAAAAATGGTCAAAAACCGCTTAAAAATGATTTAAATTTGGGCCAAAGGAAAGGTGAAAGACAGGACTTAAAAACAGATAAAAATCAGATTGCCACGATGGAAATGCCTTTTTTGTCTGCAAGACTAACTGTTTCTTCTCTATCTATAACCAAGGTCTTGTTGGCTTCTATAGCCAGACAGGAAGCCTGGGATTTAATCATTGTTTTTATGGTTCTGGGTCCTATAACTGGTATGTCAAAACGTAAATCTTGTTTGGGCTTACTAACCTTGACCACTACCACGTTACCTCTTCCTATTATTCCCGCGCGCCTAATGGTAAAATCTGTGCCTTCAAGCGCTTCCACCGCTAAAACCGCCTTCTTTTTTATTGCGACAGTCTGACCGATATCCAAGTTGGCGATTGCTTTGGCAGTTTCTCTGCCGAATTTTATATCTTCGTATTCCTCTTGCGTAGGAGCTCTTTTAGTTAAAACGCCCTCTCTAGGCAGATATTCCTTCATATATGTCGTTGAATTGATAATTTCGATGCCCTGCTCTTCTAATTTATTGGCGAATGCTCCAAAAATAGTATCAGCCTTTTTATTTCTTATTGATTCCAATAATTCCTGCAATTCCTCGTCGACAACTATCCTTTTATCAAAAAGCTTCCGGGGATTGACCTGTCCGACCATCGCCAATCTTGAGACCTGTTCCTTATGAAGTATCTCTATCAATTTGTTGTATTGTCCGGCCTGAATCCAATACATCCTATCCACAAACTTGGAAAGGTTGCGAACCGTATCATCAATAATACCTATAGCGATTAATTCTATATCGGCGCTCTTCTTGGCGGATTGGGCAAAAATAACGGGAAACTTTCCGTTTCCCGCAATCAAAGCCAATTTATTATTAGATTTTTCTACTATCGACATATCCCTCGTTCGGAAGAAGTAACAAACTGCACTAGTTTTGTCACCTCTTTGTAGCCCGTAATTTCTTTCTCAATCCTTTCAACGGCGTGTTTAATTGTTAATTTCGAATAGAACAGCAATTTAAAAGCGTGCTTAAGATTGACAATCGCATCTTTGGGTATACCTGCCCTTCTTAATCCGACCAAATTCAAACCATAAACCTTAGTGGGATGACCGTCGCAGGTTGAGTAAGGCGGTATATCCTGGACAACTTTGGAGCAACCGCCGATAATCGCTAATGTACCAATCCTTGTATATTGATGGACTGCTACTAGTCCTCCTATAACTACTCTATCTTCAAGGGTAACAAACCCGGCTAAAGTTCCGTTATTGGCAACTATGCAATTATTACCAATTTTACAATCGTGAGCAACATGGCTATAGGCCATAAAAAGGTTATTATCTCCGATTGTTGTTTTGCTGCCTTCAATGGTGGCTATGTTCATAGTCACGAATTCTCTAATGATATTATTCTTGCCGATCTTTAAACCAGTCTTTTCTCCCTTGAATTTAAGATCCTGCGGGATAGTGCCTACGGCAGCGCTGGAAAAAATCTGGCAATTTTCACCAATTTCGGTGTTGCCGTCTAAAACGCAAAAAGCACCGATCTTTGAGCCTTTACCTATTTTAACATTGCCGCCGATTATTGTGTATGGCCCGACCTCGACTCCGTCGGAGATTTGTGCTTTTTTATCTATTATTGCTGTGGGATGAATCTTAATGTTTGCCATTTTATTTTTTCTATGTTTCAGCCAAAGAAAACATAAGCTCGGCTTCGGCCACTATCTTGTCGTCTACTTTTGCACAAGTGCGTACCTGACCGGTCCGGGATCTCACTTTAAGAACTTCTACTTCCAAAACAAGCTGGTCTCCCGGGACCACCGGTTTTCTGAATTTTATATTGTTTGCAGCTATAAAATAAGCGATTTTCCCCAAATTCTTTGCCTGAGAAAGCATCAGCACCCCGCCAACCTGAGCCATGGCTTCAATAATCAACACTCCCGGCATAACCGGCTGTGTAGGAAAATGCCCAACAAAGAAATTCTCGTTTATAGTGACATTTTTTATGCCTATTGCGCGCTTGCCCTCTTCTAAATATAAAATCCTATCCACTAATAAAAAAGGATAACGATGAGGCAGAACTTTCATTATCTCGCCTACATTAAATTCCTTTAAGCCCACCACATACTCCGATTTGACTCCGGCCGCATCATATCTTTTCATCTGCTCATATATCTTATGAAGAAGCTTTACATTGAGCGAGTGCCCGCTCTTCAATGCAATAACGTAGCCTTTTATCGGACAGCCTAAGAGATAAAGATCGCCGACTAAATCCAGGACTTTATGCCTGACAAATTCGTCTTCTTTGCGCAATATATTATCGACTACGCCCTTCTCAGTCACCACTAAAGTATTCTCAAAGCTTGCCCCTTTGCCTAATCCTATCTTCTTTAACTCCTCAACCTCTTTTTCTAAAACGAAAGTCCTGTAAGATGCGACTTCCTGTTCAAAAGTCTCAGGCGTTATTTCCAAGCTAAGGTGTTGAGTTCTTAATAGAGGGTGGTCGTAATCTAATGTGTATGAAATCCTGAAAGCAGGATATGGCAGGACTGCCAAGGTAGACTCTTTTTCTTCGACCCAAATCGGTTCTTTTACTATAAAATATTTGCGGGCGGCATCCTGCGTCTCGAGGCCGGCTTTTTTAAACATTTCGATAAAAGCATAGCCACTTCCGTCGAGAGCCGGAACTTCATTATTATCGATTTCTACGATTAAATTGTCAATTCCTAAGCCCGATAGGGCGGCCATCAAATGTTCTACCGTATGTATTTGGACGCTGTCTGTGCCGATAGAAGTCCTGCGGGGGTTATGGGTAGACTCTAATATATTCTCAGCGTCTGCTTTTATAGCCAGGTTTCTGTCTAGGTCGGTACGAACAAAAACTATGCCCTTGTTAGCCTCGGCAGGTTTAAAGGTAACTTTTGCATAATTGCCGGTATGCAGTCCCGATCCTTCAATATGTATATCTTTTTTTATGGTTTTCTGGTTTTCCATTATTTATCTTTTAAACGCTGTTCTAGTTCTTCGATTTTCTTCTGTAAGCTAGAAATTGTCTTAAATAATTGAGGCAGCCTCTGGATGCAGGCATTTACTCTTTTTGCGATGTCGTGAGGCTTAGCCGGATAGCCCGAAACAGTGGTATTCGCCGGAACAGATTTAGTGACTCCCGATTGGGCGCCCACAACCACATTATCTCCTATATCAATATGGCCTACCACGCCAGATTGGCCAGCTAAAATAACGTTTTTACCTATTGTAGAACTGCCAGATATGCCAGTCTGAGCAATAATCAATGAATTCTCCCCGATAACTACATTATGTGCGATATGCACTAAATTATCAATTTTTGTGCCTTTGCCGATAATCGTTTTGTCAAATCTTGCCCTGTCAATAGCGACATTGGCGCCGATCTCTACATCGTCCTCGACAACTACGGTACCAACTTGCGGTATGCGTTGATGCCTGCCTTCTATCGTAACATAGCCAAATCCGTCGGAACCAATAACGGTGCCATTATTAATTATAACCCTGTTTCCGATTTTGACTCTTTCCCGGATAGAAACGTTAGGATAGATAAGGCAATCATTGCCTACTGAAACTCCACTAGCAAGGTAACAACCGCCATAAATAATAGTATTGTTACCAACATCCACATTATCTTCCAAAACAGCACAGGCGCCTACGGAAACATTTTTGCCAAGCTTGACGGTCTTTGATAAAATCGCCTGCGGATGAATGCCTTGCGGATGCTTTATATCGACGGGAAAAATCAAAGAAACAACTTGTGAGAAAGCCAGGGAAGGATTGTCGGCGCGGATAACCGGCTTATCGGTACTTTCCTCAAAATCTTTAGAAGCAATAATAGCTGAAGCCTTAGTCTCTTTTGCTAGATGGCTATATTTTGGGTTGGCGACAAAAGTAATATCGCCCTCTTTGGCTTCTTTTATACCGCTTATACCCGTAATTACTGTATTAGGATCACCGACAAAATCTGCCTTTAAGAATTTGGCGATCTCGGCTAAAGTTTTACTCATTGCGTTTTTTAAGAACTGACTTTCTTTGTTATTTTCCTTCGTTTAATATCTTTATAATCTGATCAGTAATATTTAGCGATGGATTTATATAAGCCAAGGCTAAATCCTGAAAAACAAAAGTAATATTATTTTTTTCGGCGTACTCTTTAATTGCCTTCTTTATTTCGTTTACTATTTCTTCTCTCATGTTGTTGTATTCCTTGCTAAGTTCCATAGTAGCCTGATTCTCAAATTGTTGCAGAACTTTTATCTTATCTTCCAGATCTTTCTGCGTTTTATCTTTTTCTTCTTTAGAAACTATGGAAAGCTTTTCCTGTAATTTCTTTATTTCATCGACGCTCTTTTCTCTCTCTTTTGTTTTTGCATTCTTGTCATCCTGCAATTTCTTATCATATTTCTCTGTCTTTTTGTACTCATTGAAAATTTTGAACATATCCACATAAGCAAATTTCTGTTCTTGCGCATAAACAGTGCCCAATAAAGAGGCTCCGAACAAAAACATTACTAGCAATACTAAAACTTTCTTCATTTCTACTCCTCCTTTTTTTAAAATCCATGACTCATACTAAAATAGAATTGGCCTTCCTTTTTGTCTTCGCCAGGTTCTTTATTTAAAGGAAATCCGTAATCTAGCTTAATAGGGCCTATGGGCGTTTTTATCCTTACCCCTAAACCAAAGCCGGATTTAAAACCGCCAGAACCTAAATCGCTTGATTTTGCCCATACGTTTCCGGTATCAAAAAACGCCGCTACTTTTAGATACTCAACTAATTGTTTAGTATACTCTATATTACCAACCAGCAAAGATTCGCCTCCTATAGGATCTTCTGAAGACGGATCTATGGGGCCGACTTTTCTTTCTTGGTAACCACGGATAGTATTGGCTCCTCCGGCAAAGAATCTTTCATAAATAGGGACCTCGGAAGAATCTCCGTATGCATCAATTATGCCGGCTTGCAATCTTAATTCCAAAACGGAATTCCACCAAGTAGGAATATCGTAGCTAGTTTTAGTAGTAAGACGGGTAAAATCTTTGTCTCCCCCGAACATCCCGCCTGCCACGTCAAACCAACCGCCTAAAAACAATCCCTTTGTGGGATCTAATTTGTTATCCCGTTTATCCAAGGCTAATTTTAAACCTACGCTACTGATTGTATTTTCGCCCTCTTCTTTAAAAAGCTCGCTTGATGCAGACGGGTCTATATCGGAAATCTTTATTTTCTCGTTGCTGTACATGATTCCAGCGGTTAGATATTCAGATATTTCCTTGTCTAATCTTAGGTCTCCGCCGGTACGCCTCTCATCGTAACCATAACCCACATCTTCTTCTCTATCATGAGAAGTTTGGAATAAATCAAAACCAAAAGAAAGAGGATAATCAAAAATCCAGGGCTCAGTAAAACTTAACTGGAAATTCTGCCTGACAGTTCCCCATTCGCTATACAAAACTAAATCTTGCCCGTCGCCGGTAAAATACGGGAAGTTTTTGAAATCGAAATTTCTCTGTCTTATAGAAGCGAATCCGACGAACTGATCTATGGTGCTATAACCTCCGCCGAAGCTAAACTCTCCAGTCTTGGATTCCTTAACGTCAACCACTAAATTCTTTTTATTTTCGGCTGAGCCCGGTTCTATATTAAAACCTACCTCTTCAAAAAATCCTAAATTACGCAGCCTTTCGCGGCTCCTGCGTAATTTCTGTCCATCGAATTTCTCACCCGGATTGATGCGCAGCTCTCTTCTTATTACTACGTCTTTGGTCTTAATATTGCCGACAATATTAATCCTATCAACGTAAGCGGTCTGCCCCTCCTTAATACTGTAATCAATATCGACTCTTCCTGTTTTGGGGTCAATTGATGTTGCCGACTGAACATCAGCAGAAATATATCCTTTATCAAAATATACCTGTTTTATTTTATCTACATCCATCTGCAGCGAATCGTTACTAAAAACCTTTCCCGGAAGACAATCTTGTAATTGTGATGTGATATCCTGCTTGGAAATGATTTCGTTGCCTTTTATTGTAATGCTACCCACGAAATATTTCGTGCCTTCCTCTATAGAAAACGTTATAAACATCAACCCTTTTTCTTTTGTCTCGGTATCAAAGTCTACTTTTACGTCGAGAAATCCTTCTCTTTTATAGAAAGCCTTTATTCTATCAACATCTTCAGCCAGAACATCTTTGTTATAAAGGCCGGCACTTAAAAATAAGAATCTCGTCCTGGTTTTTACAACCTTAAGCAATCTTTTAGATTTAAAAGACTTATTTCCTACAAAAGATATCTTCTTGATTTTTATCTTGAAACTTTCTTTAATAACTATTTTAACTTTGGCCTTATTGGTCTGGTCGTCTGTTTTTATATCCTGGCTTATATCCACCAAAGAATAGCCTCTCTTCTTATATTCGTCTTGGATATTTTTGATGTCTTCTTTTAAAACCTGCAAGTCAAGAAACTCTCCTTTTTTTGATTTTAATATAGTATCTAATTTTCTTTTTCCTATAACCCTGGAGCCTTCAATGGTGATATCTTCAATAATCGGCTTCTCGATCAAAAAGAATATGACCTTAAACCCGCCTTCAAAATCTTCCCTGTCCACCTTGACATCGCTAAAAGAGCCCATATTATAAATTCTTTTCAAGTCCTCGCTGATTATGTTCTGGGAATATTCCTGTCCCACCCTGGTCTTTATCTTGGGCATAATATTGGCCGTACTTATGCTTTTATTGCCCTTTAGCTCAATTGCTGTGACATTCTTAGTCTCGCCTTCTGTCTGGGCCAAGGCAACTGCAACCATCCCAAAAACAAATAACAAAACTAGCATTGTTATATTTTTTAAAGATTTCATCATTTTACTCCATTCTTACCAGGTTTTCAAAACGCATATATTCTTTGATAAAGGTCAGCTTCACCGAGCCGACCGGGCCGTTTCTCTGTTTTGCGATTATAACTTCGGCAACCCCCTTATTGTCTTCTGTAGGAGTGTAGTATTCTTCTCTTAGCAATAATATGACCAAATCGGCATCCTGCTCTATAGCCCCAGATTCTCTTAAATCGGATAATTGCGGCCTATGGTCTTGCCTTGATTCTACTGCGCGGGAAAGCTGGCTGATGGCGATAATTGGCACATCAAGTTCCCTTGCCAAAGCCTTTATTGAACGGGAAATCTCAGATATTTCCTGCTGCCTGTTTTCAATGCTATTTGCGCCGCGCATAAGCTGAAGGTAATCTACAACGCACATTTTTATGTCATGGTGAGATTTTAACCTTCTTGCCTTGGCGCGTAATTCCAAAGCCGAAATAGCCGGCGTATCGTCGATATAAATCGGCGCTTCTGAAAGTTTTCCAGCTGCCGCCGTAAGCCTCGGCCAATCCGACGGAGAAAGATAGCCAGAGCGGACTTTGTGTGCATCAACTCTAGCATGAGAACAAAGCATACGTTGAACCAGCTGTTCCTTGGACATCTCTAAACTAAAGAAAGCTACAGGAATCTTTTCTACAACTCCTGCATACTCAGCGATTGATACGGCAAGAGCGCTCTTGCCCATTGACGGCCTTCCAGCGACAATAATCAAATCAGAAGACTGCAAGCCTGCGGTTTTTATGTCGAGATCCACAAAGCCGGTAGGAACTCCTGTAACATGCGCTTTTCTCTGATAGAGCTTATCGATAGTTTCGATGCTATCCTTAATAATATCTTTTATAGGCGCATAACCCGATTCTGCCCTGTGGTCTGAAATCTCAAAAATCAGTCTTTCGGCGCGGTCCAATAATTGGTCCACATTATCCTTGGATTCAAATCCTTCTTTTACAATCTGAGTCGCATTTGTAATCAAAGACCTTAGTATGCTTCGTTCCTTTACTATACGCGCATAGTATTGAACATTGGCAGCGGTGGGGACATTGTCGACCAGCGTAGTCAAATAGGTGGCTCCGCCGACATCATCAAGCAAGCCTCTTTTCTTTAGCTCATCGGTCAAAGTAATCAGATCCACGACCTTATGGGCATCATAAAGGCCCATTATCGCGTCAAAGATCTTCCTATTGGCATCTTTATAAAAACAGGAACCATCGACAAGCTCCAAAACAAGCGGAATGGCGTCTTCTTCTAAAAGCATAGACCCCAAAACAGCTATCTCTGCCTCGATATTCTGCGGCGGGACTTTTACTTCCTGGTCACCCATACTCGGACTTTAGTGGTTACCTCTGGATGAAGCTTTACATCGACTTCATAAATACCCAGAGTATGTATCGGCTCTTCCAAAAGGACCGATTTCTTGTCTACCTTGATATTCTTCTCTGTTTCTATCGCCCTTGCGATATCGGCAGCGGTTATACTGCCGAAAAGTTTATCGTCTTCAGAAGCCTCGGCGGTAACGGTACAAGACATTCCAGAAATCTTTTCTGCAATACTTGCCGCCTCCTGCTTTACCTTCTCTACCTGCAACTCTTTCTGTTTCTTATCCTGCTCTAATTTCTTTAAATTGCCTGGTGTAACTTCCATAGCTAAGCCGTTGGGGATAAGAAAATTACGGGCGTAGCCATCTTTAACTTTGATTATTTCTCCGGCCTTACCTATTCTTTCAATATCTTTCCTTAGAATAACTTCTTTCATATTTTCCTTCTTTTACAAACGGCAAAAGAGCTATAAATCTAGCTCGTTTTATTGATTGCGCTAATTTCCTTTGGTGCTTAGCACAGTTTCCAGAAATACGTGAGGTCAAAATTCTGCCTTTTTCCGTAATAAACCGCTGCAGGGTATCCAGGTCTTTGTAGTCGATATCTTTTATCTTATCCCTGCAAAATCTGCAAACTCTTTTTCGCATGGGAAATTCTCTGGGGAACTTTCCTTCCCTCGAAGAACCCCCCTTTCTAAAGGGAGCCTTTCCTTCTCTACCATCTCTGCTGTCTCTGCTGCCACTACTTCTGCTGCTACTTCTGCTATCTCTTCCACCTCTGCTATTCATTTGATCCTTTACTCCAATCTGCATCTTCGGAAGAATCAAGAGAAACCTCTTCTCCCTTGTCTTCTCTTACATTTTCTTCAAGCTGCGGTGCATTCTGGCTATCGCTTGGACGCGAACCAAGAAACTGCACTCTCTCTGCCCTTACTTCAATAGTATTCTTTTTCTGTCCGTCGCTACCCTCCCAGGAACGAGACTGAAGCCTGCCCTCGATAAAAACTGGGCGGCCCTTTTGCAGGTATTGATTGCATACCTCTGCCTGTTTATTCCAGACTGTTACGGTGATAAAACAGGTCTCTTCCTTGGCTTCTCCCATTTTATCCTTATAGCGTCGATTGACGGCCAATCTTAAATTGACTACCGCCGTACCGTTGGGAGTATATCTTAACTCGGGATCCCTGGTTAAGTTTCCGATAAGTAAAACTCTATTTAAACTTGCCATTTTGCCTCCTGCCTATTTCTTCAAAATTAAAAATCGTAGGATGTTATCATTAATCTTCCAAATCTGCTTCAGTTTGGATATCGCATCTGGCGCAGAAGAAAATTGCATCAGATAAAACATCCCTTCGTCGCATTTATTGATCTTGAAACCCAGCATTCTTTTTTCCGCCCAGACCTTTGCTACCTCTATCTTACCCTGCTGTTTTGCGATATCGGCTTCAAGCTGTTTTAGTAACTTATCCCTATCTTCGCTTTTTAAATCCGATTTTACGATGAACATTGTTTCGTAGTTATTCATATGCTCCTTACCTTAGTTATATTCATTCATTGCTTTTTCAATCCCCGATCCAAGCCAAGCCTCGCAACAGGCAACAGCCCGATCAACCAATTCCGCTAAATTTGACTCTTCTTCATTGCTGAATTCCGACAAAACGTAATCAACAACGTCTTCTTTGTTCTTCGGACGCCCGACTCCGAATTTGAGCCTTGGAATTCCTTCAGTGGCTAAGGAATCCATGATTGACCCCAAACCCTGGTGCCCCGCGTCTGAGCCAGATGGTCTAATTTTTATTTTACCGAAAACGGAATCAATATCATCGCAAACAACCAAGATATTATCCAAGATAATATTGTTTCTTTTGACGATTTTACCTATCGCCCTACCGGAAAGGTTCATAAAGGTAAGCGGCAGGATCATCATTACTTCTTCGGAGCCAATCTGTGTCTTTGCGATCAGACTTTTTGTCAAATAGCTTCTTTTAAAATCTGCTTTATATTTTTCGGCCAACCTTTTTACTACCCGGTAGCCGATATTATGCCTAGTCTTTGTATACCTGTTTCCCGGATTACCTAAACCAACAATGAGCTTCACGTTAAGACTACTTCTCTTCTTTCTTCGCCTCTTTTTCTTCTTTCTTCTCAGGCTTTTCTTCCTTGGCCGCTCCCTCTTCAGGAACTTCCTTCTTTTCTTTGATGACTTCAGGCTCTGTAGGTGCAGCTCCTTCTTCAGCTGGGGCTACGACTTCTTCCTTGACCGGTGCAGCAATGGAAACAACAACCTGGTCGGGATCTTGAAGGACTTTTATGCCTGGAGGCAAAGTTAAATCTTTTACCAAAATCGCATCGCCGATTTTAAGCTGGCTTACTTCAACCTCTATTTTGGGGGGAATCTGAGTCGGCAAACACTCAATTTCCAATTCCCAGATAACATGCTCAAGGGACCCTCCGTCAACTTTGACTCCAACAGGTTCTCCCTTTGCCGCTATTGGGATCTTGACTTTAATTACCTTGGTTAAAGATATCTGGTTAAAATCGATATGGACGATATCATCTCTTACCGGATCGCGCTGGATTTCCTTGACGATTACCGTGGAATCTTTTGATTTCTTTTCATCGCCGGCAATCTTAAGGCTGATAATCGCGTTCTCAATATGATGCTCATGGATCAATCTTAGCATGCTTTTTCTCTCAACCTTAATGGAAAGACTTTTCTTTCCCTCTCCGTAAACAACAGCCGGGATAAAACCGGACTTGCGTAACGGTTTTACTTTTGATTTTCCTGTCTCTTGTCTTAAACTAGCTTCTAAAACTATCTCTTCCATTTTAAACCCTTACCCTTTAGTCGAATAATGAACTTACCGATTCTTCGCGGTGAATCCTGATTATGGCTTCAGCCAAAAGATCGGCTATGGTTAGAACTTTTATCCTCGGATGTCTGTTTTTCGCGCTTAAAGGAATACTGTCGGTGATAATTAGCTCCTTTAATGCCTTGCACTTATCCAGATTTTTCATTGCATCCCCTACAAGCACTCCGTGCGAAATGGCTGCATAGACTTCTTTAGAGCCTTGTTTTTTCAAGGCATCAACCGCCTGCACCAAAGAACTGCCTGTTGAAATTAAATCATCTACTATTATTGCATTCTTACCCTTTACTTCTCCTAAGATATGGACCGCCTCTGTTTTTGACGGACCTATTCGTCTTTTATCAACGATAGCCAATTCGGCATCCAATCGTTTGGCATATGCCCTGGCCATTTTTATCCCGCCGACGTCAGGAGAGACTACGACTAAATCTCTCTTGCCTTTCATTTTCTTGAAATAATCCACAAAGACATTAACCGCAAAAAGGTGATCAAGCGGGATATCGAAAAACCCCTGAATCTGCCCAGCATGCAAATCCATTGTCAAAACTCTGCTTGAGCCTGCGACAGTCAACAAATCAGCTACTAATTTTGCAGTAATCGGAACTCTGGGCTGGTCCTTGCGGTCCTGCCTGGCATATCCGTAATAAGGGACTACCGCGGTGATGCGCTGAGCCGAAGCCCTCTTTGAAGCATCAATCATAATCAATAACTCCATTAAATTATCGTTGGGAGGAGGACATGTCGGCTGTACTATAAAGACATCTTTGCCTCTTATATTCTCATTGATCTTGACCCTGATTTCGCCTTCGGGGAATTTATCAACCGAGATGTCGCCTAATTTGATCTTTAATTTCTTGCAAATATTATCAGCTAACTTTGGATTTGCATTCCCGGAAAAAATAACTAGTTTATTCATTTCCTTCTCCTGGATAAAATTTTTGCTGGCACACCAGCGACTACCGTTTTATCTGCAACATTTTTATTTTTTGTAACTACCGAACCCGCTGCTGTAACCGCAGCCTTGCCGATTTTTATCGGAGCAATCAAAATCGTATCTGAGCCAATAAAGGCTTTATCTTTGATATAAGTAGGGTATTTCTCTTTCCCATCGTAGTTAGCAGTAATTGTTCCTGCCCCTATGTTAACACTATCTCCAACAGTAGCATCGCCAAGATAGCTGAAATGCTTCATGCGTGTATTTTTTCCTATCTTGGAACGGTTTACTTCTGTAAAATTACCGACCTGAACATCATCCAGCAATACACTTTTAGGCCTGATGTGGCAAAATGGCCCAATGCGACAATTATTGCCGATTTTTACATCGGCTTCAATCACACAAAAAGGATAAATAACAGTATCTTTGCCGATACTGGCATTGCTATCAATATATGTAGTCGAAGGGTCAATAATTGACACGCCCTTGGCAATAAAGTCCTTAAGTATCCTAAAACGCATAATCTGATTTGCCTTGGCTAAATCATCCTGAGAATTAATGCCCATGGCCTGAGCAGTATCATCAACAACTAGCGCCTCAACTTTTGCCTTTTCCTGGACTAAGATTCCTATAATATCTGTAAGATAGTATTCTCTTTTCTTTTCGTTTAGCTTAATCTTGGATAAAGCCGAGAATAAACTCTTAGCCTTAAAACAATAGGCGCCCAAATTAATCTCTTTGATATCATGGTCATGGCCAATCAGGTCTGTTTCTTCAACTATCTCTTGCACGCGGCTGTAATTATCTCGACGGATACGACCATAACCTTTTGGCTGATCAACAACGGCGGTCACAAAGCTGCAATCCGCCTGATTCTTTACATGGCGCTTAACCAAATTATCAATGGTTTCTTTGGTAAAAAGCGGATGATCGGCGTACAAAACTAAAATGTCTGAGTCAAGCTTGCCGACTTTTGAACGAGCAGCCATAACCGCATCAGCAGTGCCCATCAGGCGACTTTGTTTTGCCATTTTTATACCTTTTGCAAGCTGTTTCTTAACTAACTGATCTTTATGTCCAACCACCACAATGATATCTTTAATTTTCAAAGATCTGGCCAAATCCACAGCATATGAAATCATAGGCCTGCCCTGGATCAGATGAAGTACTTTGGGCAGATCTGACTTCATGCGCGTGCCTTTACCTGCAGCCAAAATTATTGCCTTGATATTATTCATAAAACTATAATGAGAGCAGTTGCCCGGTGAGGACTCGAACCTCAAAACCAAGACCCAAATTCTCGTGTGTTACCAATTACACTACCGGGCAAAAAGTTACAATCTATAATTCTGAATCACCAAAGCTCTTATAATCTGAGCCGGTAGTTTGTTTGTTCGCTGCTTCCTTTTCGTACGCCTCTAAAACCTTCTTCTGCAGATATTCCCTGAAAGATTGGGTTATAGGATGGGCGATATCCCTATGTTCTGTTTCGGCAGAGGGCGTTTCTCCAATTGGTCTTACTGGTGCAGATACGGCGCTGCCACACTGATTGCAGAATTTGCTGCGATATTCATTACGGAATCCACACTTCGGACATGGATGCTTTAACTTTCTTGAAGGCATAGCGATGAACAAACCTGTGGAGCCCTGGATTACCTTGACGTTTCTGACGACGAATGCGTTATCAAAAGTAACAGTTGCGTAAGCCCTCAATTTTTTGTCGATTGAATCCCTAAGGAAGATTCTGACTTCAGTAATCTCCATAAAAGTTGCCTCCTTTTTAGTGAGTTCGAACCACAAAGACCTGCAAGTCTTGCGACTTTATACTCCTGGCTGTCTTCTCTGCCTCCTTTCTTGACTTAAGTATACCAAATATAGCCGGACCGCTGCCGGAAAGACAAAAAACCCCCACGCCCAGCTCTTGCAATTTCTTTTTGATATAAAGCAACTTAGGCAATTTCCTGAAAGCAGAAGCTTCCAGGTCGTTTGCTATATAATCCTTAAGCCTAGAAAGGTCGAAATTATTCAAAGCGCGAACTAACATATTAACATTATCTTCATTTTTTGTCAATCTTAAATTTAGGCTGGAATATATCTCTTTTGTGCTCAATTTGTTATGAGGAACTACTAAAATATGCCAAAGAACTCTCGAAATTGGCAGGTTTTTTATCTTATCCCCTCTGCCCGTACCTATCGCAAAACTGCTTTCTGAGACAAAAAACGGCACATCGCTGCCTATTTTTGCGGCATAAGACTTAAGTTTTACCCTGCTCAACCTCAGTTTCCAGAACTTATTAAGCCCCAAAAGCACACTGGCGGCGTTGCTTGAGCCACCGCCTAAACCAGCAGCAACCGGGATCCGCTTTTTCAGGCTTATATCTAAACCTGAGCTCTTGTTCTTGAAATCTTTCCTAAGCAAGTCAGCGGCCTTATACATAAGGTTTGCGCTATCCGTCGGTACCTCAGGATGATTACAAAGAATCCTAACTCTGCTATCTTTTCTTTTTTTTAAAAGAACTTCATCGAATAGGCCAATGCGCTCAAAGAGTGTTTTTATCTGGTGGTAGCCGTCTTTTCTTTTCTTTAAGACTTTTAAATAAAGATTGATTTTAGCCGGAGATTTTAATCTCATGCTGCTTATTTACTTCTGCAATACTCTTCTTGCTGTCTCTACTATATCTTGCGTAGTTAATTTATATTCCTTAATCAATTCCTCGGGACGGCCAGATTGTCCATATCTATTCTTGATCCCCACTCTTAATAATTTGGTAGGACTGTTTTCCAAAATAATATCATCAGCTGCGGAGGCAAGACCCCCAGCCACAGAATGCTCTTCACAGACAACCATTCCTTTTGTTTCCTTTGCTGCTTTTATAATTATTTCCGCATCCAAAGGTTTAATTGTATGGATATTAATTACCCGCGCTGAAATATTCTCATTCTTAAGAATCTTCGCGGCATCAACAGCATATTTTACCATTATCCCACAAGCGATAATTGTAACGTCTTTGCCATCCTCCAAAACATATCCTTCGCCTAATTTAAATTTTTTCTTATTCTCTATAGTCTCAAATTTTGTCCTGCCCAAGCGAATATAAAACGGACCTGGTGTCTTTGCGGCGGTGAATATCGTATCCCTTGTCTCAGGGGCATCGCAAGGAACAACTATCTTTATATTCGGGATGGACCGCATTATTGCGATATCCTCTATCGCCTGATGGCTGGCACCATCTTCTCCGACGGTGATTCCGGCATGAGAGGCAACTATTTTTACGTTAAAATTATTGTAACAAACTGAGTTTCTTATCTGATCCCAGGCACGGCCTGTAGCGAACATGGCAAAGGTTGAAACAAAAACTGTCTTGCCGCAACTAGCTAAACCAGCTGATGTGGCTAGCATATTTTGCTCGGCAACGCCGAAATTAAAAAACCTGCCGGGAAACGCTTTGGCAAAAAGCTTTGTACGGGTTGAGCTGGATAAATCGGCATCCAAAACAACTATATTAGGGTCCTGCTTGCCTAATTCTACCAAAGCCTCGCCGTAAGCATCGCGTGTATAGAACATCTCGCTCATTTTATCACTC
Organism: Candidatus Omnitrophota bacterium; assembly: GCA_022703055.1. GTDB lineage: Bacteria > Omnitrophota > Gorgyraeia > VGKH01 > VGKH01 > VGKH01. Next base: position 343,228 of record JAKLEP010000002.1, read on the forward strand.
TCTATCCTTTAATTCTTCTAGCGCTTTTTGCTCCTCTTCTTTGGTAGGAGCCCGACCGTGAAAATCAACGACATTTTCCATGAAAGAGACGCCCTTGCCTTTAATAGTGTGGGCAATAATTATCGAAGGCTTCTCTTTTATAGTCTTTGCCTCATCGAATGCGGATAATATATGGGCTATGTTATGCCCATCGATTTCTATAGGATACCAACCAAAAGAACGCCATCTATCCTGAATCGGCTCTAAATTCATAATATCGTCAACTTTACCGTCAATCTGGTAACGATTATAATCCAATATTGCACAAAGATTATCGCATTTAAAATGGCTTGCCGCCATTGCTGCTTCCCAGACATTGCCTTCCTGAATCTCTCCGTCGCCCATAAGGCAATAAACCCGGTAATCCTTTTTATCCATTTTCCCTGCTAATGCCATGCCAAGCGCCACAGAAAGCCCCTGGCCTAATGAACCGCTCGCCACAGAAACTCCCGGTGTTCGCCTGTCGGGATGCCCCTGCAAAACACTGCCTAATTCCCTAAGGGTCCAGAGCTTATCGATGGGAAAATAACCGCTTTTTGCTAAAACCGCGTACCAGACCGGGCAACAATGGCCTTTCGATAAATGAAATCTGTCCCTATCCGGTGAGTTTGGATTTTTTGGGTCGTGCCTAAGCGCAGAAAAATAAAGACAAGTCATTAAATCGGTCGAAGAAAGACTTCCGCCTGGATGCCCCGAGCCTGCCTTAGCAAGCATCTTGATAATCAATCTTCTAATTTCGCGTGCTTTATCTTCTAAATCCTTAATTTGCTTTTCAGGATAGTCTTTACATTTAATCATGGAAACTTTTTCTACCTTTCTATTTTTTCTAACTTTGCTTTAACCGAAGGCTCATTTTTTAACTCTAAGGATCTCTGCCATTGCGCTTTGGCTCTTCCAGCGTCTCCTATTTTCAGATAAACATCTCCAAGATGGTCGTATATTACTGGGTCTTCCAAGAGCTTTACCGCTTTTTCCAACTCTGTCAACGCCTCTTTGGTTTTTCCTTGCTTGAAATATGCCCAGCCGAGGCTATCAATGTATGCTCCGTTTTCCGGATCGATCTCCAAGGCTTTCTTTATCAAGGCTATAGCCTGATTTAAATCATACCCCTGCTCGACGTAAATATAGCCTAGCGAATTAAGGCTATTACCGTGTTTAGGGTCGAGTTCTAAAGCCTTTTTAAAAGTCTCAATAGCCTCTTTATGCTGTTTATTTTCTTCGTAGGTAGAACCTAAGAAGAATAAGGCTTCGACATCTTTAGGGTCGAGCTTTAATATTGCCTGGAATTGTTTTAGTGCTTGATCAAATTTCTCTTGCTGAAAATATAACTGACCCAAATATTGTCTAACCTGTATGTTTTCAGGATCGCGCTCGGAAACCTTCCTTAAAACTAACTCATACTCCTGGATAGCTTCGTCGGATTTTCTTTCCGTCGTATAAAGCAGTGCGAGAAGAAAATGGCCTTCTAGGTTATCAGGGTTTAATTGTGTGGCGAGTTTAAATTCCTCGATTGCTTCCGGGATTTTATTAAGTTTGGTGTAGGCGGTTCCGATCCTTAAATGGATTTCGGAATTATCCGACTCAAGCTTTGCGGCTTTTAAATATTCCTTAAGAGCCTCTTCGGTCTGGCCTTCAAAATCCAAAACCAAGCCCATCATATAATGAGAATAGACCACCGAGGCTTTTTTGGCATCTTGAGCGCCTAAAACTTGCCGAGAGAAATTAATCCCACAGAAAACAACAGCAAAAATAAGAAAAAACCACCACGTTGCTAAGCGTTTCAAGAAAAAACACCTCTTACTTCTACCAGGCTCTCTTCTTAATATGTCTTAAGAGCTTTCTTAACTTTTTTCTTTTGTGGGTTCTGATTTTACGTCTCTTACGTTTTCTTCCGCAAGGCATAAAATCCCTCCAATCCTAAAAAGATTAATGTATCAGTTTATTAAGAGAATACTCAATAATCCCCTCGGCCCCAGCTTCTTTTAGCTTTGGGATAATGTTTCTCACAATTTTCTCGTCGATAACCGTCTCTAACGCAAGCCAGCCTTTTTGGCTAAGACTTGAAATCGTAGGGTTGCGCAGCGCCGGAAGAAGCTTTAATATTTTGTTCAGATCTTTAGACCTGACATTCATCTTTAAACCAACCATATTTTCGGCTTCTATCGCGCCTTTTAGAAGAGTTACGATCTGAAAAATCTTTCTTTTTTTCCAAGAATTATTAAACGACTTTTTGTTGGCGATAAACTGCGTAGTCGAACGGCAAACCACGCCTATTTCTTTTAAGTTGTGAGCCCTCAGGCTCCTGCCTGTCTCGGTTAGCTCTACAACCGCATCAACCAACCCGGCAGAAACTTTTACTTCGGTAGCGCCCCAGCTGAATTCCACATCGGCGCTAACTTTATTTTGCTTTAAAAATGACTTAGTGACATTTACCAATTCTGTAGCAACCCGTTTACCCTTTAAATCTTTGACATTTTTTATGGAAGATGCTTCTGGAACAGCTAAAACCCAACGTACCGGCACTAAACTCTGTTTGGCATAAACCAGATCTGCTACTCTTACTACTGAAGAATTATTCTCTTTAATCCAGTCTTCGCCCGTAATACCGCAATCTAACGCCCCATCTTCGACGTATTTAGACATCTCTTGGGCACGCAAAAGCATTGGATCTATTTCTGAATCATCTATAGATGGCAGGTAAGAACGCTCGGAAATGTTGATGCCGAAGCCTGCCTTTTTAAACATCCTTATTGTTGATTCCTGAAGGCTGCCCTTAGGAATCCCTAATTTTAATATTGTCATTTATCTATCTCCTGATTAAATCTGAATTAATTAAATGTTTCTAAGGCCAACCCAACGGCCACAGCAAGGCTAATAGATACGCTCTTAAGCCTTTCCTGGGAAACATTGCGGTCAAGCGCAAGATTCTTAATCACATCCAATGTATGGACTTCCCTGCCGAGGTTATCGCTTAAGAATGAAACCAATTTCTTAAGATTGGCGGTGCCACCACTTAGATAAACTTCGTCAACGGCCATGCCAAATTCGCTTTCATAATAATCAAATGAAAGATATATTTCATTAAGCAGATTTCCCAAAATAGGCTCGATGGATTTAAAAATCTCATCTTCTCTTTCGCTGGGATCCTGCTTCAGCTTTTCCGCTTCCATATCCGGGATATCAAGCTTCTCTTTTATTAGATGGGTAATATTTTCTCCGCCTAGCTGGATGTCTCTCATAAAATATGAGAAATTATCCCTGACGATATTGATATTGGTTATTTTAGTCCCCAGATTTAAAAGGCCTGCAGTAGTGTCTTTTTTCTCGGGGTAATTTAGCCCGAAAACATTTTTCAAGATCAACGAATCGATGGTTACAACCTGAGGGTCAAGCCCGGCATCCTCTATAATCTTTACCCGTTCCTCAATCACTTTCTTTTTGGTGGCTACAAGAAGTATCTGCATATTCTTTTTACTGGCATCTTCCCTCAAGACCTGATAATCGCTAGCTACCTCTTCCTTGCCAAAAGGAATGTATCTTTCAATTTCAAAATTCATCGCCCTATTTAATTCTTCCCGGCTCATGAAGGGGAGCAATAGGTACCTGATAATGGTGCCCTGAGAAAAAACCGAAGCATTTACTTTTTTAGTGGAAATTCTTGCTTCTTCACATGCTTTTTTTATCGCGTCGGTAAAATCTTTGGGTTGATTGCCGTTAACCGCGCTAAGCCCCAACCCCTTAAAGGTATAAACGTCTTTATCCTTTTTTATCTCCACGACTTTGACGGAATGGCTTCCAATATCCAAACCGACAGATATCTCTGGCTTAGAAAATGTTTTCTCTAAATATTTTTGGAACATATTATTTTAGATTTAAATATGTAAAATAGTGGCTTTTAGACTTGGCACTATTACCTAAATATTCGTAGATTTTAGACAAATTAAAATGAGCCTGTTTATCATTAGGATCTATTTTTAAGACTTGCTCGAATTCTTCTACCGCTTTCTGGTATTCTTCCATTTTTGTATAGATACAGCCTAAATTATAATATAAATTTTTATTCTGCGGATTAAGCTTTATGGCTTCTTCATACTTTTTTATCGCTGCTTGGTTATCGCCCTTGGAAGCATATTCAAATGCCAGAGTTTCTATCTTAGTGACTTCTTCCATGCCCGGCTTATAAACAGCCGTAGGCTGTTTAGGCTGCAACTGCAGCATTGACTCTAGGATAGTCTTCTCGCGATTCAAGCTTGCCAATTGTTCATTTGAATTACTAATCAAATTGTTAAGACTGGCTATATCGCTTTTTTGGGAAGTGTTTTCCTGTTGTAATTTAGCGATCTGGTCATTTAGCTGCATTACTATCGCTTGCAACTGGTCTGGGCTTTGCGACAGATTCGATTTTTCTTCTTCGCTTTTCTTTAAAGCGTTATTGAGTTCATCATTGCTCGACTGCAAGCTAAGAAGTTTAGACTCTAATTCATAGATCCTTTTGTCTTTATCATCGTTTTCTGCGACGGAAACAACCTTCTGGCCAGCTGAATCAAGCTGGGACTGAAGGCTATCGCTCTGCGCGATGACCCTTTTTAACTCTTTTTCCAAATCAGCTATCTGAGATTGATTATCCTTTATCGTCGTATTTAAATCGGAAATCTTCTGGTTTAAATCAAAATTCTCTTTTTCTGAATCCTGGAGCAGCTTTTCGGTCTTTTTTAATTTTGAAAGTTCTTGCGCCGGAGTCTTGGGGGCAGCTTCCTTTTTCTGCTTTAATTCCTTTATGTTTGCCTCTAAAGCATCTATCTTGTTTTTCAGATTTGAATTTTCTTTCGCTAAAGAATCTTTGCCCTGCGAAACATTATCCCCCTGTTTCTGCAGAGATTTATAATTAGATTGCAAATCCGTGAGTTCTTTTTGCGTTTTCTTGATAGTATCTTCTAAGCTGGTAATTTTATTTTGAAGCTGGCTGTTTTCGCGAGCTAAGCTGTCATTTTTTGCGGAAAGGCTCTGTAATTCGGATTTTGAAGAGCCCGTCTTAGACTGCACTTCCGACAACTGCGACTTAAGTTCTGTAATACGATTCTCTAACTCCTCCGACTTCTGCAGTACGTCTTGTTTCTCTTGGTCTGTCTGCTTAAGCAAATTCTCAACCTGAGTCACTTGTGTCTTTAAACTTTCTGCATTAAGACGGTATTCTTCTTTTTCTTTAATAATTTTCTGAATCTTGGCTCTTAAATCGCTAATCCCCTGTTGCCACATCTGGTCCATATCCATGGCTTGAGGCTGCTGCAACTGCATCGCAGAATCAATATCTTGAGCGTAAATATAGTTCGAGACAACAAAAGAAAAACAAATAATTATCGCTAGAATGATTCTGCTTTTGGTCATATTAAAAATTCCTCCTTATTCCGGCGGTCTGAGGGAAAACGGCTCTTTTACTTCTCCCTCTACCGTCAAGACATCCTCTAATTCTCTCTTTTCCGAGAATTCTTCAAACCTTTCTTTCTCTTTTTTGCTGAACCTTGGCTGCGTTACTATTGTAGGAGTTACAAAAATTAACAAATCAACATTAGTGACTACCTTAACTGTCCTTCTAAAAGCCGCGCCTATAAACGGTAAATCTCCCAAAATAGGAACTTTGTCTATCGTCGTGGAATCTGTTTTCCGGCGTAGTCCTCCGATAACTATCGTCTGCTTATCTTTCACCATCAAATTAGTTTCGGCATTACGGGAATCTATTATAGGCTGGTTGTCACTAGTAGTACCACTTTGAAAACTCTGCTCTACCTTTATATTCATAGAAATATAGTTATCTTTTGTGGTAATGTGCGGTGTAACAAAAAGCTCAATACCTGCTTCTTTAAACTGCGTAGAAGAATAGCTACCCTGCTCTGTTTGCTGAACTGAAGTATAAGGAATCTGTTCGGTCAATTTTATCGTGGCGGTAAGATTATCTAGGGTCATGACGCGTGGATTGGCCAAAATATTAACTTTTTTATTCTCTTTCCATAACTCTATAAGTGAAGCAAGATCTAAGGTCTCAAACAAAGTTTTATTAAAAACTATGGAGCCTGCGACATCAGCGGTGAGCCTGGTAAGCGATAAATCCTGCCCAAAAGACGCCTCTGTTTCAACAGTCGCCGGTTTCCCCACCAATTCCACGCCTGCTTTGTACTGATCGCCTAAAGTAACATCAACCATCAAAGCCTCGATCATCACCTGAGGAGTACGTAAGTCTAAATCTTGAGCAACCTGTTTTATCAATTTAACCTTATCCGGAGTATCCGTAACTATAAGGGCATTAGTTCTAGGACTTACTTGTATCTTGCCCCTGACGCTAAGCATGCTATCGAGCGAGTTCTTTATCTCACCCACGCTTGCGAAATCTAATGTGATTATTTCTGTTACCAAGGGGATTTTTTCCTCTTCATTTTTTAATTGTTCCAAAGTCATAATCCTTATAAGATTCTCTTCTTTTTTATAGGTAAGATTATAGTTTTTCAATATGACATCGAGCGCCTTTTCCCAAGTCGTATCTTTTAACTGTATAGTAACAGTGGCTGCTACGTCCTGGCCAAGAATTATATTTACTCCGCTTTTTTGGGATAAAACCCTTATAACATCTTTTATGTCGGTATTCTCAAAATCTAAATTAATTAGCTCCTCTGCGGCAGGCACGGCAGCAGACGTCTCAATGATACCTCCTTGCGCCGGCTGCTCTTTCTCTTGCGATTCCAAATTAGTCAGCGGCGAGGAGAACAAAAAACCGAAAATAATAAGAAAAAATAAAAGAATTCTTATTCTGTTCCCTTTCACTCTTTCTCCTTTTTTCTTAATTTAATTTCAAATTCTCTATCGTTATAATTCAAAATGACACTATCTGGATTTATTTTCTGTACAATAACAGTCTTCGCAAAACCCGCGTCCTCGACAATAAGCTGAGAACCTTCCGACAAAACCTTTCCATTTATTACCGCAATAGGATTCTTTGCGTCCCACAAGATTCCTTTTAAGACAATCTTGGCAGCGATCTCTTCCGCCGGGACAAACAAGTTCTGCCCGCTACGAATATTACCCTGGTTATCAACGAGGGGCACAAAAGGATCCCTGCGCACCTCTTTGGCAAAAGATAAACTTATATACACAATCAAGGCTGATAAAAAGATAACTAAGTATAACGCTCTAAATGAGTTATCAGCTTTTAAGCTCAATATTCCTTTATTCTTTAGCCCCAAGTATTTTAGCATAACTTGTATTAAATTTGTAAAATATTTTATTCCTTCAAAGCTGAAAAAGTGCTTATGGTCACCTCTACATCATGACCCCACATATCCTGTGGGTTGCCTCTGATTTTTAAATCGCTTATTTTCATAAGCCGTTTGGAGCTCTCAATTTTCTTAACAAAACCTATAAGTTCATTAAATCCGCATTTTAGCCTTACGGTTATGGGCAATTCCAGATACACCTGTTTTTGGTCTGGCTGTTCATATTTCTTTGTATTTTTTGGCTCTATCGAGACAAACTGTATTTTTGATTCTTGGGTAATATCCTTCAGTGTATCAATCAACAAGCTCGCCTCTATTTGTTCGGGCAGCTTCTCTTCTAACTGGGCTATTTCTTTTTCAAGGCTTACAATGTTATTATTCAATGTATTTATATCCTGCGCAGCCCGCTCCGCCTGAAAAAACAACTGTTTCTTATTTGTTACTTTGGAAGACAAATTCTGCATTTTTTTATTCTGAGGCAGAAATATGAAATACAAAAATAAAATTATCAGTACAATAGCGATTATAAAAGGTAAATAAGGTTTAATTTTTTCTTTATCAATACTGCCTGCTAAATTTTTTGCCATAATTAACCGCCATCATTCTTCTATTCAAACACGCAATAGAATTCAAAATTCATTATATCCCTGCTTGCTACGACGCCTTTAGTCAAAGAATTAAGCTTTATTTCCTTGAAACCCCTAGAAAAAACTTCGTCTTTAGCCAGCCTATCTCTAAAAGCACCCACCAACTCCACTGCTTCCTGGATTATCTGGGCGACTGCCCGTCCCTTTATAGAAATTACAGATTTTTCTTCCATAGACTTATTGCCTTCTATGTCTGCTATATTGACCCTTTTTTCAAAAGATAAATCTGTCAGCCAAACACCCTCGGGAATTAATTCGGCAATTCTGTCCAGTTTCTCCGACCAAAGCATTTTTTTCTGAGTAAACTCGCCTAAGAAAGCAAGCCTCTTTAGAAGTTTGTCACGCTGCTCATTGAGCTTGATCAATTTTTGGGGCTCAACTGTAAAAGTTGCCTCTTTCTGTTCCAAGGTCTTCAATTCTTTGGTATATTTGCTTATTTTTGTACCCATAATGACCCAAATTGAAATCATCAAAACTATGATTACCCCTATAACAACGTAAGATAAAGTTAGAGGGTTTTCTTTTTTTATAGAAGAAACGACCTCTACTTTAGGTTTTTTAGCTTTTTTGCCAAAGCTAGGAGATAAAAGATTTATCTGTGGCATCCATACCTCTTTTTCCAGTCCCTAAATTAAACTCTAACTTTATATTGTACTACAAAAAAAGTAAATAAATAAAAATATTTTATCTTTTTACAAAAGCTGATATAAGTTCGCAGGGAGAATCAAGCTCCCCTGAGTGCCCTCCCACGTCTTCACCGGAAGACAATGCTCCATCTAAATTCCTGTCTTCTCCGATAATATTGCCAAGCCGCTGCCTCCAGCATACTATGACGCGCGCTTCCTTGATCCAACCCGTAGGTATTGAACCGGCGGCCTTGTCTGTTATATAGATGGTACAAGAACCGTTGAAGCCGTTATAATTATGTGAAATGTTATCATTATTAAAAGAAACTATTCTTCTTGTCCCGCTTGGCACGGAACTGCAGCCGGTGGTATAAGCCAAGTTTAGACACATGCTCTGCCCCAAATTATCAAACTCTATATTCCTGAGATTATACAGTTCCTCCATTTTTTCACGGGCGATGTTCATACCAATGGTCAAATTCCTATCGAATTCATTAAGATTCAAAGAACTGATGTAGCTAATTAACAAACCTACCAATGCGAATCCAACTATAGCCACCACAACCATTAATTCTAGCATCGTTAAGCCCTTATTCATTACTTACCTCCCGATTAACTGAGTTATCTTCAAGATGGGCAAAAATAATGATATGACTATGCCTCCGACTATAACGCCCAGAAAAGCGATGATGACCGGCTCGATTAAGCTGGTTAAACCCGAAATAGCCGCATCGACTTGTTCATCGTAGAAATCTGAAACTTTGCCCAACATCTTTTCTAGTTCTCCGGTTTGCTCGCCGACTGAAATCATTCTTGTGACCATCGGAGGAAAAACGCCGCTTTTAATTAAAGGAGTCGCTATACTTTCTCCTTCCTTGACGTTGGTCCTGACATTTTCTATGGCATTCTCCACAACCTTGTTACCCGATGTCTTACCGACAATCTCCAACGCCGCCAATATTGGCACACCGCTTTGAATAAGAGTAGAAAGAGTTCTGCTGAACCTACTTATGGCTACCTTCCTAAACAGTTCTCCAAAAACAGGAAGGTTTAATTTTAATTGGTCTATTTTATAACTTCCCTTTTCCGTCCTGGCCCATCGGCCAACTAAAAAACCAATAACTATTATCGCGCCGATCAAATAAAGAACCCACTTGCTAAACAAGTCGCTGACCAAAATCAATATCCTCGTCGGCAGAGGCAATTCTCCGCCTAACATATCGAAGATGCCCTTAAACGTAGGAACGACTTTTAACATAAGTATGGCAGTAATAATTATGGCCATTGATACAACCATAATTGGATACACCATAGCCGTCTTAATCTTCCTTTTTAGTCCGCTCATTTTCTCCAGATACGCAGCTAGCCTCTCAAGGATAATATTAAGCATACCGCTGCTTTCGCCTGCTTTAACCATATTGATATATAAAGCATCAAATACATTGGGATATTTTGCGAAAGAGTTGGAAAGACTATTCCCTACCTCGATATCGTCGTGAAGGCTGCCGATAACTCTCTTAAATTCGCCGTGTTTAATCTGATCCTTAAGAACATCCAAGCTTTGCATTAGAGGGATGCCAGCATCAACCATTGTTGCCAGCTGGCGCGAAAAAATTACCAAGTCATCTGTTTTAACTTTCTTGGCTACCCCGAACTTAAATTCCATTGCCGCGGCACCTTTGGTTTCGGTGACAGAGATCACGACGAGCTTTCTTTTTCTTAGTTCTTCTACTACTGTCTCCTTATCTTTGGCGACTATTTTCCCTGATACACTTCTTGCTGCCTGGTCTTTAGCGGTATACTTAAAAGTGGCCATATCCTACTCCTTTTTTGAATAACAACGTTTTATCGCTTCTTCAATTTCGGTTTTAGTTGCAATGAAAGTTGCAACTTTACAATTCGATATTTTCTCGATTTCTTCGATGGTAGATATATCCAAAGGATTAGCCATAACCACGCTTAAAACATCTCCGACCTTATCCAGAGGTATAGCGTTAAATTGCCTTGCCTTCTCTTCCGGCAATAAAGTCAGGACTTTAGGATCTATATCATATTTATTTACGGCTATGTAGGGGAAACCGCATTGCACAATCAAAGCTACGACCACATCCCTTTCGGTAAGATAACCCAGCTTAACAAGGATTTCTCCCAAGACACCCCCGTGTTTCTTCTGGGCCTCAAGAGCATCCCGGAGCTGCTCATCTGTTATTAAACCCCTTTTAAGCAGGATCTGCCCAAACAACTGCTTCTTTGAAATTATCTCTCTTCTTGAATAAACCATTTTTAAATCTCCTTTTTCTCTCTTATTCTATTTTCGATTTCTTTTATAGCATCATCAGTATCTTTACCAATAATCTTGTCTGAAATATAACTTCTTAAAGTCTCAAGAATCGAGACATCTCCGATTTTTCCGAGAATCTTAACCGCTTTCATGCGGATGCTATTATCTTTATCTCTCAAAGCCTTAGCGACTAACTGTACGCTTTCCGTTCCTCCGATCTTGCCCAAAGCAAAAACCGCCCGAGAGCGGATATTGGCATCTTCATGGCTAAGTAGTTTCTCCATAGATTTAACCAACAAAGGATCATTAATAAAAACTATCAATTCTATCGCATTTCTGACAATGTATAATCTGGCGTCGGATATTTTATCCAATAATTCCAGGTAAACAGCTTCTTTAATTTTTGTTTTCATTAGTTTGGAAAGCATCCCTCCGATTGCCCGACGGCGGAGAAAAGCGGCAAAATAACCTAAGGAACTAAGGACTTTATCCTCGATCATGGCCTCTTCTATCAGCAATTTTACAATCTGAAGGTTCTCAAATTCCAGAATAAATTCGACAACATCATCGTAATAGGCATTTTCATCTACTTTTTTTATCAGCTCGGCAACAATACTTTTTAACCTTGAAGGATCCGTAATCTTATCTATCGCATCCTGGAGACATCTTTTTTGTTTTTCGGGAAGATTGGGACGCAAATTCTCCTTATTTAATTTGTTTATAATTTTCTTGGCAGCATAGAAACTTTTATTATCTATTAATACTAACGATGGATTTGTTAGATGAGTAACTAATTGAACGTAGACATCTAAATCTTTCTCGTTTCTAAACTCGTCAAAAAGAAAATCCACTAGATTAATCAATGCTTCTTCTTTAGCGGAAGGAATCAAGTCTATCATTGAATCAAAGATGCTGCTAATCCTTGATTTTACTTCCGGTGATTTATCTCTTAAAAACTCCCTCCATGTATTTAAAATTTTCTTAAGCAGATCCTCTTTATTCTGCTTGAAAGCTTCCTGCATAAGAGAATAAACATCTATTTCTCTTTCTAATCCCAGAAAATCCTTGGCCGACATTTTTGATAACTTCTCTACGCGTTCCTCAAGGGGCAAGTCTTGCCAATTCTTCTCTCCTATGGCCCAAGCGACATCTTCTTTGGGCATACCCGCTCTGGAGAATTTATCTTTCAATAAAGGGAGCAATCTTTTTTTCTGATTGGGGTTAATCAGGAATCTCTGGATAAGCATGCGCATCTTCGTAGCAGAAGCCTTGGCCTCGGAAAATTCATCGGCTAATAAATCCAATACTACCTCGTCGGGAAACTCTGGTATGAGCTCTTTTATAATGTCTTTCCCCGAGGCAGTAGACTGACTTCCAGAAAACAACACATCTTTCCTAAGCTGAGGCTCAAGATTCAAAATGGTATTTGCCAAGTTCTTTTTTTGCTTATCCCACTCTTGAGGATCCTTCTGTATAATCTGATTGGCGATTTTTTGCACGGATTTTATTACTACGTCAGCTTGCGCCTCTTTTTTATCTAATGGGCCTTTCCCTTCTTTGGCGATCATATCGCTCATTTTCGACAATGCATCGGCTATCTCACTGGGATTGTTTGCCAACTTCTCCAAGAAATCCTCTTTCCCACTGGTCGATATTTTACCCATCAAATAATCAACCAACATTACTTCTTCTAACTTTTCGCGCTGCTGGGACCTTTTGCCCTTGCTGGCTATTTCAAAACTTATTTCGTTAATAATTATATTGTTTATTTCTTTTGCTTTAAGCTCATCCGATAAAGAAGCCGTCTCGGAAATCGTATTTAAAATCTCAATGAAAGCGACTAATTCTTTTTTAGTCAAACCCTTCTTCAAAGACAATGTCTCAATATGATGAGCTTTTAGTATTGACAAAAAAGCATCCTTAAAAGACTTCTTAAGAATCTGGCTGCCAAAAAGTTTGCCATTTACAACTAATTCGTCCTTTACTTCGCTAAAAACTATGACTTCATCTCGGGCGAAAACTTCAGTTAACTTCTGGTATATCTGATCAATTGGACTCTGCAGCATCTGGCTAGCCTTAGGATACAGAGAAAAATTAATATTAACTAAATAAAGCAGCCTTATTATATCCGGCAATAATTCCAGGCTCTTGGAGCTTAGCTGCTCCACTTTCTTAGTCTCGGTCTCTTCTAGGATTTCTTTAGCGTAATCTATCGCCCTGCCTATGATAGCCTTATCTGATTCTTTAATCCGCTTTGCATATTGCGTCGCCCGATGATAATCTTCGGCTTTTTTGAAATGAAAATACAACTCTCCGGCTATCTTATTAATATCTCCGGAATGAATACCCTCTTGTATCTCGCCTACCTGCTGGTGTAAATTCTTCAATTTGTCCTGCTCGATAAGATCATAGAGCACTTTTCTTATCTCGCCGCTCACAAAACTCATCTCATCGCCGGACTCGCTAACCTTTTGTCTAATGATACCTGCTTTCTTGGCGCTTTCAAGGATATCTAAAATATACCCCTCGTTTTCTTTGCCCATCTGGTGCAGCAGATTAACATTAAAATCCTGGCCGATGACAGCTGCCTTGGAAATTATCTCTTGGGCTGCGGTATCCATGGCCTTAATTCTTTCCTGAATTACCTCAATAAGAGAATGCGGTATATCCGACTCATTAATTTCTATCTTCCCCCATTGGCCCTTCTTTAGGTAAATAAATCCTTTCTGAATCAAGAATTTAAGAAGTTCTTCAACAAATAACGGATTTCCCATGCTTATTTTATAAATCAAATTACCTAGCCCGGAAGTCAGTTCGATATTCACCAAGATTGTATGCATCATCTGGCTCGTCCCGTTTTCGGAAAGGCCAGAAAGACTTATTTCTTCTGATAAGCTATTCTTAACATTACTGAACTCGCTCACGAAAGGATATTCGGCTAATGCTGAGTCTATGGCATCTTTATCCCTGAATGCCACACAAATCATAATCGCAGAATTTTGTTCTTTCAAAGACAAGATAACACCTAGAGACTGCTTATCTATAAAATAAAAATCATCCAAAATAATAGTTAAAGGACTTTTACTAGCAATGTTGCTGCATAACTGAATCAACGAATTCTTAATTTGCTCCTCTGTTTTTTGTTCAGCAAGTTCTTGGCTCAAAGAATAATCTTCTTGGACGATATCTCCCAAAGCAGGGATAAGCCTAGTCAACAAAAAGAGCTGTTGGTTAGATAAATCTTTTAGAAAATCTTCTTTATTTATTGTCAATTTTCTTTCTTTTAAGTTCAGCAGAAAACCTTGAATGCTGGCAACGCAGCAACTATAAGGTTGGTTAATATGCTGCTCTAAACAAGCAGAATAAAAATATGCGGATTTATTTGAAGACAGGAACTTAATGAATTCATCCAATAACCTTGATTTACCTATACCGGCTTCCCCGGTAATAGCTACGATTTTAGTTTTTTTGTTTTGAGCCGTAGCAGACAATAAGTCTTTAAGATGGCTCAATTGGTTTTGTCTTTCAATCAGCGACGGACAAGGAAAACGCTCCAAGATTTCTTTTTCTCTTAAAACTTCCGTCGAGATATCGCTTGTCAAAGATATACGGTTTTTACCTTTCTGTTTAGAGACATACAGGGCTTTATCTGCCAGGTCTATAAGACGCAACGCATCAGGAGCATCATCTGGAAAATTGGCCACGCCTATACTTAAATTAACGTTTGAGATTATTTGACCGGAGCTGGTTTTGAATTTATTTTCGGAAACAGACTTGGTAATCCTGCCTGCTACCGCTAAAGCATTAGATAATTCCCCACCGGGTAAAATTACGGTAAATTCATCGCCGGCGTATCTTATGACCGTGTCTCCTCCTCTGACGCATCTACCTAAGATTTCTACAACTCCTTTCAAAATATCATCTCCGGCAAGATGACCGTACTTATCATTTATTGTCTTAAAATCATCTATGTCTATCATGAATAACCAAATATCTTTACCTGTCCCTTTAAAATTAGATATCTCACTCGGCAAATACTGAAATAGATAGCGGCGGTTAAAGGCATTGGTTAACTCATCCCTGAATACCAACTGTTCTACTCTTTTTTCTGGCGCTCTATCTTCTATATCTGGCATATTTTCTAAAAATATTATTCTTCGCTTGTAACCCTTAAGACCTCTTCTAGCGAAGTCAACCCTAAAGTAAATTTCTTAACTGCATCATCCCAAAGGGTGACCATACCGTTATTTTTAATGGCGTAATTCTTGATTTCATCGGACGGGATTCTTTTTACAATCATTTCTCTTATCTGGTCGTCAATCATTAAAACTTCCAATAAACCCATTCTTCCCCTGTATCCGGTGTTAAGGCAGGCGCTGCAACCCCTGCCGCGATAAAAAACTGTCCCTTTCTCGGGTTTTAAACCGATCTTATCTAACATTTCTCTCGGCACCTCATATGGTTCCTTACAGGCAGGACAAATTTTCCTGCATAATCTTTGGGCGCAGGCCATAATCAATGAAGAAGCCACCAAAAACGGCTCAACGCCCATATCTATAAGACGCGCGATGGCACCCGAAGCATCGTTAGTATGCAGAGTAGAAAATAATAACTGTCCAGTAAGCGATGCCTTAACCGCAATATCGGCGGTCTCGGAATCTCTGATTTCTCCGACCATGATTACATCGGGGTTCTGTCTTAGAAGAGCCCTTAAACCATTGGCAAAGGTCAACCCTATATCTGGTTGAACATGAATCTGAGTGATGCCGTCGATTTCATATTCAACAGGATCTTCTACGGTAATTATATTTCTTTCCGGCGTATTAAGTTGGTTGACTATAGAATATAACGTTGTTGATTTTCCGCTTCCTGTCGGACCGGTGACTAAAAGCATACCGTACGGACGCGATATCGCTTCTTTAAAAAGAGCTGTTGTTTCCGGAAAGAATCCTAAGCCATCCAAACCAATAGCAAGATTGGCTTTATCAAGAAGCCTTAATACAACTTTCTGCCCATATGTAGTAGGCAACACCGAAACGCGGAAATCTATTTCTTTATTGGCAATCCTTATCTTGAATCTTCCGTCTTGAGGAAGCCGCCACTCGGTGATATCGAGCCTGGACATAATCTTGAGCCTGACTAAAATCGCATTCTGATTTTTTTTGGGAAAACGATAAACATCATGTAATGCGCCGTCGACGCGGTAGCGGACCCGCATACCATCCTGTTCAGGCTCAAGATGAATATCAGAAGCCCTTTGCTTTACCGCTTCTTTTATCGCCAAATTAACTACCTGAACTATGGGAGCTTTGCGGCTTTCATCAACAAGTGATGTACCGATTTCCAACTTCTCGTCAGCGTCATCAATGACTTTTATGGTGTCATCTTCGCCGATCTCCTTAACCATGTCGGACATGGTTTTCAAAACATCCTTGGTGTAATATTTTTTTATGGCATTTTCTATATCCGAATCGGTAGACATTACAATATCTACCTCGTATCCGGTAATATTCTTAATATCGTCTAAGGCAAAAATATTTAGCGGGTCGGCAGTCGCCAATGTCAACGTCCTTCCAATCTGAGAGATAGGAATCAAATGATACTGCCGGGCGATTCTTTCGGGAACCATAGTCAAAATCTGAGGGTCTATTTTATACCTGGAAAGGTCTATCGGTGGAATATTCAATTCCTTGGCCAAAAGTATCAAAAGCTCTTTTTCTGTCACCCAGCCCTTCTGCACCAGAACCTTATCCAGGCCGATATTCTTCTCTTTCTGGATTCGTATCGCCTCATCAACCTGATCTTTGGTAAGGTTTCTGCTGTTGATAAGGATCTCAATTATTTTTTCTTTTAAGGTCTTCATTTCTGTTTATATTTTATCTGCGATTGTAGTTCTCAGCACTTCTTCCAGCGAAGTTATGCCGGCGATCGCCTTTTCGATACCGTCCTGCCTCAAAGTAATCATGCCTTCTTTTATCGCCTGTTCTTTTATCTTGTGTTCTTCTGCGCGCTGAAAAATCAAGTCTTTAATTTTAGGAGTAAGGACTAAGGTCTCGGCAATACCGACCCTGCCTTTGTATCCAGAATTAAAACAAAACTTGCATCCTTTGCCTCTATAGAATGTAGTTGTTTTGTTAGGGATACTGGCACCCAACCTTTTTGCCATTTCCTCGCTGATTTCATAAGATGTCTTACATTTATCGCATATCTGTCTCAAAAGCCTTTGCGAAACGATACAAATTACTGACGAGGCAATCAAAAACGGTTCAACGCCCATATTGACTAAACGAACAATAGTTCCTGGCGCGGTAGTGGTATGTATAGTACTTAAAACCAAATGCCCTGTGAGTGCTGCTTTAATGGCGATGTCAACGGTTTCAAAATCCCTTATTTCTCCGACCATGATTACATCGGGATCCTGACGCAACATTGATCTTAAAGTCGCGGCGAATGTCAGACCAATATCGACCTTTGCGGTAACCTGATTTATCCCAGGGAGATCATATTCCACAGGATCTTCGACGGTAATGATATTAATCTCCGGCGCATCTACGTATTTCAAAATTGAATAAAGCGTAGTTGTTTTACCCGTGCCGGTAGGCCCTGTAACTAAAATCATGCCGTGCGGCCTCTTGGAGCAAGACTTTAGATCTCCAAGAGCTTTATTATTAAAACCAAGTTTATTGACATCTAGCATGGCCATCTTTTTATCCAAAATTCTAAGGGCAACTTTTTCGCCAAAAGTAGAAGGCAGTATGGAAACACGGAAATCAACCTCTCTATCGTCAGCCTTAGTCTTGAATCTTCCGTCTTGCGGTAGCCGATGCTCGGCGATATCCAAACCAGAAATAACCTTTATTCTTGAAACCATGGGAGCTTGCAGTGCCTTAGGAGGGGATTCAATTTCTCTTAAAACTCCGTCTATCCTGAAACGAATCCTTAACCTTTTCTCCATAGGCTCAATTAAAATATCGCTTGCCTTTGCATCGATAGCTTGTTTTAATATCGCCTCGGTGAATTTTATTACCGGCGCTTCCTGGGTCAGGCGCGCCAATTCTTCAACATTGAAAGATTCTTCTACGCCTCCGCCGTCGATAAATTCAAGCTTTTCTTCTTCACTGGTGATATCTTTTATGATTTTTTCCATCATCCGATGAGAATCTTCCCCGTAATAAGCCTCAATTGCCTGAGAGATTTCCTGCGGCCGACCGATAATAGGATTTATCTCAAATCCGGTTAAAGCCTTAACATCATCTATAGCAAAAATATTCAAAGGATCGGCCATTGCCAGGGTTAAAGAATTACCAATCTTTGAAACAGGTATTATCTGGTAGTAAACTGCGATATCCCGGGGGATTATTTTTATGACTTCGGGGTCTATTTTGACGCGTGATAAATCCAACGGCGGCAAACCTAAACTTTGGCTTAAAACTATCGCCAAATCATTTTCGTTAACTAGCTTCAGTTGTACCAATATTTCACTTAGTCTTCCGCCCTTTTCCTTCTGGACCTCGAGAGCCTTTTCGAGATCCTTGGGGTCTAGTAATTTATTCTTGATTAATAATTCGGTTAAGCGGTCCTTTAAGGAAATCATTTCTTATCTTTTTCTTTGTAGTATTTATCTATCGCCCTGCGGATATCCGATGAGGTACTTACGAAGGTCTGAATAGTACAACCAGTTATCAATTCCACGTCTTCTACCGCCTGGATATTCAAAGGGTTAGACATCGCCAAAGTCAAGCTCTTGCCCATTACATCTATCGGTATAAGACAATATTGAGCGGCTACGTTCTTAGGAACCATGTTTATAATTTGGGCATCTATTTCATAATTTGTTAAGGGCAGGTATGGAAAACCGTATTGGCAAGTCAGCGCCTGAGCAATATCCTCCTCTTTGGCAAAATTGAGTTCAACCAATACTTCACCGATAAGACCGCCCTTTTCCTTCTGGACCAAAAGGGCTTTCTCAAGCTGCTTCTGATTGATTATGCCCCTTTCAATAAGAAGCTCACCTAATTGTTTCCTGGTTATTTTATTTAAAGGCTCTGCCATATTATGACCAAATCTGATTCTTTCCCTTGGGACTGTTTTTCTTTAAGGTTTCCAAGGCCTTGGTGATTAATTCATCGGCGCTAACTCCATCAATAGGATTCTCGGTAACCGTACCGCTTAGCGTTAATCTCTTTTTATTATCCGGTTCACCCTGGAAGACCAGCTCTATCTTTTTTCTCATCTCTTCAGCAAAATTAAGGCTTTGGCGCTTATTCTTTTCCGGCAAAACGACTGCGAATTCGCTGTCGGAAAATCTGGCTGCCTTATCGATGTCACTGGTGCCTTCCCGGATTAGCGTAGCTATCTTTTTTAAAACTGACTCTTCGGCGATTTTTCCATAACGCTGCTCGTAATCGCCAAAATCATCGAGGCTTAACAGCACAAAAGAGCAGGGTCTCTGAAAGTTAATCGCCCTCTTTATTTCCTCGTCCAGACGGCTACGGATATATGATTCGTTAAAAAGCCCAGTCAAGACATCTCTTATTTCCAGTTTATCAATTTTCTTAAGCAGGATGTCATTTTCCACTGCGATTGAAGTCTGTTTTGCAAAAATACTCATCAGCTCCGTATCAGAAATAGAATAAGTAAAATTCTGGTTGTCATTGCCTATGCCTATAAGACCGTATGATTTATCGTGAACGACCACAGGAACGATTAAGGCATTAACCACCATTAGATGCTTCTGCAACTCTTCGATATCTGCGTTGACTTCCTGACGGCTATCTAAAACTAATGTTTCCCTACCAGCAAGAAGCCTACCCAGAGCATTTTTCCCCATGACTACCCTGAACTGCTCCAGGCCCATGCTTTTTAGCCTCAAGCTTTTAGGGCCGTGCATGGATTTTAAAACATACTCCTTGGAGGATTCTTCAAACAAAATCAAAAAACCCAGATTAGCGTCGCCAATCTGGGTGACTTTCTCTACGATTACTTCAAGCACCTCATTTAAATCATCACCTTGCGATATAAGATTACTTATATGAAGCAAACTAGACAAGGCAAGAACACGTTTGTTTATCTCAAGATTTATCTCTTTGGTCCTTTCGCTATAAGTCTGTAATTCGGACATATTGTCTTTAATGCGGCCAGTAAGCTCGGCCAGGGATTTGCCCAGATCGCCTATTTCGTCCTGCCTCTTGACGGAGATTTTGTGTTCAAAATCCCCATTGGCTATTATTTTTGCGTCAGAACTTATTTTAAGTATATTATCTACCATCTCTTTGACGATGGTAAAACCCAATAGGGCAAAGATTACAGAAGAAGCTAGCAGGAAAGTAATAGAAATATTGCTTTTACTCAAGAAAAAACCCTGAAACCAACTGGGAAAGATATAATTGAAGCAAACAAGGATAGGGATGACCGACATTAAACAAAAGGCCACTATTAACTTTGGCCTTATTCCTCTTGAACTAATGGAAAATTTATTGGTAAATTTACTCATAATTATCTACCCCTTTCTATTCTTTTTAATATACTTGACAATTCACAAATTGTCAATTATTTTAGTGGGTTTTTAAGGCATTTCTCTATCAAGTTCGCACTAATTTTATTATATTTTTATAATTCGGCTTAATTTAACTTATGGTTGGCGATTAAAAGACTATTCTTTTCTTATTGATATTCAAAAGGATAGCAATAAAAATTAAGAAGATAAACATTGAGGAACCACCGTAGCTAATTAAAGGCAGGCATAGGCCAACAACCGGGCATATTCCAATGGTCATTGAAATATTGATTACTATCTGCGAAACCAGCAAAGCTATAAAGCCGCTGGATAAATATTTCGCGAATTTATCTTTGGATTGAAAAGCGATCAAAAGCAAATAATATATTAACGCAGCATAAAGCAACAAGAGCAGCATCGCACCCAGAAACCCCCATTCTTCTCCAATAACGGAAAATATGAAATCCGTATGCCGCTCAGGAAGGAAATTTAGCTGATTCTGCGTTCCAGCCAACCAGCCCTTGCCTAAGAATCCTCCCGAGCCAACAGCGATCTTTGATTGAATGACAGTATATCCGGCTCCCAAAGGATCAACATTGGGATTAAGAAAAACCATCAGCCTGTCTTTCTGATAAGGCTTCAAAAAATGCCAACCTACAGGTACGCTTAATATCATCAAGATAAAAAGCGACAAAATATATTTTATCTTGGCCCCGCCTACAATAAGCATTGCGAAGAAAACCGGGATAAATAAAAGAGCGGTTCCTAAATCGGGCTGCAAAAATATAAGTCCGACTGGCACCAAGGTTATGAGTATAGGAATTAACAATTCCTGAACAAAGCTTGTACCTGAGAAATAATTCCTTGCATAACTCTGTCTTTGACTAAAAATTCTAGCCAAGACTAAAACAATCCCTAATTTGGCGATTTCGGAAGGCTGAAAATTCAACCCAAACAGCTCAACCCAGCGACGGGCTCCCAATATTTCCCGCCCTGTTAACAAAACTATAAGTAAAAATACAATACTAAGCCCATAGATAAAAAAAGCGAGATCGAAAAATCTTCTGTAATTAATATTACTTACAAGAAACAAAACAAAGATACCTATCCCGGCCCAAGTTAATTGATCCAGGAATACATCCCTGAATAATTGCCCCCTCTGATAAGTTACGCTGTATAACACTGAAAGACCAAAGGCTAATATCAAAATTACCAGACCAATAATTATCTTATTATAATTATTCATTATTAGTTCAACATGCCTTCCGACGACATAAACTCAAGCAGTTCTTGCGCCACAGCTACAGCGCTGTGGCTTGATCCGCCGTACTCTAAAAATACGCAAAAAGCAACCTTGGGCTTATCTGCGGGACAAAAACCCACAAACCAAGCATGTGTTTTCCCGTTAGATGCCTGAGCCGTCCCGGTTTTTCCGGCTGCTTTCAAAGTATCCAAACCTGATAAATGCGCGGTACCGGAATCCGCCTCCACAACTTTTCTTAAGGAAATTTTTACAAACTCCAAGTTAGACTGCTTAAAAGGTAATTTGCCAGGCGTCTTATCCTTGTGAGCTTTTTCGTTGGCTACGTACTCTACTATGTGAGGGGTCGGGACAAATCCTCCATTTGCAACCGAGGCAACAAGTCTCGTTGCCTGCAGTGGCGTAACTAGGATTTCTCCTTGGCCGATGGCGAAATTTGCCGTATCACCCTTGTACCAATCCTGCTTACGTTTCAATTTTCTTAGCATCCTATCGGGGATATTGCCTTTATCCTCCCCGGGCAAATCTATTTGAGTCTTTGAGCCCAAGCCGAATTCTTTTGCATATCTTGTCAGCATGTCTGGACCGACTAACAAACCGAGGCTATAAAAATAGACATCGCAAGAATGAATAATTGCTTGCATAAAATTTTGCAAACCGTGAGTCTCCCAACAGGCAAAACTCCTATTGCCAACCCGTAGGCTACCATTGCAGACAAAACTGGTATTTGGCGTTGCCTTTTTAGTTTCTAAAGCAGCTATAGCGGTTACGATTTTAAAAACTGAACCGGGAGCAAACGAACTGCTGATTGCCCGGTTAATCATAGGAGAACGATAATCGTTCAGGATTCTTTTTATCTCCGCATTTGAGTTATCGACCGTAAACAAATTAGGATCAAAACTTGGGGAGCTGACCATACCAAGTATCTCGCCGGTGTAAGGCTGCATGGCAACTATCGCTCCTCTTTTATCGGCTAATAATTCGGCGGCTTTTTTCTGGATCCTGGAATCAACGGTCAATACTATATCTTTGCCTTTTACCGTCGGACGTATCCCCAAGACCCTTTTCTGGCGACCTCTGTTATCCACCTCTATCTGAATACCGCCGCTTTCTCCTCTTAAATTTATGTCACAATACTCTTCCACCCCGCCATAACCGATAATATCCTGGATTTCATAACCGTAATTCTTTAATTTAGTAATCCGGGAACGGTCAATTAATCCCACATAGCCTAAAATATTTGCTCCCGCCTCCCGATCGGGGTAATAACGCTTGGGCTGTATCTGGACTAAAACTCCAGGCAAATCGAATTTCTCCTGTTCGGCCAGAAGGGCCTCTCTTTTCGTCGCATTCTCCCGGATGATTATTGGAGAAAAAGGCGAGAGATACCCTAATTTAATCTTTTTCTTTATTTTATCGATATTGATGTTTAATATTTCGCTTAAACGCCTAAGATTCTTGTCTCTAAAATCTTGAGGAATAACGACAATGTCAAAAGTTAATTTACTATCGGCTAAAACTTTGCCGTTTCTATCAAATATTCTTCCGCGCATAGCATCCCATTCGATTATGCGTATGTGATTTCTTTCGGCTAATTCGTAATAATACCCTCCCCTGATCAGCTGGATATATACTAGACCAAAGAAAATCACCAGAAAAGAAAAAACCAGAATTAAACTGAATATCTTAAATCGCATTTTTTAAGTATAGTGTAGATAAGCGGGGACACCAAGGTAGTATAAAAAGCTTCCGGTATCATAATGAAGAATAAAGATTTTACAAAAGTTAATTCTACGGCAATCATTTTTATATTAAGAAAATAAAAAATCAATGAATTCAAGAGGCTGATTAAAAAAACCAAGGCAAGCTGGAGGAATTTTTCGAATTCATCCTGATAGACCGATGATTTGATTTTATCGATCGCGAGGCTGCAGATCATAAAAGAAACTGCATTGGTTCCGAACCTTGCGAAACTAAGAATATCTTTTATCAAACCCAAAAGTCCAGAAAATAAAATTGCATTTTTTCTTTTTAGATGCAGATTAAAATAGACGACAAAAATAATAAAAAAATCCGGGCGGATTCCAAATAAACTTAAGAACCTGGGATAATTTAATTCCAAGAAAACTGCTACAAAAATTATTGCCGCCAAAATAAAATATTTCTTGAGCATATTTAATTTAATATAACCAGAACCTCTTCTAGCCTAGATAAATTTGTTGCGGGTTTTATAGAGCAATTTTTCATAAGGCCCGTAGAGTCTAAATCAACATCTATTACTCGCCCAATAAGCAAGCCTTTGGGAAAAACGTCTCCTAGGCCGGAAGTTACTACAATATCGTTATCTTTTACATCGGTATCTAACGATAGAAAGTACATTTTACAACTTCCGCCTATACTACCCGATACAATGCCCTCGTCCCGGCTATCCTGGATTAGGGCAGCCGCCTTAAAATTCGGATCATTAATTAAAAGGACTCTGCTGCTATCCTTGCTTACCTCGATAATTTTTCCTACTAAACTGACATCACTTATCACCGGCATTCCGTTTTCCAAGCCGTCTCTTTTGCCTTTATTAATAATTAAAATTGAAAGCCAGTTGGAAGGATCACGCCCGATTACCTGGGCGGCTTTAGTAGAAAAAGTGGTTTTACTCTTAAAAGACAATAACCTATTTAATCTTTCATTTTCCCTGAAGACTTCTTCGTATGCAGAAAGTTGCTGGTGCAAAGGAGCTATCTCTTTGTTCAAAAATAGATTTTCCCGATAAAGTTTGCGGTAGGAAACAATCAGCTTTATTTCATTAAAAATACTATGGGTAAGTTTTAGAGGCAACAGAAATACATCGGCTAAACCTTTTTTGAGACTTAATATTGCGGCGGGCTGCAAGAAAAAAAGGATAATGATAAGGATGGAAACAACAGAAGGAACTAAGAATTTTTTCTTAAATCTTATCACATTTATTTAAAGTAAGAATGGTTAGCTATTCTATTTTTTTGGTGACGGTGACTTTTTTCAAATATTTAATTTCGTCCAAAACTTTTCCCGTCCCCAAAGCAACCGCAGTTAGCGGATCTTCGGCAATATGCACCGGTAAACCAGTTTCTTCAGAAATTAATTTATCTAGACCGCGAAGCAGAGAACCTCCTCCGGCCAAAACTATGCCACGCTCAATTAAATCAGCCGATAACTCAGGAGGGGTTCTTTCTAGAGTAATTTTCGCAGCATCAAGTATCGCTCTTATCGGTTCCTGCAAAGCCTCCCTTACTTCCGAAGATGAAATTACAACCATTTTAGGCAAACCAGAAACCAGATCTCTTCCTTTTACTTCCATGGTCAGTTCTTCATCCAACGGATACGCAGAACCAACCCTTATCTTGATTTCTTCGGATGTTCTTTCCCCGATCATTAAATTATAAG
This sequence comes from Candidatus Omnitrophota bacterium, assembly GCA_022703055.1. Taxonomy (GTDB): domain Bacteria; phylum Omnitrophota; class Gorgyraeia; order VGKH01; family VGKH01; genus VGKH01. Next base: position 368,260 of record JAKLEP010000002.1, read on the forward strand.
TTTTCTTTATATGTTCGATGATTGCAACATCCATTTCATCGCCTGCAATATTAATTGATTTAGAAAATACGATTCCTGCTAAAGAAATAACCGCCATTTCTGTGGTTCCGCCACCGATATCAACAATCATATTGCCTGCAGGTTCAACTATGGGTAAGCCCGTTCCGATTGCTGCAGCCATTGGTTCTTCAATCAGAAAAACTGCTCTCGCTCCTGCTCTTTCCGCGGAATCTCTTACTGCTCTTTTTTCAACTTCGGTAATTCCTGAAGGTATAGCGATGACAATTCTCGGCCTCACTAAAACTTTACGCCTATGCACCTTCTTTATAAAATAGCGAAGCATCGCTTCAGTGATTTCAAAATCAGCAATGGCCCCGTCTTTCATCGGTCTGATGGCAACAATGTTACCGGGGGTACGTCCGAGCATGCGCTTCGCCTCTTCACCAACGGCCAAAACGTTTGTGGTATCCTTTTGGATTGCGACAACCGAAGGTTCGCATAAAACTACCCCCTCGCCCTTGACATAAACAAGGGTGGTCGCAGTACCCAGGTCAATACCCATGTCATTGGAAAAAAGACCAAGAATAAAGTCAAAAGTCTTCTTCAAATAATCAATGAATTTGCCCATTTTATCTCCTTTGGTTGGTTTCATCATAATATATCAAAACTTATTGTCTGTCAAATAGTTTTTGCTCTGTAAAAATGCCCTCTATAGGGCTTAATTTGTTGCTTAAGTTGAACTTTGGAGTAATTTACCAATCTGGGCTAGGCAACCCTAAGGTTAGCTCCCAGCTTTTTTAGGTCTTGCAGGAAACCTGGGTAGGATTTACTTATGCATTGTATATCCCGGATAGCTAGGGATGTTTTCAGGCCTAATATAGCAAACGCCATAGCCAACCTATGGTCTTTATGGGGGTCAAGCATGCAGCCACTTCTTATGCTCTTAATCGGAAGAATTGTCATTTCATCTTGGGATTCTTGGACTTTTGCACCTAATTTAATCAGTTCTTTTGCGAAATCACTTATCCTATCCGACTCTTTAGCATGTAAATGGCCGATTCCATAGAAGCGACTTGGCTTGTTACCAAATAATGCCAATATGCCCAAGACCGGAACCAAATCCGGGCAGTCAGAACAATCAAAATCTCCGCCTTTAATTCGTTGAGGGCCTTTTATTCTGACAGCTTGATTAGAGATATTTAGCTTAATGCCCATCCTCTTTAATAATACAACGATCTTTTTGTCTGCTTGGACAAGATTATCCTTTGCTATCTCTAAGATTACATCTGATTTAATCAAGCTGGCTGCAGCCATCAAAAAGCCGCTCAAACCATAATCAACCGGAACTTTAAAAGTCTTTAATCCGCCGTATCTTTGTCGACCTTTTATTTCATAAGTACGTATATTTCTTTTTTTAATTTTTATCCCTGCAAGCTTAAGAACTGATACGGTCATATCAATATACGGCGCGGAGACTAAATAATCGCCAACTACTTCGATTACTGAATTGCCATTTAATAGTGGGGCAGTGATCAATAGAGACGAAATGAATTGAGAGCTTAATGTCCCGTCAATTTTAATTCTTCCCGGCTTAAGCCCTCCTCTATTAATAAAAATCGGGACAGTTTCTGTCTTACCGCTTCCTTTTATTTGTGCAGACATTTTCCTCAAGACAGAAATCAAAGGCTTGTTGGGCCTTGATCTTAATGTCCCCTCGGCGTTGATGATCATTTTTCCTGAGGAAAGTGCCGCCAATGAAATCAAGAAGCGTAAAGTTGTTCCGGATTCTTTAGTATTTAAGACTTTAGGAAAATTAATTTTTCCTTTGACGCCTTCGACCTGCCAAATATTATTTCTTATTTTCTTTATACTGGCGCCCAGATTCTTGCAGCAACTAATTGCCGCTTTTACATCATCGCTTAAAGAAGGATTAGCTATCAGGGATTTTGTTCCTAAGGATGCGACGATAAAGGCTCTTATGCTGTAAGATTTTGATGGCGGGGGTATCATCTTCCCTCTTAAGCAGGAGGAGGGCCAAACAAAAAGCTTCATTTCTTCGTCTTTACTATATCGCCTTCCTTGACGACAGAGATGATATCCGGACCTTGGGGCGTAGCCACTGACATCGCGTTTTCAACTTTTTCTACCTTTAATTCTCCGACGAGCTTATCGCCTTGATACAGGTAAAGTGGCTGGCCAACTTGAATATTATCTCTTTGACCGAGGTTGGTAACAACAAAATTATATTCTTTATTTACCGTCATAACCTGACCTTCGGAAGATTCTGAATAGCTGACGACAATCTTGTCTAGTTGAACGCCAGCGGCTTCCAAGTCTTTAAGTTTTTTAGCTAAAGCCTCTTTTTCCTGTGTGACGGTATTTAGTTTTGCTTGAATATCTTCCAATTCTTTCTGGGCACTAGTCAATTTGCCCAATACTTCTTCTTTTGATGCCTTGAGAGCTTCTAGCTCCACTTTGAGGCCATCACGCTCGGATAGCAAAGAAGTTGCACCTTCTCTGGCCTGAGCCATCTCCTGGTTAAGATTGACCATTTTTGCATCCGATTCTTTTATTGATTCATTGAGCTGCAGCACCAATTTATTTGACTCATCGAGTTTCGTCTGTAAGGTCTGGACCATCTTTTCTGTCTGCTCTAATCTTTTTTCAACAGCGGCTTTTGAGTCTTTTTCCTTTTTAAGAAACATTAATGATGACATGGTTAAAACAAGCAATACTGCAATCAAGGCTATTAAAATTGGCGTAACTGTTTTGGCTCTTATGTTCATGAAAACCGCCTCCTTCTATTCTTCTTAAGTTTATTGAAATATATTATATACAATTTATTTTATAAAAACAAGTTTATTCTTGCAATATATTTTTGAATTCTACAGGCAGGTCGGATTCGAACAGCATGTTCTTTTTGGTGCGGGGATGAACAAAACCTATGCTCTTGGCATGTAAGGCTAGGCGACATTGGTCGTTGGCCTTGCCGTATTTTCTGTCCCCTAAAATTGGGTGCCCCAAATAAGCCAGATGCACCCTTAACTGATGAGTTCTTCCAGTCTGGGGAAAAAGCTCTAACAAACTAATCCCTTTTTTTCTTTTTATCACGCGGTAGATGGTTTTAGCTTCTTTGGATTGCTTGAAAGTCACGGCCATCTTTTCTCTTGTCCTGGGATGCCTTCCCACCGGAGCTTCTATCGCGCCTTCGTCAAATTCAACTTCGCCGTGAACCAAGGCGACATATTTTCTTTTTATGCTGTGATCCTGAAATTGCTTGGCCAAATTCATGTGCGACTGATTATTCTTTGCAACCAACAGAAGCCCTGATGTATCCTTATCCAGGCGATGCACTATGCCGGGACGGTGCGATTGGTTGATATCGGAAAGTTTTTCGCAGTGATGAACAAGCGCGTTAACTAAAGTATTAGAATAATTCCCTGGCGCTGGATGAACCACCATCCCGTAAGGCTTATTTACCACCAACAGATCTTTGTCTTCGTAAACTATATCCAAGGGGATATCCTGAGGCTTGATGTCGGTCTTCTCTTCGGGGGGAATATCTATACGCACCTCATCATCGATTTTTAATTTCTGGTGGGCTTTTACTTTTTTACCGTTGATAAGGACACGGCCGTCAGTTATTATCTGCTGCAAGAAACGGCGGGAAAACTGCTCCTTGAAATTTCCTGCTAAAAATAAATCCAGTCTTTGCCCCTGAGATTTATCTTCGACTTTTAAGGTATAGGATTGCATAAATTGAACCAAAAAACAGAAGTATCGCTATTATCTGAAATATAGTCAAGCCAAATAATTCTCGAGGAGAATCAGCTCTTAAGAATTCAACGGCAAAACGTATGAATGAATATGAAGCCAGGTATAAAAAGAATACCGTCCCCCTCTTATGCTTCTTTTCTCTTAAGGCAAGAAGCACGCTGAACACCATGAATAGCAAAAATGACTCAATAAGCTGTGTAGGAATTAACTTTTCTTGATGAGCAGGAAAATATATGCCCCATTTTGCCGGCCTGCCATAACAACAGCCATTTAGAAAGCAACCGATTCTTCCAATAGCATGGCCTAGTGCTACATAAGGAGCAAAAAAATCTAAGGTTTTAAGTATGGGCAGATTATTTTTCTTTAAGAATACGACCCCTCCCGCAAGCGCAAAACCGAACGCCCCAAACCAAACCAATCCTCCATGATGAAGCATTATTATTTCTAAGGGGTTCTCCAGATAATACGGCAAATTCAGGATTACATACAGGATTCTGCCGCCGATTATCCCACTCACAAGAACAAAAAAAGACAAATCATAAATCTTATCGGGATCCAAATCATAGCGGCGCGCATCTCTCCTGGCAAGAAAAATGCACACCAAGAAAGCTATGGCAATCATCAATCCGTAAGAATATATTCTCAGCGGGCCTATTTGTAAAAGGATCGGATACATCTTATTAAGATTAAAATTACCCCAATCGTAATTGCCGAATCGGCAACATTGAACACCGGCCAGACGCGAAAATCCAAGAAATCCACAACGAAACCAAGACGGAACCTATCGACGAGATTACCAATGGCACCTGATAGAATTAAATACAACGCAAAAATCTCCAGGTGGCTCACATCTTTTCTTTTTCGTTGATCTAAGATGCTCAAAATTATCAATGCGATAACAAAAAAAGAGACTGCGCTAAATAAAAGTGTCTGATTCTTAAACAGGCCAAAAGCTATCCCGGTGTTATAAACCAAGGTAAGATGGAATATATTCGGTATTACCGGAACCGACTGACCCAAATAAAAATTACTAAAAATAATGCCCTTTGAAACCTGGTCAACTATTAGAATTAAAATAAAAACTATTATGTTTAACATGTAATGTAAAGCGACAGGATTAATGTTCCTGCTAGATTATCTTTCCAGTTTCTTTTGACAACCTAGGCATAACTTTGTATAAGGAATGGCTTTTAGTCGAGATTTAGTGATTGGCTTGCCGCATTCTTCACAGGAACCGAATTTACCATCTTCTAGTTTCTTGATAGCATCATCTATATCGTAAAGAAGCTGCCTGTCATTGGAAGCCAGGCCTAAAGAAAATTCTCTATCATATGTATCGGTGGCTACATCGGCCATATGGAATGAATACCCTGATATATCCCCCGAAGCATCCCTCTGGGACTTTTTGGTATCCTCAGAAATATGTTTTATCTGGTCTATGATTTCGTCCCTTAAATCAGTAAGTATTTTTTTGTAAACTTTAAGATCTTTCTTGGTTATCTTGCCCTTCATTGCTGACCTCCGCTAATTGCTTCGATACATCTTGAACATAACGCAGTGTGGGTTATGTCTCTCCCTACTGTATCAGAATAGTTCCAACAGCGCAAGCATTTATTGCCAGTAGCCTTTTTGACCTCAATAAATAAACCAGAAAAACCATTTTCCGTCAAGTCTTTATTTAATTTTTTAACGCTTAACACTTGCACATCGGATACGATAAAGAAAGCATTTAGTTGCCTCTGCATCTGAGTTAAGTATTTGAGCCATTTTGGATTATCCGTGCTGATTATTATCTGGGCTTCCAGCGAACTTCCTATATTACCAGCACTTCTGTAATCCTCTAGCTTCTTAAGCACTATCGGCCTTAAACTAACTAAGTCTTTAAAAAGCTCCTCCATATTTTTATTCTGCCACTCGCGATTTAATGTCGGCCAATCCAACAAATGTACGCTTGCCTTATCCATATCTTCTTTAGATTTTGGCATAGTTTTGAAAATTTCTTCCGCGCTAAAGGCCAAAATCGGAGCCAAAATCCTCACCAAGACATTCAAGACTTCATACATGACGGTCTGTGCTGCCCGACGGGCAACCGACTTTTTGGCAAAGGTATAAAGCCTATCCTTTAAGATATCTAGATAGACTGCCGAAAGATCTTCGTTGCAGAAACTATAAATCAGACGGTATGCCTTAGCAAAATTGAACTCCTCTTTATTTTTCAATCCATAAGCCTCTTCAACCTGGGATAACATTAACGCCAATTTATTCAAGCACCATTTATCTATATCCAGTAAATCTCCATAAGGTATTTTATCCTTATCTGGATCAAAATCGTATAAGTTCCCCAGGAGGAATCTTATGGTATTTCGGATTTTTCTGTACGCTTCAATAAGACGCAAAAGTATCTCTTTGGAAACCCTGATATCTTCGGCGTAATCGCTGGATGCCACCCACAGCCTTAAGATGTCAGCGCCGTAATCTTTCATCACATCGTGCGGCGAGACGACATTTCCTAAAGATTTTGACATCTTGCGGCCATCGCTGTCAACAGTAAATCCGTGAGTAAGCACTGCCTTAAACGGCGGCCTCTCGTCTATAGCCATAGATGGAATTAACGAAGACTGGAACCATCCTCTGTGCTGGTCTGAACCTTCCAGATAAAGGTCTGCGGGCAGCGCATTTATCGGCTTTAACACCGCCTGATGGCTTACGCCCGAATCAAACCAGACATCGACAATATCCACGCCTTTTTCGAAATTGCTAGTTTTGCAATTCGAACATTGATAATTGGGCGGCAATAATTCATTTAAATTTTTAGCAAACCAGGAATCGGTCCCTTCTTTTAAAACTATCTCCGCGAAACGGCTCACGATATTTTCATCCAAAATCCATTTTCCGCAATCGCGGCATTTTATCGCCGGAATCGGTACGCCCCAGTATCTCTGACGGGAAAGACACCAATCCGGCCTCAATTCAATCATGGCCGCAATTCTTTCCATACCGGCAGCAGGAATCCATCTGATTGATCTCTGGACTGCATTAATTAATTTACTACGCAAGTTTTTGTGGTCGATTTTCATAAACCATTGCTCGGTGGCGCGAAAGATAATCGGGCTCTTGCAGCGCCAACAATGAGGATAAGCATGGCTTAATTTTTCCGCTAAAAGTAAAATTCCTTTTTCCTGCAGGCGAGCGATAATCCTGTCGTTAGCATCAAAAACATGCAAGCCTTGCAAATCCTGGGCATAGGAAGTAAATTTGCCTTTGTCGTCAACCGGCATGACTACTTCCAGATTGTATCTCTGTCCGGTCACATGATCTTCCTGTCCATGGCCGGGCGCGGTATGCACTAAACCCGTTCCTTCCTCTTTAGTGACATAATCCGCCAAAACCACTTTGCAATCCTGCCTTAATCCTAAAGGATGAACGTAAGATGTGCCTTCTAAATTCTTGCCGAAAACTTCCTGGATTACTTTATAATCTTTAAGATTGCACTTTTCTAAAACTGAAATTGCCAGGCTATTCTCAAGGATCAAAATCTCACCGGCAACTTCGACTAAAGAATATTTATAGTGCGGATGGGCGGCCACTGCGACGTTGGCGACCAATGTCCAGGGAGTTGTGGTCCAAACGACTAAAAATACGTTTTTATTCTTTAAGCTAACATCAATATGCTCGGGATTATTTACTTTAAACTTGATGTATATGGACGGCGAAGAATGATTTTCGTATTCTACTTCTGCCTCGGCTAATGCCGTCTCGCATTTATAACACCAGTTGACGGGTTTTAGGCCACGATAGATATATCCCTTTTTTACCAAATCGGCAAAGGATTTCACAATCCAATATTCGTATTCATGATTTAGGGTAAGGTAGGGATTCTGCCAGTCGCCAAAAACTCCCAAGCGTTTAAATTGCTCCTTCTGGATACCCACGTAGCGCATGGCATAATCGTGGGCTTTCTTGCGAAACTCCACTTGCGGAATCTGTGATTTATGGATTCCTAATTCTTTAAGTAGCTGATGTTCTACCGGTAGGCCATGGCAATCCCATCCGGGAATATACGGAGCATCAAAACCTTGCATAGTCTTATATTTGACAATAATGTCCTTTAAAGTCTTATTTAAGGCATGACCAAGGTGAATGTCACCGTTGGCATAGGGCGGTCCGTCGTGCAGTATATATTTTGGCTTGCCTTGATATTTTTTTCTGATCAGGCCATAGATATCCTGTTTTTCCCATTCGGCTAAAATAGACGGCTCCTTTTGGGCAAGATTGGCCTTCATGGGAAAATCTGTCTTGGGTAGATTTAAGGTCTCTCGGTAATCCATATTATTTAAAGTGCATTAATTTTTTAAAATTTCTTACTCTCTGGTTAACTTCTTTCAAGGTAAGTCGCGATGTCCGCTCTACTCCGAATCCTTCGACATTAAACGAGGCAATAATTGTACCATAACAAATCGCTTTCTTAAGCGTATTTTTGTTTATTTTCTTGGCCTTGGCCAGGTAGCCGATAAAACCTCCGGCAAAAGAATCGCCTGCGCCGGTTGGGTCAACCAGGTTGTCTACCGGGTATGCCGGAAGAGAAAATATCGTATTGTCGAAATAGGCAATGACGCCATGCTCTCCCTTTTTTATCAAGACTATCTCTGGGCCAAGTCTCTTTAGTGACTTGGCGGCATTTATCAAATACCTTTCCCCGGAAATTGCCCTGGCTTCGGCATCATTAGCCAAAAATATGTCTGACTTTTTTAAAATCTTAAAAAGCGACTGCCTTTTAGTGTCTATCCAATAATTCATGGTATCCAAGGCCACCAAGCGTGGTGATTTTATAGTTTCTAGAAGCCTCAGCTGGATATCAGGATCGACATTGGCCAAGAAAACATTACTGATTTTGCGCTGCCCAGGGTTAATCCTCGGAGAAAACTCACTCAATACTCCCAAAATCGTCTTTAAAGTAATGGCTGCGTTTAAATCTCCCCTATATTCTCCGCTCCACCTGAAGCTTGCCCCCGGCTGCCTCCTGATCGAAGAGACATCCACGCCTTTCTTGCGCAAGAAATCTAAATGTTTACTAGGAAAATCCTCGCCTATTACTGAAACCAAATTAACATCACAAAAGAATCTTGCGGCTAAAGCAAAATGCGTAGCCGATCCTCCGAGGATGTCGCATCTTTTTCCTGACGGAGTTTTCACCGTATCTAAAGCAACTGTACCTAGAGCTAATAATTTCATATTATTTTATATATTTGCCAATAATCAAAGAAAGGTCCTTTTTGACTTTGGCAGGAATCATATCTTTTGCAGTAACTACAGCAAACTTCATCGCGTCTTTGCACTCGCAGGTCCTTGGTTTATCCAGCCGAGGAATAGTTAACTGCAAAATCTTCTTGGCATTCTCGATATTTTTCTGAAGATTCTGGATGACCATATCGATAGATACATCTTCTTCGGTCTGATGCCAGCAATCAAAATCTGTAACTGCAGCCAAGGTGGCATAACAGATTTCCGCTTCCCTGGCCAATTTTGCTTCTGCAAGATTTGTCATACCAATTATATCCATTCCCCATTTGCGATAAAGCTCGGATTCGGCGCGAGTGGAAAATGCCGGACCTTCCATATTAAGATAGGTGCCGCCAAAATGGGCTTTGATACCTAATTCTCTTGTCGCAGAATATAACGCAGTAGCCAGATCCTTGCATATCGGATCGGCGAAGACAACGTGGGCGACAATACCACCAGTGAAAAAACTGTCTTGCCTGGCTTTATTTGTCCTGTCGACAAATTGGTCGGGAATCACGAAATCCAAAGGCTTGAGTTCTTCCTTGAGGCTTCCGCAGGCCGTAACCGAAATAATCTGCTCTACTCCGAGTTTTTTCATGCCGAAGATATTCGCCCGGAAATTCAATTCTGACGGCGAAATACGATGGCCCTTGCCGTGACGAGGCAAGAATGCAACTTCTGTATCTGCTAGTTTTCCGATTACAAATTTATCAGAGGGATCGCCAAAGGGGGTTTTGATTGCGACTTCTTTGACATTCTTCAAACCTTCAATCTGATAAAGCCCACTGCCGCCGATTATTCCGATTTTTGCCATTGATTAACCTTTCTTGGATAATTCTTTCGCCCGTTTTAAAGCTGCCTTGACCGCCGCTTCTAAAGATCCGCCTTTATGCAAAACTTCCAAAGCTGCTTCGGTAGTGCCGCCCTTTGAAACAACTTGTTTTTTCGCTTCTTGCGGCGAAAGTTTTGCCTTTTCAAGATATGCGATGCTCCCCTCGGCAGTAACCTTAGCTAAAACCTCTGCCTCAAGCTTAGAAAAACCGATACTTTCCGCCGAAGATATAAGTTTTGTGACAAAATCCTGTTCATAATCTTTTATTTCTTTAAGGTCTTTACCTTCGGATAAATCATAAAAATATCCCGGACCACTGCCGGAAATCGCCGTTGCCGCATCGATCATATCTTCCTTCAATATCAAAGTCTCTCCTAATTGATCAAAAACAAATTTGGCAAAATCCAAATCTTCATCGGAGGCAAATTTTCCTTTAGCCAGACAGCTCATGCCTTTGCCGATTTTAGCCGGCATATTCGGCATGACTCTTATTACTTTGACTTTGCCTAAAATCTTTTGGATATATTCCATGGTTATTCCTGCGGCGATCGAAATAACCAGCTTGTTATCTATATCATCTTTCAATTCCTTCAATGAACTCTCAAAATCTTGCGGTTTTATGGCTAAAATTACTGCCTCTGATTTATTGAGTAAATCAGCAATGTTTTTTGCGACATTCCCGCTGGATAGATCTCTGGTCTTGACAGAATCCTTATCAAAAACTAAAAGAGAATAATCATCCTTCAATCTCTCAAAGATTGCCCTGCCCATATTCCCGCAACCGATTATTCCGATTTTATTGTACATTAGAGAATACCGCCCTCCCCAGCCTAAGCATATTAGAACCTTCCTCTATAGCGATCTCGTAATCGTCGGTCATCCCCATGGAAAGATAATTCATTTTGATATTGGAAAAAGAATAATTTTTAGCGGCTTGCTCTTTAAGTTTCCTTAGACTGGCGAAAGCCTGCCTTATTCTGTTCTCGTCAGAAGTAAGAGGACCAACTGTCATCAGCCCTGAAATCCGAATATTTTCTAAAGCTGAAATTTTATCCATCAATTCAAAAGCTTTGTCGTTTTCTATGCCAGATTTTGATGCTTCGCCGGAAGTGTTTACTTCAACCAATATATCAACAACCCTATTATTCATGCTAGCATCGGAATTAATCTTTTCTGCCAAACGCAAGCTATCCACTGATTGAATCATATCAAACATTTCCAAGGCTTTTTTCACTTTATTAGTCTGCAGATGGCCAATCATATGCCATTTTACTCCTGATTCTTTACATAATCCCTTTAGCCGCAGATACTTATCTTCAGCTTCCTGTATGCGGTTCTCTCCGATATGTTTAATACCGGAATTTACGGCCTCAATAATTTTTTCAGGGATAACACCTTTTGTCACTGCGACTATAGTGATCTCGTCGGAAGAACGAGAGACTTTTTTGGCGGCAAGATAAATTCTTTCTTTGATACGCGCGATATTATCCTTAATCATTTTTGATTAAATTAACACAAAACCGCCGTGGTGTCAATATAATATGCTGACGAGAGACCGATAGGCGGGGAAATAAAATGGGCGGCTGCCACATTCTGTGGCAGCCGCCCATTATCAATAGCTTGTTTAGATCAGTTAAAGCTTAATATTCTATTATCATTTACCGCATCGGCATTACGACCGGTATCGGCTCAAAGTTCGTTTTTTTCTCTACCGTAAACCGAATAGACTCTGATTAAACCTTACGACAATATTTCGTGCGCCTCTTCGCTAAGGGCTATCCTTAATGAATGGCAATATACAACAAGATACATTTTCTGGTTGCAACTGACGTAGAAATTACCCTTTATCTTAAAAAGAAATTTCTCCACTCTTAGTTTTGAATCATGTATTTTATAAATGAAAAACTCCGGCTTCTCGGCGATCTCGCCTGCTCCGGTAACTTCTCTTACCAGATAAATAAAGCTTCTATTAACCCGAGTCAAGACTCCGTCCTTGTTGAAAGCCTCAGACAGAGAAAGTATCTTTCTTTTTTTATTTATGGAAGTAAGATTTTTTAAAAGCAGTTCTCTCATTTCTATTTCTCCCATTGCTTATTTCCTCACCTAATAAAGCTGGGCTATCGGTTCATCCTCTTAAGACTTAACCATCTGATAGCCCAGCTGCCCCTCTTCTATGGCTGGTGGGGACGATTCTTAAACTTCAAATCTTTTTAAAAGTCTTTAGAAAATAACCATTAAAAAACTTTTTCTACCTTAAGTATAAAGGGAAAAAGTCATAAAATCAATAGTTCCAAGGGGTTTTAGAGAAAGCGTTTTCTTTTAAAAGGCAGGATATTAAAACGCGACTCTTCTCCTCTAAGCAACCTATTAATATTGGAGGTATGCTTATAGACGATAATTATGCAGAGAATGATTCCAAGAAGCACTATTTCTAATGACTGGTTAAAAATAAGCATGTAAATAGGAACAAAAAGTACGGTCAAGATCGACGCCAAAGACACAAAACCGCCGATAAGGAATATAGCTACCCAGCTGGACAGAGCCAAGGCAAGCACTATTCTTAAGGAAGTAATCTTTATTGCTAAACCGAACATGACTCCGAGGCTAGTCGCCACTCCTTTGCCGCCTTTAAAATGTAAAAATACAGTCCAGATGTGGCCTACCACCGCCAGCAAACCAAATAAAGCCCGATAAATATCTTCCGGTAGTCCCAGTAAATCTGGGAGATAGACAACCGCTAATAATCCCTTGGCGATATCGAAAATCAGAACTAAAATGCCCGGCAATTTTCCAAGGACCCTGAATACATTTGTAGCGCCCACATTTCCCGAGCCATGCTTACGGATATCGACCTTCGAGAAAATATTAGCGATAATATAGGCGGAAGGAATCGACCCTAGAAGATAACTTATTATTATTCCCAGAATTATTTTAAGCGCCGCTAACATTGAGAATCTTTACACCTCTTCGTAAATATCCGATACCGGATATAACCGTAAATATAACGGTCAGACACCATATCAAAAAAGAAAATTCAAATTGTAAAAAAAGACCCATAACGGATAAAACCTGAAAAAACGTCGTCGCCTTCCCCCATTTAGTCGGAACAACTTCCAGATCGCCCTGGATGGCATAAATTATCCCCGCTCCCAATAGGATAATTGCGTCGCGGCTGACAACTACTAAAACAAACCAAAGCGGGAACTTCAAACCCACAGGGAATTTATCTGCCACCAGATACAAGCAGATAAACGCGCTGATAAGAAGCAATTTATCGGCTATCGGATCGAGTATCGCCCCTGCCTTGGTCTTTTCTCTCCAGCGCCTTGCGATATATCCGTCGATCACATCAGATAAAACCGCCAAAGAGAAAATCCCCAGAGAGATAAATCTCAAAATATCTCTCTGAGGATTATAGTAAAGGACAGAAGCGATAAAAACCGGAACTGAAATAATCCTAAAAATCGTAACTTTATTTGCGAAACTTAAAGACATTTATTCTTTAATCGTTTCTAGTTTCGTACCGTCATCAGCACAGAATTCTGCGCTCGCCGGATATCTTTTTCCGCAAACTGGACAGAATTTCTTATCCATCTTCTCGCCGATAAGTGCGCCAGAAATACCCCCTACCGCCGCTCCTATAGCTGCGCCTTCTCCGGTATGTCCTGATTGATGTCCTATAATTGCACCTAGACCTGCTCCGGCACCACCACCGAGCACCGCTCCCTTTTGGGTTGATGAACAACCAACCAATGCTACAGCTGCCAAAACCAAAACTACAACACAAATCTTCATGCTCCCCTCCTTGTCGTCAAATTATAATATCTTTCTTTATCAATGTCAATTTTTTGAAGCTATTTAATTAATCTGATACGATTTAGCGGCCAGTAAATCAATATCGCATTACCCAGGACTAAATTCTTATCGACAAAACCCCAATAGCGGCTATCTCGGCTGGAGACAGAATTATCCCCTAAAACAAAATAGCTATTTTCAGGGACTTTAATAGTCTTCCCCTCTTCGCCAAAATCACCGCGATTGTAGTAGTAGATCTTTCTTACCAAAGAATCGTCAAGCTTCTTGCCATCTACAAAAATCTCGCCGTTTTTCAGTTCAACAGTTTCTCCGCCTTTGGCGATAAGACGCTTGATAAAATCCCTTTTTTTATCTTCGGGATAGATAAAAACTACAACATCCAAACGCTTAGGGTCCCTGAATTTAGGAAGGCGTATTTTCGTAAAAGGAATTTTAGCCCCATAGATAAATTTATTTACTAAAATCCTATCTCCTTCTAATAGCGTCGGGCGCATTGAACCGGTGGGAATCTTGAACGCCTGGACAATAAAAGTCCTGATGAACATGGCTAAAATAATCGCTATTACGATTGATTCGATCCATTCCCTTGCCGCTGATTTTTTCTTAATTTCTTTTGGCATATTCTATCCTTTGTTTATATTTTTAATACTTCCAAAAACGCCTCTTGGGGAATTTCGACGTTACCAAATTGCTTTAAGCGTTTTTTTCCTTTTTTCTGAATCTCCCATAATTTGCGTTTCCTGGTGATATCTCCGCCGTAGCATTTTCCGGTAACGTGTTTCGCCAAAGACCTAACTTTCGCTGAAGCAATAATTTTGTTATCGGCAGTCGCCTGAATAATAACTTCAAAAAGCTGCCGCGGAATAAGCTCTCTTAATTTATCGACGAGAGCCCTGGCTTTATAATAAGCTTTGTCTTTATGCACAAGGCAAGAAAAGGCATCGCAAAGTTTCCCGTTTAATAAAATATCCAATTTGGATATCTGAGAAGGTTTATAACTTCCAAGTTCATAATCCAGAGAACCGTAACCTCTGGTCAAAGATTTAATTTTGTCATAAAAATCGACGATGGCCTCGGAAAGCGGCATCTCAAAAAGAATCCTGACTCTGTCCGTTAAATATTCGCTTGATTTATATTCTCCTCGTCGCTCTTTAACCATCTCGATAACATTCTCCATAAACTCCATGGGCGTCATGGTATGAGCGAATATGTAAGGCTCTTCGATGGAAGCGATATCCTGCGACGGTGGTAGCTGAGCAGGATTGTGCACTTCGATAATCTGTCCGTCTCTTTTTTTCACCCGATAGACGACATTAGGCGTCGTAAGGATTAGATTTAAATCGTATTCTCTCTCAAGGCGCTCCTGGATAATTTCCATATGCAATAGGCCCAAAAAACCGCAGCGGAAACCATGGCCGAAAGATTGCGAACTTTCCGGCTCAAAAATAAACGATGAATCATTTAGCCTTAATTTATCCATGGCTTCACGAAGATTGTGGAAATCTGCGGCATTGACCGGATAAATCCCGCAAAACACCAGAGGCTTCATCTGCTTGTAGCCGGGCAGAGGTTCACTTGCAGGATTGACGACATCGGTGACGGTATCGCCGATGACAATCTCATGCGGATTGCGAAGATTGCAAGTGATATATCCGACTTCGCCGCTCTGCAGTCCGTTAATTTTCTCTGCCTGAGGCCTAAACACTCCGATTTCTTCAATCTTGTATTCTTTTCCTGAATTCATCATTCTGATGGAAGCATTCGGCGAGATCTTGCCGTCTATAATTCTTAAATAAACTATGACTCCCTTAAAAACATCAAAATTTGAATCAAAAAGCAGCGCGCGAAGAGGCTTATCCGGATCTCCGCTTGGCGGCGGAACATCCCTTACGATTCTTTCTAAAATTTGATCAATTCCAATACCTTCTTTTGCCGAAGCAAGGATTACATCCTCTTCCTTAAACTTCAAAACTTCCATAAGCTGAAGTTTGACTCTATCAATATCGGCATTGGCTATATCAATTTTATTTATTACCGGGATAATTACAAGTTTGTGTTCTTTTGCCATATAAAAATTGGCTACAGTCTGAGCCTCGATTCCCTGAGTGGCATCAACGACCAGTAGCGCTCCTTCGCAGGCGGCTAAAGATTTTGCCACCTCGTAAGTAAAATCCACATGTCCTGGCGTATCAATGAGATTTAAAACGTAATCTTTCGAATCTTTGGCCTTGTAATTAAGCCTTACTGCCGAAGCCTTGATGGTTATACCGCGCTCTCTTTCCAGGTCCATATCATCGAGTATTTGGGCGCGAAAATGCCTCTGATCCACGGTGCCGGTAATTTGAATCAACCTATCGGCTAAAGTAGATTTGCCATGGTCGATATGCGCGATAATTGAAAAATTTCTGATTAAACTTTTATCCATCTATTTTATATAACTCAATACCTTTTCGATAACCTCTTCAATACTTAGATTGGTTGTATCTAAAAGTATTGCATCTTTTGCCTGTTTTAAAGGCCCGACTGACCTTGTCATATCGGCGTTGTCGCGTTTTTTTAAATCATCTTCCACTTCTTTTAGACTTATATTCTGACCCAGGGTTTGAAAATCTCCCATTCGCCGATTTACCCGCACATTGAAATCCGCATCTAAATAAAATTTTCTGTCGGCGTTAGGAAATACAACAGTTCCGATATCCCGGCCTTCAACAACAATGTCATTTGTCTTACCAAACTGGCGCTGCAGCTTGACCATTTCCGTTCTTATACCAGGAATCTTGGCGATAAAAGAAACTTTTTGGGTGACCAACGATTTTCTTATTTCCACTGTTACGTCTTCTTTATCGAGAAAAACTTTGAGGCTGCCGTCTTTTTGGGCGATGATATCAATTTTTGTCTTCTTGATCAAATCAATCAAACTTTCCGAGCCTTCTAGGTTTGCATTGGCTCTTATTGCTTTTAAGGTAAGCGCGCGATACATCGCGCCCGTATCAAGATAGGTAAATCCCAGTCTCTTTGCCACTTCTCTGGCTATAGTACTTTTACCTGAGCCAGCCGGTCCATCTATGGTTATAATCTTTGGCATATCTTTATTCCAACTTATCTCTTTTATTTTTTATTGCGGAAAGAATTTTGGTAAGCTTAGCTGCATCATTGGAACTAACCAGTTTTACAAAAGTCTCTAGACTTGATAAAAAGGCGCCAACAGCATTCAAAACTTGACGCTTGTTTGAAGAAAAAATGTCCCGCCAAAGAACAGGGTCTGATGAGGCAATGCGCGTCATATCTTTAAGCCCTCGAGGTGATAATTTCAAGAATTCTTCCGGAATAGACTGAATTAGGCTAAAAGCAATGATATGGGGAAGATGGCTAATATATGCCAATATGCGGTCGTGATTCTGTGGAGTCAGGGTCTTTACACTGGCGCCGACACTTATCCATAGTTTTTTAATCTTATTAAGGGCTCCCCGGTCAGTCCTGGAAGTCGGCGTCAGTATACACAGTGATTGCTTAAAAATATCTGCGGATGCAAACTCAACGCCTTTCTTCTCAGAACCCGCCAAAGGATGTCCCCCGACAAACTTAATGTCTTTCGGTAATCTTTTTTCGATCGAGGATACTATCGCTAATTTGCTGCTTCCTACGTCGGTAATTATGCAATTTTTCTTTGCCAGCTTTAATATCTTCTGCGCCAAGGTTACGATTGTCTGAGTAGAAGTCGCTAAAACAACCAAGTCAGCGTCTTTAACCGCTTCTTTAAGCTCAAGCGTGCCCTTATCGATGACCTTCAGCTTTAAAGCCTGCCTGATAGTTGCTTTTCTATGGGGAAAACCAACAACTCTTCTGGCAAGCCTATTCTTTTTGATAGCCATTCCCAGCGAGCCGCCGATTAAACCTACCCCGATGATTGTAACCTGATTGAACAAAAACTTGTCTTTTTTCATTTAAATGGTTCTTCCTATGGCCTTGCTCAAAACTCTTAATTGCTGCATTAATTCTGAGAAATTATCGGGCACCAATGACTGAGCACCGTCGGAAAGCGCCTCTTCTGGCTTGGTATGGACTTCGACCATCAAACCATCACAGCCGGCTGCTACCGCCGCTTTAGAAGCCGCAGAAACCAACCCCCATTTTCCTGTAGCATGGGAAGGATCCACAATAACCGGCAGATGAGACAGCTGTTTTACAACTGAGATAGCAACAACGTCTAAGGTATTTCTAGTCATATCCTCAAAAGTTCTAATCCCCCGCTCGCAAAGAATAACATTGAAATTACCGTTGGCTAAAATGTATTCCGCTGACATAAGCCATTCTTTTATGGTCGAGCTCATCCCGCGCTTCAAAACTACAGGTTTTTTCGCACGGCCGACTTCTTTTAAGAGGTTAAAATTCTGCATATTCCTTGCGCCAATCTGCAAGATATCGGCATATTTTGCCACCAAAGGAATCTGGCTTGCATCCATAACCTCGGTTATTGTTGCCATACCTAATCGCTTTCCGACCTCATGTAGATATTTTAACCCTTTTTCTCCTAAGCCCTGAAAACTGTACGGCGATGTCCTGGGCTTGAATGCTCCTGCCCTTAATACCGTTGCGCCGGCTTCTTTCACTTTCTTTCCAATTTCCAAGAGAAGGTCTTTCTTTTCTACTGCGCAAGGACCAGCCATAACTATTATTCTATTCCCGCCGATCTTTATGCCCCCGTCTATTTTAACTACGGTATCTTCTTTCTGGAATTCGCGAGAAACAAGCTTGTATTCCTTCAAAACCGGCATGACTTTCTCAACGCCCGGAAATACTTCCAAAGGTGTAACTCTTAATACATCCTCGGGCCCGATAAGCCCAATAATGGTTCTTTCTACGCCTCTTGAAACATGAGGTTTAAGCCCAAGCTCTTTTACCCGCTTGATTATGTGGTCGATCTGCTTTTTTGTCGCATCCGGTCGTAAGACAACTATCATAAAATCCTCCTTAAGGAATTAATGAACCTAGTATTTTCTTTTTTGGTCCCGATTGTTACGCGTATAAAGTTCTTCAGATTATAAGTTCCCATGGGCCTGACGATTACTCCCTCTTTTAGCAATTTATTAAAAACTATCCTGCAATCCTGTTTGAGATCAATCAAAATAAAATTTGCCACAGAAGAAACGTAAGGAAAGCCTAACCTATCAAGTTCGCGGTAAAGATATTTCTTTCCGTCGAGCGTTATCTTTCTTGTCCGTCCTAAGAACGCGATATCATCTATTGCTTCCAATGCTGCCGCCTGGGCTAAAAGATTCACGTTGAATGGCTGCCTAACCCTATTCATGCACTCAATGAATTCTGGCCTAGCTATGGCATAACCGATTCTTAACCCCGCCAAACCATAAGTCTTAGAAAAAGTACGAAGCAAAATGACATTTTTATTTATATAATTCAAGCCTTTAGGGAAATCTTTAACATCGACAAACTCATTGTAGGCCTCATCGAGCACAACGATGATATTCTTCGGCAGGCCTCTTAAGAAATCTTCCAACTCTTTTTTATTCACATATGTCCCCGTGGGATTGTTGGGATTGGCGATAAAAATGGCCTTGGTATTTTTTCCGATAGCCATTTTTATTGCTCTCAAATCATATTTAAAATTCTTTAACGGGATATCCCTGAATTTACGGTTATTAGAGCGAGAAACGATTTCGTATTCTACAAAACTAACCTTGGACGTCAGAACTTCTTCATCCGGCCCGACAAAGGTTTTAATGACTACATCTATTAGCTCATCCGAGCCATTGCCAAAGATTAGATTCTGCGGCTTAAGTCCGAGTTTCTTAGCCAGCTTATTCTTAAGATAAAAACAATTACCGTCGGGATAACGATTGAGAGTGCCAAGCTTCTTCTTGATCGCTGAAAGCGCACGAAGAGAACTGCCCAAAGGATTCTCGTTTGAGGCGAGCTTAATGACATTTTTTAAGCCTAATTCTCTTTCGACCTCTTCTATCGGTTTGCCCGGCTCGTAAGGTTTTATCTTTAAAACATTTTTATTAACGATATTTTTCATTCTCCCACTGGGTATGAACCCAAAATTTTTAGATATTTACATTTGTCCTCTAATTCGCCAAGCGCCTTCTTGACATTGGCGTCTAGCCTATGCCCGGCTAAATCAACAAAGAAATAATAATCCCAAACCTTCCTTTTAGAAGGACGGGATTCAATCTTGGTTAGATTGATTTTGTATTTCTTAAAAGGCACCAGCATATCATGTAGCGCTCCCACTTTATCTTTAATCATGAACATAATCAAAGTCTTGGCATCTTTAGTCTGCGGAACATCTTCTTGCCCGATTACCAAAAAGCGAGTTATGTTATGAGGATTATCCTCTATGTCTTTGGCAACCACTTTTAGGCCATACTGTTTGGCTGCCAGGATAGATGCGATACAGGCAGAGTCTTTAGACCTGGCGCTAATCTGGGCTGCTTTTGTCGTACTCGTGACTTCTACGAATTCTACCGTCGGCAAATTGGTCTCGAGCCAAATACGGCATTGTCCGAATACCTGAGGATTGGAATAAACCTTCTTGATTTTATTTTTCGGACAATTGGATAACAGATTGTGCGATATTTCTAAGGTTATCTCGGAGCAAATCTTCAAATCCGAATCTACGAACATATCCAACGTATGGCTTACCGCGCCTTCAATGGAATTTTCGACAGGAACAACTCCATAATCGGCATTCTGCCTTTCTACTTCAGTGAATATATCGGTAATTGTATGGCAAGGAATATAGTCGACCTGCGAGCCAAATTTCTTTAAAGCTGCCAAATTAGTGAATGTCGCCGGCGGGCCGAGATACGCAATCTTTAAAGGCTTCTCTAAGGATAACGAACCAGACATTATCTCGCGATAAACCGCCTCCAGCGCCTCATTATTTAAAGGGCCTTTATTCAAAAGGGCTATTCTCTTTAATATTTCTCTTTCACGCTCGGGTGAATAAACCCCTTTATTAGCTTTAGATTTTAGCTTGCCGATATCCAAGCTTGCCTCGGCTCTCTTATTTAAAAGCTTAATTACTTCTAAATCGATCTTATCTATTTTCTTGCGCAGGTTCTGTAGATTCATTTTGTTCCTCTTTCTTTTCTTCTGTATTTGCTTCGGGAATCTGTACTGCCTTTTCTGCTTCTGCGGTTTTTTCTTCCTCTGCCTTAGCTGCAGCCTGAACAAATTCTTCTATTTTGGGTAACTCATCCAAAGACTTAAGACCAAAATATTCCAAAAACAACCTAGTAGTTCCGTAGACAAACGGCCTTCCCGCGGTATCCCGTCTTCCGGCGATCCTAATTAAACCTTTATCGGTAAGGCTTTTAATTACTCCGTCGACATTAACGCCACGTATTGATTCGATTTCAATCCTGGTCACCGGCTGTTTATAGGCGACGATGGCCAATGTCTCCAGTGTCGGCATAGTAAGTTTTTCAGCGTGTTTAATCTTATAAAATTTCTTTAGGTAAGGGGCTGAAGTTGTTGAAGTGCACATCTGAAAACCGCCGGCCACCTCGACAATATCCATACCGGAACCCCTTGCTTGGTATTCGGCTTTCAGTTCAGCGATAGTCTGACGGATAGAAGCAATGTCTACACCTTCTAAAACATCCTTGATCTGTTCCGGCATCAAAGGTTTTTCACTAACGAAAAGTAAAGACTCAATAATGGTTTTAATCTGCTGGTTTTCAGGCATATTATTTTTTCCTTTGTCGATAAACTTCGTTTAAAAGCTCTTCGGCAGAACTGATGTCTTGTTTTCTATCTAAGGCCTTACGGATCATCTCCTGCGCCTCTTTTCTCTTATACTGAAGCTGCAGCAAAACTTCCAAAGCCTCTTCCTGCCAGTTAGTTTTACCTTCCGAAATGTCTTTAACTCTCTTATCTTGGATAAGGCCGAATTTTCCGACTTTTCCCTGTAGCTTAGCGATAATTTCTTTGGCCCGCTGTGTTCCTATCCCCGGTAAAGTTGTCAAAACTCCTGCGTCACCTTCATCTATTGCCTTAACAATTTCGGAAATCGGCCGGCTGAATGCCTTGACCGCAGCGCGCGGCCCTATCCCGGAAACGGTAATGAATTCTTCAAAGAATTCTTTTTCCACTTCGTTTAAGAAACCGATTAATATCGGAGTGCTTCTTGCCATATCAGTCTGGAGATAATGATAAGTAATCAAACAGATATTCCCATCGGTGCTTATCTTCTCGTCTAACTGATTCATAATTATCGAAGGGATTAATACCTCGTAGCATATTCCGCCGACATCGACGAGAATATTATTTTTCCCTCTTTGAGCTATTTTTCCTTTTATCTGTGCAATCATAAGTTTCTTTGTGAAATATTAATGTGGGCCATCGCTATTGCTAAGGCATCGGCGGTATCTTCTTGAATCGGCTGTTTTAAATTCAGCGCGTGTTCGACCATTCTCTGCATCTGATTTTTCGAAGCGTGACCCTTACCGACGATAGCTTTTTTTATGCGTGTGCTGCCGTATTCAAAAAATGGAATATCTTCAATCGCTGACAACAGGCATATCACGCCGCGCACATGGCCCAACAAACACGCTGTCACCGGGTGGCGATAATGGGCGTATAATTTTTCCAAAACTAGCGCATCGGGCTTTAATGCCTTTATCAGATCTAACAATGATTTATAAATTTTATCTAGGCGCTTTTCAATCTTATCTTTGCTAGTTGTCTTGATAAATCCGGCCTCAAGTATCTTGATACCTGTGCCTCTATTTTCCACAACTGCATAGCCGGTAATATTCAAACCGGGATCTATACCTAGAATCTTCATTTATTTTCTGAAGATGCAATCTCTTCTAAAATTTCTTCCGGTATATCAAAATTGGCGTAAACCGACTGGACATCTTCATGCTCTTCGAGCGCCTCAATCAATGCCAAAACCGCTTTTGCGTCTGCGCCTGTTACCTTAACGGTAGAAGTCGGTATCATAGTAACTTCGGCGGATATCGTTTCGATCTTATTCTTGTTTAAAGCCTCTTTGACTTTTTCAAACTCCTGAGGCGATGTAGATATCTCATAGTTTTGGCCTTCAGTTTTCATATCTTCGGCTCCGGCATCCAAGACCAATTCCATCAATTTATCTTCGCCGATTTTAGTTTTATCGACCAGGATGAAGCCTTTTTTCTGGAATTGCCAAGCGGTGCTGCCTGCCCCGGCAAGGTTTCCGCCTTTCTTGTTAAGCAGGTTTCTTAGTTCCGCGGATGTCCTATTTTTATTGTCGGTGAGCGCATCAACAATAAAAGCAACTCCACCGGGAGCATACCCTTCGTAAGTGATGGATTCGTAGGTAACTCCGGGGAGCTCGCCCGTGCCCCTTTTTATCGCGTTTTTTACGTTGTCTGAAGGCATATTGTACTCTTTTGCCTTGGTCATTGCAGCACGCAAAGCTACGTTTGTATCTGGATTACCGCCGCCTTGCCTGGCTGCTGCGGTCAGCTCCTTGATTAATTTAGTGAACTGCGCGCCTCTTTTTGCGTCGGTCGCCGCCTTTTTATGCTTGATACTTGCCCATTTTGAATGTCCTGACATTATTTCCTCCTATTTTCTATTTGAATAAATAAAAACAACCGAAACAAATTTATCTGATTTGTATCAAAAAGGGAAACTTATTTAAGAATTTAGAATTCATTTCTAAAACCATAATATTATTTTTAATATTTGAAAGCAGGCGATAAGCCGAGTTCTGTTTTATGGTACATAGGTATCGAATTTTTTAAAAAGGCGATACCGCGTATCCATGTTGATGACCATTTCTCTCGATCCCGAAGTTGCCATCGGGACTCTAGCAGCCTACCCTCTCGACGCTACTTTTTACAAAGTATTCGGCCGGATCAGCCTTTAACCTTGGACGCCGAGACTATTCGACCTTGCTTCACGTAGAGATTGCCGCGTTTCACTTCCTCCTAGCTTACGCCAGGATTATTCGTCACTGTGGCTCTGAATCCTATCCCGAAGGACGGCGGCACTTAGCCGCTACGCTATCCTCTGAAGCCCGGACTTTCCTCCCGCCATTATTCAATGGCGAGCGGTCACCTTCGCCTGCTCTCTAATTGCCTTTGTCGCCAGTTTGTCAGCCCCCTTGTTTTGTTCTCGGGGGATATGCACAATCTTAAATCCATCAAAACCTGAAATCATATGCTGCGCCTGTTCAAAAAGAGCTTTTAAATTACCGCTTTTAACCTTGAAGCTTTTATTTATCTGATTACAAAGCAGCTGGCTATCTGTCTTAACGATAACTTCTGAAGCCCGAATTATCAATGCTTCCTGGAGAGCAAAAATCAACGCCATGTATTCAGCCACGTTGTTTGTCGTCTCTCCGATATATTTAGAAATATTATTTATGACTTCGCCATCCTCGGAGATTACTACACCTATTCCGGATTTTCCGGGGTTTCCTTCCGAGGCTCCGTCAATATGTATCTCTAAGCTTCGTTTCTTCAAAGCTCCTCTTCAAGAAATAAGATCCTGGCGCAGGCTTCACAAACAACCAAGCTTTTTTTCATCTTGATTTCATTTATTACCTGCGGCGGTAAATTCAAGAAACAGCCCTGGCAGGCACCGTTTTTAATCGGAACCAGAGCCAGACCTGCGCGGTTTTTCAATATCCGCTCGTATTGCGCAAGCACCTTTTTTTCGATATTGGGGGTAATCTGATTTCGATTTGACTCTAAGACTGCCATCCTGTCGTTGACTTCCCTAATGCGGTCATCGACTTCCTTTTTCTGTTGATTGAACTTCTTCTCTTCTTCCGCTAAAACTGTTTTTTCTTTCTCTATCTCTTTATTGACGGCGTCAGTATCGTCGAAAAACTTCAATATACTTTCTTCCAAAACCGACTTATCTGCTCCCAGGCCATTAATTTCTTTTAATTTTGCCTGATATTCTTCGTTCTTCTTGATTTGATAAAGCTGGACCTGCGATTTTTTGATAGCATCTTCTTTGGCTGCCAATTCTACTTCTTTTTCTTTTCTCTTAACTTGTATCTGCTTGGATTTATCTTCGAGCGCTTTTAAGCTAGCTTTTTTCTCTTCAAATTTCTTCTGTAATTCTTCTATCTGCCTGGGTTTTTCCTCCAGCTCAGCTTTCAGACCATAGATTTCTTTATCTACCGTCTGAAGTGCAAACAACTGCCTCATCTGTTCTTGTAGATTACTCTCTGCCACTTTCTAAATCCTTCTTTTATCGCCGTTATATCCATATTTTCCTGGTGGGCGGTGCCCGACTTGAACGGGCGACCTTTGCGATGTGAGCGCAACGCTCTAACCAGCTGAGCTAACCGCCCGACGCTCTATATGGGCCCAAGAGGGCTTGCAAGCTCCATAGGAGCGCAGTTCCGAGACCCAACCTATTAAAATCTTGGGTCGAGGAAAACCTCTAAAGCCCTAAATTCTTTTACAAAAATCTATGTCATCTTCAGCCCTCGCAACCGAATTATCAGCAGCTGTTGCTCGGGACTTCGTCTAGCTTCGCTAGACTACGTGGGCCCAAGAGGACTTGAACCTCTGACCCGCTGATTATGAGTCAGCTGCTCTAACCAACTGAGCTATGGGCCCCAAAATAGCCATTTTCCCTGTTTACGTAAAGATTTATTATACCTGTCTTTTAGCAAACTGTAAAGAGAGATTTTTAAAGCAAAAATGGGGAGAAATTTATACTTTATTCTTTGATTTCTACGGACTTACGGCTTGAATGCAACCCTTTTATTATGGAAATTTTGTCTTTTTTTACCCCGAAATGCTCGCAAAGCAGCTCCAAGACGGCTTTGTTTGCCTTGCCTTCCACGGCTGGCGAAGAGACATAAACCTTTAGATAATCATTTTCTTTTTTTATGAGATTTTTCTTGGCAGAGGCAACGACTTTGATATTGATTATCATTTAAGTGGACTTTTAGGTAATAAAAAGATTCTTGCTAGAGAAATTAGGATCGCTGGTTAAGTTAACCCCCAGCTTCCTTAAACCCGCCTCATCTCCCGGAGTAGGTATGTGGGTTATATGCACTTCACAATTGGAAAGCTCCTTTAATTTCTCCATCGCCAGTTGCGATGTAGGATTATTCCCCGCGCTTATGCTTAAGGCAATAAGGGCCTCCTCTAAATCCAAATTAAGATTTTTGCTATCTGAAATACTTCTCTTAAGGCTTCTTATAGACTCTATAGTATTAGGCGCAAGAAGATGTATTTTATCGGGGATACCTGCCAATTTTTTAATCGCATTCAATACAAGACTTGATGAAGCATGCATAAGCGCCGAGTTTTTACCTGTAATTATAGTGCCGTCTTCTAACTCTATGGCAGCACCGCAAAATATACCTTCATGTCCTTTGCCTTTTTTTTCTGCTTCGACTGCAGCCTGGCGGGCGGGAACAACAACATTCCTGTCTTCAGGTTTTACTCCCACCTCTTTCATTAAAGCTTCTACTCTTTCCACTGTCTCTTTATCGGCAAAACCTATAGCATATTCACAGCTATACCTGAAATATCTCCTGATTATTTCCTGTTTGGCTGCATCCTGGACAACCTTATCATCGATGATCCCGAACCCAGCCCTGTTTACGCCCATATCCGTCGGAGATTGGTATATAGATTCAGCTCCGGTTATCTTCTCCAGAATCCTTTTTAACACCGGAAAAACCTCTACATCACGATTGTAATTAATTGCTGTTTCCTTGTGGGCTTCAAAATGAAAGGGATCAACAAGATTATAGTCTCTGATATCTGAAGTGGCCGCCTCATAGGCGACGTTTACCGGATGCTTAAGCGGGATATTCCAAATCGGAAAAGTCTCAAACTTCGCATATCCGGATTTTATGCCTTTTTTATAATCGTGATACAACTGGGAAAGGCAGGTCGCTAGCTTTCCGCTTCCCGGTCCGGGAGCAGTCACTACGACCAGCGGTTTTTTCGTCTCGATATAAGTGTTTGCGCCGTACCCTTCATCACTTACTATTGTATCGATATCAGTAGGATACCCTTTGGTAAACCGATGAGTGTAGACCTTAATGTTCCTGCGCTCTAATTTATTCTTGAATATCTTTGCCGCCGGCTGATTGTCAAAACGCGTAATCACAACCGCCCTTATATCGATATCCCAAACCTTTAAATCATCGATAAGTTTCAAGGCATCAACATCATAGGTAATACCGAAATCGGCCCTTACTTTTCTTCTCTCGATATCGCCGGCATAAATACAAAGGATTATATCGGCGTTATCCTTTAGTTTATGCAGTAGCCTCATTTTCACATTAGGATCAAAGCCGGGTAAAACCCTGGCGGCGTGATAATCATAAATAATTTTCCCGCCGAATTCCAGATACAGCTTGTTATTGAAACGTTTAACCCTCTCTAAGATCGCCGCGCTTTGCTCCTCAAGGTATTTCTCGTTATCAAAACCTATCTTTCCTATCATCTTTCTCTCCAATCCCCACAAAAGTGAAAAAGGCGCCAGCAATTTAGCCGACGCCTTTGTCTTTTCTTGCGCACACCCTTAATCACATCATTAATACTTTAATTGTTTTAATCTTGTGGTTTTATGTTGTGATATTATCACAAATAAAACTATTGTCAAGCGGGAAAGCTATTTAATCTCTAACATCTTGTCGATGGCCTTCCTGGCCCGCTTTCGAATATCGTCTGGGACCCTTACTTCTTCCCTTAATTCCTCAAGCGACCAAAGGACTTTCTCGAGGCTGATGCGTTTCATGTTTGGGCAAACTGCAAGCTCAGAAGCCGGGTAAAATTTCTTGCCCGGGTTATCCTTGTGAAGCCTATGAATAATACCAACGTCTGTTCCTATGATAAATTCCTTGGCATCCGATTCTTTCACATATTTACACATCCTGCTAGTTGACAAGGCTACATCGGCAAGATCAACAACTTCGGGTATGCACTCAGGATGCACTATTACTTTGGCATGAGGATGCAATCTTACCTGCTTAACAATATTTTCTGGCAAAATCTTAACATGAGTCGGACAATAGCCATCCCAAGATATAAGCCTTTTGCCGGTTCTTCTGGAAACAAAATCGGCCAGATATTTATCCGGAACAAATATTATCTCTTCTGCGTCTTTAAGGTAATTTACCACTTCGACTGCGTTAGTAGAAGTGCAGCAAATATCCAATTCCGCTTTTACATCCGCAGAAGTGTTGACATATCCTACGACAACCGCTTTTGGGTGGCGCTTTTTTAATTCTCTTAAGTCTTCGGCGGTAATCATATTTGCCATGGGGCAACCTGCCATCAAATCAGGCATAAGAATCATTTTATTAGGACAGAGTATTGAAGCGGTCTCAGCCATAAAATGCACTCCGCAAAAAATCACTACCTTGGCTTCGGTGGAGGCGGCGATTCTACTGAGCTCCAGAGAATCTCCGCCGTAATCAGCTATATCCTGGATTTCTGGCGGTTGATAATTGTGCGATAAAATTATCGCCTTCCTCTGCTGTTTAAGCTTATTTATCTTCTCGATGAGCTGTTTCATATTTTTATTTTTTGATCTCCTTTATATAATCTCTGGCTGCGATGGCCGCGATGGTGGCGTCGGCGCAGGCAGAATCTATCTGACGCACTTTCTTGGAACGGATATCGCCAACAGCAAATATCCCCGGAACAGAAGTCTGCATATCTTCATTGGTAACTATATATTTGTACTTATCCAAATCCGCAATCCCTTCCAAGAATTTTGAATTGGGGATGAATCCCGCATAGATAAAAACTCCGGAAAGCGAAATCTTTTTTTCTTCGCCGGTTTTACGATCTTTAACGGTAACTGAATCGACTATATTCTTCCCGTTTATGGCAGTCAACGCATGATTAAGCAAAAATTTTGTTTTAGGATTTTTCTGCAATCTATCCTGCAGAATCTTCTCGGCTGTCATATAAGGCAGGAATTCTATAAAAGTGATAGTTTTTACATGCCCAAGAAGCGGACCGGCCTCTTGTAAACCGGAATTCCCACAGCCAATTATCGCGACGTCTTTATTCTTATACAACGGCCCGTCACAAATCGCGCAATAAGATACGCCTTTACCCATAAATTCGGATTCTCCCGGGACATTCAATTTCTTTGGCACACTTCCCGAGGCAACAATGAGCGCATGAGCTTCGTATTCTGTTTTATCGGTGATAACTCTTATTAAGTTACCTTGCGATTCTATTTTCCTTACTTCTTCAAATTCATTAATCTTGACGCCGAATCTTTCCGACTGTTGCTTAAACTTTGCCATTAAATCCGCGCCGTTTACGCCATCGGGAAACCCTGGATAATTTTCTATTGATTCGGTGCTTGCAGGAAGCCCTCCGCAGGTGTCTTTCTCTATCAAAAGCGTATCGAGCATTTCTCTTGCAGTATAAATCCCGGCAGTCATACCAGCGGGGCCGCCACCTATGATAACAACATCATGTGAATTTGTTGCCATATTATAATTACCTCCTAGAATAATCTTTTATAGGTAGTATTATACTCACTTTTATAATTTTGACCAGCTTTTCTTAAATTGATATAAAAAATAAACTAAAAATAAAAACCCCCTTTTAATCAAAGGGGGTTTATTATTTGCTTATTAAATTATTATTATATAGGGCTTGCTATACCTTCCATCTCAGGATTCTCTGGTGCTGGGGGTATTCCTGCTCCGCCTCCTGCAACCTCTCCTGGACCCGCTCCTGTCGTCCCGAACACATTGGGAGCGCTGTAGGCCTGCGCGATAGCTGAGGAAAGCTCAGGGATATTTAAAATAGATAATACATCGTCTGCATTCATTATCTCGCATTTATAGTCTGGGTTGGCTGCCATATAACCCTTGTCTGTAAGATAATCGAACTTTGCTTGGATGGATACCTGATTAGGGCCTACCAATGCATCATAAAGAACATTGGCTAAATCGCAGCTGAAAACCTTCCAATTCGAGCCAGCTTTTGAAAATAACGTAATGCCTCTTTCTGCCAATAGCTTTGATTGGATTGCATAAATCTCAGAGTCGGAAAGATTATCTGTGTTATTAGGCATCGTAATACCTAATTTATTCACAAGGATACTCGCCAACTCGCCCTTAGTCATATCTGCAGCCTGACACAGGGAAGAGCCCACAAAAACCAAAATACTAGCTAATAATACCGCTATGCCGATCTTTGAAATTTTCATTACTCCACTGCTCCTTTCTTTCTTTTGCAAATTGCGCTAAAGTATAACACGTATTATAAAAAATGTCAAGAAAGCGCTTTCTCTTTATCACAGCGCTAACTCATTGATAATATTAAAGTTACAAATAAAACCTGATATTTTATTTAAAAAATAAAGAATTTCTCTGAAGAAATAAAATAATAATTGACTTTACGAAAGTTTAAAAAGTAAAAACAGGAAAGGATTGTTTCTATTTTTGTGCCTTTATCATACGATAAGAAGCAAATGCTGTCAACACTTTTTAAAATATTTTAATATCTCACTCTTCCAAGTGAAGCTCTATAAATTGACTGAGTAGTTCGCCGACCTTGTCCGGCGGCAAGATCAGAAAGTAATGATCGGCTATTGCATGGCCCATTTCATGGGCAATAACCCCTTCAGAAATCGCGGCCTCAGAGGTATAAATAGTTGTATATTTATGTACATAGAAAGAAATTCTTTCTTTACCATCTAAAGAACTAAATATTTTGGCATATTCCTTATCCAACTGAGACTGATTTTTAAAAATCTTAACTATAGGATGTATTCTACGGGGGTACATATCCAGGATTTTTTCGGCTTTGCGGAATAGGCGGTCGAATTTCTCGGCTACCTGCTTATCAACACTTTTGTTTTTTGGAGAGTAGCGGCCCCAATCATCATCATAAAATTTAACCGCAATTCTGTTGTTAAGCTTCTCCATATTGATTTCCGGGTGGCAGAAAATAGTGAAATATTTCGACTCAATTATTTTCCAGCCTTCGGTATCTAGAGCCGAAGCGTAATCGGCAAAAGGAATCCTAGGAAATTGAAAAAGCGCTATTACAAAAATAAATGTTAAGACTAGCTTACGTATCATTATATCTTATATAATTGCCTAAACTTTAAAATAACCGACCGCCCTGGATAATTCCTCTTTCTTCTGGACTAAGTTTTCCCGTCTTTCTTGCGCCTCTATAGCCTTCCCCAAATCAATAGATTTTGACTTTATCTCTGAAAGAATATTTTTCAGATTCTCGGTCATTTCATTAATGCAACCGGCCAACTTTGCCATCTCATCAGTTGAACGAAGCTGAATCTTGGTAGTCAAATCGCCCTTTCCCACCTCTTTAATGCTGCGCTCGATGTTATACAGAGGACCGGCAATACGATGCGAAAGATACATTACCACTATTGCGGTAGCAATACCAACTAACGCCACGGAAATCAAGCTCGAAACAATAAGCGAAGGCACGACATAATCAGAAGTACTGACAATTGACAGGCGTGAATTTACAAAGGCCGTGGTCACCGTATTCCTCAAGAATAGATATAGAGCGACTCCGGAAATAACTGAAGTCAAAACCACCAAGCCGCAAAATTTAAGGATGAAATTGCGCTGGAATTCTTTATCGATAAAATATTCCTTCCTTCTGTTCTGGGCATCCATTTTCTACCTCCAGATTTATTATTTCCCTTTCATTTCTTGCAAGGCTTCTTTGTTTATTTCTATTCTGGATTTTTTATAAAGTCCTTCCATCCAAATATTCAAAGCTTCTTCTTGTTTGTCCTTACTGACCCTCTGGGAAATAATCGCGCTTTCTCTCTGAATTAATTCCCTGATCAGGGTTTGTTCCCAATAACGCTCTATAGTTTTCATAAATGACTGCTTTCTATCCAGCCCCTGCCTTTGAGCCTCTTGGATGAGAACCTGTTTTCTTATTGCCAAATCAAGGATATTCTCAAGGCCGTTTTCTTTACGCGTAGTATACGGGGAATGCTCAATTTCATCCTGCAGGTCCTGGACGGTCATAGAATAATTATTGATCTTGGCGATGATCTTACCGTCTTGGTTCTTTTTAGAGCAACCGAAACAGAAACAGATAATGCTAAACGCTATCAACATCATCCAAACAAAATTTCTTCTCATTGTCTTCCTCCTTGTAAATCATAATATTAACAAAATTATATTACACTATAATTCTGTGTTTGTCTATTCTAAAAGCTATATTATTATACTCTTCTTGAGATTATTCCGGCAAGAACCGAGAGGGTTAACATATTGGCGGGTATGTGAAAATTAAAATCGACCAAGCCGTGTATAGATAAACTTAATATGCCTATTGCGCTTCCCAATACAACAGCCTCAAGCAGGCCTAAGCTACCTTTTGATTTATCAAATTTGGATTTATCTTCCCATTTTAGCCCTGAGGAGACTAAAAAGAAAATTATCCACAGCATTAATGGCAATGCCAAGAGACCCATTTCTGTCATCATCTGCAGATACTCATTATGGGCAAAGTTTGCCCGCACATTTAAGCCCTCGGGCCGATATCGGGGGAATCCCCATTCAAAGGTTCCGATGCCTGTTCCTATTAAAGGATTGGCTTTTATCATTTCGATGCTGCCTTTCCACATCTTTTCGCGGCCTTCCAGAAAACCTTCATTATTAACCTGTTCGACAA
This sequence comes from Candidatus Omnitrophota bacterium, assembly GCA_022703055.1. Taxonomy (GTDB): domain Bacteria; phylum Omnitrophota; class Gorgyraeia; order VGKH01; family VGKH01; genus VGKH01. Next base: position 400,609 of record JAKLEP010000002.1, read on the forward strand.
AACGAAGTCTCTGAGCAACATCATCTGTGCCGCTTAAAATATATACCGCTGCCACAAAAATAAAAAGCAGAAATATAATTATGGTTATCTTGGGAAGTATTTTCTTTTTAATCAAGACGATACTCATTACTAATAAGGAGAGCCCGAGGGAAATCCAGGCTCCACGGGATTGAGCGACTAATAGGGCAACAAACATGAATGCCAATGATAAAATCAAACCAAAGCGTAAAATTATCAATCTAGCCATAGATGACATCTTATCCGACTTAAGGCTTAAAAGTACAGCTATCGCAAGCGGGATAGCCATTTCAAGATAACCAGCAAAATGGTTATGATTAACATAGGTCGAGGAAAGGAAATTCTCCGGAACCCACCAGGAATGATCTAGCCCTAAAAAATACTGCGCAAGGCCAAAAACGGACATGGCTGTCCCCATAATGATTATTGTCGCTACTAAGCGGAGGCTCATCAAGCGGTCAAAATTATTCACAACAAGATAAAACGCTCCAATATACATAAGGAGTTTAAATATCTCCAAAAAAGAGGCATTTTTATAAATACTAAACACCGTCGAAATAACCGCAAGAACCACAAATAACCAAATCGGCAAATCTATTTTTGTTTTTCTGAAAGGCTCGTTATCATTATTTGCCTTCCATAGCCAAAGAAAAACTAAAACAAGCACGACTAATTCAACTAGAGTTATCGACCAGATCTTCACGGACCCGCGGGCAAAAGGTATAAAAATCATTACCGCAATCAAGCCGAACTGCAAAATATTCCTATAAAGTTTGCTAGGCATAGTTTATGGAGCTCCTGATTCTATCTTAACATCTCCTATATATAAATTACGATCTTCGCCCTTATCCGTATTTGAGCCGTCATTGACAAAAGTAATGCTCAAGACTTTCTGGCCGCCATTAGTATCAACCGCAAAAGAATATTCTACCCAATCAGGGCTATCTACAAAACTATCTCCAATTTCTTCTCCGTCAAGCTCAACGATCATATATGGCCAGATATTATCCGTCTGTTCACCTTTAGCCTGAATTTTAATAGAGAACTCTCCTTTAGGCAAATCTATTAAACAATACATAGTTCCTGTCCAATACATATTCCCATTGTTATAGATGTTGTTACCTCCATCCTCAGACTTACCTTGCCATTGTTCGGGAGAAATAAAATCGTTTGCAGCTTTCTCTTTCTTTAATTTATTTATTCTTTCTATTTTGGCAATCTGCTCTTTCTTGAATTCTTCAGCTTGTTCTCTCTGTCTGTAAATATCCAATAAATCTTTAACCTTTTTGCGATATTTCCAAAGATTTTTTTTCTCCAAGAAAGAATATAGAATTTTATAGCCAAGATAAGTCTTGGGAGCCACATCTAAAGCTAATTTAAAATCTTTGGCGTAATACAGTATCGCTGGATAAATTGAGGAGCCGTACCACGGTTCCAATTTAAGGGCTCTTTCAAGACATCCCAAAACAAATGTTTTCTGCTTGTCATTGAGCGAGTCCCATGATTTTAACATTTCGAATCCTACCAAATAATTATTGTGTAGATTATGCCTATCTCTTTCGATAGTATTTTGAAAACTATCAAAAGCGCCTTTTTTATCTTTTAGCTCCAATTGTACTTTTCCCAGCAAATATCTATACTCTGCGTGTTGGGGGTTGATCCAAATCGCCTTTTGATAAATTTTTTCAGCACTTTCAAATAGCGACGTTTTTTCTCTGTCAATAAACAAACTCTTATCAACCAAACAATCTGCGTATTTGGCAAAATATTCAGAATTAAACGGATTTATCGAAACTGCTTCTAAAAAATTTTTTTCTGCCTTTTGCCATTTATGTTCTTTCTCTGATTTGATTGCTTGGCCAAACTGTAATTCGGCAATAAACGGCAAAACTATAATCACACTAAACGCAACAAACACTAAAATTAAGATAATATTCATAGCTATTCTATTCATCATAATCCACCGTGCTTGTAACTTTTTCGTATACTTCCAGGGTTTTTTTGGCGATCTCATCCCAGGAGTAATTCTTCTTAAGCATCTCTATCTGTTTGTGTTTTTCTTCTTCGGAAAGATTTTTCTGGCTGAATTCGCGTAATTTCTGAATTAATTCTTCAAGATTTTCGGGAGAAAAGTAATTATCATAAGGCAGACCGATATATCTATTAGCCGGGATATCGCTTGCCAAACATAACAATCCATAACCCATAGCCTCAAGTAAGGTTATAGGTAAGCCCTCATAAGTTGAAGGCAATACAAAAAGGCCGGCGTGGCTATACAGCTCCTTTAATCCTATACCATTCAAATACCCTGTCAAAACGACATCATTGCTTATTTTAGCGCGCTTTTCCAGATCCCGGCTGTATTTACTTTCATGGTCAGCCCGCCCCACAATAACTAATTTCATATTCTTTAATTGAGCTAACAGAAAGGAGTCGATCAAATTAATGAACCCTTTCTCAGGAACAAACCTGCCAACCGCTAGAATATATCTACCCTTTTTTAAATCATACTTCTTCAGCACCTCATCGGATTTTAAAGGCTCGTGGACATCGACTCCGTTAGGAATGACATGTGAATCGCGATTATATTTACTTTTAAGGTCTTGAGCTACCATTTGAGAAATAGCTATTACCTCGTCAGCAAAACTGCTACTTAATCTTTCTCCAACCCTCAAAACGAACTTGGCAAAACGCCCCCATTTTCTACGCCTGTAGTCAGGTCCGTGATGGGTCATTACCACCTTAAAACCCAGAATTTTTGCTAAGGGAACTAAAATTGCGGGCCCAATAGCATGAATATGAAGAATATCTGGCTTTAGTTTTCTTGCTTGAAAAATGCCTTTAAAAGTATGAACTATGGCTTCAAGTATCTTATTCTTTGGGCAATCAAGAGGAATTAACTCTACGCCATTATAATTTTTAAGCCCTGGGTCAACGTAAGGTTTTCTGGTAAAAACAGTGATATCGCAGCCGAGCTTGGATAATTTAGGGTATAATTTCTCGCAATGCGACTCTACACCGCCCTGAACTCCCGGAAAACCTCTTGTCCCTATAGCTACTATTTTCATTGTCTCAATCTAAATTTGTTTTTTAATACCCATAAAACTGGTTTTAATGGATGGTGCCATATTGCTGGAGCCGCGCTACCAATCATCCAACATTGTTTGTTACAGCTCTTAACCATACATCTAACTTCTTTTGCGCTTTTACTGTCCCAAATCTCTTCCCAGGTCTGTACTTTTAAATTCCCCATAGGTTGTTTTTGATTCATGCCATTACAAGCCAAAACATCTCCCCAAGGATCCAGAAAGAATCCGTTTTGACCCATCTCACAGGGAAGTAGACGCTGATTGCCTTTTATATAATTAATAAGTCCATAATTAAAATACGCCCTAAACCAATCTTTAGGTCTTTTTGATTTAAGCAGTAAATTTATCAATTTTGTAAACTCTGCGCAAACTTTATCCTTATCTTCGATGTGATTATCCCATTTTTGAAAATAATGGGAATTATGCAAAGTTGCGGTAGCGAATTCATAACCTAATTCTTTGGATAAGAGGTAAAGCTTGGTAAGATCACCACAGTTTAAATCCTGGACAGTCATCCCGAAACCGATATCTTTAATTCCCATTTCTCTGAGCTTATAAAGCGTTTTTAATCCTCGGTTAAATCCCTCGGGTATTCTGCGAATTTCATCATTGGTCTTCTGCATTCCCTCGATGCTGATTCGAATTCCAATATCGGGGAAACGTTTAAATAGCTCAACAATCCTATCGGTAAAATAACCATTTGTGCTTATAACGACCCTCTTGGACTTCTTTCTTAAAACCTCAACTATCTTTGGCAGATCCTGGCGCACAAACGATTCTCCGCCGGTAATATTGCAAAAAAACATATTGGGAAGTTTTTCAATTATATCCACACCTATTTCCTCTGAAGGCATGGTAGGATTATTCCACACCTGGCACATATTGCATCGCGCGTTGCATCTGTAGGTTATAATGATTGAGCCGTGTAATTTAGTTTTCATTCTTGCTCTCTGCTATCTCTATCGCCGTTAAGGAATGCGGCTCAAAGGTAAACTTAAAAATTGGTCTATCTATTCTAAACTCGCCATCCTTTATTCTTATATTGTTGTGGTTTACCTCATTTGTTGCATCTATGCTTGGACCATTTAAAACCCAGAAATGACCTGTTTTTGAGGGCTTAAAATCTTTTAATTCTATAGATGCAGTGATGCTGCCTTGCAAGTTTTTATTTATAACCATCAGATAAACTTTATTTTTATCTTTATCAATACTGGCGTTTACAGACAAATAAGGAATTCTATTATTTTCAACCATATAGTAACCGGAATCGACCTTCGTCAATAATAAACTATCCCCAAAATGCTTATGATACAATTCAAATACATAAAAATTAGGCCTTTTATAATAATTGTTATAGAGGGTTTTGCGAGTTCCGTCAAAATCATTGGCAATCATTCCCCAGTATTCATTCACGAAATTCCAATAATTAGCCATTAATATCCTATTCTGTGGTTCCATAAAAATGCGTATTAACTCGGCATTTAACAATGCCGTACCTAAGCAATATCTGTAGGGAACTGGTTTTTCCTGAGCAAATCCGCCATTGTATTCAGTAACAGCAATCAGCACATCTTTTCCGGATGTCTTCTTCAAAAGTCTTAAACTGCCTTGAAAAATATTTTCATATTCAAATATAGGTATTCCTAAAGATATTTCAAAGATATTTTCTGGTTTCATGCGTTCTAGTCTTTCTCCCCGGGCAGGCGTAGGATAAAGATGAATAATAGCAAAATCCAAGTTGTCATTTACTATCCTCAACAACTTCCTGTTCCAATCATCAGTATACAAAACAACACCTATTTTAATTTTAGGGTCAATTGCCTTCATTGCGTAATAATACTTTAGATATCTTGCTGCGTATTCCTCAGCAGAAACGTTCTTTATTCGTCTGCTATCTCCGTCATAAACTTCGTTACCTATCTCAAAATAATTCACACCATAAGGCAAAGGGTGGACGTTTTTAGCCCTTTGTTTGGCCCAGTCAATACCGCCGTTTAAATTACTTCCATCATTAGGCGCATTAAGATATTCTACTAGATCAGTGGCATCATGCTCGTCACCAGTAAAATAACTCACAGTTAAAATCGGTTCTGCTTTTATCTCTTCGCAAGTTTTTAGAAACTCGTCTATCCCATACAAGAAATGTTTACGCTTACTACCGATAGCCGTTTTCCAGTCATAATGATGCGCCCCGCAACCACCGGGAAAACGCACAGCGGAAATTCCCGCCTCTATTGCTAACGCCGTTACTTCATTAACAAAAGTTTTTTTCTCAGGATCCCAAAGTCCTGCACCGTAATCTGAATAACCATAATATTGTTTTGACCAAGATTCATAAGTTGTTGGGTCATATCCTAGAAAATTGTTGCCAAGAATTTTCTTCTCCACAGTAATAGAACTTTTGCCAACATCTACTAAAATTACATTATTCTTTGGAACAGCACATATATTATAAAAAGTAAAGATAAATACGAAAATTAAAAGAAGAAGAAAGGCGTTGTTAACGATCTTCATATTTTTCCACTCTCAATAGTTCATACACTTCTTTTGTTTTATAAGCTGACTCCATCCAGTCCCATTTTTGATTAGATAATTCTCTTGCATTCATAGAAATTTTTTCTGCAAGCAATCGATCAGTTAAAAGCACTCTTATTTTCTCTGACAGATCTCGAGCATCGCCTCTTTTAAAAATCAAACAATTTTCCATATCAACTGCAAATTCCTTAAATATATCTATATCGCTCGCAATAACTGGCACTCCGCAGGAAAATGCATATCTTAATACACCACTCTCAAATGCATTCTCGTATGGCACTAAAATAATATCAGAAGCCTTATAATATGATTCGATAAATTCATCGCTGATAAAATTATTCCTAAAAACAATTCTACTCTTTAAAAACTCATTCTCTAATTCTTTCCTTAGCCATCCTATATCATAATTTTTAGAAACTTTCCCTACTATTAAAAACATGCTATCAGTACAATCTTTTAACATTTTAAAAGCCGAGATCGCTGTTTCCAACCCCTTACCAGGTCTAATATTGCCAAAAAATAGAATTATTTTTTTATCAAGACAAATGCCTATTTTTTCCCTCGCTTCCTTTTTACCTAACTCAGTATTAAGGAAGATACTATAATTGCCATGTGGAATTATTTTTACTTTTTCCCTTCTTATATGGTATTCATTAACTAACTCTGCTACATTTGATTTATTATGAACTATAATGAAATTACTTAATTTAAACATTAAATTAGAAAAAAGATTTAAATTGGAATTTTTGAATGAGCGGACATCATGGGGCGTAAATACAATACTAACGCCGCATATTCTCAGCATAGCAAAAAAGATAACATCAATAATAGGCAATTCCAATATCTGGCAATGTACGATTCTGAATTTATGTTTTAAAATATAACAATAAATTTTAACCATACACCATATATATGATAGCCCTTTCTTAATCTTATTTGACTCCCCATAAGTACCAGAAAACATTCTTTTAATTTCATAAGAAGTTACCTCGGGGTTAATTATACGGAATTTCGAAGTTATTAAAACTATTGTGAAACCAATAGCGCTTAATTTCTCGCTTAAACTATGATCATAGTAAGCTATTCCTGTATAACCTAAAGGGCTTATTATGCAAATTTTCTTGTTAACCATTCTTTAATGTTAAGTCTTTAAGCTCCCCAATTTTTCCCATAATTAAATCATATCGCGATTCCCACGTATTATTTCTTGCAAAAGAAACCAAATCTTCTTTTATAGCAATAAATCTTTTTTGTTTCAAATTATTAATTAATGATATAAATTCTGCTTGATCGTTTGCCAAGAAAATTGGCATATTAATCTCCCTTAATTCCTTCCATGAGGTGCTAATAACAGGCTTACCTAAAGCTAGGAACTCATATATTTTAATTGGGCTTATAAAATCAACTAAATCATTTCTCTGAAAAGGGACTATTCCAAAATCACAATGAAATATAAAAGACGGTATTTCCTTATAGTCTTTTTTCCCTAGGAAAAATATATTATTTCCGATATTATTCGGGATTATTATATTCTGTGGTCCGACGATAACAAAATTGATTTCTGGATATTGCCGACCGATATTTACCAACAGGTCGATGTCAAACCATAAATCAACGGCTCCTACATAAAGTGCGATAGGTTTATTTTTTAAAATTTGGTATTCTTTTGGGACAGGATATGTTTCCTTTTGGAAATTGGATAAGTCTACACCGTTAGGGCAATAAATGATTTTATCCTTAAATTTCTTATTTTCTTGCTTGTCTATCAGTAACTTGGAAGAAAATAGTATGACATCGGCTCGATGCATTAACTCAAAGTGCGACGCTATAGTAGCTTTACTTATATTTTTGAAAGAAGAAAAGTTATCAAAAATCCTATAGATCAGTTTTTTGTATTTAATTATCTTTGGCCAGAATGATTGACTACTATAGTCGATCCAAAGCAAATCAACTGCTCCAATATTTTTATGACGTATAATAGATTTAAGTGGCGGAAATATAAACTTATAATAATTATCTAAGAATAGCTTATTATTTAAGAACATAATATTATTATGATGAGGTACTAACGTAAGAGGCACATAAGACCAAACTCCTTCGGAATAAACACCCTGTTGTTTATAAATCTTGACTCTTTCTTTTATATTCTTTTTATCCGCCCCAAAGCAAATACTCAAAATTGATAGGGGTTGAGAAAAATAATACACTTCCCACTCCCTCTTGCTGAATTCTCTAGCATACTGATATCCGCCTACCTTAATCGTACCTGTAAAATGATGAGGAGCAGCAAATAGTATCTTTTTCATGGCTTAATATTATCGGCTAATTGGCTTTTTCTCAATAAGATTCCAGACAACATCCCTATAAAGTAATACAGAGGAAGATTGTCGAACCCGCTTCCTACAGTCAAAAATGAAAAAATAGTTAGGACTAAATAATAAAATATAAATATAACCATTCTATCTAAATAAATAAGGTTGTTCCTTCTCAGGATTAGTTCTTTGAATAAGCTAAAGCTTTTTAACATGCCCCCTAATAACATGATTAAAAGAAAGAACCCCCCGCCGATACCAAATGTACTTAGAATTGATAGATAAGCTCCATGTCCTCCACTAATTAGTTGTTCATCAATAAATTTTGAATATTCTAATTGCACAATGCCTCCATAGAAACCTATACCTTTGCCGAAAATAGGATTTTGTGCAAATATTAACCAATAATATTGATAAGTTGCAAGCCTTAATGGATCTTCACGATATAGGTTATTTATTCTCAATATGCTATTCAATTGTTCTGGGAGCCGTATATAATCTGAAAAATAAATAAAAAAAGCTATTATTAATAATAAAAATATAAATATTAAAATTATTTTTTTTCTTTCTGTTAAGAATAAATCAACGAGTAATAAAAGTATAAAACTAAAAAATATTGTCTTCCCGCCTCCAATTACCGCGACTATAAAAAAACAAGCAAGAAAAACGTATTTTAATCTTGTTCTATAATAATAAGCCAGTACTGCGGGGATGCCTATAATACATGCTTGATCAATTCCTCCCAATCTATGTCTCCATATTTGAGCACCCTCTTCTATGTAGTTAAATGCACTTCCAAAAAAAGGGATATAAAAATCGCCAAAATAGCTTAGTATTCTTAAAATGCTAAGAATAAGGCTCGACAAAGCTAAAAAGCATAAGAATCTTTTTTCATTTATTCGATATTCTTTAAAATAAAATAAATTGATGAAAAAAATAAAAATTCCAGTAATGATATAAAAATATTCTTTAATTATAATTTTGTTATTTAAACTAATGCTAATTGGATCTCTTATATAGCCTATAGCCGCCCAAACAAAAATAATACCTAGACCTGTAATAAATAAGGCGATATTCCTTGAGAATATTTTTTCGTTATTTTTGATGGCTAAAAATACGGTCATAACGAACAGCGGTGGCGAAAGAACAAAAATAATGGGTAATTCGTTAATTGGCCCGAATGATGCAATGATTGGGAAAAGAGCACAAATAGAAAAAATTAAAAAATTGATTTTATATTTCCAAAAAGTAAATAAAAAAACAAAGAAAATAATTATTGGTAATATTGACCAATTAATAATTATTAATACGGATGACAAAAAGGCCAACGTAACTATAAAGGGATTGGATAAAAAAGATGTTCTTTCTTTCATTGTTTTTGACTTTTTCCGATGATTTTAATTTTTGAACCAACTGATAAAAAATAACGAAATAGAACTTTCTTATTCATAATTTACGACTAATCTATCCTATTCTTTAATCACTATATAAATCTCAATTAAACATCAACTAATATTACTTATCCCAGTTTTTAGATGCTAGTGGAACATCTAAAGAATTGTTTTATCGCTTTTTTCTCTTGCGAGTTGAATTCACGCAACCAAAGAAGAGCTAAAAAATAAACCAGTCCACCTATAAATATGCCTACAGCTAAATTTATCCATATCACTGATGTCAAGCCCTTGCCAATAAAATATACAACCGTTCCCATTATTGCTGTAGCACAAGATATCTTTATTAAAGATTTGAAAGGAAATTTCCAAGAGAAAATTCGTCGTGAAGTAAACACCATCAATATAAAAAGAAAAATATACGAGAATAAAGTAGTCAACGCCGCTGCCATATAACCGTATTTCGGAATAAAAATAAAATTAAGGCACATATTTAACAACCCTGATATCGAAATCGCAAATGTAACAAAGCCTGTCCTTTTGTAAAATAGAAAGCCTATTTGAAAAAAACTTTGAAGACCCAAAAATAAAACTCCTAAGGTAATAAAGGAAATGATTTTGTATGCATCATGATATTGCACTCCGGTCAAAATAGCGATCACGGGCTTAGAGAGAGCACTTAATCCTGCTACCGCAGGAATACATACCATCAAATAATAACGAGCTAGCTTACTTTCGTATTCCTTGGCTTTATCTACTCCGTCTCTTTCCCATATTTGCATTGAAATAGGCCCTGATGCTAATGCAAATAAACTAAAAAGAACCATGATGCTTTTTTCTGCTATATTATAGCCGGCTGAATAAATTCCAACTTCTCTTGCACCTCTAAAAAACTCCAAAAAGTATCTATCAGATAGGCTTAATATCCAAGCGGCAAGATTGCCAATTACCAAAGGAAAACTGTACGTTACCATTTTCTTCAATAAAGAATAATTTATTTGAAACTGCACAAACTTTATGTCTCTTATTGACATTTTCCATAATAAAGGCGAGATTATAACTATGCTCAAAATAGCTCCCCAAAGCAAAGCTTCAATACCAAATTTAAACAAGATTACCAGTGCTATTCCTAATCCAAAACCCATCATGCTTTTCCATATAGCAAACCCACTATATTGGTTTATCTGTCTTTTAGCCCTTAGAAAAGATTGAAATACTTCAAATATAGCGTAAACGATAAAAACCCCTACCCCAAGGTACATCAAGGTCCTTAATGTTGGAGAAATATATTGCTTAATACAAAAAACAAAAATAAGAAATGCAATCGTTATGACCGCCGAAGAAATAAACATTAGATTAACTACATTTCCATAGAAAATTCCTAATTTTTTTTCTAGTTCATAAACAGGATAGAACCTTATTATCGACATAGACAACCAACCTGATAATGTAGTTAATATCATTACTACTGCCATCGCTAAACTGTAGTTGCCATAAGCTTCGGGAGAAAAAAATCTGGTAATAATAGGAGTGCTAATAATACTTACAATGGCCGGAATAATATGCGCCGGTAAATACTTAATCATATCTTTAATAAAATTTTTAACCATGGCTAAATTAACTTAATGTGCCACCAAGTCCAATAGGTAGTTTTTGAATCAAATACAGGTATTTTTCTCTTTTTGATCTGGCGATATCATCAACGAATTCTATAAAAAACTCAACATTGTCTCCCATTTTCTCTTTGAGCGTTGCGAGGATATACTGAGAGTCTTTTACGGTATAATCTGGCATCCTCACTATACGTAAAATCACCTCGCCCTGCACCTCTTGATAGAACTGGAATTGCCACACATTATTAATAAATGAATATGGTATAGTAGTTAAAGGAATTAAATGTCCGGTTTTAGAGACAACAAAATCCTGCAATCTACCTTCTATTCTCTTAAGTAAATGATATGCCCTGCCACAGTTGCATCTTTCATTTGTCCAAACGGCTATATCTTTTGTCCTATATCTAATAAAAGGCATTGCATAATTATAAAAGCCGGTACCAACAATCTCCCCTAATGCGCCTTCTTGGCTTACTGGCTCATCCGACTGTCCAATTATTTCCGTTATGCCATATTCAGGGAAAATGTGAAATGTATTGTTTATTTCACATCCGCCAGCTAACACAACATGCTCTGTTTGACCATAAAAATCGAGAACCCTGCATTTAAAAACTCGCTCTATTATTTCTCTTTGCCAAGAGAATAAAGTTTCTGAACAACAAAGGATAGCTTTAAGGGAAGAAACACAAGCTATTCCGTGCCGTTCCATAAAACTAGCTAAGATAAAAATTAAAGAAGGCAAAGCCTGTATTGCCGTAGGTTTAAATTCCCTTATTTTCTTAACATACTTATATAAATTTTCTTCTGTCATTTGGTGAGGTGAAAGTATTAAATAATTATATATGGGATCCCATTCCCACCAATTCTCCTTATCTCTCGCCGATTTCTTGGGAGTATTTTCTCTTAAGATAACACATCTGTCGCCAATTTTATACCCGCTCCAATTCCACATACGCCATATAAATGCAGATTCAATCGAATCCGCTATTACTTTTTGATGATAGAGTATCAATGGAATCCCTGTTGAGCCGCTTGTGCGAAGGGAAGCCAACTTAGACTTTGGTATATTTTTTGCTATCAGGTTATTAAGTTCTTTCATTATAATATCTTTTGTCAAACATGGAAGCTTCCGCAAATCTCTAAAAGACCTAATATCTTTAGGCAGTAACCTTCTTTCGTCAAATATCCTTCGGTAATAAGGAACATTTACGTAGCAGTGATTCAACAGATTTTGTAATTGCTGCATTTGATATTCTTCTAATTTTTCTCTACTCCAGTATTGTGATTTCTGAAGAAAGTCGTATGTTTTCCAAAAAGTTTTACTAAATCGAAAATAAAAGGGAATAATGCTATAAAGATATTTAAGCCCTTGTCTTATTGGAAATGGTAACTTCCTCACTAAAGCACGCATATAGCTACCGCACTCTCTTTTTATATCTCTGAACAATGCCTATCTTGTCTAAAATAAGTCTTTGACACAATGTATAGCCAATTTCTCATGAAAATCAGAAATAAAATCTTCACGGATGCCACAATCACCTTCTCCGTATCGATAAATAAATAACTTAGAGATGCCTTCTAGATAATAATCATTATATAACTTTTCAAAATCGCTTTTACAGATAGGCTTTGCTGACTCTAGAAATATAGCACTATTAAGTTTGTTTTTCTCGCTGTAGATAAAAGGGTTATTAAGGAAAAAACCTCTCGTACCTGTTGTTTCTGACAGTTGTTTAACCAAAAAACTCGAGGAGAATCCGCTATGAATTCGCAACCCCCATTTCTTTTTATATTGTAATACTCCATCTTTTAAAAATGGCCTTGTCAACCCTGATCCTAATCTTTTAAAACCTTTTCCTTTCAAGTGGAAAATAGAAAAATAGTATAGCGCACCTAAAGCACCATCTTTAATATAATTTGAATTGCCATCTTTGACACCGAGATACCATAAGCGTGCTTTCGTTTTCGTGGAAATTATCAAAACCCCAGCTATATATTCTTTATCTTTCTTTACAAGCATTAAATCGCAACCTTTGAATCTGTTTGCGATAAAATCATAGTCCATAACAATGGCTTCATTGCCATGAGCTTTTGTTATATATGGCAAATACATGTTATAATAAAAATAATTCAATTGAGATAGTTCGTTTGTTAATTCAAAACATAATTTATTTTTTCTTATCCGCCTTAAGTCAGATTTAAGACTTTCTCTTGTTGTCAATGAATTGATGGCAGTGGCAATATCTATCTCTCCAGAAACCCAGCAAGGAATAAAAAAACAATTATTTTTGCTAAATAATACGCTGAGGACTGTAGACACTTCAGCAACCATAAGGGAACTATTATGTCTTTTTTCTTTAATCACTTTGAAGAAAACCCATAACCATATTTTGCCAAGATATTTCTCTTTATAAGAATCGCCAAATGCCAGTTTAGCCAAATAATTTTTATTTTTTTCACTTCCGGCGTAGCTAATATCTAGGTGTTGTTTGCTGCTGACTTCTTCGCCCTCTATAGTCCATAGATCCAACCTAAAAATACTTAAGTATCTAAACACTGCTTTTAAGGGCAAAAATATCCAGCGAAAACAAACAGGAGTTTTACGATAAACCGTCCTCAACTTTAAAACAATTCTCTCAAAAATGTTCATGCCAATTTTATAAAAGTACTGATAGTTTTAGACTCCATACAATTGCCGCTATTGACTGATAAAACTTTTGCCTTTGTTCTCTTACCATATGCCGGAGAATAATCATATTCTCTATTCTCTAATTCATAACCTTCAGTGTTAATTGAAGCTATTTTTCCCCCCGTTCTTTTTGAAAGAAAGCAGCCATTTTCAAAAGTTACATAAGGCGATAAATGAAATATCAATTCCCTACTTAACGGATCTTTGCATGAAACTGTGTCTTTGAATAACCAGTTTTTTGAGAACTTATCCAACATTACGATTCTTTTGTGTGTAATCCCTGCGTATCTAATTTCCCCTTCAAAAGTAACTTCGCCATCAGTCTCTCTTAGATCCGCAAACTCAATCTTTACCAAATCAGGTAAGCTGAATATATTTTTTTTACAGAACTCATTCTGTTCATAATTATTGAATTTAATTGCATTGTGGTATTCTGTGGAACGGAATCTGTTTCTTTGGACTGGGTAAGAAGTATAGGCATAAGTACCAGGATCTACAATTATATCCTCGCCATTTAACATCAGCTCAAAACTTAACTTATCATTATGCGCGTGTCCGCCTCTGCCATCTTGTCCGTTTGGGCCGCAAGAGATAAAACAATAATCATTACCGTGACGCACAATATACCATCCAGCATCCGCAAATGCCTTAGAAGCAAGTGGCCATTTCCTCAAAGACAGGCTTTGAAAAATCTCTACCCCCTCTTTCCCGAATACCCAAAAAGTCTCTTCATCAAACCCAAACTCTGAAAGATTAAATTCTGAATCCTTGTAATAAACAGCAGCGATGGATAATAGATATTTATGTTCAAGGACAGGCCGTTTACAAAAGACAAGAAATCTTCCGTTGTCATTATCACCTATCTGGGGAATTCTACCGTTGGGCTTAACACTATAAAGCAAAAACTCAAACATTTTTCTTAGGCGCTGCTGATATTTAAAAGAAAAAACTGTACCATTGCGCTTCGCCAACAAATCACAATAAAAAAACATCTCCAAAGCAAGGCGATGATACGATGTCGAAGCTTCAAAATCGCATCCGTCAGGATAAACCTGATGTAGCATCTCTTTTTCTAATTCTTTTACGGCAAAGCTCTGCCATTTTTTACTTTCTTTAAAAAACGGACAGTAAATCGAGATAAAAAATAATCCTGCGATATTAGCTAAATAATGATTATTTCTTACCGGCCTAGTCTTAAGGTAGTACCTAATGAATGCACCATGTTCATAAACACTGGTATAGAATTTTTCTAAGAATTCAATTGTGATGGTGCTGCTCCCAGAAAAATATTCTAACGCCACTAACCAATTAGCCGCTCGTATTGCCACATCCATAGTACTAAACCAGTTCACGCCGAATCCAATAGGATTATATCTAATCCAGTCACCAACTTGACTGACAAATTCCTGAGCATATTTCTCGTCTCTATTCAAAATGTAGGCTTGACCAAGAAAAATAAGATGTTGAAAGCGCGACAGTTCCCAAGGAACGATAACGTCCACTCCTTCTTTATCGCCAAAACGTATATTTCTAAAAAATGTTTTGTGATTCCACTTAAAACCACTTTTAAAATCACTATGCCAGTCTATATCCTGATAACCTTCACCTTCTCCGCTTAACTTTTTCGGTCCGCTTCCTAACAGATCAAAGATATGCTCACAGACTAAATCAGATTCTTTAATTTTACTTTCTATCTTATCGGGGAATTGTTTTTTGAATAACTCCGCGATTTCAATGGTCTCACCTTTAATAAAGTATGTCAACGTAGCTCTAGGAGTACCTATTTGTTTTGGTTTGATATAAAAGAAATCGTAATACAAATACTCAATCTTATAAAAGCATTCTCGAAAGGCTTTTTGTGGAATTTTAACAAAAATAAATTTTAATAAATTCATAGATTCTGTATAAGAATTTTAACAATTCTGCTTGAGGTGTTACCATCCCAGTATTTAGGAACACGCCCTTTTTTAATCTTATCACTGAGAATTTGCTGCACGCAGAATAAGATTTCGCGTCTGTCTCTCCCAACCAAATAATTAGTTCCTTGCGAAATCGTCACGGGGCGCTCAGTATTCTCGCGCATCGTCAGACACGGCACATCCAAAACAGTGCTTTCTTCCTGTATGCCACCGGAATCAGTCAATACAAAACTCGACTCTTTGACTAATTTTATAAAATCTATGTATCCCAGCGGATTGATCATCTTTAAGCCAGATAAGCTCTCAAAGCGGGACAAAAGCCCATGTATTTTCATCATTTTTTTCGTACGAGGGTGAATTGAATAAACAATAGGTATCTTTTTTTGTATTTTCTCAAGAATTTCAAACACCTCTTTTAATGACTCTTTGTTATCAACATTGCTAGGCCG
This sequence comes from Candidatus Omnitrophota bacterium, assembly GCA_022703055.1. Classification (GTDB taxonomy): domain Bacteria; phylum Omnitrophota; class Gorgyraeia; order VGKH01; family VGKH01; genus VGKH01. The sequence goes on from JAKLEP010000002.1 coordinate 416,624, forward strand.
ATGCAAAGTCAAGACGCAATAATTTTTATTGCGCAAATTACAAGTTTTAAGGATTCTGGATTTATTCACTTTCTTCATACTAGCCAGAAGCGTATCGATCATTGTATTGCCTACGAAATGGACTTTGTCTGGCTTTATACCTTCTCTTTTTAAATTTTTAATTCCGCTTTCTTCGCTAACAAATAAATATTCGGACAGAGAATCCGTAACCCTTCTATTAATTTCCTCTGGCATTGTGTTATCGAAGCTTCTTAAACCAGCTTCTACATGAGCAACCTTAACGTTTAGCTTAGAGGCATCTAGCGAACATGCTAAAGTAGAATTGACATCGCCAACTACAATGACTAAATCCGGCTTTTCTGCAAGGATTACTTTTTCGAAAACAATCATTATCTTGGCAGTTTGGGTTGCATGCGAACCCGAACCAACATTTAAATAAATATCTGGCTTTGGTATCTCCAAATTCTGGAAGAAAATCTCTGACATCCCGAAATCATAATGTTGTCCAGTATGAACAAGTTTAACATCAAATATATCCTTATATTTCTTAAATTCATGCATGAGCGGCGCTATCTTCATGAAATTAGGGCGCGCGCCTCCGACAATAATGACTTTTTTCTTCTTCATAGAATGCCTTCCTTTATTTATTCTTATATCTTTTTTGCAATATAATTATCTATTTCTTCTGACGGAATCCGATATCCACCCCGACGACCTTCTTTGTAGGCAGTAATCTTCTTCTGTCGGATAAGGCAACGCAGATATTCCTCGCTTACCCTCAAAACATCTGCCGCCTCTTTGGTCAAAAGTAACTTTTTTGCTTCCATGTTATCCTCCTTCAATGAACGCTTGACTTATGGAGCGATAGCGACATAAGTCAATTGCGTGAATTGAACCCCCACACCAATTATCATGATAAGCTCACTGTGATGCGTTTTCTTAATTGGGCGAAGGCACGTGATCTTAATTTAAGGTTTACTTCTCTATGCCTGGCGTCTTTTTCTGCTTTATAACCCTCGCAATATATTAACTCAAAAGGTATTCTGGATTTAGTAGAAGGAACTAATCCTCCATTATGCTCTTGAACTCTTCGTTGTAAATCATTTGTAAATCCAATATAAAGATTGTTATCTCTATTACTTTTTAATAAATAAACATAAAACATAGATGAATTCCTTTCCGTTGTATTTATAATTGGTGTGGGGGTAAATTCGGACAAACAACTTACGTCACTTCGTTCCGTAAGTTGTGTCCTCATTTACAATCTAATCTATTTTAATACAATATAATTAGTCAAATTAAATGCAGGCAATTGGAATAGCCTGCTTATAATTAGGTAAGGCTAGCTCTTTTTAAAGAAATCTTTAAAGGTTTCTTTTAAGGTTTGCTTGGTAGATTTCTTGCCGTAATAATGATAATACTGATAGCTAGTAAGCTCCGGTGAAATCTGATTAATTAAGACTCCTATTATCCTGCCCCGAGCATCTTTCAAGGTCTGATTTACCCACGGTAATGCCCTGATGCTAGTCTTGCCGCTTTGTAAGACAATAATCGTGCCGTCCAGCGCCCGAGAAAGTATGGCTGCATCGGTCACTACAGCTATCGGCGGGGTATCAACCAGGATAAAATCAAATTTCTTCTTAGCTGCTTCAATAAATTCTTTCATTTTATGGCTGGATAATAGCTCCGAGGGGTTTGGCGGGAACGGCCCGCCAGTAATAAGGGATAAATTCTCAATATCAGTATTCTGCACAAGTTCATCAAAAGCTGCCTGCCCAGAAAGATAACTACTCAAGCCCGCCTTGTTTTTATTCTTGAATATTTCGTGAAGCCTGGGCTTACGCATATCGGCATCTACTAAAAGAACCTTTTTCTGGTTCTGGGCCATAGCTATGGCAAGATTGCAAAGCGTAGTGGTTTTACCCTCTTGCGGCCCGGGGCTGGTAACAATAATAGCTCTCAATGGATGTTCTTCGGTAGATGAAAACAAAACGCTGGTGCGAATCGCTCGGTAAGCCTCGGATACGGGATCAAGTGGACTAGAATGTACGAAAATATCTCGCTGTATTTCGGTCGTTTCGCTGCCTGTACCATCAATTTTTGGGACATTGCCCAGAAATGGCCATTTAACCAATCTATCTACGTCTTCAATGCCTTTAACCGTACCCTCTAAAAATTCTAAGAAGAATGCTAATCCTATCCCGCCAAAAAGCCCCACAAACAGAGACATGAGAATATTTAAGCGTTTCTTCGGTTTTATCGGCGAAGTGGGAATGTCTGCAGCGTCCTGAATGGTAATATTATTTGCCTTTAATCCAGAAAGAAAAGCGCTTGAAACATCCATTTCTCCACCCGAAGAAGAAAACCTTGATCCTGCGGCTTTTTCCTGCTCTTCCTTAACCAAAGTTGCTAATTGAGCGATCTCTTCCTTCAAACGGATCATCTTGGGATGTTTATCCTTATAAACCTTGCTATATTCGGCAAGTTTTGCCTGTAGTTTTAGATATTCATTCTTATGCAAATTTATAATTTCGCTTTTGGCTATATAGGCGAGATTGCGATCAACATATATAGCGGCAAGCCGGTTGGCTAATTCAGCTGCTAGATTAGGGTTTCTATTATCTACTGATAGATTCATTAAACGGGTATCTCGTATAGTATCAACACTAACATTTTTGAGGAATTTCTTTATCGGATCTTTAGAACGGCGATATTCTTTAGTTTCGCCCAATTTAAACTCATCAAGCACCTGACGAGCAATACTACGGCTCTTAACAATCTCTATCTGACTCTGAAGGTATTCTTTATAAGTATAGTAATTCGTGCTACCTAAAGCCATGGAGGCGTCGCTTGCATTAAGCACATTAGGGCTTTCTAAATCAACCAATAAGGTAACCGTCGCGCGGTAAACCGGCCGCATCAGAAAACTACCGACAGTCACGACAAATACGGTTACGCAAAAAAAGATCGCGATGACTTCTCTGCGGTTCTTAATAATATGCAGGTATTCGCTTAAATTGAATTCTGGTTGGCGTTGTTCCATATAAGCTTAAAAGAAACTCTCCGGAACAAAAACAATGTCTCCGGGTTTTAGAGGCAAATCCTTTTCTTTCATGCCTCTCTTGGTGATATCAGAAACTTTGATCGGGATGTTGACTTCCTTATCCTTTTCCTTGCGGATTATCTTAGTGCCGTTTATGCTGGCAACCGGGCTAAAGCCTTCTGCCATAGCAATAGCTTCAAGAACTGTGGTTTCGCGCTGCGGATACATATCATATTTACCGGGCTTTTTGACTGCGCCCATAACAGTCACTTGTTTAGCATTGCTGCCTTCAATAAATATTTGAACCTGAGGATTAACCAGGTAATCTTGTTTGAGGAGTTCTTCTATCTTAAGCTTCAATTCATTTACGGTTAAGCCGGAAGCCTTTACGTTACCTATTAATGGAAAGGCAATTTCGCCAGTAGAGGCGATTCTGGCCGTAGTGTCTAGGTCGGGTTGTTCGTAAACCGTGATCTTTAATAAATCTTCAGCCTGCAGGCGATATTCAGATTCTGTTTGCTGGGCAAATGAGGAAACGGTAAAAAGCAAGGCCATAACACAGAGGAAGATTGCCATTATTAAACTTATTTTTTGCTTCATTTGTTATCCTTGGCTCTATAATTTAGAAAATAAAACCACTGAAGTCGGCACTCTGCCTGACCCTCCAGTGGCTTATTTTTAAGATTGTAGGCGATTAAAAACTGCCTTTAATACCTGCGCTTATCCGGTTATCCTGGTAATCGTAACGCGAGAAATTCGAATCTCTCTTTATATAGTTAAATTTCAAATCGGCTATAAAATATTTGGAAAGCTTGTATTCGACGCCAATTGCCGGCGACCAGAATTCATCCTCTCTCTTATCTTCATTCATATTATCAAGGCTGACTTCAGTAGGATAATTATTAAACTCATATGAGCAGCCTACTCTACCGGCCAATTTCTCGGTGAAATCATGCTTGAAATCAGCGCCAAAGAAAGTGCTCACATAATAACCATTATCTTGGAAGGTGCTATCATTGGTCGTTCTTTTGCAATCAAAACGCAGGGCATCGCGTTCTGAAAGTTTCTCTAACCAGCTTCCGGAGAAAATCGCATTCCTATAATCATATTCGTAATTATCATAATCCTGGCCACGGAAACCTATTTTTCCCTCTACCGTACTCTTGGCAAAGGGAGAGCCTCTTAAACCAGTCATAACATCATAGTAATTTGAATCTGGCTTGCCGTTTTCAATGCGATGATCGATAGTGCCGGAATCCACTGAGACGAGAAGCGCGGTCTTCGGCCATATTTTCAAGGCTGTTTCTAAAGTGATTTCCTGCTCTTCTCTGTCCAAATTCTTATAGGTAAGATTCTTTCCTTCAAAAGTACCTATGGCATCATCTGAGTTGTATTTCTCTAAGCGATAATTATATCCGACCAAAACGTCCATTTTGGCAAAATTAAAGGTGAAGCTTGGCCATACCGATTCAGAATTGCGGTCTATACGGGAAACGTCTTCCGAGCCGGAACGGTCGGAAAAGTCGCGGTATACATTGATGATATCAAGATGGGATTTATTGAAATTAAGCTGTAAGCCTGTCGTAACGGTATGATTATCATTATTCTCGCTGTTGTGGTTTGCGAATAAGTTAAAATCACCGAGGTAGTCGAGAACGAATTTATTCTTTCCTAAGTTTGGCTGAAGGACTAATCCAGCCTGAAGGTTGGTAATCCAATCGCTTGCTGAGTCGTGTCTGTCGAGGAAAACATTATCATCATATTCCTGGCGAACTGCAAAAAAAGGAATGACTTTCTTCTGCTCTTGTGTGAATGGATGATAGAAGGATTGGAACCATTGATCGCTTTCCGCTGTATAAGGAAAATAGAAAGGCGCATAAAAAGCTGTTTCTTGCGCAGAGGCGCAATAAGTGATACCTAATACGAGGCCTATAACTACAAAAAACATAATATTTTTAAACATATTTTCCTTTCTTTATGAAGGGTTTTATTAATCTATATTAGTTTATAAGTGTCTTGAAGTATAACACACAGAAATTATTTTGTCAAGAAAGCGTTTTCTCTAGTGATATAACTAATTTTGATATAATAAGTTCGGGAAAAATACCTATTTGTTGCTTTGGCTGGTAAGTTTATAATACATAATTATGCTAAAAATGTCAATAAAATTAGTGCGTCGCATTGAATCGATTTTAAAAAGAACTAAAACTCCCTTGGTTTGTTAAAGATATGGAATTTTTAATGATACCACCGCCCAAAACAATATCTTTTTTATAAAAGACTACTGACTGTCCGGGAGTAATCGCTCTTTGTGCCTTCAAAAATTCCACTTTTATCTGATTTCTGCTTAAAGGGGTTAATCTGCAGTCTGCTTCCTTGTGATTATAACGTATCTTAGCTTTAGCAATCAATGGCTTATTGGAGAAATCCCTATTTAAGAAATTAAGGCTGTCGGCAACCAGCCCTTTAGAATACAAATCCTCTTCTTTACTTAGCGTAATTGTATTTGCAGGCTTATCGATTTTAACTATATATGCCCTATGGCCCAAAGCGATGCCTAACCCCTCGCGTTGGCCCAAGGTATAAAAGCATATTCCATTATGCCGTCCTAATATCTTGCCTTGCAAATCAACAATAGGCCCGGGTTTTATCCTTGTGCGGGTTTTAGCCAGCCTGTCTCTCAAGAAATCACGATAATCTTCCTTGATAAAGCAGATTTCCTGGCTGCCAGGCTTGTCTGCAACCTTCATTCCTATCTTTTTTGCTATTTTCCTGACCTGCTGCTTTGTATAGCCACCTAAAGGAAACAAAATATGCTGCATGGCTTCTTTCTTAATATTATATAGGAAGTAAGATTGGTCTTTTTGCGGATCTTTCCCCTTTTTAAGCAGGTGTTTATTGCTTTTTTTGTCATAACCGATGCGTGCGTAATGGCCAGTGGCTAAGAATTCTGCACCGAGAGCCCTGGCTTTCTTAAGCAATAAGTCAAATTTCAAGAATTGATTGCATCTTACGCAAGGATTAGGAGTCCTGCCTTTAAGATATTCACTGCAAAAATTATCGATAACCTTGGATTCTAAATCTTTGCCGAAATTCAAAACGTAATGCGGTATGCCGATTTTTTCTGCCACACGACGGGCATCTTCTATCCCTTCTATACCGCAACAAGACGGCCTCTTACGGCTGCCGCTGGAGATATTAAAACACATGGTTATGCCGATAACGTCATAACCCTCCCTTTTAAGCAGCCAGGCAGCTACCGATGAATCCACTCCTCCGCTCATTGCTACAACTACTCGTTTTTTATCCATCTTATTTCTTGCCTTTTATTAAATGCAGAGCAATTATACCACAACTTTCCTTGCCTTACCATTGGACTCTTAAGCCGGACTTGATCCATCTGCCCGCTTGCGGAATCCCTTCGATTTCCTGATATTCGACATTGAAAAGATTCTCGATATTGATAAATAACTCTGTGTTCTTGATATTTTTCGCGACTCTAAAATCAGTCAATAGCCATCCGTTTCTGCCCGGCCTTTTTTTATAAGAAAAATTTAATGATTGTTTGGTAGACAATAAATCATAATCGAAACCTAGATTCAAATAATGTTTTAGGCTTATCGGCCCGTATTTAGGAAGGTATTGGTCTTTATTTTTTATTTGCCTGTTTATATAGGTGTATTTAAATGATAAACCTGTATACCCTAAATCGAGTTTAGTGTAAAAATCCAAACCCATGACTTCAGACTCGGCGATATTTTCTGCCTGCCATTTGGCGTCAGCAGGATTTGACTTTGCCCAATCAACCAAATCGCTTTCTCGACGAGAAAACAAGTCAAAGCCCAGGTGATTATTGTTTTCGAAATTCTGCAGCAATCCTATCTCGTAGTTTATTGCTTCTTCCGCCTCAAGGCTAGGGTCGCCTTGAGTTGTAGGATCGCTATAATAAAGCTCAGTGAAGGACGGTTGACGAATGGATCGGCTAGCTGAAAAATGTAAATCCGATGATTTTATTTTATACTTCACTAGAAAAAGCGGCGAGAAAGACGCTCTAAAACTATCGAAATGGTCGTATCTGTTACCCAGGCTAATAATCAGATTATCAAAAAGCTCTTTTTCATCCTGGAAATACAAACTGAAACTCTCGCGCGCATGTTTGCCTAAATTTGTCGATTTTATCTTCTCCTGCGATGTCTCTTCACCTAGCTGAATCTCTCCCAGAAAATCATTAGGAAAAGACAAGGAAAAATCCTGGGTTAAGGCGTCGGTGCGATGATGGTTCAAGGATAACGCTGGCCGGTTCTCATCCAGCATGAATTTATCATAGTGCCTGCGCCAATATACTCTGGGCTTAAGGGTAAAATCGCCCTCATTTAATTTCGCGCTAAGCGCGCTGAATTCTGTTCTGGTCCATTCTCTAGAAGGATAACCCTTGCCAGGAGTATAAAAATCATATGCGCCGAATTCTTTCTGGTTATATCCTAAGTCCAATTGGACATCCCCTGATTCAAAATCGTATATATGATGCGACGAGGCAGTAAGCATCTCAAAATCCGTATCAGGGCGAAAACCATCTGATTCCTGCTGCTTGAGAGAAATCTGGCTTGCCAGATTGTTTTTCTTATTCTCAAAAGAAAAAAGCCCTGTTATATATCGATGATCCCCTGCCTCCAGTTGCGCGGTATATTTGGTTTTTTGCGCAGTTTTAGTGATAATATTTATTGCGCCGGCGAAACTATCCGGCCCAAAAGAAAGATTTGAATTGCCAGGATAAATTTCTATTCTTTCTATATCTTCAAGGTTCAATGGCAGGTCAGAATTATGATGGGCGGTCTGCGGGTCATTTAAGCGCATGCCGTTTACAAGAATCGATACTTGCTGGAAAGTTGAGCCTCTTAAAGAAAAATCAGCCTGTGCACCGGAAGAGCCGCGGCTTTGGATATCAACTCCTAAATAGCTTATGGCATCTTGAACAGAATTAACGGGGAGATTTTTAATCTGGTCGCTGGTAATAACATTTATCTGACCAAATTGATCTTGCCATGCCTTATGGATAACTATCTTATCTAATTCCTGAAATTCATCCAGAGCATAGATATTGCCCGAGGCAGCCAGGATGAAAGTTATAAAATACAAAAATAAAGCTTTTCTCATCTTAAAAATAATTAACCCGCTTCTATGATAATTAAAAGCGGGCCAATTGTCAACTCTCTTTAAATAATTAGTTTACGATTACCTGAGCTTTATTATATCTCCCGTGTAGATTTTTTCGATAAAACCCGAATCTTTGCGGATAAGCAGCGCTCCGTCCTTATCGATATCAGTAGCCTCCCCTTCGATTTCCGCGCCTCGAGAAACTGCCTTAACGCGTTTATTTAAAGTTGAAGACAGGTGCTTAATTTTATCCAGAATGGCACCAAACCCTTCTTTTTGAAAAACTAAATAGAGATGCTCTATCTGCCTTAAGATTTCCCTGGTTAATTCTATGCGGGAAATTGCCTCATCCTTCTCTTCTTTCAGTGAAGTCGCGCCCGTCGGCAAGAAGCTTTTCTTAGTATTAACATTTACTCCTAGTCCCAGTATTACGAATTTTGTCCTGTCTGTCTCGGCATTAATCTCGGTTAAGATTCCGCCTATTTTTCTTTCATTAATCAATATATCATTAGGCCATTTTATCTGGCACTCAAGTGCAGCCACCTTCTTTATTGCTTCGCAGACTGCCAGGGCAGTCAACAGAGTAAGCCTGGGAGTCTCATTGGGGGAAATTTTCGGTTTCAGGATTACCGACAAATATATCCCCTTAGATTTAGGAGAGACCCACGATCTTCCTAATCTGCCTCTTCCGGCATGCTGAGATTCTGCACAGACTACCGCACCTTCATCGTGAGATTCCATAGCTAATTTAAAAGCGGCATCCATTGTAGAACCTACCACTTCGTAATGATAAATATGCCTGCCTACAATCTTAGTATTTAACCCGAATTTGATTTCTTCGGGCAATAATTTATCCGGGGAGGATACGAGCCTATAACCAAGGTTGGGCACAGCTTCGATATCATAACCATCCTGCCTCAATTCCTGAATATGCTTCCAGATGCCGGCGCGGGAAATATCGCAGACGCTGCTTAGTTCTTCTCCGGAGATATAGCTGCTGGCTTTCCTTATGTGTTTTAGTATTTTTTCTTTCATGTTTGACTTTATTATAACTTTACAGAGATTATTGTCAACACGTTCGTTTAAGATGATTGCAAACAGCGTGTTTGACGTATATCACAAAATATAATATAATTTTTACATGCATTCTAACGATGTATTACTACAAGACGCGGTCGCAATCCTTATTAAAGAAGGGCTTGCTAAAGGCAAGCACCCGGAATTCCAAATCATAAGTTCCAGCATGCATCCTACTTTGCAACCCGGCGATCGGATTTTTGTAAAACAGTACACCGCAAGTAACCCGTCCTGCGGCGATATCATAACCTATAAACTAAATAAAAATATCATCGCCCATCGATTTCTCTATCAACAAGATGAAAACTTTTTTATAGCCCAGGGCGACAATACAAAGAAAATAGACCCTCCAGTCCCTAATGATGCGCTGTTTGGTAAAATAGTTGCGATTGAGCGAGATGGTTATAAAGTTAACCTAGAAACAAAGAAATGGAACCTGACTAATAAGATAATCGCAGATATTCTTATCTCAAAAACTAAAGATAAAAACTTTTTTGCCAAGCTCTTATGCTGCTTGAGATCTGAATTATTTCAAATCTACCTACTAATTATAAATCCCGAATATCGCAGATTATCAAAAACAGTTAGAACTTCGCTTCTTTTAGAAAAAGAACTGCTTAAAATCTGTTCAAAAAAAGAATTAAATAGCGACGACATAAAATCCATGAAAGAGGCATTAACTAAGAACATCAACTGGGATAAATTCTTATGGCTCGCTCTTTATAATTCGGTTGCCCCGATAGTATTTATCAGCCTTTCGAAAATTAAAGATAATAATATTCCGGAAGAAATAATGCAGAAGTTTAAGGACTCCTACACCGAGAGCTTCCTTAAGACCGCACCAATTTACGATGACCTTGCCAACCTGCTCAAGGAACTAAATTTGTTGCAAGTAAAGACAATTGTCTTAAAAGGGTGTTCTTTGGCTGAGCAGCTTTACGGAGATTTCTCGCTACGCCCGATGAAGGATATCGACATACTGGTCAAAAAACAAGATTGGCCTAAGATTAGGGAAGTATTAGACAAATTAAACTTCAAAGCCGAAAAAGACCTGCTGGAGCTGGAAAATTCGCTGGGAGCTCCGTCGGACTGGCATCTTTGCTATAGAAATTCTCGCGATACAAAGATAGAATTTAAATTCAACCTTTTTATTCTGGATTTTCCAGATTTTGACTCATCGGATTACTGGCAAGAGGCAATAACAATCAAGGTTAATAACGTTGAGGCTCTTAGCTTATCAGTGGAAGACCAAATAATATACCTATCCAGCCGCATGATCAATGTCGGATTTAGAAACTTGCTTTGGTTTTGCGATTTAAGGGAATTGATAAGCAACTATAGGGACAAGATTGATTGGGGAAAAATAATCCTAAAAGCAAAAAACAAAAGAGTATCAATTGCGGTTTACAATAGCCTACTTATATTAAATAATGAATTAAGCACCGGCATACCAAATAATGTCCTAGTCCAACTCAAGCCACCCATAATACAAAAAAATATTTTTCATAAATTCTATAGTTTAAAATATCCTCTGTTCTGGCTGCCGGAAAATATATTCAATCCCAACCCGATAATCAGCCTATGCCTTGTTTTCGGGAAATTCTCTTTCTGGCCTAAAGACATAGCTAAACTGATTCGATATGCCTGGAAAATACTGTTCCCCCCTTCCTCTTATATATCTTATCGCTACAACCTGCCAAAAAAACCAGGAGTTATTATACGTTGGTACTTTTATAGATTCAGGGAATTTCTGATAAGATTCTTACTTCTCGGAAGGATCTTTAATAGAAGGCCAGTGTCCCTCTAGCCTTAGCCCGTATCAAAGCCCAGCGGAATACAATCATACTAATCGGCAATAAAACCAAGCAAAAACCCAAAAGCACAATTATATCCCCAGACAGCATATCCCAAGAATAACCTTTAAGCAGGGCAAAGCGTAAAGCGCGCAGTGAATAAGTGATAGGGATTGAATAAGAAATTACCTGAAGGTATTTCGGCAAGACGCTAACCGGGAATAGCACTCCGCCAAAAAACGTCGCTAGCCCCGACATAAGCCAAAGCACAGGATCGCCTCTTTTAAAAACCATGGTAAAGGAAGCGGAAATTATCCCAAAGCAGGAAAACGATATTATGGTAAGTATTAAAATTACTGCCACGGCGAATAAATGAGCGCTGCTAAAATTGATACCCAGAAAAACTACCCCAATAAAAACATACAAAAATACATTCACAGAATCCAGAATAAAATCATACAACGATAAAGAAACCAGTATCGTAAAAAGCTTCGTCGGCGTAGTAAGCATAACCTCTAAAGTCCCCCATATTTGTTCTTTGGCGATTTTAGAAGAGAAAATCGTCAGGCTGGTCCCGATGTAGTTTCTTACGGCTATGCCAACCAACACAAAAGGAAAATAATCTCCCCCATATTCGGCAAGATACCCAGACGCCTGTTTCCCGATAATCTTGGAGAGATAATAAAATGTAAATATAGCTACAAAAACTCCGGCCCACTGGGTTACAAAATCGAGTTTGTAGCTGATATTGCCCAGAAAGTCCTTTCGGATGAAAGCCCTGGATTTTTTAAAAAATAAATAAAACGATTGAATGAACTCACTCATAATTTTTCTTTTGTGTAATAATCGAAAATTTCTTCTATGCTGGCATTAGGCCTTGACATCATGCGCCTTAAATCATCAATGGTGCCGCTGGATCTTATCCTGCCTTTATCCATGATGGCTATCGTATCAGCCAGCTTCTCAATCTCGTTTAAGGAATGGCTGGTAAAGACTATAGTCTTTTTCTTCTCGTCTACAAGTTTCTTCCGGATAAAATCCCTCAAAGTCTTTGCGCTTGTCGGATCTAGGCTTTTAGTGGGTTCATCAACCAATAATATTGGCGCATCATTCAAAAGCCCTCTTGCCAGAGCGAATCTTTGTTTTATACCGGAGGAATATTCCTGAAACATAATATCCAGTTTGTTTCTTATTTCTAAAAGCTCAGACAGTTCTTCTATTTTCTGCTCGGCGTCTTTATCAAACAAATCGTACAAATTTGCAAAAAACCGCAAGTTCTCCCTACCGCTTAATCTCACATAAAAACTTCTGGCTTCGCTCGTAACCAACCCGATGCTTCTTTTGACTCTATCTTCTTGTTTTACTACATCAAAACCATTGACTTTGGCGATTCCTGAATCCGACAGGATAACTGTAGATAGTATTTTTATCAAAGTAGTTTTACCCGCACCGTTGGGACCGACCAAGCCGAACAGCTCGCCCTCCCTAACCTTAAGGTCGACACCGTTACAGGCAACTACAAAATTATCGCGTTTTTCAAATAAATTAAAGACATCTTTCAATGATGGCGATTTGGTGGGAGAAAATTTCTTATAAAGCCTATCTGTCTCTATGGCATATTGCATATCATTCACTATAAAAGCCTGCTTACAAGCTCCGGGATCATATCCACATCTTGGTCTTTATAGATCAATTTATAAGTCTTAACCTGTTTAACCAATTTAGATAATGTTTCAAAATGTAATTTGGAGATATTTTCGTATTGACCTTGAAATATCCTGAATTTATCCTCAACAAGGCGCCTTAAGGCATATTGCTTATCAATGGCTTCGATCCTTGTTTTTGAATGCAGGGAAAACTCAGGGAAAATCAACAATTTTGGCGATGATTTATCTTGGAAACAATTAGGATAAAGCTTCTTTATCTCCACTTTTTGTTTTTTATCCTGTTTGAGCGGCTTTAAATATTTTCGTTTCATTTCGGGGAAATACCGGAGTAGATAATTTTTAATCTTAGGTTCTGAATAAAACGCGAAACACTCGATGTTATCCCCTTTCTGCCAGAAAAATGTGTCATCATCGGTAAGATATTTATAACCATTTCTTACCAGGCTAAGACTTATGATGCTTTTCCCGCTGCCAGGATTGCCAGCCAACAAAACTGCTGAATTGTCTTTGACTACGCAACCGGAATGTAAAACATATATCTTATGGAACCTTAATAAGAACCGCAGCGGCTGAAAAAACACTAAATCGAAAAACAGATTCCTATCGATAAAATCCTGCCCATACGCAATATAGACATGGACATAATCTTCTTTAGGATTAATATCTACCTGTAATGTCCTAAAACCAACGTTGATAATAATACTATCATCAGAAATATGCTCGTCTTGGAACAAAGGTTCTTGTTTAAAGACATCCCGTTTGGTCCGAGGAATCTTATAAAGGTCCGTCCTTTCTAAATTAAATAGAACCTCAAAGGCGGGTTTTTCAATCCGCCTGTATCTAGCTAATTCCAGCTGTTCATCTAGAAGTTTTAATACCTTGCTATCGTTGGTGATTATTTTTACTCTGAAATTCTGAATTGCAATTGACGCGGATAGTTTTTCAGGCATTTACTATTCCTGGGTAAGTAAAGCAGAATATTCTATAGGCTCCGGTTTTAATATACCGACCCACCATCTTCGTTAGGAATATACTGGTCAAAAGCCCTGATTCTTTTTACTTTGGAAAATCTAGTTAGCTTTGGTTTCTTATAAAGCTTAAAGTCGAAGTTGCGACCTGTTTCTTTTTTATTAAACTTATTCATTGATATACCCTTCCACTAGCTTCCGTAGGGAATTCATTATGTGGATCAACAGCCCCGATCCTTTTCCCCTCGGGAAATCGGATGAGTATCAGCCTCTTGTGCGGCTGTTTATTAATTTGCTAGGCTTGCTTGCTTTCAATTCTAAGGCTAAATACCTTCGCTAGGCGTGCTCGCAGAAACAGCAGACAAAATCCTAGATATCTTATAGAATTTCAGCAACTTAGGTTTTTTATAGACTTTAACTTTGGACTGGTGTTTTTTATATTGTTTCATATTCAATATTGTGGTTAATTATTAGTTGTAACTTATCCTATCTCCTGAAACTGATTACCTACAGAAGCGGCCTGGATACTGACTAATTTAGAGAATTTTAATAGCCGTGGTTTCTGATAAGTCTTAACTTCGATTTTAGGTTTTTTATCTTTTTTCATCTTTTGCCTATATTGACAAAATATCCAGTTTAAATCGGGACACTCGGAACATCAACTATAGACCCACCCTGGATTCTTTTTACTTTGGAGAATTTTAATAATTTGGGTTTCTTATAAGATTTCTTTTCTGATTTGAAGTTTTTAAACTTTTTCATTTCTAAGCCGCCTTAAGCTCAATTAAAACCCTGGCCTCTGTATTAAATAGATTTTGGGCTTTAAAGATTTTGCCCAAACGGATCGTCAACCAGTGACCCGCCCTGGATCCTTTTTACCTTGGAGAATTTTAATAGCTTAGGCTTGTTATAAGTCTTGGTTTCGATTTTAGGTTTTTTATCTTTTTTCATCTTTTGCCTACATTTTCATGAAAAATCCGGTTTATCCGGCAAATTTCTTGAGGCTTCACTGTAACATCGCCGTGTTCCAAGTAGGCTAAATCCCTATTCTTACAACACTTATTATAATACTCGCAACTAAAACATTCAAAGGATTTCTCATCTAAACTTCGTAAATAGCGAAAAGTTCTAGAATGACGCCAAATTTGAGAAAAGCTTTCTCTGCGCAAGTCGCCTGCCTCTTTGCGCATAATGACTGAAGGAAATACTTTTCCGGAAGCCCCGATTTCTATACGAACATCATTTCCAGAAAATTGTTCAGGTCTAGTTATCTTCTTACTGCGAAGCCTGTTTCTCCTAGACCAAACTAAAAGCCCGGAACGAACCGCTAATTTTATCTGTTCATCGGTTGCTCTCAAGCTTAACGGGTCCTTAGAGCTTGATACGGCAGGCAAAATAACAAAATCAAAGATAGTCTTCCACTTTTCTTTTCTGGCGATCCGTTTAATCTGGCTTAGCTCATGAAAATTCTTGTTAAATGACATCACTGCGACATGGAAAGGAACCTTGTATTTCCTACAAAGCCCAATAGTATTCATGGTCTTATCAAAAGAACCTTTAACATTGGTTATGGAATCGTGCATTGAAGCCGTGGCCCCATAAAGACTTACCTGTAGATCCAAAATGCCTATTTTCTTTAAATTTTTGATATCGCTTCTGTCAAGAAGCGTTCCGTTAGAAAGAACCATTACCCCAAATTGCATCTTTCTTGCCAGCTCAATTATCTTAAAAATGTCTTTTCTTAAAAATACCTCTCCGCCGGAGAATCTTTGTATCATACAATTTTCGGCCTTAAGCTGCCTTAGTATATCCTTGATTTCTCCAAAGGAAAGCTCGCTATCCTGTTTTTCATTCTTGATACAGCAATGCATGCAATCTAAATTGCATCTTGTAGTTAATTCCCACTGGACGACAAGAGGCACTTTGTTGTTCTTCAGTTTATAAAATAATTTGTCTGCGGGCTCTAATTTCATGGTCTATGTCTAAACGGCTATAAGAATATTTTCTTCTCTTAACTGGATGATAAAATCCAGCACGTCCTTTTGGACAATTTCCTTGGTGGTCGAATATTCGCAAGAAAGCTCATCTATCGCCTGTGATAAGTCTTTTCCTTTAACCAAGCAACTCCATATATCCTCAGCCGTTTCGTTGAGCTTGTAAAATAAATTACTCTTGAAATTATAGAATCTTAAGGAATTATTATTTATAAACCAGAAAATGCCATCATTTAATTTTAAATTAAATCCATTATACTTTATATAAATTCTCTGGCGGGATAAATATTCTGGATTAAGACGGCTAGAAAGCTTGACTGGTTTTAGAGACATGCAAAGTCCGCCCAAAGTAAAAAACATATTATCCAAGTTCTCTAAAATCCAAAAAAAACTCTCTTCTTTACCCTGTTTTTCCGTCACTCTACACAGTCTGATTGTAAAACGACACAAAACCCGGATTTTTGACAAAAAATAACCGGCCTTAGACAGCTTAGATTGAAAAATATTTCTATATTTTCGGAAAATTAAATTTGAAGCACAGCCGTATTCAAATTGATGCAACAGATAATTAATCAAGCTTCTTATATGGACATGATAAACTATGGCCTCGGGTACATACTTCATCTGATAACCGCTAAATGAAAGCCTCCATCCCAATTCGGTATCTTCGGAGGTTATCAAATCTTCGTCAAAGAGCCCGATATCTTCGATAACCTTTCGTAGAAATATCGCGTTTGCCGTTACTACGCGGGGCACCTGAAGATTGACATCCGAATCGATAGCTATTTCCTGGCTAAGCTTATTCTTCTTCTCGGTGAATTTT
>JAKLEP010000020.1 GCA_022703055.1 Candidatus Omnitrophota bacterium
AAGGAGAAATAATTGAATGGCAAGGCATCCAAGCCAGAGTTAAAATCGAAAAATTCCTAGATGAGAAAAAAAGAAATAGAGTTATACGATATAACAAAGTAAAAGAAAATGAAATATTAGTGAGTTACTACCTGCTTGAAAAAATTTAACAAAAATACAGCCACTAACAAACGGTATAGGTCATGGCTGTCTTCTGTGGTCAACGAAGCTTTGTACACGTAATTTAACTTTATATATCCCGACAGAAAATTGCCCTTTAGCCGCCACGCCCCATACCGTCAAACGTTAGGCTTCATACATTAAACTCCTGCACATTATAAAAACAACCATAGACAAATTATCATCTAATGGACAATGAGTTATATATAGAGAAAAGCAATTTCAAGATTTTACTTATGCTAAGCGGGGCAATACTGTTTGTAATCGGGGGCTTTTGGATTATTCTTGGACCACCATCTGATCGCAAGACTCTGATTGTAATTATTATTGGAGGCTATGGAGGGATTATCTTTTTTGGATATGGAACTTATGTCCTTATTCGCCAGTTGTTTAGCAGTAAAGTAGGGATTAAAATAAATAATTCAGGGTTCATATTTGACAATACAC
>JAKLEP010000021.1:0-321 GCA_022703055.1 Candidatus Omnitrophota bacterium
TTTCATTTTTTACAATTATTTAATTTCTCTCTTCAAATTATTAGACTGAAAATATTGCTAAAAAGTTCCTTCAAACTATTATTTCTCTTTAGCTTGCCTCTCTGCCCTGCGTTTTTCCAGCTGAGCGCGAATTTCATAGGCATTATCTTCTGAAAGCTTAAAGGTCATAATAATAAAAATCGCAATGATGGAAGTTACAATCGGGATACCGATATCGCATAGCCTCATATAAAACAAAGTGCTCGGAGCCTGATTCAAGCCTAATTCTTGCCTGAAGCCGGTCCAATTTAAGAGATATCCTGAAAGAACTGAAGCTCCGGC
>JAKLEP010000021.1:331-600 GCA_022703055.1 Candidatus Omnitrophota bacterium
CAATGCCGAGTTTTTGAATCCACCAGTAAATACCGCTAAACATCCCTTCTCTGCGCGTGCCTGTCTGGAGCTCGTCAAGATCGCAAACATCAGCAACCATAGAACAGACCAGAGTAAACAAGGATCCCAAATGAAATGCCAAAAAAGGCGACGATATAAGAAGCAGATAAGGATGCTGCGGATTTTATCCGAACCACTTCAATATATAGCCAAAAATAGCCAGAGACATTGTAATTAAAAAAGTTTTTCGTTTGCCGAGTTTTGTAGAA
>JAKLEP010000022.1 GCA_022703055.1 Candidatus Omnitrophota bacterium
CGCCTCCAATCCGGCCGCGGACGTCAATCTGGATGGTGTGGTTGATCTATTCGACCTGGTGGCGGTAGCAGCAATCTATGGTCGAGGACAATAGAAGAGGCCCCAAAGGTCAGTGCAGTCTTTGGGGCCTTTCTGTTCTACTTCTCCGTGATCTCGATGGTCTTGAGCAGGTCGCCCGGCGTTTGGGGGTTCTTTTGTGGGTCGCGCAGAGTCAATGACAGGAGCACGTCCATGCCCGAAGCAACCTTACCGAAAATGGTATGGTGGCCGTTCAACCAGGGCGTGGGCACAAAGGTCAGGAAAAACTGGCTGCCGTTGGTGTTGGCACCGGCATTGGCCATGGCCAGCAGACCGGGTTGGTCGAAAGTCAGGCTAGCGTTGATCTCATCCGCAAACTGGTAGCCGGGGCCGCCCGCGCCACTGCCGGTAGGGTCGCCACCCTGGGCCATAAAATCCTTGAGCACGCGGTGAAATGTTGTGTTGTCGTAGAACCCAGCGCGCGCCAGGAAGACCAGGTTGTTGACGGTCTTGGGGGCTTTGT
>JAKLEP010000023.1 GCA_022703055.1 Candidatus Omnitrophota bacterium
CAGTGCCTTGTAAACGATTTTCACGACGCAGCCTTAAGGTGTAAGATCGGAGTGCGGAGAAACATTCCTCCGCGCACCGATCGAAGTAATGGAGGTGAGGGGAGTTGAACCCCTGACCCACAGACTGCCAGCCTGTTGCTCTCCCAACTGAGCTACACCCCCGATAACCGACTCTGTCAAATAGCGGACGAAAACGCAGATGCATCGCGTAATAATTTATTATTATACCATAACAGCCGGTATTTCCAAATAAAAAATCTGCAACGCGGCTGGAGGTGCGGTTATCGGCTGTCGCGAGTTGATTTTTATTGTCAACCGCGGGAATCGGGCTATAATGAAAAACCTAAATCGGGAGGGGATTATGGACGCTATAACGCGGCGGTTTCTGGTGTCGGGGTTGTTCTATCTGCTGATAGGGGCGCTGCTCGGCTTTGTTCTGATCGTCAACCCGATGGCGACTTTTTTCCCGGAGCTGGCGCTGCACTCGCTGGATACCGCACATCTCTACCTGATCGTG
>JAKLEP010000024.1 GCA_022703055.1 Candidatus Omnitrophota bacterium
GCCCGTAAGCTTTAATTTTTTATATTTTTAATTAAGTATAGGGAATAATCACGTTACTCTTCTTATTACAACTCCCAATATGTTATCTTATTGAATCCGCTGAAGCTTCAGCAAAAGCGGATGATCGTCTTATGGTGCTTATGCCGAGGGTGTTCACCTCTTCCCATACCGAACAGAGAAGTTAAGCCCCTCATGGCCGATGGTACTGCTATACCAGGCGGGAGAGTAGGTAGGTGCCATATTTATTAAAAGCCCAATCAGAATACTGATTGGGCTTTTCTATCAAACTACCTCGTTTCATTTGTTTTATTGCTCTTTGATCATACATCCCGATGACCGCCTTGTGCGTAACCAGGACTGTACTAAATCCGGATATTTATCGGCAATATTCTTTGGTTAATAACTTAACCCGACTTATTTTTGTCGCCCGATAATAACCGATCACAGGTTTACCACCGGATCAGCCATTTATTTTTTGAAAAAGTTCAGAAAAATTTGGTTGGAATA
>JAKLEP010000003.1 GCA_022703055.1 Candidatus Omnitrophota bacterium
ATAGCCTATCCGGTAAAAGCTTTGATTAAGACTAATAGCGCCGCAAGAATGATACACCCCAAAACTATAAAACTATTTGTGGACGCTTCTTTGAATCTGTTTCTGTAATATTCTTCCATTTGTCCCCCCTTCTAAAAAAGGATGCCGCAGGTTCTGATGTCAACCTTCAGGTGAACATCAGAAAGTTGGGGCCCACCTTTTGGGCGCCTGCGGCAAAAAAATACCCCGCCGATAGTAAGCGAGGTAATTAACTCTTTCTCATTTTTATCCCAACTCTTGTTGAACATTTAAGCCCCTTTTTGACTCATGCAAAAATTGAGTTTGTGTTGTTTTTGTGTTGAAAAATAAAAAACCCATAGTTGAAAAAAAATAAACTATGGGTTTGCTTGGCTTGTCGGAAACTTGATTTATCCGACGCTGACTCGTGATATATTATAGGAAGTTGATTCTCAGTCTGTTCGGGGAAGCTATTTGGGGTTTTCCGGAGTAATATGATTGATTGTTTTTAAGTTTTCGGAGTGTTTTTGGCTGGAGTTTCTGCAAGATTTTTCCTGGGACTCTTGCCTTGCAACGCAGTATTTCTTAAAGAATAATCGCCTCCCTGGATCCTGATAATCTTTCCCATAATTAAGGCCTCTGCCAGGCTCCTACGGCCATGATTTAAGACTCTTGAAAAGGTTTGTTGGGATATTTGCATGTTCTGAGCAGCTTCTTTTTGGCTTAAACCGATAAAATCAGTCATTCTTAAAGCCTCAAATTCTTCGAATTTTAGCTCGATTTCATCAGGCCTTCCCGGTTTTCCGCGCGGGCTAAATTGCCTGATTTGTGGTTCATTCTTAATTATTCTTAGCTTCTTAGGCCGGCCTTTTGGTTTCATAAACCCCTAGGTTATTTTGAGTGCATACTCATAAATATAGTATCGATTATTCTTCGGTTTTGCAAGATTTTTCTGTTGGGTTTTGTTCGTTTCGCTATTGCGTATTCCCCTGCTCGTACCTGGTAAGGGTTATAATAATCTTGGTAAATAAATAAGATCTAAGAATAGATATAAGCGGTAGGCGTTTGCTATCTGCGCTAAAATAGCCTATAGCGCTGCCCCTGGTGGTCTCTTTCCCCTCCAGCTCAGCTTTTGGCTTGATTAAGAAAGCATCAAATGTGCCCAAATTCTTTAGTTTTATAAACTCTTTTTTGACAATATTAGCGTAAATTGTATAGATTTTCTCACTGTTTATAATGTTATAGGTAACAGTATCTCCAAGGGATATGTTTAAAGTCCTTAGATAATAGAAAGCTGTAAGCGTATCTTGAGGCGTGTCTGGTATTTTGAAGGTTTTCTCGGAGCCATCTAGTGAATTCTTAAAATAGGCGTAATTTTGCTCTGGATAGAAATCGGTAAAGGCCTGTTTTCTATAGAATCCTTCTTTTCTATTAACTTCATGCCTTAAGGTGCCGAGAGTTTTTATATCCATAAAGGAGATAAATTTATCCCGAACAGGGAAAACCGCAGACATTACCGGATTGGTTTCTGCCGTTAGCTCAATGCGGTACGATTCTTTTCCCCGAATTATTTCTATTCCTTTTATTTCCGAAATTACTGTCCCTACTGGTACCCCTAACCAGGTGATTTTGAATGTTATTTTTTCGCCAATATTAAATAATTTCTTTGTTTCTTGGATCTGTATATCTTTGGCAACTTTAAGACGACCGTCAATTTTTATTCTGTTTGTTGTCTTAGCTACCGCGCATCCTGAGAAGATTATGCTCAGTAAAGAAAATGTCAATAAAATTAGGAAAACATTGTTTCTACGGGATTTTTGTTTCATTTTGGTTCTCTTTTTGGCTTTGTTCGTTAGTTTTTTCTTTTTCAAGCACTTCTTTTACGATCTTCTTTAGGCTGGATTCTTTTGGCGTTTGAGTCTGTTGTTGCGGGTTATCCCTTTCTTGTGGCACTGGTTTTATTTGGAACAGTTTTTCGCTCACTGTTTTTTCTTCTGTTATTTGTATGTTATTATCTTTGGCATTATCCTGCACAGGCTCAACTGGTTGCTTAACGATCTCCAGTTTCTTTATTAAATTCGAGATTTCTTCTTTTAATTCAGCTATTTCATTGTCTTTGTTGGCTATTGTATCATTCGCAAGAGAAATTTCATTTTTTAACCTATCAATCTCATCTTGGGCCCTTTTTCTATCTTCACGATATCCTTCCTTTTCGGAATTCGTTTTTTTATCATCTTCTTTTTTATCGTCGAGCTGCTTTTTTAAATTCTCTATAGTTTTATTGAGTTCCGTCTTGGCTTGCTGTTCCGTTATAATAGTATTTTTAATGGATTGCAATTCTGATATTTTCTGTTGAAGCTGTATTCTTAAATCGCTCAATTCTTTAGACGGTTCCTCATTTCTTTTCGAAAGAGATAAAATCTCTTTTTTAAGGTTTTCATTTTCTCTTTCCAAGTTCTGGAACAAAGATTCTTTTTTAATTGCTTCGTTTTTCTGTTGTTTGTCTTGTTTTAAAATAAGCCAAACTATCGCTCCAAAAACTACTGAAGCCGCCAGTAGATACAAATAAAACAATTCTTCCTCCTTAACCTATTGTAATTACTTAAGTAAACCAGGGATTAATTCTTTCATGGCGCTGTCAACTTTTTCCCATTTTTTTGCCGTTTGGATCGTGAATTTCTGTTTTCTCTTCCACTGGCCTTTTTTTCTTTGCCAGAGATAGAGGCTTATTTGTCTTCTGCCATAAGACTCTTGCAGGACAACAGCAGACCACCAGCCTGCACCCTTGCTTGTTGTGCGGAAGTCGACGACTTTTATTGATGGGCTTACAGGCAGAATTTCATTATTTTCTGTATTCTCCATCGTAACTTCCTCCTTTTTTCAATTCCAAACTTACTTAGACTTACTTATATTTACTTATATTAAATTTATTACCGATCTTTAATTTTGCCCCAAACGAAGATTATGAATTTTCCTAGAAGCCAAATGCAGAATATTATAAATGCCAGTATCAAAATCATCCTGAGGGCAGCTTCTAGTAACATCCAGAAAGGCATAAGCAGCACCCCTGTTCCGGCCAAAATTAAAACAGCAATTAAAAAGATTAAGCCTACTAAGAACTCTCTCATAGGTTCCCTTTCTTAAATTATAATACCATAAATAAGCGCTAAATCAAAAAGATTTTAAAAAAGAACAAAAAATATTAACTTGAAAAACGCTTAAAATAAATGTAGAATAAAAGATATGATTGATATAGTTTTTCTATTTCTAATATTATTTTTTACTCTTTCTGGTCTGCAGAAAGGATTTTTGTCGTATTTTCTTGAATTTTTGCTGGTTTTTGTTTGTTTCGGTGGTTCGTGGTTATATTATAAAGAAACCTATAATTTTCTGTATAGTCTTATAATTTTATTCCTGGCTCCTTTAGTTATCGTGGTCATATTTAAATTCCTTTTACATATTTCATTATCGCGAACACAAAATGTAAAACGAATTCTTTTGTCGCATTTGAACAACATAGCAGGTGGGATCATTGGCTTCTTCTGGGGGATTATCTGGATTGTTTTAATTTCAGTTGTTATTAATATTATTCCTTTAGAAAACGATAATTTTATTAAGCTAAAAGATAACGTAAGATATTCTCACGTCCTGAGTTTTGTTAAGGCGGCAGTTCCTTTTAAAGCAGTTTTTCTTTTAGATAAGTTGAATAATCTCAGCGTAATAATGAATAATCCGCAGGCGACAAAAACTTTAAGGTATAATCCGGAATTTCAAAAACTTATGGCTGAAGAAAGAATCCAGGATTTTATAAGGGATCGGGTGGTTATGATGCAGTTAAAAAGTAAGCAGATTCTTGGTTTGTTAGCCAACCCTAAATTTATTGCCATACTAGAAAAACCGGAGCTTTTAAAGAAATTTATGGATATTGACTTTGAGGGCGTGGTCGAATTCTCAAAACAAGAAAAGATTAAAACACCTTAAGAAGGTTCCCCTTAATTAGCTTATCTTCGATCCTATCCAGTAGTCTCTTGAATGTATAAGAAACGTAGTTGAGTTGTTTAGTTATCTTAGTGGTTTCCTCGGATAACTTTCTGAACGAATCGGAAGTTTCCTGAAGATTTTCTGCCCAGTTTTGGATGTCCAAGGGATCTTTACCTATCAGGGGCTTTTTTATTTCGCAAATCATGCCTTCTTCAGGAGGAGCTATTTCTATAAGTTTATCTCCGAGAATTCCGGCAGTTTTGATAGAAAAATCTGAGCACCTCATAACTTGGTTTTTGTATTTTTCATAGATGCTCAAAACGACTCTTACTTTTCTATCGGTAACTGGCTGTTCAATGAAATCGACCTTGGCTACAGAACCAACATTCACTCCGGAAAGTCTAACAGGAGCCCCTACTTCTAGCCCGCCGACATTTTTAAATAGCACCTCTAAAGAGAATTTGGGTCGCGCAAATCCTTCTTTTGAACCCACAAAAAATAGTAGAAAAACCATCAAAATTAAACCTATCATAAAGAATAAACCCGCAGTTAGTTCCTTTGTAAAGTTATTTTTCATGGCTTACCTCTTTTTAGAATTAGCTGTCTAACATGAGAAATTCTCTAGCTTCTTTTTGGTTAGTTTTAAAGATTTCTTCTTTTGTTCCTTTTGTTATTAATTTTCCATTATAAAGAAGAGCAATGATATCTGAAAAACGTAAAACATTGCTTACATCATGAGAAACTATTATGCTAGCGGATTTTAATGATCTGGCTAGATCTGAAATAAGCCGCATGATTGACAATGATTTATTAGGGTCAAGGCCAGCCGTTGGTTCATCGCATAGGAAAATCTTCGGCTCCATTATGATAGCCCTTGCAATGCCGATTCTTTTTTTCATCCCGCCGCTCAATTCCTCTGGTGTTTTATTCTCAACGTCATGAAGTTCTACTCTTGAAAGTGAATCTTTAATTCTCTTTTTTATATCGAATTCTGAAAGATCTGTATTTTCCCTTAAGGGGAAAGCTAGGTTGTCATAAACTGTCATGAAATCAAAAAGCGCAGATTCCTGAAAAAGATATCCTATGTTTTTGCGGATTTGTAGAAGTTTTCTTTCATCAAGAGAATTAATGTCTGTCCCGTTGATAAAGATCTTGCCTTCGTCTGGCTGCAAAAAGCCCATTATTAGTTTTAAAAAAACACTTTTTCCTGATCCGCTTTCTCCAATAATAGAAACTATTTGGTTCTTTTCTACCTCAAGGTCGATTCCATTAAGCACGAGATGGCTATTAAAAGACTTTTTTAATCCGATAACTCTAATCATTTTTCTCGAAAAGTCTGTATTGATATTTCCCGAACTTAGTATATAGTCTGTTGTAAGGCCGTACTTCCTTTTTTTCGATGTAAATATTTTCGCCGTTATATGTGAATATTAGAAGCACTTCGCTATCTTTAAGGTTCTCTATTACGTCTTTTGGGTACCAGGCTTCTTCTTCAAATATTATAGGTTCTCCATTTCTTATCCATTGAGATTCTATTAATGTATCTGTTGGCTTGTCGTTATTCAAGCTTACACAATTAAGAGAAATCATACCTAATAGTAGCAGTATCAATAATAAATAGTTTTTCATAATTTACCCCCAGAATGTTAAGATTACTTTAGTCAAAATGAAATTGAATGAAATTACATACATACAACACAAAGCTACTGCCTTAGTGGTGTACTCTCCTACCCCTATAGATCCGCCCTTGGCTTGGTATCCCTCAAAGCAACAAATAACTGAAATAATGAGAGCAAAAAATAATGTTTTAATCAATCCGCCAATAAAATCGACTAATCTTATCGCAACGATTGTTTTATGAAGGTAGATTGCATGGGGCACATTTGCCTCCCATACCCCTATAACGTATCCTCCGAAAACTCCTAAAATTTCGGAAATCACGATTAGAATGGGCAGAACTAAAGTGCAGGCAACGATTCTAGGGAGAATGAAATATTCTTCTGGATCGACGCCCATGGCTCTCGTAGCTAATAATTGCTCGCTTACTTTCATCGAGCTGATTTCGGCAGCCATCTTTGAACCGGCCTTGCCTGCGAATATTATTGAACCAAGCACAGGGCTTAATTCCCTGACCAATGAGAGAGATACGAGTTGGGCAATATATTCTTTCGCGCCAAATCTGGATAGTATGACTACAGATTGGATAGCTAGAACCATTCCTGTGGCGAGTGAAGTTAAAGCGATGATACCGATTGATTGTACGCCCTGGGCAAAGATTTGTTTTGTTACTTCGTTTATTTTTACTCCGTTCCGAATAAACTTTAAGAAAATCTCTGCAATGAAAAAAATCACTTGTCCCAATTGCTGAAGTGATTCTATAAAATATCTGCCGATTTTGATTATAAAATTCAAATAATGTTTCTCCTTTAGTTTATTAATAAACAAATATCTAGATTTACTCTATATATAACAGAGGATTATTATAAATTTTCTTATTTTCTTGAGAGTTGATTTAGGGATATAGAAATCAGAATCAAGGTGTTTGCAGCAGTTAAAATTCCGACTGATGAAAATACTTTTAAAGCAACAGAAGGTTCACCGTAGAAACGCGAGAAAACGGCGTATAGTGCTAAAACTACGCCAGTAAATAAAAAAAACTTGCTAGAAGTTTTCATGATAGCCTCCATTTTGGATAATGTTTACTCTGGATAAATCTTTGAAACGTATTTCTTAATTCGTAAATTATAAAAAACAGCTGACAACTCCGATACAAAGAATGAAACAATCAATAAAGTCTTAGCGATATTAACATCGTAGAATATTAATGGCGAGATAAATGTTCCTGCATATAGTATGGAGTTAAGTAAAATAAGGAAATTCTTAATGTCCGATTTAATACTCGGTTTTTTATATTCCATTTTCTTGTAATCCTAATTAATGCTAATTTTCTTAATTTATTTTTGCTTAACGATTAAAGCTAAAACAAAGATAATATTAGCCATTACTAAGAAGCTGAGTGACCTAAAATGCATAAGAGCTACAGACCGCTGACCGTAGAATCTGGAGAATATTGCATACACGAGCACAATAAAACCGGCTACTATTAGTATTCTATCCAGGTTTTTCATTGCCCCCCTCCTTTTGCCTTTATTATTATATTATTAAAACTTGGGTCTTTCAATAAAAATCTAATTATAGCTCTAAATTGAGACAAAACCTCTTGCTACCAATAAAATTATGGCCAATCCCAGTATAATCCTATAAATAACAAAAATGTTTAAATTAGCCTTTTTAAGATAATTTAACAGAAAGCTAATACTGAGTATCGCACTTATCATTGAGCCAGCAATTCCAATAAATAAAGGAACATTTAATTCTGCTGCGCTCGCTTTTTTTATTTCTAGAAGGCCAGCTCCCATAATTATCGGTGCTGATAACAGAAAAGAAAATCTTGCCGCTTCTTCTCTTTTTAACCCGACAAATAAGCCAGCGGCTATTGTCATTCCTGAGCGAGAAAAGCCGGGTATTAATGCTAAGCATTGAGCAAATCCTATAAGCATGATTTCTTTTAAGCCGATATCTGAAATTGAGTTGAGCAAACTATGCTTTTTATCGGCAAGCCATAATATCAACGCACCAATAATTAGCGCAGAAGAAATAATTAATGGATTCCTTAATATAGTAACGGCTGATTTTTCTAACCAGTATCCTATTATAGCAGCTGGAATATTGGCAGCTACTAAAAACCATAGCAATGTTGCTTCTTGAGATTTGGGTTGGATGAACGCTTTTTTAATCATAGAAAGCCACTCTTTATAAAAATAGATTATTATCGCAAATAAGGTTCCTATGTGTAGCCCTACATCGAAGGTCAATCCCTGGTAGGAGTTTTTTAGGAATAGAGGCAAGATAACCAGATGTGCAGAACTCGAAATAGGAAGAAATTCTGTGATTCCTTGAGTTATCCCTAGGACTATAGCATGTGATATTAACATAATAATAAACCACCCCATTTTGGAGGTGGTATTTTACTTAAGTTCTGATTACGTAAGTTGAGTTAATTATTCGTCGATCCTATGATATTTGTTAACGCGCACATAATAAAAATACATAGTCATTAAGAAGACGCCTAGAGAATACAGAAAAGCCGTAATGAAGATCTTCTTATTCTCAAAGACATAAAGCAACACCAAAGATGTTACAAACAAAGTAAAGTTTAAGATTATTAGAAAATTCTTAACTTCGTATTTTATACTATGTTTTAGGTTTCTTTCCACGGCTATTATTATATTGAGTTATACAGAATAATGCAACAAAATTCAAAGGGATTTTCTTAACAATTTTCTTTAAGGCTGGGTTATTCTTGTTTCAATATTTTTATAAAGGCGGGAACTACGTAAGGATCGAATTGCTTACCTGAGTTTAATTCTAGTTCGTTTATGGCTTCTATCATGGTCATTTTTCTATAACGATATGGCCTATCAGAGGTCATGGCGTCAAAAGAATCGGCGCAGGCAACTATTCGCGCTTCGATAGGAATCTGTTCTTTTTTTATGCCGTCAGGATATCCACCGCCGTCGAATCTCTCATGGTGGTGTCTGACGCAGGGAATGCCAGCTTTTAAGAAACCAAGCGGCTCCAGCATTTCAGCACCTTTTACTGGGTGAAGCTCAATAAGTGCCCTTTCCGCTATTGTTAGTTTCCCCGGCTTGTTTAGAACTGTGTCAGATATCGCGATTTTTCCGACATCATGAACTTTGCTTGCGTAGTTCAAGGTTTCAATTTGCTTATCGCTAAGTCCTAGGTTCTTTGCGATTTTAATTGAGTATTGCGTGACTCTTTCTGAATGCCTCATTGTGTAGGGGTCACGGGCTTCCATAGCCAGAACTAGTGTATGGATTGTGTTGAAATAGTTAATGTGGACATCTTGATAAAGCCTGGTTTCTTGAATGGCCAGGGCAGCTTGAGAAGCAAATGCAATTAATAAATTGATTTCTTCTTTGGTTATGATTTTCGGGTATTTAAAATATACGCTTATTACCCCCAGTACTTCTTCATTAAATATTGCTGGAACACATGCAAAAGATAAAATGCCTTCTCTTTGTACTAATTTGGGGTATTTAACGCGAGGATCGTTTTTTATATTAGTAATTATTATCGGCTTTTTTGTAGTTACTGCTATTCCTGTGGTTCCTTCCCCCAATTTGATTGGAGAATTCTCTAAGAAGCTCCTGCTCAAACCACTGCTGGCATCTGAAAGAAGCAAACCATCCTCTAAGGGTTTGATTAAGCTCAGACACGCAGCATTTGCCCCTGTTATTTTTCTAGATGATTTTACAATAATATCGAGCGTTGCCTGTAGGTCGGATGAGCTTGAGAGCGATTTATTTATTTGGGTGATATCCTGGATTTCTTCTTTTGCCAGTTTTAGTTTTGAAACTATATCGGAGTGTTTTTGGTGGAGTAATTCATTAAGTTTTGTCGTATGTTTGTTGGTCCTGCGTAGAGACGAAATGCTAGATTTTAATTTCTTATTAGCTTCAAATAGATTCCTGCAAATACTTTTAAATTTGCATATTAAACTGTTTTTATGCCGTTCTTCTTTTTTGCTATAAGTGATATCTTGTATTAACTCAAGCGCTTGGATTACTTTATTGTTTTCTTTAATTGGAGTAGCAATCACCAGATAATATTTCTTTTCTTTGTTTCTTCCGACTACACTTTTCTCTGCCCGATGAACTTTTCCATCTTTTAGAGTTTTTACTATCGGACACCTGGAACAAATACTATTTTTCCCTTGAGATACTTCATAACAGTGCTTATCTTTGTCGTCCTTCAAAGAACCGAACCATCTTTCATATTGAGAATTAGCCCACCTAATTTTCATGCTTTTATCTATTATGCATAGTCCGGCACAAAGACCGTTTAATATCTCCTTTGAATTAACATTTCTTCTTGTTACGTTTTCACTTTGTTTAATCATTGTATCGCCTCTAAAAAATAAAAAAACCGAGACCTTGCTCGGTTATAATAATATTTCAACTGGGCAGTTTGGCTAAATTTTTCATTTTCTACCTCCCTACCCTAACCAGCCATTTTTATGTTCCAATATAAGTTTACATCATAAAATCAATAACGTCAAGGAGTTGCATTCGCTAAAGTTGTAACTTGTTGATTATCAGAAGGTTACAAGTCCTCACTTTTATTGAATATTTATGAGTAATAGAAAAAATATTCTATTGCTTTGGAAAGGTCTTTTGATGCAAAATATGGCAGGAGCTAAGAGTTTTTAATCTACTTTAATTTGTAAACTTTATCATTGTGTCTAACTCGAGACTTAACTAAGATACCTATCTCTTTTCCTTTTGTGGCTGATTGGATAGGCTTGCGGTCGATTTCTAAAGAGTTAATTTTCTGAATAAAATCAGTGGTATGGCCTTTAATATGAAGCGAATCACCTAATGAAATGGTTCCTTTCTTGATCTTGATTACTCCAGCTTTTACATGAGGGAAATAATGAGTGATAATTCCTACTAGTTCTTCGTTAGTTGATGTCCTGAGTTTGATTCTTTTAATAGCTTGTTTCTTGGAAGGCTTAATCTTTGATTTCTTTACATTACTAATTTTCTTTCTAGAAGTTTTCTTGGTGGATTTACTGGAGTTCTTTATTGTTTTCTTTTTGCTAATTTTAAAAAGTTTTTTTAATTTTGAAAGCATAAGCTAACTCCTTTTTATAATGAAATTTTTTCAGCAAAATCAAAGATAATTGGAATCTTAGTAAGTTTGCCTTCGAGAGATTGAATCATGCCAAAAAGCGAGGCTATGCCAAAGATTAGAATTCCTATTCTAAAGATAAATGATCCTAGATTAGGGATAACGCTTATTACTATAAGCGCGACTTCTCCTACGAAAATTACCAATCCTTGTTTTGCGTGAAAAAGAGCAAATTTATTTTCTTTTTTAAGCACTAGCGGTACGATGCATAAGCCGAAAAGATATCCCATTAGTGCAAAGATTTTTCCTTCTTGTATTTCTTTTTTTGCAGATTGTTCTTTGTCCAAGGCTAGATTTCAATTAAAGAATTATAACCGCCGAAATTGTTTTCTTCTTTATTTGGGTTGGATGGATCTTCTTGCCACTCTCCGTCGACGACAAATTTGTAATGGTATGTCCCGGACCGCAAGGCCAATCTTTTTATCCAGGAACCATTGTCGTCTCGGGTCAGTCTATTTTCTTCTGAAGCCTTCCAGTTGTTGAAATCGCCGACAAGGTAGACATCTTGGGCATTAGGATCATGCAAAGAGAAAGTAATCTCGCTTAGCTGTTTTACTTTCTCGCGGACCAATTGGCGCATTAAGTTATCTATAGAAGCCTCTTTCCTGTACATTAATTCACTGGCCAGGTAAAAATAATCTTTAGAGCCCCTGCTATACTTTGCATAGGTGACTGCCGATTGGCCGCTCATGCTGGCCTCTTTCAGCTTAACATTTGTGTGAATAATAGTCTTAAAGAGATTAGCAGAATATTTTTCTTTTATCGCATTTAAAATCTGGAAAGAATGCCTTAAACGAGAATCGAACATGGTAATGAGCAGTCTGTATTTTACGGGATGATTTAAGCGCGTTGAGATTAAATCGATAATTTCTACCAACCTATCGACTCCTATGAGTGAAAATCTGCTGGGCTCAACCGGAATAATGACTTCCTGAGCTGCCCTTATGGCGTTAACAGTCAAGATGCCTAAATTTGGAGGGCAATCGATTAATACGTAGTCATAATCCTTCTCTACCGTTTCTATCGCTTCGGTCAGCTTTAGTTCTCTTCCGATTTCATCGGAAAGTTCTTGTTCCAGCGTTCCTAACAGGATGTTTGCAGGAGCAACGTCAAAATTAGTTTCAACGTTGACAATGACGTCTTTTAGAGATAGTTTTTCGCTGGTGTAGTTGGATAGTACATTATAAATGCTATTTTGCGATGAAATGTTTAATCCTAAAGTAGCGTGTGACTGAGGGTCTAGATCAATCAGCAACACTTTCTTTGAGCTTAAAGCTATGGCGCTGGAAAGATTGACCGAAGTTGTAGTTTTGCCGCACCCGCCTTTTTGATTAGCAATAGCGATAATTGACATTAATTGCCCCCTTTCGCATAAAAATGCACATCGTCAATTAAAACAGAACCTTTGGTTTCATCTGTGTTCCATGCCTCTATGATAAAAGATACTTTTGTAATATTAGTCCAGTCAGTGATATCCTTGAATTCTTTTAATGGTATGGTAATTTTTTGCCACTTAGCTTCTACCTTATCGAAATAATATACGGATTTTTCCTTCTTCTTATTTTCAAGCGCTATCTTTAAGATGCGCGGCGCAAGATGGTTTTTTCCCCGCAGATAGAATACTAATGAATCATAATTTGTTACATTTACTGTGGGCAGATGTAGCGAGAAATTTTCTACTTGAGGTGCTCCGTTTTTGAAGTTATAGACAAATCTTAACGGGTAATAATTTAATGACAAAGAAAATGACTGTTCTTGTTTCTTTATATTTTGAGAAGTTTTTGAATTGAACAGGTAGAAAGAAGGCAGAAGTGTTATAGCGATTAGATTCGCAAACAGTATTACCTTTATAAAATTATATTTTTTCTTTTTCTTGGTTTTCTTGCCAAGATAGACTTGTGCTAGATGTTCGTAAATTTCTTCTCTGGTCATTTTCTTAGTATTTTATTTAGGATTGCGTAAAATATTATAATCTTGTCGTTAACTGTGTCAAATAAAAAACAAATTTTTTTCTTTCAGGTATGATAAATGTGTCTAAGAAAAACCCCCACACCAGAAAATCTGGCGTGGGGGTTTAGTTTATTACATGCTCTTAGAAGCTAACTGCACAGGTTCCGATGAGTTGAGTTGCAACTTCACCGTTTTGTTTACGATCAAAAGCGTTACCTGGCATGAATGCTCCGTAAGTAAGACCGAATTGCACATCTTCGGTATAATCATAGGTTGCGGTTAAGTCAATTTCTCTACCTAGATGTTTTGCGTCTCCGGTCATGTATGTTGCTCTGCTGTTGCCATCAATTCCGTAAAGCGTAAAAAGGTCGGTAGTTTGATGACCCCAACGATCAACATTGGGTTCCTGCACTAACCAGAGGTCAGTGTATTCTAACAACAGTCTTACGTCTTCCATCGGAACTGCAGATGCGTTCAATCCGACTGATTGAGCAGAAGTATTCTGGAACAAAACGTTGTAGATTTTTCCAGTACCCTGATTCTCATAAAGCGGATCCCAAGATTTGAATTCGCCTCTGCCATCAGTTGTGTCAGCAGGGTTCTTGTCGCCGCTAGTATATGTATATACGGCGCCAACCTTAGGCGTGTATTTCTTCAGTTTCTCAAAAGGTAAAGCATAGGAAGCTGTTGCTTGTGCTGCCATAGCTTCACGCGATCTGGAAACGCCAGCTATATTCTTGGAACCTGTCTGCCAAGCCATCTCTGCTGATACGACCATGTCTTTCATTGGAGCAGCGACAGCCCTGATACCAGGACACCAAATAGTATCTGGCGTTGAGTTTTGAGCAAGAGCTGAACCTGATTTATCATTTTGATAAAGTAGGTAACCTTCTAACAATGTTCCCCACTTGTCGCCTAATGCATAGCTGGCTTTTGCACCATAAAGATCAATATCATCTTTATCTTCTAACTGAGCACCAGTCTGTGCATTTTCATCGATCTTGCTATAGAATGCTTCGATCATCAAAGGATTATAATCCAAGTTGAATTTAATTGCATCGAAAGCTTTTCTTAAGCTTAGATCTCTGTTGGCGATTGGGCCAGCGCCTGCTGCCCATGTAGTTGTGTTTACGGTATTGTTGGTGTCTGGGTCGCCTAATACAAAACCTGCTCCCCACATTAATTCCTGGCGACCAAGCGTCATTGACAAGGGGCAGAAAAACATTTCTTTCATAGTCACGTTCGCTAAGTCAATATCAATATCGGTATTGTTAGCGTCTTGGTTTTCTCTTCCCCAGTCTGTTTCGCTTAATAGTCTTACTGTTGCTGATACGTTTTCAGTAAGATCGGTGTCTACTTTTACGCGAGTCTGAGACATTATGACGTTAGAATTATCTTCACCATCAGACCATCCTAAGTCAAATTGGTCTCTGCCGATCGCGCTAACTTTTAGATCGCCGCTTACTTTTACATTCTGTACCGCAGCGTGTGCGCTTACTGCTAAACCAAGCACGAACGCTATAGCACATATCATTATTAACCTTTTACTCATTTTGCTTTTTACCTCCTTAAAAAATTTATATTGTCTATCATGAAACTAGGTAATTCGCCTAGAAATATAATCTATGTCTATACACCAGATTTTCGATAACTTCGGCTTTGGATTTTTAACCCTCCTTTCCCGCCTAGATTAAAGTTATCACTGGTTGTATAAGTTATATATTTTTTATCATATTGGAGGGTTATTGTCAAGATTTTTTTTATAATATTTAAGCTTATATATCTTATGATTTGCCAAGGGATTACAGCTCAGAGGTATTCGTGGTTAACAGGAGGTTATTTTGACGTTTTTTAAAGCATTTTTTAGGCTCATTTTCTAGGATTTTCTGAGGTTAAATGATAAAAAATGCGGCTCGGGTTTACAACCCGAGCCGCATTCAACCATCTCTATGTTGTATTATTATTTTACTTTTATAATCGCCACAGGTGATTCATTGACTACTGCCTTAAGAGTGTCTATAGAAGAACTGCAAGGGCTGCCAGAGTTATCGTCGACTTTTAGCGTCACCTTGTATGTTCCCGATTGTGTGTAGACGTGGCTTACTTTTGCGCCTTCTCCTGTGCTTCCGTCGCCAAAATCCCAGGCGTATGTCAATTTTCCGCCATCAGACTGGGAACCAGAGCCGTCAAATATCGCTTTTTCTCCGATGCAGCAAACATTGCTTGGAGCGATCATGGCCACTGGGGCGCGGTACAGTTTTACGTTCGCGGTATCACTGCTGATAGAACATGCAGTGCTTTCTCCGTCGTTCACTGTTAAACGAGCCATATAGGTACCGGCTTTTGGATATATATGAGCGGCTGATTTTCCTTCACCTGTTGTGCCATCTCCGAAATCCCAGGCGTAGGTTACGTTATCTCCGCCCTTGGATGCTCTGCCGTCCAATACGACTCTTAGATCTTGCTTTGCGGGAACGCAAATTTCGATTTCTTTTTTGGCTACAGATGCTTCAAGCGGTGCGTTGATTGAAATAGCTTTAGCTATGCTGTCGATACTGCAAGACGAATTTTCATTATCATTAACCGTTAGCTTTACAGTGTAGCGGCCATCTTTTTCGTAGGTTTTAGAGACTCTTTGTCCTTCGCCTTTCGTGCCATCTCCGAAATCCCAGGCATAGGAAAGATTTCTTGAGTCATCTTTTGAAGCGCTGCCGTCAAAGACTATTTCGCTACCTGCGCAATTTTTCTCAGGGGCTGAAAAATCAGCTACGGGTGGGGTATTAACTTTAACGTTCTGTTTAGTGATAGCCGTATCGCAGTTTAGGCCAGAATCATCTTTAACTGTTAAGGTAGCAACGTACATGCCGCCTTTTTCATAGCAGTGTTTTACTACTGCTTCCTCGCTGGTTGTGCCATCTCCGAAATCCCAAAGATAAGAAATCTTTTGTTTATTAGGATCGTAAGATTCTCGGCCGTCAAAGGTGAAACAGTTGCATTTTAAATCTGGTGCAGGCTCTGTATAGGTCTCAGCCTTATGCTTTTTCTCGCATTCTGTGCAGTGTCCTCCTGCCCAGACCATGCCGGCTGAAATCATACAGAGGAAAAACAAGATTATGCCACCGACAAAAAGTTTCCTCATTCCTCCTCCTTTTTAATAAGGTTGATGATTTGAATTACCTAAATAAATTTTAAGATTTTAATTATTGTTTGAAAGATATGATTACACAATTTTCTTACTAATAGGAAAGTGCTTATATTATAATGACGGGTTTTTTATTGTCAAGCTATTTTAAACAAGCCCATTTTATTCCTTTTCCTAAGGAAAGATATGGGATAGGCGTAGTATTAAATCTTAAATTTATTCTTAATCTTAGTTTGTGTTGCCTTAAGCGTATCTTTATCTATGCCAACTTCGCAGGCAACTTTTTGTATCACTAATAGCTTTGGTATATCCTTTAATTTGTGGCTATCGGAATTAAAAATTATTGTCGCACCGGTTAATTTCGCGATTTTGGCTACGTGGCGGTTGGTAAGATTGTGCCCTTTGCGTAAAGTAATTTCTAAAAATATCCCTTTCTTTTTTGCTAGGAGCGCGTCTTCTCTAGTTAGCTTGCCAGGATGGGCTAAGATATCGATATCAGATTCTAAAGCTGCCTTATTCGTCCCTTTTATCACTGGCTCAACCGGACTTTCTCCGTGAGCTACTATGATTTTTATTCCGTGCTTTCGTGCGTATTTCGTTAGTCTTGAAAATTGTTCCAAGGGGACATGGGTCAATTCTATCCCCGGCAGGACTTTTATCCTCTTCTTGGGCCAGTTTTTACAAAAATCCACTATTTCGGAGACCACTCTTTTGATATTTGAAATATCAACATGGTCAGTAATGGCGATGGCTTTGAAGCCCTTTTCTTCGTATCTCCTGGCTAGTTCCGATGGAAGCAGTTCCCCATCACTTAATAATGAATGAGTATGGAGATCATACATGATTTTGCCTTTTGACTTTTTCCTTTTGAATTTTTTAAAATGCCCCAGGGCGGAGTCGAACCACCGACGCCAGGTTTAGGAAACCTGCGCTCTATCCAGCTGAGCTACTGGGGCAAAACCCTATTTTTCTGTTTCTTTAAATTTCACTATTGAGAGCAAGGGATATTCTTTAAGCTTGTTTTTGCCTTTTAAGTCTTTTAGTTCGATCAGAAAAGCTATCCCGACAATCTTGGCATTTAATTTATTGATGAGTTCCGTTACCGCTTTAACCGTGCCGCCAGTAGCCAATAAATCATCAATTATTAAAACGCGGGCGCCCTCAGGGATGGCGTCTTCGTGCATTTCTAAAGTGTCGGTTCCGTATTCGAGATTATAAGTTGCGCTGATGGTTTTTGAAGGTAGCTTCCCCTTCTTTCTTACTGGGACAAAACCAGCCTTTAACTTATAAGCCACGGCTGCCCCAAAAATAAAACCTCTGGATTCAACAGCCACAACTGTGTCGATATTTTCTTTGCGGTAATTCTTTGCTAAAAGGTCAACCGCTTTCTTAAATGCGTCTTTGTCCTTTAGCAAAGTTGTAATATCTCTGAATAGAATTCCCGCTTTGGGAAAATCGGGAATGGTGCGTATAGAATTTTTTAAATCAGATTTTTTCATTGGTTTGCCTTTCGGGTTTGGCACAGGTGGCGCGCTTGATTAATTTTGTTCCCAGGAATACTTTTACCGGAGGTTTTAGTTTTCCCAAGACTATCTGGTCCAATTTTTCTACGGCAATCCTGCCCATCTCCATTAGCGGTTGGCTGACGGTGGTCAGGCCGATTGGGCTATAGACATTGATTGGGTTATCATCGAAACCAACAACTGATAATTCTTTAGGCACTACTAGATTATAAGACTTAGCCACATCTATTACCTCCAAGGCCATGATATCCGAAGCAGCAAAAATAGCTGTAGGCGGATTTTTAAGCTTTAAAAGATTCATCGCTGCCAGCCGCGCAGAAGACCTTAAGAAATTTCCCGGTCCGACATACTCATCTTTAATCTTGATTCCTTTTTTATCCAGGGCCTCTTTGTAGCCTTCGAGCCTTAGCTTTCCCGCTTGCGTGGTTAAATCTCCGGCGATTGTAGCTATATCGGTATGTCCAAGCTCAACCAGATAATCAGCTACTTCCATAGCCGCTTTTTTATTGTCGATGCTGATGCAATTTATCGGTTCTTCAAAAAAGTTGTTCATAACGATATAAGGGATTTTTTTCGCAATAACTTTCTTTAATGTGACCAGGTCGCTATCAATGTCGGCGAAGAGGATTCCGTCAATATTCTTCGGGTTTAATAAGGAACTGGTAAGCCAGTCTTGATGAGAATATCTTTCAGTTATATGTACCAACAGATCGACTTTTAGGCGGCTGGCCGCGACACTGGCGCCTTTAATTACTTCGCAGGAAAAATAAGAATGAAATATGTCTTCGAATCTTGGGATAATCAATGCGTAGATCTTATTCATCTTTCTCCTCTTCATCAATGGTTTGTTTTTCTTGCTGGGTGATAAATGTCTTCAATTTTCTTAAAGCTACCTCTTCTATTTGCCTTACTCTTTCCCGGGAGACCCCCATCTTCTTGGCGATTTGGGCTAAGGTATGCGATTCGCCATTGCTAAGGCCAAATCTTAAATCCAGGACTTTTCTTTGTTTTTTGTTCATAAAACCCAACAAATCCCGGATTCTTTCTTTGTCTAAAAAGGTCTCCAGTTCTTCGTCTGGCGCAGCCAGGCTTTCATCTTCGATAATATCTTTGACTTGTCCTTCTTTATCCTCTCCGATAGGTGCCTCTAGACTGGACATCTTCGCGGTCCATTTGTCTATATCCCTGATTTTCTCAAGCGAAAGCTTCATTTTTTTGGCAACTTCCTGTTCGGTGGGTTTACGTTTTAATTTGGTGGTCAATTTATCGGTTGTCTTCTTCCATTTAGAAATATTTTCGCTCATATAGACTGGTATGCGGATAATTTTTCCTTGTTCGATAATGGCTCTGGTTATGCTTTGTTTTATCCACCAGGCAGCGTAAGTTGAAAAACGAAATCCTTTTTTTGGATTGAATTTGTCAACCGCGCGCATCAGGCCGATGTTACCCTCTTCAATCAAATCCATAAAGGGGATGCCAAAATTCATATAACGCTTGGCGATGTTGATGACCAATCTTAGATTGGACCTGATCATTTTTGCGCGGGCGTGTTTATCGCCTCGCTTTATACGCTTAGCCAGGTCAATTTCCTCGTGAGGTTTCAAAAGAGGAATATGCCTGATTTCTTTAAGATAGGTCTTTATCGATTCAGCCATATTATTTTCTCAATACTGCCTGCGCTGCTGCCAGTCGGGCAATGGGCACTCTAAAAGGCGAACAACTAACGTAGTTCATTTTGACTCTATGGCAGAATTCAACCGATGTTGGTTCTCCTCCATGCTCGCCACAGATGCCGACTTTTAAATCTTTGCGAGTTTTTCTTCCTCGCTCAATACCCATTTTGATAAGTTCGCCGATTCCTTCTTGATCGATTGTCTGGAAAGGATCAGCTGGCAGGATTCCTTTATTCAGATAATCTGGCAGGAATCCACCGATATCATCGCGCGAAAAACCAAATCCCATTTGAGTTAAGTCATTTGTGCCAAATGAGAAAAATTCCGCGATTTCCGCAATCTTATCGGCAACGATTGCCGCCCTGGGTATTTCAATCATGGTGCCGAATGAATGTTTAATTGCTTTTAATTTGTATTTTTCCAGCACTTCTTTGTAGACTTTTTTACAGAGCCCTAGCTGGTCGGTTAATTCTTTGGTGGTACAGACAACAGGAACCATGATTTCTGGCTCAACTTTCTTTCCTGCTTTGATTAATTCAGCAGCCGATTCCAGGATTGCGCGTACCTGCATCTCGGTGACTTCCGGATAAGTTACTCCTAACCGCACGCCTCGATGGCCCATCATGGGGTTGCTTTCGCGTAAGCCTTCGGCTCTCTTTGCCAAATCTTCCATAGAAATATTCAAGCTTTTTGCCAAAGCTTCTAATTTATCCTTTTCATGCGGGACAAATTCATGCAATGGAGGATCAAGCAATCGGATAGTTACAGGCAGTCCTTCCATTGCTTCAAGCGTGCCTTTGATATCAGATTTCACGTGTGGGAATAATTCTTCTAAAGCGGCCCTGCGTTCTGCTTCGGTCTTGGAGATAATCATTTTACGCAGTTTAAATAGAGGTTCTTCCGCGCCTTTACCGTAAAACATGTGTTCGGTCCTGAAAAGTCCGATGCCTTCTGCGCCGAATTGACGGGCTTTTCTGGCATCGTCAGGCGTATCGGCGTTAGTACGGATTTTTAACTTACGTATTGAGTCGCAAACTTTCAAAAAGGAAAATAGAAGGTCGTTTTCTTCGCTGGCATCCATCATGGGAAGTTCTCCTACGTAGACATTTCCTTTTGTGCCGTTTAGGGTGATCCAATCACCTTCTTTTAGAGTTGCTCTTTCTACTGTAACAGTTTTATTTGTAGCATCGACATGAAGCGCGCCGCAACCGACAATACAGCATTTTCCCCAACCACGGGCAACTAAAGCCGCGTGTGAAGTCATTCCGCCTCTGGCGGTGAGAATCGCCTGAGCCGCGCGCATGCCTTCTACGTCTTCGGGATTAGTTTCTTCTCTTACCAGAATTACCTTTTTGCCTTGCTTGGCCCAATTTACTGCATCGTGGGCAGAGAAAACGATTTGTCCGGTGGCGCCGCCCGGTCCGGCGGGCAATCCTTTTGCAATGGGTTTTTTAGTCGCTTCTACTTTGGGATTAATAATCGGATGCAGCAATTCATCAAGCTGGGCCGGTGTGACCCTCATAACTGCGGTTTCTTTCTTGATGAGCTTTTCCTTGATCATATCCATGGCCATTCTTACAGCTGCCGGACCATTACGTTTTCCTACGCGACATTGCAGCATGAAGAGCTTGCCTTTTTCGATAGTAAATTCGATATCCTGCATATCATGGTAATGTTTTTCCAGGCGGTTCTGGATAGCAAAAAGCTCTTTATAAATCTTGGGCATGGTTTCTTCCAAGGTTTTTAATTCTTTGTTGTGTTCGCTCTTGGCGTATTCATTGATGGGAGCTGGAGTTCTGATTCCGGCGACAACATCCTCGCCTTGAGCATTGATGAGATATTCGCCGTAAAACTTGTTTTCGCCGTTTCCGGGATTTCTGGTAAAGGCAACACCGGTGGCTGAATCAGTCCCCATGTTTCCGAAGACCATGGTTTGGACAGTTACCGCTGTACCCCATTCATCAGGAATATTTTCTATGCGGCGGTAGCTTATGGCGCGTTTTCCGTTCCAAGAAGAAAAAACCGCGCCGATTCCACCCCAGAGTTGTTCATGGGGATCATCGGGGAAATCCTTCTTTAATACCTCTTTTACCTTTTTCTTAAATGAATCGCAAAGGCTTTTTAAGTCATCAGCGCTTAAATCTGTATCGGTTTTTGCATTTTTATCTTTTTTGACTCCAGCCATAATCCGTTCAAGCTGCTTGCGGATTCCCATCTCGTCATTTTCCGGCTCGATTCCCGCAGCTTTTTCCATGACGACGTCAGAATACATCATGATTAATCTGCGATAGGCGTCATAAACAAAACGCTCATTATTTGTTTGCTTAATTAATCCGGGAATGGTTTTGGTGGTTAGCCCGACATTGAGGACTGTTTCCATCATTCCGGGCATTGATTTTCTAGCGCCTGAACGTACAGAGACCAAAAGAGGATTGTTTATATCCCCGAATCCTTTATCCATTAAATCTTCGATTTTCTTCAAAGCCTTATTGACTTCTTCTTTTAAGGCTTTCGGATAACTCTTTTTATTTTTATAATAATAAGTGCAGACTTCGGTGGTAATCGTGAAACCCGGTGGTACCGGCAGGCGTAAATCTTTATGTCCTGCCATCTCTGCTAGGTTGGCGCCTTTGCCACCCAAGAGATTTTTCATTGACTCATTACCATCTGCTTTGCCGCCGCCAAAGAAGTAAACATTTTTTGACATCTAACTGATGATCCCCCTTCCTATTTGTTAAAAAGTTTTTTAAAGATATAATCTTTTATTTGGTCAGTTGATATTCTGTCTTGTTTCATAGTATCTCTGTCGCGAACAGTAACTTGTTTATCCTCCAGAGACTGGACATCGACTGTCACGCAAAACGGAGTGCCGACTTCATCCTGCCGGCGATAAAGTTTGCCGATCGCCGCAGTGTCATCATAAACTGTAACGAAACAAGTCTGCAAATCTCTTTTGATCTTTTGTGCGAGTTCCACGATTTTATCATTTTTCTTAAGAAGTGGCAGGACCGCGACCTTAATCGGAGCTAAATCGCTATGAAGCTTGAGCACGGCGCGGGTCTCGCCTTTGACTTCTTCTTCAAAATAGGCATCAACTAGAAATGCCAAGACGCTTCTATCTACTCCTCCCGATGGTTCGATAATATAAGGATAGCCGTCGTTTTCTTTTAGATCAGGAACGGTTAATTTCTGGCCGCTGAATTTTGCATGTTGTCGCAAATCGAAATCGGTGCGGTTGGCAATGCCTTCCAATTCCGACCAGCCAAACGGGAAATTATATTCCACATCAGTGCAGGCCTTGGCATAGTGGGCGAGTTCATCCTTTTGATGCTCACGCTTCTTCAAGTTATTTTTATTAAGTCCGAGGTTTAGATACCAGTTGAATCTTTGCTCAACCCAGTATTCGTAGAATTTGTCGGCGTCTTTAGGCTCGACAAAATATTCTATCTCCATCTGTTCGAATTCCCGGGTGCGGAAAGTGAAATTTCCCGGAGTGACTTCGTTACGGAAAGATTTTCCGATTTGGGCGATTCCAAAGGGGAGTTTTTTTCTTGCAGAATTAAGAACGTTGCTAAAATTTACGAATATACCCTGGGCGGTTTCGGGGCGAAGATAGCTTAAGGCGCTGGCATCTTCAACTGGCCCTAGATAGGTCTTAAGCATAAGGTTAAAAGCTCGGCCTTCAGTGAAGTCTTTGGAGCCGCAATCGGGACAGGTATCTCCAATTTTATCTTTGCGGAATCTTTTTTTGCATTTTTTGCAGTCGACTAATATATCGGAGAAACTTTGGGTGTGTCCTGATGCTTCCCAGGTTTTGGGATGCATGAGTATGGCGGCATCGAGACCGACCACATCATCCCTTGCTTGGACAACGGACTTCCACCAGGCATTTTTGACATTACGTTTTAGCTCGGCTCCCAGCGGGCCATAATCCCAGCTGTTGGAAAGTCCGCCATAAATCTCGGAAGACTGGAAGACAAAACCCCT
Organism: Candidatus Omnitrophota bacterium; assembly: GCA_022703055.1. Classification (GTDB taxonomy): domain Bacteria; phylum Omnitrophota; class Gorgyraeia; order VGKH01; family VGKH01; genus VGKH01. Next base: position 23,028 of record JAKLEP010000003.1, read on the forward strand.
TCTTTTGCAGAGTGATACGATTTTATCCATGAGATTTTCTTGTGGCATAGGCTTTTATTCTAACCTAAAAGAATCCAAATTTCAAGTTTTTAAATAATTAAATTAACTTGATAGTTTTTGATCTTGGTTAGGCAAGATTAAATTTGGGTTAATTCGGCTTGAAAATTATTTTATAGCCGCTAGTAACGCGTCGTTATTGTCTGCACAGATGACAAAGCTGCATGGGCAAGAACAGCTACATGCCGCTCCGTAACAATATTTTATGTTTATATTTTTTGCTTTAATCATGGCAGCCAATTTGTTTAATGCCCCAGGCTTATTCTCTAATCCGGCGATTACTACATCAGTTTCTTTGAGCTGCCAGCCTTTCGAGGATATAGCTTGTTTTACTTTTGCATTGTTATTTGTAATCACGTAGAAGACGGCCTTGCCTTCCATTCCGTAGGCGCAAATCGCTTCGATATTTACTCCCTGAGCTGTAATGAGATTTGACAATTCTTCCAGCATCCCAACTTTGTCAGGCGCGGTAATAGTCAATTGCTTCGCTACTTTTGCTTGAGCCATATCTTCCTCCTCCCTTCGTTTTTACTAATTTATAACTCTAAAAATATATTTTTGCAAGGAAATAAAATTACGGTTTTGAAATCGGAGAATTATTTTAGATAAGATTAACTATTCGTTTAAGGCAGGTAGATTTTCCTGTTTTTGGGACTTCTTGTAGGTGTTGTAATCTACTCCGCGCTCAAGGAAACGCTCGTCAATTCTTTCCGGTTCAAAGAATTTCCTAACGAATTTCTTGGCTTTGGTAGTATCGAATTCTTTGCAGCAGTATATATCAACAGAAATGTAATTTTTAACCGACAAAGTATGTATAACAACCGAGCTTTCAACTAAAGGAGCCCATCCTGAGAGGCCTGCTTTATCGGGAAACTTTGAGGCGTCGGTAAAGAAAATGCTGGGTGGGGCTTGTTTTTCCATTCCTAGGTAGGCGACAATCTCATCGAGGAATTTATAACCTAGTGCCAGGTCATCGCAGACACCAGGTTTGCAGTTATATAAATCTAATAAAAGTTCGTATCCGAACGGTTCGTGTTTCTTAAGTCTGTTTTCGATCTTAATTCCTTTTTAATCAGCAGAAATACTTTACTGATTTAATTTATAACAAGTTTTCAGATAAATGCAAGAAAAATTTTTAAAATTTTCTCTTGATGTTAGTAATCTTCGGTAAGTTCAATTTTTTTTCTCAGTTGTTTTTTCTCCGATCGTATTTTCTTCTGTTTAAAAATCTCTTCTTTGATGCCTTGAGGCACCATAGTTGTTATTCTTTTCTTTCTTTTTTTAGTTAATTCGAGTAATTTCTTCTTCAGTCTGTGGAGAGCGAGTTTTTTGTTGTCGATCTGCGAACGAAACTCGGTAGCAATCGTCTCAATTCCTGTCGGAGTATGATGAACCCTGACAGCAGTTTCTTTTTTATTCTTTCTCTGTCCGCCGGGGCCTGGGCTACGGTAAAAGAATATTTTTGTCTCTTTGATAAGATTGTCTAAATTGATTCTTTGTTTCATAAAGTTAGAAAATTGGGTTAAATTTTATCCAGTTCTTCTTTTTTAATCGTGAAGCTGTGTTCCGGGGTCGGAAATTTTCCGCTTACTACTTCTTCTATATATTGTTTGAATGCTTCCAGGATTTTTGGTGAAAGATTAATGTATTGTTTGACAAATTTTGGTTTGAACCGTTCAAAAAGACCTAGAAGATCATGCGTGACCAATACTTGGCCATCGCAATAAATTCCAGCACCGATTCCTACGGTGGGGATTCTTAATTTTTCCGTGATTTGTTTTGCGACCAGATCCGGGACGCATTCTAAAACAATGCTAAAGCATCCTAATTTTTCCAAGAGTTCTGCCTGTTGGATTAATCTTTTGGCAGCCTCGGCGTCTTTGCCTTGGACTTTGAATCCGCCGAGCTGATCAGCAGTTTGTGGTGTAAGCCCTATGTGTCCCATAACCGGAATTCCGGCTTTGATAATTTTCTCCGTGACTTGAGGGCATTTGTCAAACCACTCAAGCTTTACCGCATCGCAGCCTTCATCCATAAAACGCTTAGCATTTTTGACTGATTCTTCCGGGTTGACTTGGTAGGATTCAAAAGGCATATCCCCGACTAAAAATGCGTATTTTATGGCACGTTTGACTGCTTTGGTATGATGAATCATTTCGGCCATCCCGACTTGGGTAGTGGATTTTAAACCCAATACCACATTGGCAACCGAATCGCCCACCAAAACCATGTCTATGCCGGCTTGGTCCATCAATGAAGCTGTCGGAAAATCGTAAGCTGTGAGCATAGTAATTTTCTGTTTTTTCTGCTTCAGCCTCTTGATATCTTCAAGAGTAATTTTATTGCGTTCCATTTATTTCACCTTCTTTAGATAATTATCTATTGCCGCAGCTGCTTTTTTACCCGCGCCCATGGCAGAAATTACAGTATCGGCTCCGGTGATAATATCTCCTCCGGCAAAAACTCCCGGAATTGATGTCATCAAATTTTCATCAACCCAGATTGTGCCTTCTTCGTTGACTTTTAATTTAGGTGTCGATTTATAAAGCAAAGGGTTAGGATTTTGTCCTATCGCAACGATAACAGTATCAACATCCAGTATGAATTCAGAGTTTTTAATTGGAATTGGTCTACGCCTGCCCGAGGCATCAGGTTCGCCAAGCTGCATCTGTAGACATTTCATCCCGTTGACAAATCCCTTATCATCGACTAGAATTTCTGTCGGTTGAGTGAGCAATTTAAATTTTAAGCCTTCTTCTCTTGCGTTTTCGATTTCTTCGGCTCTTGCCGGCATCTCCTGTTCGCTTCTTCGATAAACCAGGGTGACATCTTTTCCTAGTCGCATTGCTACTCTGGCACAATCGAAAGCAACGTTTCCCGCGCCAACTACGGCGATCTTCTCCCCTATATTTATCGGCGTGGCATATTCGGGGAATTTATATGCCTTCATCAGATTCATTCTGGTTAAGAATTCATTTGCTGAATATACTCTGTTAGCATTTTCTCCCGGGATTCTCATGAATTGTGGTAAGCCAGCTCCAACCGCGACAAATATCGCCTTGAAACCCTGCTTGAAAAGTTCATCAATAGTGTAAGTTTTTCCGATTAATACATTAGGACGGAAATCTACCCCCAGAGATTTGATATATTCCACTTCTTGCAAGACAATTTTCTTAGGAAGTCTGAATTCTGGGATGCCATACATAAGAACACCACCGGGAAGATGCAGTGATTCAAACATGGTTACATTGTATTCCAATTTTGCCAGATCCGCGGCAGCGGTTAATCCGGCCGGACCAGAACCGACTACCGCCACTTTATCAGATTTTGTAGCTTTGTTTGATCCCGTTATTTTTCTTGTTGTAGTTTCATGATCTGCAGCGAACCTTTCCAGAGAGCCTATATTGATCGCCATTTTTTTCTTGTTTAGGATACAGACGGCCTCGCATTGCGTCTCTTGCGGGCAGACACGCCCGCAAACAGCCGGCAAATTATTCTTCTCTTTGATTTTTTTAATCGCTTCTTCGAATTTGCCTTCGGCAATTAATTTGATAAAAGCCGGAATATTTATTTGTACCGGGCAACCCTCAACGCAAAAAGGTTTCTTGCATTGCAGACAGCGTTTTGCCTCAAGTAAAGCCTGTTCTTTGGAAAAACCTAAAGCAACCTCAAAAAAGTTTTTTACCCGTTCTTCAGGTTTTTGCTTGGGCATCTTTTGTTGAGACATTCTTCCTGCTCCTTGAATAAATTAAGCCTAGATCTCAATTCTTTAAAATCGACTAGATGGCCATCGAATTCTGGGCCGTCAACACAGCCGAAATAAGTTTTTCCTCCGACTGTTACTCTGCATGCTCCGCACATGCCAGTGGCATCAACCATAATTGGGTTAAGATTCACAATAGTTTTTATTTTTAAAGGACGGGTGTATTCTGCGACTGCCGCCATCATAGGCACAGGCCCTATGGCATACACTACATCAATATGCTTGTGCGCTTGAAATAATTTATTTAAGACTTCCGTGACTAATCCTTTTTGGCCGTATGAACCGTCATCGGTAGTTACGTATAATTGATCACAGGTATCCTTCATTTCTTTTTCTAGAAATATTAGGTCTTTGCTGCGGGAACCGATAATCCCGATTACTTCGTTTCCTTCATTCTTAAATGCCCGGCTTACTGGATAAACTTCGGCAATGCCTACGCCACCTCCGATACAAACGACCGTCCCCACATTTTTTATTTCCGTAGGTTTTCCTAGCGGGCCAAGGATTGCGTGAATATTGTCTCCTAATTTTAATTGTGCCAGGGTTTTTGTTGAGTGGCCAACTTCCTGGAAGATTAGTTTAATTGTTCCATTTTTAGGATTCCAACCTGCTAAAGTCAAAGGGATTCTTTCGCCCTTTTCATCGGCAATAACTATGACAAATTGACCGGCCTTCGCTTTTTGAGCAATTTCAAAAGCATCGATTTCAATCTCGTTTATCCCGGGAGCAAGAATTTTCTTAGAACGTATCGAATGCATTAACTTCATCCTCCGTATAAATTAATGCCTTTGTATTTTTATAATACTTTACTAAATCCATTCCCTTTGTTTTGCCTAGTACAAATATAGTCGTTGCCAGTGCGTCGGCAGATAGGCAATCCGGCGCGAGTACGGTTGCCGAAATGACTTTGGAATCAGATGGAAATCCCGTTCGGGGGTCGATTATATGGGAATAACGCTTATTCCCTATTATAACCATCTGTTGATAGTCACCGGATGTTGATACCGCCTGGTTTTCAAGATTCAAAGCATCCAGTAAATCTTTTTTATTGCGTGGGTGCTGGATTCCAATCTGCCAGGGCTCCCCGTTTTTATTACCTAGGCAATAAATATCGCCTGCAATAGCGATCAAGCAAGATTTCGTTCCATAGTCCCTGACTTTTTTAATCGCGCAGTCAACGGCATATCCTTTTCCAATGGCTCCTAAGTCAATACTCATGCCTTCTTTTAGGAAGGCAACCGTGGATTCTTTTTCATCTATTACGACTTTGTCGAATCCGACTAATTGCATTGCCTTTTTGATATCTTCTTCTTGAGGCAATACTTTATTTTTAATTGCCTTTTTCCAGATATCAACTAAAGGACCAACAGTGACATCAAAAGCGCCGTTGCTTGTAATATAAAATTCTTTTGCTTTCGTTAATACATATAATAAATCAGGGCCCACCTTTAGTTTCCCTGAAGTATTTAATTTAGATACTTCGCTGTCAGAGACATATTTGCTTAAAAGGTTTTCAACCCTTTTTATTTCATTAAAGGCTATGTCAATGGCTCGTTGGTCTGAGCAGGTGATTTGAATGACTGTCCCCAGAGCGAATTCGTTACGTTTGTAATAAGGATTCTTGGAACAAGCAGATATACTAATAAGAAATGGTATTAAAATCAATAAAAAAAGTATATTTTTAAGCGGTCTCATTTTTTTATTTTTAAAAGGTTCTCAACATTGAGTGTGTTCACGACGTCATTTTTTTCAAGCCATCCTCTTCTGGCAACTGCCACACCGAATCTCATGTTATCAAGTTGTTCGAAAAGGTGCGAGTCGGTTCCGATGGATAATTTTACTCCTTTTTCTTTAGCCGCCCTGGAATGTACATCATTTAGGTCAAGCCTATTAGGAAAGGCATTAATTTCCAAGAAGGTCCCGGTATCATTGGCGACTTTTAAGATTTCATCAAAATCAAAATCATACGGTTCTCTTGTTCCCCACAGCCTTCCGGTTGGATGGGCGATTATATCAACATGCTTATTTTTGCAGGCGTTAACTATCCTTTTGGTGATTTGCGATTTGGATTGCTTAAATCCAGTGTGTATCGCAGCGACAACTATGTCGAATTCTTCCAGGATGCTGTCTTTGTAATCCAGATTGCCACCAGAGTCGATATCTACCTCTGTTCCGTAAAGAATAACAAAATTCTTGAAATTATTATTTAATTTCTCTATTTCTGCTTTTTTCTTCTTTAAGTCAGCAGCGCTCATTCCGTTAGCGACTCTTAAACTTTGCGAATGGTCGGTCAGGGCTATGTATTGGTAGCCCTTTTTTATCGCGGCCTTTGCCATGTCTGATATGGAGTTTCCTCCGTCGGAGTAAGTCGAGTGGGTGTGTAGGTCTCCTTTTATATCCTCGATATCTATCAGTTTTGGCAATTTGTGTTTTGAAGCAAGCTCAATTTCTCCAGTGTCTTCGCGCATCTCGGGCTCTATATAATCGAGTTTTAGAAATTTGAATATTTCTTCTTCGGTTTTTCCCGCAAGGTATTTCTCCTTAGGTCCTTTTACCGAAAAAACACCGTATTCATTTATTTTTTGCTGATTTCTTTGGGCTATATGGCGGAGTTTTACATTAAAGTTCTTTGAGCCTGTAAAGTACAACAGCGCTGCTCCAAATTCTTTTTCTTCTACGACACGCACATCAACTTGTACGTCATCTTTCGTGAGGACCGAGGATTTGGTTTCGCCTTTTGCCATAATTCGTTTTACTGCTGGTAATTTTGTAAAGACGTCCATAATCTTGCCAGGGAAATTCGAAACCACCAATATATCTATATCCCTGACTGTTTCTTTTTTTCTCCTAAGGCTTCCCGCGGTTGAAATTTCTTTAACTTCTGGGATTCTTGATAGAGCATTAGTAAAATAATTGGCTACGTCCATCGCGATAGCCAAAGACATTCTTTCTTTGCCTTTTTTAACTAGCTCAATCCCCTTTTGTATATTTTCGATTGTTTTTTCTTTTATCCCAAAGATGCCAGCCAGCTTGTTTTTCTTTATGGCTGATTCAAGATCGCTTATACTTTTTATTTTTAATTTATCATAAAGCAGTTTTGCCGTTTTGGGACCTACTGAAGGGATCTTTAATATTTCCAGCAAACCTTCAGGAATAGTTTTTTTAAGATCGGAAAGGAACTTTAGTTTCCCAGTGATATAAATTTCCTTTATTTTATCGGATAAGTCTTTCCCGATTCCCGGTATATCTGAAAGGCTGTCATTTTTGATAAAATCAGATATATCTTCGGTTAAAGATTCGATATTTTGCGCCGCCCTTTCATAGGCGCGGATCCTGAAAACATTTTCCCCTTTTATTTCCAGTATTTGTGCGATTTCTCGGAATATTTCAGCGATTTCAATATTGTTCATGTAGAACTTATTAGTTTATAAATCCTTGAGATTTTTTATAAGGACTTCTATCCCCAGAAAAAGCATTGACAGTAAGCCTCCGATAATAAATCCGCCCGCGACATCTGAAGGATAATGAAGGCCGAGGTAGATTCGGGATACACCGACAATAATAGCTATAGGTATCAATACAAAGCTTAGTTTTTTATATTTGAAACAAAGTATAGTGGCGATAACAGCAATTAGTGTTGCATGCGTGGAAGGAAATGCTGGAGAATGTGCTGTACCTATGACGCTTATATCAGGATAGACTTCTATTGGGCGTGGCCTGTTTATAATTCCTTTTAATGTCCCAGCTAGAAAAAATGCAATGTAGGAAGTGAATAAAATAAAGACAGCAACAAGTTTCTCTTTATATCTTCCAAATATAAATAACAAAATACATATTACAATTATTGTTGGGATTTCGCCTAGTCGAGTTACAAGCGAGAAAAATTTATCTAATGTATCTGTTTGGAAGTTTTTATTTATGAAGTAAAATATCGATTGGTCTAACTGCAAGATTTTATTTAATATGCTCTCCATCTTTGCAATCTCCTGTGTTTAATTTAAATTAAAGAATTTCTTCGCATTTTGTAATGTTTTTTCTGCTACTACCGTTTTCTCTGAGTTCTTTATGCTTGAAACTAGTTCTAGTGTCGAAGTCACATCTTTAGGCTCAGAATTAAATCCGCCCTGTTGATTACGGTAAAATACCGGTGAATCAGTCTCAATTAGTAGGCTATCTAAAGGAGCGTTTTTTATGGCATCTTGATGCTGAGGGCTGTAGCTTAAAGCAGGCGTTGCCGAAACAAGATAATCGTTGTTTATTATCTCTTTCAAAATATCTACGGGTCCGCTATACCAATGAAAGACCGCCTTTTTAATTCCAGCCTCTTTACAGAGAGTAAAACAATCTTGCCATGCACCACGGCTGTGGATAATCACCGGCAAATCGTATTCTTTAGCGATGCTGAGTTGTTTTCTGTATAAATTTTGCTGCAATTCTTTTTTCGTCTTGTCCTTCTTGACCTCTTTGTACCAGTAATCGAGTCCGATTTCTCCGATGGCGACAGCTTTATGATAATTTTCCTTAATGAACTCAAGGCATTTATCTGTTTCTTCTTTGGTGATTTCCCATGGATGAATTCCGAAAGCAGGCAAAATTCTTACTATTTTGTTTTTTGAAATTTCTAGAGTTCGAATACAGGAGTTATAATCAGAGCTGACAGCCACTATAGCTTTTACTCCAGCTTCCAGCGCGCGTTTTAGCACGCTATCTAGATTTTCGATTTGATCCAAATGCGCGTGCGTATCGGTGAGTTCAATCATTGCCTGCTATTTAGGATAAAGGTAACCGGACCGTAGTTTACCAGATGTATGTCCATCATCGCGCCAAAAACGCCAGCTTCAACATTCAAAGAGCTTTGTTTTAATTTGTCGATAAAATAAAGGTATAATTTTTCTGCCAAATCCGGCTTGGCCGAGCCGTCAAATGAAGGCCTTCTTCCCTTGCTGCAATCACAGGATAAGGTAAATTGCGAAATAACCAGAAATTCACCTTTAATGTCTAGGCAAGAAAGGTTCATTTTATGATTAGCATCCTCAAACATCCTTAAATTTATAATCTTATCGCTTAAGAAATCGGCATCTTTCTGAGTATCGCCTTCCTCAACGCAGAGCAAAATCAAAATCCCTTTTTTGATTTTGCCGATATCCTTGGTTTCAATTTTTACTGTTGCTTCTTTGACTCTTTGGATGACTGCCTTCATATATTTTCAATTCTTAATGCATAGCTTGATTCGATGGTTTTTACCAAATGCACAAGCGTAGAATTAATCGGGATCGGAATTCCTAAGCTTTCGCCCTCGCGGACGATTACATTATTGATAAAATCAATCTCAGTTTTTTTCTTTTTCAAAACGTCTTGAAGCATTGAAGAGATATTTCCAGATGTTGCTTCGCAGACGGCTTCAACTTTAGCCAGCGGATCATCATAGATAAGCTTAATCTTCTTTCTTTTGGCGATTTTCACCGCTTCGGTAACTGCTGAGCGTAAAATTTGCCTTGTGCCGTCAAAATCAATCAATTTGCCATTTTTTAACCTGGTGATAGCGGTCAACGCGTTAATCCCCACGTTTATGATCAGTTTTGACCAAAGCAGGCCTTTTATATCGCGGGATATCCTGGTTTCAAGGCCAGCTTTATTAAAAGCCTCGCGGATATCGCGCAGTTGAACCGGGATTTTTCCGTCGATGCGGCCGATCACAGTTTCTCCTTTTCCGGCGTGGCGGATGTGGCCATCTCCTAAAAGAGTAGCGCCTTGGTTGGTTACTCCTCCAATCACTTTGTCGCTACCTGCGATTTCGCTGATTATTTCGATATTACCAACCCCATTTTGCAAAGTCAGAACTAGTGCATCCTGGCTTATTACGTTTTTTATCGCCTTTACCGCGTCTTTTGTGTCATAGGATTTTACGCAGATAATAATAAGCTCGGCGTTAGCTATCTCTCCTGGATCGGTTGTTGCCCTTAACTTAGCCTGCCAATTTCCCGAAACACCTTCTATCTTAATTCCGTTCTGGTTTATGAATTTTGCCCTTTGTTCATTCTTGTCTAAAATAATTACTTCTTCTTTTTTGGATAAAAAAGCAGCAAATAAACAACCCATCGCGCCTGGTCCGACAATTGCAATATTCATTAATCTCCTCCTTAAAATTCAATTTTGATTATATATTTATTTAAATGCCTGGTCAATGAAAATTAGAGTAATTTAGTAGAATTTGACAAAATGAAGTAAGTATGTTAAAAAGATAAACTATGTTGATTAAGGATATTGCCAAAGAACTAGAGTTTCCTCAGGAATTGATTGATTCCTTAGAGAAATCTGGAGTCAATAAACTGTATCCTTTTCAGGCTCAGGCCTTGCAAAAAGGAATCCGACATAAGAAAAATCTAGTCCTTTCTTTGCCTACCGCTTCAGGTAAGACGCTTATCGCGGAATTGTGCATGGTAAAGTCCATCCTCGATAATAAAGGCGGCTGCCTCTGTCTTTATGTTGTTCCTCTTAAGGCCTTGGCTAGCGAAAAATACGAAGATTTTAAATCTAAATATGAACATCTAGGGGTTAATGTCGGGATTGCCACTGGCGATTTTGATATCCCCAGCACTTATTTATCCAAATACAATATTCTTATTGCTACTTCTGAAAAAGTTGATTCTTTGCTGCGTTTTAGGGCAAAATGGCTGACGCAGCTTTTAAACGTAGTAGTTTTAGATGAAATTCATTTTATTAATGATGTTCACCGCGGGCCAACTCTAGAAATCCTTACCGCAAGACTCAGGCAGCTAAATAAAAACATTCAGATTTTAGCCTTGAGCGCAACTATAAGAAACGCCAAAGAAATGGCTGATTGGTTGGACGCCGAACTGATTTACAGCGAATGGCGACCGGTCCCATTAAAAGAAGGCGTATTTTATCTTGATGGAATCGATTTTTCCGACGGAACCAATAAGGCCATCAACATTTCTAATTTCGATGAATTAAATGCTGTTTGTCTGGATACAGTTAAAGACAAAGGCCAGGTCTTGGTTTTTGTTAATAGCCGCCGCTCGACCCAGGCTGTGTCGAAAGATCTTATTAGGCAGCTCTCTGCTCAATTAAGCGAAGAAGAAAAGAAATCTTTAAAACAAGTAGCTGATAAAATCGAGAATGCTTTAGGAGAATCAACCAAAATTTGCCGGCAATTAGCTCATTCGGTTAGAAGCGGCGTTGCTTTTCATCATGCGGGCTTGCATTATAAACAGAGAAAGCTGATTGAAGAAGGTTTTAAACAAAATCTCATTAAGGTTATATGCGCTACTCCAACTCTTGCAGCCGGCGTCAATCTTCCTGCCAGGCGCGTAATTTTAAGAGATTACAAAAGGTACCAGTCAGGACTTGGTTCAGTTCCTATACCTGTTTTTGAATATAAACAATGCGCCGGCCGTGCCGGCAGGCCTAAATATGATAAATATGGTGAATCGGTAGTTATGGCCAAGACTTTGTCAGAATACCGCGCAATTTTTGATGAATACATTAATTCTATGCCTGAGCCGATTACTTCTAAATTGGGTAATGAATCGGCGCTTAGAACGCATATCCTTGCTTCTATTGCCAGCGGTTATGTCTATGACGTTAACGATATGTTCGAATTTCTGTCGCAGACATTCCTTGCTTTCCAGCAAAGGACACAGGATTTGATTGAAATGGTCAGCAAAATCTTTGAATTCTTAGAACAGGAAGAGATGATTCAGCGTAAAGGCTTTCGCTTCTATCCCACTGCTTTCGGAACTTGCATCAGCCGACTTTATATTGATCCGCTTAGCGGAATAATTTTGAAGAAAGGACTTAAGAAATTAAATGGCTCAAAAACTATTTCTGAATTGGAGCTGCTTTATATAATCTGTTGTTGCGCAGATATGGAACTCCTCAATGTGAATCGTAGCGATTTTACCAAGCTGGATATATTCTCTGAGACCAACGATATTTTGTTGGATATCCTAAATATCGGCGCAGGAATAATCGATTCAGAAACCAGCCTTTCCGTGACCAAGACTAGCTGGATGCTAATCGATTGGATCAGCGAAGAAAAAGAAGAAATTATCTGTGATAGGTTCAATGTCGGCCCCGGAGACATCAGGCGCATTATTGAGACTGCCGAATGGCTGGTTTACGGCGCCCGTTCCGTAGCCAAATTATTTAGTTTTATTAATACTATAGATCCGCTTGAGAAATTGAATCAGAGAATTAAGTACGGTATTAAAGAAGAATTAATCGAGCTTGTAATATTAAAAGGGATCGGCCGCATTAGGGCCCGCAACCTTTTTAAGAAAGGCTTTAAGAATTTGACCGATATTAAGAATGCCACTGTCAAAAACCTCGTTCAAGTCCCTCGTATCGCCGAAGGCCTCGCTCAGGATATTAAACAGCAGATCGTTAAGCTCAAAATATAAACAAATTTACTTCAGATTGGTTGAAAAAGAAAACGGTAAGATTTCAGGTTTTTCTCTAGATGAAAATTAAGGAAATTGTACAAAATTCCCCGTAATTCCTGCCTAATGGGTTTGCTTAAGTTGAGATTTAATGCCTTCTTCCAGGGTGAAGATTCAAGAAAGATAATTGAGTTTATGGTGCCTTTTAGCACTGAGGCTGAATTTCTATCTTTTGTTTTGCAATCTTGACAGACCAATCCACCAAGATAAATGCTAAAATTTGCCTCCTGTTTTAGTTCTTTGCCGCAAGATATGCAAGTTTCCAAATGGGGCTTGAAACCAGAAAGGGTTAGGGTTTTAATCTGGAATAAATAGAGAATTTTCTCGGGATCATCTGTTTCTATGCTGTTCAGACAATTAACCAGCAATTCAAAGATCTTGATGTTTTTGTCATGCAGCTGCATAACCGTGTCAGTAAACTCAAGGACATAGCTTGCGAGTGCAAGTTTTCTTATATCTTTAGCGATGAAGCTATAATCTTTTTTTAAATCGCACTGGCTGATTAAATCTATCTCGGAATTCCTGCTTCTGTAAAAATGAATATCATTAAGCGAACAAATACTCAAGTTGCTGGCTATTTTCTTCGGGTCTTTTCTTACTCCTTTTATTAGGCCGTTTATTTTGCCGAATTCTTTGGTGAAGAAACTCACCAGGAGGCTTGTTTCTCTGAAATTATTCCTTTTTAAAAGAATTCCTTCGGCTTTAGTAACCATATTAAGATATTTTCTGTAGGATATATTGTTCTCTTTTGCGCATCAGCTTAGTTTCTTGTTTTTTATGGTCATTAAAACCGCAGAGATGCAGAACCCCGTGTATTACATAAAGTAAAAGTTCGTCATATTGTTTTGTTTTGTAAATTTTTGAATTTCTTACAGCGGTTTCGGTAGAAATAACTATTTCTCCATTTATAGAGCTTGTATGCTCATTTTTGTCTTTTAGGTCAAAAGCCATAACATCTGTGGGGCGGTTTTTGCGCAGGAATTTTTTATTGAGTTTTTTTATGAGGTGATCATTTACAAATACGACGGAAAGGTTAGCAGCTACTTTATTCTGTAGCTTGAGAATCTTTTTTGTCTTGCTTAGAATCTTCTTTTTCGGTATGGGGATTTTGTTTTGAAGGTTTATTATTCTTAGTTTCATGTTTTTCTTCAGGGTATCTTACCCTGGGATGGTATATCGCGCTTAAGATGCGCAAGAATACGTTTCCGATAACTTCCAGGTCTTTTAAAGTCAGGTCACACTCATCGAGTTGCCCATCAATGAATTTATTATTAATTACTTTTTTTACGATTTCCTCCAGCCTTTCGGCAGTGGGTTCGGAAAGAGTCCTTGATGCTGCTTCAGCAGCGTCAGCCAATAAGACAATTGCAGTTTCTTTTTTTTGAGGTTTGGGCCCGGGATAACGGAAAACTTCTTCCTGGGATTGGTTACTTTCTTCTATGCCCTGAATAGCTTTTCGATAAAAATAATAAATGACGCTGGTGCCGTGGTGCTGGGTTATGAAATCAATGATCATCGGGTTCAGCCTGTATTTTCTACCTAACTCCACTCCTTCTTTAATATGGTTAGTGATGATCAATCTGCTCATTGTAGGCTGAAGTTTATCATGTTTACTCTGGAAGTGGATCTGGTTTTCGCTAAAATACTCAGCTTTTTCAATCTTTCCTATATCATGATAGTAAGCTCCCACCCTGGCTAATAGAGAATTGGCCCCGACAGCCTCAGATGCGGCCTCAGCGAGGTTTCCAACAAGAAGGCTGTGTTGATAGGTCCCAGGCGCCTCCAGTATCATTTTCCTCAAAAGCGGATGGTTAAAATCTGATAGTTCAAGCAGACTGATGTTGGTTGTTACTTTAAAAAGATATTCAAATATCGGCAGGCTCCCAATAACAATAAAGGATGCGACTATGCCACCGCTTAAAACCGGGACAGCGTAATTTTTCAGGAAATGGTCCAAAGAAAAAAACCTTAGGAATATAAGAAGAAAACAGAAAAGCTGCACAACTCCTACGTAGACGCCAGCCAAAATAATCTGACTTCTTCTTCTTGCTCTCCAAATCGAAAGAATGCCGACTATGCCGCCAATGAAGAATATTAAAGTTATTGTCAGGTTAAAATTAGCTACAACGCCTGTAAGTATGCTTGAGACAGCTGTAACTGCAAATCCAAGCACTAAGTCCTCAAATAGTATAACAGTAAGCATACTTACAGCTATCGCGGGAATAAAATAATAAGATAAGCTTGAGTAATTTACAATAAACTTGGCAGATACGATTATTATGATAAGCAATAATCCAAGTTTGAGATAGATGTCCTCTTTGCCTTTCTTAAGATAAAACGATAAGAAACTAAAGAGGGAAAAAATTATTATAGGAACAATGAGGTTAAAGCCAGAAATCCAGGCAACAAAAAACGTCGCTATTATTGCCAGAGAATACAGTGCGATATTCAAAATCAAGGATTTATGTTTCATTGTTTGCAAATTTAGCGTAGGCTTGTATGATTTCCTGCACTAGTTCGTGCCTTACGACATCATCGCCGGTTAAAAAGATGAATTTTATGCCTTTTATTTCTTTGAGGATATCTATTGCCTGTAACAAGCCTAAGGGTTTTCCGCCAGGTAAATCGCTTTGGGTAATATCTCCGGTAATGACGGTTTTGGAATCAAATCCCAGCCTCGTAAGAAACATCTTCATCTGTTCGGTTGTGCAATTTTGCGCCTCATCAAGTACGATAAAGGCATCATTTAGGGTGCGGCCGCGCATATAAGCAAGCGGAGCAACTTCGATTATACCCATTTCGATATACTTTTCTATTCTTTCTGCCTCCATCATGTCGTATAGAGCGTCATATAGCGGACGAAGATAAGGAGAAATCTTTTCGTACATATCCCCGGGTAGATAACCAAGGCTCTCACCAGCTTCAAGAGCAGGCCTGGTCAAAATAATACGTCTAACTTCTCCCTTTTTTAGAGCCGAAACCGCCATCGCCATAGCGAGATAGGTTTTTCCCGTGCCAGCTGGACCGACTCCGAATACAATGTCGTAATCTTTTATTGCTTCAATGTAGGAGAATTGGCCCTTGGTTTTTGGGGTGATGGCTTTCTTCTGCTGAGAAACGCCTAATTTCTCCTCGGATAATTGCAAAAGATCTACCCCTTCCTTTAATGTAGCATGTGGGGTTCTAGTAAGGTAAAGAATATCCTGTTTCTTGATTTCCTTATTTTTCTTAGCCATCTCAATTAAATGGTTTAATAATTGGTTCGCCTTTTCCAGGTTATGCTTATTTCCTGTGAGTTTCAGGCCTTCTGGATTGGCAACAATTTTTACATTGCAACTTTCTTCAATAAGCTTGATATTCTCGTCATACTGGCCAACAATAGCCTGCAGAATATCGGTACTAGGAATCTTAATTATTTTCTTCAAATCGCGAAATTTATTCTGGTATATTGATTGTTATCCCTGGTTTTATTCTGTTGGGATCAGCAATCTTGTCTTTGTTGGCATTGTAGATTTTCTGCCACTTTTTATATGTTCCGTAAAAGTTCTTGGATATCTTCTGAAGAGTATCTCCGCTTACGACCTTGTAAGTTTTTGCAACGGCTACTTCTTCAGTGGTCTCTTCTTCGGTTGAAAAATCTTCTTCTAAGGCAGTTTTTTCGGTTGTTGAAATTTCTTGAACAGGTGCTTTTGTCTTGGATGCATCGATGTTTTTAGTCGAACTTCCAAACTCAACTTCCATAACATAGGTATCTCTTGTTGTAGATGCAGGCTTTGTTTCGCTTGCAGCTGAGCTACCGGCAAGATACCCTTTGTTACCGGCAACTTCCAGATCAACTCTTGGTTTTGTGACCTTGTAAGTCCGAACTGCGCAACCGGAAATTACAAAAATAGCGATTAAGGAAATCAGCAAAAAACTAATTCTACCCCTAGACATTCTTTACCTCCTTCTTCGTTATGCTTATGCCTAATTCTTTTAATTGTTCTTTTTTGACGGGTGAAGGCGCCTCGGTCAAAGGGCAAAATGCTTTTTGCGTCTTTGGAAAGGCGATCACCTCTCTTATCGACTCAGAACCGACCAAAATCGACATTAATCTATCTAGACCGAATGCTATTCCACCATGAGGCGGTGCGCCGAATTTAAATGCCCTTAAAAGGAAACCAAATCTTTCTTCGGCTTCCTCTTTGGATAGACCTATTATATCAAATATTTTCTGCTGTACATCATTTTTGTGGATTCTTATGGAGCCGCTGGCAATTTCCGTGCCATTGAGCACGAGGTCGTAGGACCTGGCCCTGATTTTATCAAGGTCTTTAGTGTTTAATAGATGCAGATCTTCTTCTTTGGGCGATGTAAAAGGATGATGCTCGCTTTCCCAGCGTTTTTCTTCCTGGTTAAAATTAAAAAGCGGAAAATCTACAACCCAGCATAAACTGTACTTTTCATCTTTATTTAAATGAGGTTTATCGGTGTTATATTTTTCTTTTGCCTCCTTATGAGAAATTCTAGGGAAAGGAATTTTGATATCTACATTTATTGTCTGCTTGAAGATCTTCTGAAATAACTTCTCCATTATTAGGAAAATGTCTTCATCATCAACAAAAGACATTTCTAAATCCAGTTGAGTAAATTCTGGTTGCCTATCGGCACGCAGGTCTTCATCGCGGAAACATTTGGCGATCTGAAAGTATTTATCCATTCCGGAAACCATGAGAATCTGTTTGAAGAGTTGCGGAGATTGCGGTAAAGCGTAAAAAAATCCTGGATTTAATCTAGATGGGACTAAATAATCTCTGGCTCCTTCGGGAGTGGATTTGGTTAAAATCGGAGTTTCGACTTCGACAAATCCTTCTGCGTCGAGGAAATCGCGGATAACTTTGCATAATTTGTGGCGGAGTATAAGGTTGTTCTGCAGCTGCGGCCTTCTTAAATCTAAATATCTGTAAGGAAGCCGGGTCTCTTCGGAGACTTCGGTTGTTGTATCGTCTATTTCAAAAGGTAGAGCTTCGGAAGGATTTAAAATCTCTAGATAGTTTGCGGCGATTTCAACCATTCCTGTGGCTAGCTTCGGATTTTCGGTACCTTTTGGTCTTTTCCCTACTTTTCCTCTTACCATGATTACAAATTCGCTTCTTAGTTCCTGAGCCACTTTATGAGCTTCGGCATTGTCTTTGGGATGAAAAACGATTTGTGTCAGGCCATATCTATCCCTAATATCTATAAAAATTAGTTTTCCATGGTCGCGTCTTCTAAAAACCCAGCCGCAAAGCTGGACTTCCTTATCTATATCCTGTTCTGTTAGTTGGCCGCAAGTATGTGTTCGTTTCATATCTTATTTTTTAATTCGCTAATAAGTTGATTGGATTTGATTTTTTCCTGGTTGCCCGATGACATATCTTTAAGAGTGACGGAATCGGTTTTTATTTCATCTTCACCAATAATAATTACGAACTTGGCTCCTGATTTATTTGCCGAGCGCATTTGGCTTTTTAATGAAGCGCCTTCGTAGTTCATGTCGCAAGAGATATTTTCGTTACGTAGGCTGTTTAGAAGTAAAAAGCCTTTTTTCGTCGCCTCTTTGTCTAGAGTGATAAAGTAAGCAATGATTGAATCCTGCGTCTCATTTATTTTTTTATTCGCTAAGAGCATTCTTTCGACACCGAGAGCGAATCCGACAGCGCTTAAATCCGGACCTCCAAGCTGACTGATTAAATTATCATAACGTCCGCCAGCGCCTAAAGCGTCCTGACTGCCAAGTGACGCATGGGTGATCTCAAATACCGTACGGGTGTAATAATCTAGTCCTCTGACTAAAAATGAAGAAATCTTAAAATTAATCTTCAGATTTTTTAAGGCTTCTTGGACAACGGCAAAATGCTCTTGGCAATCTGAGCAGATATGGTTTTCTTTAAGGGATATCTTTTTTAATTCTTCTTTGCAGGCCTCGTTTTTGCAATCAAGTATCCTAAAGACATTACGATCAAAGCGTTCTTGGCAGAGATTGCAGAAATTTTTGATTCTATTCTTCAAGGTTGACCTTAGCAGCTTAGACCAGTTTTCCTTATCTTTGGCGCAGCCAAGATTGTTTATGTTAAGGGTATATCCCTCTATTCCAAAAGCTTCAATGAGCCTTACCGATAAAAAGATCAATTCTGCATCCAGATATGGATTCAAAGAGCCTATTGCCTCAGCTCCTATATGGTGAAATTGCCTTAATCTTCCTTTTTGAGGCCGTTCGCCTCTAAACATCGGACCGATATAATAGTATTTGCTAAAACCGTCTTTCAGATGCAGTCCGTGTTCGATGTACGCGCGTACAATGGAAGCTGTAGCTTCCGGCCTTAAGGCGAATTCATCTTCGCCATCGCTTTTTAGGCTCAATAATTGTTTCTGGACAATATCAGTGGTTTGGCCTAATGTCCGCTGAAACAATTTGACATCTTCAAAAATGGGGGTTCTGAGTTCATGATAATTGAAAGCATCAAATATCTGACGCGAGGTTTTTTCAAGTTCCTGATAAACCCTAGCTTCTTGGGGAAGTATGTCTTTTGTCCCTCTGGGTGCGGATAATTTCATATAATTATGATTTTAATCTTAAGGGCGGAGAATTATCCTCCGCCCTTGCATTATATTAAATTAGGCCAACTCCTTGTAACTTTAAATCTGAAAAAGAGATAGGTTATCCTATTTAATTTTCTTTTTCATCTCGAGCCCAGGCTTGAAAACGACAACTTTTCGAGGAGGCACTGGGACAACATCGCCTGTGCGGGGGTTTCTCCCGGTCCTGGCGCGTCTTTCTTTTATTTTAAAGACGCCGAAGTTACGTAATTCCACCTTGTTAAATTGCACCAGGCTGTCAACTATGGCATCAAATGTTTTCTGGACGACCTTCTTTACATCTATCTGCTTTATGCCAGTGTCATCCGAAATTTTGAGCACAATATCTTTTTTTGTCATTAAAACCTCCTTGATTATAAGTAGAATAACAGCAAAAACTTACAATGTCAAGGAAAACTTTTCTTTGCCCAGAATATCAGCTAAATCATTGATTAAAGTTTCATTAGGCTCAACAAAAAACTCATCTCCTACAAGTATTTGGACTTTTTTGGAGTTTTGGGTATCAGCGACATGAAGATAGACCGGGACCTTGCCCGGATAATTGGCCAATTTCTCTTTTAATACCATCAAGACTTTATTATGGACAGTAGAAAGCTCTATATTTATGGCAGATATAGACTTATAAGCATCATCAATAAAGGAAGCCTCGCTAGCAATAAGCTTAGGCATATCTTCTTTTAGTGTTAACCTGCCTTTTATAATTAGGACCATATTTGGCTTTAGATACTTTTCTATCATTCTGAAAGTATTGGGGAATACGAGAACTTCTACGGCTCCGTTTAGGTCTTCTAGTTTGAGGATGGCCATTTTTTCGCCTGTTCTTCTTGTTGTAGTATGTTTTAGCTTAACGATCATGCCAGCGATCTTTACTTCTTGTCCCTCATAGCATTGCGATAAACGATCCGTAGTAAAGGTGCTGAATTTCTTAAGCTGGGTTTCATAGCGCGCTAAAGGATGGCCAGTTATATAGAAACCCAACATGTCTTTTTCAAATGTAAGGATTTGAGACTCGGGCCACTCCTTTATATCAGGTAGTTCCTCCAGATTCTTCTTGAAGCCATTAAATTCCTGATTGGTTTCGAAAAATGAGAATTGCCCTTTTGATTTTTCTTTTTGAGTTCTTCCTCCAAGCTCAATAGCCCTGTCTAAGATTGCCATTAATTGGGATCTGTAAGCCCCAAAGCTATCGAAAGCCCCACATTTAATTAAACTTTCTATGACTTTTCTGTTAGCTAAGCGTAAATCGATTCGTTCACAGAAATCAAACAAAGAAATGAATTTTCCTTCTTTTCTGGCTTCGACAATTGAATCGATAGCGGTCATGCCGACATTTTTTACCGATAGAAGTCCATACGAAATTGTTTTGTCATCAATGACTTTGAATTGGGCGTAGCTTTCGTTTATGTTGGGCGGAAGGATTTTTATTCCCATTCTGTTTGACTCATTAACGTATTCTACTACCTTATCGGTGTTATCTTTCTCGCTGGTCAGCAACGCCGCCATAAATTCAACCGGATAGTTCGCTTTTAGATAAGCAGTGCGATAGGAAATAATGGCATAAGCGGCCGAATGGCTTTTATTAAAACCGTAGCCTGAAAAATATTCTATGAGTTCGAAGATGCGGTTAGCGAGACTTTTTGCGATCCCTTTTTTAATACATCCTTCAGAAAAAACTCGACGCTGTTGCTCCATGACTTCGGGAATCTTTTTGCTCATTGCCCTTCTTAAATGGTCGGCTTGAGTCAAATTGAAACCAGCCAATTGCGATGCAATCTGCATGACTTGTTCTTGGAAGACGATGATGCCGTAAGTTTCTTTTAATATCGGCTCAAGGCTAGGGTGGTCATATACGATAGAAACCTCCCCCTTTTTTCTACGCATAAAATCATCGAGCATCCCGCTGCCGATAGGGCCAGGCCGATAAAGAGCGAGCAGGGAAATTAAGTCTTCAATCTTCGTCGGCTGCAGTTTTTTCAATAGGTCTCTCATGCCGGTGCTTTCCAATTGGAAAATTCCCATAGTTTGTGAGCTGCCGAGTAAATCAAAAGTATTTTTATCGTCCAGAGGCAATTCTTCTATTTTTATAGTTTTATTGTGTCTTTCTTTGATTATTTCAAGAGCGTGGCTAATCACGGTTAGAGTCCTTAACCCTAAGAAATCCATTTTTAAAAGGCCGATTTTGGATAGCGAGTTCATTGAATATCCTGTCGTAATCTGATCATCGCCAGTTTTAAATAGCGGCAGATAATTATTAAGCGGAATATCTGAGATAACAACTCCGGCGGCGTGAATCGATGCGTGTCTGGTAAGGCCTTCAAGGGATAGGGCTATATCAAAAATTTCTTTTACCTTGGTATCGTTTTTATAAAGGTTATTTAATTCTGGTTCTGATTTAAGAGCGTCGGCAAGATGAATATGCGGATCGGGAGGGACAAGCTTGGCGATTCTATCAACTTCTGCGTAAGGAACATTCATTACCCTTCCTACATCTCTTATGACAGCGCGCGCCTGCATAGTTCCGAAAGTGATTATCTGGGCGACATTTTCCTTGCCAAATTTTTCGATTACATAGCTTATGACTTCGGGTCGTCTCTCGAAACAAAAATCGATATCGATATCTGGCAGTCCAATTCTTTCCAGGTTAAGGAATCTTTCAAAGAATAGTCCGTACCTTAGCGGGTCAATATCGGTTATCCCAAGAAGATAGCTTACTAGGCTGCCAGCGGCGCTTCCTCTCCCTGGACCCACAGGGATATTGTTTTGCTTGGCGTAATGAATAAAATCCCATACGATTAAAAAGTAGCTAGTGAATCCAAGCTTTTTTATAGTAGCTAATTCTCCGTCGAGCCTTTTGGTGATTTCTTTGGTGACAGTTGGAAATCTTTTCTTTAATCCTTCCTGGCAAAGCCCGTCAAGAAATTCATCTTTAGATTTTCCTTCAGGAGGATGATAGTTTGGTAGATGTATCTGTTTGAAGTTAAGCTCAAGATTACACCTCTCAGCGATTTTAATCGTGTTTGTTAATGCTTCCGGGCAATATGAAAACGCCTTCTTCATCTCTTCGGGGCTTTTAAGATAAAATTCATCGGTCTGCATGCGCATTCTGTTAGGATCGTCAAGATTGGTCTGTGTCTGGATACAAAGCAGCGCCTCGTGTGCCCTGGCTTTATCCTTAGTTAGATAATGAACGTCGTTAGTGGCTACGAGTGGAATTTTTAATTCTTCAGAAATAGACAAAAGCCCTTGGTTTACTTTTTTCTGTTCGGGAATCCCATTTTCTTGCAGCTCTAGATAAAAATTATCAGCTCCAAATATTTGCCTGTAGTCGTCGGCAACTTTTAGCGCTTCTTTGAACTGGTTGTTTTGTAGCATGGTTGGGATTTCACCATGAAGGCAAGATGTCAAGCCAATTAAGCCTTTTGAATATTGGGACAGTATTTCTTTGTCAATGCGCGGGCGATAGTAAAATCCTTCCAGATATCCGATCGATACCAGCTTCATTAGATTTCTGTATCCTTCTTCATCCTTTGATAGCAAAACTAAATGCCCGGCTGATTCCTGGCCTGTCTTATAAGATTTCTCGAATCTGCTTCTGGGGGCAATATAGGTTTCGACGCCGATTATCGGCTTTATACCTATTTTAATCGCCTCATCGTAGAATTCTATTGCTCCGAACATGTTTCCGTGGTCGGTAATTGCAAGGGCTGGATATTTGAAGTGGCTGGCCTGCTTTAATAGATCCTCTATTTTACAGGCTCCGTCAAGAAGACTGTATTGCGTGTGGACATGAAGATGGACAAAATCAGAATGAGATACCAGCATGTTTGAAATTTAAGTATTTACTTATTTATTCCCATTCAATTGTTGCGGGTGGTTTGGAGCTAATATCGTAGACAACTCGGTTTATGCCTTTAACTTCGTTTATTATCCGGTTGGAAATCTTCTCCAGAACTTCAGGAGGTAATTTTACCCAATCCGCTGTCATTCCGTCTTTGCTGGTAACACAGCGAAAAGCAATCACGTTTTCGTAAGAACGTTTGTCTCCCATAACGCCAACAGTTTTTATGGGGAGTAAAATTGCAAATGACTGCCAAACGGAATTATAGAGATTCGCTTTTTTAATCTCATCCATTACGATTTCATCAGCATTTCTTAGAACATCTAAGCGGTCTTTGGTTGCTTCTCCGATAATCCTTATCGCAAGTCCTGGTCCGGGGAAAGGCTGTCTATAGAGAATATGATCAGGTATACCAAGTTGTTTTCCCAGAGTCCTTACTTCGTCCTTAAAAAGATCTCTTAAAGGCTCAATAAGCTGGAATTTCAAATCTTTAGGCAATCCTCCGACATTATGATGCGATTTTATCCTTGCCGAAGGAGCACCTGTTGGCGAAACTGATTCTATCACGTCAGGATAAAGCGTGCCTTGGGCAAAGAATTTGACCTTTTTTATTCCTCCGGCCTCTTTTTCAAAAACCTTAATAAACTCATGGCCGATAATCTTTCTTTTTTGTTCCGGATCGGTGATTCCTTTTAGTTTATCGAGAAATCTCTTTGTGGCATTAACATATTTTAAGCTGATGCGGAATTGGCTTCTAAAAGTCCTTTTTACTTGTTCCGGCTCATCTTTCCTTAAGAGGCCATTATCAATGAAGATGCATTTCAACTGGTTCTTAATAGCTTTATGAATTAAAACTGCCGTGACCGAAGAATCTACTCCACCGCTTAGGCCGCAGATAACATTTTTGTTTCCTACGGTCTCTTTTATCTTCTGGATGGATTCATCAATGAATGAATCCATGGTCCACCTGGGGAAGCATCCGCAGATCTTAAAGACAAAATTGTTTAAAATTTGGTTTCCTCGTTGTGTATGCTCGACTTCTGGGTGGAACTGAACTCCGTAAATCTTTTTATGCCTATTGGCTATTGCTGCAACGGGAGTGTTAAGGGTATGCGCTATAGTGACAAATCCCTGGGGGAGTTTTTTGATTTGGTCGCCATGGCTCATCCAGCAAGTCAGATTAGAAGGTAAACTATCAAAAAGGTCTTTGTGGCTGTCGATAAAAAGCTCGGTGCTGCCATATTCACGTTCGGTTGCAAACTTTACTTTCCCGCCTAAAAGCTCGGAAATGATTTGCATGCCATAACAAATACCCAATATAGGAATTCCTAATTTGAAAATATTTTTGGCTAAATCTGGGCTGCTTTTTTCGTAAACGCTGGCGGGCCCACCGGACAAAATTAATCCTTTTGGTGTCAGTTTGTCAATTTCGGTCGCTGAGATATTGTAGGGTACGATTTGGCTGAAGACCTTCATTTCTCTGACGCGCCGGGCGATAAGTTGAGTATATTGCGAACCGAAATCTAAAATCAAAATAAAATTTTTTCTTCTCATTATTTACCCATTCCTACTCTTTGGAAGGTTTGCAGGAGCTTTCCTTCGGTTTTTATAGATGGAGCTATGATTATTTCTACCTTGTGCATCTCTTTTATGTTTTTGGCGCCCAAAGAACCGAGCGATGTTGCTAATGCACCCATAAGATTCTGCGAGCCATCATCGACTCTTGCTGGGCCAAATAATATTTCTTCCAGGGTTCCGGTTGTCCCGACTTTTATTCTTGTCCCTCTAGGCAAGTTTACGTGCGGCGTTGCCATTCCCCAGTGATAACCTTTGCCCGGAGCCTCAAAAGCCCTGGCGAATGCAGATCCTACCATTACCGCATCTGCTCCGCAGGCAAATGCCTTGCAGATATCGCCACCGGATTGCATTCCTCCGTCGGTGATCACAGATACGTAGCGGCCTTTTTTCTTGTAATAGAAATCCCTGGCTGCGGCAGCGTCAATAGTTGCTGTGACTTGCGGAACGCCGATTCCCAGAACTCCTCTTGTGGTGCAGGCAGCGCCTGGGCCAATACCGATTAATAATCCCGCAGCACCTGTATCCATAAGATCCAAAGTAACATCATAAGTCACGCTGTTTCCGATGATAACAGGCATCTTGGTAGATTTGCAGAATTTAGTTAAATCTAAAGCTTTGTATTCTTTTGAGATATGTTTTGTGGATGTTACTGTGGATTGGACTACGAAGAAGTCGCATCCTGCCTCTTCTGCTATATTGGCGTATTTCTCCGCATGCTGAGGAATGCAGCTTACAATCGCAGGGACCTTCTTGGATTTTATTTCTTTGATTCTTTTGGCGATAAGATTATCTTTGATGGGTTTTAGATAAACACTTTGGACTAATTTGGTGGCTTCTTCGGGCGGTGCCTTGGCAACTTCATTTAAGACTTTTTCCGGATCGTCATAGCGGGTTTGGACACCGTCAAGGTTTAGCACCCCTAGACCGCCTAATCGGCCCATTTCAATGGCGAATTTGACATCAACTACGCCGTCCATGGCTGCGGCAATTATCGGGACGCGAAACTTTTTATCGGCAATTTGCCAAGTTGTATCTACTTCGTTAGGATTTATGGTTACTTCACCCGGCACTAAAGCAATTTCGTCAAAACCGTAACAACGCCTGGCTTTGCGTTGGATTCCTATCCATTCTCCCATGATTATTTCCTTTCTGGTTAGAGCTCCTATTTTATAGATAAAAGCTTAGGTTGTCAATTAAAAAAATGGCTCTTTGCGCGCCTTAAAAAGCGCGCAAAGAGCCACCTGGTTTTTTAGTGTAATTTAATGCTGTGTAAAAAGTTGTGGCTTTAATTTTTAATACATTCCTCCACCGTATCCGCCGCCTGGAGGCATCGGTGGCATTGCAGGTTTATTTTCTTCAGGCTTCTCTGCTACTAAGGCTTCGGTTGTCAAAAGTAGCGCTGCAATACTAGCAGCATTTTGCAAAGCGGTTCTTGTAACCTTTGTTGGATCGATAACGCCAGCCTTAATCATGTCTACATATTCTTCTTGATTGACATCGTAACCAATATTGTCTTTTGCTCTCTTTTTAATTTCTTCTAAAACGACTTCTCCGGATAATCCCGCGTTGATTGCGAGTTGTCTTATCGGTTCTCCCATAGCGTGTTTTACAATGTTGGCACCGGTTTGCTCGTCTTCGTTTTTCAATTTCATTCCATCCAATACTGGAATAGTGCGGATTAATGCTACTCCACCGCCGGGGACGATGCCTTCTTCTACCGCAGCACGAGTGGCGTGAAGAGCGTCTTCAACCCTGGCTTTCTTTTCCTTCATTTCCGTTTCAGTTGCTGCGCCGACGTTTATTACGGCAACTCCACCGGCTAGCTTTGCTAGCCTTTCCTGGAGCTTCTCTTTATCGTAATCAGAATCTGATTTCTCGATTTCTTTTCTGATTTGGGAAACTCTAGCGTTGATAGCTGTGGTTTTGCCCGCGCCTTCAACTATAGTTGTGTTTTCTTTATCAATCTTGACTCTTTTTGCACGGCCTAAGTCTTCAAGGTCAATGCTATCTAGTTTTATACCGAGATCCTCGGTAATAGGTTTGCCGCCGCTTATAACTGCGATATCATCAAGCATTGCTTTGCGTCTGTCGCCATAGCCGGGGGCTTTGACTGCGCAACATACCAGCGTTCCTCTTATTTTGTTGACAACCAAAGTAGCTAAAGCTTCGCCTTCAACATCTTCAGCGATTATTAAAAGAGGCCTGCCGGTTTTGGCGATTTTCTCTAATAAAGGAAGAATATCTTTTAGATTAGAGATTTTCTTTTCATAAATCAAAATATACGCATCGTCAAGTATGCACTCCATTCTATCGGCATCGGTAATGAAATAAGGAGAAAGATAGCCTTGATCAAATTGCATACCTTCAACGACTTCCAGTGTAGTTTCAATAGATTTTGCTTCTTCTACAGTGATTACGCCGTCTTTGCCTACTTTATCCATTGCCTCGGCGATTAAATCGCCAATTGTATTATCGCAGTTAGCAGCTATCGATGCAACTTGGGCAACTTCTTTCTTATCTTTTATCGACTTTGAGAAGCTTTTTAGGCTTTTGATAACTTCTTCTACGGCTTTCTCTATTCCTCGTTTCAAGGCCATGGGGTCTGCGCCCGCTGCCACATTTTTTAAGCCTTCACGGTATATCGCTTCGCCTAAAACCGTGGCTGTGGTTGTTCCATCGCCGGCCATATCGGATGTCTTCTCTGCGACTTCTTTAACCAGTTGTGCGCCCATGTTTTCATAGGGGTCTTCGAGCTCTACTTCTTTAGCTACGGAAACTCCGTCTTTGGTGATGGTTGGCGAGCCAAACTTTTTGTCTATTACGACATTTCTTCCTTTTGGTCCTAGGGTGACTTTGACTGCGCTGGCGAGTTTTTCCACGCCTTTTAGTATGGACTTGCGCGCATCTTCGCTAAACTGCAACTGCTTTGCCATGACAACCTCCTTAAATAGATTGGCTTATTTTATAATTGCTAAAATATCCTCTTCTTTGATGATGATGTATTCTTCGCCGGATTTTGTGGAGACTTCTGTTCCGGAATATTTTCCGTAAAGGACCTTATCGCCGACTTTTACGCCAGGCTCCTGTATTTTGCCGCTTTCTAATACTTTTCCTGGGCCAACGGCAATGACTTTGCCTTCTTGCGGTTTCTCTTTGGCAGTATCAGGTAAGACTATACCACCCTTGGTTTTTTCTTCAGCTTCTAACTGTTTGATTAAGACCCTATCCCCCAATGGTTTTATGTCCATGCTAAATCCTCCTTCTTATTTATTAGCACTCTTTGGTTGGAAGTGCTAATATAACGTAAAAGAAATTGTTTGTCAAGAAAAATTTTTATTAAAAAAATTTTTCTTTATCTGAGCGGCGATAGGGATCAAATGGTTTTATTTTTTGCGGGGGTTAACCTTTTTTGCAGGAACTCTCGGAATTCAGGCGGGAATTCTATTTTTGCCGTGCCGGCGCTGCACTTATCAATACTGTCGATAATCCTAGGTATAATATTATAAGGAAAGCTGATGATTAATTTGTCTTTTTCCACATTGCACATTTTCCTGGCAGTATAATCATAAAAAGAGATATTCGGTTCTCCAGTTAACAATGGCTCCATGATGATCATTCTGCAGGTAGGGCCTCCGATTTTAATTTTAGGCATCTTGCCTTCTAGGAAAGTTAAGAAAGTAAGTAATCTGCAGGCAGCTTCTGCGTTGACGACAAATAAAACCAGGTCTGGCTTATGCTCGCTATTTTCTAATGGAGAAAGCAGGAAAAATGAATCGGAGTTATCCGGAACGTCAACAAATTGGCTCATTAGATTATCCAGGGCTTCGTAGGAAGAAAAAAGCTTCTCTCCTTCTACCACGAATTTCTTTACCATACCGGAGACTTTGGGATCTTTAATTTTATGGAAGCCTAAATGCCACGATGCGCCAAAACAGGCATTGTTTTCGGCGCCTAAGCAAGTAGCCGTGCCTTTTGAAGCATCTAGAATTGCGCGGCAGATCCTAACCTTTTTTTGGGAAGGAGTTTGCGGGTTTTTGGTAAGCGTTACAGCAACCGGGCTAGAATCTAAACATAATAACTGTTTGAATGTTTGCGAGTATTCTCGCCACTCTTTTTTATTCTCAGACATTGAAATCCTTTTCCATGGAAACGTATTTTTCCCATCCGTCGGGGAAAATGACGACTACAGTTTTACCTTTGCCTAATGTTTGAGAGATTTTTAAAGCTGCCCACATTGCCGCGCCTGATGAAATACCAGCAGAGACTCCTTCTTCTTTGTTGAGCGCTTTGGCGGTTTTAAAAGCATCATTGTCATCTACAGTAATAATTTGGTCAATCACTTTACGATTCAGTATCTCAGGGATAAATCCTGCGCCGATACCTTGAATTTTGTGTGGGCCGGCAGTGCCTCCGGAAAGCACCGGGCTTTTAGCCGGTTCAACAGCCACGATCTTTATATTGGGATTGGATTTCTTTAAAACCTCTCCCACACCCGTGATAGTCCCTCCTGTTCCCACACCAGCCACAAAGGCGTCAATTTTTCCTTCTGTCGCATCAATAATCTCTTTGGCTGTTGTCTTGCGATGGATTTCTGGGTTAGCTTCATTTGTGAACTGCTGTGGCATAAAACTGTTTGGCGTATTCTTCGACAATTCTTCAGCTTTTTTAATTGCCCCTGGCATTCTTTCTGGTGCAGGCGTGAGTACCAGCTCTGCGCCATAAGATTTAAGTATTTGTTTTCTTTCCTCGCTCATATTTTCAGGCATGGTTAAAATGACCTTATATCCTTTTGCCGCGGCGACTAATGCCAAGCCGATACCGGTATTCCCGCTGGTTGGCTCAATAATCGTGGCTCCTGGTTTTAACCTGCCTTTTTTCTCGGCGTCATCAATCATAGCAAGTGCAATTCTGTCCTTTACGCTTCCCCCGGGATTAAAGGATTCCAGTTTAGCCAAGATTCTAGCCGCATTCGGTTGGTTCAGCTTTTTTATTTCCACCAAAGGAGTATTCCCTATCGAATTCAAAATATTTTTCGGTGTTTTTGATGCTTGCGACATCTATCCTCCAAATGAATAACTAATATTACAGCAAGCCCGACCTTTTATCAAGGCTTTTTATTTATCGGAAAATGACAGGCAACAAAATGTCCGGGGGAGAGTTCTTTCAGAGGTGGTTCTTGCTGTTTGCAAATATGCTGTCGTAAATTACAGCGTGGATAAAAACAGCATCCGCCAAAAGAATCAGTTGAAGCAGAAATTTCTTTTTTAACCTCAGCTTTAAATTTTATTGCGGCGGTCAATAAAAGATCAGTATAAGGATGAAGCGGATTGTTAAACAGTTCTTCAGTAGATGCCTTTTCTACGATTTTGCCCAGGTACATGACCGCGACCTGGCTACAGATTTTTCTTATGATGCGTAAATTATGCGAAATAAAAAGATAAGTCAAGCCAAGTCGTTTTTGCAAGTCTTTGAGCAATTCCAGGATCTGGGCCTGGACAATAACATCGAGACTTGAAACCGCCTCATCGAGAATTAAAAGCTCGGGGTTAGAGACCAAGCTTCTGGCTATGGCGATGCGTTGCCTTTCCCCTCCGGAGAATTCATAAGGATAGCGGCCCAGGCTATCCTTTGGCAGTATCACAGTAGCTATTAATTCTTCTATCCTTGATTCAATCTTGTTTTTATCCCAGTCAGGAAAAAAGATAAAGGCTTCTTTAATTATATTTCTGACGGTGAATCTTGGGTCAAGGCTGCTGAAAGGGTCTTGGAAAACAATTTGTAGGTTTTTTCGAATGCTGCGCATTCTTCTATTAGATAAAGCTGTAATATCATTACTGCGAAAGATTATTCTGCCAGAGTCAGCTTCGATTAATTTGAGGATTACTCTGGCTAGGGTCGTCTTTCCGCATCCGGATTCACCGACGAGGCCGAGATTTTCTCCTTTTCTTATCGACAAATCAACGTTATCAACCGCCCTGACAAATCCTGCCGAACGCTTCAAGAACCCTCTTTTTATGGGGTAATGTTTCTTTATGTTCTTTAATTCCAGTATCGTCTCTTGCATTTAGACACCCACTGCCTCAATTAATTTCTTTGTATATGAATCCGTAGGATTACTGATAATGTTCTTAGGGTTTCCTTCCTCAACTATTTTTCCATCATGAATGATTGCGACTCGGTCAGCCAGCTCTGAAACAACAGCGATATCATGGGTTATAAGTAGAATTGAAAGATTTAAGCGCTGTTTTAATTCTTTAAAAAGCTCTAAAATCTGAGCCTGAAGTGTTACATCTAAATTACTGGTTGGCTCGTCGGCGATAATCAGCTTGGGACTAGCGGCAATCGCCTGAGCAATCATTACTCTCTGCCTTAGTCCGCCGCTAAGTTGATGAGGATAATCATCGATAATTTTTTCCGCTTGGCTGATACCAACCTGCCTAAAGAGTTCGATTGTCCGGCTTTTGTAGTTTTGCTTTATTTCAGTATGAAGTTTTAAGACTTCAGCAATTTGAAATCCTATAGTGAAAAGCGGATTAAGGCTGGTTAATGGCTCTTGAAAAACCATAGAAATTTCTTTTCCTCTTATCGTGCGCATCTGGTTTTCCGAAAGCTCAAAGATATCTTTACCTTGCCAGAATATTTTTCCTCCTGCAATAGTCGCCTGTGGTGGCTGCAATCTTAGGATTGTCAGGCCAGTGATGGTTTTGCCGCAGCCCGATCCTCCGACCAAAGCCAAAATTTCCGATTCGCTAACTGTTAAGTTTAATCCATCTACGACTCTGTTTGTTCCCGACTCAGCAGGAAAATAAATTCTTAGGTTTTCTATTTGTAAAATATCCCTACTCATTTTTTAAGCCTTCTTCTTTTAGCATCGGGTCCAGCGCGTCCCTTAAGCCATCGCCAAGCACATTAAAAGCAATAACCGTAATAAATATGAACAACCCGGGAAGCAAAATCCAGGGATAAAATTTTATCTGCATAATTCCCATCGCTTCGGATAAAAGATTTCCCCAGCTGGCGTGTGGATCTTGGATACCCAAACCGATAAGGCTTAAGCCTGATTCCCCGAGGATAAATCCCGGGATAGACATGCTGGCTGCCACAATCGTATAAGACATCGTATGCGGCAGGATATGCCTTAAGATAATCTTTAAATCAGAGATGCCCAGGGATTTTGCAGCCAGGACATATTCCCTTTCTCTTAATGATATGCTCATGCCCCGGATAACTCTCGCCATACCCGCCCAGCCGATAAAAGAAAAAATTAAAACGATTAAAATATAGACTTGGAGAGAATTCAGGTTTGGCGGGAAAGCGGCTCTCAATGCCAACATTAAATAGAATCCGGGGATCATCATTATCATTTCGCAAGCCCGCATAATTAGATTATCGATTTTTCCTCCGTAATATCCAGAGATGCCGCCGACAATGAGCCCGATGAAAAATGAAATCAATACACCCAGAAATCCTATGGATAAAGATACTCTTGAGCCGTAGAATACCCTACTAAACAAGTCTCTTCCTCTGTAATCAGCGCCCCACAAAAATATTCTTGCTTTAGAATCAACGCCAAAAAGATGAATTGAAGCTGGGATAAAACCTAAAAATCGGTATTTATCTCCGCGAACGAAGAATTTCAAAGGATAAATTTCTTTTTTATCTTCAGAGTAAATCCTTCTTTTGTACTCGTCGAAAGAGGACGACATGCCATAAATAAATGGACATCCCAGTTTTCCCGAAGGCGAAATAAAATGGATTTTTGTCGGCGGAGCGTATGAATAGTCCCTTGCCTCGTTATCGTAAGAATACGGGGAGATAAAATCAGCGAATATAGCCCCCAGATAAAGCAATACTATAATCCAGAGGCAAATTAAGGCCAAAGAGTTTTTCTTGAGTCTTTGGATTGATAGCCAGAATTCGCTTTTTGATTTATTTATTCCTATATTATTATTCATAGCGTATGCGTGGATCTGCCCACGCCAGTAAAATATCGGAGACTAAATTTCCTGCCAATAAAAGGATTCCTCCCATCATCATGCTCGCCATAACTAGATAAATATCCTGCGCCCTTACCGCGGCAAGTAAAAGCGAGCCTAAACCCGGCCAGCTGCAGATAATCTCGGTTAAAGCAGCACCACTTAAAAGTCCGGAGAATTCATATCCGAAAACAGTAATTAGAGGATTGATGGCGTTACGAAGAGCATGAAAATAGATTACTTTGTTTTCCGGTAAGCCTTTGGCTCTGGCGGTCAGTATATACTGCTGCCTTAATACATCAAGTAGGCTGCCACGCATTATTCTTTGTAAGCCGGCGAAAGCAGAGGCAGAAATTACTAAGGTAGGAATTATGATGTGTTTTGCGATATCGAATAACCTTTCTAAAGTATTCAGGGAATCAAAATTTGCCGAACGCATTCCGCCAAGAGGCAGGATTCCTGTTTGGCTAGCGAAATAAAGCAATAGCAATGCAAAGAAAAAACTTGGGATAGATAACCCCACAAATGAAATTAATGAGAAAAACCGATCCGCGAATCTGTTGCGTTTAACGGCAGCGATAATTCCCAGAGGTATGGCGATAATCCAGGTAAAAATAAGGCTTACTACCGATAGAAGCAGCGTATTTAACAATCTTCCGGCAATGATTTTCTTGACTGAGCAATTATAGAAAAATGAATATCCCAAATCGAATTTTAGTAGGTTTTTTAGCCAATAAAAATATTGCACAATGACCGGCTTGTCCAAATGATACAGAGATTCATAATGCTGGATGGTTTCTTCAGAGAATTGCGGATCAAGCTTCAAGCTATCGAAAAAGTTTCCCGGCGCCAGATTAATTGCTAAGAAAGTCACCAGCGACATGACTAAAAGTAGTGGAATAGCGACCAGGATTCTTCTTAAGATGTAATTTATCATTTCCTACACTCTTTTTTTATGTAGATTTCTTCCAGATTGTGAAAGGCTCCCCCATAAGGAGTCGGCTTTAAATTCCCGAATTTATTTCTTACCGCAAAAATCGATGCAGGTAAAACCGTATAAATAACAGGGAGTTCTTCTGAGATAATATATTGCCATTCATCATAAAGTACTTTTCTTTTTTTATCGTTTAGCTCTTGTACTCCTTGATTGAATATCCCATCCACCCTTTTCTCCCATTCGGTATCCGGCTTAGCCTGTTTTGGATGCCACATATGAAGTTGGCCCGATGAATCCCAAACATTCTTTCCGAAATGCGGCTCAATTCCTCCGGTTAAACCGATTATTATCGCATCCCAATCAAATGTAGAAGTGAGCTTGCTGACTAAGTTGTTAAATTCTAATGCCATGAAGTTAACCTTCATGCCTAAGTTTTGTAAGTCTTTCCTTATAATGCTTGCGATCTGGATGCGTTCAGTGCTTCCCGAATTCGTGAAAAGATTAAACTCTACCTTATTGCCGTCTTTATCCTCGATTATGCCGTCATTATTGCGATCGAAGAAACCGGCATTCTTTAGTATTTCTTTTGCCTTGTCCAAGTCATAATTATATTTTGTGACATTAGGGTTGTAAAAATATCCGCTACTTTGACTCATCGATGAATTTTGTTCGTAGCCCAAACCATTCATTAATATCTCGATGATTTTTTGCTTGTCTATTGCATGAGCAACCGCTTTACGGAAATCTATATTTAAAAACCATGAAAGTTTGTTTTTATCGATATATGTTCTGCCGGTTTTAGGATTAATCGAGGTGTTTAAGTTAAACACCAGGAAATTACTGCCGAATGAGGCTCCCGTGTCGTAAATGGTAAAATTACCTGTTTTTTCCTGAGGCTTTAATAAAGGATAGTCGCTTCCTCTTAATCCGTAATAATCTATCTCGCCGTCTTGAAATTTCAGTAAGTCAGTATCCTGGCTCTGGACAATCAAATATATGATCTTTTCAATATACGGAAGCCTATCGTCGTCTTTTGAGACTCTCCAATAGCGCGGATTCTTTTCTAAGACGATTCTCTCGCCAGGAAAATATTCTTTGAGTTGATAAGGTCCGGTTCCGATTATGTCCTTGGGTGAGGTGTCAGTGCCCCAGGTAAAATTAAATTTATTTTGTTTAACGGCATTCTCTAAGGCATGCTTAGGGAGGATCTCTTGCGACATGCTCCTTAAAAAAGGCGCAAATTTTACCGGCAAAATAAATTCAACAGTATAATCGTCTATTTTCTTCAGCTGGAATGTTTTACCTTCAATGGTAAAAATATCGCGGGAAGAGTTTGGGATATTAGGATTATAAATAAGCTCGTTAAAAGTAAAGATTACATCATCAGCGGTGAATTTTTTGCCATCGGTCCAAAAAACATCATTTCTTAAACGAAAGACCCATGATAAACCGTCCTGCCGTATCTCCCAACTTTCTGCCAAATTTGGTTCAATTTCTAAGGTTTCTCCGTTAGTGCGGGTAAGACCCTCAAAAATAATTCCGGTGATTGCGGTGGTCGATGTTTCTTTTGCTAGGACAGGATTAAATGATCGCGGATCAGAAGTGGTGGCAAGGACAATCTGTCCGCCATATTTATCGGATTCGGCAAAGCCGCTAATACAGACAAAGATGAATAAAAAAACTACCGCTACAAACGGTAGTTTTTTAAGATTATTAAGGAAAGTAAGATTATTGTTGTTTTGTTTCTTGTCCTGTTTTTTCAATATCTTGCGGTATTGGTGGTGTTGGCGTTACGGTTACGGATTCTGGAGTTACTGTTGCTGCAGCCGGGACAACAGCCGCTTCTTGTGCTGGTTTGGTCGGTTCAGAGGCTTGTTTTGCTGTTTCGGTGGTTGTCTTGGTTTCTTCTTTGGGTATTGTTATAGTCCTTGGGGCCTGCTTGGAAGTTATTTCGTTCTGCAATAACGATTCGCCTCTTTTTTTAGAAAGATAAGACAGGCTTAAGCTTGTAATCAAGAAAATCACAGAAAGTATGACCGTTCCGCGAACAAGAAAAACGTTGGTTTTCGTTCCGAATATCGATTCAACTCCCGAGAATGTTTCGGTTAATCCGCCACCGCGGCCAGATTGCATAAGTATGATGATTACTAATAAAATTCCGACTAAAACATGGATAATTAAGAGCGTGCCAAACATTTAGTTTCCTTTCTTGGCTTGTGATGAGGTTTTTACGATTTTTGTAAAAGAGTCAATATCGAGGCTGGCCCCTCCGACTAAAGCGCCGTCAATATCTTTTTGATTAATTAAATCCTTGATATTATCTGCGGTGACGCTGCCGCCATACTGTATCCGTATTTTCTCGGCAGTATCATTATCGAATATTTCCTTTAGTAGTTTCCTGATGAATTCATGAACCTCTTGGGCTTGCGCGGGCGTGGCATTTTTTCCTGTCCCAATTGCCCACACTGGTTCATAGGCGATAACAAGCCTTGCAGGGTCAGTCAATGAAATGCTTCTTAAACATTCATGTACTTGGATTTTAATTACTTCAAAAGTTTCGTTTTTTTCTCTCTGCTCTAGCGTTTCGCCTACACAAACAATAGGGATTAAATCGTTTTTTAATAATGACGTTATTTTCTTATTTATTTCCGAGTTAGTTTCGTTAAAATATTTTCTTCTTTCGGAATGCCCAACGATAACATATTGGCAGCCGGCATCTTTAAGCATCGAGCACGATACTTCGCCGGTAAAAGCCCCTTTTTCCTGCCAATAGACATCTTGAGCGCCTAAAGCTATATTGGTTTCGGCTATAATCTCGTACACTTCACCTAAAGCCGTAAACGGCGGGCAAATCACGATTTCAACCGTATCTATTTCGTATAGATTACGATTAAGACCATTAGCTAATTCAATAGCCTCGGAAATATTTTTGTTCATTTTCCAATTTCCAGCAATAATAATTTTTCTCATCTTATTTTTTGTCGGTTAATGCAGCTATGCCTGGCAAAACCTTTCCTTCCATGTATTCCAGTGAAGCCCCGCCTCCGGTTGAGATGTGTGTCATTTTGTTTTCTAATCCGAATTTAGACATTGCTGCGGCAGTATCTCCTCCACCGATTATAGTCGTTGCTTTTAGCTTAGAAATGAATTCTCCGATAGATCTTGTACCGTTGGCAAAGGCGTCAATCTCGGAAATTCCTAAAGGGCCGTTCCAGCAGATAGTTTTAGCATCTTTTAGGGCATTCTCAAATATTTTGATGGTTTCATCTCCGATATCCACTGCGATAAAACCTTCTGGGATGTCTTTTACCTTTTTAACTTGACCGACAGGGTCGATACTGTCAGTGATAACGTGATCAACCGGTAATAATATTTTTACATTTAATTTTTCGGCTTTGTCTATTAACTGCTTGGCAAGGTCCATCTTATCTGCCTCGAGCTTTGATTTTCCGATATTGATTCCGTTAGCTTTAAGAAACGTGTAAGCCATTCCTCCGCCAATCAGGATTGCTTGAGCTTTGGGAAGTAAATTCTCAATAACTCCGATTTTATCAGATACCTTAGCTCCTCCCAAGATAACTGCAAAGGGCCTAGCAGGAGATTCTAAAGTTTTACCGAGATAATTTATCTCTTTTTCTAACAAAAGTCCCGCTGCAGAAGGCAGGTATTTTGTTATTCCGGCTGTTGAGGCGTGCGCGCGATGAACAGTTCCGAAAGCGTCACTAACGTAAACATCGGCTAATTTTGCCAGGCTTTTAGCGAAATTATCATCGTTTTTTTCTTCTTCGGCGTGAAATCTTAAGTTCTCGAGCATTATAATTTTCTCGCCAGATGAATTGATTTTGCTTTCGACATCACTCCCTATGCAATCATCTAATTTTAAAACTTTTTGCCCCAGGAGCTTCTCTAGCCTTTTTGCAACAGGAGTCAGCCGTAGCTCTTCTTTTACTTTTCCGTCTGGCCTACCCAGATGGCTCATCAAGATTACTTTCTTGGGATTT
Organism: Candidatus Omnitrophota bacterium; assembly: GCA_022703055.1. Classification (GTDB taxonomy): domain Bacteria; phylum Omnitrophota; class Gorgyraeia; order VGKH01; family VGKH01; genus VGKH01. The sequence continues at coordinate 60,258 of JAKLEP010000003.1, forward strand.
TTATCCAGGATATACTTTATTGTTGGTATCGCTGCAGTGATTCTCGTATCATCGGTAATATTTAGGTTTTTATCTAAAGGGACATTAAAATCCACTCTAATAAGCACCTTTTTATTATTGAAATTACAATCTTTGATTGTTGTTTTATTCATGGCTTATCCTTTCATTAATATAGAGTATTATATTTATATTTTTTTCTCAGTCAAAGGAAAAAAACTTAAATTTCAATAGGTCCATTTTTTGCTATAGCAATAGCTAATCCAATCATTATCCAGAAGAAATCTGATAATTGCATCGAGTAAAAATGAGTATCAATGCTTGCATGAAGAAGATAAGCAAATAACCCGCAAGCGACCCCCAGTAATAAGAAATCCCTATTTTTAAGGACGTGTTTAAGAGTTGTTTTTAAAAAAACAGCTATGATTAATAGAAATGAGGCTAATCCTATCACTCCAATCTCTACAAGCATTTGCAAATAGCAATTATGTGCATAGGTGGGTAGTAGGCTCGGATTAATTTTAATATGCTCTGTCATAAAACTGCCTGGGCCATATCCTAGCCAAGGTCTATCTTTGAATAATAAAAATGCGTAGTGCCATATCCCAAATCTTCCTGCATTCCAACCCGCTACGCTCGGTATCCTTTCTGATATCCAATACTTGGGTATAGTAACCTGTATAATAAATAGGGTTGCTAAAATTAAGAGGATCCCTATTTCCAGAGTAATCCGTGGGAGTTTTTTTAGCTTAAGCTTCAGAAAACAAAAAGGTAAAATAAGGATGCATGCCAATAAAGAAGCAGAACATCCGCCTTTGGATAAGGTCATGATTAAACAATAACCAAGAAGTATCGTTATAAAACCAAAAATTAGCCTATTTTTTTTGTCTTTGCCGCAAATTGACAAACATAAGGTTAACGGTAGCAAAACTCCAAGATAACCAGCAAAATTGTTGTAATGATTGAAAGAAGCGCTCATTTTGTAATCGTAATTATGCCCCCTAAATAAGTCAGCCCCAGTTATTTGCTGGTAAATGCCATCAAAACAAACACTGATAGCCGATAGAAGTAAAATTATCAAAAAAATCTTGATTCTTTTTTTCGTATTTAATGTAGTAACTATTGCAAAAAATAATAAAAACCACTCAGCATACTTTTTGATTAAGGTAATCAAGCTTGTTCGAAAATCAACAGCAAAGATTACCGATAAGCACAAGCATATAAAAAAAATAAATAATGGTATATCCAATTCAGTCTTGTGGAAGTTTTGGAGTTTTTTTGTTATGAGTGTGGCGAAAAAACAGAGAATTGATAAACTAACAAAAATTTGAATGCTGGCTTTAGAAATTGGCAGAAAGAATATCAGGGCGCATAAGGAAAACAAAGTAGCCATATCAAAAGAATTATAAATTTTATTTATATCTATTTTAAATTCCATTTTTTAGTACCTTTTTAGACTATTTTTTAGCTGTTTCAAAACAGTATTGCTGGTCAAAATTCTATAAAAATAATTTAGTTCAGAATTAGTTTTAATTTTGGATACCATAACTCTAGGTAGTATTTTATGCAAGGGTTTTTTACCTTTATATACATTGTAGTCAAACCACACATAACTTTTTTGTATTTGTTTTTTATTGAATCCAGGAAGATCTAAAACTGCTTTATTTCTTTCCATTGTAGTATCAAAAGGCTCCTTTAGCAATCCCATGTCTTTAGATAAATTATATAATTCAGTTCCAGGATAAGGGAAAAATATACTAAGAAAATGCCAGTCAGGCAAACACTGACGATTAATTTCTATCGTTTGATTGAAATCCTCAATCGTCTCTCCTGGAATACCAAGTAAATTGAAGAAACAGATTTTCAGATCGTATTTACGCGCTAGTTTAGTAACTTTAATCACGTCCTCGTTTGAATATTCCCTCTTAAGCATTTGGCTGCGTATTCTTTCGCTTCCTGATTCTACCCCGATATTTATAAACTTAAAATTGCATTTTTTGAACAAGTTAAATATCTCATTAAAATCAATATTCTTAGCTATCCTTATATTGGTTCCAAATTCCAAGGGAGATTCTAGGGTCGAGTTAAAATGTTCCAATGCCGAACAGAGTTCAATACAAAAGTTTCTATTCAAAGTTATGGACTCAACTTCAAGATAGATTTCTTTCATGCCCGGGTAATTATTAACAATTTTTTCAATTTCATTCAGAATATTTTCTGGCGATCTTAATCTAACATATGGTCCAGAAGCGATTTTTTTAAGCGCATGGTTACAACAGTAAGTGCATTCGAATGGGCAGCCTCTACCAACAAGCACGGACGAGTTTATTTCTGGCTCAGCTATCCATCCTTCCCACATTTTTCGATCAGGAGGTGGCAAAATATCGAGATGGTGCAAAAAGGGACGTGTAGAATTTTTTTCTAAGCTATCGCCATGTTTAATCCATAGATTAGAAATCATAGATGGTTCCTGGCCATTTTGCAACTGTTCAACTAACTCAAGAGTAGGATATTCCCCTTCCCCTATGCATAAAGCATCGAAGGAATCCTTGATGCATTCAACGGGATTAAGAGAGGGGTGAGCACCGCCAATTAACAAGAATATTTCCGGGAATCGATTCTTTATATATTCTGCAATTTCTGCAATAAATCTATATTCCGAATAAACCGCAGTAAAACAGATCAAGGAAGGCAAAAAATCTTTTAGAAATTTTTCTAATTTATATTTCTTTGTTTTTTTCGTTATTACAAATAGCTTAGTATTATGGCCATATTGTTTTAATAATGATGAGATATACGAGATACCAAATTGAATCTGTTCTTGGTTTTGAATGGGTTTATCAGTCGAGTAGTAATCCTGTCGTGAATAAATGAAAAGTATATTCAATTAAAACCTTTCTCGTTTCTCACAATATACATTAATAGGCGCCCTTTCTTTTTAAAACTACTGGTATCGTCAGCCATAGAATTTTTAGATCTAAGCCAAAGCTCCAGTTATTGATATACCAGAGGTCTAGCTTAACCCATTTATAAAAACTTAAGTTGCTTCTTCCTCTTATTTGCCAAAGGCAGGTAATGCCTGGTTTGATTTGCAGCCTTTTTAGCTGCCAATCTTTGTATTGTTCTACTTCTTCGGGCGTAGGTGGGCGAGGCCCAACCAGGCTCATGTCTCCCTTAAATACATTCCAAAGCTGGGGCAGTTCATCTAGGCTTAGTTTGCGCATAAGTCTTCCTAATTTTGTAACGCGCGGGTCATCGGCCATTTTAAAAATTGGTCCTTTCTTCTCGTTCTTGTCTTTTAGAGATCCCAGCATGGTATCTGCGTTTTGCACCATCGAGCGAAATTTATAGAAATTAAATAACCTTCCTTTCCTCCCGCATCGTTTTGATATATACCAGATCGGTCCAGGGCTATCCAGTTTGATTAAAACGCTTAAAATCAAAAATAGCGGGCAGCATAGCAACAAGGCCAACCCAGATAAGCATAAATCAAGAGCTCGCTTTATAATCAAATCTGTACCATGAATTTCTTTAATGTGATATTGAAGAAGTGGCACTGAGCCAATATGATGCATTTCAATGGTACTAATGGAAAGATCGAATAATTCCGGCACCATCCTTACGGTGACGCCGAGCCTCTTTGCTTCAGAAGTTACTTCGACAACCTTTTGCTTTTGGGAAGGAATAGTAATATATACTTCGTCAATGAATTTTTTCTTTACTATTTTTTCAAAATCAGTTGTTTCTCCTAAGATATGGTATCCGTTTATGACATCTGTCTTGTTTCTGTAGTCATCGAGAAAACCAACGATATTTAAGCCTAAAAAGGGATGATTCTTTATTTCATCAACCAACATAGCTCCGGTTTTCCCCGCTCCGACTATCAGAACATTGAGGTTATTATAACCTTCGAGAATGAGTTGTCTGACATATAATCTTTTGATTATTCTCCATAGGCTTAAACATATAAATATGGTGACAGCGGAGATGCCAAAAATTAATCTAGAGAAAATCATAACCTTCAGGAAGAATATAGCAGCGAGCGGTGGCAAAGATGCAAAAAATATGGCCCTCAAGACTAAAATAATTTCTCTTGGGATGGAAAGCTCTCTGTCGGTTCCATATAGGCCGTAGTTATTCAATATTAAGATTATAAGTAGTGTCCAGAATACAAAAATAAGCGAGTAAGTCGGAAGATTGCTAAAATGCAGAGTTTTCCAGAAGATAGGCAGATTAATCAACTGTTCTATTGTCAATCTGTTGTAGCGAAGTATATACGGGACATATACGCAGATGGCTATAAGCACTATATCAAAAACTATATAAAGCGCATTGGCTTTTGTTAATTCTTTACGCATTTAGCAACTCCCTGATAATTATCGGACTGGCCTTTCCGTTTCCATAGGGATTTTTAGCAGTTATCATTTTTGAATATTGCTTACTATCTTTAAGCAGCCCAGATACCGAATTGACTATATCAGATTTTTTTGTACCAATCAATTTAGCAATTCCTTCTTCTATCCCTTCCATTCTTTCGCTTACATTTCTCATGACGATTACGGGTTTTTTAATGCTTGGGGCCTCTTCCTGAACTCCGCCTGAATCGGTTAATATAAGATAAGAATTCTTCATCAACCAGACAAAAGACGGATAATTGAGAGGTTCTATCAAATGCATATTGTTAACCTTTGAAAGAATCTGAAAAACCGTTTTTCTGACATTCGGATTTAGATGCACCGGATAGACTATCTCAAGATTAGGAAATTCTCTTGCGATTTGTTTTAATCCTAGGCATATTTCCTGAAAAGGCTTGCCGAAGCTTTCTCTCCTATGTCCGGTGACAAGAAGAATCTTCTTAGAAAAGTCTATGTTTTTTAAGCTTCCAGCAAATTTATTTCTCGGAATACTTTTGATTTTATCGAGTGTATAAAATAAAGCGTCGATCCCGGTATTTCCAGTAATGAATATCTTCTTTTTTTCAATGTTCTCTTTTAGCAGTGATTTCTCTGCTTTTTTTGTGGGGGCAAAATGGATATCGGCAAGTTGAGTTGTCAGTGTGCGGTTTATCTCTTCCGGAAAAGGAGAGAATTTATTGTATGTCCTTAAGCCCGCCTCAACATGAGCAATCTTGGTTTTGTTATAGAAAGCGCATAGAGCCCCTACAAAAGTAGTAGTTGTGTCTCCTTGTACTATCACCCAATCAGGATTGACTTTCTTGATGATGTCCCCAAGTTTTAATATTGCTTTCGATGTAATATCGAAAAGATTCTGGTTAGGCTCCATTAAGTTTAAATCAAAATCTGGCCTAATGCCAAAAAAATTGACTACTTGATCAAGCATGTGCCTATGCTGTCCGGTGAGGCAGATATAGATCTTTATTTTTTTATGTTTTCTCGCCTCTTGGATAACTGGCGCCAATTTAATCGCGTCAGGGCGAGTTCCTAAAATAAAAAGTAATTTCATTTCTTTTTCTTTTTGTCGAACTGAAAATCTCTTACTGCCGAGGACATTCCTGGAGGGAAATCAGCATCTTTTTCGATTTTATCCCAATTAGCTTTAAACCAGGCAATTGCATTCTTGATTCCTTCATCAAAAGTAGTATTTGGGCTATAACCGATCAGTTTATTGGCTTTGTCGATTGAGGCACAAAGCCGGTTTTTGGTATCCCACTTTCTTTTGGCGACAAATTTGACCCCAGCAGGATTTTTTGTCAATTTATTGATTAAATTCGCCAAATCAATAATTTTGGTTTCTTTTCCTGACGCAAGATTGATATCTTCTCCCGCTGCCTTATCATTCGCAGCCGCTCTTAGAAGTCCTTCGACGATATCTCCGACATAAGTGAAATCTCTTGTCTCATCTCCTGTTCCAGTAATGGGTAGTGTTTTTTTCTGCATTGCCCAGAAAATGAAATTGGGGATTACATTACGGTATTGGCCAGGAATCTCTCCAGGGCCATAGGAATTAAAGAACCTAGTTTTAACTACTTTTAAGTTGTAGTGATGATTGAAGAAATTGCAATAAAGTTCGCCCAACATTTTTGTTATCTGATAAGGTGAGCTCAAATGCAGAGACATGAATTCTTCTTTTAACGGTAAAGGTGAGCTGCTACCGTATATTGAACAGCCAGAAGACGCATAAATGAATTTATCAACTCCGGTTAGCACCGAATACTCAAGAAGTTTTAGCGTGCCCATTCCATTGACCAACAAGTCTTGTTCTGGATGATCTACGGAATTCTGGTTAGCAAAAAAAGCGGCCAGATGAAAAACACAATTTGGTTTTTCAAAAAATATCCTTTTTAGCTTAATTTCATCAAGGATGCTCCCTTCAACTAGCATGACATTGGGTAGCGATGGAACGCTCCATTTTTGCGCGGAAGAGAAATCATCCAGGATAATAACCATCTTGGCGCCTAATTCAGCCAGGGCGGCAGTCAAATTACAGCCGATTGCCCCTGCGCCTCCGGAGATAAGAATTTTCTTCCCTTTAAAATATTCACTAAAATTAACCAAGTTGCCTCCTTTAAAGTATTTTAGTTTTAGCAACGGAAGATCTGATAAGAGCTGATATTCCGTTAGAGATCTTGCGGATGTCAGAAACAGTCCTTATATTCGTAAGGTAGGAAAGAATTATGCTCGGCCTTACATAGAACTCCAAAAACGCCTTTTTTCGGTATGATTCAAGGGTTTCTTTTTTTAAGCCCTTAGGGACGAAAACAGGAAACCACATGCTCATTTTGTCCCAATTTCTATCGAATTCACCGTATTGGTCAGCCATATCGTAAATTTCTGAACCGGGCAGCGGCGTTAAGAACGTAGCATGAAAATCATCTAGTTTTATGCGTTTGGCGAAATCGATGGTTTGCTGCAAAGTTTCTTCCGTTTCCATGAAATTGCCCATCATAAAGAAACCTTTTGATTTTATCCCAACTTTTCTGGTCCATCCGATGACTTTTTCCATTTGTGCCAATGTCTCATTTTTGCGATAAAAGTCTAAAATATCCTGTGAGCCGCTCTCAAGGCCAAACGATATTCTCCAGCATCCGGCTTGTTTCATCATCAAAAGAAGCGATTCGTCAGTAATATTGTCGATACGGCCGTAGCATCCCCATGTTAAATCAATCTTTTCTTTAATCACTGCATTACAAAACTCTACCAGCCTGCTTTTCAGCATTATGAAGTTATCGTCGTTAAAGAATATATCTTTGATTCCGTATTGTTTCTGCAAATACTTTACTATTTCCAAGAGACGTTTTGTACTGTAAGCTCTTACTTTTGTTCCGAACATTGAATTGTCGCAGAACCTGCATTTGTAGGGACAGCCTCTTGAGGTTATAAGAGATGTGGTCGGTAGTCTGCCAAGTTTATGTACGGATGACTTATAAGAGTGTGGAAAACCAGGCAGAAGATCCAAAGCATCCATAGGCAAGGAATCCAAATCTTTCAATAATTCAGCTCTGCCGGTGTTTATTGCGTGCTCACCATCACGAAAAACCAACCCTTTTAATTTACTAAAATCCTTATTTTGTTCGAGAAGTTTTAATAGTTCAACAGTGGTGACTTCGCCTTCCCCTACGACTCCGATGTCAAACATGGGGAACATTTTGATGGTTTCTTCCGGCATAGCAGTGATGTGAGGCCCTCCAATTAAGATCTTAATCTCAGGATTGGTATTTTTTATCCTTTCGGCGATTTTAGCTGCTTTATTTATCGAAACGGTAACAGTGGTAAAACCTACGTAGGCAGGTTTCTCTTCCAGGATAGCGCTCACGGTGCCTTCCATACCTAACCCTAGTACCGCAGCGTCTAGAATTGAGACTGGGATATTGTTCTGTCTTAAAACGGCAGCCAAGATCGTAAGGCCAAGCGGCGGAAGCGACGTCCCGCCTTTAGCTAAGGTTCCGTATCGTTCTTCCAGGGTTAAGGGTGGATTAACTAGTACTATTTTTTTCATAACCAAATATCTCCCTCAAAACAACCCAGATAAAAATCAAATTGGTTGTGGCGTATCTTTTCCACAGCCGTTTCGGTTCCTGCAGAAATCTGTAAAACCATTCAAAACCTATTTTGCTTACCCATTTTGGGGCGAATTTACAATAACCAGCTGCGATGTCAATAGTTCCCCCTACGCCAAATGACACAGGTACATTCAACCTGGAAAGGTTTTTACTGATAAACCTTTCTTTGAGAGGGCTGCTCATGGCGACAAAAAGAACATCGGGCCTTGCTTCATTAATTTTCTTTATAATATCATAATCCTGGGAAAAGTCAAAATATCCGTGATGACGCCCAACTATATTCAAATTTGGGTGTTTTCCCTTAAGATTAGAGATAGCTTTCTCTAGAATTTCTTCTTTAGCGCCCAAGAAAAACAGCCGGTAGCCAGTATTTTGAGTTTTTTCAAGAAATCTAAACATTAATTTCGCAGCGCTTACGGGTTCTTTTAGCGATTTTCCTAAAAGCCTGCAGGCAAAATATACTACGTGGCTATCAACAGTAAGCATGTCTGCTGATGCATATATTTTCTTAAGTTCCTTATCCTTATGCGCCCTAGCGACTAGTTCCGCACCAGTAGTAAATACTGCTCGCGGCCTTCTTTCTTTTATAAACTCTTCCATTGTAGCGACCGCATCATCCAAAGTCACATTATTGTAGTTCAATCCAAAAACTTTGAAAGTTTGATTTTTCATAGCCCTATCTTTTTTAAATCAACCGACTCAGGCATAACGCTCTTTAGGGAATCAATGATTTTGAATGTTAAATATGTAGAGCTGGCGATATCTTCAAATTTAATCGGCATACCTTGTTTATTTAAAATGCAATTTATGAAACTGTCGATTTCATTTTGGTAGCCCATATCGCGGTTGAGTTTTGACATTCGCGATGTTTTATTATTCCTTGTGAATTCTGCACTGCGGAAATTATCGATAATACAAACTGAATCTTGGCCAAAAACTTCTATTCTTTCTCTCGGGAATGATGAATCTCCGATAGAATTATAATTAATCATTCCTATAGAATTATCTTTATATTTAATAGTGATGACTAGACTTTGAGATTTTTCTTCTTCGCTATTTTTGGTTGCTTCAGCAAAAATCCTTATCGGTTCACTTGCAGTTATAAATTGCAGTAAATCGACAAAATGGCAGACTTCGCCGACAATCCTCCCTCCGCCTTCAGAAATATTATTCAGCCAGTGTGAATCATCAAGACGCCCCGCATTAATGCGATAGTTGATTATCAATGGGCCAGTCCGGTTTTTATAAAAATCTTTTAATTTCACGGTAAAAGGTGAAAAACGCCTGTTAAAACCGATCATCAGTTTACCGTTTGTTTCTTTATAAGTTTTGATTATCTGATTTAATTCATCTTCGAGTATGCATAGCGGCTTTTCCACAAAGACAACCTTGTTGTTTTTTAATCCCTCAATAACAAAATTAGCATGCAGATTATGCCTGGTGGCAACAACTACAGCATCAATGTTTTTGTCCCCGAAAATCTCTTTGTTTTCTGAAGTGGCATAGTCGAAATTAAACTTTTCAGCGATGTTTTTAGAGCTTAATCCTCGAGAAGCCGACACTGCCCTAAGGTAGACTTTCTTATTTTTAGCGAAAATCGGTAAAAGATAACCCATAGAAAAGCTGCCTGCGCCGATGAAGCCGATATTGGCCACGCCCTTTTTTATCTCAGGTTTTTTAGAAGTAAATACTTTCTTTGTCTTCTCTACTTGCCCTGAATAATTAATGAGAATCCCCAATGATTTATTATCTTTGGCTAATAATTCGTAGGCGCTTTTAGCCAGATTGATATCAAATTCTTTGCTTATAAGTTTTTCCACGTTTACTAGCTTTTTTGATATCAGGCTTAAGAATTCTTCTGCATTTTTCTTGGCGCTAAAGATAGTCTTTTTTTGCTTAAGCGTAATATCTTCTGTGAGAGTTTCGTCTCCAAAACCACGAGAAACTACGAAATCGAGTTCTTTATCAAAGAACTCTTTTCGCGGAATATTGATCGGGACCAGGCCAACCAAGACTACCTTCCCGTATTTTTTGGTAATAGCTCCAGCTAATTCTATCGGCTTACTATCCTTACTGGCTGCAGTAATAATCACGGCATCCAGGCCGGCATCGTTAGAAAAGCTTTTTGCTAATGATTCAATATTGTCTTTTCTGGGGTTGCCTATAGCTACCCCTAAATCTTTAGCTAAAGATAGTTTGTGGTCATCAAGGTCTATACCCATAACATCGCAACCTAATGCCTTGAGTATCTGGATTGAAAGTTGGCCAAGCAATCCCAGCCCTATTACCACGATCTTATCGCCTTTTTGTATATTGGCGTTTCTGATTCCTTGCATGGCAATAGCCCCCAGCCCGATAAAACTAGCTTGTTTGTAGTTGACATTCTCTGGAATTTTGGCGCACATATTGGCCGGGACAGAATTTATCTCTGCATGGGCTGCCAGTCCTTCCCCAAAACAGGCAACTCTATTGTTGATTTTAAAATCATTCACTTCATTTCCGGTGTCTATTATGTCACCGGAACAGCTATAACCCAATGAAATAGGCGTATCAAGCTTAATCAAAGCTTTTCTTACTGTGGAGAAAAGTCCTTCTTGCTTGAGATTATTCATTACTATTTTAACCTGGTCTGGTCTTGATTTTGCTTTAGCAATAATGTTCTTGGAGGCAAGTTCAATTTTTGAGCGCTCGGTTCCAGTGCTGATTAACGAACATTTGTTCTGTACCAACACTCCATTGGATTTAAGAATTGGCGACGGGACATTTTCTACTGATAATTTACCAGTCTTATAATTTTGTTGAATTTGTTTCATTTCAGTTCGAAATCTCCTTATTAAATATATCTATTAGATTTTCTTCAAACTTATCGAAAGTATAATTAGCTAAAAATTTCTTACGGCCCTGTGTCCCCATTTTTATTCGTAATTGTTTATCCCTTATAAGCGTTTCTATCTTTTTTGAAAGAGATGGGCCGTTCTTTTTGGGAATAATGAAACCCGTTACGTTATCTTCAACTATTTCCGGTATAGCTCCCTCATCAGTTGAAATTATTGGAAGCCCATACTCCATAGCTTCTAAGTTTACAATACCAAAGATATCATTGTAAGTTGGGTAGACAAAAATATCTGACTCTTCTAGTATAAAGGATTTGTCTTTCCCGGTTTTAAAACCAAGATACTTGACTTCGTTTTTCAGATTGCATTGCTCTACCTTATCAAAAAATTCCTCACTAGAAACGTCTTTCCATTCGCCGACAAAATAAAACTTAAAATTAAGGCCATTGTTTTTTAAAATCTGCGCTGCCTCCAAAGCAAAAAAGGCGCCTTTGTTTCTAGTTATGTTTGACAAAAATAGTAAATCAGCTCTCTCTTTAAAAGACCTTTTTTTAATTATTTTTTCAAATTCACTATCTTTTAGAGTATTGTGTATGGCATTAGGTAATACAAATACGTTTTTTTTATCAATATAATCTTTTATATCATAAAAAAGTGACTGAGATACAAGTATGACTTTGCTTTTATTAAAACAATATTTATATAAAAGTTTGTGCAAAAAATCTTTTTTTAGCGATACTCCCTTTCCATGCAAGTGATACAAGCGTTTTACATGGAAAATTCTAAGCAATAAAACGAAAATCATATCCTTATAAAAAGCTATTCCCGTCGGTGCCAAAGAAAAATAACAAAAACAGAAGCGATTTAAGAGCAATTTTCTTACTAACTTTGATACAATCGAGAAAAAAACGCATATTTTAGTTAATGATAATTTCTCTACTTCATTTAGTTTCCTTGAAGTATTTATGGAAATAGTATCTAGATTAAAATACTTGTTCAGTTGCCCATTGATGATATTTTTATTCAATACTGTAACGCCATAAGCGGGCGGAGGCAAATGAATTAAGCATAGTATTTTTTTCATAGTGACTAAGTGTAATATTACCTGTCTTTATAACAATAAGCTAATGTTAACCCGAATAAACTCCAAAACGGAATAGCAAAATATGGTAACTCTAGGAAAACAATAAAATTTGCTAAAACTAACCAAAATAATAAAGCACTGCTTAACAAGAGACCGATAAAATCTCGCCTTGTAATAAAATCTATTGTCAATTTGATGAATAATCCCCAAATAAATATTATGAATAATAATCCCATAATACCTGCTCTGTATAAAATGTGTATATAAGAATTATGGGGTTCTAGCCAGCCAACATCACTCCCAGTATGCCAACCAATGCCGCTGAGTTGATTTGAAGTTTCCAAACTAACTGAACGGAATGGCTTCCCAAAATCCTCTCCCAAAATAATTTTGTCATGATAGACTTCCGAAACCATGTCTCGCCAGACAAACATTCTCCATAATATATTGTATTCATCCTGGCCTCCAGATCTTGATATAACTGTTTGTTGTGATTGATTATCAACTTTTTTTATTTTCTCTTTATAATAATCAATGGGCAGCTCTATAGTTTCATAAACTATCCCTACAAGTTGTTTCGGGATTGAAACAGATGATTTTTCATCAGGTATTCGATATTCGCTATACAGTTTTATATTAGAATCCTTCGGTTTATATAAGGTACGAGCTGAATGTAGTTCTTTATTGAAGACCATGAAATCATTTATTGTACCTTTGATATTGGCCCAGATCTGTATCCGTTTATGCATTTTTTCATTTACTAAGAAATTAAAAATTAATAATAAAATAATAAATGGGGCTAGATAAGAAAAAGATTTAAACTTCCAATTTTTAATTTTAATTATTAGTAGTGGGTAAACTATAAACAGTAAATATATAATTGATACCCATAAAGAGATAAACATTCCCTTTGTTTGATTGAAAAGATTCCCAATGAATATAAAATAAATAAAAATAATCAGTCCAACTAACTTTAAAAATCTATATTCAAAACTAATATATATCGCAAGAATTAAAATATAATATATAAATTGAAAATAGAGAGAAGGGTATGCTAAAGAGGCAAGAGTGGTTAATAAAATTAAAATAGCTAATTTAATACTGATTTTTTCAAATATGTTTTTATTATAAAAATAATAACTGAATATAGCAAATATCGTATAATAAAAAAGGGCGGCGGATCTAAAAGAAAGTGCTCCCCATTTATAATATCCGGATAGCGCCTTTAGAACAATGAAGCCGAGAAAGGCTAAGAAAAGATAATGCCAAATACCAAGTTTTGCCTTTAATTTTGTAGTCTTATAGGTTAATAAAATAAAACAAGTCCCCAGCAAAATTTCCCCAATGAAGATAGGAAAATTGACAAATTCAAATCTTATATTTAATTTTGCAAAATTATTAGCGAATAACGAATATAACAAACAAAATAGCCCAATCCCAAAAATACAAAAAATATCAATCCAAAATATATCATTATAATGTATTTTCTTGAGTTGCATTAGCTCTCCTTATTAATATACTAAATAATGTTTATAATTGTTTAAAAACTATTTCACTAAAATTATATTGCTTTATCAAACGTCTTTTTCAATAACATCAAGAATAACTTTAGCAAAGCTTTCTTTTGTAAAAAGTTTGTATTTCTCAGAACTTAAATATATGCGAGCATTTTCGCGATATTGCTGAATTTCATTTTCAGTCAAAGATTGAAGGTATTCTCTTAAATTAGAATAATCGCTGAATTCCCTCATATCAATAAAACATTCCTTTGGAACATAATTAGTTATATCTGGAGCTCCTAAATATACTGGAATCGTTCCAGTAAAAAAACAATCAAAGATTTTCTCGGTAACATAGCCTTCGAATATCATGTTTTCAAAACAAAGGGCAAAATTATATTGTGCAAGCATTTCATATTTCGATTTTATCGAACCCTTATAACATTTCAAAATCGATTTTCGATTTAATAAATACGGCCAATATAAAATATGTTTTCTCCAGCCGTATCCGTATAAGTCAAAGTCGTTGTATTGGCTGAAAAATTCTATTGCCCTAATTCTCTCTCTGTAAAGTTCTTTTTTAGCTAGTACTGGCTTTTTGTTAGCATTTATTAAAGTTAAAAATTTTCTTTTCTTGTTTCCCCATAGACTCTCTATTACTGAATTTTCTGTTTGCGGCCAGTAAAATTTATGTATATTTTTTGTTTTATCGATATATTCGGATAGCTCATCGCTGGTATTATGAAGAAAAATATTTTTAAAAAAGGTTGATATTCTTTTTATGTTTTTATAAAGTTCGGGGGCCACTACCAATGGTTCAAATATAAAAAAAGAATTTAATATTACATTCCGCTTTAGGGCAAGCTTTCGATAGTTTTTTACTACTCCTAAAGAAATATAAATGTTTAATTTTTCTGACTCCGAGCCATTCGATAAATAATCGGCAGTAAATACGCTATAGCCTTTAGATTCAAGAAACTTTTTAAGATAAATAAACGGTAAAAGACAATTATCTCTATTCAGATTATTATTCTTTTCATCGAATAGTCTATTTTTATAATAGCTTTTTGAGGTTGGATCGATAAATATTTTTATATCATTTACATTAACCATAGATTTAATGCATTTATTTGTTTTTTAACATTAAATAGGGTAAATAATAACAAAAAACCGAACATGAATGATTTAGATAAATTTTTTATAGTCTTTGGGCTAGACAAAAGTTTATGCCAAGAAAATGATTTTAATAGAAGACTTCGTGCTTCGTTTTGCTTTCTTTGTTTAATTAGATTAAATGAGATTTTGACATCATCCCAAAATTTGTTAAATTCATATTGTCCTAATACAGATTTTTTTAATTGAATATTTTTTGCTTCCAAAGATGAATTCAGGTACTCGTCTAAAATAACAAAATGATTTGCTCTACTAATGCGCGTAGATTCATATCTATACGTTCCTCGAGATCTGCTAATTCGCCTTCTGATTAGGCGCTCTTTCAGAATTCCTATAGAATATTTTTCTGCGATTTTTAGCCACAAAGCCATATCGCTTCCCGAACCATCTGAATCGCCGTATTTTAATGTTTCATCAAACAGGCCAACGTTATCTATAACATTCCTTTTTGTCATAAATGTTGGCGTAACCAAGAAGCTCCCAGATTTATATAATAATTCTTGAAATAGAACACTGAAATCTAAGATAGCACTATTTCCAATGTTTTTAGGTAGCTCTACTCCGTTCCCGATAAATATGTCTTTTTCATTGATTAATTTATCCAAAGAAAAAACCGCACCAACTCTTAAATTTGATAATAAAAAGTTAACTTCCTTTTCGATAATTTGCGGTTCGTAAATATCGTCTGAATGATATATTGCTATACATTCTCCTTTTGCCATCTTTAACCCGAAATTCCAATTAGTTATACAGCTTGTTGTTTTTGAACTTTTGTAATATTTTATCCTTTCATCCTTGAAGGAATCCACTATCTCCTTCGTGTTGTCCGTGGAGGCGTTATCACAAACTATTATCTCCAAATCTTTATAAGTCTGATTAATAATAGATTCTAAGGATTTCTTTAAGTAATTTGAGTCATTATAAGTTGGGACACAAACACTAACAAGAGGGTTATTTACCATATTTTATCCCTGTAAGATTAAAAATTTCTTTAATTCTTTTTTCATATGTATGTTCGCTTAGTGTTCTTTTATAGCCATTCTGTGCGATTTCGCCACGCTCAGATTCGTTTTTTAAATAATATCTTATTTTTTCAATTAAGTCGTCCATATCCATATAAATCGTGATTTCCTTGCCAACCTCATAACAGTGCTCTAATCCTTCAACGTAATAAGATAATTGAAACCCTCCGCAACCAGGAATTTCAAAATGTCTACCCTTTATTTGTTCTCTATTTTTTACGTCTCCCTTTTTAAAACGCGACATCGCATTCCTGAATGCCTTTGCGGAAGATAGCATATATCTAATATCTAAGCTACCGCTATTTGATAAATTTAAATTTATCTTGCTCTGATTAAAAACATTTATCAATTCCTCGAAGGAAATATATCCATTTTTCCATCCCGCTCCCACTATATAAACATTGATACCCGCTTTCCTCAGCTTTTTTAATATCCATTCTCTATAGGGATGATACGCTCCGGCAAAAGAAACATCGTACTTTTTAGGAAAATCATTTTTTGCCCATAAATAGTGATTACATCCGAAAGGCGAATAGATCACTTTCTCTAATCCCCTCTCTCGCCATTTTCTGATTCCATTAAAATCAGGCGTGGTTATGTAGTCAAAATGAGGCGCCCAATAGGTAGAAAACTTTATTCTCCACTGATCGTCCCAGAAATAACATAAAGTTTTAGTATGTTCTCTTATTTGGTCTAAAACTTCAGGAATAAATTGATTTGTATATAAAGAAAATATGGTTAATTCAGGTTTTTCTTTTTTAATCGTTCTTAGCAACTGCTCGTTGAGTAAATACTTTTCTTGTTTATCAAAAACGTTCTTGTAATCAAAAAATAAAGCATTCTCTCCTAACACTCTCTTTAATACATCATAAATATTGTAATAATCGTAAGAGAAACCTCGCTCTTTAATTCCATAATCATATAGCATCGAAACCATTAAGACTTTAGTATTCATAAATTTCCAAATACAATTGATTTAATTTTTTGTTCAAAATCGTCTAAAAAGGGCATTTTTAACGGAAATTTAAGCCATTTCCTTGCTAAAATCACCTCAATCAATAAAACGTAAATCCCTGTTGCTGATAGTAACATGATTGACTGAAAAAGTGTGGGCATCAATAACACTTTCTTCATGGCTGAGAAAAATGCAATTACCGGTAAGCTAAGGGTAAATCCATAAAAAATTCGTTTCCAGGGAATCTGAATTGGCAGAAGCTTTCTCATTTTAAAATAAAGATGGACTAAGGCAAGCAACCATCCAAGGAAAAGAGCCAGTCCTGCTCCAAGAAACGGGTTAATTTTTACGAACAAAAAGACGCCTGTTATCGCTACGAAAGCCCCGGTTATACCTGGAAAAATAAGAGGCTTCATCTTCATTTCGGCATGAGACACCATTCCTAGCGTGGAAAAAATCATCCTCAGCAACTCTGAAACTGCGCCCCACAAAACAATGCTTCCTACTGCATGAAACTTCTCGTCAGTAAAAACTGTGATAAATAAATGTCCCCCCGCAGATACATAAACTGCTACAATTATTGCTGCAGGAAAAAAGGCATAAGAATAATTATTCCAGGCAATAGTTTTCTCTTTTTTATCGCTATTAGAAATATCATTATAAAAAACAGGATGATAGTATTGATTAAATAAGGTGTCAAAGGAAAGCATCAAATTGCTTCCTATTCCGAAACCAACAACAAAAAAACCAAGAAGCTCAGTTCCTGCAATGCTTTGAAAAACAAAACGATAACCTTGCGTATGGCACCAGTACAAGAAAGTTCCGATTGCAAGCGGCCAGGCGAAATTAAATACCGCAGACAAAGTAAAACCTTCTTTATTGTTGGATGTGGCGCTATTGTTTTTTCTTAATATTTTAAAGAGAACTGGTATCGCTAGAAATAGAACCAACGCATTCCCAAGTAATTGTCCCAAAAGCCAATATTCAGCTTTTGAAAATAACCTCAAGACAAAAAATATAGAAATACCTATGCCTAGCCATAAAGTCAAAACGCTAAAAAAAACGAATAAAAATCTTTTCCTAAACAGATTTAACCAGCCTAAAACAGATGTGTTCAGGCTATAAAGTAGAATACTTCCAGCAATAATAATAAATATCCATAAGGAACTGGCTATAATGCCTATTCCAATCAAGTAGTTTAGAATAACAATGCCAAATCCCGCTAGCAATGACACAATTATGAAGTATTTAAATAAACAAATCAAATTCTTATGAACAACTTCAAGCGTATCCCATTCAATAATTTTCCTATTTACATACATAACAACTGGGTTAAGCAAAACCAGCGCAAACCAGCCATAAATTGCTAAAAAAATATTTAAACGGCCAATTTCAGTAGGTGAAAGTAAAGTAGTAAATAAACGAATAGAAATAATGGAGGTAATCATTATCAGAATTCGCCCAAGTACTATGATAAACATTTTACTGATCTTCCTTTTCTTTAGAAATATTCATTCCTGATTTTGAAGTTAGCGGAATAGTTAAGTTTCATTTTTGCGCTTATAATTAATCAAAGATTTTCTTAAGTTATAAATAAAAGTACAGAGATTGCTTGGTAAAAACATTAAAGGGAAAATGAAAAACCAAAAAAAAGGATATTTTTTGAATTCTTTAATGAATTTTAAAGTGTAAGGTTTAAAAACTATGCTATTACTTCTCGAGACTAATATTTCTCTAGGTAGGCTACTAAACATCACTTCAACTGTTCGTCTGACAGATTTCCTGCTATACTTGCTGCTGTGAGCATTTATTATCCTCATCAAGCTAATTGTATTTTTCAGATTTTTCTCACCATGTTTATCCCATCGCAAGTTATTATACCGATATAAAACATAAGGTTTTGAGATGCAATAAGAACTATTCCCTGGTAAAAGCGAAAGCAGGGTGGCAAACTGAATCCAAAACGAACCCATATAAATACTGTTATCCGTCTTTTCCCATAATGAACGATTGACGATATTTGATGAAAGAAGAACCGGAGTCAACCTAACAGTATGCAAAAAATCATCAGCGGTTTTACAAAAGATATCGCTTTTTGAAGTAATTCCATATCTACCTATTTTATATTGTTGTTTTAAATCTAGGCTGGCAGACTGCCAATTAACAAATATTGCGGCAATATTTCTATTTTCTTCTAGAACACTTAAAACTTTTTTTAGCGAGCCTTCTAGCATCTTGTCATCATCGCTAAAAAGCCATACATACTCTCCCTTTGATCTTCTTACAGACAAATCAATATTTCTGTCAGGGCCAAGATCCATTTCATTTCTAAAATAAGAAAATATTCCGGGGTATCTTTCTTTATATTCGTCAATTATCATAGGTGTTTTATCTGTAGAAGCATTATCGCTGATTACTATTTCGATTTTTTCCTCAATATCGTTTAATTGAGAAACAATACTATCAAGCGCTTCCCTTATATATTCTGATCCATTATAAGTTGGAATTCCAATAGACAACCTCAAACGAGAAGTACTTAATTCCATCTAGAACTCCTGAAATTTGTTAAGCTAAAAACTTTTTTTACCGTCTGAACAGGAGATTTTAGTAAATAAACAAATCCTTTATAAACAAAAAAGGCTCTTCCTCTTATAGCAAAAAAACCAGAAGTCATTTTTGCCTTTAATCTCAATAGATCTTGATAAGAATGTTCGACAGTAAAATAGGGAACTTCTTTATCTGACAACCAGTAATCGTCCCCAATCAATCTTTTTTCTTTCATTAAATCAAAAACTTCAGTATTTGGGTATACCCACAAAATGGCAACTCCGTAAACTCCAAATTTTCTTATCTTATACAACTCTTTAAGGAAATTCACGGACTCCTCTACTGTTTTATCGCTTTCTCCGGGAAAACCTAACATCATATAAAGGGTTATACTTATTTTTTTTACCTTCGTTAAGTTTCTGAAGGTCTCTTTTACGTCTTCCCGAGTTATGTTTTTATGGATTGAAGCTAATAGTTTCTCACTGCCTGTTTCAAGCCCAAAACCGATGCTTACAAATCCCGCCTCTTCCATCAGCTTAAACATCTCTTTGCTGGAAGGCTTTATCCTTGCCGAACACGAGAGTTTCACTTTAATATTTCGTTTTACTATTTCCTTACAAAATTCCATCGCCCTTTCTACATCAAGAGTAAAGGTATCATCCGCTATTTGTATAGAATTAATGTTTTTAAATGCGCTTAATATATATTCTATTTCCTTTATAATATTATCAACAGATCTTTTCCTATATATCCTCTTTGATATTGTATGCAAACAGCAAAAACTGCATTTAAAAGGACATCCTCTGCTTGTCAAAATACAAGCCATTTTCCTTTTGCTAGTGATAAAGAGTTCATGTTTTGGAAAAGGTAGTTCGTCTAAGTTTTCTACTAACTCTCTTTCTTCGGTTTTGACCACTTGCCCGTTTCTTCTGTAAGAAATGCCTCTTATCTTTGAGGTGTCTTCAGCTTTATCCAAAGCCCTTAACAATTCAACTATTGTCTTCTCGCCTTCTCCTAAAACCGCATAATCAATATCAAAATTGTTTAGAAGTTGCTCGTACATTATGGTTGCATGCACTCCCCCGATAATTACCTTGATATCATTTTTTAATTCTTTTGCAATTTTAAATACTTTGTAACTGGTAACTCTATTCATGGAGAATAGTTGCATTAAAAGATAATCCGGGTTAAAGCCAGAAATCTCTTCTCTGATATCATTTAATGAAGCAACCTCGTCAGATGTATTATAATTTTTCGTCTTAATAGCGTACCCGGATTTTTCAATTACAGAATGAAGATACCCCAATCCTAAACTGTATGAATTTTCATCGTCGGATATATTTTTAAGTTTAAAACTTTCTTCTAAGGGAGCGCTTATTAGGAGTATTCTTTTCATCACTTTATTTATTTTTAATAAAGATTATTTGTTTTTTAAAAATAAAATACATAAAAAAAGGAAAAATATATACGATAATTGTTTTTATCAAAATATCCAGTTTGAATATTGGGTATTTTTCTAAAATTATAGTTGGGAGCTCAGCAGAGAATTTAAATAAATGTGAAATTATATAAATTAAATACAAAAGGCCCCCTTTAAAAATTACTATTAAGAATTCTGTTGGCTGCTTAAATAAAGTCTTCCACACTTCAAGCTGGTAAAACAAATTACCCCCACTCCATCCGCCTTCTGATACCGGCTTAACCGAGAAATCCTGAATGAAACTTAGATTTGTTTTATTGCCCTCATAAGATAAAAGAGAAAATGTAGAAACTAATGCGATCGCGAAAAATATAAATAATATTTTTTTATAACCATATTTTTTCTGAATCTTTCCTAACAAGAAAGAAAACGGAAAAACAACGATTGGCAATAAGGAAAAAATGATATACCTATAGCCATACCAGCCGCCAAAATGAGGAACGCCAGCAGTTATATAAAAATTAAATAATAATGAAAGAAAAAGATAAATTAAGGGCTTTTTGTTTTCGTATCTCATAAAAAATAACGCATAAAGCCCCAATAACATAAAAGGTACGGTGTAAATAAGCCCCATGTCAGGCCAAAAGAATATATAAAGCATTCTTTGAATTAAAAATAACGGACCGCGCCATTTAAGAAACTCTCCAGCATTTGATGCATGAAAATAAGTCTCTCCATAAACAAAAGTAGGCAATATTTTGAAAATAAAAGCAAGAAACAGCGTTATAGCATAAACACCTATAATTTCCTTGATTTTTTCTTTATACGAAAATCTTCCGTTACGAAAACAGAAAATAACCATTGGCGCAATCAAAGATACGAATACATTGTTATACCTTACTAAAAAAATTAAGCCATTGACTAACCCTAAAATTAATACATGAAACGCGGATGTTGTATCTAAAAATTTAATTTTTGTATCTTTCAAAATGAAATAAACAATAATGCACATTAGAAATAACTCGTAAATATGCGAAAAAACCGGCCGCCGAAAAACATACAAGGGAAACATTTGTAAAAGCAATAAGAAAAGAATTGTAAAAAATGATATCTTTTCATCAAAATAGTAGCGCAAAGCTTTATAAAGCAGCAAACAAAGGAGCCAAAAATAGAAATAAGTCGAAATCAAAAAGCCAAAAAGAGACCAAGAAGGCCATACATTTTCTTTTTCTCTCTTTTGAACAATTGAAGCACCTTGCAGGCGGTCTATCAGGGAAAAGGCGAAAACAAAAGGCGAAGCCATAATTCCTGCGCCAATATTATGCATTGGCATACCCTGCCCTTGAAATTCCATTTCGTTATCATAAGAAGGGAATTTAAAAAAAGCTAACGAAGAAGCATGAGAAAAATAAGATTCGTCTGATATCTTTTTTATTTATATGAATAATTCAACATAACATTTTATTAATCTGAAATTTGTTCAATATTAACTGAAGTATGGCCAAATTCCTGAAACCGGTTAGTTTTTACTTTTACATCGCAAGGATTACAATGTCCGAAAAAATTGCAACGCCTAGGGATATCTTCTATTTTAAAATTCTCGTCTAATAAATTGCCTATCGGTTGCCGATTTTCATATAAATCAGCATGACAGCGATAAACAGCTGCTCCCGGACCGACAATAAGCTCGGTGGTTTTACATAGGCATTGCTTTTTAGATTTCTTACTGCAAGAACCAACATATTTGTATGTGCCGTAAAGCTGGCCATTATATTCTCCAAGGAATTCTTTAGTACGGAAATCGATACCTTCTGATAAACAAGCAACTTGTGCTGAAATAATTTCGTCTTTTTGCTCAGGATGTAGCACGCCCCATACCCCAACGCTAAACCCAAGCGCAAGCAGGCGTTTAACTTTTAAAACCGTATCATTCAGATTCATTACTGCCGGATGATAACTAACTCTAATCGATGCGTAAGGGGCATCACGCTTAAGCCGATCAGAATCAACCTTATCGGAAAATTCATCTACATCAAACTGCAAATTAGTCAATATGTCTATGTGCAATGTAGGTTTAATGTTATTAATAATATATATGAAATCTTTATGCAAGCTAGGCTCTCCTCCCTGTAAAGTTACGGGGAGATCCTCTCGCGAGTTTATTCTATTAAGCGCCTTAACCCAGTCGTTACCAGAAATAATTTTATTTGCAAAATTTTTGCCGCTAAAGTAATTAATGCAATAACTACAACGGTAATTACAGGCAAAAGTTAAGAACGCGGCAATGTAATTATAATTTGAAGGGATTGTGATATTTTTCATGGATTATCAGCCCTGGCGTCTAATTCTTGTGACCGAATCAGAAGCAAAATCTTTATTTTGAGATGTTTTTGAACTTCTCATAAAATAATAATCCCAAATCAAAAATATATAAGCTTTAGCTATTTTTGCAAAGGAATAAAATGATATTGCCTTGGACTTTCCTGACTTACGCGAAAGTAACCTGCAAGGCACCTCTGCAAAAAGATAGCCTTTCTTTGTCAAACGAACCAAAATATCAGTTTGAAAGAAAAAACCATATGACCTGCTGTTTAATTGTCGTAAAATAGACCTTCTGTATAATATTGTCCCGTTTGTATAATTAAAATTGATAGCGAAAGTAAAATTAACGATCATCCGGTAAAGATTCGACAGAATCCTTCGGGATAAAGGCCTTGTTTCTTGGTTAAAAAAGAAAGGAACCACAATATCTACATGGTCGAGTAATTTAAAATAGCGCAATATTTCAACCGGGTCGGTCTCATTATCTCCGGGGATTAACAACACTGCCTTACCGGTAGCGCTATCAACTCCATCCCAAAAAGAACCGCCGATACCCCATGGCCGCTCATGTTCGAGAAGTCTAACGCAGTTATTTTGTTTAATAATACTTTTAACAATATCAGCTGTTTTATCGGTTGAGCCATCATTGACGACAATCACCTCGCCATCAATGCCAAAATTATCCATAGCCATTAAAACAGCTAAAACAGTAGCTTCAATACTACCCTCTTCATTAAGTGCTGGAACTATTACCGAAAGGACGTTGCCTTTTTTATTTTTATCCATATTTTATTTTAGTATTTCTATTATTCCTATACCCGCATATAACCGGCTCTGTCAGAAACCAGCCAGTCATCGACTAGCTTAGTAAAAGAACGCTTGTCGCTGTAGGGATCATAAATATCTAAATTGATAAGTTTCATTAATGCGATGTCGTCTTTACCGCAGCAATGCGACGGCCCAAGGAGCTTAAAATAATTATTAACCCCAGTTGCGATGAATTTTACGTTTAATTTTTGTAAAACTACATCATTACGCATCTGCTCTAATGACCTGAAAACCAAGAAATTAACTATTGAATAAACTAGCGGTATTAATCCGCTCATGCTCATACCCGCAGCAATACCGATAGTGCCCTGTTCCATTACGCCGCAATTAATTATACGTTTTGGATATTCTGCACGCAGCTTATCAATTACTCCAAAACCCATATCGCAAACTAGCAAATAATAACGAGGGTCTTTACGAAAGTACGGTAATAAAGCGTTGCCAATATCTCTACGGTAATTTTTAACTCTGGCCATAAAGATCCTCCGCATCCAATTCTTCGCCTGTAGGTACGCGGTAATGAAATTTAGGCACATTTTCCATGCATTTTAAACCATAACCTTTAATTGTCTTAGCCACTATAACTCTTGGAACATTTTTAGAAGGTTTCTTTTTTAGCCGCTCGAACAATCCAGCCACACAATGACCGGAACATACTTCCGGATGAAGACCGAATCCTTTAAGGCGGTTTATAATTTCATAATCTTTTCTGTCTAAAATGTTGGCGAGAAAATCCATGGCCTGTAAACGGTTTGCATCAATTATTATTGTAAGATTATTTACTTTATGCTTAACTGCAAATTGCAAAGCTTCCCAGTTAGAGCCTTCCTGCAATTCCCCGTCGCCTGTTAAGCAAAAAGTATGATATTTTTTCTTTTGTTTTTTTGCTCCATAAGCTATGCCGACTGCGATAGGCAATCCATGCCCTAATGAGCCACAGCCAACCTCTAATCCATAGCAAAGCTTACGTTCAACACAACCAGATAATTTGCCTGAACGAGTATAAAAATTCCCCCATTCTTTTTTAGGGATAACACCAATATCAGACAATATTGCAAAAAGTCCATAACAGCCATGAGCCTTAGAGAGAACTAAACGATCACGATCTTCCCATTCCGGGTTGTTTTTCTGATAATTCATAATTCCATAATAAAGAACTGTCAATATCTCTACTGTGGAAAAAGATGGTGCTATGTGGCCAGCTTGATTACGCACACAAATATCAATTATGTCTTTACGGATTGCTTTTGCTTTTTTATTTAAAATTGCTGTATTAATTTTATTCATATCTGTCAAATAAAGTTAAAATGGGCTGCCGGATACTTGAGCTCCCAAAGGTAAGTATTGATTTCATCAAGCCGGCAATTTTTCCGGCATTTATAAGTATTTAAATTTGTTGCACAGTATTTGATAATTCGGCGTCTCGCCAAGCTGTTAAATATATCCTTAAACGGACTTTTATATATATTGCCAAAGTTGAATTCTTTTCTTCCTAGATATGAGCTGCAGGCAAAAAAATTTCCCTCTGCATCAAGATATGCCCAAAACGGCAGGCCTAAACAATGCGCATACCGGCGCTTACTTTTTAATTTCATCATTGTATGCTTACGCAGATAGATTTTGAAACTGTCATTTTCCAGCTTTTTAAATTTATCTTCATTTTTTATGCAGTTTTCGTATCGATAATCATCCTTGACTTTTGAATGGCTATATAAATGTTTCGAGTACGGCTTAATTATCAGATAATCCACACCTAAATCGCGAAGTTTTTCAGCAAGCTTAACTTCTTCACCGCTATTTTCTTTTATTAAAAGAAACTGTACGCCAATTGTAACCGGATATTTATTGCGCCTCTTAAGCACTACTGCAGTTGAAAGATTATCCAATACACGATTAAAGTCCTCTTTTGCGGCACGATGAATTTTCATATATGTTTTAGCACTGGCTGCATCAAGGCTTATCCGTATCCAGGACAGATGTGGTAATATTTTTTTAGCCAATTCACCGGATAATTTAACACCATTTGTTGTGACTGCACTATCAATTCCACAAAGTTTCGTGTATTCTATAATTTCAGCAATATCTTTATGTAAGAGAGGTTCTCCCTCTCCAGCAAACATTATGCTTTTTACTCCGCAATGGCTTGCTGTTTTGATAGTCTTTTTTAAAGAACTTGTATCTAAAAATACTCTTTTATACTTGAGGTAGTCTTTGGCACAAAATATACAACGGTGGTTACATCCTCCCGAAGGAGAAATTTCCATATATATTGGATAAATATTTTTACCTATGAGCCAATCATTTACCCGTTCAGGATGATAAATAAGCTTATGGCTGTCAATTCTTAAATTATCGTTTATATTCTGCATTGTTTGTATTTAGTCCAGTAATGCCCGTATTTCATGGCCGACTTTCTTAGGATCAATAAAATACATGCAATTTTTTCTACTCCGACAGACAACATTTAAACATGGCATGCAGGAATAATTTACTTTCGGTAATAATTTTACGCCAAGGCCATAAAGATATATTTCTTTATGGGATGTTGGACCAAACAAGGCTATAATTTTTTTTCCTAGCGCTATAGCAATATGAAGCCCTAAACTGTCATTGGTTACAATAAGGCGGCAGGAATTTATCCACTCTATATACTCACGGATATCCTTTAGTCCTTGCTGCCAGGATATTGAGAAATCTTTCTTCATGATATATTCTAATTGCTGCCAATATTGTTTTGGCCAACTTTTATTAGGCCATTTTGGCCCAACCGCCCAATTAAAACCAATATCAAATTTGACCTTAGAATGAGGTTTATATCCGAGCTTATATTTTTCGCCATTCCATTCCTTGCCCAACATATGCATAAGCGCTTGCTGCCAATATTGCTCATTCTTCCGTTTTTCGGCTAAATCAAAAGAAAGTGCTAAAACACGTTCTGCCCCGTCGTATGATTGAGCTTCGCCGGTAATTTCGTCAAACCTGAAGCCAAACCTACGCCAGGCATTAATAGAGTCAGACAAGGCACAAACTCCGGGAATTTTTTCAAAATTCAATATAGTATCAAATCTTTCACTCTTAAGCTGCAAAACAGAGCTTAAGTTATAAGCAAGAATCCTGTGTATATATTTATTGCCTTCGAGCAGTGGAAAAGCTTTTTCATCGGTTAGCCAAGTAACATGGTCATTTTTAAAGGCATCCAAAAACAACCGTAGTGCGTAACACATCCCCCAAGCTAATCTCCTTATCTAAATGCCCGTCTAAAGTTTCGCTAAAACCAATTTTAATAATAAGTACTTTTGAATGTTTGCGCATAATCTTTCCTTTTTTAATTTGCGATAGCTATTGTTTAAAGTTCATTAAAAAAACATTAAATATTTTTTCTATATACTTTAATTTTGTCTTATCAATGCCAGGATATACGCCTACCCAGAAAAGGTTATCCATTACTGAATCAGTATTAGTCAGTTTTCCGCTTACGCGATATTTGGCCTTTTTGTATGCCGGCTGCTTAATAAGATTTCCTCCGAAAAGCAATCGTGTAGCAATTTTGTTTTTTTCCAAGTAACTTACAATATCTATTCGTCTGAATGGAGCTTGTTTCTTCACTAAAATTGGAAACCCAAACCAGCTTGGATCGGAATTTTTAGTTGGTTCCGGCAAAAGCAAATATTTTTGATATTTTTCCAAAGATTGTCTCAATGAAGCGAAATTTCTTTTTCGCGCCTTGATAAATCCAGGCAATTTCTCTAATTGGGCAAGACCAACCGCCGCTTGTAAATCAGTAATTTTAAGGTTATACCCTATATGTGAATAAACATATTTATGGTCGTATCCATGTGGCAAATCTCCGAATTTTTGGTTAAATCTTTTTTTGCAGGTATTATCATACCCTGGTTCACACCAGCAGTCCCTCCCCCAGTCACGAAATGATAAAACAATCCTTCGCAATAATGGATCGTTAGTTAAAACCGCCCCTCCTTCACCGGTTGTTATATGATGGGCTGGATAAAAACTGCAAGTAGAAATATCCCCGAAAGTTCCGGTATATTTCTTCCGGTATTTTGAACCAAGGCTGTCGCAGTTATCTTCTATGAACCAAAGTTTATATTTTTTTGCGATAAGCAAAATCTTGTCCAAATCCGCGGGGTTACCAAGCGTATTAGCGATAAAAATAGCTTTAGTTTTTTTAGAGATAGCCTTTTCAATTTTGTCGGCTTGGATATTATATGTCCCCAGATCGATATCAACAAAAACTGGAACTAAATTATTCTGGATAATAGGATTTAAGGTAGTTGGAAAACCGCAGGCAGTAGTAATAACTTCATCCCCTCTTCTAAGCCTACGACCTTTTAGTAGCGGAGAAGTCAAGGCAGAAACTGCCAAAAGATTGGCGGAAGAACCTGAGTTAACAAGCAGGCAATGCTTTACCCCTAGAAACTTTGCCAGACGTCTTTCGAATTCACGTGCGTTTTTGCCAGCAGTCAACCAGAAATCCAAAGAAGCATCGACAAGGTTTATGAGTTCTTTTTCATTATAGGTTCGTCCGGCATACAAAACCGCATCCTTACCTTTAATAAATTTAAACGATCCTTTGCGGATTTTGTATAATTCTTTTATTCGCGAGAATATTTCACTTTTTATTTGTTTTTCTTTTTTTATCATTTTTTTCAATCTTTACGTTGCTACTAAATTTTATGAATGAAACTACTTCAATAAGGGAATTAACATATATTTAGAAATTCTTTCTTTTTCTACCTCTGGCAATTGTCCTTCGAGAGGGTTACCTGGTTTAATTTTTGGATACCCAGCCCAAGAATAATGAACATCAAGCTCCAAAATCGCAGGGCCGTTATGAGATAATAGCCATTTTAATCCATCTGCTATGTCTGGATTGCTCGCTATTCTTTTTGACTCAATTCCGTAGGCTTGGGCTATCTTTCTTACATCAGGACAGCTATAGCCATCTTCGGTAGCGGGATGCTTGCCTCCTGAAAAATTCTCGTTCTGGAAATGCCACATTAAACCTAATATTTTGTTATTTAAAACTATTATCTTAATAGGAACTCGATTGTGCACGATCGTCTGCAGTTCTGGCAGACTCATTTGAAAACCGCCGTCTCCAACAATTGCGATTATTTGGCGATCCGGACAGGCAAAGTACGCTCCAATTCCTGCAGGTATAGCAAATCCCATGGTACCCAATCCTCCGGAAGTGAGAAAACGTTGTTCAGATTTAATTTTTAGCTCTTGTGCTGACCAGACCTGGTTGTTACCCACGTCAGTAAGAAATATTGCGTTGCTATTCGCCAGTTCAGATAGTGAGCGTAAAAACTTTTTCGGGTTTACGCCTTTGTCGCTCCCAACCCCATCTATATCAAAATCGGCCTTCACGTTTTTAATATACTTTAACCAATCTTGATTTTTCCCCTTGTCTTGAGGCTTAATAGACTTAAGCACTTTTTCTAAGAAAATTCTAAGATCAGATTGGATCGCTACATCGCATTTAATAGTGTTATTAAGCTCGTTTCTGTCTATATCTACGTGGATCTTCTTTGCTGCGCGAGCAAATGTCTTGGGATTTGCCGTCTGGCGGCTATCCAGCCGCGAACCTAAAGCGATTACTAAATCACAGTTAGCCAAGGTTAAATTCGCATAGCGATTTCCGTAGCTACCGATAAAACCGACAAACAAAGGATGGTCATGCGGGAAAGAATCTTTTCCCATCAAAGAAACCACTACGGGTAACTGCAAGTATTCAGCAAATTTAACCAGCAAATCGTGACTTTTAGAAATCCTTACTCCGCCGCCGACTAACACAACCGGTCTCTTGGAGGATTGGATTAAATCTAGAATGGTATCAAGTTCTTTATCGAACACGGGATTATCTTGTTCTAATATAACGGGAGAATTCAGTTCTTCTTCGTTCACTTCGCGCCTCTGGATATCTGAAGGGATATCAAGCAATGACGGTCCGGGACGGCCAAATTTCGCTATCGCAATGCTTTTTTTCAGCATTTCGGCCATTTCTTTTTCTGTACTCGCCAAAGAAGCATACTTGGTGATAGGCTTTACGACACTTACGATATCTGTTTCTTGATATCCTAGTTGACGAACCGGCCGCTCGAATTTATAAGTTGAAGTTGTAACTTGGCTCGTTAAAAAAAGTACCGGAACCGAATCAAAATAGGTATCGGCGATCCCGGTAATTAAATTTGTGGCTCCGGGGCCACTCATGGTTGCTGCAACGCCTAGGCGGCCAGAAGCCCGCGCATATCCATCGGCAGCAAAAGCGGCATTTTCCTCATGCCGCATAGCAATAAAATCTATGCCATCAGTCTTACTAATAGCATCGAGCAGCCAAGCGTTTGTCCCTCCTGCATAAGTGAAAACATGCGAAACCTTTTCATGATTAATTAGATAATGTAAAATAAAATCTACCCCTCTCATTTTTCTCCTTCCATTATTATCGATTTATTTTTTTATCCTGGCGCGCCCAAGCGACTGTTCTTGTTACCGCCTCACTTAAATCAAAATTGGGATAAAAATTCAATTCAGATTTAATCCGATTAATATTGGGAATGTACCTCGCAGGCTTCTGTCCCGGTTGAGGTTTTTGTTTTACTTCAATTTTGACTTTTTCGCCTAAAACAGATACTACCATTTGCGCTAACTCAAGGATTGAGATTGCTTTTTCTGAACCGATATTATATATTCGTCCTTTATCTGCATTAAGCAGAATCTTCCACAATGCAACTGCTAGATCGGCTCCGTAGCAATAGCTTCGTAACGGAGCGCCATCGCCTTCAATACGAATTACTCCTCCGTTTAACCCCTGAGAGATAAATTGCGTTATTGCGAAACCAGCATCAAGGCTTTGATAGGGACCGACAAACGTAAACGGGCGTGCCGTCACAATGGAAATCCCTGAAAGATGAGAAAATATAGAGCATAACATTTCCGCAAAACGCTTTGCCTCGCCATATGCGAAAGCCGGGTTCGCGATATTAGGCCCCCCTGAATAATCTTCTGGAATTTGAGGTAAATCCGGAGGTTGTACCCCATATACCGCTCCTGAACTAATATATAAAAACCGGCCTATTTTATGCTCTGCGGACTGCTGCAAAATATGACTGGTTCCATTTGTAATTATATCTATGGTTTCTAGCCTGTTACGATTCACTTCCAACGGATCAACCGGCGAAGCGGCGTGAATAACATAATCAAAATGCTCCTGGGGAAATACAAATGTGCGTACATCGCCGCTTATTATTTTAATATCCTGGCGGTTAAAAAGGTATGGTGCGATATCAACTAACCGTTTAGGATTACGCGCTACTGCAGTTACTTGACAAGGCAATGTGTTATACAAATCATTGAACAAAGCAACAGTATTTAATAAATGAGTGCCAATAAACCCTGTCGCTCCGGTAAGCAGTATTTTTTTGTTCTGCAATTGGGCTATGTCATTACCTAAGGATTTAATAATGAAATCCGTATCCTGCTTTATTATATTTTCCATATTCATCATATAACCTTTTTACCTGTTACCTTGAAAGTGTTTTATACCAATCAATAGTCTTATTAATACCATTTTTCAATGAATACCTCGGCTGCCATCCCAGGATCTCTTTTGATTTCTTAGACGATAAATACTGATTCCTTATTTCATATCTTGCTTGGTTTAATACCCGAAAATTTGGTTTTTTATTGAATGATTCATATATAATCTTTACAAGTTTTAAAACAGAGATGGGATTTTCATTGCTAAAATTTAAAGCTTCCCCATATTGCTTTGATTTTCGTATTTTTTCTGCTAAAAGCAAATATGCGTCTACAATGTCGTCTATAAAGATGTAATCTCTGATAAACTTTCCGTCACTGCGAATCATTAATCGCCTATCGGTTAAAGCACATCTGATGGCATCCGGCACTATCCGATTGAAATTGAAGTCGCCGGGGCCATAAATATTTCCACATCTGGTTATCGCTACCGGCAGTCCAAAAGTGTGGAAATATGCATAAGTAATCAAGTCGGCACAGCTCTTGGAAACATCATAGGGATGTTCTCCCCGTAGTGGCGTGTCTTCTTTATAGGGCAATTTCTTGTGGCTTCCGTAAGCCTTGTCGCTTGAAGCCACAACAATTGATTTGACTGTCTTTGTATATCTGCATACCTCCAGTAATTCCCATGTCCCTTTTATGTTAGAAATGAATGTTTTTCTTGGATTTTGCAAGCATTTGCCCACAATTGCTTCCGCCGCCAGATGAAAAACTACTTCTATCTTATTTTTCTCAATAATGTTCTTTATTAGGTGATAATCGGCAATGCTCCCTTTTATTACCTTGATTTTATTATAGTCCGAAGGGCAAAGAATCGTTTCTTTGCGCCTAACCTTAATATCTAGACCGACAACATCTGCTCCTAGTGAAATTAATTTTTTCGTCAAGTTAGAGCCCAAAAAACCTTCATAACCGGAAATAAAAACTTTTTTATTCTTCCAAAATTTTTTATTTATCATCTATTATCCTATTCCCACGTCTTCCAAGGAGCCCTGCCGGTTTGCCACAGCTGCTCTAACCTGATTTTATCCCTTAAAGTATCCATGTAGTCCCAGAATCCATTATGTTTATAAGCCACCAATTGATTATTGTGGCCTAGATCTTGCAAAGGTTTTTTTTCCCATATGGTCGCATCTCCTGACCTTATATACTCTAGAACCTCAGGCTCAAGCACAAAAAACCCACCGTTAATCCATGAACCTTCATTTTTTGGTTTTTCTAAAAAATCATGAATAACATCGTTATCGTTGATACCTAATACGCCGAATCTCCCCGCTGCCTGGATCGCCGTCAATGTCGCCAATTTCTTGTGTTCTCTGTGGAACTTAAGCAA
The DNA here is from genome assembly GCA_022703055.1 of Candidatus Omnitrophota bacterium. Classification (GTDB taxonomy): domain Bacteria; phylum Omnitrophota; class Gorgyraeia; order VGKH01; family VGKH01; genus VGKH01. The sequence continues at coordinate 92,852 of JAKLEP010000003.1, forward strand.
TTCTTTTATATTTAAATCTGTCAGGCCATCGCCATAAGTCATCATGAACGTCTCTTTTCCGATATATTTTTCTATCCTTTTAAGGCGGCCGCCTGTCATCGTATCGATTCCCGTATCTACCAAAGTAATCTTCCAGGGCTCAGAAGCAGTATTATGGATAATGGTGTCGTTTGCCTTCATATCAATTGTCACGTCACTCATATGAAGGAAATAATGCGAAAAATATTCTTTAATCATATAACCAAGGTAACCTAAGCAGACTACGAAGTCATTGAAGCCATAGTGAGAATAAATTTTCATAATATGCCAGATTATTGGTTTGCCGCCAATTTCTACCATTGGCTTGGGTTTAATTTCTGTCTCTTCGCTTATTCTTGTTCCTCTGCCACCGGCCAAGATAACTACTTTCATCTTTTCTAACCTCGCTTTAAATTTTTTTAAGTCTAATTTTAAACCCTCAACATCATTTCATCTTTTGTAGAAATAGTGTTAAAAAATATCTTTTTTGCGCAATTTTCTGCCAAAATACGCTTCTTAAGATTAGGATAATAATAAGCATCGAAATGAATCAAGGCTAACTTCTTAGCATTGGCTTTCTTTGCAACTCTTGCCGCCGACTCAGGATTAAGATGGGGCCAAGAATTTGCTTGCTGACCAGGCCGATAGGCACATTCGGCAATCAGAAGGTCTGCATTTTCTGCCAGTCTATACAAATTAGGACAGATACCGGTATCGGCAGCGTAAGCGACAGTTCTGCCCTTGCTAGTCAGACGATAACCATGGACAAAAGTTGAATGTCTTAGCTTAAAAGACTTAATATCAAAGGGGAGAGAATTAGGGCAAAATTCTTTAACCTTAACTGGAATTTTTAACTTTTTAAAGGGAATACTGTAAGGATAATTTATTATTTTCTTTAAAAGCGGGCTTTTCAGAGATGGAACCATTATGGTGATTCCCTGCGAAAATCTGAATTTTGCCAAAATATGCAGACCGGCAATATGATCAAGATGAAAATGGCTTAAGAAAATATAGATTGGCTTGTTATCTTTTATATACCGATCCAATTTATAGATACCATTGCCGGCATCAAAAACGATATGTCCTTTACCAGTTTGAACCAAAATACAAATTGTATTTCCTGTCTTAGTATCGTACCAGCCGTTTGTTCCCAGAAATATAACTTTCATATTTAATTAGTCTCTTTTCCACCATCTACCGGGAAATCTTTCCTTTAAGATTTTATCTCCTTCTCCCACGGGATTAAGTCCCAATGCACGCATATCCGCATCCATCATTATCTTAACCAACTCTTTGAAAATAATTTTTGGTTTCCAATTAAATTTTTCCTTGGCCTTTGTTACATTAGCTATCAAAGAGTCTACTTCTGTCGGCCTAAAATACCTCTTATCAATTTTTACATATTTTTGCCAGCGTAGACCTACATAAGAAAATGATTCTTCAGCGAATTCCTTAACTGAATGCGATTCCCCTGTTCCTAAAACAAAATCTTCAGGATTGTCCTGCTGTAACATCTTATGCATTGCCTCGCAATATTCTGGTGTATATCCCCAATCCCTTTTAGCTTCGAGGTTGCCTAAATATAAAAAATCTTGTTTTTTTGCCAGAATTGCGGCCACAGCGCGTGTTATTTTACGACTAACAAAAGTTTCTCCACGACGAGGGCTTTCATGATTAAAAAGTATTCCATTGCAAGCAAAGATATTGAATCCGTCTCGATAGTTTTTCGCCATCCAGTAAGCGTAAACCTTAGCGCAAGCATAAGGACTTCTTGGCATAAAACTGCTTTCTTCGTTTTGGGGAGGCTGTGAAGAACCAAACATCTCGCTAGAAGAAGCCTGATAAAATTTTACCCGCTTTGAGCTTCTTTTTATTGCTTCCAAAATCCTAGTGGTTCCCAATGCCGTAACATTACCAGTGTATTCAGGCACATCAAAACTTACTCTTACATGAGACTGCGCTCCCAAATGATAGATTTCATCCGGTTTTATGTTATAAATCATATTGGATATTTGTTCAGAATCCGAAAGATCACCATAATGAAGAAAAAAATTCACGTTTGTGTCATGAGGATCGACATATATATGATCAATCCTAGCAGTGTTAAAAGTACTTGCCCGCCTAATAATCCCATGGACTTCATAGTTTTTACTTAGTAAAAATTCAGCCAAATACGAACCATCTTGACCGGTAATGCCTGTTATCAGTGCTTTTTTCATATTTTTTCCAAAATTGATAATCAAAAACTTATTTTATTTCTCACTCATCATCTCAATGTCATTTTTTGCTTCTAGTAAATCGTCCACACTCTTTTTTAATGACTCAATTTCAGTTTTTAATCTATCAAATTCCTCAATTTTTCTTTTTAAAAATCTATAAGTTAATATGGTCTTCTGCTGAATTCCGTAAGGTGTAAGATGGTAAAGGTATGACGATTTGGCGTGCGAGTTTCTGAAGCGCTTAATCTTTATTAACCCTTTGTCGATTAAAACTTTAATTAGGAAGTTGATTTTACCGAGACTGATATTAAGGTCGCGCGAGAGTACTCTTTGCGACGTCTCGTTTGTGGAATGAATCTTTTCAAGGAGTTTTAGGACTTCCTCCTTCTCCAGGTGGGGAGCGTTCATTAGTTGAACATTATACCTTTTAAGTTGATTATGTCAAGCAAATCTTGTGTAGGAAAAAGGGCGAATTTCATTATGGAAATCCGCCCTAACCCTCTGTTTTCTAATATGTTTTATGCTTGAATTAATTCAAATGTTCAGATTTTGAACAATTACTAATCTCCGATGATTTTAACCATAACCCGCTTCTTACGCTGACCATCAAATTCGCCATAAAATATCTGCTCCCAAGGACCGAAGTCAAGCTTTCCGGCTGTAATAGCCACCACTACTTCTCTACCCATGATCGTACGCTTTAAATGGCTGTCGCCGTTATCCTCTCCGCTCAAATTATGCCTATATTTATCTTTGCCATAAGGCGCCAAAGCTTCTAGCCACCTGTCAAAATCTTGATGCAAACCTGGTTCATCATCATTTATAAAGACGCTGGCAGTGATATGCATTGCGTTCACCAGGCATAACCCCTCTTTTATCCCGCTTTTCTTAACCAGTTCCTCAACCTTGGGAGTAATATTGATAAATTCCTGGCGATTTTTGGTATTAAACCATAAGTATTCACTTAGAGACTTCATAAGCTTTCCTTTTATGATTGAAAATCAGATTTATTTATTTTATTCGTTCTGAATACGATTTTCTTAGTTTTATTCACTAAAACTTTGGTTAGACTATCGCTAAATTCTGCCTCTGCCTTATCGATCTCCTCGCCGGTTTTAACAGAAAGAAAAGGCGATTTTTTCATCGCTAATATCTGAGACGAATAAACACTGCGATGACCGGTCATAAGGAAACTTATAACGCAGGCAACTGTTGCATAAGGAACGATTTTGGGGCCGAATAGCTCAACCGCCATAATGCTGGCAGCAATGGGAGTGTTAGCCGCCCCTGCCAAAACCGCTACCAACCCCACTGCAGCAAAAGTCGCGGGATCAAGCCCAAGAAGCGAGGCAAAAATAGTCCCGGCGGTTGCTCCCACGAAAAATACCGGAGTGATTATTCCACCGCTACCCCCGAAATTCAATGTTATGCTCGTAGCCACCATCTTCAATAAAAATGCATACCAAACGCTCTTTATCCCCTGCAATGACGCCTGTATAGTTTCAAGTCCCAAGCCCAAGTATTGTTTAGAAAAGGCAAGTGTCAGGCCGATAAGGCCAAACCCCCCTATGATTCCTTTTATCGGCTTGGATAATTTTATCCTTTCCGATAGCTTGCTTCCTAATTTCAATACTTCGATCAAAACAGCAGAACACAAGCCAAAAAATATCCCGGCAACGACGATTTTCAAAAAGAAAACCTGGTTAAATACCGGGACGAAATTCAGCGGATGATGAAAATATGCTATCCCCAGACTAGACGAAACCTGGAAACTGACAATTCCAGCAATGAATGAAGGCAAAAGGACATCGTAAAGTATGCTGCCAACAAAAAGGACTTCCACCCCGAATATCGCTCCCGCAATCGGAGTTCCGAAGACAGAGGCGAAACCTGCGCTTATGCCGCAAATAACCAGTTTTTTTCTTTCGCGATCATTGAATTTAAACAAGTCCGCGAATATTGAAGCCAAGCCGCCGCCGATTTGAGCGCAAGGCCCTTCTTTCCCTACTGATCCACCGGCAGCCAAAGTCACTATTGTCGCCACAAGCTTAACTGGAACCACCGCAGCTTTAATTCTCCCGGAATTCTTATGAATTGCCTCGATCACCTTTTCCGTACCGTGACCTTCAGCGTCGGGAGCCAGGTACTTAATCATCAAAGCGCTCAGGAACAAAGCTATCGGTAAAAGTAAGAAATAATAGGAATAGTTATCACCAAGTATCCTGCTCCAGGCGAGGATTTTCAAAAACAAAGTCGTGGATAACCCGACAATGATTCCTACCACCGTCGCAAGAAACACCCATTTGATAACGGTTAAAAATAAAATTACTTCTTCAGTCAGCCTTCTTTTCATTATTAATATTTATTTAAGTGCAGGATTTTATACAGCGGTCTCTTAGGCACATGCAGGACGCCAAACTTATCCTTATGATATTTCTGCGTGCGTTTCATAGGGAAAATAACGGATTTTTCATCTGGAACACCGAGAGATACAACGTATTCCACTGAATGAGTTTGAGGAACCGATAAATCTTTGGAAATTTTTGGCCGATCAATAGAACCAAACCAACAGCTTCCTAATCCTTCTTCCGTCGCTGCTAAAAGCATATTTTCAATTGCAGCACCCATATCCACCTGAGTATAAAATGGAAATTTAGCCCACTTTTTGTTTATCAGAATGATGATAAGCGCCGTCGGCCTCTGATCCTTGGCCGGAGTGCCTTTTCCTTTTAAATAAACTGCCCAACGCAGATGCTCGAAAATCTGGTTCACGATTTTCCGTTTATGAAGCAAGATATATTCCATCGGCTGAAAATTCCCGGCCGACGGCGCAACCCTTGCAGCGTCCACTATCCTTTTCAAAACAGCCAGTTTAATCGGCTTCTGCCTGTATCTTCTTATGCTTCTTCTTTTAAAAATAGTTTTATATACTGACATATTTTCCTTTTTATTGATAACGAATCCTTCCCCCACCAGTTGTCGTACGCGCCGGATTAGTCTGTGTTCCGGTCGTGGTTGTCGAAGACTGAGTCGTTGAAGTTGCGGTCGTTGCTTGCGTCGCCGTTGCCTGTGCTTGGATTATTGTTGGCGCAATAGGCTTAGTTAAGAAATTACCGCGTTTTGAACGTGCAGTCAAAGTCAGACCGCTGATTTTGGCTGCAGGAATTGTTTTAGTGATAGTGTTGATGTTTGTGATTTCAATCGGTTGATTCGCAGCCTGCTGCTGCGGTCTAATCTGGTCTGCATCATAACTTGTAGCCCGGACCGTTGTTGTCGCCGAAGGAATCTGGTCGCCTTTTTCTAAGACATATTTCTGGAATTCTTCTGAACGCGGATATTTGTTCCAGGTTAAAACATAGGTGTTGTTTGCCCCATGCGTTGCCGTAAAATTCCAGTCAATGCTTGAGCCAAACAAAACAAAATCATGAAGCGCAGTTTGAGTTTCAGTTCCGTTTTGGTCAAGAACCTTAATTTTAATTTTATATAAACCTGCAGGGAGATTAATCTGGTGAATCGAAATCCCATAGGCTGTACCTGTGTTAGCATGTAAATCTCGGTCCGGAATCCAACTGGTAGTTTTTAGCTGCGAACTTGGTGTATAATATTCCAAGGCTGCGGAAGAAATCTGCCTATCGACACTAAACACTACTTCAATAGTCTCAGAATTAAACTGAGATATCTTAGCATTGGATATCGTAGGAGGTTTAACTAACATCTGGGTAGTTACTGGATAAATTCCCGCCCACCTATGATTGGCATCAAGCGATGACGACCAAACTTCTTTTTTGCTTGTGTCTCTTGGCCCATAAGGCTTAAAGACTATGGGAAAAATCGGCCGCCAATTTGCATTTTGGATCTGGGACAAAGTCATGCCGTATCCCAGCCAATCGCCAGCCAACCCTTCGCCTGCGGCAAACTGTTTGCTGAAATCTATCCCTTTTAATAAGCCGAGTATCGCTACCTCGCCGGTTAATCCAGACAGCTTTTTGCCTCCAAGCAGGCGCTGCAGTTCTGAAGGCTTCAGCATCATAATCTTGGTAGTAATCACTGAATTGTATAATGGACCGTTGATGGATGCCAAGAGATCATTAAATTTCGCCTGATTATTCCAGGCATCCCTCCATGTCGCTTCCGACGGAGGATTGCCGATATCGGACATGATTTCATTGAATGTTGCCTGCGGGAAAAGCTGCTGGGTTACCTCAGCCGACCAAACCTGGTTAAAAGAGGTTTTGTCCATACCCAGAGTTAGCTTTAAAAGCGCATTAGTTACATCATCAGTAATTTCCGCGCGCTCTTCAGGCGTCAATCCGATAGCATCCAAAGCCGCTTCAATCTGCGCCCGGTTTGACGCAACATTCTCTCCTAAATATCTGGTCACGCTCGGCCAGCCTAACATGTCAAAGAAATATGTTAGAGACCACATCCCCAGATAATCGCCCAACGAACCAATCATACCCTTGTTTAGCTCCATTACATCTTTGATTGCCCTCTTATTTGCCTCCATCCAGCCAGGAGTTTGTGAAGAGGTAGATTTAAAACCGTTGGACAAATCATCGTACCAATAGGCATCGCGGGTCTTATGCGGCGCTGTCATTCCACTTCCCACATTTATGCCTGTTTGGCTGACAGTGCCATAATCAATCTCGTCTTTATGGGGAAGTTTTTCAAAATATAACCTGGCGAATTTTGAAATTACCGGGTTCATCCCATAAGAAACCGCAGTCTGATTCAAAATCAGAGTATTGAGCACAAAGTCATTTGGGATATCTATAGCGCTTGAAGAAAGCGTGATACGCTTATCCAGAGTATTTTCTACTGCCATATGTTTGGCGATGACTTGAAGGTTATTTGTGGGGTTGGCCTTGATTTCCGCTAACCCGGGAAATGCCTTTCCGGCATAGGTGTTCACCCAGTCATGCGCCCACATGTCGCCGGCTGCGTGGGAAAAATACCCGAAGGTAAATGCCCAAGCCTGGCGCTTTGGATTATCAGAAGCCATATAGCCAACTTTGACGCCCGGAGGCGTTGGTAAGGCAGTTGCGTTATACGCAGGAAGATTATTCCAGAGAAGTACCAGATACGGATTCGTATTGGGGTGGATGTAGGTCTGTCCGGTCCAGAAATCAGGAAATCCGTCGGGTCCGATGGATCCGCCGCGAAAGTAATTCGGGCAAAGCTTGATTGCCTCAGCTACCTCTGGCCTTACCTCAAATTCTCCATAAGGCGGAATCCAGACTTTGCCGTCTCTGGCATCATCCATGACTATATTGGCAATGTAGGCGTGGGTTTTGAGCTTCCATGCGAAAGCTGGCGTAGAGAAAGAAAAAATGATAGATAAAATGATAAAGAATAGAATTTGGATTTTGGCACGCTTAACCAAGCTGATCATTTTTTTCTCCTTTTATTCAACTGCATCCCTTCCCGGAGGCGATTTTCGCCAGGAATATCCTTCGGACGCCTCTTTAAATCCTAGGTTAAAGAGGTCTATCATTTCTTTCCGGTCAAATAATTCCTTGGGCCTGGTAATATGCGTTGCCGGGATATAGGCGAGGTTAAAATCGCCGTTTCCGTCCTTGTTAAACATATACAGCTGGTAAAGATCGCCCACGCTCTGAGAATTGGTTATGGCATCAACAGTGCGCTCGGCGATAGGAATCATCTTATCCGGCACTTCCTTATATACCGGGTCGACATAGCCGTTTCTAATCACGTAAATCTGGAATTTGATCCTTCTTGTATCAATACCTTTTTCTTTGATCGCCTTATCAAAACCCTTAAGTACATCATGTAGGAAAAATACCTGATGGATCAGCCCGCCGTCGACATGCATCTCATCATAAACATTATTTGCAAGTTCGGCTTTAAAATAAACCGGCGGAAAGGCAATGGGCATGGATGATGATGCCAGGATAATTTTACGGAATAATTCCTGCGATTTCTCATCGCCAACCGAAGCAATCTTACCCATGTCCCAGACTACCATGCGGTCTGCATCTAGATTAGTAGTTCCGATGTAGAGCCTGCGGCCTTTTTTATATTCGGCTGCCACAGCATCAATAAATTTAGCGTCAAAATACTTCTCAAGCAGCCTCTCTAATGGCCAGCTATCAGCTATAGAATTGCTGAAAGGGATCCTGATACGGGGATTGCGCAGGCGGATAATATCTTTAGTGGAATACGAAGTATAAAATTCCTTTAATTTATCGTCATAATCCGGGCCCATAAAAGCAAGTGGCGCGATTACGGCGCCAGTGCTGATACCGGTGATAATTTTAAAAACAGGCCGTGAACCGGATTTGGTCCAGCCGCATAAAAGCCCTGCCCCGTAGGCGCCGTTAGCCGAGCCTCCTGAAATCGCCAGCATTGAATAGGTCTTTACGGATTTAAAATCAAAAAATGAGAATCCCTCTTTTTCTTCCTGTTCCAACAGAGAGATAAAATCGTTTTTGAAGGTATCGCTTGGCTCGCCGCTTATTGCCCGGATATCCTGCAGGCCAGAGATCTTGACGTGCGGCAATAATTCAAGCGGTGTGGCGTGGCGTGCAGTGGCGCATCCACTCAAAAAAAGGAAAAATGACAACAATATCAAAATATGTATTTTTGATCTATGATGCATTCTTTTAAGAGGGTCGCCCCATCGCAAATGTTTTTTGAGATGGGGCACAAACAGGTAATACTCATATAAAATAAATCTATTTATTAATTTTATTTAATTCTTTTTCTGCTTCTCGCTGCTTCTTTTTTGCTTCTTGCTCAGCTTTTCTTTTAGCCTTTTCTGCTTCTCTTTGGGCTTTCTTTCTGGCCTTCTCTGCTTCTCTCTGCTTCTTCTCGGCTTCCATCTTTGCTTGTTTTTCCGCTTTTCGAGCTTCTACTTCTGTCTGCTGTGAAGTTTTCTTAGCCTCAATCTTAGCTTTCTTGGCATCCTTTTCCAAACCACCTAAATGCAGTCCTTTATTTTCGGCAAAAATAAACCGCGGCGATAAAATCAAAGTTATGGCAAAAAGCAATATAACCAACTTTTTCATTTCGCCTCCTTTTTTCTTTGCGTCTTCTCGCAACATCCCACCCCATTTCTCCCGTTCGCTGTTCTATTTTAAATACGCTCTAATAATTTTCTGTTCAAAAAGCGGTTTGTCCATCGGTCCAGTGGCCGCATTTTCAATCGCCTCAACCACGTCATAGCCTGAAACTACTTCGCCGAAAATCGTATGTTTCATATTCAGATGCGGCGTAGGAACAGTCGTAATGAAAAACTGGCTGCCGTTGGTGTTGGGACCGGCATTGGCCATGGCCAAGATTCCTGCTTTATCAAATTTAACATTGGCCTTAACTTCATCCTCGAATTTTCCTCCCCAGAGCGACTGTCCGCCGCGACCGGTTCCGGTAGGATCCCCACCCTGAATCATGAAACCCTTGATTACACGATGAAAAATCGTCCCGTCATAATAGCCCTTTTTTACCAAGCCGATGAAATTTTCGCAGGTCTTCGGCGCTATGTTAGGCATAAGTTTTAACTCGATATTCCCTTGATTGGTTTCTAAAATCACGTTTTGCCCTCCTTGTCCTGGCATTTGTGAGCACCCGGCGATAAAAGCGAAAGTAAGTAAAATCAATAACACTTTCATAGCCTTCCTCCTTTTATTTTAATTCTTTGATAACTTTCTTGAGCTTATTGATTTTATCTTCCAGCTCCAGCGATTTTTGTTTCTCGCTTGCCACCACATCTTTGGGAGCCTTGGATAAGAATTGTTTGTTTTTAAGGCGTGCGTTGAGATTCTTCAGGATATTTTCATTTTGTGCGATAAGACTTGATATGCGGTTTTTTTCCTTTTCAATGTCAATTAATCCAGCTAAAGGAACAAAAAAACTCACCCTCCCCACAACGCCGGCAACTGAATCCTTTGGTCGGGCGATTTCTTTTTCAATGGTTAGGTTTTCTATCTTGGCCAAATTTTGGATGATACCTTTATTCTCGTCGAGCAATTTGCCTGATTGTGTATCAGCGGTTTTCAAAATCACATTGATTTTCTCAAGCGGCGGGATATTCCATTCTGCGCGGATATTCCGAACCGCACTTACCAAATCGATAACCAACTGCATCTGGGACTCAGCCTTTTTATCAATCATCTGTTTTTGTAAATGCGGAATACTCTGGAGCATAATCGAGCCGGATTCGGGAGCTAATTTCTGCCAGATTTCTTCGGTAATAAACGGCATAAACGGATGTAAAAGCCGTATTGATTTCTCCAACACTTTGTAAATTAGAATCTGGATATTCTTATCCGAGATTCTGTCTTTTACGATTTCCAGATACCAGTCGCAAAACTCATGCCAGAAAAATTCGTATAGCAAATTCTCAGCTTCGTTAAATGAATAGGTTTCGATGGCTTTATTGACTTTATCAATCGTGGTATAAAGTCGGGATAAAATCCAACGGGATGCTAAATCCAATTTTTCCTTTTGGTAAACCTGGCAAAGGTCAGATTCAGCGCTCTTCTCTTTTAGGTTCATCAATACAAAACGCGATGCATTCCAGATTTTATTGGCGAAGTTTCTACCAACCTCAAATTTTTCTTTTGATAAGAATAAATCCTGGCCACTGTTTATAATCAAGCTGAAACGCAGAGCGTCGGTGCCAAATTCGTTGATAATATCCAAGGGATCGATGGCATTACCCAAAGACTTTGACATCTTTAAGCCTTTTGAATCGCGTACAGTTCCGTGGATGTAAACATCACTAAACGGGATTTCTTTTTTAAACTCCATCCCGGCCATTATCATGCGCGCCACCCAGAAAAAAATGATTTCCGGAGCAGTGATTAGAACGCTGGTGGGATAAAAATACCTTAAGTCTTCTGATTCTTTCGGCCAATAGAAAGTAGCAAACGGCCATAACCACGACGAGAACCATGTATCCAGAACGTCATCTTCCTGTCTTAGATTACGAGAATGGCATTTTGGACACTCGGCCGGAGCATTCTGCGAAACGATAATATTATCTGGATCTTTACAATCCTGACAATACCAGACGGGAATTCTGTGGCCCCACCAGATCTGCCGTGAGATACACCAGTCCTGGATATTTTCCATCCAATTTAGATAAACTTTGGTCCAGCGGCTGGGAGTAAATCTGATTTTGCCTTTTTTGACCACATCAATCGACGGCTTTGCCAATGGCTTCATCTTTACAAACCATTGCTTAGACAAATACGGCTCAACGATTGTATGGCAGCGATAACAATGGCCGACAGCATGATCATGGTCAGTGGTTTTTTCTAAGAGATTCCTTTCCTCTAATTCCTCCAAAATCGCTTCGCGGGCTTCAAATCTATCCATACCCATAAACTCACCGGCATTCTCATTCAATTTGGCGTCGGGTTGCATGATATTTACGAATTCTAATTTATGGCGCTTACCGATTTCAAAATCATTGGGATCATGCGCTGGCGTAACCTTTACTGCACCAGTTCCAAATTTAGGATCCACTACAGAATCAGCGATGATTTTGATCGGCCGCTCCATCAAAGGTAAAATCAAAGTTTCACCAATAAGATTCTTATAGCGTTTGTCCTTAGGATTAACTGCCACGGCAGTATCGCCAAGCATAGTTTCCGGGCGGGTCGTAGCAACAACTACAAATTTGTTAGGATCATCTTTGAAAGGATACTTTATATAATAGAGTTTGCCTTTTAAATCTTTATGCTGGGCTTCTTCATCTGACAAAGCAGTTTGACAGCGCGGGCACCAGTTGATAATATATTTCCCCCGATAGATTAATCCTTTTTCATAAAGATGAATAAAGACTTCTTTTACGGTATTGGAATAATCCTCATCCATGGTAAAGCGAGTGCGCGGCCAATCGCAGGCGCTCCCGAGCTTTTTTAACTGATGGATAATCGTATCGCCGTATTTATTCTTCCACTGCCATAATCGTTCATTGAATTTTTCTCGACCCAAATCCTGTCGAGTTTTTCCTTCTTGGGCGAGTTCTCTCTCTACGACGTTTTGAGTAGCAATCCCAGCATGATCAACTCCCGGCATCCAGAGCGATTCGTATCCATGCATCTTTTTATAGCGGATTAAAATATCCTGCAGAGTATTATTAAGGGCATGGCCCATATGCAGGATTCCAGTGACATTCGGCGGCGGGATTACAATACAGAACGGTTTCTTTTTAGGATTAGCTTTAGCGGCGAATAGATTCTTCTCTTGCCAAAAATTATAGATTCTATCTTCCGTATCTTTGGGATTGTAACGCGGGGCGAGCTCTGTCATATTATTTTTTTGAAGACTGATCCTTCAATAACTTATATTCAACGGAATCAACTAAGGCTTGCCAGCTGGCCTCAATAATGTTTTCATGCACGCCGACAGTAGTCCAGGAATCTGTCTCATCTTGCGATTCGATTAAGACGCGCACCTTGGCTGCTGTCCCGGCTTCGGCATCCAATACGCGGACCTTAAAGTCCGACAGGTGCATATTCACAAGGTTAGGATAGAATTCTTTCAAGGCTTTTCTTAGCGCGTTGTCAAGCGCGTTTACCGGGCCATCGCCTTCGGCAGCAGAATAATGTTCCCTGTTCTTGACTCTTAAGCGGACAGTGGCTTCGGAAAATACGCGATTGTCATTTCTTTTTTCCACCACAACTTTAAAACCTTCAAGCTCGAAGAATTTTTTATATTTCTTAAAAGCCTTTTTAATCAACACATCAAAAGAACCATCGGCTGCCTCGTACTGATAACCCGCATGCTCTAAATCCTGCAATTGTTTTAAGAATTTCTTAGCCTGAGGGGATTTTTTATCTAACTTTAGTTCGATTTCCTTGGCTTTTAGGATAATGGGGGTTTTTCCTGCCAGCTCCGAAACCAGGAATCTACGCTTGTTTCCGACGAGCTTGGGATCAACATGCTCATAAGTCTTGGGGCTTTTCATCATAGCATCGATGTGCACTCCGCCTTTATGGGCAAAAGCAGACCTGCCCACAAATGGCTGATTGTCATCGTGTTTTACGTTGCTTACTTCGCTAATAAAATAAGAGGCTTGTGTCAAATCTTTAATTTTTGCCTTAGGAATAGATTCTACATTGGTTTTAGTAGCTAAAATTCCAATAATGGTACAAAGATTGGCATTGCCGCATCTTTCACCAAGCCCGTTAAATGTGCCTTGAATCTGGACGCAACCCGAATCAACCGCCGCAATGCTATTCGCCACGGCCAAATCCAAATCATTATGGCAATGGATTCCTAATGACACCTTAACTTTAGATTTTACTTCTTCGATAATACCCATGAGCTCATCGGTAAGTGTGCCGCCGTTTGTATCGCATAGCGACAAAACTTCAGCACCGCTAGAAGCTGCAGCCTGCAATGTCTTTAAAGCATATTCGGGATTTGCCTTATAAGCATCAAAGAAATGCTCAGCATCGTAAAAAACTCTTAAGCCGCTTGATTTAAGATAGGAAACGGAATCAGAAATCATATCGAGGTTCTCATCCAAAGTGGTTTTAAGTACTTCAGTGACATGAAAATCCCAGCTCTTGCCAAAAATGGTAACGAATTTTACTTTGGAAGCCACGATTTCTCTGAGGTTTTTGTCTTGAGAAGCTTTTATTCCCGCCCGACGAGTTGAGCCAAAGGCAACTAACTTAGCGCTCTTAAGATGTACTTTCTGCATCAGCTTAAAGAATTCTTTATCTTTTGGATTAGATCCCGGCCATCCGCCTTCGATATAATGAACTCCCAGCTCATCCAATTTCCTGGTGATGCGCAGTTTATCATTTACCGAGAAAGAAATCCCTTCGGTCTGCGAACCGTCGCGAAGCGTAGTATCATATAACTCTACCTTCATTTTTTCACCTCTTAATCAGATTGAATTTTTTATCTAATGCTTTTACAGCCAATCGACCTAGTTTTTGTTTGACTATACAGGAGATGCTAATCTCGGATGTGGAAATCATCTCGATATTGATTTTATTTTCTGCCAAGACCTTAAACATCTTAGCGGCAATCCCCGGATGAGACTTCATTCCTATTCCGACGATCGAAACGCGGGCAATGGCACTGTCCTTGATAACATCGCCGGCCTTAATCTGCTTGGCGACTTTCTTGGTCATAGCTAAAGCCTTGGGTAAATCGGTCCTTGGGACGGTAAATGAAATATCTGTCTGTCGGGTGTGGCTTACGTTCTGGACGATCATATCGACGTTGACTCCGACTTTGGAAATATCTTCAAATATCCTGGCGGCAATGCCGGGCTTATCAGGAACATTACATATTGTCAGTTTTGCCTCTTTATTGTTTAAAGTTACCCCTCTTACGAAGACTCCTTCCATCTTTTTTGACTCTTTAACGATCATTGTCCCCTCCTTAGTGGAAAAAGATGATCTGACATGAATGGGAATATTAAATTTCTTGGCGACTTCTATAGAGCGCGCCTGCATGACCTGTGCGCCTAAAGATGCCATCTCTAACATTTCATCATAAGTAATTGATTCAATCTTTTTTGCTTTACGGTCTATGCGAGGATCGGAAGTAAAGATCCCTTCAACGTCGGTATAAATCTCGCACATTTTTGCATTTAAGGTTTCAGTCAAAGCGACAGCAGTCAAATCAGAACCGCCGCGACCAAGAGTGGTAATATCTTCATTCTTGGTAACGCCCTGAAAACCAGCAACAATAACCACCTTATCTTCTTTTAGGGCGTTAACAATCCTTTTAGCATCGATTCTTACAATTCGCGCCTTGGTATGAGTGGAATCGGTAATGATACCGACCTGACCGCCAGTAAAGGAAATAGCGTCGTGCCCCAGCTCTTCGATTGCCATGGCTAGGAGCGCACAAGAAATCTGCTCACCAGTAGCCATTAACATATCCATTTCGCGCTCGGGCGGGTTTTGAGAAATCTTATCTGCCAGTTCAATTAGCTCATCTGTGGTATCGCCTAAAGCCGAAACCACTACCACCAAGTCGTATCCATCTTTTTTATAGGATGCGACGCGCTTGGCAACCTCTTTTATCCTTTCGGGATTGGCGACCGAGGAGCCGCCATATTTCTGTACAATTAAACCTTTCGACATAGTAGCCCCTTTTTGAAAACGTGTTTTGCTTCCATTGCCATTACCAAACCCAATATTATTAAAATTAATGCAATCGAAAATAAAAAGTAATTACCACTTCTCAAATAGCTGAATGATTGATAAAGAAGCGCTGTAATCGTGGTAATTATCATAAAAACTGCAGGTATCACAGTATAAATAAGTGGTTTATTCTTGCATAGCAGCCATGCACTGATGACAATCAACGCAAGAGCTGCAACCAATTGATTTGATGCGCCGAATATTGGCCAGATCTTATTCCATTGACCGGATAAAGCCAAGGCCCCGCCGCAAACAACAATTATAAAAGTGGAAAGATAACGGTTTTTAATCCCGGTTAATTCCTCAGTTAGATAACGCGCGATACGAGCAGCAGTATCAAGCGTAGTCAGGATAAAGGCATTCAATATGGTTATGGCAATAAATCCTCCATATTGCCCCAAAACCGGTTTAGATATACCGTCGAATCCAAGGCCGAATAATCTTACCGGGCCCATCTCTTTTAGGGATATAGACAAGTTTGCCGACGAGATTCCTGCAGTGACTGCAATAACTGCCAACAGCGCTACAATCCCTTCGGCAACCATTCCGCCATAGCCGATTTTTTTAGCATCAGCTTCAGTTGCAATCTGCTTGGAACTTGTGCCCGATGCAATAAGTGAATGGAATCCCGAAATCGCCCCGCAGGCAATGGTCACGCACATCATCGGCCATAATGCCCCTTCTGTTGAACGCCAACCGACAAAAGCAGAAGAATTTAAATTAGGATGAAGGATACATAAACCTAAATATCCGAAACCAACTCCGGCAAAAAGCAAAAAGCTAGAAAGATAATCTCGCGGCTGCAAAAGTATGTTTACCGGCAAAATCGAAGCAAAAAAACAATAAGCTAATAAAACTACCGACCATATAAGCATCCCGTTATTTTGTATATTTACTGGGATAATATTCCCTAAGAAAATTAAAGCCACAAGACATGACAAACCTATAACGGTCGCAACAACGGTATTCATTCTTAAACGATACAGCATAAAACCCACTACCATAGCTACCGGAATTAAGCCTAATGAAGGCAAAACAATCTTTGGCTCTTTGACAAAGGTATCGGCGCAAAAATAAACAAACACTGCAATGACAAGAATCAAAGTCATCCAGACAAAACAGGAAAAAATCATTTTTGCCCTTCGGGAAATTGTCTGGTTAGCGATATCTGCAATAGAACTCCCGCCCTCTCTTACCGAAGTAATAAGCGAACCGAAATCATGCACACCGCCGATTAAAATTGACCCAAGAACTATCCAAATTAACGCCGGAAACCATCCCCATAGCACACAGGCAATGACCGGCCCGATTATCGGACCTGCGCCGGCAATTGATGCAAAATGGTGGCCAAAAAGTACCAGCCAATGCCTGGCTGGTACATAGTCCACCCCGTCAAATTTGGTATTGGCCGGAGTGGGACGCTTAGGATCAATTTCCCAAAGCCTTTCAAATTTCCCGCCATAATATTTGTAGCCGATAAAAAATAAAAGAAATGCAGCAATGATTATGATTAGCGAATTCATTTAATCCCTTTTATCAAATAATCCATTAGCTGATATCCATGTTCAAACTTAAGCTGAGCGTCTTTAGCGCTTTTTTCATCAAAAGTGGTAATTGTCCCAGCTGGAATATCAGTTCCGTAAACTGCAAAACACACCGGGTCGCTGACATGAGTTCTCGCGGAAATCGGCGTGGCGTGGTCTGGTACAACCATAATCCGAAAATCTTCTTTATTTTCAAAATGTTTTAAGATAGGACCAATTATCTCGCGATCAATTCTTTCAAAACAAGCAATCTTCATGCGCAGGTCTCCATTATGGCCAGCTTCATCTGTGGCCTCCACGTGAATGAATACAAAATCATTGGTTTTTAAGGCTTTAATCGCATGCTCGGCTTTACCGCTGTAATTCGTATCGTAATATCCAGTTGCGCCCGGGACATTAATAACCTCTAATCCCATGATTTTCCCCATACCCTTGATTAAATCAACGGCGGAAATAACCGCTCCGCTAACACCATATTTATCTACAAAACTAGGGATGTTCGCTGTCTTACCGGGGCTCCAAAGCCAAATCATATTAGCCGGATTTTCCTTTAAGTCAATCCTGACATGATTTATATCCTGGCTCAACAACACTTCCTTAGAAGCATTCATTAAATTGATTAATTCTCCCGCGCCTTTTCCCCTTGGCAAATACCTAGCTATGTCTTTACCGAGAATATCATGCGGTGGAGTACAATTTATTCGAGAAAAATCTACATCTTGGGTATTTTTTATCACCATCAGATGGCGATAGCTTACGCCGTGGTAAAATTTAATTGTCTTGCTACCTAATTTTACATCCAAAGATTTTATAAGGATACTGGCTTCTTTGCTGGTAATATGCCCTGCGCTATAATCAACCATTTTGTCATTTTCGATTGTCACAAGGTTGCAGCGAAAAGCCACATCACCTTCGGCAAGTTCTACCCCCAAATTTGCCGCCTCCAGCGGGCCTCGCCCTGTGTAATATTTTTTAGGATCGTACCCCAATATCGAAAGATTGGCCACATCTGATGCCGGAGTCATACCAGCAGGAACAGTGCTTACCATTCCTACCTGACCGTTAGCAGCGATAAAATTTATATTGTCTTTGTGTGCAACCTCTAATGGTGTTCTCCCCTGCAATTCCTCAAGAGGATAGTCGCACATTCCATCGGGAACCAGGACAACGTATTTCATAGCCTCTCATCTATCCTTTTTAATAATAACTTCGTAAGTTGATTTTTATTTTTTGCCTGCCCAATTATTTTTTTATCCCTATCAACGATATATGCATTATAATTATTGCCTTTAAAAGTATTTGCCACTACCAAATCTGCTTCGGTGGCTTTTAATAATTTGAATGCGCGCGCAATCAGTGCAGCTTTTGGAACATTAAGCTCTAACTTAAATAAAACTAAGAATATTTTAGAGTTAATCTTCTTGACTCTATCTGCCAGCTTGGGAGTCAGGATTAAATCAAGCGATAATCTCTTGAAATCTGATTTAATCTTACCCGATGAGCTTTTTTTCGGCTGATAATCAGAAACAGCGGCTGAATGTATTAAAACTGAATAATTTTTATTTATTTCTCTGGTGAATGTTTCCTTAAAATCATCAAAATATTTAAAAGGTTTCACTTTGATGCAGTTATTAATTATCGTATTTTCAGTAGGCCCCATAAGCAGGGTAACATCTGCCCCTAGTTTTTTTGCCTGGCGAGCCAACAAAAGGCCAGTTTTACCTGAGGCAATATTACTTATTACTCTGACTTCATCAATAGGAACCCAGGTTGGCCCAGCAGTAATTAATATTTTCTTCTTCTTAAAGTCCATCAAATAATCTCTTTTAATATAGCTTCAGTTGTTGGTTTAACGACTTTGGGATTTTTAATCGATTTAATCGCCCTGTCAGGATCTTTAAGCCCATGTCCGGTCAAAATACAGGCGATACGAACCTTAGCGGAAGCACCTTTAAAAAATCCTTTTTGATTTAACTTAATCAAGCCGGCAACTGAAGCTGCCGACGCCGGCTCAACAAATACTCCTTCATTGGCCAATAGCTTATATGCATCAAGGATCTCATCATCCGAAACCATATCAATCATGCCGCCAGATTCATCGCGCGCAGCCTCAGCATGTTTCCAGCTTGCAGGATTTCCGATTTTAATCGCTGTGGCAATTGTCTTAGGATCTTTGATTACCATTTTCTTCACGATTGGCGCAGCCCCTTCGGCTTGAAAACCCATCATCTTAGGCAAGGCTTTAATCTTCCCGATTCTCTGGTATTCTTTATAGCCTTTCCAGTAAGCGGTGATATTGCCGGCGTTTCCGACGGGAATAAAATGATAATCGGGCGCGCTGCCCAGATAATCGCAAATTTCAAAGGCGCCGGTTTTCTGTCCTTCGATGCGATAAGGATTAAGCGAATTGACCAAAGTGATCGGATGTTTAGCAGTTATTTCTTTAACAATATTTAACGCGTCATCAAAATTGCCCTTGACCGCCAAGACTTTTGCTCCGTGAATGAGCGCCTGCGCTAATTTTCCTAAAGCAATCGCTCCTTCAGGGATAATGACGATACATCTTAAGCCAGCTTTCGCAGAATACGCTGCTGCCGAAGCTGAAGTATTCCCGGTTGAAGCGCACATCACAGCCTGTGATTTTTCCTCTTTAGCCTTGGATATTGCCACAGTCATGCCTCTGTCTTTAAACGAACCCGTCGGGTTTAAACCTTCATATTTTAGATAAACTTCGAAGTTATTACCTAATAATTTAGATAGGTTCTCAGAATAAATAAGCGGGGTATTTCCTTCCTGGAGGCTTACCACCGGAGTCTTTTCGCTAATCGGTAAATATTCGCGGTATCTATCGATAACGCCTTTGTAATTCATTAAAGCTCCTTTTCTATCCTGATAGCGACGGGATAATCCCTAATAACGGCTAATTTATAAATTTTCTCAAGCGCCAAGCGTAAGTTCTTTTCCTTTGATTCATGGGTCAACATTATAATAGGCACTATTTTAGCTCTTCTTCTTCCTTTTTGAGTCACAGAAGATATGCTTATGCCAAATTTTCCTAAAACGCCTGCAATTCTTGCCAAGACTCCTGGCTTATCAATCGCCATAAATCTAATGTAATATTTTGATTGGATATCGGCGATCTTAACCAATTTTTCCAATTCCGGCTTTCTTAAAAACAATTTTTCGCTGAAGGTATTGCTTGAAGACTGCAAATCCCTGGCTAAATCTATCAAATCGCTGGCAACGCCAGATGCAGCAGAAAGCTGCCCCGCGCCTTGGCCGTAAAGAAGCAAGTCCCCCATCATGTCAGTATTGATGTAAACTGCATTAAAAATTCCGTTGACTGAGGACAGCATATTTTCTTTTGGCACCATCGTAGGATGGACTCTTACGTCTAGCGCCTTACCTTCCTTTTTTGCGATAGCCAATAATTTAATTACTAAATTCATTTCTTCGGCAAACTTGATATCGGAAAGCGAAATCTTAGAGATTCCTTCAATATAAATATCTTCTAATTTGAATAGTTTTCCAAATGCCAAATATACCAAAATCAAT
Source organism: Candidatus Omnitrophota bacterium (assembly GCA_022703055.1). Taxonomy (GTDB): domain Bacteria; phylum Omnitrophota; class Gorgyraeia; order VGKH01; family VGKH01; genus VGKH01. Next base: position 113,327 of record JAKLEP010000003.1, read on the forward strand.
AATTTATGGGCGCTATCAATTCCTTCAATATCCAAAGAAGGGTTTCTTTCGGCGAATCCTTTCTTTTTAGCATCCAAAAGTGCGTTATTAAATGAACATCCTAATTCTGACATCCTGGTAAGGACAAAATTGGAAGTCCCGTTTATCACGCCAAATATACCTTCGACTTTATTAGCTATTATTGATTCGCGCAAAGTCTTTATAATGGGGATGCCGGCACCGACAGAGGCTTCAAAATAAATATTCCTCTTATAATGCCTGGCGGCTTTGAAGATATCCTTCCCTTCCTGTGCAAGAAGGGCCTTGTTGGCAGTAACCACGTGCTTCTTCTTGGAAAGAGAATTTATAATTATATCTTTGGCAGGATTGATCCCGCCAATCAACTCCACAACCACATCAATTTCCGGATCGTTAATGATATCATTGACGTTTTTAGTCTTTATGTATCTGTCCAATTTAACCGGACGGCGAGTAATAAAATCCTTGTCGCATACGCGCTTTACCACAAATTCAAAACCCGTTTTTTCCTTTATTAAAGATTTTCTTTCTCTTAATATCTTAAGCAGGCCTACGCCTACGGTTCCAAAGCCTACCAGCCCGATATTGATTTTTTTCATTTCCAACCTTCTCCTTTGGTTTTTCTTACGAAGAAATCGACGGTTTCCTTCAATAATTCCCTGGAAGACACATCCAATTCAACAAAGCTGACACGAGTATTGTAAATCAGGCCGTCGACTACAAGCTTTGACTCTATAACCTTAGCCTCAAGGTTAATCCCCATCACGGAAATAGGAGTTTTTAATTCGACCTCTAAAATAGTCCCTGGAAGGAAATCTTCGGAGGTAGTAAAAAACATGCCGCCTTCTGAGATGTCTTTAATCTGGGAGACTTCGCGTTTACCTTCTTTATTCTTTACTTTGTAGGTAACTACGAATTGGCGTTTTATTCTTTCATGAGTCCTGCGTTCTTTTTTGTCTGCCATTTTCAACCTCCTTTAAAAGAGATTGCCCTATCTTAAGCTGGGTTATTTTTAAATAATCGAGTCGGGGAGGCGGGAATTGCGAGCCGCATTTAATTTTATTTCGGCTGCTAAGTCCCAAGGCTCCACCTCGTCATCTATTTCTTAAGCCGAGTGAAACTGCCTTCTTTCATTAATCTTTTTTTATTCTCTCGGCTAAGAGTTTTAACCTCTATTTCTCGCTTTTTAGCCTCAGACTGAGATTTAATCTTTTCGGTATATACCAACTTTACTGGCCTTCTTGACCTAGTATATTTGGCTCCGTCTCCCGAATTATGCCGTACTATCCTTTTCTCTAAGTCTGTAGTAATACCAGTATAAAAAGAGCTATCCGAACACTTAAGAATATATAGATACCAGATTTTCATTCCGTTTGCCCCTCGCTGTATAATTAAAAACAATTCAGCTCGGGATCATTTTTGCTGAAAAATAAAACTATAGCAAAATGGTCGGGGAGGTGGGACTTGCGAGTCGCCTCCTCTTTTATTCTAGCGACGAAGTGCCGAGGCTCTTAATGCAAATTTAAGAGCTGAGGCAAACCTTCAGTCTTTCAACTTGTTGTCCCTCGTTGTCAAAATAAACCCGTGAACAGCTCGGGATCATTTTGCTTAAAATCAAAGCAAAAGCAAAATGGTCGGGGAGGTGGGACTTGAACCCACGACCTTTTGAACCCCATTCAAACGCGCTAAGCCAAACTGCGCTACTCCCCGAATAGCCATAATTTTCAATTTTTGCGATTCGATACCGAGCCTGCTAAGGCGAGGTGCCGATTTTTAAAATTCGCTCTTCCTTCGTCTTAGCATCAAATCGTCAACTGCCCGAATAGGCGTTTTATTTTTATATAAAACTAAGTATATCTCTTTAATAATGGGCATATCGACTTTGTGTTTACGGCTTAAGAAATATGCTGATTTTGCCGTTGGAACTCCCTCGGCAACCATCTCTGTATCCTTTAAAATATCTTTGAGTTTCCTGCCGCGGCCAATCTGTTCACCAACATATCTGTTTCGGCTAAACGGGCTGATGCAGGTAGTGACTAAATCTCCCAAGCCGCTTATCCCACTAAAAGTCTTAGCTTCAGCGCCCAAAACAACACCCAGACGAGTTATTTCGGCGAGACCGCGAGACAGAATCGCTGCTTTAGTATTAGTGCCAAACCTTAATCCATCCGAAATTCCGCAGGCAATAGCGATAATATTCTTAAGGCTGCCTCCTAATTCCACACCGATGACATCGCTATTGGTATAAACCCTAAATCTATCAGTAATCAAAATATCCTGAATTTCTTTTGCCAGTTTTATATCTTTGCTGGCCACAACTGCGGTAGTGGGGACGTATCTTGCAACTTCATAGGCGATAGTTGGCCCAGACAATACCGCTAATTTAACTTTCCCCAATACGTCAAAGACGACTTCCGACATACGTTTTAATGTTGATGTCTCAATTCCTTTAACCACGCTTAAGAATATTTTACCGGGCTCGTTGTATATCCTTAACTTAATCAAAACATTCCTTAGATATTGCGAAGGGACTGCCAGAATAATCAAATCCGCATCCAAAACAGCTTCTTTTAAGCTATCAGTAATCAAAATTCCTTTCGGGATTTTTACGCCGCTCAAGAATTTTGTATTTATCCTTCTTTTATCCAAAAGTCCGGCGTAATCTTTGAAGGCGCTCCAAAGTTTTATCTTGTATCCTTTTTTATGAAGAATGATGGCCAAGGTTGTTCCCCAACCACCGTCTCCTATAACTGAAATATTTTTTATCATATTAGTATTTTATTTAAAAACTATCCCTGGTATAGGTTTTTCTTCCCTGGTTATAAATCTGACTCCAGTATCATAATTCGAGGCAGAAAGTTTTTTCTGCCAGACGACCTTACCCAAAATTCCCTGCTGAATAACCACACTGTTCTTTTCAATCTCTTTACAAAGCTCAATGGCTCCGGCATCTAATTTTAACCAAAGCACTGTATCCTTGGCGACTTTTTCATTTAAATTACAACGGAGCCCGGAATTGCTGATATCTCTCGTATAGCCTTCAAGAATTTTACAGATAGTTGTCCGTTTGCAAAGTTTATACATCAACGGCTTGCGATAGCTCAAACGGATGAATCTTCTGCGCTCTGCACCTGTAAATTTCTTGCTTTTTGCTTTCATTTGATTATATGGAGCGGGCGATGGGGATCGAACCCACGACATCTTGCTTGGAAGGCAAGTGTTCTACCAACTGAACTACGCCCGCAATTTATTCTGCTCTTCTTTTTTTACCCGTTCTTAGCTCTGCTAATTCCCAACTATAATCATATAGATGCAATCCTTTACTAACCGCTATTATCTCTCCATCTTCTACGCCAATCTCATCAGCCATGTAATTTTTGACTAATTGGAGCCCGCCGCAATTAGAGGGAAATCCACCCCACAAATCCCAGGAGCGGAAATATAAAATAAAATGTAACTTTCCATAACGCACGCGGGTGTCAATTAGGCGCAAGCACGGCGGATCTTCAAGTTTTAAATCAGAAGGCATTCCAATTTCCATTACCGCTTGATTCGTGCCAAAACCGTCGCGCTTATACATCTTTATGACTTCCTCCACCTGATTGCAGTCAAGAGGAATCTCGTGGATCATTTCTTTTCCGTCTTGCATTTCTTTAACCCGGGCTTTGGGCTCAACCAATCTCTCACCATAGGTGTAGTCTTCGGTTGAGGTCTTAGCTCCTGTCAAAAGATAACTCAAGTAACCATTGATATAATCCATATCTGTAGGAGCGGGTATTGACATTCCTTCCGGAATAATCGGAATTATCTGATGGCTGGGTTTTTTAACACGCACGGTTACAAAATCAAATTCCAAGCGCTTCTGGCCCTTGTAACTTCCGCGGTCGATGGTATAGACATGCCCTTTTTCCAAAATAGCTGACAAACACTGAAACCAGGCATCATCCAAATCAAATGCTTCGATATGAACCGGCTCTAAAAATTCTCTTTTTAGCATATTATAGTTTTTCTACTTCAGATTTATTGTCACTCTTTCCATTTTATTGGCGCTATTTAAAATCCCTAATTCAATTTTTTGATAATCTGCCTTGGGCAAGAAAATAAAACCATTCATAATATAGCCAGGAAAAACTACCCTATCGACCCAAGCCAAATCTTGCATTTCTCTGTCTAAATAAGTGGCAATCGATTCTTTGCCGCCAGCACCACCGATAACAGCCCCTGCGACGCCGCCGATTGCCGCTCCAGTTGCAGTGCTAGAGCTATTTTTGCCAAATATTGCCCCTCCAGCTGCACCTGCCGTTGCACCTACAAGCGAACCAACCGCCGCACCACGGGCTGAACCTTTAACATTCTCAAGAAGGCCAATATCTTGCAAAGATTGATCCAGGGTAAGCGCGTTATAAAAAGAGCCGTCGGCAAGAACACCAAAAACCTGAGATGAGATAATCCTTATGTCTTGCTGGCCACTGTTTCTGACGATTAAACGTACAGGTAAAATCTTTTTTGCATTGAAGTCTATATTGAATTGCTTCTTTGAAGCTTCTGCAGTATCCAATGTTTCGCAAGCAATAATTGCTCCGTTATAATTAACCCGATGCGGATTATTTTCAGGAGCTAAAAAAGATGTTGGTTTGTTCTTCATGGTCGCGCAACCAATCAAAATAAAAATACAAAATAAGAAAATTAGATTTTTTTTCATGCCTGGTCCTTTTCTTTAAAATTTATATGGTGGGCAGGGACGGATTCGAACCGCCGAAGCACGAAGTGCAACAGATTTACAGTCTGTCCCCTTTAGCCACTTGGGTACCTGCCCGTATCTAAAAGTCAAAAGTAAAAATTCAAAATTAAAAAAATACACAAGGCAAAAGTAAAAAATTTTTTTGAATTTTGCCCTTTGAATTTTTAATTTTCAAAGAGCTGGCGAGAGGAATCGAACCCCCGACCCATGGTTTACAAAACCATTGCTCTACCGACTGAGCTACGCCAGCAATTGTCAACTCTAACTAGCTCTTCTTAAAGAATATCCTTCTAATCAAAGCTACTATCGCACCGATTATGATAACCCATATTAAAATCGGGATTATAGCTGCGATAATTACAATTATTCCGTAAAAAACATTGATAAATATTTCAAGCGATTCCCTAATTGTCTGTTTAAATTTCTTGAGCATATTTATTGGAGCGGGACTCATCGCTTTTTGCTCATAGTGATTGACGGTGATCGTTGCAAGCTCGATATTCCTGTCTAAATATTTCATCCTGCCCTCAATCATTTCAATCTGCTCTCTGACACGGGAAAGCTCTCGCTCAACCTCAAGGATATCTTTCACCTGTTTGGCTTTATCTTCAAGGATACTGACCAGCCTTTGCTCAACAAGCTTAAAATTCTTTAATCTTGACTCCAAATCAACATACTCTTCGGTGACATCCTCTCCTGTAACGCGCTCTAATTCAACCCTTCCCAGCTCTTTTATCCTCTGTATTGCCTCATCGAAATACTGAGGCGCAACCTTAAGAACAATTCTTCCTCTTTTGGAGTCGTTTACATATTGATGAATTTCAGAATCTACAATGATACCGGAGAATCCTTGTGCAATCTGGGAAATCTTTTGGGCAGTTTCATCACAGCTCTTTACTTCTATATTTAAATCGGCTCTTTTTATTAACTTCCTAACTTGTAATAATCTGCTCGGCGCAGATTGAATCATTTCTCTTGCAGAAAAATCTTCTTTTAGGGCATAACTTGCCATGCCAGCTTTTAATCCCATTGGAGCGGATCTTAGCCTACCTTGTACGCCGCGTTTTAGCGTCGGACTGGAAACTAAAAATAATGCTACTAAAATTATCCCTGCGCCAATTCCCCAATAAAACCAATTTTTTTTCATGACCCTCTCCTTTCAACCATCAAGCACACATTTTGATTGATCGAGGAAGCTCTTCAATAATATCAGAAGCTATCATACCAAGCTCGGTTTTCTTACGTGCCGTTAAATCTCCGGCTAACCCGTGTATATAAACTGCGTACTTTGCCGCATCAAAAGGTTTCAAACCTTGCGCCAAGAAGGATGCGATAATACCTGTTAATACGTCACCGCTGCCAGCAGTAGCCATTCCAGGATTACCTGTATTATTAATATAAACCTTGCCTTTGGCATCGGCAACAACCGTACGATTGCCCTTTAAAACAACCAAACAATTATATTTTTTCGCAAAGCCTAAGGCAATATTTTTTCTATTTTTTTGCACGGCATTTGTCGATGTGCCCAGGAGCCTTGCCATCTCGCCAGGATGAGGAGTTAAAATCTTTACTCCCTTCAATCTCTTAACGTGACCCACCAATGCATTCAGGCCATCGGCATCGATAACAACTGGCAACTCGTTCTGCTGAGAAACTATTTTTCTCGCTAATTGCTTAGTTGAAGCATTCTGAGAAAGACCCGGCCCCACCACCAAAACATCGACTTTAGACAAAAATGTATTGATACTAGAATACGCCTTAAGACTTACAGTGCCTTCCTCTGTTTGAGGCAACGGCAATGTCATCACTTCAAAGATTTTCTTCGGAATGGCAAGGCTCAAATCTTCCGGCAGACCTACGGTGACCAAACCTGCTCCCGAACGCATGGCTGCCTTGGCGCAAAGAATTGCCGCCCCCGGCATATTTCTTGAGCCGGCAAGCATAAATATATGGCCGAAATCACGCTTGTGTGCGTCAGCTTTTCTTCGTAATAATTGCGCTGGCAACCGCATAATCTTTTGTATGAGAAATTGAAATCGTTATCTGAATACCGTTTCGTTTATCTTTTAATTCGCAAACTGGTTTGCCGTTTTCGTTATTTACAATCTTGATATCCTTAAAATCCATTTTCTGGTTGCTGAATGCCTTAATAACCGCCTCTTTGGCAGCAAACCGCGCAGCCAGATGCTCATAGGGAAAACGGCGGTTTTTAGCATAGGCTAGTTCTTCGTCGGTAAAAACCCGGTTTAAGAAGCCTTTTTTCCATCTCTTGACCGCATCTTTTACTCTTTTTACTTCGATTATATCTATGCCTGAACCAATTATCATCTCTAACTGTTTATTAAATCAACCATTTGTCTTATTGCTTCTTCTAGCCCGACAAAAACCGCGTAAGAAACTATCGAATGCCCGATATTCAATTCTTCCATCCCGGGGATTCTAGCGATGCTTGCAACATTTTGATAGTTGAGACCATGCCCGGCATTCACTCTTAGACCAACTTTCTTAGCGTATTTGGTGGCTTCAACAATTTCTTGAAGATGCAACTTACGTTTGCCTACAGTTTTGCTATCGGCGTATCGACCGGTATGCAATTCGATAAACTCACAGCCTGATTTTCTGGAAGCATCAATTTGCCGCCTCTCGGGATCAATAAATAAACTGACTACTATATTATTCTTCTTTAGCTTATCAACAACCTTCTTAATTTTTCCCTCATGCAAGACGACGTCCAAACCGCCTTCAGTCGTTAATTCCTGCCTTTTTTCTGGAACTAATGTTGCCTGATATGGTTTAAGACTGCAGGCGATATCGACTATGCCGGGATTTATCGACATCTCCAGATTAAATCTTTTAATCTTCTTCTTTAACAGGATTATGTCTTTATCCTGGATATGACGCCTATCCTCTCTGAGATGTGCTACAATGCTATCTGCGCCGGCTCTCTGGCAAATCAATGCAGCCTCTATCGGATCCGGGATAACCCCGCCGCGAGCCTGCCTCAAAGTTGCCACATGGTCTATGTTGACTCCTAGTCTAATCATGCTACTAGAAAATCCCTCTAGCCAGCTCGCTATTAACATAAAGCCAGGTTATAATGGCTAAAACTAGCGAAAGAAGTTTTAAGAAAATATTATGGGTAAATAATGTTTTTAAGTTCATTGTTTTATTTTAGGTTGTTTAATGAGGTTATTCCTAAGCAGTTTTATAAGTTCGTTCTTTTCGTTGGCGCTATGCAACTTCCCATGCAAAACAAAAGAAATATTCCCGGTTTCCTCAGAAACAACAACGACTATTGCATCGCTCAATTCTGACAAGCCAACCGCAGCCCTATGCCTGGTGCCGACAGTCTTAGGGATGTTAGGATTTTCAGTTAAAGGGAACAGGCACACTGCTGAAGCAATCCTATCGCTTTGAACTATAATCCCCCCGTCGTGAAGAGGTGAATTAGGATTAAAAATTGTTTGTATTATTTCGGAGGAAATTTTGCAATCCAAAATAATCCCGCTTTCAATATAAGTCTTAAGCCTGTCGGATCTTTCAATAGCGATTATCGCCCCGATTTTCCTTTTAGAGAGGATTTCAGCGGCGGAAGCAATCTCATCAATAATAGCCACAATTTCCTGCTCTACCAAAAGCAAAGAAAATAAATGGCGCTGTCCCAATTTTGCCAAACCTTGGCGCAATTCCGGCTGAAAAATAATTAAGACAGAAATTATCGATATCGCGAATACCTTAGTCAATAGCCAATTTAATGTCTCTAGGCCAAGTTTTTGAAAAACGAAAAAAGCAACTACCAGAAATATGATGCCTTTTAGAACCTGAAAGGCTCTAGTGCCCTGGAAGAACACAAGTATCCCATAAAAGATAAACCAAAGAATTCCTATTTCAATCACGGGTTTCAACATAACCAAATTATCTTTAATAGCATTTAAATCAATCATCGTTTTTTTAGTTTGGGTTTAATATTGCGTCAGTCAATTTAACAGTTTCTTTTATTTTCTTCACGTCATGAACTCTTACAATATGGGCTCCGTTTTTTATTGCCACACAAACTGCGGCTGCCGTGCCCATCAGCCTATCATTTGCGGGAAGATCTAATACTTTTCCGATAAACGACTTTCTGGAAGGCCCGACCAATATCGGACGGCCGAGAGTCCTTAGTTCACTGAGTTTCTTTAGAATTTCGAGATTATGTTCTAGGGTTTTCCCAAAACCTATCCCAGGATCGATGATAATCCTTTCTTTTTTAACTCCTTGGCCTACAGCAAACTGAATTGATTTATCAAGACTATCGACAATCTCTCCCATCAAACAATTATAGCTAGGATCTTTTTGCATCGTGCGCGGCCTGCCTTTGATATGCATTAAAACAAGGCCTGCGCGATATCTGGAAGCAACCTTAAGCAATCGCGAATCGTTTTTAACCCCCATTATATTGTTTAGAATATCGGCTCCCGAATCCAAAGCCGCATGGGCCACTTCCGGTTTATAGGTATCAACCGAAATAGGAACCTTAATCCTTCTTACTATTCTTTTTATAATCGGAACGACACGAGCAATCTCTTCTTTGGGCCTTAAAGGTTTTGAGCCAGGCCTCGTAGATTCTCCACCGACATCAATTATGTCGGCGCCGTCTCGGACTTTTTTTTCAATATCCTGGACAATCATTTCCTGCAGATATCGGCTATTGTGGATATTTTTGAATGCATAAAGGCCGTCTCCGCTGAAAGAATCAGGCGTGAGATTCACAATCCCAATAATAAGAGTACGTTTTCTGATATTTATTTTATGTCTCGGAGTATCTATGACAAATTTATCGCTGAGATAATTATCGAGGAGCTCGTTTAGCCTGTCAGAAAAAACATTCAGCCCAAACGGCTGTCTTTCTAGTTTGCGTGATAGCTGTCTGAGCTGATTTAAATTCCCCATCACCAAGCAATGAGTATCCCTGCTTTTGCCCAAAATCACATCTTTGGGGACAGCCACTTCTCCGGCTACAGAAAGCATCTCTTGTTTTAAGATATTTGCTGCCACCGAAGAAATACCCTCAAGGTTAACCAAAAAACAATTCGCTTTTGGGCTCATTATCTTGATTCCGTCGCTGTAGACGTCAAGTCGGCGCATATACTCTTCGACTTCATTCGGAAATTCCAAAGACAACATCCTGATATTCATCATGATTTAAGCTGCTGCAGTCCCTTCGATTCCCAAAATCTTTTTTACCTCTTCGCCATCTAAAACTTCTTTTTCCAATAATTTATCGGCGATAATCTTAAGCTTATCTTTTCGCTCAGAAATTAGTTTCTTAGCCTGTGAATAGGACTCATTGACAATACGGCTTACTTCCTGATCAATCGCCTTGGCAGTCTCTTCGGAATAATCCTTTTCCTCAAGCATGTCTCTTCCCAAAAAAACAGGACCGTGCCTTCTGCCTAAAGTAAGATTGCCGAGCTTCTCGCTCATCCCGTATTCGCAGACCATTTGCCTGGCAATGGAAGTGGCAACTGCTAAGTCATTCTCAGCTCCAGTAGTAACCTCGCCCAAATTAATCTCTTCCGAAGCTCTGCCGCCAAGGGTAACTGTGATTCTGCCAACTAATTCTTTTTTGCTGAAGAAATGCCTGTCTTCAATCGGCGGAGTCAAAGTATAGCCTCCAGCCATTCCGCGAGGAATAATCGATACCTTACTGACCTGATCAACTTCAGGGATCAATAACGAAATTAAAGCATGGCCGGCCTCATGATAGGCGGTTAACTCTTTTTCGCGTTTTGAAATATTCCTGCTCTTTTTCTCTGGCCCCATGATTACGCGCTCGATTGCTTCTTCCATTTCCTTGGTCTCGACAGTCGCCTTATTTCTTCTGGCTGCCAAAAGCGCTGCCTCATTGCAGAGATTGGCAATGTCGGCCCCGGAAAAATATACCGTCTGCCGAGCAATGGATCTTAAGTCAACTTCCGGAGAAAGCTTAATTTTTCTAGTGTGTACCTTTAAAATATCTTCTCGTCCTTTGATATCGGGAAGGTTAACCACTATTCGCCGGTCGAATCTTCCTGGTCGCAGAAGCGCGGGATCCAAAGTATCCGGTCGGTTAGTGGCAGCAATAAGGATAATCCCCTCCTGGGTATCAAACCCATCCATCTCAACCAAAAGCGCATTGAGCGTCTGTTCGCGCTCATCGTGTCCTCCGCCGATTCCGGAAAATCTAAGCCTTCCCACCGCATCGATCTCGTCGATAAATATTATCGCACCTTTTCCATGAATCTTGGCCGCTTTCCTTCCTTGCTCGAATAAATCTCTTACGCGAGATGCTCCAACGCCAACAAACATCTCCACAAAATCAGAACCGCTGATGGAAAAAAATGGGACTTTTGCCTCGCCGGCAACTGCCTTGGCAAGAAGAGTCTTTCCTGTGCCCGGAGGCCCGATCAATAAAACACCTTTAGGGATTTTCCCGCCGAGCCTCTGGAATCTCTTAGGGTCTTTTAAAAATTCTATAACCTCTTTAAGTTCTTCCTTCGCTTCATCGACACCAGCGACATCATCAAAAGTTATCTTTGTGGCCTCTATTTCAGTAATTACCCTGGCTCTAGACCTCCCGAATGACCATATTTTATTGCCCGCCTGCGTTCCTCGGTAGGCGAAATACCACAAGAACACGATAAACAAAACAACAGGCACTAACTGCACAAAAATATTGGCCAAGAGCGTCCTTGCAGGCTTGACGCTAAAATTGTCAACGTTTGTCCTTATCAAAGCAATTAAATCCCTGTCCTCTTCGGGGATGTTGACAAAAAATTTCGAACCATTACTCAGTTCACCCTGGAGAACAGAATCAGTCTTAAATAAGGTTTTAATTTCTTTGGTCTTGGGATTAGCTACTAATTTTTGATAGAACTCACTGTAGGTCAATTCCTTGGGGCTCATCCCCAAAGAAAAAGTAGCGAGATTATAAATATAAAGAGTGATCAAGGCAAGCCCCAACCCCAGAAGAATACTCTTCGTTAACTTGTTGTTTTTCTTAGATTTATTGCTTTTTTTATCTAGGTCCATAACGACACTTTCCTTTCCGAACTCTGAACTTTAATTATAACAAAAGAATAGATAAAATCAAGTCTTTCTTGAGGATATGATAATTTGATTCTTCTCTTTTTTAACGTTTAAATGGTTGGGTAAATTGACAATTGATTTGGCGGGTCTTTTAAAAATCAAATCTTCTATCTCCTTCCAATGCTGAAAATTTAATTTTCTGGTGCTGCCTGCAATATCATTGATTGCAACCCTTATGATCAACCTCTGGATAGCAGGATGGAATTTCTGGATTTTCATAAGGTCAATTTTTAACTTTGTTTTTTCAGTCCTTAACCCTGCGTCACTTAAAGCCCTGCTTGCCACCTGAAACAAATAATCATAATCAAAGCCGATATTCTCTGCCATATCGCTCAAGACATCCTTTATATTTCTGTTGTAATTTTTGAGCATAGGCATAAGATTATTTCTGATTTTATTCCTGAAATAGATATCTTCAAAATTAGTTTTATCTTGACGGGGCTTAACTTTTATTTTTTTCAAATAGTTTTCGATTGCTGTTCTTTCGATGTGGATAAGGGGGCGGATAACCGTAAAGCCTAGGATTTCCCTCCTGGGCAGGATTCCGCGCAATCCATAAAGACCTGTTCCTCGTAATACCCTCATTAACACAGTTTCTGCCTGGTCATCTTTAGTATGGCCTAAAGCTATTTTATCTGCATGGAATTTCTTGGCAGCTTTAAATAAAAATCTTAGCCTTGCTTCCCGGGCGACTTCTTCGACGGAACCTTGCCTTGCAAGTCTCTTGATATTGATACTATCACTGATGAAAGGTAAATCGAGTCCGGCTGCAGTCTTCTTTACAAACAATAAATCATCCTTAGCTTCTTTTCTTAGCTCATGATCTAAATGCGCGACACAAAGAGATAAACCGAATTCTTCTTTAAGCGAATTTAAGAGATAAAGTAAAGCGATTGAATCGGGACCGCCGGAAACGGCGACCAGAATTCTGTCTCCCGGACTAAACAAATCATATTTTCTAGCTGTGGATTTAAACGCCTTTTGGATATCCATATGATTATAGATTAAGCGGGTTGGTATTTTTCGTTTGAGGATAAATCTACTATTAAAAGCCTCTAGGCCTTAGTTATAGTTATCTTATCACCGGTAATCTTGGCATTAGGTACAATTATTTTTTTATTATCGGCAGCTTGTATAACTGTGCTAAACACCTGAATTTCTTCAACGATTCCCGTTGCTCCTCCTGCCTCGATATGATCTCCCACCTGAAACGGTTGGAATATTACAATCATAACACCGGCGGCAAAATTGGCCAGTGATCCTTGTAGCGCCAAGCCAACGGCTAAGCCTGCGGCACCGATAATGGCGATAAACGAGTTAGTTTCTACGCCAAGTTTATTTAGCGCTGCGATAATTACAAAAACCATCACAGCATAATAGGCCATATTCTTGGTAAATACTGCCAGGGTTTTATTAACCTTTGATTTAACTAGTGCGGCCTCAATAATCTTGGAAATAAGCCTTGCAATCCATTTTCCAATAATAAAAATTAAAATTGCTGCCAAAATCTTAAGACCATACTGAATAGCGTAATCCTGGATTTTGAGTAGAGTTGCTTCCATACTGCCTCCTTTGTATTAATCTGGTGGCGGAGAGTGGATTTAAACCACCGACCAAGCGGGTATGAGCCGCGTGCTCTATCAGGCTGAGCTACTCCGCCACAAAAAATATTTTATCAAAAATTAACTTTTTCTTAAAGAAAATAAATACCTATCTATTTTCTTCCTGTCTTCGGGAGCGATATTTATGAATTCAGAGCCGACATCAAAACGCTTTTCCTTATGCATCTCTAGGGGCCTGACCCAGACTACCTTGCTTTTGGCAATAATCGGCAATGTCTCCTGTGGCATATAAATAGATACGACCAAGACATCATCTTCTTGCAGCTTTTTATCTGTGATTAGCCCAATTCCTCCGGAACTTATGTTTCTGGACTTACCTTGTAATGCCAGATTCGGATCTTTATCCAATAAGGCATACTGGACATCTACGGAAGAATTAAACCGTACGAATTTGCGGCGTTCATTAAGATTATTTCCTCTGCCAAACATATTTATTTCTTCCTATAAGCGTCAAGAAACGAATCGCAATAAATCTGTTTATTCAAAATCAACTCTGCTGCAATTAACGAATTCATCAATTCTTTATCTAACGGATCCAAAATTGCCGAATCAAGCCCGGCGCCGATCGCCATTACCAAAAATATCCTATTGATAAGGTTCCTTTCGCAGGTCCCCTGAGAGACATTACTAAGACCTACGATAACTTTTGGAGCGGGAGATGTCAATAGCTTGAATTCCCTTATTGCCTCGATGACATTTATGCCTTGAGCCTGAGCAACATTTACAGGAAGCACCACTGGATCTAATAATAAATCCTCGACGGGAAAACTCGCATCTTGCGCCGCAGCGGCAATAGTTGCAGCGAGCTCAATCCTTCTATCTTTATCCTGCGGCACGCCTTTTTTATCCAAGCTTAATCCGATTAAGTAGGTTTTATATTTATTGGCCATAGGCAGTAATTTGTCTAACTTTTCTTGATCAGCGCTTGTGGAATTAATGACTGCTTTTTGCTTAACCAATTTTAATCCTGCTTCGATTACATCCGGCTTAGTACTGTCTAAAGAAAGAGAGACATCGACAACTTCCTGGATGGTCTCCACCAACCATTGCATATCGGATAGTGGATTTTTGGACAGCGGACCGCAATTGACATCGAGCGCCCTTGCACCTGCTTCAACTTGTCTTTTGGCCAAATCCTGGATAACCTTTTTATCCTTTTCGGCTATAGCCCGTCCGACCTGCTTATACATTCCGTTAATAAGTTCACCGATAATAAACATCTTATTTCCCCGTTAATTGATTGATTGTTTTCTGTACTTCCTGGATCGCCTGAGGATGACGCATTACTAAAATATCCGCACCTGCCTGAAGAAGCGCAGTTGACGTAACCATTTCCCAGGCGATACCTCTTTCCTTTTCTTTTCCCCAAGCTGGAAATTCTTTTTCTGAAGCTTTGGCTTCTTTGGCACGCCAGGCTTCGTATCCCACAAAACAAATATATGGCATGGCGAGCATCTTATCCCCGTTTAGAGCGGATAATCTTCCTCTTTCCATTATGGAATAGGCATATTCAAGGCCGTATCCCAGGGCACCGATCGTAGGATTTATCACGATTCTTTCTGCGGATAAACCCATATCTGAAATCAGGATATTTAATTGCTTGGCGATGTTGATATCTATTGGCGATTCGGCAATGATACTATGTCCGTCGGCAAGACAAGCAACGGTCAAGGTTTTATAATTATCCTGAATTGCATTTCCGAAAAGGCATCTTTCGCCCTTCGCTGCTTCAGCACATTTAGGCAAAACCAAATTATCTTTTTCATTGTCGCCGCATCCGATAATTATCAAAGGCTTATCAACCGCTTTAAGGATATCCTTAACGACTTGGGCTTCTTTTTCCGGAGAATTATCGCCGTAATCCGAATGCGCGCCCATCAACCTAAGACAAAGCAGTTCCGCTTTAAATTCCTTGACGCATTTCTTTGCCCATTCAACCGGTTTTCCCAAAACACTGGAAAAAGGTTCTTTTAAGGCTTCCGGCCAGTCTGCAGGTGCAACATCCCAGATTTCATGTGCGATTACCGGAGGATTCGGAATATTTCCCTCGTCGGATAAATACGGCAAGCTCATCTGTCCGCCAACCTTTACTACCGATGAACGGGAACCGCCATCCTGTTTCGTTGCGCCGATAATCACCTCGTTAATCGCGTTTGACCAACGCATCTTCAAGAGTTCTATGGCCATAACTTTCTACAAATCCTTTCTATAGATTTCAATGCTGTTGAGCCGCTGCTTAATTCTGAAAGCGGCCTTCCTTTTATGCTTAATTCCAGAACTTCCTGATCGGAAGGTAAGGAATCCAAATATTCGATGCCTGATTCTTTGATTTCCTTATTATCGGCGCTTATGTTGCTGCGGTTTAATACCAAAAAGCTTTTATTGGCCTTGATATCCAGCTCTTTAATCAAATCAAAAATCCGTCGGGCTGAACGCAAGCCCACCGAAGTATCGTCAGAAACAATTAACACCGTGTCTGCCTGGCGCATGGTCCGGCGCGAAAGATGTTCTAGGCCTGCCTCATTATCAACTACGATATAATCGTAACTTTTAACTAACTTTTTTACAATATCCCGCAAAAGATTATTCACGTAACAATAACAGCCTGGACCTTCAGGCCTACCCATTACCAAAATATCAAATGAATCCGCCTCAACCATCTCGGTTTGAATTCTATATTCTATGTATTCTGGCTTGCTCATGCCTTGCGGTATCACCGACGGGTTTTTAGAAACCTCATCCAGCATTCCGCCGATACTGGCCTTTGGTTTAAAGCCCAGATTTATCGCCAAATTGGAATTAGGATCGGCGTCCACCGCCAGAACCCTTGCCTTTTTATTTTTTATAAGCCAATTGACAATCAGGCTTGAAATCGTAGTCTTACCTGTTCCGCCTTTTCCGCAAACCGCGATGATATAGCCCATCTTATTTAACTTGAGAAGGAAACCTCTCTGTGTCTGTATGCGGGAAAAATAAAGCCGCTACATATTCATCCATATAACCAGGCTCGACCGATAATTCAAAGTAAGTGGTTTTTTTGGCAATCTCATCAGCCTTACCAAAAGCATCGATAGATAAAAGTATGGCCCTTGCCCCGGATAAAGAGCTATTTCCGATAAAACTGAATTTCTCTCTTTTTAAATCCGGCAACAAACCGATCGATACCGCTTTTTCGATATCTAAATATGTCCCGAAGCCGCCAGCGATATAAATTTTCTTCACATCGTCAAAACTTAACTTTAAATGTTTTAACATCGACGAGGTAGCGGAAAAAATAGCTGCCTTGGCGCGTTTCAAATTATCCAAATCCATTTCAGTAATGACGATATCCTGTTTATGCCCGGTATCTTTTTTATCGACCAGGACAAATTCCCTGCCAAATTCTCCCTGCCTTATTCTAGAATCGCGTAGGTTAGTATTTATTTTGCCGTTTTTATCGATAATGTTCGTCTTCAACAATTCAGAAACAATATCAATGTATCCTGAGCCGCATATGCCGACCGGCGGAGTAGCGCCAATAGTCGAATAACTGACTTTTAAATCTTTAGGATTGATAGTAAACCTTTGAATAGCGCCTTTAGTGGCTCTCATGCCGCAAACAACACCGCTTCCCTCAAAAGCCGGGCCAGCAGAAGCAGCGCAGCTTATCATCCAATCTTTATTTCCTAAAACGATTTCCCCGTTAGTGCCGATATCAATCAAAATGCTTAAATCCTCAGTCTCGGAAATTCCGCTAGCCAGAATTCCGGCTGTGATGTCACCGCCGACATACCCAGAAACACCGGGAACACATGCCAAAAGCCCGCGAGGATTAATCTTTATTCCCGCCTCGGATGCCCTGATGACTGGGACAAAATTTGCTGTGGGCACATAGGGTTCCCGTCGGATAAAAGAAGGATCAACTTTTAAAAGTAAGTGAATCATGGTGGTATTGCCCGCGCAAAGACAACAGGTCACATCATTTAAATCAACTTGGTTTTCATGCACCAATTCCTCAATCATTGAGTTCATTCCGTCGATAACAGCATGATGCAGCCTCTCAAGGCCGTCTTTCTCCTGTGCAAAGATGATTCTAGTAATGATATCGCTGCCAAAAGTCGCCTGTTTGTTAAAAGTGGCTTTTGTGCCCAAGACTTTTTTTGTATTGAGATTAATGAGCTGCGCAGAAATCGTGGTTGTTCCGATATCAAAAGCAAAACCAAAATTCCGCTCCGACGTATCGGATGGTTCAATCAAAACGATTTCAATAGTATCATTTCTCTTGCCTAAAGTAACGGTTACCTTCCAGTCGCTGGAACGCAAAAGCTTGCCTAAATTCCTTACATTGGACAAGCCCATCTGCATAATCGGGATATCTTTTACTTCTCGTATTGCCCTATTGATCCGCTCCAGATCGCTGATTTTATCGTCCAAATCCGGCTGGGGTAATTCCAAATAAATTTTTGTCGCTAATGGCGAATGACTAAAAAGTTCCCTTGATGCGATAATGTCTATCTCTTCGACTTCTTCAGGCTCTGCATAGATACCTTTAAGCCGAGAAGCAAATTCATCTTCGTCATTGACCTTTTCTAAATCTACTTTTGACTCAACAGGAACCTCTACCACCAAGTCACTCTCGACAGTGGTAAGACAAGCCAAGTAATAACCTTGTTTTCTTTCTTCAGCAGAAATTCTGCCTGTAGGTTGAGTGTTGACTTCGCCTTTTTTTAAAATAACCTTGCACCTTCCGCATACGCCATCGCCGCCGCAGCTGGAATTTATATGCAGTCCGGCGGATATGGCCGCAGCAAGGATGCTTTTGCCTTTTTCGACCTCGATTTCCTTATTGTCTGGTAAAAATTTTACTTTGAATTTCATTTATCCTAAATTTCTTAGATAATTTGTGATCCCTGCTGCTTCGCGAGGGCCAACCAAAACCTTCCAGTTAGATTTTTCCTCTAAATCTCCACTCATTGCCGCAACATAACCTGGGATTACCACCCTGTTATGCTTGACAACATCCTTGGCATTCTGTTTTTCCAAAGCCTTGGCGATAACCTCAGCATTGAATTTCTCCGCTGCCCAGGCAGTCAAAACCGACATGCCCTCAGTATCCACCGCCATAATATATGAAGCCACTTTGCTAGATTCCACTTCCGATAAAACCGTATAGTAAGTCAACGAGAAATTGGTCGTCACCAGAAACGGCGATTTTTCACCCGGAGTTCCGACGGGATAAATCTTTGGCTCGACCTGCAAAGGCTTCTGAGGATCGGTGTAAATGTTTTGCCTTAGAGTCAAAAGCGACAGTACTTCCCATGACTCGAAATTCTTGATTATCAGGATATTGGCATATTTCGCTAGCAAAGTTGATGCGGCGCTCAATTCTCGGAATAAATCATTCTCTTCGAGCAAAACCATATTGGGGTAACCAAATGGGCGAAAACTCTTGATGAGAGCAAGCCTTCTTAACTGCGTGAGCTCCTGGATTTTCTGTACCAAAGGCTTACTTCCTGTATCCAAAATTAAATCTGAAACACCCAAAGAGTTAATCTTAGCCGTGAGCTCAGACATATCGCTTAGGTTATCGCAAGACACAACTAAATTAGAACCAGATTCTTTTGCCAATCTAGCAAAAGCCTCAAGATTATTTTTCTTGGCGCTATAGATAATCGGTTTCTTATTCTTCAATAATTCCAAAGCCTTTCCAAGCGAAGCCGCATCGTCGCTTACCAGCATTATTGCCAAATCCGAAGATTGGGATGCAAGCTTAACTTTATTGACAAAATTCCCAGCGTCTTTGGTCTGCTTTATGGCAATAATATTTACTTCGATTAATTGACCTACCCGCTCAAACTTTAAGCGATTTATGCGCTCCAATTTTTCCTTAAACTTGCTATCATCTAAACTATCTTCCAGCAAGAATCCTATTGCTGCCGGATGATAAAATTTCTCCTCGTGACGAAACATTACAGTTTCATTCCCGATTTCTACCTCTTTTTCGGCCGCCCCCAATTTAATCAATCTCATCGGAGGAAGCGAAGCTGATTCCAATTTCATCCTTGCCTCTTCGCTTACATGCTTGCATTTTTCCAGGCTGGTCTGTTTTTTAGCCAAAGCCATAGCAAATGCAAGGCATGTCGGAAAGCCGCATTCTCTACAATTTGTTTTTGCCAAATGCTTGTAAATATCCAGTCCTGAGAGAGCCATATTAAGATACCTTTCTTAAGATTTTAAATAGTGTTTGCGGTTTCATCCTGTAAATTTTATCGGCAAAATCTTCGCTCTCATCGTGGGTTTTGAGGTTTTTAAGTCTGCGAAGAATCTCATCGTCAATACCTAGAATTATATGATTCCTTTTTATTAAATTTGTAAGTTTAATCTCGATATTCCTGCTGTTTATCACCTTGATATTTCTTTTACCTAGAGTGCAACCGCTAGAAAGCTGCAGCCCGTCGACAAAACATGAAACCGGCTTTCGATAAGGCAGTTTTGCATCCACCTTCAAACCGAAATATTTCTTGGCTTTGATTTTCTTAAGCCCGTATTCTCCCAATAAAAGCCCCATGACAAGCCAGGGTCCGAGGTGCCCATGAAATTTTATTGCTGAATTTAATTTATTCATCGGTTTATTAAGTTTGCGAAATACCCTGCGCCAAACCCATTATCGATATTGACTACTGCAACTCCCGGAGAACAACTGTTCATCATCGTAAGCAAAGCAGATAAGCCTTTAAAACTTGCTCCGTAGCCGCAACTGGTAGGAACTGCTATAACCGGGCATGCCACCAAGCCACTAACCAAACTAGCCAATGCCCCCTCCATGCCGGCGATAACGATAATCACGGACGCCATCCTTAAAGAATTGTCATTATCTAAAAGCCTATGGACTCCTGCTACGCCAACATCATAAAGTCTTTTACATTTATTACCGGTGAACTCTAGAGTAGCGATAGCTTCTTCAGCCACCGGAATATCGGATGTGCCGCCGGTAATAACTAAAACAGTCCCTTTTTTGGTTATCTTCTTTGATTTTTCAACGAAGGCGACTTGACCTAGTTTATTATATTTTAGCTTAGGGATGGCGCGTCTTAGATCGCTATAAATGCCGCTAGTAACCTTTGTAAGCAGGACTTGCTTGTCTTTTTTTAAAAGTTCTTTAGCGATAGATTTTATTTGTTGCCTAGTCTTACCGGGACAGTAAATGACCTCGGGATACCCCCGCCTCATACATCTGTCGGTATCGACTTTGGCAAAGCCAATGTCGCAGTATCTCATTTTTGCCTAAATATAAAAAGTAGGATTGTCAGTATGACAATAAGAGTTACGATATAGAAATCGTTAAAATAAAAAAAGTCTTGGAGTTGTTCCTTGAAACTTGGTTTCGGTTCTGCCCCTTCGGGCCTGAAACGATCCCTCATTACCTGAATCTGATCCAAGCGGAACCTCAAGAATTCGCCACCGATTTTATAGGCAGGAATTTTGCCCTCATTGGATAAATCGATAACTTGCTTCTCAGTCAAACCCAATATCTCTGCAGTTTCTCTGATATTAATAAATTTTTCTGCCATAATTAACGAATCTTACCGCTTGCAACCCACTCTTCGATTTTGTTTCTTTCAAATCTCCAGCTATTTCCCTCTTTTACCGCCGGGATTTTTCCGGAGTTAGCCCAATCAAGAAGAGAATTCTTATCGATTTCCAGGAATCTCGACACTTCATCAGCATCCAAAAGATCCTGAATCATATTGCATTTGCCCTGAAACACAGCTCCTTCGACGATATTCAACTTTGGTGTTTTTATGTCTCCATGGAAAACCGCCGTCGGCAAAAACACCAGCCTTGTCATAGCGGTGACATCGCCCTTAACTTTTCCCGCAATGATGATATTCTCTCCCACGATGTGCGCGGTAACACTTGCCGCCTCTCCGATTGTCAGGTTTCCTTTTGTTTCTAGTGTGCCGTCAAAATGGCCATTGATTCGCAAGTTAACCGGATCCTTAAAAGACAAAGTACCTTGCATGCTCGCATCAACATCAAGAATCTTGTCGTCAGTCTTTTTATCTTTAAAAGCCATTTCCCCCTCCTTTCATTAATCTTTGCCTAAATGAGTTTCGAATTTTCTAAAGATAAGTAAAACAATCAATATTATTACCGTGGAAACGAAAGCCGCATAGAAAAATCCGCAACCGCAAGCCATTCCCACTGCCGCAGTGACCCAAAGGCAAGCTGCAGTAGTCAGGCCTCTTACTGATCCGCCGTAGCGCATGATAGTACCGGCGCACAAGAAACCGATACCGGTAATGACGCCTGCAGCGATTCGCGACGGATCAACATTAGCTACATCTTTATATATATCAAAAACATATAGCGATGTCAACATAATCAATGCGGAACCTATACTTACCAAGGTATGTGTTCTGAAACCCGCGCCCCTATGCCTTAATTCTCTCTCTAAACCGATAAGCCCGCCGAATATAACTGACATCATCAATCTTATTACTAATTCTCTATGCGTTAACAAATAGCACCTCCTGTTTTAGAAATCTGAAAACCCAACCCTGCAACCATGGCAGCATTATCAAGACATAGATTTCTTTGGGGGAAATAAACTTTTATATCTTGATATTCTGCCTCTTGGGATAATTTCGTTCTCAGCCTTGAATTAGCGACCACGCCGCCGCCTAAAACCAAACTTCTAATCCGCAGTTTTTTGCAAGCAAAAATCGATTTCTCGACCAAATTATCGACTACGGCTTCCTGAAAACTTGCAGCAACGCATTTCGGGCTAAAATCTTTTTTATGCTGATTTTTATTAACATAATACAAAACTGCTGTCTTAAGCCCGCTAAAGCTAAAATTAAAAGTCCCGGGCAACTGAGAATAATTAAATCTTAACCTGTTATTCTTTACCTTGGCAGATATCTTATCGATTATCGGCCCACCAGGAAATCCCAAATCAAGGATTTTTGCCACTTTGTCAAACGCCTCGCCGGCTGCGTCATCCAAGGTTGTTCCTAAAAGCTTAAAAGAAAAGAAATTATTCACCCGATATAAATTGGTATGGCCTCCGGATATAACCAAGCCCACAAATGGAAACCTGGGAGCTGACTTCTCAAAAAAGCTGGCGTACAGATGCGCCTTTACATGGTCCACTTCAACAAGCGGTTTTCTAAGCGCGAAACTTAACGCCCTGGCAAAAGAAACACCCACTAACAAAGAACCAATCAATCCGGGATCGCTGGTCACAGCTATCAGATTTATATCTTTAAGTTTCTTTTTTGATTCCTTCAACGCTTGGCTTACCACAAAATTTATCGATTCAAGATGCGCTCTCGACGCAATCTCTGGAACAATCCCGCCGAATTTCTTGTGCAAGTTAAGACTTGAAGCTACGACATTAGATAAAACTTCCCTGCCGTCTTTGACTACCGAGGCAGATGTTTCATCGCAGGATGTCTCAATGCCAAGCGTTATCATCTATCTTACCAAATCAGAAACAAAAACCACTTCATATTTGTTTTTATTTATTTTGGGTAGAAATTCTTTTAGAACTTTCAATGTCAGGATACGGTCATGGCCTATACCGATCGCCTCGCCGTATTTTGAGGCATGGTCCAATAGAGCCATCAATTGGCCGTTAATATATTCGCTGTCAGCCTCATTATCAAGAAAAATCGACCTCTGGGCAAACTTAACATTCATGCTTCTGGCAAGCTCTTTGCAAACTGTCTTTGGCGTAACAAAGCTATCCAGAAAATAAAGCTTGCGTTTCTTCAGCTCTGCGAAGATAACGCCCATTATTTTTTTATCCTCTGTCGCCTTTGAACCCATATGATTAGAGATACCCTTTGCATAAGGAACACTATTGAAAGAGTTGTCCAAGATTTTTAAGACTTCATCTTTTTTCATTGTGGTAAGGATGACATTTTTCTCCAGATTAACCTTTCGCCAATTCTGCGGTTCAAGCGGCAAATGAACTATGACCTCTTGATTCGCTTTCTCTGCCTCTTCAGAAATTTCCCTCGAATAAGGCAAGAACGGCAACACGGAAATAGTAATCGGGTATTTAACCTCCCGTAAAAAATTAACATGGTTAAGGTTATAGCCCCAATCATCAAGGACGATAGCGATCTTTACCTTCTTCACCTTAACAGGAGGCTTCTTCTCTTTTTTTAAAAGAGAGAAGATAAAAATAAACTGAACCGCCACAATGCAACAAAGGATAATGACCCAGATATTATTTTTTTTCTTTCTCATACAAACTGTTTATTTTTTGTCTTGTTGTTTGTAAACGCGGATGCCTTTAAGCAGGTCAATTGCCCTGACCAGCTGATAATCGGTTTTATAATCCGCTTCGGTTTTATTCTCTTCTTTGGCCGGAGCCTTGCCATCCAGAATTTCTTTAAACAATGTTTCCGTATCTGTCGGCTCTTTAAGTTCTACGACCTTCTGTTCTACCTTAACATCAGGAGTAACACCTTCTTTGTTTATAGTCCTGCCCGAAGGAATAAAATATTCGCTAGTGGTAAGCCTTAAGGCCGAGCCGTCGGTAAGCGGGATAACCGTTTGGACCGACCCCTTGCCGAAAGTTTTAGTTCCCATGATTATTGCCCTCTTGTAATCCTGAAGAGCTCCGGCGACGATTTCGCTGCCTGATGCGCTCCCCTCATTAACCAAAACCACCATCGGCCAGTCAAGTATAGGCTTATCTGAACTCGACTTGTATGTGATATTCTGGAGAAGTTTTCTCCCTTTGGTATAAACAATCATTTTCCCCGGCTCGATAAAGAAATTTGTTACCTTTACCGCCGAATCAAGAAGCCCACCGGGATTGTTGCGTAAATCAAGTATCAGGCAATTGGCATTCTGTTTCTTTAACTCAGCCAGCGCCTTCTCCATTGACTTTTGTGTGTCTTCGCGGAATTCGACTAAACGGATATACCCTATATTATCATCCAATATTTTTGCCTCTTTTACATCTTTGATGTTAATAATCGCCCGCTCTAAATCAAAATTCAAAAGCTTTCCTTCGCTTTCTCTGAGCACAGTGATGGAAACTTTTGTCCCGGGTTTGCCGCGCAATCTTTTAACCGCATCGGTCAATGTAAAATCACGGGTCAGCTCATCTCCAATTTTTACAATCCTGTCTCCTGCCTTAATGCCAGCTTTCCAGGCGGGAGTATCTTCTATAGGCGTGATAATGGTAAGCAAGGAATCCTTAATTGAAATCTCAATTCCCAGCCCGCCGAATCTTCCTTCGGTCTCGACTTTCAATTCGTTATAAGTATCGGGATCCATAAATTGACTGTGAGGATCAAGACCTGCAAGCATGCCTTTTAATGCGCCGTAGATTAAATCTTTGGGCTTTGGATCGGTCACATATTCTGATTTGATAATAGAAAAAGCATAAGTGAACAACTCAATCTGCTTATAGATGTCGTCCCTCTGCTTTTTTTCGATCTCCGAAACCGCCTTCGCCGTTACCGTCGCGGTAATACCGATTACCAAGATCCAGATAAAAATCCTCTTTAACATTAAATTAACCTCCTCTTAAGAATTTCTCCAACTACTTTAGGATTCGCTTTTCCGCCGGACTTCTTCATTACCTGCCCGACCAGAAACATTATCGCATTTTCTTTGCCCGATTTATATGACTCGACCGATTTAGGATTTTCTTTTATTGCCTCATCGGCTAATTTCTCCAATGCGCCTTCGTCAGAAACCTGCGCCATCCCCTTCTCGCTGATAATCGCATGGGCGGACTTACCAGTGTCAATAATCTGAGTCAGCACCTCTTTGGCGACTAAATTACTGACCGTGCCTTTTTCTGTCTCTTCAATCAAACCAATCAAATCTTTAGGTTTTAGTTTTAATTCCTGGATATCAACTTTGCGCGAATTAAGCTCTGATAATACCGCTCCGCAAAGCCAATTACTAATCTTTTTTGCATTTTTATAAAGCCTGGTGCATTCTTCAAAATAATCAGCGAAGTTCTTATCCTGAATAATTACATTGGCATCATATTCGGACAATTGTAAATCTTTAACAAAGCGTTCGAAGCGCATCTGCGGAAGTTCGGGAATTTCTTTTTTTATCTCTTCGATAAATTTATTTTCGATGCTAAACGGCACCAGGTCCGGCTCGGGGAAATAACGATAATCGTGCGCTTCTTCCTTGGAACGCATGGAAGTTGTAATTTCTTTCTGGTCATCCCAAAGACGGGTATCCTGGATTATTCGCTCGCCGTTATTCAAAGCTTCGGTCTGACGCTTAATCTCAAAACCCAAAGCTTCTCTTACCGCCTTAAAAGAATTCATGTTTTTAAGCTCAGTCTTAACGCCGAGCTCTTTAGCACCCATTTTTCTTAAAGAAATATTGGCGTCGCAGCGCAAGGACCCTTTTTCCATATCGCAATCGGAAATTCCGATGTATTGCAAAACTAACTTCAGTTTGGATAAATATTCATATGCCTCATCCGGAGAATTGATATCCGGTTCGCTGACGATTTCCAAAAGCGGCATTCCTGAGCGGTTGTAATCAACCAGGCTTGAATCTTTTTCATGGATCAATTTTCCCGCGTCCTCTTCCAGATGCGCGCGCTTAATCCGGATTTTCTTGCCGCTTGTCAAAATTATAAATCCGTTGGAGGAAATCGGCATATCGTATTGCGAAATCTGGTAATTTTTCGGCAGATCCGGATAATAATAGTTTTTGCGGTCAAATTTCAAATAATTATTCACAGTGCAATTTAATGCCAGGGCGGTCTTAATCGTAAGCTCAAGCGCCATTTTATTTAACACGGGGAGGCTTCCCGGCAAGCCAAGGCACACAGGGCAGGTTTGGGAATTCGGCTCTTTGCCATATTCCGTCGAACAGCCGCAGAATGCCTTGGTCTTGGTCTTTAAGTGGACGTGAACTTCTAATCCGATAACAGTTTCGTATTGCATTATAATTTTGGTTTTTGTTTATGCCATTCGGTACCCTGTTCATAAGTGTAAGCGACTCTAAATAACGTCTCTTCAGCGAATGGCTTGGCTAAAATCTGTAAACCTATGGGTAAATTATTCTTCGTAAAGCCGCAGGGAATGGAAATCCCCGGGATTCCAGCTAAATTTGTTGAAATGGTAAATATATCTGATAAATACATCGATAAAGGATCTTCGGTTTTCTCTCCGATTTTAAATGCGTCGGTCGGCGATGTCGGAGTGATTATACAATCAACCGATTTAAAAGCTTCGTCAAAATCGCGCTTGATTAATGTGCGTACTTTTAAGGCCCTTAAATAATAAGCTTCGTAATATCCGGCCGAAAGCGCATAAGTTCCAAGCATGATTCTGCGCTTTGCCTCTTTACCGAATCCCGCCTCTCGCGTGGCAAAATACATATCGATCAAATCGGAAACTTCCTTTTTCGCGGCTTTGGAACGCAAGCCATACTGCACGCCGTCGAATCTAGCTAAATTGGAACTGGCTTCAGAAGTCGCTACGATATAATATGTCGGAACCGCGTATTCAGTATGAGGCAATGAAATCTCTTTATAATCCGCGCCTGATTTCTTGAGAAGATTTATCGCTTGATCAACCGCGTCTTTTACTTCTTTATCAATTCCTTCGATAAAATATTCTTTGGGAATTCCGATTTTTAAACCTTTGACATCCTTGACTAATGACTTGGTGTAATCCGGCACCAGAACATCAACTGAAGTTGAATCATTGGGATCATATCCGGCAATGACATTTAAGAGCAGTGCGCTATCCTCGACGTCTTTAGTCAATGGCCCGATTTGATCGAGGCTTGAGCCAAAAGCGATTAATCCGTAACGCGAAACTCTGCCATAAGTTGGTTTTAATCCTACCACACCGCAAAAAGATGCCGGCTGTCTGATTGAGCCGCCGGTGTCCGAACCCAAAGCCATTGTGGCTTCGCCTGCGGAAACCGCGGCAGCTGAACCACCGCTTGAGCCGCCAGGGACTCTGGTGGTATCCCAGGGATTATGAGTCGGCCCGTAAAATGAATTCTCCGTCGATGAACCGAAGGCAAACTCATCCATGTTGGTAGAGCAAAATAAACTCGCCCCGGCATTTCTTAATTTCGATATAACAGTCGCGTCATACGGAGGCTTGAATCCATCTAAAATATGCGAAGCGCAAGTAGTAAGATTATCCTTAATGCAGATATTGTCCTTGGTGGCAATAGGAATGCCGCTGAGGACGCCTTTGCCGACTTCTGCCTCATCAGGACAAAGACGCAAAACCGCCTTGACCTTTTTGTCGACCGAGGCAATTCGCTCCTCCAGAGATTTGCGAACTTCTCTCGGATTAACTTTATCCTTGATAATCTGGTGGGCAGTTAATTCGTGTAAATTCATTATTCAATAACTTTTGGTACTTTAAATTGATTCTTATCCTTGACCACTGCTATTTTCATTACATCGCTAACCGGCAGGGACTTCTTTAATACATCTTCCCGATAAACGTTTTTAATCGGCAGAACATGGCTGGTCGGCTCCACCTTTGATACATCAAGCTCGTTTAATTTTCCGATGTACTCCAGGATCGCGCTAAGCTCTTTAGTAAATTGCTCAATTTCGCTCTCGCTAAAGCCGATTCTTGCCAGTTTTGCCACATATTCAACATCTTTTCTTGTAATCATATCGTTTTACTATATCACAAGTTATTGCAAAAATCAATCCGACTCTTGGACTTTATCGGACTATTTCTGCTTCTCTTTTTCCTTTTGTTTTTCCTCTAAGATCCGGTTGGTGATTTCTTGGGGAACCTGGGTATATTTATCAAATTTCATCGAGGCATGGACATGGCCGCTGGTAAGCGATCGGAATGCCGAAGCATAACCAAACATTTCAGACAATGGCGCCTCGGCCAAAATCAATTTCTGATTGCCTTTGGATTCCATATTCATGACCTTGCCTCGGCGCGAAAATATATATCCGGTAATATTGCTGGCATATTCTTCGGGAACATTTATTTCAAGCGCCATGGTCGGCTCCAGTAACACCGGATTACATTTCATAAATCCAGCTCTAAAACCCCCCATCGCCGCCAACTTAAATGCGATATCTGATGAATCAACTTCATGATACGAACCATCGACAAGATTTACTTTCACGTCAGTGACCGGATATCCTGCCAAGACTCCCCGCTGCATCTGTTCTTTGAGCCCTTTTTCCACCGAGGGGATAAAATTCTTTGGGATTGCCCCGCCTTTAATACTATCAATGAATTCGAATTCTGTCCCGCGCTCACCCGGAGAAATCTCAAAGACAACATGCCCGTATTGGCCGCGTCCGCCGGATTGCTTGACGTGCTTGTATTCTTCGGTCACCGAACCTAGGATAGTTTCCTTGTAAGCGACCTTGGGACGCCCCACTTCCGGCTGGACATTGAATTCGGTTTTTAATCTATCGACAATAATCTCAAGATGCAACTCGCCCATTCCCATGATCACGGTTTCCTTGGTATCCTCGTCGGTGCGCACCAGAAACGTGGGATCTTCTTCCATCAATTTTGCTAAACCTTTACCCAATTTGTCCTGTTCTGAGCGGCTCTGCGGCGCGATACTGATTGATACAACCGGCGTGGGAAATTCTATGGCTTCAAGCAGAATCGGCTTCTTCAATGAACACAGCGTATCGCCGGTAATGGTATGATTCATCCCGATTAATGCCACGATATCCCCGGCAAAAGCCACATCCACTGCCTCACGCTGGTTGGCATGCATGCGGAAAATCCTTGAGACTCTTTCCTTTTTATCCTTGCGGCTGTTTAAGATATAAGTTCCATTACGCAGATATCCGGAATAAATCCTGACATAAACCAGTTTTCCCATGTGCGGGTCAGCCTGGACCTTAAAGGCAAATCCCACAAAGGTATTTTTATAATCCGGCGGGACTTCGATTTCCACGCTGGGATCATCAGCGTCATGGGCTTTGACCGCCGGTAAATCAACCGGCGAGGGAAGATACGCGATAACAGCATCCAAAAGATTCTGTACGCCCTTATTTTTCAGCGCTGCTCCGCAAAGAAGCGGCACCATTTTATTAGCGATAGTTCCCCGGCGGATAGCCGCAACTAATTCCTCTTTAGAAATAGAATCCTTGGCTTCCAGGTATTTATTCATTAACGACTCATCGTGGGTTGCGATTTTCTCAATCAAGATATGGCGATATTTATCGGCTTCGGCTTTTAAATCTTCCGGGATTTCTTCAATTTTGATTTCTTTGCCCTGAGTCTCTTCGTCATAAATGCATGCCCGCATTTCCAATAAATCAATTACCCCGCGGAATTTATCTTCAGCCCCGATGGGGATCTCAAGCGGAAGGACATTTGCCTGGAACTTATCTTCGATATCTTTGACCACGCCAAAGAAATTTGCGCCCATGCGGTCCATCTTATTTATAAATGCGATTTTGGGCACGTGATATTTGTCGGATTGCCTCCAGACCGTCTCTGACTGAGCTTCTACGCCGCTTACCGCGTCAAAAACCGCAACCGCCCCGTCTAGAACTCTCAGGCTTCGCTCAACCTCGACTGTAAAATCAACGTGGCCCGGAGTATCGATAATCGTAATCCTGTTATCCTTCCACTGGCAGGTGGTGGCGGCCGCTGTAATGGTGACGCCTCTTTCCTGCTCCTGCTTCATCCAATCCATGGTCGCTTCGCCATTGTGGACTTCACCAAGTTTATGGGATCGTCCGGTATAAAATAAAATCCTCTCGGTCAAAGTAGTTTTGCCGGCGTCGATATGCGCCATAATCCCGATGTTTCTGGTTGTTTTGACATCAACCTGAGGCTCAGGCAATGGCTCTTCTTTTTCAGGCTCTTCTTCTTTTTTCTCGACGACAGGAGCTTCTTGCGGAACTGGAGGCTGTTCTGCTTCCGAGGCCTCGATCGGCTCAGCTGGCGCTTCAACTGGCGGCACTTCAACTAATGGAGTTTCAGCCGCAGGGGGTTGCTCTGCGACTGGCGGCGCTTCCTCAATTGGCTTTTCAACTTCAGGAAGCGCCGCCCCTTCGATCTTTGCCTTATTCTTTAAAACCAATATTTCTTCCTCTAATTCTTTTATCTTATGGTCTTTTGACTCAATGAGCGCTTTTTTGGTTTCAAACTGGTTTTTGATGTCCTCAAATTCTTCTTTGAATTCTTCGAATTGAATCTCAAGCTTCTTGTGGAATTCAGCAGAA
Organism: Candidatus Omnitrophota bacterium; assembly: GCA_022703055.1. Classification (GTDB taxonomy): domain Bacteria; phylum Omnitrophota; class Gorgyraeia; order VGKH01; family VGKH01; genus VGKH01. Next base: position 144,000 of record JAKLEP010000003.1, read on the forward strand.
ACCCAGCCGCTTTCCTCTTTGGCTTTTTTCATCTTATTGATGGTTGCAGTATGTTCCTTGATTTCTTTCTGGCGGGTCTTGACCTCTTCGATATATTTCTCTATCTGGGTCTTTAGGCTAAAAACTTCTTCAGAGAGCTCTTTATTTTTCTTTTCTTCGTTCTCCAGCTCAGTTCTTACATTATGCAATTCTGCAGCCAGCTGTACATTCTTTGAGAATTCATTGCTTACCTCTTGCTCTTTCTTATGCAGTTCATTCTGGAAGCCGATGCTTCTCTGGTCTGAATTCTTGGCGATCTCGTCGGCTTTTTTCAGCCATTCTTCGCGCTTGGCCAATTCATCCAATAACTGCTTCTCTTTTTCTTGCGCACTGTCGGAGATTTTCTTTATAGCCTGGTAATCAACCTTTAATTTCTCCAGCTCCTGGCGATAGGCATTGGCCTGGCCCTGGTATTTGGTGATTTCTTTCTCTTCCTGGGCAGGATCAATCTTGATTACCCGGTTTAGAGACGGCCTGGGTTTTTGGGCTTTAGTGTCTTTTTCAAACAAGGCGACGTAAAAGAAGTAAAGCGCGCCTGCGATTGCCACAAAAGCCATAAAAAAAGTTGCTTCCATATTCTCCTCTGAATAAATAACAGTAATTACTTATTTTGTGTGATTATTATAGCAGAACCACGAAAGTTTTCAATGAGTTGCGGAAAATATTTTGCCTAAATAAAAATGCCCGTCACGTTAACTACTGTGGCGGACAAAGTCAACACCGGATTTTTATCATCCACTCACCTACCAGACGCACCTCCTTTTTTTGTTCCCCTCCCTGGAAGGATAAGCAAACGAACCTTCCAGAGAGGACGCTGCTAGCGGCTCATGTTAAATCATAAGCCACGGATCTAGCAACAGCAACAGCTACTTTCTTTTGCCTTAGAATCCTCTTTTGTGTCTTCTTTGTGCAGGCTGCCCTCCAGGGGATAACCCGCCTCTTTGTAATCCTCCAAGCCGCCCTTGTAATCAAGGACCCTCTTAAAGCCAAGAGCCAACAATTTCTCTGCCGCCTTCGTACTGGCCTGACATTCAAAGCTGGCGCAATAAGTCACCAACTTATCGCTCTTTTTGAACATCGCCTTAGCCGTTTGGTCTATCTCATCCACCGGTAGAGAAATCGAGCCTTTGATATGCTCTTGATCATAAGACTCATGGCTTAGGACATCAATCAGCTTAAAAGGTTTCTTCGAAGACATCAATCTTACCAAATCGTCTCTAGTAATCTTTTTAATCATTGTAGCCTCCTTTAGTTAACTCACCTATTCGCTCGCAGCCTACAGGCAATCATTTTCTTGATTGCCTGCCTCTCCGCGTGCTGGCTGAATCACAACAAATCAAGGTTGGAAACGCTACACCGAACTGCGAGTAAATGGGGTCAAAACACACTGAACAAACTTGCGATCTTTGCCTTCTAATCATTCTTCTAGTCTTCATTTTGCCCTCCTTTTTTCTTCCAAACTTTAGATGCTGTCATTATCCAAAAGTTTCATTTATTTTGGGGCAAAATTTTAGAGCTACTTGGGGGGGGCTAAAAAGGGGCTATTTTTGGCGTAAAAACTCGAAAAACAGGGAATCAATCTTCTGGTGCAGATCATCGGGGATATCCTGGCACTGCAGGGCATTGGTGATTTCTATCGCCTTATCATAAGTATGCAAAAAGGCGCTGCATTTAGGGCAATCCTTGATGTGGCTATCGAAATAATCGGCCTTTTCCTTATCTAAGTGGCCGCGGGCATAATCATAGACAAAACCGGTAAGCTCCTGGCAGTGGTTGGAGGGCTTATGGAGCTTTTCTTCCTTGTCCTTGTAATAATCGATAATATGGGATTTAATCATCAGAATTGAGCGATGAATCCTGGTCTTCAGTGAATTAAGCTTCAAATCCAGGATTTCTGCCACTTCTTCCAGCGGCATGCCTTCGATAAAATGCAGCAAAAGCGGCATGCGGTACTGGATGGGCATTTCGCTGATGGTATCATCCAGGCGAGCCTTAAACTCCTCATCCAGAAGATGCTTATCGCCTCTCTCCGGCCAGTTCACGTAAAGGCCCACGCGCCGGTCCTTGGTTGAGCGCCTAAGGCTGTTGGCGATATTAAACTGGCTGTATCTTTTCCTTAATAGCATCAGCGCCTCGTTGTAGGCGATTTTGTAAATCCAGGTGGAAAGCTTGGATTGCTGGCGGAAACTATCCAGGTTATTCATTATCTTGATGATGGTATTCTGGGTGATGTCTTCGGCGTCGCGGTCATTGCCGGATAGCCCCAAGGCCAGGCGGTAGATTTTACCTTTGTATTGCTTGTAGATTTCCTCGATATTTTCCTTGGTGGGCATGGCTTTATTATTACACAATTAACTGCTTAAGTAAATCCTCGATTTTGGCGTCGATTTCCTTGATCTGGCTTTGGATTTCCTCAAGCTTTAATTCGTAGCCTTTGATCATTTCTTCGTCGCGGTATTTGTGGGGATTGTCGATTGCCTTCTGCATGACTGAAGCTTCAAGCGACAGTGATTCTTTTTGCCGTTTGAGTTTATTGATTTTATTGCCCAGCGAAGTATTAAAGGCCTTTTTCTTCTTTTTATCCTCTTTGCGCGAGCGCTCCTTATCACGCTTTAGCCTTTCAGCGTGGGAGATTTTTGGCTCGGCATCTCCTGATTCTTCGGATTCTTCCAATTCTTCATCCGAGATAATTTGCGGCTTTCTTATGGGAAGTGTGGCGCGGTTTTTATTTTCCAGGTAATAATCGAAACTGCCCGGGAATTCGCGGATCCGTCCGTCTTTGACTTCAAAGACGCAATTTGCCAAGGCTTGCACAAAATAAATGTCATGGCTGATAAAGACGATTGTGCCTTCGTAGGATTTCAGCGCGCGCACCAGCGCCTCCACCGCGTCCACGTCTAAATGCGTGGTGGGCTCATCAAGGCAAAGGAAATTCGGCGGATTAATCAGAAGTTTGGCAAGAATCAGACGGCTCTTTTCACCGCCGGATAGAATCTTGACTTTTTTATCTACGTCGTCTCCGGTAAAAAAGAATGCAGCTAAAATCGTGCGCACGGTTTCTTCCGGCTTAAAACCCACCGCTGCCGAATATGCTTCTTCCAGAACTGTGCGATTTTCATTCAGGACATCCATGCGGGTCTGGGAAAAATAGCCGATTTTTACATTGTGGCCGACAGTCCGGCTGCCACTGTCTATTTCTAAGGCGCCGGCAAGCAATTTCAAAAGAGTTGACTTGCCGGCGCCATTCTCTCCTGCTAAAACTGCTTTTTTGCCTTGGGTAATCTCAAAATCCAAATCTGCATAAACCTGCACGCCAGGATAGGACTTCGCCACCTTCTCAAACTTTATCACCCGGTAGCCGCTGCGTTTGGTGGGAGGAAATTTAAAAGTGCGGATGCTTTCCCGGTAATCCTGGGGCACATCAATTTCGTTCTCCGCCATTTTCTCCAGCACGCGTTTTTTGGCACGCACCTGGGCGGCCTTGTTGGGCTGGGCGTGAAAGCGCTGGACGAATTTGGTCAACTGCTCAGTCTTTTTCTCCTGCTCCTTGAATTGCTTTAAAAGAAAGACGCGCCTTTCTTCCTTAATCTGCTCGTAATGTTTGTAATCGCCGGAGACTTTATGAATCTCGCCGTTTTCCAACACCAGAGTTTGATTAGTGACTTCGGTCAGAAAGGCCTTATCGTGGGAAATCATCACAAAAGTGCCTTTGAATTTATTCAGATAATCCTTAAGCCACAATGCCGCGTTTAAATCCAGATAATTAGTAGGTTCGTCAAGTAGCAGTAAATCATAATGAAAGGTCAATAGCTTGGCAAGGAGTGTCCTCATCTGCCATCCGCCGCTTAAATGCTGGATGGGACGATTAAAGTCTGTCTCTTTGAATCCCAAGCCCATTAAAATCTTTTTGGCTTTATGCTCGATGTCAAAGAATCCCAAGGTTTCTAAATTATGCAGGATATCTCCGTAGCGCATTGAGCCGGCTTCGTTTTTATTTTCCAGCTCTTCTTTTTCTTTCTTTAATGCCTCAATCCGGCTGTCGCCGCTGGTGAGTTCCTCTAAAACCGTACGCTCTGATGAAAATCCCGATTCCTGGGGCAAATATCCGATACTTATTCCTTTTAAGACCTCAACGCTGCCGCCAGACGGGCTAATCTCGCCTAATATAAAGGAAAAGAGCGTACTTTTTCCCGCGCCATTTGGCCCGACCAAGCCAATCTTCTCTCCGCGGTTAATGCTCAAATTCACATTCTCGAAGAGTGTCTTCGCGCCATAGGTTTTACTAAGGTTTTGGATTATAACCATGATTTTATTATATCAGAAAGGTAAGCATTTTGAAAGGGCACTTAGGGCTTGGGTAAACCTAAGAAATCAAAAGGTATTTCATTAAAGAAATAATAACAACCGACTGATTTCACAAATTCAAGAACGTCTTTATATTCGTTCTTGGCGAACCAATCATTTAGAACATAGACGTATTTAACGGTTATATTTAGTGGGGCGAGAAGTTTCTGGTATTGTTTGTTTTTGAAATCGCAAGTCTGAAGTTTCTCATCTACAGATCCGGAAACTTCTTGAAATTTAATCTCAACAATAAATAGAGTATTGTTGCTAAAAATAAATATCGCGTCATCTGGAAGCAATTTTTTGGAAATAAGTTTCTTATAATCAACACCTTTGGGCTCAAGTAGATTCTTGTATAATTTGTTTTTTGTGTAAAATCTGGCGACTTCCTGGCTTTTAAAATAAACGATGTCTCCGGAAATAGAGTATTCAGGCAATGCCTTGATAACCTCTTCTAAGGGTTTTCTTGACTCAAAATGCAATCCAGTGGCAGTATGGCTGCCTCCCTTTCCGCCCTTTTTCATAAAAGATCCTTTTTGTTTCTAATGAATTTTATTTAAATATTTCTTATGCCTTCCATAAACATATTCCGGCCCGACCAATTCCAGTATCTTATATCTTGTTCAATAAAGAACCATTTTACGATTTTCAAGATTAATTCATTCGATAATCCTTGGTTCAATGAAACTAAATGCTGTATATATCTAGAATATATATCATCGGGATCATTGCAATAAAAAACTTCTTCCAAAGCCTCTACTAACTTATTATACGCTTGCGCATTAAGCTGTTTTTTATTTTGTAAATCTTGCTTTATATCATCGTGCTTAGGATTATCTTTGCCATTCATAAAAATATAATTTTCCACATGAACAATAAAATCAAACCCTTTATTCAAAGGAACTGGCCTTGTTAAATATACTTTTTCTCCAGAAGACAAAGTCTCAACAATATATTTATATTTAGAAGTTTCTTCACCTTTTCCTCGCCCCGCGCTTTCACGTATAAAAGTATCGATAACAATTTTTCTTAAATTGTTCCTATTCTCTTCGTGGTTCTCAGATATTTCTGAAAGCTTTGCTGTCAAATTTATTGTTGGATGCAATACCATAAAGGGGCTTCCTTTACAACTTCTCTTTAAAGGCGTCTTTTAGTCTCTTAACAGAAACTTCAAGATATTTCTTTTCAAGCTCAATACCGATATATTTTCTTCCTTGCGAAAAAGCCGAGACGCCTGTCGTGCCGCTGCCGTTAAAAGGATCAAGGACAATATCGTTTCGCTTTGTTGAGGCAAGGATAATCCTGTTTAAGAGCGCAAGCGGTTTTTGGGTGGGGTGTTTTCCGTAAATTTTCTCTCCATTTTTTGGCGGGTATATTTCCCAGAAACTCTTCATTTGTTTTCCGCCGGCCATTTCTTTCATCAATGTATAATTGAATAAATGTCGACTATGTTTATTTTTGGCTGCCCAGATAATTGTTTCAGTTGAATGGGTAAAATAACGACAGCTTAAATTTGGCGGCGGGTTTATCTTAAACCAGGAAATATCGTTTAATATCTTAAAACCTAATTGCTGCATAGCATAACCGACGGAAAAAATAATATGCGAAGTCCCAGAAACCCAAATTGTTCCGTCCGTAGTTAATACTCTTTGGCAGGCAGAAAGCCATTGTTTATTAAATTCGTGATTAGCCTCGGGACCTTGAGATTTATCCCATTCGCCCTTGTTTACCGAAACCATTCTGCCGGCATGACAAGTTATTCCGCCATTTGAGAGAAAATAAGGTGGATCAGCAAAAATCATATCTATGGAATTCTCGGGAATTTGAGCGAGGATATTTAAGCAATCTGCTTTGTAAAGATAGATATTTCTTTCTCTATCTTCAAAAAAAGGCCTATCTTCAATTCGAGATATTATCCTTCCAAGCCTATCAGTTGATACATGGCTAACTAGTTTTTCTTTCTCTAATGTCTTCAAGTATTCCGCTTCCTGTTCAAACATAAAAACCTCCAGTCGTTTCCTCCTGAAGGTTTTAATTGATTAACGTGGCAGTTCCCCCTTCGAACGTACCACTGGCTGAATTCACTGTTTTTATATTACTGCCTATAAGTAATTTTGTCAATTCTTATTTACTCCATTTTCTATCAAATCTCAGTCCCGGTTCCCTCTAATTAAATTTTCCTCATCAATGAGCGCTTGACTTATGGAGCCCAGCGACATAAGTCAATTGCGCGAATTGATCCCGAGCCTACGCAGTCAATTTCGAAGAAATTGACAAGTGTTCAGGCGAGGGACAACTGTTCTTTTTTTACTCATCCTCTCCATACCAAATTTATTAAGGGATTGCATCGAATTCCTTATATACCGTCCGTATTTCTGGGCCGCCGATTAGTTCTTGGAAACCACCTATTAAAATTAATTTTTTATTTGAACGGGGAATGACAAACAAACCAAAAGGCTCAGCTTTTTCGGGAGGCTGTCCTGACTGATAAATCATTGCGCGCGTATGAAGGTAAATGGCCTGGCGAGTTTCTCTGACTTTAACCAGATCAATACCGTCGCAATTGAAAGATTGGCCACCAAAAACCGCAACTACCATATTAGAACGAAAATTGACTCGAGGCATAGCCACGATATTATCCGTATGTCTCTTCCATAGATTTACCAAATCATCCTGGTTAAAAACTCGATCATATTCTTTTTTAATAATATTACTGTGCGGACCGCTAATTTTTTCTACAATCTTAACCGGCATTCCTTTTATATAAAGAAAGACGAAACTAATTAAAGCTACAACTAACAAAATTAACGCTATTCTTTTCATTTTGCCTCCCTACCATAAATTTGAGGACCGGTTCCCTCTAATTAAATTTTCCTCATCAATGAGCGCGCAACTTATGAAACGACAGTGAACATAAGTTGCATGCGCGAATTGATCCCGAGCGAAGCCGAGGGATTCTGGGCGCGCGCCCGAAATTTCAGATTTATGGCGCGCGCCCGAAATCTAATTCATCTAAATTCTCAGGCGCTGCCGCGTTTAAATCGATGGATAGCGGCGTATCGGAATTGTAGGTCAATCTTACACTGGCATGGTTCTTAAAATGCAGCTCAAAGAATTTATCATTGTAAACGCAGCCTATGAACTCTTTTAATTTAAAATAAAACCGCGCATGTTTTGCGCTAAAGCCCATAAGATTCTCAGCCTCGTATTCTATGCAATAATTATGCTCGCCAACCGGCAGGGCCGAATGATTAACGTAATCGCAAAAAAGCGGATAAATTGCAGTATGCTTGTCCTTGTCTTCATCGGAGCAGCGGAAAAATACAGGCTTATATTTTAACTCGATATTTAACTCGTTAAACAGATAGCGGGCATCCTTCTCGCTGCGGACAAAATCCACCAGGATCCTGGCATATTTGGCATCCCTGATATTCTTCTTGAATTCCTCCCTGACCGCCTCATTGATCCTTTTTCCCGCCTGGATAAGATCCGACAGCTTAAAGCCCAAGGCTGCGGCAATCCTGTCAAGCGACTCAAGTGTGCCGGTAATTTGATTATCCTCAATCCCGGTAAGTGTCTCTATATTGATGCCGCTTCTTTCCGAGACAATTTGCAGGCTTATCCCCTGCTTTTCTCGAAACTGTCGAATCGTATTTCCGATTAAAATTTGGGCTTTCTTCATTCTGGATTTTGCTCTAATTATCCTATTTTCTTGCCAAATTCAACTGCTTTGGCTTTGATATCGGCCTTATCCTTGATATCGCCAGATACCCCGGCGTTGGGGATTAAAAGCGATGCAAATTTCATACCCGAATAATCGGCTGTAAGTTTAAACGGTTGCTCTAAAACATCAAGGCCGACATCTTCAAAGGCGCTGGAGATCACAGCAAAAGTCTTGCCCTTTAGCACCGTTTGCATTGTGCCTGTCTTATTGTCCCATTTATAGAGCGCAAACATCCGATCAAAAATTACCTTGATCTGGGCGCTGGCGGAAAAGAAATACAAAGGCGTTGCCATGACGATAACATCAGCTTCGGCCATTTTGGAGATGATCGGGCTTGCCTCATCATTAATTACACATTTATATTCCTTGGATTTCTGGCAAGCCCGGCAGGAATTGCATCCGATGGACTTTATTTTTAAATCCGCAACATTGATAATTTCCACTTCTGCGCCTTTGTCTTTAGCGCCTTCAGCGAACCAATTCACCAAAATCGCGGTGTTGCCGTCCTTCTTGGGGCTGCCCTGAATCACTAATATCTTTTTAGACATAAGTTTTTATTCCCGGCGCCTGAGCTTGCCGGTGGGAATAATCTCAACAATCTCAATTGCCTTAATTTTCAAGAAAACCACTCTCTCGGGAAAAGTGGTCTCGAAATCTCCGTGCCTCTTATCGCTACGCAAACCTTCAATAATGCGTGTGGCAGTAAAACGAATCTGCTTTTCCTTATGCTCCTTAACCAAGGATTCGTATTCTTTGCCTCCGTCAATAATTTCTGCCGGGCCGTTAATCTGATAACCGATAAGCGTATCGGCATCAATCAGGGAAATGGAAGCTTTGGGATTAATATTTATGTTGTTGAATGTCCTTCCCAGGACGTAATCCACCAGATAAAGGCAGTCCTTTTCTACCTTTAAAATCAATTTGGGAGCGACATTGGGCCGGGCTTCAAAATCGCAGGTAGCCACACTAATGAACTCTCTAGCCTCCAAGAATTTCTTAACATTTTCTAATAAAAGCTGTTTTGACATATAATTCCGTAATTTAAACTATTTTATAAAATCAAAATATAACGCAATGACCAGGGCAATCGCCGAAACAGCAAAGATAAAGAAATAATTCATCCTCTCTTTGCTTGAGCTCAGTTCGCAGAGGATCTTTCCGATAAGCCTGGCCTCATCGCTGTTTAACTCTTTCTTCTCGGAAACCTTATCAATCAAATTATTTCTGGCGACCAGCCTTGTCAGCGACTGGTTTATCGCATACTTGTAAAGAAAAAACAGGAAAAACCCGCCCACGCCCACATACCAGGCGATCTTACCGTAAATCTCATCTAAATGCGCTAATACCGTCACCACTCGCACCGCGATAGTGGCGACCAGGCCAATGGCGAAAAATATCCATGAGATATAGCTGTCATTGCAAATCTTGTTTGCTTGGCAATTTTTGCACTGCTTCTTCATATTTGCTCCCTAAGCCCTACCTACTAACCCCTACCTACTTTGGGATATGACAGGTCGGCTTAATCCCCTGCTTTTGAAAATACTGCTGATGATAGCCTTCCGCCTGGTAAAATTCTCCCAAAGGCGCAATTTCAGTGACAATCCTGCCATTGTATTTTTTTGATTTATTTAATTTCTCCTTGGATTCAGTCGCCAATTTTTGTTGCTCAGGGTCAGAGTAAAAAATCGCCGAGCGGTATTGCGAGCCCACATCCGGCCCCTGGCGGTCAGGAGTGGTCGGGTCATGGATGCTCCAGAATACATCCAGTAATTTTTCGTAAGAAATTTTCTTAGGATCATAGGTAACCTCCACCGACTCGGCATGGCCGGTGGTATGAGACGACACTGTTTCATAAGTGGGATTCTTGGTGTGTCCGCCGGTGTAGCCGACGCGGGTGGAAACGACTCCCTTATCCATAAGTTCCCTGAAAGCCGCCTCCACTCCCCAGAAACAGCCAGCGGCGAAGACCGCTTTTTCTGTCTTGGCTGAATTATCCATCATCAAAAGCTTCAGCGCGACAGTATTAATGCAATAACGCTTGCCAGAGGGCGGCGGGCCGTCGTCAAAGACATGCCCTAAATGCGCGCCGCAGCGGGCGCAGAGAACTTCGGTCCGGGACATCCCAAAACTGTTATCGGTTTCTAATCTGACATTCAATTTTGAAACCGGTTCCCAGAAACTCGGCCAACCGGTTCCCGACTCAAATTTATTTTCATATTTGAATAAATCTGTGCCGCAGCCAACGCACTGATAAATCCCTGCTCCTCCTTTCGGCGGGACTGGACAGGTCTTACTAAACGCGGCTTCCGTGCCTTTCTGCCGGGTGACCTTGAATTGCTCAGGGGTAAGAATCTTTTTCCACTCGGCATCGGATTTGATGACTTTATCAACTTCGATAACCGAATTCGATTTAACATCGAAAATCTTGATTTTTTCCGCGGCCATGGCATTACCTCCCAAGAAAAATAAAACAAAAATCAATATCAGTATTATTATTCTCATTTATCTCATCCTTGCTATAAAAATGATTATCGCCACCACCCATATCGTGCCGACAACCAACCATTTCTTTTTTTCATCCATAACGGCCTCCTAAGCTTCGGTTTTAATTTTCCAAGGTTCCTCAACAGAAACATTATCCTGCTTTTCCTCTTGTTTGGCAAGCTTTCGATGTTCCTTTAGGTGGGCTCTTGCGTCCATGATAATTTTCAAGAAAATGAACAGGCAAAGGCCGACTATCGGCGAGCCTAGAGCCATTAAAAGGAATCCGCCAAAAAGAATGCTGACATGCAAGAGAACGATCCTCTGGTAAGGCGAAAATAAAAGCAAGCCCAGATTAGAGCGGCGATATTCGCCCTTTAACAAATAATTCCAGAAAAAGGAAAATGCGTGTCCCAGGAAAATAAACAACGCAGCCTCGCCCAGGCGCTGATTTTTTATCGTCGCCATTACCAAATCAAAGTTTGGCGCCTGGCCTTTAAATACCGGCATGCCAAATAAAAAGAATACAAACACCCCATGCACCGCGGTAAACATTCCGTAATGTACGCAGAAAAACGGAATGATAAATAGCTTGGCTAAATGCTCTTTTGGTTCTTTTGCCGCAACAAAAATCATCCTGGCAACATTGAATACGCCGACAATGACATTCTCGAACCAATAAAGGAATATTATCGAGAAAACCGTCCAACCCAAAAAGAAAACGCCAAAAAAAGGAAAAAGATTAACCGCGATGAGAAATATTACTGACGGGCTGGCAAAATCTAATCGATGTTCTTTAATTTGCGGCTGTGAATTATTCATTGGTCGGTTTAGGCTGCTCCATTACTTCCTCATTCACCAGATTCCCGTGGCGGTCATATTCCCTGCCCACAACTTTTCCGTTCTCGTTGTAATTAATAATCCCGTGGATAGTTCCGTCTTCGTAATAGACTTTGCTTATGGTTTTCTGGTCATTGTCAAATTCCGCCTGCAGCTGGCCGTTTTCGTAATAAATCTTGCTTATGCCGATATCGCGTAAGTCTTTAACAGTTGCTTGGCGCTGCAATTGTCCGTTTGGATAGTAAGTCTTTAAAGGCCCGTTCATTTCCCCGTCTTTATAAGTGCTTTCCTGAGCGAGATTGCCCTCAGGGAAATATCTCTTGGCCAGGCCGTTTTGCTTGCCCTCTTTATACATAATCTCTGCGGATAATTTACCGCTGGGATAGAAAGTAGTGCGCATGCCATCAAGCTTATCATCAATAAAATTAAAAATCTGCTTAGTCTTGCCGTCTTCGAAATATTCCGCTGCCTCACCCTGGCGCATGTTGTTCTTGAAATTCTCCTTAAACTTCTCCTGGCCGCCTGGGTAATATTCTGCGGCAACCCCATCAGGAATCTCGCCAGTTCTTTGAATAACATTAAAATTCCTGTCTAAACATAGCCGGGCAATTTCTTTTTCTTCGATATAATACCCGATGTAGTGAGTGTCGCACTGGGAAGGCCCATAAAATTCCATACTAAGATCCACAGTTTTTCTGATTACTTCCTCCGGAAAAGCTGAAGCGAAGTTTAACAATAAACCCATGCCGGCGATTATTAGAATAAATAATATTTTTTTCATATTTCTCCCTAATTGTAATTTTAATCTAGATACTATGTGCCTTTTGGAACACTAGTGAAATTTTCCTCATTGCATCTATAAAAAATTCCCAATAAACGCATCTGAATAAGCATAATATAAAAAGAAATAAGATCCGAGATAAAAAATCCTAAGATAGGCAAACCGATTAAGAGCATTTTTATCGTGCGGCTTACATATGCGGCGGCAAAAAATAAAGCCACGATAATTAAATATTGAAGCGGCGCCTTGAGGATTGAATTTGCGATTAGAAAAGGATTGAAAGCCACAAATTTTCCTGTCATAGCTATAATCAAAAACATCATAGGATAAATGAATTGGCCTAAAACGATCAAGGCCAAGAAAACAGCATCGGCTTGTTGCGCTTTAAATAAGTATATAACTGACGGGACAAAACAAACAACAGCAGCCAGAATAATCAAGAAAAGCCGGCCGAATATCAATTCCGTCCAATCATTCATCCCAGGGAACTCCGGGGGCTGATTATCGCCGTAAGCGGAAGTCTCCAAGACCAATAACATATATTCTAGAATATAGCTAACTAAAATCAATAACAGAGGCAGACCAAAAAGCCAGGCCATTCTTGCAATAGCGAAAAATATGGAAAAGAATATTGAACCGACCAAAAGCATTATTTTACCATTTTTCCTGAAAGGATAGATGAATGAAGGAATAATCTCTGACCAGAAAGAGGTTGTGATTAGGACTTCTGCTGTTTCTGACGCCATTACAGGGCCCGAAACATGCTCAGAAGAAGACTCTTTTTGCGCCATCTTTTCGCATCTTCCCCCGCAGGAACGGCAGGTGTATGGCAGAGAGGCTTTTGCTTCGTTGACATAGACACATTCCTGGCAGAAATAACCGCCACAACCCATGCAATAAAAAAGAGCGTCTCTGTCGATATGTTTTTTACATAACATTTGGCTACTTCCTCTTTAACCTACCAGATTAATATTTTTCCCAAAGATATAGAATATTATATCACTTCCGGAATAATACCGGAAATATGACCTTTTGCCTTCAAACAAAATGTTAAATCCTTCTTTTAAGAAAAATTCTTTTGCTCCGGAGGACGTCGTGCCGAAATGCACGCCCGGTATGCTATTTTCCCGCAAAAAACTCATATATTTCTCGATAAGCCTTGAGCCGATTCTTTGCCCGCGGAAGCCATCATCGATATTAATATGCAAAGTCGCAGGATAATCCCTGGAGAAATCCGGCTCAGAGAACTCACCCTTCCCAAAGCTCGCCAATAGATGAAACAGGAATCTGGAAGTATTTTTCTTAAAGAACAGCCCGCGCAGCAAAGATTTGAAAAACAACCTGGGATAAATCTTAAAATTATTAATCCTCGCCATCGACTTTACGTTTTTAGAGCCTGTGATATATCCGATTACGCGGTCATTTTGGGCTGCCACAAAACAAGACTCAGGCTCATAATCTGTAAAATATGATGTCAGGCTGTCGGCAAGAATCTCGTCATCTTCAATGAACTTTTCTCTTGGCTTATCTAAAAATGCTGTCTGGCAGCTTATCCGGCGCAATCCTGCCCTGTCAGTTTTTTCGAACTTACGGATAATAACATCATCTGTCATGCTATTTTATTTTTAAAATCCTCCAGGCAGTGGCATCATAATCTACTCCTTTAAAATGAGAAGTGACACAGCTTAAGATATAACTTGTGTCTTTGAGGCTTATCAATGGGACTTTTAATATAAGATATTTACCCTTAAATTTAAATTCCATGCCCGGAATAAATTGCGGCTCTCTGCCGTCATGTATAGACATCCCTTCAGGTTTTGCTATCGAAACACGGATCTTAGGCATGACGGAAAACGGAATATACCTGTTGTATCCAAACAAGTAAATATTAATACCTGTTAATTCTGCCACCCATCTTCTTAACTTAACCCTGACATAGAGAAATCCGTCCTGCTTTACATATTCAACCGATTCAATGTTTCTTTCGCCCGAGAGATCTTCATCGATTTTTTCGCCCTGAATGACCTTGATTTCTTTAAGATTATCCCAATCTATCTGGCCTTGAGCGTACTCATTCAAGACAATCTGCGGATAGTTGGCAAATAGCTCATTTTTGCGCACAAAAGAAAAAAGATATTTGGGGCAACATTCATTTTGAGTCTTATATACTGCGACCATTTCCTGTTTTTTAGCTGCCTGGTCGGGGCTTAAATCGAATTTGTACCATAAAATGCCATTGTTGGCTAATCCAGGCGGTGGATCCAAGGCCAAATCCGGATTAGAACCACGGGGCAGAGGCCATTTAGGATAATGAACAAGGTAGGTATAGACTTCCGGCGCAGGAATCTTCCCCTCTAAATCCCATAATGCTACCTGTAAAAATAGAAAAAGCGAACGATGGTCCTTATTGGTATCGACCGGTCCAGTCACGAAAATCTTAGTTGGCCTAAAGTCTTTTAAAACCTTTTTTACATCATAGAGAATACTCTCTCCGACATATTCTGCGTCATAAGAGATACATTCCTTGTAAGGAACATGGGTAACCCGGGTAAGCATGCTCTTAAAAGGCTTGGTATTGCCCCAATATTGCGTAAAGATTTCTAATGTGCCGAAGTCCGGATATCCCAGAAAAACCAGCTGATTATCTTTAAGGCCCAAAAGCTTCATTGCCGCCGCAGATTCTTTTCTCCTTGTCTCCCCCAAAAGGATAAACGCCTGCTTACGAAACACCAGGTGCTTTTTATAGACTATGAACGCGACCTCGTTATTGTCTCCGTTAGTATAATAAACCACCCCAAGCGGCAATTTCAGGCGGACGGCCTCCTGCATTATCCCTGCAGCGCCTATTGTCTCATCATCGGGGTGCGGGGCAAATACAAGTATCCTGTCGCCGTCTTTGAATTGCGGCAGATGATTAATTTCTCCGGCAAGACAAATACTGGCGGAAAAAAAGATTTGAACGCAAATAAATAAAAATAAATATTTTCTTCTAATATTTATCATATTGAATTGCTTAAAAGTTTATCGGTTCTTGATTTTCTACGCGTTCTTCAGCGCTTTTGCTGCCAGTAAAAACATAAGCAAAAATCCTAAATCCACAAACGCAAAGAATAGCCACATCGAAGGAATTCCTTTAGTCAGCCAATACGAAAATACCACGGCGCAATAAGAAAATTTAAGAAGAACCGCGTAAATCATAAGGTTTTTATTGGCAATTGGATTGGCAGCAATGTTAAAAAACATTATACCGAATACAATCAATAAACACCCGGGGAACTGAATATAACCAAGATGATTCGGCGGCGGGATATTGACGACTTTAAAAATCTCAAGCGGGATAGAGACAAACAGAATACCAATTACCGCATCAACCAACCCTGCGAAGATAAAGAAAGGCTTTATCCATTTTGGAACCATATCTACCTCCTTTTTGTTTTTTATTCTATATTAAGCGGGCTTAAAAATCAAGCCGCAAGAGCCCTTATTGGAGCTTCTCGCAGAGCCGCATCTTTTTATATAATGGCACTTCCGGACCGGGATCAAGATTATCGATGATACTCTTGGATTTATCTTTTTTTATCGGAAAGCCTCTTATATTATTCTCCCTGGCACATCTTACAACAGAGGCATTCTCGGTATTGCAAAGCCAGTTCAGGCCCGGCCTTCTGAACCTCTGTTTCATACGATCATAAATATCGATAAATTCCTCATCCTGGACATTGCCAAAGGAGATATTCAGGAATTCACAGGGTTGTACCTCGCCATTGGCATTGACATAAAACCTTTCAATCCCTCCTGCCGTGCAGCCAAAGGCCATAACCGAAGATTCAAAGACCTGCATGGACAAAGACGGGTAATCTTTGAATTCCCCCTCAGTATTAAAATCGAGATGCATTTTGCATAGATCGTCTAAAAGATCTTCCTCCATAACTGTATTGCCGCGGTTAATCCACCCTCCCGATGGCTTTTCATGAATAATCTGCACGAAACTACAGTTGAGTTTCTTCGCAAGGTCCATAATCTTGCCTATACCATTATCATTAATCATTTCGGATGAAGCCACGCAATTGATCACGGTATTTACTCCCACGCTCTGGAAAATCTTAATGGCATTTACAGCGATATCAAATGCCCCCTTAAAAGAAACAAACTCATTATGTTTTTCCGGCAGCCAATGATGGATTGATACCATCGCTCCGAAAAGCCCTGATTCTTTAAGTTGCCTGGCCTTTTCAGGGGTAAGGCTATGTCCGGTGGTATTTATCCAGACCTCGCTTCTTGCATCGATATTTTGGACAAGAGTAAGCAATCGCTCAAATCTTAAAAGCGGCTCTCCTCCTTCGATGTCAAAGAGGCTTACGCCCATATCTTGAATATCTTTTGCCACCTTAATCAAGCGGTTAATATCCAGATCCTCTCCTGCGTCTTTTTTCTGATAACAATGCTGACAATTATAACCGCATGCCTTAGTCATGGAGAAAACCACGCTCATAGGGATAGTTTTCCCGTCTAGGCGAAAGAATTTATCTATGGCTTGATAAAATGCTTCAGAAGGGAACGCCGGAAGGTAAAGATGAATCTTGTACTTATCATTGATACGCACTGCTTTATTGTACCTTAATACTTCTGCCAAAAGCATTATGCGCTTTAAGAAGATTATATACTGCTTTAAGTTAATTTCCCCGCTTATCAATAAACCCAGGTACCTGAATGCGATTGTCCGGGCCATACGGGCTTCCAATAGCGTCCTTTTATATCCCGTAACATAGCTTTGATTTAAAGCAGTGTTTCCACTCATCTCGTATTATTAGGCAGGCAGGACAAAAATCTTTAAAGTGGTATGGGCTCCATCCTGCCAGGGCCAGAACATTGCCATTACGTGCCTGCCGTCAATCTCTTTTTTGAACAAAGACTGATCATTACGAATACCGCCAAATTCTTCTGCCAGGCTGAGGACGTCTTTATTTGGCTTGGCTCCGGCCGGTTTTAGCGCCGGTCCAAATAGTTCTTGCGATATCTTATTCCATTCTTCAGACTGCTTATTCAATACTACGACTTCGACATATTCGTCATCAACACACCTTTTCTCAGCGAATTCAATTGAATTGAACTTTTCGAATATCTGCTTTAAGCTCATTTTTCCTTTCGTTTTAAGAAGAGTTTGCCAGCCTGCCAAAATCATCAAGGCTTAAGTCCTCGGGGCGGATGCTCGGGCTTATACCGGTCTGGCAGATTTTTTCCTGGTCCACCAATCCTTTTAAGGTATTGGAAATCATTTTCCTGCGTTGGCCAAATGCCGCGCGGACTATTTTGAAAAAGAACTCCTCATCTTTAACCGTAACTGCCGGGGTTTTTCTTATTACAAATTCAACGAATGCCGAATCAACCTTAGGCCGCGGCCGAAAACTCCCTCTTTTTATAATGAATTTTATGGTCGGAACAGAATGATACTGCACAAAAATACTAAAAGAACTGTATGCTTTGGTCCTGGGCTTGGCTATAATCCTCTCGGCCAGCTCTTTCTGCAGGGTAAGATAGATTACGCTGATCTTATCCTTCTGCATTAAAAGATGCTCGATCAGCGGCGAGGATATGTTGTAAGGGATATTACCTATGACTTTAGTGTTCGATTGGCTGATCCGGTAAGTAAGGATATCCTGATTAACCAAAGATAAATTAAGATATCCTCCCAATGTCTGACAAAGCATCTGAAAAAGCCTTACATCTTTTTCAACTGCCACCACCCCTTTTGCCAACTTTACCAATTCCTGGGTAAGAGCACCTTTTCCCGGGCCAATTTCTAAGACAAATTCTTCACTGGATACGTTGCAGGCTTGGATAATTTTAACTTTGATATTATCGTCGATAAGAAAATTCTGGCCTAAGGATTTCCTGGGATAGAATTCTGCAATATTCATTTTTTGGTATTGCGAGCCAGTTTATTGGCTAGCTTGATCGCTTCGACCATAGAAGTTGGATCAGCTTTATTCTTTCCTGCTATATCAAATGCCGTGCCATGGCAGGGCGATGTGCGCACAAAAGGCAGGCCGATAGTCAAGTTAACCGACCGGTTCGGAAATAACGTCTTTAAAGTAATCAGAGACTGGTCGTGATACATAACTACGATCGCGTCATATTTGCCTTTTAGGCTGTCATGAAAAATAGAGTCTGACGCAATCGGACCAAACACCAAACCAAACTTTTTATTAGCTTTTTTAACAGCTGGTATAATTTTGGTCTTTTCTTCTTCTCCTAGTATTCCATGTTCGCCTAAATGAGGATTTAGGGCGCTTACGGCAATTCTTGGTCTTTTAATCGAAAAAAGAGTTTTGAGCGCTTTATAAACCAAAGCTATGGCTTGATAAATATCATCTTTCGTTAAATTATCAGATACTTTTTTTAGAGGAAGATGTCGGGTAACGGTGAGCGTCCGTAGATTCTCGGCCAACAACATCATCTCAAACTTCTTTGTATTGGTTTTGCGTGCCAAATATTCGGTGTGGCCGGTGATTTTATAGCCAGCCAGATTCGCTGATTCTTTGCTAATCGGGGCAGTCACCAGACAATCGATCAAATTTTGGCGCAAAAGATATAAAGCGAAATTTATATACTCCATGGAAGCGGCTCCGAATTCGGCCCTGATCTTGCCAAAAGAAAAATCTCCCGGGTTTACATTCGAAAGGTCAAGCAACTTAACATTTTTAGGCAAAGGTCTGTTGCTAACCTTAGAAAAGATGAATTTATCGCCGATGACTAAATAATGTGCCAAGCGACTAACATCTTTTTTTTGAAGCGCTTTTATGATTACCTCCGGCCCTATCCCGGAAGGATCACCCATAGTTATTCCGATAGTTATCATCTTATTTTACAAGTATATAGGCTTTTTCTTTTAATCCGTCGAGCCAAGAAGCAAGTTTCTCGGTGAATTTCTTTTCAAATAGCATTTGATAAATCTGTTCCCTTGTTTCTTCTAATCCCTGTTCCGACTCGGGAATCTTGTTAATTAATTTGAACAGATAAATACCATTATTGGTCTTCACCGGCTTAGATACTTCTTGCGGCTTTAAATTGAATACTACTTTCTCGATTTCTTCATTGAGCGTGCCTTTTTTGACTGTTCCGATAGGCTGGCTATCAGAATACTCTTGTCTTAGTTTAGAGAAATCCTGACCGGCCCTAAGCTTCTTTAATATTTCCTGCATCTTGGCCTCGGTATCCCATTCATTCCCAGCATTCTTTACCAAAATCGAATCTAATTCTATTCTTTCTGGCTCTTTGAGCTCCACCTTATGAGTGTTGTAATATTCGGTGACTTCTTGAGGATGGACAAAAACCTTATCCTTGACTTCTGTCTCGATAATAGTGCGCATCAACAACTGGTCTTTAATCTTATTTTTGATATCCGCAGGCGTAAGCTTATGCATCTTTAAATACAGGTCGAATTCTGTTTCGGATTGAAAATTATTTTTAATCGCCTTATATCTCTGCTCTATCTCGCGGTCATCTATGTTTAAACCTTTATTCTTAGCTTCCTGCACAATAAGCTTATCTTCAATTAGGCGGGTTACCGCTTCGTCCTCGGCTTTTTTCATTTCTGATTTCAGCTGTTCTCCATCTATCTGATCG
Source organism: Candidatus Omnitrophota bacterium (assembly GCA_022703055.1). GTDB lineage: Bacteria > Omnitrophota > Gorgyraeia > VGKH01 > VGKH01 > VGKH01. Next base: position 163,835 of record JAKLEP010000003.1, read on the forward strand.
GAAAGCTGCAAGAACAGAATATTTAGATATTCCTTTTTATCATGTTCGGTTATAACCTCATTGTTAACTATCGCTACCAGCTTATCCTCTTCTGCCTTGGCAAAATTGACGCTGAATAAAATTAGCGATAAAACGCATAAAACTAAACGTAAAGTTCTCATTTTTATCCTTTCTTGATGTCTGAAATGGCTTCTTTAAGAAGCCGGCAGTACAAATCGAATCCGACTGCGCTTATGTATCCATGCTGCTCGGTTCCTAAGAGGTTACCCGCTCCTCTTATCTGTAAATCTTCAAAAGCGATCTTAAAACCGGAGCCTAATTCATTATATTCTTCAATAGCTTTTAATCTTTTTTGCGCCTCAGGGCTTAGGTTCGCGGTTTTAGGAAATAAAAAATATGCGTATGCCTGGCGATTGAATCTGCCCACCCTTCCTCGAAGCTGATGAAGATCCGCCAAGCCGAAACTCTCCGCATGATTAACGATTAAGGTGTTGGCATTGGGAACATCTATCCCGGCTTGGATTATCATTGTAGAAACTAAAACATCAATTTTACCTTTTATGAAATCTAGCATTATGCTTTCAAGCTCATGCGACGCCATCTGTCCATGCGCAACCGCAATATTGGCTTTATTTATTAGACCGGAAATTCTATGTTTAAGTTTCTCAATGCCCTGGATATGATTATTGACAACATAGACCTGACCGTTTCTATCAAGCTCTCTTGTAACCGCCTGTTTTACAAGATCATCGTCGTATTCAGCGACAAAAGTCTTTATGGGTATCCTGTCCTGCGGCGGAGTGTTTATCGTTGACATATCCTTGGCATCCATAATCGCCATATAAAGCGTACGGGGAATGGGCGTTGCGGTAAGTGTCAAGACATCAACCAAAAGCCTCAAACGTTTTAATTTTTCTTTCGCCTCTACGCCAAAACGCTGCTCCTCATCAATGATAACTAATCCCAAATCTCTAAATTTTATATCGTCGCTTAAAAGCCTGTGGGTTCCGATAACTATGTCCACCGAACCATTTTTGACGTTTTCGATTATTTCTCTCTGCTGGCTCTCGGTCTTAAAACGTGACAGCATCTGGACGTTAACCGGAAAATCCTTGAGCCTCTGCGAAAAATTATAGTAATGCTGCTCTGCTAAAATTGTGGTAGGAACCAAAAAAGCAACCTGTTTATTATCCATTACAGCTTTGAATGCGGCGCGCATAGCGACTTCAGTCTTGCCATAGCCCACATCGCCGCAGATTAACCTATCCATGGGCTTTTCTTCTTCCATATCATGTTTTACTGCCGTTACTGCAATCTCTTGGTCGGGAGTTTCTTTAAAAGGAAATGTCTTCTCGAACTGTTTTTGCCAATCGGTATCGGAGGAAAATTTGATACCCGGGAGAGAATCGCGGATTGCCTGAATCTGCAATAGATCAAGCGCCAGGCGTTTTATGCCCTTAGCGGTTCTGTCCTTTACCCTTTGCCATTCTTGAGAACCTAATTTGTATAATCTAGGAGAACGGTGTTCAAATCCGATATATTTCTGGATAAGATGCAATTGGTCAGTAGGAACATATAGCTTATCGCCGCCGTCATATTCCAAGACAAAATGGTCCTGATATTTATTTTGGACCTGCAGCTTATCAATACCCAAATACCTGCCGATCCCGTGCTGGCTATGCACTGCATAATCGCCGACTTCTAAATCCACGAAGTTATTTAATGGCGTCTCCTCGGAGAAACCTAAGGATTTTGTGGCGCGCGAGGTCTTCTTAGGAAGGATAATAGCCGAACGGTGTTCCCAGATGCGCCTTCCGTTTACGACATTAAAACTGTAAATGGAAGCAATTTTATCCATGTCGAATTCGATACGCAAGGGACAATCGAAGCTGACAGGAAAAACATCAAGGATTCCGCCCCTGACGGAAAAATCCCCTTCTTCGGAAACAGCCTGAAGTCTTTTATAACCCAAATCCACCAGCTCTTCCTGGAGAGTACGGATTTTTATCTCCTGGGAAACATATAATTTTAGAGATTTAAACATTAGCCTGTTTTTTCTGCCAGGCCAAAACCAAAGGCGAGGCAATATAAACAGTAGAATAAACTCCAGAAATAAATCCTACCAAAAGGCTAAAGGCAAGGCCGTTTAAAACCTCGCCGCCGAACATCAAAAGTGAGATAACCACAAGCAGCGTTACCCCTGAAGTCAAGATTGTGCGGCTGAAGGTTTGATTCACGCTTAAGTTAATTATCTCCGCTAAATTGACTTTCCTCGCTAATCTTAAGTTCTCCCGGACACGGTCATAAATAACAATTGTGTCGTTGATAGAATAACCAGCGATGGTTAAAAGCGCAGTAACGATTAAAAGGTCCATTTGCCTGCCAGTGAGCGCCACAAATCCAATAGTGACTAAAATATCATGGAATAAAGCGATAACGCCAGCAAAGGCAAAATTAAAATGCTTAAATCTAAAAGCTACGTAGATGAGAATTCCCAGAAGGGAATAAATAATCGCGAGTGTTGCTTTTTTTCTTAGGTCTCTGCCTACTGCCGGACCAACCTTCTCAATCCTTAAAACATCAAACTTATTGTCAGCAAATTTATCCCGCAATACCTGTTCAACAGTTGAGGCGGTATCGGAGGTAGAACGCACAATAATAATTTTGGGATTCTCTCTGAACTGCTGGATGGAAACATCGGAAAGCCCTGCGTCTCTTAGACTGCTGCGCAAAGATTCAACTGCGATAGGCTGGCTAAAACTGTACTCCTGCAGTTGTCCGCCGGCAAAATCAAGCCCATAGGCCTGTTTGCCCTTCGAGAAGAAAGCAAACATACCTACGATAATTATAACTGCTGAAACTGTATACCAAATTTTTCTTTTTCCGATAAAATCAATCTTGGTCGCTTTAATTAATCTTAACATCGGAAGATTCTTTACAATTTTATTCGTCACTAAAAACTCCATGATAGCACGGGTAACATATATTGCAGTGAACATGCTGGCAACAAGACCGATGGTCAAAGTCACGGCAAACCCTCTGATAGGACCTGTACCGAATTGAAAAAGTAAGAATGCCGCTATAAGGGTAGTAAGGTTAGAATCGAAGATCGCGCTGAAAGCCTTATGATAACCGTTGGTAACGGCTGTCAAAAGCGGCCTGCCCGAAGCAAGCTCCTCTCTAATCCTTTCGTTAATCAGAACATTGGCATCTACTGCCATGCCAAGCGTCAAAACAATACCTGCAATGCCAGGCAAAGTTAAGGTCACCTGCTGAGCCGGCATCATAGCTTTTAAAAATCCTAATGAACCAAGTATAATCAATAAGTTAAAGATTAATGCTATGTCGGCTACTATGCCAGCGATTAAATAATAAAAAGCCATGAAGAAAAATACTAAAGCACAACCAATAATGCTGGCTTTAATGCCGCTTCTGATTGAATCCTGGCCCAACAATGGGCCAATCGTCCTTTCTTCTTCGATGTAAATCGGCGCCGGCAATGCTCCGACTCGCAATACTATTGCCAAATCGCTTGCTTCCTGAAAACTGAACCTGCCAGTAATCTGCGCTTCACCCGACGGGATGGGTTCGCGGATTACCGGAGCAGAATGAACCTTGCCATCCAGAACAATTGCCAATTGCTTACCGACGTTTTCTGCCGTAATCGCAGCAAATTTTTTGGTTCCCTCGGCATTAAACTTAAGGCTAACATAAGGCTCCCCAAAAGCTTGGTTATCGAATCTAACCTGGGCATCAACTATGGAATCCCCGGTTAAAACCGCATTCTTTTCCAGTAAAACCTGCTGCTTCTCTTCGTTTTTTTCTAAAGTCTTTAACTCATATCCTTCTGGGATATTGCCGGCTAATGCTGCCTGCATCTTCTCGAGGTCTGAGCTTACAATCCTAAATTCAAGATGGGCGGTTTTTCCAATAAGATCGATAGCCCTATTTCGGTCAGTAACGCCTGGGAGCTGGATAACAATTTCTTCTGTTCCCTGACGGGCGATTGAAGGCTCGCCTACCCCGAACTCATCTATTCTGTTTCTGACAACTTCCAGCGCCCGTTCAACCGCGTCCTTTTTGGCATCGGCAGACAGTTTGGAGGTATCGACCCTCAATACCAAGTGCATCCCTCCCTGCAAATCAAGGCCTAGATCAATTCGTTTATTAAGCGGGAATGCAAAATATGCAAAGAAACCCGCTACTGCGATAATGATTAGGATTCGTAATTTTAAATTCTTTATCATATTCTCAACCCTTGTTCCTGCTGTGCTGGTGCCGATCTTTTTAAAACACTAATTGAGTTTTTCTCGACTTCGATTTTAACTTCGTCATCCACGCGGATAACAAAAGTGGCGTCTTTGATATTAACAATCGTACCGTGAATGCCGCCGACGGTTATTACTTCGTCATTTTTCTTCAAGCCCGCAATCATCATCTGGTGCTCCGATTGTTTCTGCTTCTGTGGGCGAAAAATCAGAAAATAGAAAATGACAAAAATCAAAATCAAAGGAACAAAACTCAAGATCGGATTCGGCGTTGGACCTTGTCCCATTTTATTTCTCCTTTTTTATCAAGCTTTTTAAGGTATCGGAGGGCGTTGCTCCCCGTTTTAACCAAAATGCGAGCTTCTCTTTATCAATTTTAAGCGCTGCAGGTTTCTTAGACGGATCATAATATCCGATGTCGTCTAAAGACCTGCTGTCTCTGGCGGAAGTTTTATCGCAAACGATTATGCGAAAATTGAATCTCTTTTTCGCCTTTGCGCTTATCTTTCTCATTCTGATAACAACTGACATTTACTACACCTCCTTTAAAGTCTTTTAAGAAATTTCTTTGGCTAGATTTATGGCGTAAATTTGTGCTTTCGCCTTGTTTAATGTTTCCTGGTATTCTTTTGCGGGAATAGAATCAGCGACAATCCCCGCCCCTGCCTGGATATAGGCTCGTTTATCTTTTACGATAATCGTTCGTATAGTAATGCAGGTATCTAAGTTGCCAGAAAAGCTGAAATATCCGACGCAGCCGGCATAAGGACCGCGCTTGATATTTTCAAGCTCATCTATAATCTCCATAGCCCTGACCTTTGGAGCGCCAGTGACGGTTCCGGCGGGAAAAGTAGCGCGCAGCAGATCAAATATATCCTTGTTTTTATCCAGGACTCCTGTAACGTTACTTACGATATGCATTACATGCGAATATCTTTCTATGTTCATAAATTCGCTGACCTTAACGGTTGTCTTTTTGCAAACCCTTCCCAAATCGTTTCTGCCTAAATCTACGAGCATGATATGTTCAGCCTTCTCTTTAGCGTCATTTAATAGCTCAATTCCCAAGCGATTATCTTCAGCCTCATCTTTGCCTCTCTGCCTGGTACCGGCAATCGGACGCGTCTGGACAATTCCATCTTCGCAGCGAATTAATAATTCCGGGGATGAACCGATTACTTCTAATTTTGCGAATTTCAAATAATACATATAAGCGGAAGGGTTAATATTTCTTAACGCCCTGTAGATATTAAACGGCGGGCACTTAAAATCAATATGAAATCTTTGGGATAAGACTGTCTGGATTATATCGCCTTTTTTAATGTATTCTTTGCCCTTCCTGACTATCGATTCGAATCCGTTTTTTGTGAAATTAGAAGCTAGTCTATATTTCTGGTTGAATGGTATGATTTCATTTACTTGAAGATCTAGATTAGACTTCAAACGGTTTAAAATTCCCTCGATTTTTCTCAGCGTCTGATTATAAATTTTATTGATTTCTTTTTGTTTGTTTTTTGCTTCCTCACCAATAAATGCGCAGGCAACAATCTTGATTTTGTGATTTAAGTGGTCAAATATCACCATGGTATCAGCCAAAACAAAAACGCAATCTGGCACTCTTAAATCATCGGCGTTTTTATCGGCGGAATTTTTAAGTTTTGGCTCAAAAAACCTGACCATGTCATAGCCCATATAGCCGACGAATCCGCCAAAAAACCGAGGCAGGCCTTTTACGTGGACTAGCCTGTATTTTCTTAAAATCTTCTTTATTTCTTCCAGGGGATCATTTTCGGCAATAATCTGTCTCTGTTTTTGTTTTGAGCCATGGAATTCTGTGATTGTAACCGCCCTGCCTTTACTCTTGAATACCAAAGACGGACTATCGCCTAAAAATGAAAATCTGGCATACTTTTCCTGGCCTTCAACAGATTCAAGCAAAAATGAATAGTCCGATTTCTGAATCTTTAAGAACGCTGAGACAGGCGTCTCGGTATCTGCCAGAATCTCTTTGTAGACCGGAATCAAATTCCCCTTCTTGGCTAATTTTACAAAATCTTTTTTTATCGGATAGTACATAGTTTCCTAAAGAAACAGCTTCTATTTTTTGTATGGCAGGCCACGCCTGTCTGTTTGACCTTAATCAAAAGCGCATCTGCGTCGCAATCGTAATAAATCGCTTTTACTTGCTGGATATTTCCCGACGTCTCGCCCTTGACCCAATATTCTTTCCGGGAACGCGACCAAAAACAGGTCTTACCAAATTTTATCGTCCTCTTTATAGATTCTTTATTCATGTAGGCGACCATAAGGACGTCGTTTTTCTTATAATCCTGGATTATCGCAGGGATCAAGCCTGATTTATCAAACTTCAGCTTGTTGATAGTTTTTGAATTAATCTTTGTCATAATCGTACCTTTATTCCTTTTTTTTGCAGATATTCTTTAACCTGCTTTATTGATAGTTCTTTGTAATGAAACACAGATGCCGCTAAAGCTGCGTCAGCCCCAGTCTCAGTCAATACTTCGGCGAAATGCTCTAATTTTCCTGCTCCACCGGATGCGATAACCGGAATATTAACTGCCTTGCAAATTTTCTTGGTCAGTTCCAAATCATATCCGTCCTTGGTCCCGTCATAATCCATACTAGTTAACAAAATTTCTCCTGCGCCGAGTTTTTCCGCCTCTTTTGCCCATTCAATAGCATCTTTTTCAACCGGCGTTCTGCCGCCATGGATATAAACCTGCCAGCTGTCTTGGACGCGCTTGGCATCTATTGCCACAACGATACATTGGCTGCCGAATTTAGCCGAAGATTCTGTAATCAAAATGGGATTTTTTACGGCTGAAGTATTTATTGAAACTTTATCTGCGCCAGAATTCAAAAGAATTCTGATGTCTTCTAAATCTCTTATTCCGCCGCCGACGGTAAGCGGCATAAATACCGATTCAGCGGTCTTTTTAACTACGTCTAAAAGAATCGGCCTTTTCTCGTGGCTCGCGGTAATATCAAGAAAAACGATTTCATCGGCGCCTTCTTTATCGTAAAAGCCGGCTATCTCTGCCGGATCGCCTGCATCGCGAAGGCCTACAAATTTTATGCCTTTTACGACTCTACCCTCTTTAACATCAAGACAGGGAATTATTCTCTTTGTGAGCAAAATTCAATCGCCTCCCTCAAAGAAAGTGTGCGTTCGTATATCGCTCTTCCTAAAATAATCCCACGAAGACCTTCTTTTTCCAACTCTTTTAGCCTCTTTAAATCATTTAGATTTGATATTCCGCCTGAAGCGACTACGGGTATATCAACCGCATCTAAAATACTTTTTATACCGTCGATGTTCGGCCCCTTGAGCATTCCGTCTCTAGCTATATCTGTATAGACTATTCCTTTCACACCCAAATCTTGTAATTCCTTAGCAAAGTCTGTGGCATTGATTAAAGATATTGATGTCCATCCTTCCTTAGCGAGTTTACCATGCGATGCATCGATACTGACGATAATCTTATCCGGCCATTGCTCTAGAGCCTTTTTAAGAAACTCCTTATCTTCTATCGCCTTTGTACCCAAAACCACACTTGAGACACCAACACTAATAAGCCTCTGTATGGTATCTAAGTCTCTTATCCCGCCTCCAACCTGAACCTGTGCTTTGGTATATCTGACGATATTATTAATAAGCACTATATTTTTAATTTGGCCGGTTGCTGCACCGTCAAGGTCAACTATATGCATGAACTGAGCGCCGTGAGAAATCCATTGCTGGGCGATATCAAAGGGATGCTCGGAATAAACAGTCACCTCTTGAAATTTACCTTGCTTTAGCCGTACGACTTTTCCGTCTAAAATATCAATTGCCGGTATAACAATCATTTTACACCTTCAGGAAATTCTCCAATATCTTTAAGCCCAGCCGCTGGCTTTTCTCCGGGTGAAACTGTACCCCGAACGTATTGCCTCTTGAAACAGCAGAAACAAAACCAGTGCCATATTCTGTCTTAGATGCAATGATATCCTTATCATCAGGATTGACAAAATATGAATGGCAAAAATACATGTTTGCACCATCATTGATTCCTTTAAACAATTGGCAATTATCTTTAGAATTCTTATTTAGCTGATTCCAACCGATATGCGGAACTTTCACACCCTTGAATTTATCGACACTGCCTTTAAATATATCCAGCCCCTTTAAGCCTTTTGCCTCCTGGCTTGAGCTAAATAATAACTGTAGTCCGAGACAAATACCTAAAAATGGCTTATCGGATTTAATAAAATCTTTTATACTCTCGATCAAACCTAAATCTGCCAGCTTCTCCATCGCCACGGCAAATGCTCCGACTCCTGGCAAGACAAGCTTGTCCGCCTTTGAGATATCATCTGCCGACTGGGTAATTTTAGTTTTCGCACCTACGAATTCCAAAGCCTTTTGGACGCTTCTAAGATTACCCGAATCATAGTCAATGATTACCACTGTTGACATTAATCGATCCTGCCCTTGGTTGAAGGTATCCCTTTTCTGCGCGGCTCGATCTGGGTTGCCTGGTCTAGAGCTACGCCCATGGCCTTGAAAATCGCTTCCAAGACGTGATGAGAATCCATATCCTGCGACATGGGAACCCTAACATTTAAAGAAATTCTGGCGTGAGAAATGAATCCTTCCAAGAAAATCTTAAAATCATCAGTCTTAAGATCGGAAAATTTCTCAATCAAAGGATGCAATAATCCGGCTCCTTCTCCGATATTAAAAGTCAAATATGGCCTGCCGCTGATATCTACGCTCACATTAGCGACAACACTATCCATGGGAATCGAAGCGTAGCCGTATCGTTTGATACCCTTAGCATCACCCAAAGCCTTTTTAAAGGCATCGCCCAAAGCGATACCTATATCTTCGACGATGTGGTGCTTAAGATCTCCATGTTTTAATTCAATCTCCAAATCAAATAAACCGTGAAAGCAGAAAAGCTCAAGCATATGATTCAGCGAATCAAAACCGGTGTTTATCTTCGACTTCGACTTGCCGTCTATCGCAAACTTGACCGTCATATCGACTTCGTTGGTCTTTCTTTTGATAGTGGCTTCTCGTATCTTTGTCGCCATAAATATTCTCCTTTATTTAAATCTGACTCGCACAGATTCCAAATGTTCTTTCAATCCTTCGATACCGGCGATTTTTTCCAAAGGTTGCCTTACTTTTTCCAAAGCCTTTTTAGAATAAAAAATCAAGTGGCTGGATTTGATAAAATCCTCGATGCCAAGCCCTGAGAAAAATCTTGCGGTTCCCGAAGTCGGCAATACATGACTAGGCCCGGCAACATAATCTCCTACCGCTGTAGGGCTATACGGGCCTAAGAAAACCGCGCCAGCATTTTTTATCTTCTTAACTATATTTAAAGGATTGTTAGTCAATATCTCCAAGTGTTCAGGAGCAATCCTATTGGAAATCTCAACTGCCTGCTCTAAATTCTTAGCCAAGATGATATATCCGGCTCCTGCCTGACTCTTGACTTGTTTAATCAACGATTTAGAAGTCGTTATAAGTATCGAAAGCCCACCGATGTGTTCAGACTGTGATTTCAAATCGGCAATAATGAAATTAGGATTACTGTAACGGTTAGCAATAACCACAAGTTCGGTTGGCCCGGCTAACATATCAATATCAACATAACCAAAAACTTGTCTTTTTGCTTCAGTGACATAGCAGTTCCCCGGGCCGACGATTTTATCTACCTTAGGCACCGTCTTAGTCCCTAATGCCATTGCGGCTATAGCTTGCGCTCCGCCGATTCTATAGATTTCATTAACCTTCAACAAATTAGCTACGACTAAGATATGCGGGTTGATTCTGCCGCGCGGATCCGGCGGAGTAGCCAAAACAATTCTTTTTACTCCTGCCATCTTTGCGGGAAGAACGGTCATATAAACTGTAGATACTAAAGGCGCAGTCCCCGACGGGATATATATTCCTACACTTTCCAGTGGCTGAATACTTTCTCCCAGAATAACACCGTCATCGTCTCTGGTCCGCCAGGATTTTCTCATCTGCCTTTTATAGAATTTAGTGACATTTTCAATGACGACTTTAAGGCTGGAAATAAAATCTGGGGTTATATCCTGATAAGCTCCGCTAATCTCGCTTTCGCTCACCCTCAGCTGCTTTACCGATAATTTGACCTTGTCAAACTTTTTGGTATATCTAAGCAGCGCTTCATCTCCGTTTGCCCTGACATCGTCTACGATACTTCTGACTTTTTCCTGGATGCGTTTTTTCTGGCTGAATTTACGGTTATAAAGCTTATCAAACTCTTTCTGGGAAAATTTTATAAGTTTCATTATCTAACTTTCCTCTCAGATATCTCTATCGCTTTGGACAATGCCTCGCCAAGCTTGCTGGCGTTGCTGCCGCCGGCCTGGGCGAGATCGGATCTCCCGCCGCCTTTTCCTTCCACAACTTCGGCGACTGATTTTATCATGTCCGAGGCATCAATACCTTTATCCTTTAGATTATCCGTTACTCCCATAACAATCATCACTGCGCCGTCTTTTACCGAACCCAATGTGATAATCGCACTTTTAATATTCTTTTTTAACATATCCATCACCGAACGTAAAACTCCAAAATCGGCATCATCTATTTTATAAGCAATGATTTTCACGGCATTAACTACTTTTCCTGAGGCTATTATATCGTTAAGAGATTTTTGAACTGATTCTAGCTTTGCACTGCTCAATCTTCTGTCCAATGCCTTAGATGAATCTATCAGCTTAGACAGACTTGAAATTAGGTTACCTTCGTCGGTTTTTAGCATATTTGATAATTCCTGAATTAATTCTTCCTTTTGCTTCATATTTTTGTAAGCTACTTTTCCCGTTGTGGCCTCGATTCTCCTAATACCCTGAGCAACTGAGCCTTCGCTTAAAATCTTAAAAAGACCAATTTGCCCAGTGGCTTTTAAATGCGTGCCGCCGCAAAGCTCTTTGGAATGGGCGCCGATCTTTACCACGCGGGATTTGTCAGCATATTTCTCGGCGAAGAAAGCTAGGGCACCCTCTTTTTTTGCTTGAGCAGTAGTTTTTTCTTCCACTTTTAAAGTATCATTATTAATAATGTATTCATTAACCAATTCTTCCACACGGGATAATTCCTCTTTGGTCAATTGTTTAAAATGCGTGAAGTCAAACCTCAATCTGTCTTCGGCCACCAATGATCCTTGCTGCTGGACATGTTCACCCAAGACTTTTCTTAATGCTGCCTGTAAGAGATGGGTCGCAGTGTGATTCCTGGCTATAGCCAGCCTTCTTTCAATATCTACCTCGGCATTCACTTTATCGCCCACTTTAAACTCTCCTTTTATTGAACCGCAAATATGTATAATCGATTGGTGAATCTTCTTTACGTCAACGACTTCAAGCTTGGCATCTTTATCTTGAGAAATTATTCCTTTATCGCAGATTTGACCGCCGGATTCTGCATAAAACGGTGTCTTATCTAAAATAATCTTTGCGGTCTTTAATCCTTTGGTAGTTTTTACTTCATTGTTCTCTTGATCAAAGATTTTAAGAATCTTAGATTTCTCTTCCATGGTTTCATAGCCGACGAATTCAGTGGCTTCTAAATCCCCTTTAATTTCCGCATCTACGAAGACATCGCCAGCCATGGAACTGGCACTTTTGGAGCGCTGTTTTTGTTCCTGCATGAGAACATCAAAATATTTTTCATCAAAAGGCACATTATTGTCTTTGGCGAAATTTTGTGTCATCTCTTTAGGATAGCCGTAAGTATCATGCAGTTCAAAAGCAAATTCAGCAACTTTTTTCGCTAGCTCGCTGGTTGACTTCAATTCTTTCCTGAATAGTTCAAAGGAAGAAATCATTTTCGGCTCTGTTTCTTTTAACACATTCCAGAAAGATTCTTCTTCTCTTTTAATGATTGCAGCGATGTTTTCTCGTCTATCAAGGAGTTCAGGATATGGCTCTTTCATCACCTCGGATACCACTGACACTAATTTATACAGAAAAGCCTTCTTGATCCCGATTTGTCGACAGTTATTTACCCCCCGCCTTATCAGTTTTCTTACTACATATCCTCTGTTGTCATTAGAGGGCAAAACGCCATCTAAAATTGCGAAGGACATGGCTCTTATATGATCGGCAACAACATAAACAATTTTTAAATTTGGGCTACGCCCAGCTTCTTTAACTATCTCTTTGACTATCGGCTCAAATAAATCGGTCTCAAAATTGCTTTTAACGCCCTGCATCACAGCAGCTAAACGTTCCAACCCCATTCCAGTATCGATATTTCTATTGGGAAGCGGCTCTAAGCTGCCGCCTTCTTTGCGGTTAAACTGGGTAAAAACCAGATTCCAGATTTCGGCGAATCTTCCACAGCTGCAAGCAGGATCGCAATCTTTTTTGCCGCAACCTATATCCTTGCCGTAATCATAAAAAATCTCCGAGCAAGGCCCGCAGGGACCGTTAGGGCCTTTTTGTTTTGCTTCAGACGGCCAGAAATTTTCTTTATCGCCTAATTTAACAATCTTATCTTTACCAATCTTGATGTCTTTTAACCAAATCTGATAAGCCTCATCGTCCTCTTTATAAACCGATACCCAAAGTTTATCTTGGGGAATCTTGAGCCATTCAGTTAGAAATTCCCAGGCCCAGGCAATTGCTTCTTTTTTGAAATAATCGCCGAAAGAAAAATTTCCCAGCATTTCAAAGAAAGTGTGATGAAACGGAGTTTGGCCTACCTTGTCCAGGTCGTCAGTCCTTAGACATTTTTGGCTGCTTGCAGCGCGGCGAAAATCTGTAATCTGTCCCAGGAATTGTTTTTTGAATTGATTCATACCCGCAGATGTAAATAAAACTGTAGGATCACCGGCAGGAACCAAAGAATCGCTTACGACAATCTTGTGTTTTTTACCAGCAAAAAACTCTAGGAATTTTTTTCTTAATAAATCTGCTTTCATAACTCATTTACAACTTCGTTTATCACATCGATGGAAAATCCTCGGCGGATAAGAAAACTGTAAATTCTCGCTTTTGCTTTCTTGGAATCAATATTCTTTAACTTTTTTAATTTCTCTCGGGCCAATTCCGAGACAACTTCGTATTCGCTGTAATTATCCTTTAAGCTGTCTCTTGCCTGCTCGATTATTTCTGAAGGAATCCCTTTTTGCCTAAGCTCCAAAGAAATCCGTCTCAACCCCAAAGGCTTAGCCAGCCGGCTCTTCATCCAACCGGCGGCGAATTCTTCATCATTAATTAATGCTAATTTGTCAAAATAATCGATAGCTGAATTAATCGTCGCTGTGGTAAACTTCTTTCTCTTAAGCCTATCCTCTATTTCCTTACGGCTCCTGGCACGGAATTTCAACAGCTGAAAAACTATTCCTTTGGCTTTTGTTAAGTCACTGCTCGATTCTTGAGCCATATGATAACTATTCTTTTATGCTGTCTCTTATCAATTTTTCGATTTTATTGAGAACTTTTTCGTGTTCTTTAAGGTACTGACGGGCATTCTCAAAACCTTGGCCTATCTTTTCATCTTCAAAGATCAACCAGGCACCTGACTTCTTAACGATCTCTTTTTCAACGGCGACGGTAAGAACAGTTCCGGATCTCGAGATGCCTTCCTCATGAAGAATATCAAACAAAGCTTCTCTAAAGGGCGATGCAACTTTATTTTTTACTACCTTGGCTCTGACGTGGCTTCCGATAACCAGCTCGCCGACTTTGATTGCGCCGATTCTTCTTAAGTCTATCCTGACAGACGAGTAAAATTTAAGCGCTCTGCCGCCGGGAGTAGTCTCGGGAGAACCAAACATTACCCCGATTTTCTCCCTGATCTGGTTAATAAACACGACACAGGTCTTGGACTTGCTGATTGCGCCGGTCAATTTCCTTAAAGCCTGAGACATCAACCTTGCCTGAAGACCGATCTGGGCTTCGCCCATTTCTCCTTCAATTTCAGCCCGAGGCGTAAGCGCGGCTACTGAATCAATAACAACCATATCCACCGCGTTAGACCTAACTAAGGTTTCAGCAATCTCTAAAGCCTGTTCTCCGGTATCCGGCTGGGAAATCAATAAGTCGTCCAAATTAACTCCTACTTTCTTGGCATAAGTTGAATCAAAAGCATGTTCAGCGTCGATAAAAGCAGCTACGCCTGCGTTTTTCTGGGCCTGAGCGATAACGCTTAAAGTAAGCGTAGTTTTTCCCGAAGCTTCCGGACCAAAGATTTCAATAACTCTTCCCCTGGGAAGACCACCAATCCCTAAAGCTATATCAAGCGAAATAGCTCCTGTTGGCAGAGCCTCGACATCCATTTTTGTCTCTTGACCTAACTTCATTATCGAGCCTTTTCCGAACTGCTTTTCAATCTGAGACAGAGCTAATTCGAGGGCTTTTTGCCTGCTTGAAACATCAGGTTTTTTCTCCTGTGACATAAAATACCTCCGTATTTTGAAATATAGTTTTTAGATTAAGGCGGACCCCAAAGTACTCTTTCCTCTGAAGAAGTAGAAAGAATTATACCCTAAAAAATAAACAATGTCAAACAATTCTTAAGGCTTAGAAATTAAATAAGTTAAGTATTCTTAGACAGGCACAGAAAGTGAGGAATCGGGAGTTACTGCGGTTATCTTAACCTTCTTGAGTTTGTTGCCCAAAATAGGCTTTTTACTATTTATAAAAGTTTTTATATAGTTATCTGAATAGCCCTGGAAAAATCCGGTTTCTTTTTCAATTTGCTGTTCAACAAGCACCTCCAGGATTTTATGCAAAAACTTCTTTCTGTATTGATAGGACATTTCTCTTGCCAAGCCCTGGAGGATTAGCATCCTTGCTTTTGTTGTGGCGCTGTCAATCCTCTCTCCAAAACAATAGGCAGGCGTATGTTCCCTTGGGCTAAAAGGAAAAATGTGCACCCTTGAAGGCTTGATCTCTTTTAAAAACCCAACCGTATTCTTAAACCTTTTTTCTGTCTCTTGAGTAAAACCGACCATTATATCTGTAGTGATAGCGATTTGGGGGATTTCCTTGCGGATTCTGTTGACTAATTCTATGTAGGATTCTGCGGTGTATTTCCTGTTCATCTTTTTTAGAACCGAATCATCGCCGCTTTGAAAAGGAATATGTAAATGTCGGCACATTTTCTTGGAGCCGGCAATCCTATCAATCAGCTTATCCGTAACATCCTTGGCTTCAATTGAACTTAAGCGGATGCGAAAATCACCGTCGAGCTTTTCAATCGAATCAATAACGCTGACTAAATCTGTTCCTTGTTTTAAATCCCTGCCGTAGGCACCAAGGCAAATCCCGGTTAAGACTATTTCTTGAAAACCATTCTTGATTAACCGCTCTGTTTCTTTTACTATGCTTTGAAAATCCCTGCTTCTTGATCTTCCCCTGACAACAGAAACCTTACAGTAAGAACAATGATTATCGCAGCCATCCTGAATCTTCACGAAAGCCTTATCGTGATCAAAGAAATTACTTATCTCTAAATCAGTAAATTTCTGATTGTTTCTACCGACAGGCTTGATTTCTTTGGATAATAATAAATCGGAAATAACATTTTTTTGTTCATTTGATATTATTAAATCTACCCCTTCAATACCTGTAATCTTGTCCCTATCCTTTTCTACGTAACAACCAGTAACAATCACTTTTGCCTTAGGATTCTCCCTTACAGAACGATAGATATACTCCCGGGATTTCCTATCGGCGGCGCTAGTTACAGTGCAGGTGTTAATGACATAGCAGTCTGCCTTACCGTTTCCTGCTTCTTTAAACCCTCTTTTTAAACAGGCTTCTCTGATAGCTTGAGTTTCGTATTGATTGACTTTACAGCCTAAGGTATGGAATTTTATCGTTGGCATTTTATAGGCAGGTTTTTATATTTTTGATTCTAAAATAGAATTCAATACAGCAACTACCGTAATTGCTGCGGTATCCACCTTCAGCACATTTTCTCCTAAAGTCACTAGCTTGCAACCTGATTTCCTTGCTAAATCTGCCTCTTCCTCGGAAAAGTCGCCTTCTGGGCCGATAAAAATAATAATTCTTCTTTCTTTAAAGCCTTTTAGGGCTTCAGCCAAATGAACCCTTTCGCCCTCCAACGTTGGGAAAAGAGCTAAGTCATAATTTTCTAGTTTTGAAATAACGTTTTTAAAGTTTTGCACTTCCTCTATCTGCGGGATGTAACTTCTCTGGCTTTGTTTAGAGGCATTGATAGCAACTTGCCTCCAGTGGCCGACCTTTTCCAACATTCTATCTTTTTTGTATCTTACTTCAGACCGCTCTGTCTCGAGTGGAATTATCCTATCTACTCCCAATTCAGTAAGTTTCTCGACGATAAAATCAAACTTTGCCTTTTTGGGAACCGCGCAGGCTAAAGTAATCTCAAATGGCCTTCTCTTTGACTCATATTTGTTCTCAATCATAATTCTTATGCTATTCTTAGAAATTTCTTTTATTTTTCCTTCGAACTCAAAGCCTTCTCCATTAAAGATTGTAATATCACTCTCAATCCCAAATCTTAAAACATCAACGATATGATGAATTTCCTTTTTGTCATTTATAGTTATAACTTTTTCGCTTATATTTTCCGATGGGCAGAAAAACCGGTTATGCATAATTTAAAACCTCGCCAGCTGATAATTCCAGGCTGATATAAAAAGTTGGAGCCCTAAAAAACAAAGTATAAATCCGCAGATTTTCTGAAATATAATAAAAAAACGCTCCTTATCTTTAAACAGTTTATTGATGAAACTTGAAAAAACCACTAAAAAAATCAAAGGCGAAATAACCGTACCCAATCCAAAAGATAGACTCAATAATAAACCCTTAACCCAAGAAAAAGAAACCATGCCGATATAGGAAAGTACCCCGATAAGAGGCGCGCATGGGGAAATCCCGATGACCAATCCAAAAATGAATATGCTTTTTGCATCGTTCTCTATCAGGTTTTTTCTTAGCAATCTGCAGAGCTTGAAACGTGGTTCCTTCCCTAAAATTATCAATAGTCCTATAGCAAATATGAAGATCCCGCCGGCAAAATAAAAAAACCGAGAAAGATGCATTTGATAATTCTGATAAATAAATAATTCGCTTAAAAATCCGACGAGCACCCCCAAAATCAGATAGGCGATTATTCTGCTCAAGGAGAAAATTAGATATAAGCGAATGCTGTCTTTTAATCCGGTTTTAGTGGCGGCGGAATAACTTATCAACAAAGGACCGCAGCTTGCCATGCATGGCCCCATACCTAAAGCGACGCCGCTCAAAAACAGGCTAATGACTAAATTCAACATTTATTTTATTGTTTTCTCCGAGAAGACTTCGGCGCTAAAAATTGAAATTTGAGTGGTTTTATCTTTCCAAGCGTCTTCGGGAAGCCCGGCCTTCAGACAGGTTTGTTTTAAGAATGTTTCCCTGTTCCATCCGTATTCTGTGGCAACCTGCGGAAGAAGCAACCCTTGAAAAAACCCTCTTCGTATAATGATGCCGTGCTTTCCCACTTCTATTTTATTTACGTCTTTTATCTCTTCGATTGGAGAAAGCGCAGATATATCAATTTCAATATCGTTTAACTCTTTGGCAGTAACTGGATAAAAACGCGGATCATCTATTGCCGCTTCGATTGCCATGCTTGCCACGACTTCATAAAGCGGATCATCAGCAACGATTCTCCCAATACACCCACGAAGCTGGCCATTTTTATTCAATGTTACAAATGCACCTTGGTGTCTTTTTAACACCGGATCGTCGACGGCAAATTCCTTGCGTTTGCCGGTTTTTACATAATTCTCCATAGATTCTCTGGCTATTGTAAGTAATGTCTTTTTCTGTTCATTCGAAAGCATGGTTTCTCCTTTCGGATCATCCTCCCGATAAATCACGGCGCTGGCATATCCTACGACTTTAGAAAGATCTCCCAAGACATCGCCGGAATTAGCGCGTTTTAATATTTTTATCTTGGCCTGGACGTCTTTTGCGTAAGTAAGCAAAGTTATTACCGGCGCAATGCCACATAATTCAGCCTTGCCTGCTAAATCTGCCTGCCAAAGACCTTTACAATCTAAACCTTGAAAATATCCGACGGTAGTTTTATCTATTGAGTTTGCTTCGGCATAAGGATGATAATGAGATAAATCGGTTGAAGCAATGATCAAAACATCTTCCCTTTTTCCGATGATGTCCCTGAGAACACCCGCCAAGGATTCCGAGTCAGCCAGATTAGGGCTTCCCATTACAATCGGGACAATCTTGGCTGTTGGCAGAACCTTTTGCACAAACGGCAGCTGCACCTCCAAAGAGTGCTCCTTGGCAAAAGCTTCAGGAATGAATTTTGCCCGATCTAAACGCTTTAATATCTGGCCTGTAAACTCGCTATCCACTTTCATATCCCCTAAAGGTGTTTTAAACTCCCCCTCTGGCCAGATAGATATTCCATTAAAACCGTAATAATGGCTCGGCGCCATGACCACAACAGTATTATAGTTCTTCCCCTGAATTAACTTATATCCATGCGCTGCTATTGCTGCCGAATATTCATAGCCAGCGTGAGGAGAAATTAATCCGATTATCTTGCCATTGACCCCAGGAACAATCGCGTCTTTCAAATATGAATCAATTTTATCGGAAAGGACTTTTGGATCGGCAGGATAGAAGCTTCCGCTTACATTAGGATTTTTCGTCTCTTGAGCACCCGAATAACAGGCGCTTAATAGGATCGAACAAAAAACTAATAAAGTTATAACCCTACTTCCAGATGCCAGGAATTTTCGTGCCACAAAATTTACATTTTCCATTTTCGATATTATTTTCCGTGATGGTATATCCGGAACGGCCAATAATCAGTTTTCTGCAGACCGGACAGAAGGTAGATTCTGCAAGGCTGCCAGGAATGTTTCCGATATAAACATAATTTAAACCAGCATCCTTGGCGATTTTTTCAGCCCTTTCAAGAGTCTCGACGGGAGTTGGTGAAATATTAGTCAATTTATACATCGGGAAAAACCTTGAGAAATGCAAAGGCGTATCGGAACCTAAATTATCTTTTATCCAAACGCACATATTCTTTATCATTTCGGGATCATCGTTAAAACCTGGCACTATTAGATTTGTTATTTCGACCCAAACACCTTCCTGTTTCAATATTTTTAAGGTTTGCAGAACTGAATCCAGGTTTCCTAGGCTCATCTGGCTATAAAAATCCTGGCTGAAACCCTTTAAATCAATATTCGCAGCATCCAAATATTTGCAAAGTTCTCTTAGGGGCGGCTCATTGATATGGCCTGCTGAATGCATCACATTCATCAGCCCCTCTTTTTTGGCAATCTTTGCGGTATCTAACATATACTCATAAAATATCGTAGGTTCGGAATAAGTATAGGCAATAACCCGGGAACCGGCTTTTTTAGCCCTTTCTACCAATTCTTGCGGACTTAAATTAAAAGATTCTACTTCTTCGGGAAGAGCCTGAGAAATATCCCAGTTCTGGCAGAATTTACATCTTAGATTGCAACCTGCAGTCGCAACCGAATAAGCTGTGTTTCCTGGCAAAACGTGGAATAACGGCTTTTTTTCGATAGGATCTATATGCACGGCGCACGGCCTGGCATAAACTAAAGTGTAAAGAACTCCGCCGCGATTTTCCCGCACTCCGCAAAAACCGCGTTTTTTATCTGGGATAACACAGTTACGCGGGCAAAGGTGGCATTGAACAACAAAATCCTTCAGCTTCTGGTAATACATCGCTTCTTTTAAATCCTGATTTGAAGCGCTGTGCAGAGACGAATACAGTGCTAATCCCAACAAAATAAACAAAACTAATATCCCTAATATAAGTTTTCTCATGATTATTTCTATCAAGGGTGGCGCCGAAACACATTGTTTCGGCATCCACCAATCCTTTCATCAATGAAAGGACTGGTGGAGCAGATGAGATTTGAACTCACGACCCCCTCGTTGCGAACGAGGTGCTCTCCCAACTGAGCTACTGCCCCATTTTTTACCTTATTAAATTAACACAATCCTAAAATTTTTGCAAATGAAAAGAATTCCACGACATAGCAATTTAAAGGGAAGGAACCGAGACTATCTTTGCGAGGCTGAACGTAAAAACACTCTGGCTTCTAAATACACGTTAGGATTATCTGCGGATGCTACAACGGAGGGATTATCCCTGGAACCTAAACGCAAGAAAACTACGCCCGGAACTGTCGTTCCATCTTCGGCAAAATACACTAGTCTTCTGGCAATAACTTCGCCGTTTTCAAGGTAGGTCAATGTATGATTTGCAGCACTATAACAAAAAGTATTATAAGTATCTGTTGTGGTTGGGTCTTCACGAATTCCATTTTGGTTAAAATCTATTACAAAACGACAACCTGCTGAATATCCTGCGCAAAAAGCAGTTCCGGTAGCATCGCTCTCATAAGCCGCATTGCCGGAAGTCATATCTCCAATTGACTGTTCCCCGCTTCTCTGCAGATATTCCATGGCCAAACTGACATCCTGAAGCGCGGCAGCGCCTTTTTCTGTACGGGAGTAGAATTTTCTAGCGGCAAAATCTAGCGAAGCCGCTCCAAGAACAATAATAATAAGTAACCCGGCAGCAATTATCAACTCAGCCAAGGTCAAACCAAAACATCTGTATCTTTTGTCACCGGATAATATGAAACGTAAACTATTCATTCCAACTTACTCCTACGCTTACGCTCCTCGGACAGTCAATGTAGCAATTAGGATTTGCGACCTTATCCCCAACTAAGTCAATTGTCAAAGTTACGGTCGTGCTGTATCCAGCTGGGGCTAAAGGATTGTTGGCATCCAGGGTATAATCCGTACCCGCCACAGCAGTCTTGTTACAAGGGTAAGCGGAATTATTTACACCACAATAAAGAAGACCACTAGCTGTCCAGGTATCTCCAGCTACACTGGTATAAAGCCTTTCGGACACCTGTCTGGCTAAGTTCACCGCTGCCATGCGCCGTTTAGACATATTCACATATCTATTAGCGGCAACAAAACTGGCAAAAACTCCAGACGCAGCTATGACCAAAATTAAAGCTGAGATTAGTATCTCAGCTAAAGTGAAACCCCTGCTTTTAATTATTTTATAACGAAGCATTCTTATTATTAACGCCTCTTATATAAATAAAAAATAGTCTTGTATTATTTGGATAAAATCAAAATTATTTGTTAATTTACCACACTCTATTTACTGGCAAGCAGGGCAAACGGCAAACCCATACGAATTACAGGGAGTCCCTACTAAGTTATTGCAACACAAGCAACCAGTTGCATCAATTTGCAGTGAATATGCACCACCTGTTCTTGTCATGGTTATCGTGCCCGTTCCTGCTCCGCTACAGGCCGGAGCTCCAAAATTCTTGATAGTTGTCCAGGTAGTATCCAGACCAGTACAGGATGCTTCTACTAAATAGTTACCGTTATTTGCTGCGGCATATCTTTCATTAGCTGTTCTTAAGTCGCCCAACAAACTCATTGCCTCTGTGGCGCGCCCCTTTTCTGTACCTCCAGTAAATCTAGGAATAGCTATCGATACGATTATACCCAAGATAATTACTACGATGATTAATTCCAATAATGTAAAGGCTTTGTTTTTAATAGCGACCCCCTTTCCCGGTTAAACACTTTTGAACCTTTTTAGCCAGCATGCAAAAATCTATAAATATGCCAATTTAACTTTTTCTGCTCTGTTAAGAAAAAAATCTCCGTACCTTCAGATACTACTGGCAAGCAGGGCAAACTGCCATTCCGTAGCCAGCGCAAGGCGTTCCCACAAGATTATTGCAGCATAAGCATCCGGTTGCGTTAATCTGTATTGAATACGCGCCGCCGGTTCTTGTCATAGTTATTACGCCGTTTGCTGCATCGGTACAGACTGGTGTTCCAAAGTTCTTAAGGGTAGTCCAGGTAGTATCTAAACCTGTGCAAGTAGCATTTACCAAATAGTTGCCGCTATTTCCTGCAGCATATCTTTCATTGGCAGGCCTTAATGACCCCAATAAACTAATTGCTTCCGTAATTCTGCTCTTTTCAGTTCCACCAGTGAATCTGGGAATAGCAATCGATACAAGTATGCCTAAAATTATTACTACAATGATTAGTTCCAGTAATGTAAAACCTCTTTTCATCTGTTAACCTCCTGTATTATTAAAATTAAGTTTAGAATTTCTTCTTTTTGTTGCTTAGTTAGAACTATCACCTCCTTCGACAAACTTGCCATGCTTTTTGAACTATTCTAACTAATTGTCTGAGCAAGCGTTAGTTTACACTGCCTCCTCTTAAAGTAACTATATCAAATATGGGTAAAAACATTGCAATTACAATCGTTCCTATGACGACACCCATAAAAATAAGCATAACCGGTTCAAAAATTATAGAAAAACGTTTTAAGAAAGTCCCTATAATACTTTCATAAAAAGCAGCGACTTTCTTAAGCATTCCTCCCAATTCACCGGTTTCCTCTCCGATTGTAACCATTTGAATTACCATCGGAGGGAAGAAATCAGTCTGCTGCATAGGTTCAGCGATAACTTTACCCTCGCGAACCTTTTCTTTAATTTTATTTATTATAGCAGAAACTGTTAAATTGTCAACCATGCGTTCAGAAATCTCAAGCGCATAAAGAAGCGGGACTCCGCTCTCAACCAGAATTGATAAATGCGAAGTAAATCGTTCTATATAAAGATCGCGCATAAAAGTGCCTATTATAGGCAACTTAAACAACACTGTCTCAAACCAACGCCTGCCGATAGGGGTAGAAACATATTTTTTAACTAGGGAAATGAGAATAAATACAACAAAGGCGATCAAGAAGAATTTTGAACGTATATATTGAAAAACTCCCAATATCGCTGCAGTTAACGGTGGTAACTTCATATTAAAGCTGCCAAATAATTCTGTGAATTTAGGGATTATCAAAAACGAGAAGATCACCAAAGCTATTATACAAATTCCAACAAGAATAAGGGGATACAACATTGCTGAAAGTATTGTCCTCTCAAATTCTGCTTTCTGCTCTAAATAAAAAGCTAAGCGTTCCAGGACTACTGGTAAAGTACCGGATGACTCTCCCACCTCGGCTAGACTTACCCAAAACTGATTGAACACTTTAGGGTGGTGTGATAAAGATTGGCTCAAAGATGAGCCCTTCTCGAGATCCCTCTTGACTCTTTCCAGAACCAGAGCAAACCTCTGGCTCTCAACCTGAGAAGATATGACTTCAAGACTTTTCAAAAGAGGGACGCCAGCATTTAACATAGTTGCCAGCTGCCGGGCAAAAAGGACTAAATCCTCTAACTTTATACGGCCGCGTTTAAATACAGGTTTGCCTGAGGTCTTCTGGGGCTTTGTCGCTAACTCAGGAACAACTTTAATCACGTATAGACCCTGAGCCTGCAATCTTTCTATCAAAGTCTCTTTATCACGGGCTTCCTCAATAGAGGCCTTCTTTTTACCATCTTTATCTCTGGCAATATAGCGAAAATAAGGCATTAACCTTCTCCTAAAGTTACGCTAAGGACCTCTTCCAAACTAGTAGCACCCGCTTCCACTTTCTTTAAACCGCTCTCAAAAAGACTTGTCATCCCGGCTTTTTTTGCTACTTCTCGTATTTTACCGTAATCCGCCTTGTTATGAATCAAAGTCTTTATCTCATCATTTATCATCATTACCTCGCAAATAGCCAATCTTCCTCTGTATCCGATCTGATTACAATTTGGGCAGCCTTTGGCGCGATATATCGGCTGATTGGAAGAAATTTTTATGCTACCAAGATCGCTCTGCTTAGGTTCATATGCCTCTTTGCATTTAGGGCATAACTTTCTGATTAATCTCTGGGCTACCACACACAATAATGAAGGCATCAAAAGATATGATTCAACTCCAATATCGATTAACCGGGTTACAGCTGAAGGGGCATCATTGGTATGAAGCGTGCTTAAAACTAAATGTCCGGTTAAGGCTGCACGCACACATATCTGCGCTGTCTCAAGATCTCTAACCTCTCCTACTAACATTATATCGGGATCCTGACGTAAAAATGAACGTAGCGCCGCGGCGAAAGTTAAACCAATCTCTGGTTTTGCCTGCACCTGATTAATTCCTTCTATCCTATACTCAACAGGTTCCTCGATAGTAATAATATTCTTCCTGGGATCCATTACCTCTTTTAAAGCTGCATACAAGGTTGTAGTCTTGCCGCAACCAGTGGGACCGGTTAAAAATACTAAGCCATAAGGACTGTAAATCGCTTTTTTAAAATTTTCGAGTTGCTTTGGCTCAAAACCAAGCTTGACCAAATCCAAAGGGGCTAGCCCTCTATCCAAAATACGTATGACGACTTTTTCGCCGTGAATTGTAGGAATCGTAGAAACTCTCAAATCGACAATTCTATCTTCAAGCTTAACAATAAAAGCACCATCCTGAGGCAGGCGTTTTTCCGCGATATCTAACTTAGAAAGGATTTTAATTCTCGAGACTATTGGCAGGTGCAAGTGTTTCGCCGGAGGAGGAATCTCATATAAAACTCCATCAATACGGTATCTTAAACTGATTCTTTCGGGAAATGGCTCAATATGGATATCGGAGGCGCGTTCGTCGATTGCCTGCCGGATAACCAGGTCTACCAATTTGACAACCGGGGCCTCTTCTGCCTTGGCAATCAATTTATCGAGGCTTAGCTCTTCTTCTTCGCGGCCTTCTTCTTCAATAACAATCCTATCTATGTGGTAAGAATCCTTGACCGCTTCGCCCAGTAAAGAACTTTTACTGTAGAATTCTTCTATGGCTCTTAAGATATCAGTTTTAGTAGCGATGACTAAATTGATTTCGCAACCAGTCATCTTTTTTATATTATCAATTAATATTAAATCCAGCGGATCAAAAACAGCGCAGGTCAATGAATTCAGGTTTCTGGAAAGCGGAAGGACTAAATTTTTCTGGGCAAAGTCCCTGGGAATCAATTCTTCTAAGCCCTGTTCTGGCGCAGGGGCTAGCAAACCGGAACTTTTAGTCGCGTACGGGATGGATAATTGCTTTCCCAACGCTTCAATTAAATTTTCTTCGCTGATTGATCCTAACTTTACCAGCGCCTCTCCAATGCGGAGCCCTTCTTGCTTCTGAAGATCAATAGCCTTCTGAAGCTGCTCCTTAGTCACTAAGCCGCGCTTACTTAGAATCTCTCCCAGTTTAAGATGAACTGCCATTTACGACCTCATTTATTATAGATATTATATCATTAACGGCGTTTGTTTTCAAATTTTGATAGAGCCTTGTTAACCTCTGCCATCTTTGACCTTGGAAGCTCCTGCTCTCTTGAGAAAGGCAATATCGGACTGAATCTGTTTTTTATGCTGGAAATTTCTTTTTCTTTGACTATGTGCGGAGTAATAAATATAATCAATTCTCTATCCTCGTCCTTGGTTTTACTCCTATATTTAAAGGCGTTGCCTAAGATAGGAATATCTCCCAAAAATGGAACCTTGGTTATAGAGTCATTAACCCTGTTTCGAATTAGCCCTCCGATAACGATTGTCTCCCCATCTTTAACTCTAAGCAGGGATTTAGTTTGCCTTCTTTCAGGATCCCTGAAACTAGTACTAAGGCTACTTGTCGCTGCCTCGCTGACGGTAGGCTCAACAAACATTGTGATATCTCCAGTTTCTTTATTTACCTGTGGGGTAACCCTTAAAGCGACACCCGTCTCTGACCTCTCGGCCTCTTGAGTTGATAAAGCCGTATTGCCTTCTCCTGACACCGATTGTTTAAGGCCTATCGCCTCATCGGTAACTATTTTTATTTCAGCGGTTTCATTGCTTAGTGTCAATATGCGTGGCCTTGCGAGATACCTAGTGTCTGAATCGGTAGCCACAAAATTCAAAGCAATATCTAAACCCGCAGCGCTTATCGTACCCATGGTAAACGTCTTACTGGTCACCATACCAGTAGCATCTCCAATGTATCCACCGCTAAAAGGGAATTTAGTTTGTCTTGATGCTCCGCTAAAAGTCAAAGAATCATCCGACGGAGAAGCATCCCAATTAACTCCCAGTTTATCAACTAAATTCTTAGCTACATCCAGCATCTCAACTTCAATTACTACTTGCGGCGTAGGTATATCAAGGCTGGCAATAGTCTTTTCAATTATAGGGAACTGTTCAGGCTTATCAGTAACGACTAAACTGTTGGTCCTTGAGTCTTCTATAACCTTGCCTTCTTCTGTAAGGACGTTCTCTACTATTTTCTTAATGTTCGTGACTTCAGCCTGCTGCTGTCCTGAACTACTACTCGTAGAGCTAGTACTCGAGGTACTTTCATCGCTAGTACCCGAGGCTCCGCCAAAATCCTCTTTTCTCTCCATACCATCCAATATTTCAGATTTTATCCTGGAGCTTGAGACTGACGCATACTTTAGAAAGAAGATTTTCGTCACAGTCTTTAGACCAGCGGTAAGTTCTCTGACTACAAAGATGCTACTACCTTCCTTTATATCATAGGTTAAGTTATTAGCAGAAAGGATCTTGTCCAAAGCCTCTTCTACGGGAACATTCTCCAAGAATACTGTTACCGTCCTATTCTTGACCTCATCAGAAGCTATGAAATTCAAACCTGATTGTTGGGATAGAATCTTCAAAACGTCTTTTAAGTTGGCGTCCTGAAAATCCATTGAGATCATCTTTGAATAATCAGGCAAGCTAATCCCTTTTGATATCTCCGCGGAAACAGAAGGAATGACAAATACTAGAAATATTCCTATTGAAATCACTCTTACAAAAAATCTTTTCATTACAACCTCCTGCTTAATAATGTCTATTTCTTCTCAAAATTAATTTTCGGCTTCGCCGTAATAATCTTTCCCCTGTATAAAAATTTGACCCCTTCTTTTGAAATATCAATGATTTTAGCTTCCTTAATATCATCTCCCAGACGCAAAACCTGTCCATCAATAATTGCCTGAGGATTATCACTAGACCAAATCATGCCCTGAACGACAAATTCTGGAGGCGCTTCTTGCACTCCCTGAGGCAAGTTTTCGCCCTTCTTCTTTTCTTCTTTTCTAATCTCAGGCATGAAAGGATCTCGATAGCTTACCGCATCGTAGCTGTTTGTTAACTGGCTATCAAAATCAACTTCGGCCTCATTGCCTTGGGCAAATACGTAAAAACAACTAGCCGATAAAAAAACAAAAAATAATAAACACGATTTTCTCATTTTTACTTTTTCTTTATATAAACCGCATATAAATTTAAAACTATTTCGCTCTCAGTCGGTGTTTCAGAATGATATGATTGCCTATTATCAACGTATAATGTCCTGATTTTCAAAAACCCTGTATTTTCAATATCGCTTACTAAATTGCCTAATTTATGGTAATTACTTTCAATTCTTAAAGTTATCGGCAGCAACTGATAATTCTTTTTATCTAAAGAAGTCTGGGCATCAATAGAATTTATCCGAATATTATTCTCTTTCGCAAAAACAGAGATTTTTTCAATAACTCTGTCTGTAGTTAAATTTACCTGAAAATTCTTTTGGAGTTTATCTAACTTATCTTCCTGAGCTTTTAAACTATCAATAAACTCAGTAATTTCGTTTTCTTTCTTAATCTGGTCTTTTAATAAATTTATTTTTTGTACTTGTCCAACATGCATATTTCTTATAACAACTAAAGCAAGCACAATAATACCTATATTGGCTAATAAATTCTTATTCTTGATAATCTGTGAAACATCGATTTTTGATAAACTTTTTATATCCATCTTATTTACAGGTTATGCCGAACTCGCTTACGGCAAAGTCGTCGATCATTGTTTGTTTTACATAATCCAAATCTATAATATTAAAAATTTTCTTAAATTCTTTATTTTCCTTAATAACAGAGGCTAATTTATTCACTGCCTTTATCTGCTCCGCCTCGTCCTCCAAATAGGCTTTTCCTTCAAGCCTAAAAACAAGTTCTGGATCAAGTCTAAGATCTATTCTGGACAACCATACTCCCTTTGGCATTAGCGAGGGTAAAGTATTTAATAAAGGCGTGATAAAGGTTGTCTTTTTTGCTTCAGTTAGAGAAGTTAACTGTTCTTCATAAATATTCTTTATTGACTGCAAGTCAACCAAATTTAGAGAGCTCAATTTATGCTTCAGAGATAACCTTTTTTGAGATAGGTTATTAAGTTTATTTTTAAGCCCAACTATCTGGCTATAATCAACGAATAAATAAAACAGAAGAATAAACACCGCCGATATAATTGAAGTGCGAATGACGGTTTTTACAGAAATAGGGACTTCGGGTATCTCAACATCTTCCTTTTTCTCTTTTTGCTCCGCTGGCCGCTTCTTCTTATATAGGTCTATCGCTATAGTTGGAGTAAAGGAACTTCTCAGCGCCGCACCGTAAGCCTTCAATTCACCGATTTTTATGTCTTCTCTTAAACCAACAAGTTCACCTGGGTTGACTAAAGACGTCTTTATATTGAACTCTCTAGTTAAGTGTTCTTTAATCGATTCATCCCTTTCCTCGCTGAAAACAAAAATTTGATCGATCTCATACTTAGTCGTCTGTCTTCGGTAATAGTCAAAAGAGTGGCGCAGCTCTTTGTCCAAAACCGCCAATATCGTTTCCTGATCCTTGGCATAAATATCTTTACTAATAGAAGCTAATTTGAAATCTCTTATTAAATGCGGATAACCCTTCTCGATTATGCAGATATTGCCTTCGTTTCTATTGGTTTCGACAATCGCAATATTGGAGTTGATTTTTGCAAGCTTCTTATAAATTAAAACTCTAAATAAACTAAGCGGAGAAGTCTCCATACCTAAGACTTTTAAGCTCGATTGCTCCAGTGAATATATGAATTTGTCCAAGACATCCTGTTTGATTCCGATAAAATGAGTCTTGAACTTGGCCCCGCTTTTTTCCTTAACTTTCTGCAAAATATAGTCAAAAGATAATAAATCAAGTTTTATAGGGACGTATTTTCTTGCTTCAAAATCTATAACTGGTTTGATTTCGCGTTGCGGTAATATCGGTATAAGAAATGACCTGAGTAGAACTTCTTTTGCAGGAATAGTAGCAATAACCTCATCTGTTTTAATTTGTTTTTCCCTCAGAGTTTTCTGCAGGACAGCCGCCAGCATTATCTGATCAGCGACATCTACCACCTCTGCCTTGTCCTGAGACTCTAAATAAGGAATATGATAATGGCAGATGATCCTTTGCTTTTCAACCTCAACAATATTTAAATCTTCTGGCCCGAAATTGATTCCTAGTTTTCTTCTACTTGCCATACTCTGCCTTTCGGAACTGAGACCTCAGCCATTTATCTACGTCCCGTTTATCAAAACGCCAGACTCCTCCGACCTTTATGCCGGAAATTTTCCTCATATGGAGCCAGTTGTAGATAGTCTGTTTCTCCAGCCTTAAATACTTCGCCAACTCATCGATATTCATTAAGCTTGTCATATCATTATAAAATTAACTAGATATAATTAAACTATAATTAATTTAACTTGTCAAGTGTTTTTTTTAATAATCTTACTTAAACTTACCGATATTTATCTATATTACTGCGTGGATTGTATTATTTAGAATTTTTATAGGAAGAGAAATCTAGTAGCTCACTGTGGCTTCTAGACATTGCGAGGTAGCTCCGCCTGTTGGACAACCAGCAGGAAAAGGCGTGCTATAAGAGGTTACGTTAACAGAATAGCTCCCGATAGTAATGGGGCTAGTGCAAAGTATAGGCTTTGAATTGCAATCTATTAAGTATTGAATACCCGCCTGCGCAGCATAGTTAGCTTGTATTCGTTTAATATTTATATCAGTTATCCTAGCATCATTCGTCATTACATACAATACGCTTGCAGCCAATAAAGATAAAATCATCACAAATATAACAACCGTAATCAAGATAACGCCACTTTCTTTATTTTTAAAATTTACTACCATTTAGTTATTTCCTTAAAGCTATACTGTAATCTCCATTTTCTTTCTGGAGTATCACGTGGCCTTCGCGAGCTAACCACCCTAGGCTCATGAGAATTAAATCCTTCGGTTTATCAAGCCCGGAAATTAAGCTAGTCAACTTCGTCTCGCCATGTTGATCAAGATAGTGCCAGATATCCCCGGCCACTATTCCGATTTCGATAATCATTTATACTCCTCCTTTTTTTGAATAGCTATTGCACCTTGGGCATCTCGAGAGCTCCATGGAACTAAAATCAAGATACATATAAAAACAAATCGGGCATTGATACAAAGACCCGGAACTGGATAATTTTATCTGTTTGTCCCTGGCAATCAGCCAGCTTAAAAACAGAAATAATAGATATCCAATTAAAACAACTGACAAGCACAAATAAAAATTAATTTTTATCATCTGCCTTTAACCTTAAATTATCTCCCCAGCTTGAAGGAATGCTTGTTGCGCCGCTCTCTTCAATGGCGCTCTTATTCTCAATTCTATAATTTGAGGCCACCCCAATAAATTTCGAAGACAGCTTCCCTCCTATAGGCAATCCTGCCTTAGCAACAGGAGGTTTCCTTACCGCTGCATAGCTAATCTCAGCATCAGCTTTTTGTGCCGGATTAACAAAAAATTTATCAGAAAGATCGACAGACGAATAATTCTTTGCGATTTTACTGCCCGCTGACAAATCCGATTTCCTTAAAATAGAACCTAAGAAATCTATGCTTGGCGGTTCCATCGGATAGCTTATTTTATCCTGAAATGTAAACACAATGCAAGAAAAATAAAATATATGGATACCCAGCGAGATAAACACGACATTTAACATTTGCTTGTCAAAAGCAAAATTATGGATTCTCATCTTCCCTGGTCAGTCGCGATATTTATTTTGGTAATACCCAATTCCCGGCACAAATCCCATACTTCGACTATCCTACCCATAGAAGCCCTTTTGTCTGACTTGATCAGCAATGGACTCTGCTTCCTTGCAGCTACGGTTAGCTCCTTTCTTAGCTCCGCCGTGGTAACTACCTTACCGCCTATATAAAGCACATCCTCTCCGGAAACAGTCACAACAACGCTTTCCTTTTTTACTATCTCACTAGTAACTGCCTTGGGTAAATTGACCTTTATGCCGGGCAGGAAAACAAACGAAGATGTCAGCATGAAAAAAATAAGCAGCTGAAAAACCATATCGATTAATGGGGCTATGTCTATCTGACCTAAACCGTGCTCTATTTTAGTGTGTCTTTTGAATCTCAATTTACCTACTCCTTCTTCCTTGCCAAGCCGGAATGTTGGGTGATAAAATTGACTAACTCGGTTGCAGCCCTTTCCATATTCACTATCACAGAATTAACTCTGCTTACGAAGAAATTATACGCAACAAATGTTGGTATCGCTACCATAAGGCCGGCAACAGTTGTAAGCAATGCCTCCCATATTCCTCCTGCCAAATCTCCGGGGCTAACAGGATTTAAAGATGTCGCCTTAACCTGGATCACCTGAAAAGCCCTAACCATACCCGTGACTGTACCTAAAAGGCCTAAAAGCGGAGAAATGTGTGCTATCGTAGCAAGCGCGCTTAAGTTCTTTTCTAGACGGGGGACTTCATAGAGACTAGCATCCTCCATGGCTTCCTTTATTTCATCGCGAGAAAAATTGTATTTTAATATCCCTGCCTTAAGAATGCTGGCTACGGGAGCGTTGCTATTTTCGCATAAAGAAACGGCGTCTTTGACATTTCCGTGTTTTAGCTTTTCTACAACCGAATCTAAGAATGCCTTCACATCTATACTGATTTTATGCAAGTATAACATCTTTTCTACCATTATAGCCAAGGCAAAAATTGAACAAAGCAAAATCGGCCACATTATAGGTCCGCCTGCGATAAATATCTGCCAGGCACTCATCTTCCAAAAATCCATAGCGCTTTCCTCCTTCTAATTCTTTATATTGCTATCGATCCACTCAATTCTCTCTCTAGCAAACTTTGATTCTTCCACATTTTCATTTGCGATTTTCTCGTAAATCTTCCTTGCTTCCTTCCAGCTCTCTCTATTTTCAAAAATTCTTGCCGCCCTAAGATAAGCCTTAACTGATAGAGGACTATCGGAACTGGATAAGTAAGCCACTTTTAAATATGTCTGCGTTGCTTTATCCAAATCCTGTTTTGATTCGTACAGCTCTGCGATTTTAAAATATATATCCGGGTCGTCAAAATCTGAAGACCCGCCAGTCTTAGTTAGCGCAGTTTCATAAGCCTTTAAAGAATCATCAAATTTAGATTGGGCCTTAAAGTAATCCCCTATTCTGATAAAAACATCCCTGGCCGATTCAGGATTGGTCTCGGCTAATTTTCTGCATATCTTTATAGCTAAATCAATATTTTCTTTCTCAACATATATATTAGCTAAATACAGAGATGCCTGAACAAATAATTTGCTGTAAGGTTTAGACCTGATGGCCTCTAAATTCTTTATTGCTTCATCGGAATTACCCGATTCAAAAAAAGATTCGGCAATGCCATAATATGCGTTATCGGCTAAATCTGATTCGGGATATTCTTCTACAATCTTCTGAAAATAACGCCTCGCAGTTTCGTATTCCTTTGTCTTTAGATAATAATCGGCAGTGTAATACAATGAATCTTCGGCAACCTTGGTGTGCGGGTAATTATAAGATAAAATCTTCAATCTCTTGAGGCCCTCTTTCTCATTACCTAAATAGAAAAATGATACAGCCAGATCGTATTCTGCCGAGCCCGCCACCTCTTTATTTGCCGAATATTCCTTGGTTATTCTTTCGAAGATGTTCGCCGATTCTTTAAATTTCTTGAGCTCTCTATACACCAGGCCTAAAAGCTGCATCGCCTGTGGCCTTAATTCGTTATCCTTAGAGATACTATCAACAAAACCCTGCAGCTGCTCTTGCGAAGCCTGATAGTCGCCTTTATTAAAATACGCCAGCCCCAGATAATATCCAAGATTAGAAATAAACTTACTCTGTGGAAAATTTATTTTTAAACTCTGCAAGGCAATTATCGCGGCATCTGTATTTCTCATCTTAAGCAGTGTTAAGGCCAGCTGGTACTGGGCATAATCGCTATAGAGACTATCCTGATAGTCTTTCAGAAGGCTGTCGTAGATATCTACCGCTTTCTGGTATTCGCCCATCTCCTGGTAGAGATCACCTAATTGGCTCAGTGCATTAATTCTAACAAGCTTATCCTTAGTCCTGTTTATCAATTCCTGGAAACTCTTAACTGCCTCCGGCATCCTTCCCATCTTTAGATTAGTCCAGGAGATACCGAAATATACCTTGGATAGCAAATCGCTGAATTCCTCCTGCCAGGATAACCTGTTGGATAGCTCTTCGTAGGCCTCTAACGCTTCCTTGTATTTCGCCAGTTTATAAAGAGAATTGGCTTTACCTAAATACGCGTTGAGTAGCAAAGATGAATCCTGAAAATTATTAATTAACTCGTCATAGACAGTTAAAGCTTCTTGGTCCTTGTTTGATTCGGAAAGCAATGACGCTTTACCCAATATCACATTGTCCAGGCCGATAGATTTCTGCCTGGCCATAGTCTCGGCCTCCTTAAAGGCCTGTTCTGCTTCCGGAAAATTCTTCAGCATCAGATACGACCAACCTAAGGCCGTTTTTGAAAGGACCTGCAATTTATCATCTTTGCTAATCTGGATTACCTTTTTATAATCTTCAGCCGCCTCCTGGTAATTCTCCAGATAATAATTCGACTCTGCCTTATAGAAATATGCCTGGTCTATCTTTTTTGACTCAGAATACTTTTCTACAAACAAAGCGAAACTTTTCTTTGCATCATCGTACTTCTTAAGATTGAAATATGACTCGCCGATTTTAAAATAGCTGTCTTCAATAAATTCATTTTGGGGATAAAGCCTCACAAGCTGGGTAAACCCATCTATCGCCTCTTTATAATTCCCTTCTTCGAATAGGCACCAGGCTAAAGAATAATTCGCATCTTGGATGTATTTTGAGTTAGGGTATTTGGTGATAACCTCTTTGTAAAAAGTCTTGGCATTTGGATAATCTTTAGCCCTGAAATAAACCTCGGCTTTCCAGTAAGAGATGGTGTCTCTAATCTTGTCTATCTGCGGGAGCTCCAAAATTTTATCGAATTCCTGAATCGCATCCAAATACTTGTCCTTATTCAAATAACATTGGCCAATAAGAAGGTAGACTTCACCCAACCTTTTAGTCTGTGGGAATTCTTTTAAGAAACGGTCAAGATAGCCGAGCGAAACATCATAGAAACCGTCCTCTAGGGCTTTCTGGGCGACAAAGAAAAGTTCGTCCTCTTTGCTATTTTCAGCCTGGCTAAACGCAAAAGAAACACAAATTTGGCTAAAAAATAACATCAATAACAGAATAAGAAAAATTTGCTTGAAGGAATGTTTCATTTCGTTAACATTATACAACTTTATTATATTTTTTCAAATAGAAAACTATAAGAATAAAAGTTAAGCTAATTTCTCACGCAGGTATTCCGCAGTATAAGAAGCTTTATTATTGGCGATTTGTTCGGGACTGCCGCAAGCGACAACCTTGCCACCCCGGTCTCCGCCTTCAGGGCCCAAATCCACAACATAATCTGAGCATTTTATGACCTCTAGGTTATGCTCGATGACTATCACGGTATTACCCTTATCTACCAAGCGCTGCAAGACATTAATCAGCTTATCCACATCGGCAAAATGCAAGCCTGTAGTAGGCTCATCCAACAAATATAAGGTTTTTCCGGTTGAGAATTTGCTTAATTCGGAAGATAGCTTAACTCTTTGAGCTTCGCCGCCGGAAAGCGTGGTCGCCGATTGGCCCAATTGAATATATCCTAGCCCAACGTCTTTCAAGGTTGATAAGGTCTGTTTTATTTTAGGGATATTCTCAAACACAACTAGAGCATCTTCTACTGACATATTAAGGATATTAGCTATTGAATAGCCTTTGTATTTTACTTCCAGGGTTTGTTCATTAAATCTTAAGCCGTTGCAGACCTCGCAGACAACATAGACATCAGGCAGAAAATGCATTTCGATTTTCTTGATGCCGTCTCCCTGACAGGCCTCGCATCTTCCGCCTTTAACATTAAAACTGAATCTTCCCGGTTTGTAACCGCGCAGCTTAGCTTCGGGAAGCATACTAAAAATATTCCTGATATGGCTGTATACTCCGGTGTAAGTTGCCGGATTTGAACGAGGAGTTCTTCCAATGGGCGATTGATCCACCACGATTACTTTATCGATATTATCAACGCCCTTAATCTGTGAATGCTCTCCCGGCCTTTCTTTAGATTTATATATTTTCTTGGCCAAGGCCCGATACAGAGTCTCGTCTATCAAAGTAGATTTTCCTGAGCCGGACACACCTGTTATGCAAATAAAATTCCCCAAAGGAAACTTAACGTTGATATCTTTCAGATTGTGTTCCTTGGCCCCTATAATCTCAATCGATTTATTTTTTCGATAATCTCTTTTATTGGGGACTTTTATATCCAGTTTCCCGTTAAGATATTTTGCCGTCAAAGATGCATGGGACTTAAGCAGCTCATTTAACGGTCCGGCAAAGACCACTTCTCCACCGTGCTTTCCGGCGCCCGGGCCCAAATCTATCACATAATCCGCAGCCTTAATCGTTGCTTCATCATGCTCAACAACAATAAGGGTATTGCCCAAATCGCGCAATGTTTTTAACGTGGCGAGCAACTTTGAATTATCTCTTTGATGCAATCCAATACTTGGTTCATCTAAAATATAAACTACGCCCACCAAACCTGAACCAACTTGTGTGGCAAGCCTGATTCTTTCTGATTCTCCGCCGGAAAGCGTGCTGCTTTTTCTATCCAGCGTCAGATAATCCAGGCCGACATCAATACAAAAAGACAATCTTCTTATGATTTCTTTTAGAACCTGATGTGCGATAATGGTCTTTTCTTGAGACAGCTTTAGGCCAACAAAGAACTCTTTGGTATCCTTAATAGACATCTTGGTGATGTCCCAGATTGACTTCTCTTTAATCCTTATAGCCAGGCTCTCTTTTTTTAACCTTGCGCCATTACAGACCGGACACGGCAGAACCGACATAAAACGCGAAATCTCATTTTTTAGATAATCACTTTCCGTCTGATGAAATAATCTTTCTAGATGCGGAATCAGCCCTTCAAATCTCCTGCCCCAAATCCATTGATCAGCGCCATAAAGAATAGCCTTCTGTATGTCTTTGCTTAGTTTATTAAAAGGTGTTTCAATATTAAAATTTAAATTATGAGCCAGCTCCCGTAGCATTCCGCGATAATAAAGAATGTAGCCTCTTCCGCCTCGTTTCCAAGGCTCGATCGCCTCAAGCACCGGCTTGGTTTTATCCGGGATAACTAAGTCTGCATCGAATTCTAACTTTGTACCTAAGCCATTGCACGCCCCGCAGGCGCCGTAGGGAGAATTGAAAGAAAAAATCCGCGGCTCGACTTCCGGTAAGCTTATTCCGCAAACCGGACAACTGTATTGTTCGCTAAACAGGATATCTTTCTTTTTATCAATATTATGAACGATTACTATGCCCTGGCCGACATTCAAAGCTGTCTCTATAGAATCAGCAAGCCTTTTTTTGACCTCCGCGTCAATAGATAGCCTGTCGACAACTACTTCAATATTGTGAATCTTGTATTTATCTAATTTGACTTTATTCTCAACTTCGTATATCTTGCCGTCAATGCGTAGTCTGACAAAACCGGCTTTCTGAGCTTGAGAAAAAACATCTTTATATTCACCCTTTCTACCACGGATCAAAGGAGCCAATATCTCAATCTTGGTTTTCTTGGGCAAAGCTAATACCTGAGCGACTATTTCTTGAGATGACTGTTTTTGTATCGGACGATTGCAGTTATGGCAATAGACCGTACCAATCCTAGCAAATAAAAGCCTCAAGTAATCGTAAATCTCTGTTTGGGTGGCTACTGTTGAACGCGGATTGCCGCTGGCCGTACGCTGCTCAATAGCTATCGCCGGAGACAAACCCTCGATATATTCGATATTGGGCTTCTGGAGCTGCTCTAAGAATTGACGGGCATAACTGGAAAGACTTTCAACGTAGCGTCGCTGGCCTTCGGCATAAATTGTATCAAAAGCTAAAGATGATTTTCCTGAGCCGCTTAATCCGGTAACCACTACGAGCTTATTACGCGGAATCTTTAAGTTGATATCCTTAAGATTATGCTCTTTTGCTCCATGAATAATAATGAAATTATTTTCTATTTGTTTTGTCATATTATTGAATTACAACGATTTTAAAATCTCTATCGGCGATGGTGGGCACCCCGACGCAGCGCAATATCCGAATTCTTCCGCATATTTCATCGAGCAATTCCCGAGACAAATAACTTTGCCCTTACCATCTTTCATTTTAGGCTTGGCTCCTGCAGTGAATTGAACACCCTTAAACAAAATCAGATATATCCACTTTGGCATATATTTGATAAAAAGTCTTGGAGACTTCAAAGTCATTTTCATCGCTTCCCTAAGAGAATCGGTACACATGCTACAAGCATTTTTGTTACGGATATTCAACAATCTAAACATTCTAAAATAGTCCATATTGGGTAATTTAAACGTTCTTTTTAGGGCGTCTATATCATCTCCGGCAAGCTCCGGCTCTATATCGCCAATACCTATTTTAGAGGCGATATTTATGTGAGGGACAGAAAACGGATCTATCCCCATCAACCTACAGCAGATTGCATCCACGGCCACAATGTCTTCTCCGAAAACACAAACATTGCTTTTAATTTTCTTACCCTGTAATAACGGCCCATCTCCTTCTATCCCCACTATACCATCAACAATAGTCAAATTTGGCTTAACAACCTTTGCCAATTCGGCTATAGGCTCATCCAAACCCCAAGAAATATGGAAACCTTTTTTATATTCGCTTCTTAGCAAGCCCTTCTGATTTTTCAATCCTAAAGAAACCAAAGTCTGCATATGTGTCTTAAGCTTGGGGACATTGATATAATAAGATTCAGTTATTATCCGTGGTATTCGTATTTTTCCAAACTTCCAGCTTTTCTCAACTGTTTCAGCCTTTTCAAGATTCAATAATTGAACGTTTTCTTCTCGGGCAAGCCGCTCAAAGCCGCTTACTTTAAAAGCAAGCTCAACATCGACATTTAAACCGGGTGATTCACCAATGATTATTCTCTTTACGCCGGATTCCTTTAGATATTTGATAATAGCTTTTACTAGCCTAAAATCAGTTACTACAGCGGAATGCGGCTTTGCCGCAATAACGATATTTGGCTTTATCAATACGGTTTCCCCATTGATACGCGCAGAAACAGTCTTTAAATGCTGGTAGACCTGTTTTGGATTTTTTGTCTTAAAAATATAAACTTTACTCATTTTTTAAAATCACCAGGATCGAATATCGGTTTCTGTGTAAAATATTGCTCTTGCCTGCCGCGCAAAATCGCGACAACAGAGATAACAAGCAAAAGAACGCTAGTCCCAATAAACATTACTAACCAAATCAAAACATAAAAAATTGACTTGAGAAATCTTATCATTCTTCTCCAATAACATAGAGATGGTGCGCAGTCAGCTGCTTAAACCATCTAGGCATATTATCCTCAATATTTGAAAGCACTCTAATAGGAAGATATTTGTCAATATCAGGATCAAGTATGCTCCAAAGCCATTTTTTACCGACAGCATTTTTGACATATGTCATGCTGCCTTGTATCATTGAATCTCCCGTATCCAGCCATGGCGGATTATCAACACCGTTGGAATCTATGACTCGCAAGCCTGCTTCCTTATAATATTTTTTCATCCCTGTTATGGTCATAAATTTTATATTGCCGTGATCCCAAGGTTTCCTTCTGATTTTATGCACGAGATTGTGAATCCAATACCCTATTCCATAAGGATTGAGCGTACTGGTATAAACCAACTTTCGCGAAAGTCTTTTCATTTCTAATAATAGGTCTAAAGGCGACGGACTGTCGTACTGTTCAATCACCAGATGGTTCCAAACCAAATCAAAAGAATTAGATTCTAAATTTGCATGCAAATCATCATTATGCTCTATTATCTTTACCCTATCCAACAAGCCTGCTCCCTTCCAGATACTCAGCGCTTCTTGGTAATCTCTTGAATGGACAAGTATCGTAACGTCATAGCCGGCTAAAGCAAGCAAGACGCTACTAAAAGCAGGAACGCCGCATATAAATGTAGCGTTTAACTCGAGAATTTTTTTAACGTTGTTTATTTTGCAAACTCTATCCAAGACATGGAATATGGCCAGCCTTTCATAGGCGCCGCCTAGCCCGTCGTCATATTTATTATATAAATCTAAATTCTGTTTTCTTCCCATTTTTAGCAGTTTCTAAATTGTTTTATTTTTTTGAACTTCTTATTGATAAGTGAAGTAAAAAAATATCTTAAATACCTTTTCCAATTTAATAAATTCTCTTTTATCAAGATATATCTCACTGGGTTGCGGAAGAATTTATGCATCTCGAATTTTAAGTAAGCTTCGTTACGCAGGCTTTCAATCTCATCAGCAGTTAATAAATCGGTTGATTGCGCGGCGCACTTTGGTCTTAATCTGGCATAATAATCCAAAGACGAATTGTCATCTTTATTATAAAATCTCCATAAATCGGTCCCGGGATATGCGGAAGCGATATTAAAAAGTACGTCATCCAACCCCAAGGAACAAGCAAAGTTGATGGTATCTCTTATTTCTTTTTTTGTTTCGCCAGGCAAGCCGATGACAAAAAAACCAACAGTTTCTATTTTTAGCTTCTTCATAAGTCTTATTTTCGATTTGACCTCATCTAAAGAGATATCTTTTTTCTTTATGATGTTTCTAAGTACATTGGCATTGCCAGATTCAATACCAAGGAACAAACGGTAGCAACCGCTCTCTTTCATTTTGCTCAATAGTTCCTCATCTAAATTAGAGATATGTACGCCGTTGGGTGTGGTCCAGGCAATATCGATTTTTCGAGCTATAATTTCGTTGCATATATCCATCATTCTTGCCCTATCAAATGTGAGATTATCATCTTCAAAATGTATTTCTTTTATGCCATGTTCTTTAACTAGCAGCTCTATTTCATCAACAACATTCTGGCAACTTCTTGAGCGCCATCTATAGCCAAAAGAAACATGAATTGAACAAAATATACAATTACCCGGACAACCTCTAGACGTCAAAACCGGCATATAGGGGGTTCGCCTCAAAAAGTTGCTATGAGGGTTCTTAGAATGCAAATATTTTTCTTTAGCAGGAAATAAATCCCATACTGGAAACGGAATATTATCTAAATCAGAAATATAATCTTTTTTAGGATTAACTTTGATAGTTCCATTATTTTTATACGATAAGCCTTCTACAGTATCAAGGCTTTGTTTTTTTTCTAAATTGTTAACCAATGACAAGAAAGACTTTTCTCCTTCTCCTATGATAACAAAATCAATATTCTTATTTTTCAAGATCTCATGAGGTATAGCTGAAGGATGCGCTCCCCCCAGTACGACTTTGGCATTGCAGTTTCTTTTTACAAAATCGACCAGCTGTAAAACACTCGGCGCCTGCACTGAATAGCTGTTACTGATCCCAACTAATTCAGGTCCTATAAGCTTTATCTTCTCTTTTATCATATCCCAGGGCATTCCTATTCTGCACATTCCATCTTCATAATTATTGATTGTCTGGTCTTCAGTTAAACAATCAATTACCGAAACCTCATGATTATTTTCTCTCAAAACTGATGCCAAGTATCCTATGCCTAAAGGAAAAGTACAAAAAGGAATCTCACCTTGAAGAAAAATTCCGGGCGGAACCATCAACAGGATCTTCATTTCAAGCCTTCCTCATTATTCCTAATAGACATTTTGCGTTTAACAACATATTCGTATATGAAGAATTTGCTAAAGGACAAAAACAATCACTATTTTTTATTTTCTTGCGTATATCAACTGCCCTGCTGCTTCTCCAGATTTTCTTGAAATCATAACCCGCCTCTTTAAGATTTCCTATTTTCTCTGATTTTATACAGCAGGCCCAGACATCGCCATTAGGAATGATATGGCAAGATGCTAATCCGGCATAACAAGGGATGACCCGTTTCTTATCCTGCAAAATCTTTTTTACCATTTCGTAATACCTTATCCTAAATGCCTCAGTAGTTTTAGCCAAACCTGAAAACTTAATTTTTTTAATACTATCTACTAAGAAATCTATGGCCTGACAATAATCTTCAACCGCTGGAGTAATATCGGAACCTACAGTACCCAACTCTTCCCTTTCTTCTGCGATCTCGGTGATATAGGAATCAGGGCCCAATTCATTCATCACAAAATTATAGATCTCCGGTAATCTTTTTACATTAAACTTAGAGATAACGGTGTGCACGCCTAAAACCAAATTATGCGCCTTCAAGCTTTTCAAGGCTCGATAAGTATTCAACGCCTTAACGAAATTTCCTTCAACTCCCCGAATAAAATCATGCTTTTCTTTGATATCGTCCAAAGACAGATTAATTACAACTTTTGTTTTTTTGCAGATATCTAAGATTTTTTTGACTTTATCCGGAATAACTTCGCATAATAAACCATTTGTGGGTATGGTGATTACTTTTGGCTGGCAATTTATATAAGCACTTTCGCAGATATCCACAAAATCATTTCTTAAGAAAACTTCCCCTCCGCTAAAGGTTATCCAATATATCTGGTTTTTTCCGATAGATTTAAAGACCTGACCAAGCTCATCCCTGCTTAATTCTTCGCTCTTCTTATTATATATATGGCAAGTTTGACAACGGGAATTGCACCTAAAAGTAACACTAACCGTCAAATTCATAGGGAAAGGCGGATTTAGGTTAAACTTCCTGGCTAAATTGTATTTAATAATTTTAATCGGAATAATCATTGTAGCTGCTTGGTTGATTTTGCGGTTTGCCAAATGTAAGGATTTTTCTTTAATATATAAATATCGAAAGTGCCAAGGCAACGCGCCCAGAATTCTAGGAGCATAACTCCGAAAGTCCAGAACAAATTCTTAATATTGAACCTTACTGCGCGCGGCAATAACCTAAGGATTCTAAAAATTTTATTTGTTGAAACCTCATATCCGGTTTTTTCTTTAAGCCATAGATGACCGGAGCAAATTCTGCGTCTCTGCATTATGAAATCCTTTATATTCTCCGGCCCCTTGTTTCTTACCACTGCCTCGGGAACATACTTTAACTTTAATCCTTTTTGAGAAATTATTGCTTCAAAGCTAGCCTCATCAACTGCGCTATCTCCCGGGATACTTTCAACAATATTCCTGAAGGCGATCATTTCTCCCAATTTTGGCGCTTCCAGAGCGACAAAATGGTGCAGCTGCCAAAGCAAATTCACCGCAAAACCGATAAAAGTATCGGAACTGTTAACAGGTAATGACCTAGTACCAGTCATGCCGATTTCTTTGTCTAAAAACGGAGCGACAAGATTTTCTATGGTATTTTTATCCGGCAAGATATCCGCGCTTGAAACAACCACGATTTCTTCCTCGGCTAAATTAAGGAATTCATTTATTGCTATAGATTTTCCCTTTCTCTGGTTATGCGCAAACAAAGTGATGCGATTGTCTGTTCTCGCCCATTCTTCAACAATCCTGTTGGTATTATCGGTACTACCGCTAGACACTACTACTATCTTATTAATTTTTACTTTAAATAAGTCCTGTTTAACCAGACTCTCTAGCAATTGGCCGATATTGGCCTGCTCATTATATGCAATAATTCCTATGCTGCAATTAATCATAAATTATTTAATAAAAAAGCTGCTTAATTTAAGCCACAAAACCTTCCAAACTGCCTCAAAAACAATTTTCCTGCTCATCTTGGAACGGCCTTGCTCACGTTCGTAAAAGACGATTGGGAACTCTTTGATTTTGAATCCCTTCCTAAATAATTTAAATACGACTTCTACCTGGAATGCATACCCGTTAGAAATAATTTTATCCAAATCAAGCGACCTTATCGCTTGAGTCTTTATACATTTAAAACCGCTGGTAGCGTCTTCAATAGGTATCCCGGTTACCATCCTAACATAGATGTTGGCTATCTTGCTAAGCAGCAATCTTCTGAATGGCCAGTTATCCACCCTGACACCATTAACGTATCTACTGCCAATAACCACATCGGAATATTCCGTCTCTTTTAACATATCTGCGAGGTATTTTGGGTCGTGAGAGAAATCTGCGTCCATCTGGATAACAAAATCCATCCCCTGTGAGATAGCATATTTAAAACCTTCGATGTAGGCAGTGCCGAGGCCGAGCTTGCCGTTTCTGTGGATTATATACAGATTCTTAAACGTTTCTTTTAATCTATCGACGAGCTGACCAGTACCGTCAGAAGAATTGTCATCAATTACAGTTACGAAGAAACCCGGGTTATGGTTAAAAATTTGGAAAATTATATTCTCGATAGAATCTTTTTCATTATAAGTCGGGATAAGGACCATTACTTTCTTGAATTCCATTTTGCTTCCTTATTTTTAATGGCCCCTGCAATCTCATTTTGTAAAAGATGTGCAGGGGCCATTTTTAAAACAGTTTATCTCCTCTTTTTACCTCCACGCACCATCTTGGCGCAAGAGATGTCACCTTTCTTATCGATGAAATAGAGGAATCCTACTTTCTTCTTTACCCCTACCTTTGCTACCTTTTCCGGCTTTCCGCCTTTTTTCTTTCCGCGTGCCATCTTAGCTCTGGAAACATCGCCTTTTTTGTCGACGAAATAAAGGTAGCCTTTCACCTTTTTGACTCCAACCTTTGCGACTTTCATTGCCATAACTAATTCACCCCCCTTCTATGTCCCAATTTTAACAGGCTCTAAAATATTTTTTAGCATCGCCGTAGCTGAAAGCACTGCCAAGAAACTTGTCTTAGGATTATCCGGACAAGGAAGATTGTCAGTGCAGGTCTTTATAGCACCGAAATCTCCCTCCGCGATAATTTCATGGGAATTTCGTTTATATTCCGGAGAAGTAACTATCTTAACTTTAATCTTATCTTTGCAGCCGCTGGCTAAGCTAAGTGTTGCGGCAACATTGATATTCTGAGGGAATAATTCGACTGCTTTATCGACGCTTCCTTCAAAAACAATAGTTTCTTTTTGAATATGATCCAAATCAAAATTATTTTTCAATAGGTATTCGTTGCCTTTTAATCCAGAAGGCGGTTTTCTGGTAGTAATAGTAATATTATTAATGTTTGAGAAAGATGCCGCTTTAATCGCATCTAGACCGGCGATCGCTCCTGAAGGAAAATATATATGGCAACTTTTATCTTTAGCTAATTTAAAAACATCCTGGGCTTCAAGCATCCCGCCAACGCTCATCACTAATATATCTTTGCCTGCTTCAACGACGGATTTGGCAATAGACTTGGAAGACTTTGCGCTTGCAGACTCAATAACAAAATCACATCTTTTGATTAAATCGTCTAAAGTTGAAACGACAATATTGTTTATTTTTAA
The DNA here is from genome assembly GCA_022703055.1 of Candidatus Omnitrophota bacterium. GTDB lineage: Bacteria > Omnitrophota > Gorgyraeia > VGKH01 > VGKH01 > VGKH01. Next base: position 208,681 of record JAKLEP010000003.1, read on the forward strand.
TTCGCTAGCTAAATTATGAGCCTTTTCAAGATTGACATCATAGATACCCGAAAGTTCTGCCTTATCACCGAAGTTAACCACGACTGCCTTAGCCAATCTTGAACCTATTGCCCCACAACCCACAATACCTATTTTTAATTTTGTTTTTGTCGCTGTCATTTTACGATTATATTATCAATTAATCTTGTCTTTCCTACCCAAACCGCCAAAGCAATAAGCGTGTTTTTATGTATTTTATTGACCGGCTTAAGCGTATTGAAATCAACGCAAGCTACATAATCTATTTTGGCATTTTTCTTAGTTTTTATTAGATCTTTTATGTGGGCGATAATTGCAGGGCTTGAACTTACCCCGCTTTCTATCATTTGCCTGGCTTTTCTTAGGCTTTCCGATAGAACAGCTGCATCATCTCTCTCTTGTGGGCTAAGATATTTATTCCTTGAGCTCATGGCAAGACCATCTGTTTCGCGTACAATCGGCATCATTTTTATTTTAACTGGGATATTCAAATCTCTTGTCATCTGCTGGATCACTTTTACCTGCTGTGCATCTTTCTGCCCGAAATATGCGATATCCGGCTGGACGATATTAAATAATTTAGACACGATTGTTGCTACGCCTTTAAAATGGCCTAGCCGCGAAGCACCGCATAATCCCTTCGTAATTTCTTCAACATTAACATAGGTAAGATATTGTTCGGGATACATTTCTTTTACCGAAGGATAGAAAATAACGTCCACGCCTGCAAGGCGCGCTAATTTTTCATCACGTTTTAAATCTCTTGGGTATTTTTTAAAGTCTTCGTGTGGACCAAACTGGGTAGGATTGACAAAGATACTTATTATAGAAACATCGCAATCTTTTTTTGCCTGGCGCATCAAAGCAAGATGACCTTCATGCAGATAGCCCATTGTAGGGACAAAACCGATAGTCTTGCCTCTTTTCTTTAAATCCCCGGCTATTTCCTGAATCCTGGAGATCTTTTTGACTGTCTTCATTTTGTTATTCGGTATTACAATATTGGGCGCGATTTCCCTTAAAGGTCTTAATACAAAATCTCTTTCATTCATCCTCGGATGTGGGACTATTAATTCTTTTGAATTGATTATAGCCCGATCGTAAAGCAAGATATCTAAATCAATAGTCCGTGGACCGAAACGCACAGTTTTCTTTCGTCCAAGCTGCTTTTCGATATTCTTTAGTGTATCCAGTAGTTTGCGCGGCCTTAAATTGGTATCTGCCTCCAAAACTGCATTCAGAAATTTGCCCTGCTTTGGCCCGCCGACGGGATCGGTTTCGATTATCCTAGAAAGTTTTCTCAATCTTATTTTATTATCTTTTAAAAGAGCTAATGCTTTTCTGATATTCTCTCTTCTGTTTTTTAGATTTGAACCTATGCCTAGATATATTCTCACCACTAAAGTATTTTTTTAATTCTATCCACTGCCTGGTTTATTCTATCTTTGGATACAGTTAAAGCCATCCGCAGATACCCTTCTCCGTCTTGGCCAAAACCTACTCCTGGCGTAAGAATAATGTCCGATTGATCCAAGAATGCCTTAGCCGCCTCCATGGATGAATTAAACTTCTTGGGAAGTTTTGCCCAAACATAAAATGTCGCTTGGGGCGGATCAATCTTCCAGCCGATATTTCTTAAGCCATTAACCAGGTAATCTCTTCTTTCATGATACATCCTGCGCATCTGTTCCGGAAAACTATCGTCAGCCTCCAAGGCAGCTATTCCTGCTAGCTGAAGCGCCTGAAATATACCTGAATCAACATTGGCCTTAACCTTGGCCAAGGCTGCCACGACTTTACTATTGCCGCAAACCCAGCCCACGCGCCAGCCAGTCATATTAAATGTCTTGGAAAGCGAATGAAATTCCACTGCCACATCCTTGGCACCTTCGATTTCAAAGATGCTTGGCGGCTTATCAATATCAAAATAAATCTCCGAATAAGCATTATCATAAGCGATAATTGTCTCGTTTTCTTTTGCAATAGAAACAACTTCTTTTAGGAAATCTCGGGAAGCAACTGCGCTAGTAGGATTATTGGGATAATTAAGAAACATTAATTTTACCCCCTTTGCCTCACGCATCTTGGCTAAATCGGGGAGGAAATTGTTCTTAGACTTTAGCGGCATAATTACTGGTTTACCCTCGGCAAAAATTGTCCCGGAAAGATACGGTGGATAACCTGGTTGCGGCACCAAAACCTTATCCTTGGGATTTACTATTCCCAGAGGCAAATGTGCGATTCCTTCCTTTGAACCAATCAAAGGTTGCACTTCCGAATCAGGATTTAAATCTACATTGAATCTCCTCTTGTACCAACCTGCAATTGCCAAACGCAATCTTGGAAGACCCGCATCCAAAGCATAATGATGATTTTCTCCTAACGACGCTGCTTTGTCTAACGCTTCAATAATAAAATTAGGCGTTGGCAAATCGGGATCGCCGATTCCTAAATCTATAATGTCCCGACCCTGCGCCTTTGCTTCTCTTTTTGCCCTATCTATTTCCACAAATAAATAAGGCGGCAATTTCTTGAGCCTCTCCGAAAAATCGATGTTTAAAGACATTAGTCTCCTTTAATTTATCTTTAATTTTATCTTGGATGTATTTTCGGGACAGGTCACGCTTATTCGAAAAACCTTGCCTGCCTTCGGATATAAAACATCCTTAGACATCTTGAGAACGTTGGCATAATCCATTGCTAGCATATTATCTTTTGAATCGTAGTATTCAATCTTTAAAACTATACTGTCTAAAAGCCTATTGCCGTAATTTTCAATCGCCACATTTATAGCAGCGTTAGTTTTATAAATATTAAAATTGTAATCTTTGACTTTTACAAAATCCGCGAGATATTTCTTATTGGCTGAATAAATCCTGTAATATTTCAACGGAATAGACCCAGCCCATGCCACGACTATGGCAATGCAGGCATAAAGTATCCACTTTTTGATAACCTTAGAATAATCTTTTTTTGCCATCTTATTTCTTTATGGTTTCCAAAACATCCTGCATACTAAAAAGTCCCGATTTCTTACCCTGTAAAAACTTAGCTGCCGTTAAGGCGCCTTTGGCAAAAATATCCCTGGTTTTTGCAGAATGGCTAAGCTTAATCGTATCCCACTGGCTTTCAAAGATAACCTCGTGATCTCCAATTATCTCGCCCTCGCGTATCGATTGGATATCCGAGACATCTTTTCCTGCAGAATCCTTAATTACTTGCGCCAGCTGCTTTGCCGTTCCCGACGGGGCATCCTTTTTATGCACATGATGAGCCTCGATAATCTTGACCGAATAATCGGGAATTCTGCTCGCCGCTTCCTGAGCAAGTTTAAATAACAAATTAACTCCTATCGACATATTAGGTGAAAAGACAACTGCAATATTTCTAGCGGAATCAGCGATTATTTTCTTTTGCTCATCATTCATAGCTGTAGTCCCGATAACCATTGACTTTCTATATTTTACGCAAGCGTTAAGGTGTTCTATTGTTGCTTCTGGCGATGTAAACTCAATCAAACAATCCGCCAGATTAACCACGGACAAATCATCGCTAATCTTGATATTGCCGATTTTGCTGCCTATCGCCTGATGGCCTTTGGCTTCAATAGCAGCAACTACCCGGAAATCTTCATCAGATAGAGCTAAATCGATAATCCGAGCACCCATCTTTCCTGCGCAACCGCTTACTGCTAACTTTATCATTTTACCCCTTTTTAATGAGCGCATAACTTACGGAGTTAGAAACGACGTAAGTTATAAGCGCAAATTAAACCCCGCCCTCTATGCCCGCAATTTAAACTTAACGTTTTAGAGAACGAAATAATCTTTTTTGCGTTTCCCACCCAATGCCAACGCTTAGAGGGCGGGGCAAATTCAGCCTACAAACTTACGTTCACTTCCGTTCCATAAGTTTGGGCTTCATTTGCCTTTCAATAAACCGTAATCCTTTAAAGCCTTCTTAACTTTCTCCAGATTTTCATCTGACATGGTGCATAGCGGCAGCCTCAAATCCGGACTGCACATACCTAGTAATCCCATCGCGGTCTTTACCGGGATAGGATTGGTTTCAATAAACATCGCCTTGGTTAGAGGCAGGAGCTTATAGTGGATTTCTTCGGCCTTCTGAATATTCCCTTTCTTAAATTCACTGACCATATTGGCTACATCGCGCGGGACAATATTGGCGACGACGGAAATTACTCCTATTCCGCCAATAGCCATAAGCGGCAAGGTCAAAGAATCATCGCCAGAAATCAATTGAAAACTCTTAGGGCAAATCTGCCTAATCCTTGACATCTGGTCCAAAGAACCCGAAGCCTCCTTGACGCCTACAAGATTCTTGCAATCATTGGCGAGCCTAGCAATAGTCTCAGGCTCAATGTTTACTCCTGTCCTTCCGGCAATATTATAAAGGATAATCGGTATCTTGACTGAATCGGCAATCGCCTTAAAATGCAAATACAGCCCTTTTTGCGTCGGCCGATTATAATAAGGGCTGACCTGTAATGACGCATCAGCTCCGACCTTTTCTGCATGCTTAGTAAGCATTATCGCTTCTTCGGTGGAGTTAGAACCCGTTCCGGCCATAACGGGAACTCTTTTATTGACTATCTCAACAGTCAATTCAATCACCCGATCATGCTCTTCGAAATTCAAAGTAGGCGATTCTCCGGTTGTGCCACAGGGCACTATCCCACTTGTTCCATTCTTAATCTGGAATTCGATTAATTCCGCATACTTTTTCTCGTCAATCTTCCCATTCTTAAAAGGCGTGACTATCGCTACCAATGAACCATCAAACATTATATTCCCCCTTGCAAATATTTTTGACTTTTCCTTCCAGCCAAACATCATAAAATTTATTATCTTTATAATTAAAATAAATATTGAGCACTTCCGTGCTTAATGTCTTTGCCTTCATCAAGAAACTTTTTGGTTTGGGTTTACCTTCAAAAATTTTCAAGAATGCGATTAAGCTTGAAGCCACTACGCCAGTACCACAAGCAAGGGTTTCTCCCTCCACACCTCTCTCGTAAGTGCGTACTCCGATAGAATCCCGGTCATAAACCTCGACAAAATCGACATTCGTCCCGCGAGGAGAGAATCTTTTGTGATATCTAATCTGCCGGCCGATATTGGCCACATCGATTTTATTCAAGCCCTCTACGAATACTACCACATGCGGAACTCCAGAATCGATGTAATTTACTTTTAAAGACCTTTGCGGAAGTTGTACCGAGATATCAAGCTGACAATCCTTGGGATGCGACATCTTTATCTTGGCGACATCCTTATTTATTTTAGCCTCAATAATTCCTGCCCTAGTAAACAATCTTAAATTCTTGGATTTAAATTTCTCACCAGCATAAATTGCCAGGCAGCGCGCGCCGTTTCCGCACATCTCGGCTTCCGAGCCGTCAGGATTAAAAATGCGCATCCTGAAATCCTTGCTGCTTATCTTCCGGATAAGCAAAAGCCCGTCTGCGCCGATACCAGTCTTGCGTTCACAAACCCGTCTGGCTAATAAATGCGGATTAGTTACCGGCTTATCAATAACAATAAAATCATTACCGCTTGCCACCATCTTGGTAAAGTTTATTTTCTTCATTTTATAAAATTAGGTATGGTCTCGCCTTCAACCAGATCTTGATAGGACTGCCTTTTCCTGATTACCGCAAACTTACTCCCCTTAGCCAGAATTTCGCAAGTGCGCTTCCTGCTGTTATAATTTGAAGACATACTGAAGCCATAAGCCCCGGCGCTCATAATAGCTAGTAGGTCTCCTTCATTAGGCAGGCACATCTTACGATTTTTAGCAAAAAAATCTCCGCTTTCGCAAATTGGGCCAACAACATCCACCGCCTTTATCGGCCTGGAAGAATATTTATTTAAGGGCAAAATCTCATGATAAGCCTGATAAAGCGAAGGCCTAATCAAATCATTCATCCCGGCATCAACGATAACAAATGTTTTCTCAACCGACTTCTTAATATAAAGCACCTTGGTGACTAAAATTCCGGCATTTCCCACGATAAACCTTCCTGGCTCCAGGATAATCTTCAAGCCTGTCTTTTTTAGAAGCGGTAAGACCGCTTGGGCAAACTGATCGGCAGTCTGCGGCTTTTCATCCTTATAAATTATTCCCAAGCCACCGCCGATATTTAAATATTCTAACCTGATGCCCAAAAACCTAAGATTATCTATAAAACGGATGACTCTTCTGATAGCGTCTAGGAATGGTGCCCCGTCAATAATCTGCGAACCGATATGCATGTGTATACCATTTATATTTAGATTACCGAATCTTGAACGCTGCTCAAAAATCTTTCGCGCTGTCAAGAAATCCATACCGAACTTGTTGGTGAGCTTCCCTGTAGTTATATATTGATGCGTTCCCGGCTCAACATCAGGATTGATGCGGATTGCAACCTGTGTGACTTTATTAAGCCTGTGCGATGCCTCATTTATTAAGTCTAATTCGGGCAGCGACTCAACATTAAAGAATAAGATTCCTTTTTTGATTGCCTCAAGGATCTCTTCTTCGGTCTTTCCTACGCTGGCATAGACAATGCGATTTCCTGGGCAGCCGACTTTTAAGGCCTTAAATAGTTCTCCGCCGGAAACAATATCTAGGCCTGCGCCGGCATTAACCAAAGCACGGACTAATGCCAGGCTGGAATTTGCCTTCATAGAAAAACAAATCAAAGGATCGATATCCTTAAATGCCCTCTGTATCTTCCTGAAATGATCGAGAAGCGTCTTATGGCTATAAAGATAAAATGGCGTGCCTACTTTCCTAGCCACGGATTCAACATTTAAAGACTCACAGTAAAACCTATTTCCTATATACTTAAAATCGTGCATTTAATCTTTTCTTCCAATTCTCAATTTGTTTTTTTACTAAAACGGGGTTTGTTGAGCCATATGATCTCTTTAAACTTACAGAAACTTTGGCATTCAGTAAATTCTTAAAATCCGTACTAAATTTATCTGAATATTTCTTTAACTCTTCTAATCTTAATCCGGAAATACATATTCCTTTATCTAGGCAGTTTCTGACCATCCTTCCTACGGTGTCATGCGCCTGTCTATAGGAAACTCCTTTTTTAATCAGGTATTCCATTACATCAACGGAAAAAAGCGACTCATCATCTATCCTTTTGGCGATAGATGTTTTATTCACTTTGATATTCTTAAACAGCTCTGCGAAAATCACCAATATCTCCTTCACAGTATCGACGGCATTGAATAAAGGAGGCTTGTCCAACTGCATATCCCGGTTATATGATAAAGGCAGGCCCTTCATCATAATTAAAACATTGGATAAATCTCCTTGAATTTTCCCCACGCTGCCTCTAATCAATTCCAAGATGTCAGGATTTTTTTTATGTGGCATTATCGAGGAACCGGTGCAAAAACTCCAGTCGATTTCCACAAAATCGAATTCTTTAGTAGACCATAAAATCAGGTCTTCTGCAAGCCGTGATAAATGTACCGATAAAATCGCCAAGTCCGATAGCGTCTCCATAACAAAATCTCTATCGGAGATAGAATCAATACTATTGCTAGTCACTTGGCTGAATTTCAATTCTTTGGTCACAAAAACTCTATCGGTCTGCAGGGTCGTTCCGCTCAGGGCGCAACTGCCTAACGGCATCACATCGGTTCTTTTGTACGTATCATTCAATCTTTCGACATCCCGCTGAAGCATCTCTAAATACGCAAGAAGATGATGCGCCAAAAGAACAACTTGCGCCGGCTGTAAATGCGTATATGCGGGAATAATTACATCATTATTTTTTTGTGCAAATTTTAAAATCGAAACTTGCAAATCCTTTGTTAATGTAACAAGGTTTTTTAGCTCTGCCAAAGTATACATTTTCATATCCAGGGCAATCTGGTCATTTCTTGATCGCGCCGTATGAAGTTTATCGGCAACTAACCCGATTTTCTTATTTAAGGCATTCTGGATATTTGTATGGATATCTTCTGCCTTTGTATCAAATTTAAATCTTCCGGATAAAATCTCTTCCAGAATAGCATTCAAGCCACCAACTATCTTCTGCGATTCTTTTAAGCTTATGATTCCACACTTACCCAGCATTTTCGCGTGAGCAATGCTGCCTTTTACATCATGTATCGACAATCTTTTATCAAAGGCGATACTAGAAGAGAATTGATCGGCCAGACTGCTTGTATTTTTGGCAAATCTGCTTCCCCAAAGCTTCTTCATTTTACTCCTTTAATTGAACTATAAGTTACCAATTTCTTATTATACAAAGAATATTTTGATTTTCTCCCCACCGCAACACAGCTTCCTTTATACAATTTTAACCGTATGGTTCCGGTGATATTCTTTTGAGTCTGGTTGATAAATTTATCCAAAGCTTTTTTCTCTTTGATAAACCATCTGCCGGCATAAATCAGCTTGGCGTATTTTATGGCGATTAATTCCTTATTATGCTGCGTGTCGCCGTCTAAGACCATGCTCTCAAGTTCTTTGTGCGCCAAATGCAAAATTGTTCCTGCCGGCGCTTCGTAAATCTCTCTGGATTTTAACCCGATTACTCTGTTTTCAATCGAATCTGCTCTGCCGATTCCGTGCTTTGAGCCGATGTCATTAAGCTTCTTAATCAAATTTATCAGAGAATAGCTTTTACCGTTAATATTCTTGGGCTCACCTTTTTCAAAATAAATCTCTACATATTCAGGCTTTGATGGCGCATCTTCCGGAGCGCTCGTCCACTGATATGCGCTCTTGGGCGGCTCGGCCCAAGGATCTTCCAAAGCGCCGCACTCAATACTTACTCCCCAGAGATTTTTGTCGATACTGTAAATCTTTTTCTTAGTGACATCTATTGGGATTCTTTTATTTTTGGCGTAATCAATCTCTTCTTCTCGAGATTTCAAATCCCAGATTTTTACTGGCGCGATAGTTTTTAATTTTGGATCCAGAGTCTTGGTTCCGCCTTCGAATCTGACCTGGTCGTTTCCTTTTCCCGTACAACCGTGAGCCACATATTTTGCCTTTTCTTTATGGGCGATATCCACCAAATATTTTACAATCAATGGCCGGCCCAAAGCCGTAGCCAATAAATATTTGCCTTCATAAATCGCATCAGCCTTTAAAGTGGGTAGTATAAAATCCTTAACAAATTCCTGTCTTAAATCTTTAACGTAGACCTTGGAAGCTCCGGTTTTTATCGCCCGGACTTTAATCTTATTTAAATTCTCTTGCTGGCCGAGATCAGCGATAAAACAGATGACTTTAAATCCTCTTTCTTTAAGCCAAGTCACGCAACAGGAAGTATCCAGGCCTCCTGAATATGCTAAAAGAACTTTCTTCATTATATCATCCCCAATTTAACTTTCTATGCCAGATTCTTTGATAATATCTGAATAGCGTTTCATTATTAGAAAGAAGCTTAAACAAAATACACCGCTAGTAAAAAATAACGCTGGGTACAACCTTAAAAACAACCCATTTGAATCAAGCACGTACATATAAAATTTCCTTAAAGAAATCAGAAGCGTATTTTTTATCCTTAACTCTAATTCTGTATTTGTATTAACGGCACTTATCTTCATTATCGTTTTTACATAGGCCTTACCTACCGAAGTTTCAATTTTACCAACAAGTACTAGCGGCACAATAATCGAAGCCAAAAAAGAGGCCAAGCCAAATATCAAAAAGAAATACCGTAAGGCCTTTGAGCCCCTTAGAAACTTCTTACTCTTCTCAGTTATCATATTAGCCTCCGTATTATGCCAATAAAAATAATAAAATTGCCTTTTGGACGTGTAATCTATTTTCTGCCTGGTCAAAAACTATGGAGTTTTTGCTATCCATGACGTCAGATGAGACCTCTTCTCCCCGATGTGCCGGCAGACAATGCATAAATAAATAATTCTTTCTTGCCTTTGAAACTAATTTTCCATTTATCTGGAAATCCTTAAAAATCCTTCTTCTTTCCTCAGCCTCTGATTCCTCTCCCATGCTCGCCCAGACATCAGTATAGATAACATCCGCCGACTCAACAGCTTCATTAGGATTGTTGGATATATTTTTTAATGAGAACCCTGATTCTCTAACCACCTTTTTGTTCGGCTCATAGTCTTTGGGCGTGGCGACTTTCAAATCCACACCTAATTTTGCGCAGCCATACATCAAAGAATGACAGACATTATTTCCATCGCCGATATAAGCAAGCTTTATACCTTTGAGCTTCCCTAGCTTTTCTTTGATGGTAAACAAATCCGCCAAACCTTGGCAAGGATGAGAAAGATCGCTTAAGCCGTTTATCACCGGAATTTTAGAATACTTTGCCAGATCCAAGACATCGCTGTGTTTAAAGGTTCTAGCTACGATTGCATCCAGGTATCTTGATAATGTTTTGGCGACATCCTCAACCGTTTCTCTTACCCCTAGATTGATTTCGCCAGGACCAAGATAAATGCAGTTTCCACCTAGTTGCCAAACTCCCACCTCAAAGGAAACCCGGGTTCTATTCGATGGCTTCTGAAATATCAGGGCAACAGATTTGCCTTTAAGTTTATTGGCGTAAGCTGACTTATTCTTTTTGATCTTGGATGCCAGATCAAAAATACCTTCGATCTCTTTTGCTGATAAATCATTAATACTAATTAGGTCTTTTTTCATATTTTCCTTTGTTAACTTAAAACTTTATCCAGAATATACATCGCTTTATCGATCTGCTTTTTGGTCACATTTAACGCCGGCATAAGTCTTAAGACCTTTTCATGCGTGCAATTAATCAACATCCCTTGTTCGAGAGCCTTTTCTACAATCGATTTTCCTTCGATGTTCAATTCCACACCAAACATAAATCCCATGCCTCGGATATCGACGATAGAATTATGCTTTTTCTTTAATTCTTGCAGTTTATCAAAAATATATCCGCTCATCTTATTGACATTGGTAAGCATCTTTTCTTTTTGTATCGCCTTTAATACACCTAAAGCCGCTTTGCAGACTAAAGGACTTCCGCCGAAAGTTGAAGCGTGCGTTCCTGGGCCAAGCGTATCAGATATTTTTCTTTTTACTACCATTACTCCGATTGGTAGTCCGCCACCGAGAGCTTTAGCTAAAGTCATGATATCCGGCTCAATTCCGTAATTCTGGAAAGCAAACATCTTGCCGGTTCTGCCCACGCCAGTCTGGACTTCATCCAAAATCAAAAGCAGGTCTTTTTCATCGCAAAGTTTTCTTAAAGCCAAAACAAAATTCTTATCGGCGATATTTATTCCGCCTTCGCCCTGAATCAACTCAAGCATAATAGCGATGGTCTTATCGCTAATGGCATTTTTGACTTCATTGAGATTATTGAATTCAACTATCTTAAAGCCCTCAGGTAAGGGCGCGAAACCTTTTTTGTATTTGTCCTGCCCAGTAGCCGTTAAAGCTGCCAGCGTTCTACCATGAAAAGAATTCTTAAAAGTAATGATTTCATATCTTTTTTCTTTGCCATATGCCCGGGCTAATTTTATCGCGCCCTCGTTGGCTTCAGCCCCGGAATTACAGAAAAATACTTTGCCGTCAAACGACCAATAAATAATCTCTTTTGCAAGCTTAGCCTGTTGCGGATTAAAAAAATTATTAGGAAAATGAATAAGCTTGCCCACCTGATCCCGGACTGCCGATAAAACGTCAGGATGGCAGTGGCCGACATTGCTTACGCCCCACCCTGGGAAAAAATCAAGATACTCTTTGCCGTCGATATCCCAGATTCGCGAGCCCTTGCCTTTTACAAAGATGATATTAAACCGAGTATAAGTCGGTAGGATATAATCTCTATAAGCGTCAAAAATTTCCTGTTTTTTCATGGCGTGATTTCCGTTCCAATACCTTCGTTAGTAAAGATTTCAAGAAGCAAAGCATGCGGAACCTTGGCATCAATAATATGGGTCTTTTTAACCCCGCCTTCTACAGTATGCAGGCATGCCTTAAGCTTGGGAATCATCCCCTCCTGGATTACCTGTTCTTTAATTAATGACTTTGCTTCCTTGATATTTAAAGACGAAATAAATGATTCATGATCTTCGATATTTCTCATGACCCCTTTAACATTGGTCAATAATACGAATTTTTCAGCTCCCAATGCGACTGCGATAGCCGAAGCTGCTTCGTCGGCATTTACATTATAAAGCTGTCTTTTGGCATCCTTAGCCATTGGGCAAACCACAGGAATATGCACTCCTTTTAATCTTTCCATAATTTTTGGTTTGTTAATCGCGGATATTTCTCCTACAAAACCTAAATCAACCTTGCCTTTTAGCTCTTTCTTTTTGGCTCTAATTACTTCTCCCGACGCATTGAGGCTGCCTGCGTCGCCTTTTAAAGCTTTTATTTCCTTGACGATCAAATGATTTAATTTGACCAGCTCCTCTGCCACGACTTTTAGCGTCTCGGCGTCAGTAACTCTTATGCCGTCGTGAAATTGAGCCGGTTTTCCTATTTGTTTCATGGCCTCGGTTATGCTCGGGCCGCCGCCGTGGACCAATACCGGTTTTATCCCCACAAAACTCAAGAAAACTATATCTTCTAAAACGCTTTTGCGGATTTTCTCATCGCCCAAAATGCTTCCGCCGTATTTGATGACAAAAATCTTCTTGCGGAATTCATGGATGTACGGAAGCGCCTCAATCAAAACATCGGCTTTTTTAATTATATCTTGCATTAATCCTCACATATTCTTCGGATAAATCTGAAGTATAAACCGTGGCTTCAGATTTACCCATTCCTAAATTTATATCAATTTTAATATTTTTCTTCTTCAATGAGCTGCAATTGACTTTAATTTTATCTTCAATAATATTTATTCCGGTTTGACCCAAGGCTGCAAAAATTCTGCCTAAGTTTCTATTCTCGCCATAAATCGCGGTCTTTAGAAGATTGGAATTGGCAACAGCAAAAGCCAAAGTTTTAGCGATTTTATCATTTTTTGCGCCGCTGACATTAATCTGAACAAATTTTGTCGCGCCTTCGGCGTCCTTAACAATCTTTTTGGCTAATTCTAAAAAAACATAGCTCAATGCCTGGGAAAATTCTTTTAAATCGGCACCATCGAGCTTCATATTTCTGGCTTTTCCGTTAGCAAGAACCAAAACCATGTCATTGGTGCTCATGCAGGCATCAATCGTAATAGAATTAAAGGAGTTATCTACAGATTCCTTGAGAAGCTTTTTTAATGCTTGCGATGGTATAGCCGCATCCGTCACAATAAATGAAAGCATAGTTGCCATATTCGGAGCGATCATTCCAGCGCCTTTGGCGATACCGGTTATAGTCAACGATTTTCCGCCTACAGCGACCTTCACAGAAACTTTTTTCGGCGCGGTATCAGTAGTCATAATCGCCGCTGCTACGTTATTAAGGCCGTTTTTATTTATTTTTTTAGTCAAATAGCTTATTCCGGTTTTAATTTTATCAATTGGCATGGGCTTACCGATAATTCCGGTGGAAGCAACTAAAACATCGCTGGTTTTTATATTTAACACCTTGGCAACGCTTGAAGCCATGGCTTTAGCATCGTTCAATCCTTTGGCCTTGGTCATGCAATTAGCATTACCGCTATTAGCGATAATCGCCTGAGCCCGTCCATTTTTAATGTGTTGGGCTGTGATAATTACCGGCGCTGCTTTGATTTTATTAGTTGTAAACACTCCTACTGCCGTAGCCACGGAATCAGAATAAATCAAAGCCAAATCCTTTTTACCCGATCTTTTTATGCCGCAACTAATTCCTTCTGCTTTAAAACCAATAGGCAGGACTGCCTTACTCAAAATTTTCATTTTAATCCGGTATCTTCCTTGAAGCCGCAAACAATATTCATATTCTGTACGGCCTGAGATGCTGCGCCTTTCATCAAGTTATCAATTGCCGCGACGATAATCAGCAATTTCTTATTCTTATCTACCTTTATGCCGATATCGCAATAGTTGGCATCAAAAACGTTTCTGGTCTGAGGAACCTGCCCAGCATCATAAACTCTAACAAACTTTTCGGTTTTATAGAATCTTTTATAAAGCGCTAAAATATCTTTCTCCGACTTAACTTTATTAAGTTTGACGTAAATCGTCTCCAAAATCCCCCTATTCATGGGAATAAGATGCGGCACAAAAACCGCGTTGATCTTCTTTGAAGCCAGAATCGACAAAAACTGGTTTATCTCCGGCATATGCTGGTGCTCGTTGATTTTATAGGCTTTCAGGTTTTCATTTATCTCGGAGAAAAAGAAATCCAAAGATGCTTTTCTTCCTGCGCCGGTTACTCCAGATTTTGCATCGATAATAATAGAATTTGTATCAACTATACCGGCAGTCAAGGCTGGAGCTAATGCTAAAATTGCTGCCGTCGGATAGCATCCGGGGTTAGCGATCAATTTCGCCTTCTTTATCCGTTCCCGATAAAGCTCAGGCAGTCCGTAAACTGCGATTCCTAAATTCTTTTTATCTTTATGAGCTAATCCATACCAAGTTTTATATTCTTCGGTATTTTTAAGCCGGTAATCAGCGCTTAAATCGATGACAACTTTATTAGCTTTTAAGAATATTGGCGCTATTTCCATAGAAATCTTATGTGGCACTGCCAAAAATATCAAATCGCATGATTTTATAGCTTTCTCGACGTCAAGATTATCGCAAACCAAGTCAATTTTCCCCGCAAATCGAGGGAAAATTTCCGATATTTTCTGCGCCTTATCTATCTTTGCACAGATATAACTGATTCTTACCTGCGGATGCTTCAACAGAATATCAAGAATCTTCTCGCCGGTATATCCTGTGGCACCAACTACTCCTACATTTAACATATTGCTACCTTTCTTTGTCGACCAGAAAAAAATATTTAATATAATAATGATATCATATTTCCTGACGAGGTCAACATAATTTTTCGTCGAGAAATACAAATAAAAACGCCATATTTTCATATGGCGTTAAGGTTTTCGAAATTTTATCTATTTTGTTATCTCTTAGTCCACTGGAACCTTTTTCTTGCTCCTTTTTGGCCATATTTTTTGCGCTCTTTCATACGCGGATCGCGGCGCAGGAGCCCCTCTTTTTTCAATACAGGCCTGTTGGCCTCATTGAAAAATGCAAGAGCCCTAGATATGCCGAGCCTGAGTGCTCCGGCCTGGCCAGTTTTTCCTCCACCGACTAAATTTGCATTTATATCTATATTGGTTAACATGTTAGTAACCTCTAAGGGTTGTTTGATCAAAATTCTGTCTGTTTCTCTGGGGAAATATTTCTCAAGGGTTTCGCCATTAACAACAATACCGCCTTTTCCGGCGGATAGCTTTACCCGTGCTATCGCGTTCTTGCGTCTTCCTGTTGCCCAAAAATCTGTCTTTGCTGCTGTTTCTACCATTAGATTTATACCTCCAAAACTGCTGGGTTCTGCGCTTTGTGCGGATGCGTTTCGCTGTCGTAAATCTTTAATTTTTTCAAAAGCTTTCTTCCTAAGTTGCTGCTGGGTAACATTCTTTTGACTGCCAATTCCAGGACTCTGCGCGGGCTTTTTTTGAGCATATTCTCTAAAGAGTATTCTTTCTTTCCGCCGGGATATCCGGAATAATGAAGATAGGTCTTATCCTTCAGTTTCTTTCCAGTCACCCTGATTTTGGCAGCATTAATCACAATCACGCTGTCGCCGGTGTCCAAGTGCGGGGTATAATAAGCCTTATCCTTCCCCTTTAATACGCTGGCAACCTTAGAGGCTAAGCGCCCTAAGATTTTATCCTTGGCGTCAACGATATACCAATTGTGTTCAATGTCTTTTTCTGTAGCTATGTAGGTTTTATTCATTAATTAGCACCTTTTTGTCTTCTGAATTCTATTCGAATATGAGGGTTAAAATATAACATTTTTTAATCCAGAAGTCAATAGATAACTTTTAAAAGGCATAAACCGCGCGCAGGAGCGGTTGGGCCGGCCAATTTGCGGTTTTTGGACTCTAAAATCCGTTTCATGCTACCTTTTTTGAATCTTCCTCTGCCAATTTCGATCAAAGTCCCGACGATATTTCGCACCATCTTAAAAAGAAACCCGTCAGCTTCAATTTCAAATATTATTAAGTCGTTTTTTTTAGATAATTTGATATTTTTTATCGTGCGGACTGATTTCTTTTTCTTTTTGTCTGCGGCCTGAAAAGCCTTAAAATCGTGTTTTCCTAGCAGACACCGAATCTCGCGCTTCATTAGATCAAAGTCTAACTTATAGGTGAATAGATAGCAGTATTTTCCTTCAAAAACCGAGCGATACGGCCGGTTCAATATCAAATAGCGATAGATTTTTGATTTTGCGCTGTAGCGGGAATGAAAATCTGCATCCGCTTCTTCTACTTTTGTAACCGAAATGTCTTCGGGAATATTTGCATTAATGGCAACTCTAAACTTATCCAGAGGCATTTTGGAATCGGTTTTAAAATTTGCCACTTGAGCCAATGCATGGACTCCGGAATCAGTTCTGCCAGAAGCAACAAGATTGGTTTTACGCTTACAAACCTTTTTTAAAGCCTCCTCCAAAGTCTCCTGGATCGTAGGCGATTTGTAATCCTTGGTCCTCTGCGTCTGAAAACCAACATAATTCGTTCCATCGTATTCGATGGTTAATTTGATATTGCGCATTTTATAACGATTATATTAAATGCTCGGCGATCTGGACAGCGTTGGTTGCCGCGCCTTTACGCAGGTTATCCGCGACGCACCACAGCCACAGGCCGTTTTTCACGAAAGGATCCTTGCGGATTCGACCCACAAAAACTTCATCCTTGCCCTCGGCATCCTTAGGCATAGGATAAAGGCTATTTTTGGGATCGTCTATCACGACAACTCCTTCGGACTTGGACAAAATATCTCGCGCAACCTCAGGAGTAATCGGCTTAGTAGTTTCAATATAAATCGACTCAGAATGTCCAGTCCTCACCGGAACCCGAACAGTGGTTGCCGAAATCTTGATTTTATCATCGTGCATAATCTTATGGGTTTCCTTAACCAGCTTCCATTCCTCGCTGGTATATTCACAGTCGGCAAAACCGCCGATATGAGGAAATACATTGTAGGCCAATTGCTGTGGCATGGCCTTGCCTTCCACATGCACATGGATATTCTGGTAATCTCCGAGGTTGATTTTCTTATTTTCCTCTTTTAACTGCTCAACCGCGCTTTTTCCCGCGCCGGATGAAGCCTGCAAAGTAGTAACGATTATACGCTTTATCCCAACTTTCTTATAAATCGGATAAATCGTCACCACCATCTGAATGGTAGAGCAATTCGGATTAGCGATTATTCCCTTATTATTCTTGATATCGCCAGGATTCACCTCAGGTATGACCAAAGGAACCTTGGGATCCATGCGGAAATCCGCGCCGTTATCGATGACAACCGCGCCTCTTTTTACAGCTTCAGGGCCATAAGTTACTGCTGCGCCCTTTTCGCCTTCAGTTCCGGCAAAAAGCGCGATATCTATACCTTCAAAGCTTTCGGGAGAAGTTGCTTTGACAGAAATTTTCTCGCCATCGACTTCGATATCCCTTGCCGAGCGCGCAAATACGCTTAAATCCGCCACAGGGAACTTACGCTGCCTTAAACTGCGCAGCATCTCGATTCCCACTACGCCCACACCTACTACTGCAACATTGTATTTCTTCATGTTAACTCCGTTTTATTTTTTCTTAACGCAGATTTACGCAAATCAAACGCGGATTCTCGCAGATATTCTGAATCTGCGACCATCTGCGTGCAATCTGCGAATATCTGCGTTAAAAAAATTATAAATTCTTAACAACTAAATCCCCTACCTCAGTTGTGGAATAACCCATCTTCCCAGCTGCCAGAGATTTCATTTTTGTCTGCACGATTTTGATAACTGCATCTTCCACCATCTTGCCGGCTTTTTCTTCGCCGATTTCATTCAAAAGCATTGAAACCGCGCAGATTGCCGCCAGTGGATTAATTACATTCTTACCGGTATATTTCGGCGCGCTTCCGCCGATCGGCTCAAACATGGAAACGCCTTGCGGATTGATATTCCCGCCGGCTGCGATTCCCATTCCGCCCTGTACCATAGCGCCCAAATCAGTAATAATATCTCCGAACATATTATCAGTGACAATCACATCAAACCATTCCGGATTCTTCACAAACCACATGGTTGTGGCATCTACGTGGGCATAGTCAGTAGTTATATCCGGATATTCTTTGGCGACTTCATTAAAGGTGCGCTGCCACAAATCCCAGGCAAAGGTAAGAACATTGGTCTTGCCACAAAGAGTTAATTTCTTTTTGCGATTGCGCTTGCGGCAGAAATCAAAGGCATAGCGGATACAGCGCTCCACACCTTTTCTGGTATTATAGGAAATCTGAATCGCGACTTCATCCTTGGTGCCTTTCTTTTGAAACTCGCCCATTCCTTTATATAGGCCTTCGGAGTTTTCGCGTACTACCACAAAATCCACATCCTCTGCCTTTTTATCTTTCAGCGGGCAAAATGCCGGATTATATAATCTAATCGGACGCAAATTGATATATTGGTCCAAGGAAAATCTTAATTTTAAAAGGATTCCTGTCTCCAGAATCCCGGGTTTTACATCAGGATGTCCGATTGCGCCTAAGAAAATCGCAGAATATTTCTTAAGTTCTTCAATATCTTTATCTTCCAGGGTCTTTCCAGTCTTCAAATACCTGTCGCCGTCAAAATTGAAATTTACGGCCTCGTATTTAAAACCAGTCTTTTTAGAAACCGCTTCTAATACTTTCAAGCCCTCACTGACTACTTCCGGGCCTGTCCCGTCGCCGGGGATAACTGCAATTCTGTAAGATTTCATTTTACTTTTTCCTCTTTCGTACCCAATTCATCAATCCGCCGGCATTGACTAATTCCTGCATGAAACCAGAAAATGCACTGGAGTGATAAGTTTTGTTATTGTTTAGATTTTTTATTATACCTTTATCTACGTCGATTTCCAGTAAATCGTTAGATTTTATATCGGATGTATCCTTAATTTCAAATATTGGCAGCCCAATATTTATCGCGTTTCTGAAGAATATCCGTGCAAAACTCTCGGCAATAACGCAAGAAATCCCGCAGCCTTTTATAGCGCGCGGCGCATGCTCACGCGATGAGCCGCATCCGAAATTCTTGCCGGCGACGATGATATCTGATTTTTTGACTTTTTTCACGAAGTCTCTATCCAATGTTTCCATGCAATGCTTGCCCAAATCTTCTTCTTTAGTCAAATTAAGATACTGCGCGGCGATAATCTCGTCGGTATTGACATCGTCAGCAAATCTATGAACTTTGCCTTTTATAATCATGAAAATGTCCTCAAATTTTTATTATTCTAGCTAATAAAATAAGCGCGAATGCCAAGCCAAAAATCAGCAACAGAATTCCTGCCCTTTTATGGACAGAAACAAACTTCTTCTCATCGGTAATCTTCCATTCAAAGCCATAGGGGCGCGAGTATTTATTCTGCATTTCAATCCACAAATACGGCTTTAAGATAAGCAGCAGGCAAAAAAGGATCCAGCAAATCATGAATACTGCCAGAAACGGACCTATGACAATATCAAACTGAAAATCCATTCTACCCTCCTTCAATGAGCGCACAATTTACGGAAACAAGAGTGACGTAAATTGTCTGCGCGAATTGAACCCAGCCCTCTAAGCTATTCCGATAGCGAGATACGCAATCTCTGTCTTAGCGCCCGCCAGGCACTTCCATACATTTTAAGTTTTCGTTCTCTATCCCGAGCTTCTTTCTCGGTTTTATAAGCTTCGTAATAAATAAGTTCGATTTCTTTTGTCGCTTTATGCTGTTTTAACCTTTGTTCTAAATTAGCAGTAAAACCAATGTAAGTTTTATTGCTGCCCTTTTCTTTCAGTAAATATACGTAATACATTGCGCGTAGAGGGCTGGGTCAAATTCAGCCATCAAACTTACGTTCACTATCGTTCCGTAAGTTTGGGCTTCATTTGACCTCCTCAGGATGAGTAATTCTTCCTTTTATACTGCTTGCTGCTGCCACCGCCGGATTAGACAAATAGACAAAGCTCTTGGGATCGCCCATACGGCCAAGGAAATTCCTATTAGTTGTTGCCAAGGCAACTTCGCCTTCGGTTATGATTCCCAAGTGCCCGCCAAGACAAGGGCCGCAGCTAGGTGTCGTAAAAACTCCACCGGCGCGGATAAAAATCTCGGCTAAGCCCTCGTTAATCGCCTCAAGATAAATTTTCTGAGTCGCCGGCAAAACTATCAAACGTAAGCCTCGCGCGACTTTCTTTCCTCTTAATATATTAGCCGCAATCCTCAAATCCGAAATCCGACCATTAGTACAAGAACCGATAACTACTTGATCCAACTTTACATTCTTCAATTGGCTTATTGGTTTTACGTTGCTAGGAAGATGCGGGCAGGCAATTGCCGGCTCCCATTTTGACACATCATAAGTTTTTACTTGCGAATACCTAGCAGCCTTGTCGCTGGCTAAATCGCTCCAGTTGTTAATTTTCTCTTTCCAGGCCTTCTCGCTTAATGATTTATATTTGGGCGTATGCCTGACATAGGCAAAAGTTTTTCTATCAGGGGCAATTATGCCGGATTTTCCCCCCGCCTCAATAGCCATGTTGCATATGGAGAATCTGTCATCCATATCCAAATCTTCAATAGCAACGCCTGAAAATTCCATAGCTTTATAGCTTGCACCATCGACACCGATATCGGCGATGGTGTGTAAAATCAGGTCTTTACCGCCGACCCATTTATTAAATCTTCCTCTATAGACGAATTTTATTGATTCGGGAACCTTAAACCAAGCTTTTCCTAGCGCCCAGCTGGCAGCTAAATCGGTTGAGCCAACACCAGTGGAAAATGCGCCAAGCGCACCGTAAGTGCATGTATGGGAATCTGCGCCAATCACCAAATCTCCTGGCGCAACCAATCCCAATTCTGGCAGCAACGCATGTTCTACGCCCATGCAACCGATCTCAAAATAATTTTTTATTTTGTATTTTGCCGCAAAGTTTTTTAAGGTTTTGGCGGCATTGGCTGCTTTTAAATCCTTGGCCGGCAAGAAATGATCAGGCACTAAAGCGATCTTGTCGCGATCAAATACTTTCTTAAGACCAAGCTTCTCAAATTCCTCTATTGCCAAAGGCGCAGTGATATCATTACCCAAAGTCAAATCGACCTTAGCTAAGATAAACTGACCAGGCTTTAATTGTTTATTGCCTGTATGCGAACTTAAGATTTTTTCCGTAATCGTCATAGACATGATTTACCTAATATTATATCTTTAATTATAAATTCTGCAATAAGGATTAGAAAGTTGCCTTATTTGAATTTCTTGATAAGTAAACTGGCATTGTGTCCGCCGAAACCTAAAGAGTTGGACATCGCCACGTTTACTTTTGCTTGGCGGGCTTTGTTAGGTACGTAATCCAGGTCGCATTCCGGATCGGGATTATCGTAATTTATTGTTGGTGGGATAATATCATTTTTAATCGCTAATACCGAAGCAACAAATTCCACTCCGCCAGCAGCGCCCAAAAGATGACCAGTCACCGATTTAGTGGAGCTAATCGCCACTTTCTTGGCATGCGCGCCAAAACTCCGCTTGATTGCCAAAGTTTCAATCTTATCGTTTAATAAAGTCGATGTGCCATGCGCATTTATATAGGAAACCTCTTCCGGCTTAATATTGGCGTTAGCCAATGCCATGTTCATAGCACGGGATGCACCATCGCCCTCCGGGTCGGGCGCAGTGATATGATAAGCGTCTGCCGACATCCCGTATCCCGTAAACTCAGCATAGATATGAGCGCCTCTTTTCTTGGCATGCTCTAAAGTTTCAAGCACTACGATCCCTGCACCTTCAGCCATAACAAAACCATCTCTGTCTCTTTCAAACGGCCTGCTTGCCTTTTGAGGATCATCATTTCTCGTAGACAAAGCCTTCAAAGCGCAAAAACCGCCGATTCCAAGTACGGTAATACAGCTCTCAGTCCCACCGCAAACCATTACATCGGCATCGCCGTGTTGAATAATTCTTGCGGCATCGCCGATTGCGTGCGAACCGGAAGCGCAAGCTGTAGCCACACAGGAATTAGGACCCCTTAAATTCATATCCATAGAAATATGGCCAGCTGCCTCATTAACAATTAATAGAGGAATCATGAAAGGAGAAAATTTCTTCGGGCCGTGCTTCATGAAATTTTCGTATTCTTTTTCGACCGTATGCAGGCTGCCGATGCCTGAGCCGACAAAAACTCCGATGCGGTTTCTATCTTCTTTTTCAAAATCCAGGCCGGAATCTTTAGCTGCTTCTCGTGCCGCCACAACGGCATACTGGACAAATCTATCCATGCGCCGGCATTCCTTACTATTAAAATGGGTAAGCGGATCAAAACCTTTTACTTCTCCGGCAATATTAGAATCGAAGCCGCTGGCATCAAATTGGGTAACCTTACCAATGCCGCTTTTGCCTTCCAAAATGGCATTCCAAAAGTCTTTAGTATTATTCCCCACAGGAGAAATAATGCCCAAACCCGTAACCACGACTCTGATATCGTTATTCATCATAAACAGTTGCCCCGACTAAAGAGTCGGGGCGAAATTTATTTAAAAATTTGAGTTAAATTCTTACTATTTTGTTTGCTTAGCTTTTTCTTCAATGTATTTAATTGCATCGCCAACAGTGGTCATTTTTTCGGCGTCTTCATCAGGAATCTCGATTCCAAACTCTTCTTCGAGCGCCATTACCAATTCCACCGTGTCTAATGAATCTGCACCTAAATCATCGATGAATGAGGCCTCAGGCGTAACCTCTTCGGGTTTTACCCCTAGCTGTTCTGCGATAATTGCCTTTACTTTTTCTACTACAGCCATGTACTTACCTCCTTTAGTGTTTTCCCGTCAAGTTGTCCCTACGGGGCTACATTGCCATGCCGCCATCTACTACAATAGTCTGACCAGTTATATAATCTGAATCTGGCGAGGCTAAGAATAAACACGCATTTGCTACATCTTTAGTAGAGCCCATTCGCTTAAGCGGTATAAGCCCAAGCATCTGGTTCTTGACTTCCTCAGGAAGCTTGTCGGTCATCTCCGTTTTAATATAACCCGGAGCAACTGCATTGACCGTTATATTCCTGGAAGCGAATTCCCTTGCCACTGATTTAGTGAATCCAATTATGCCAGCTTTACTAGCTGCGTAATTTGCCTGACCGGGATTCCCCATTATACCAATGATCGAAGCAATGTTGATAATCTTGCCTTGCTGCTGCTTAAGCATTACTTTCGATACTGCCTTGGTGCAATTGAAAACCCCTTTTAGGTTTACGCTTAGGACAGCATCCCAATCGCTCTCTTTCATTCGCAAGAGCAAATTGTCTTTGGTAATGCCTGCGTTGTTTACTAATATATCAATCCTTTTAAATTTGTCAAGAATTTTGTTTATCAAGTTTTCTACATCAGCTAAATTAGTAACGTCGACCTTAACTCCAAGCGCCTGAACACCTAGCGACTCTATGTCTTGGGCAGTCTGAACAGCAGACTCTTCGTTTACATCGCAAATGACGATATTTGCGCCTTCTTTAGCCATGGTTTCGGCAATTTCCCTGCCAATCCCTCGCCCAGAACCTGTGATTAAAGCAACTTTGTCTTTTAGGATCATTTGAATGACTGCTTGGTAAGATCTAGAAATATATTAACAATTAAAAATCATATTGCAAGAAAAATCTATAGATTTTTCTTGCCATTATTCTGATTTTTATTTATCCGGCTATATATTTTCGTTTTCTCTGGCCATAGCCATATCGAGAAAACTTCTTAAGCGCCTTGAGCGGGTTGGGTGTCTCAGTTTTCGTAATGCCTTAGCTTCGATCTGGCGCACACGTTCCCTGGTGACCTTGAAGATATTACCGACCTCTTCCAGAGTCCTGGGAGAACCGTCGGCTATGCCGAATCTTAAGTCCAGAATTCTCTTCTCTCGGTCGCTCAAAGATTCCAAAACCGTTCCAATCTCATCTTTAAGCATTGACTGGATTGTGGCATTTGCCGGCGACACAGCTTTTTTATCCTCGATGAAATCGCCGAAGTGCGTATCGCCTTCATCCCCAATAGGAGTCTGAAGCGAAATCGGCTCCTGGGAAATCTTTAAGATTTCTTTAACCTTATCAACGGGTAGACGCACTGACCTGGCGATTTCCTGAGGAGTCGGTTCACGCCCATTTTCCTGGACAAAAATACGAGAAACCCTGATTATCTTATTAATAGTCTCGGTCATATGCACAGGAATTCTAATGGTTCTTGCCTGATCGGCGATGGAACGGGTGATTGCCTGTCTAATCCACCAGGTGGCGTAAGTCGAGAACTTATACCCTCTCTTATATTCAAATTTCTCAACTGCGCGGATAAGGCCCATATTTCCTTCCTGGATTAAATCAAGAAATGAAAGTCCGCGGTTGATGTATTTCTTAGCAATACTCACAACCAAACGCAAATTTGCCTCGACTAAATTCTTCTTAGCGCGATTAAACTTTGCCTGGCGCACTTTGATTACCCTTATCTGCTCCTTGAATTTATCTAAAGATTTATAGCCTAACTGCCTGATAAGTTTTCTCTTTCTGAATCTCAATTTGGCCACGGTCAAGTTGGCTTTCTTTCTGGCCCTGGAATTTTTTGATTCCCTGTCAATGCGGTCGATATTCTTTAAGATATCCTCTATCTCCTTAACTAGCATGTAAGCAACCCAAGGGTTTAAATTAAATTCCAGCAGCAAATCCAGGAATTTCTTCGAGTCTTTCCTAGTACGCTGGGTTTTTTCCCTCAAGTATCTTGTGCGGCGCAGGAGTTTTATCTTACCCTGCGTCTCATCCTTGATGTATTCTTCGATGTTGAACTCGCCGCTTATAATACCATCAATTATCTTAAGGACTTCGATCCTTCCAAAATCGGTAGTCAAGACAGTCTCAATAAACTTCTTTTCGGCATCTTCTATTTTCTTGGCCAGTTCTATTTCATCCTCTCGCGACAAAAGAGAAATTGAACCCATCTGTTTAAGATACATCTTTACAGGATCATCCAGCGGCAGGAATTTATCCGGTACTTCCTCTTCTTCCTTCATGTCTTTTTGATCCGGCTCTTGTTTGTCGTAACCTAATCTGTCGCTGCTGACAATTCTAATGTCTTTATTGCCAAGGGCGTCAAAAATCTCGTCGATCTCCTCGGAAGAAACGACATCATCGGAAAGGACATTATTGACTTCGTCGTAAGTCAAGAAACCTTTTTTCTTGCCTAGTGTTATAAGTTTTTCTAGATCCTTTTTGAGCTCTTTCTTGGTCATTATTCTTTCACCTCTTGATTAAACAATTATATTCTTGGATTAATTGATTAAGCCTGTCTTTATTGCCCTGTGTTTCTGCTATTTTTATTTCACCGCGAAGCTGATTGCGTTTCTCTTTAATATTTTCCTGTTTTATACGGTTGACACAGTCATCAAATGCTTTTTGTTTATCGATTTCGCGGCATTCCTCCGACAAACAAAGGTGCGTAAGAGTATCACATATCTCCTGGTCATCAAAATTATTCATTAGTCTGCTTACTTCGATTTTCTTGCCTTGTGAATTAAGGTCTAACATCGAACAAACTATCTTTTTAATATGAGGATCCTGAAAATCAGACACTTCCAGTCTTTCCCTGAGCTGAGATATCAAATCTTCCTGCTCGAGCATGAGTTTTACCACCATCTTCTCGACCGCTTTAGCATTAAAAGTTTTACTGTCCGATGAAATACTTTCATAATCTATCGAAGACATGCCGTCTTTAACCTTGCTTAATTCTTTTAAAAGTGTATCCTCCCTGACTGAAAGGATGTCGGAAAGTTTCTTTAAATAACTTTCCTTGATAACTTCATTCTTGATTCTGCTGATAGTAGAAAGCATCTCCCCGGCAATCTTAGCTTTACCTTGCGCTTTACGCATATCGTATTTATTCTTAAGCAAATTTAATTTATAATCGAAAAGATCTACGGATTCATTTATCAATTCCTTTAATTTATCTACGCCTTTTTCGCGTACAAAAGAATCAGGATCAAAACCTTTGGGTAAAGTAACTAGTTTCACATTCATATCCTGCGACAAAAATAAATCTAAGCTGCGAAGGGTCGCTAGCTCTCCGGCCAAATCGGGATCAAAAAGTATAACTGCGTTTTGTGTGTATCGTTTTAATATCCTTATCTGTTCGATGGTCAAGGCCGTGCCTAAAGAAGCGACGATATTCCGAATCCCTGCCTGATAAGGAATAATAAAATCCAGATAACCTTCGACGACTACAACCGCATCCTGCTTTCTGATTTCATCCTTGGTAAAATTAAGCCCGTATAAATTCTTGCCTTTAACATAAATTGGGGTCTCTGGAGAATTAATATATTTCGGCAGAGTATCTTTTGTCACTCTTGCCCCAAAAGCAACGATCCTATCCTTTATATCAAAAATCGGAAATATGATTCTATCTCTAAACCTATCGTAATAACCGCTTGCGTCATCGCGGCTAGATACTAATCCTGATTTATCAATGAGGCTTAAGCTAAAATTCTTGCCCCGCAGATAATTAAGCAGCGTATCCCATTTATCGGGAGCAAATCCCAACTTAAATTTCTTTGCCGTCTCGGGAGTAATCCCCCGCTTCTCCAGATATACCCTGATGCTGCCTACTTCTTTAGAATTAAAAAGTATATCGTGGTAAAATTTGCCGGCTAGTTCATTAATAGTAAAAAGCTTCTCGGTTACGCCTGCATTTTTTTCTGGCGCCTCGGTCTTGGGAATGGCGATGCCGACTTTTTTTGCCAGCATCTCCACTGCTTCGGGGAACTCCATCCTTTCGTATTTCATAAGAAAGCTAAAGACATTTCCTCCTGCCCCGCAACCAAAACAATGGTATATCTGCCGGTCAGGGCTCACCATAAAGGAAGGCGTCTTCTCATGATGAAAAGGACACAGGGCCCTAAAATTCCTTCCCGCGCGTTTTAAGGGAATATAACCAGAGATAATCTCAGCAATATCATTGGCATCAAGGATACGATCAATTATCTCTTGAGGGATAAGACCTGGCATTTACCTGGTTAGCCTCCTGAAACCCGAACAGCTTAAAATCTCGAACTTATCTTTCTTCTCTAATTTATCCAAAAGTAAATTTAAACCTATTGTATCCGAAGAAATATGGCCAGCAATTACGACGTTTATGTGCTCCGGCTTTACTCTTTTAAAATGTTCTTCCGACAGATGCATGCCAACAATGGTATTCACTCCGAGCTGAGATAATCTGCCAAATATCTCTTTTGAGCCTTCTGTACCGCCGGTCATCTCCAAAGAAACCTTACCGACTTTATCTTCGGGTTTACCGATGATAATTTTCGGGCCAGCTTTATCTTTTGCAGCTAAACGATATTCAGGAATTTGCCTTAGCACCTTAACTAAATCTTTTAAAGTCTGCGGCTTCCTCCTCTGGATATATTCATTTAGATATTTATTAACATGATTATCTGCTACAGTATGAGCGCACATAAAAGCAATATCAAGCATCCTGGCTGCGTCTACCGGTCTATTATGATTAGAGGCAGAAACATTTCTTTCAACTTCCTGCATACGCTCGCCTAAAAATCCTCGGGCAATTTCAATATCCATGCCGAGTTTGGCCAGCATATCTGCCTGCATGCCCATTACATCATAGAAACCAGCTAAGGCCACTCCGCGAGGATGATGAGAAATAACTAAATCGATTTTTTTACCTCCGGAAGATAGCCTGTCGGCCAATAATATTTCGGGCACATCGATATCGATCCCGATTAAAATCGTTTCTATCTCCCTCTCAGGCTCTCCATAAAGAATTCGCGTATCTGCGTAAGGATTTCCAAGGTTCTCTAAATCGAAATCATTTCTTTCTTCTTTATTTAAACTATTAAAATATTTTCTTTGTTTTTTAAGGTGCTCTTGTATCGCATTTTTACTGCGAAGATCGCTAGCAATGCCCTCTTTGACAAATAATTTATAAATTTCGCCTAATTTCAAATTAACCTCCTCTTAGAAATTAAAATTTGAAGACTAAAGATTACTACTGTTTCTTCTCTATTGCTTTAAATATTGAAGAGTTAATCTCCTCAGTGGGTGAGAATTTGGAGTAGATGTTATCAAACATAAAAGCGTATGCCTTAGGAGCTAGATCCAGAAAATATCTACTTGAAAAAGAACGCTGCGCCGATTGCTGAAGATATCCTATAGTCGATATTAAAAGCGCAACTATTATTATGCTTGAAAGATATACTGCCCTGATTACCCCTAACACAACACTTCCCCACTTATCCAAAACTGCCAGGGGTTGCATCTTTATCACAAAGAGAAATGCATCTCTACTAAACTTAAAAAGAACTAAAATCAATGCTATTAGAGCAACAAAGCTTATAAAACTGGTAAAATCGATGGGTATTGGACTGTGGGAGCTCATAAATTGAGCTAGGCTGCTATAAGAATGAAAAGCAATAAAGATAGAAAATATTGTCCCCAGAAGCTGAAATATTTCAATGACAAAACCATGCTTATAAGAAATAAGGATTACTCTTATAAGGACGATAAATACAAAAACATCTACCCAATTTAACTGATTAACCAGCTCTTTTTCCATAAGTCCTTAAAATTTCAATAAAGTATAACATACCAATATGTATATGTCAAGAAAGCGCTTCCTTTAAATTTATTTTCCTATTTTATACAACATTATGTATTATAAGAAGTTATGGTAACTTATTTTTGAAGTCATATAAAATCTTGCCTGAAGCTTGACATTTGAACTAAAAGATGCTACATTTTTGCATAGGTGTTATCTGATATGACTGAAATAGACAAAATAAAACAGGAATTGGACCGCGCACGGGCAGAAATGTCTATGCTTTATGAAATAAGCAACGCCATGAGGACAACTCTAAAGCTAGATGAAGTCCTCTATATTATCCTGACTGCCGTTACTGCCCACGCCGGATTAGGTTTTAACCGAGCGATGCTATTTCTTATCAATGAAAAAGAAAATATTATTGAAGGCAAAATGGGAATCGGTCCTGATACCGGCGAAGAAGCAAATCGTATTTGGAGGAATATCGAAGACCAAAAAATGGACTTCGATGACCTCACCAATGCTTATCGGGCCTCTGGGAAAATGATTGATTCGGAATTCAACAGAATAGTCCGCAGAATAAAGTTTAATTTAAGCGACACTGAAAACCTGCTTACCATGGCGGCAAAAGATGGGATGCCCCTGCATGTAAACCAGGACACTATCGAAAGGTATAACCATGATCCTCTGTTAAAAATATTGAATACAAACGAATTAGCAATTGTCCCTTTGAAAGCAAAAGATAAAATTAATGGAGTGATTCTGGCTGATAACAAATTTACCGGCAAACCAATAACTAATGAAGACTTAAGAATCTTTATTATGCTCTCTAACCAGGCGGGGTTGGCAATCGAAAACTCGCATCTTTACGAACAGACAGTTATTCTAAGCAATACTGATGCTTTGACAGGATTATGGAACCACGGATATTTCCAATTGATGCTGCAAGAGGAGATTGATAGATCCAAAGCATTAAATATGCCATTGAGTCTTATGTTAATAGATATTGACCATTTCAAAAATTACAACGACCACCTGGGCCACCAAAAAGGTGACTATATATTGACTGAAATATCAAAACTGCTGCTTGGCTATTCTCGAAAAATGGATTATGTTTGCCGTTACGGTGGGGAAGAATTTGCTGTCATCCTCCCCCAGACAAATAAGGACGGAGCATATTTAATTGCAGAAAGACTCAGAGAATTAATCGATCAGCATAAGTTTGCTGAGGAACAAATCCAGCCAACTAATAAACTAACCGTAAGTATAGGACTATCTTGTTTTCCTACCGATGCAGCAACTAAATCTGAGTTAATATTGGCTGCGGATAAAGCATTATACGAAGCTAAAAATTCCGGTAGAAATAAAACCTGTAAAACTCCCTAACTTTAGGCAGCTACTGGCACCTGCTCTATTTGTTCTTCTTTATCCTTCGCAAATTTAACCGATACAATCCTAGAAACTCCAGTTTCCTGCATGGTTATTCCGTACATAATGTCGGCGTTTACGATTGTCTTTTTGTTATGAGTTACGACGATAAATTGCGAAGTCTTCGTAAAATCCCTTAGCAATTGAGAAAACCTGCCAACATTCGACTCATCCATCGGCGCATCTATTTCATCAAGGATGCAGAATGGGCTGGGCTTTATCTTAAATACTCCGAATATAAGTGCGACGGCAGTCAACGCCTTCTCGCCACCGGAAAGAAGGCTGATACTCTGCAGCTTCTTTCCTGGAGGCCTAGCGATAATCTCAATACCAGATTCAAGCACATTGTGAGGATCAATCAAGATCAATTGCGCATCACCACCGCCAAAAAGCATTCTAAAATAGTTTTTGAATTCTTTGGTCACGCTTTCAAAGGTCTCGGTAAAAAGATTACGGGCGGTTCGGTTAATCTTATTAATCGTCTCGCTCAAATCCTCTTTTGAGGCCAATAAATCATTTTGCTGCTTGGTCAAGAATTCAAATCTCTGCTTTAATTCTTCGTACTCTTCGATAGCTACCAAGTTTACTGTTCCAAATCTATCAAGCCTTGCCTTGGATTCGTTAATCTGCCTATTGATCTCATCGAGATTTCCATCATGCGGCAATTCCACATCGACCTCGTCCATATTGACTTTATGGGCCTGCATCAATCTTTCCTTTATACTGTTCCTCTTAAACGATGTCTCCTGCTCCTTCATGAGAAAATCATGGAACTGCTGTCTTTCCTTTTCTAGATCCTGGCTGAATTTCTTTAAATCATTTTCCTGATTTTCAATTGTCGCTATAAGGTCCTTGCTCCCCTTTTTGATTTCCAGGAGTTCTTTTTCGATATCTTCTTTCTGGGTTACTGCCGTCTGGATTTCCTTCTCTAAACTGATTATCTGGTTATTCAGCTCTTCGGATTTTTTGGTTGAGCTCTGCTTTTCCTGTTCCACTGAAGAAAGATCTTCCTCGCTTTTACGAAAGGCCTCGTTCATCATCTTTAAGGTATCGTTCTGTGTCCTCTCTTTATCGGACAATGAGGCAAGCTCCGTTTCCAGCTGAGCAATTTCAACCGAAACCGATTCCCGTTCTTTGGTTTTATTAGCGATTAAATGCTGACTTGCTTCGATTGAGCTCTCTAGAGAACGCCTATCGTCTTCGATTTTGGTGGTTTGCTGAGCTAAATTTTCCTCTTTAGCTTTAACCTGCTGCAGATCCGAGCTGGTCTCGTTAAGTTCGCTTGCGACCAAATCGAGCTCTTCCTGTAGTTTATTAACTTCGCTAGTAACCGAATCTTTTTGCGTCTGTACTCTGGATAAAATAATCTCTTCTTTTCGAAACTCTTCCTCGAGTTCCTCGACGAAGGCTTCCTTATTCTGGACATCGCTTGTAATAACTTTCTCATGCTCCTCTTTAACCTTGATCTGATGCGCAAGTTCATTTATCTTATCGTCAATCTGCTGAAGGTCTAAAGAGATAAACTTTGTCTCGCACTGGATACGGTAAAAATCAGCCATCTCGCTGTCTTTAAAGTGTTCTTTGATAATATTTTTTGTTTTGTCATCGAGTTCACAGATCCCTTTGATTTTCCCTAAGAACGCACCAGTTGAATCGCTGGGCTTGTGTTCGCTTAAAACAATCGATTTTCCCGCGCTAGGCATATCTTCATATTTTAACCTTAGCTTCTCAATAAATTCTCTCTGCGAAGAAAGGGCAAGCTTTTCATTGCTTAATTTAACGATATCATTCTTTGTTTGCTCAATCTCCTTCTTCAGAGCCTCCCTCTCGGTTTCCGCTTCTTCCCTACGCGATTTTATATGCTGTAATTTAAGATACACCCCATTATACTGTTCGCTGAGACTGTTTAACTTATCATCCACTATCTGTTTTTCACCAGTAACTTTTTCTCTTTCTAAATCCAGCCTCTTTTTCCTGGCCAATAAACCATGCAGCTGCGAAGTCACTTCGTTTAGCTCATTTTTGAGAGTTGCCTGCATGTGGCTCAATTCCAAGATGTCCATCTTAGCTCTAGCTATTGCCTCCTGCGCTTCCTTGATAATCTCAGCCAGCTTGTGAAGATATTCCTTCTTTTGCTTTATCTGCGAAGTATTATTCTGCTCAATATCTTTTAAGGCCAGAATTTCTCTTTCTATTTTGGCAATCTTTTCTTTCTCTTGAGCTATAATGCGATTAAGGTATTCTTTCTGCTGATTTAATCTATTCTTTCTCTGGCCTTCCTCTTGAATACGCTCGCGGTTCAATTCTATAAGTTCATTATTGCGTGATATGTTATTATTCAAATTCAGCGTATTCTCATTTAATTTATTAATTTTCTCCTGAGAGTCCTTAAAACCGGCTTTGGTATCTTCCAATATTTTTGTAGCCTCGTCTATTTTATTGGCGATATGAGATTGCTGGTCTTTCGAATATTCTATCTTGGCGTCTAGCTCTTCTTTTTCTTTTTCAACCTGCCCGATCTGAAACTTGGCCATTTTAATCTCAAGATCGCGGAGCTTTTCCGATTCTTCCTTATATTGCTGTGCTTTTTTTGCCTGGCGCTCAATCGAGCCTATCTGGCGTTTTACTTCAGTTATAATGTCATTTAGGCGAAGAAGATTATTCTCGGTATCCTCAAGCTTGTTCATCGCCTCTTTTTTCTTGGCCTTATATTTTGTGATGCCTGCTGCCTCGTCAAAAATCAATCTTCGATCTTCCGGCTTGGAGCTGATAATTAAATCAATCTTACCCTGCTCTACCATCGAATATGATTCCGCGGTAATGCCCGTCCCCATAAATAGCTCATTGATATCTTTTAGACGCACAGCTGATTTGTTAATTAAATACTCGCTCTCTCCAGAGCGAAACAATCTACGGGTTATCACTACTTCATCTTCTTCTATGGGGAGAAATTTTTCTTTATTAGAAAATGTAAGCGATGCTTCGGCAAAACCGAGGGCGGTTTTGGTATCTGTCCCGTTAAATATCACATCCTCCATCTTTGAGCCGCGCAGGCTCTTTATGCTCTGCTCGCCCAGTGTCCAACGGATAGCATCAAATATATTGCTTTTCCCGCATCCGTTAGGACCCACAACCGCAGTGATGCCCGGCTCAAAATGCAGAGTTGTTTTATCAGCGAAAGATTTAAACCCTACCATATCTAACTTTTTTAGATACATGCAGCCTCCCCCTTTGTAGTTTTATAATTTATCATAATGACTTTATTTCTTAGAAACGATTTCTTTTATTAACGAGACGGTTTGATCCAATGTTGTAAACTTAGGCAACATATCTTCCGGGATGGCGATACGGTATTTCTTCTCTATTGCTGCCATAATCTCAAGCGCCATCATCGAATCCATGCCCAAGTCTTCAACAAACTTGGCATCTGATGCAATTTTCTCCGGTTCGGTCTCCAATATCTCTGCTACGATTTTCTTTATCTCTGTTTCAATTTTATCAACTGCTATCTTAGCCATTTCTCCTCCGTATATTTTTAGCGATCAATGCGATATATCGCTATCAAGCCAAGTATCAATTTTCGTGCGCCTGAATCTCCATTGTCCCACAATCTTAAATGCCGGTACCTTACCTTTCTTAAGCCAATCATAAATAGTTCGTTTCTTGACTTTAAGATACTTCGCCAAATCTTCTATGGTCATTAAGTCTTCGCGATACATGATAGATTACACTTTATTACATTTTTTGACATATGTCAACAGTTTTTTTGCAAAATTTTCCAAATTTCTACATATTGTGGCTTATTTGTGCAGAAAATACAAGATATTGAATTGGATTTGTGAGGCGATTCGGGTAAGGAATTATTTCTTGAGGACTTCTTTGAACTTTTTAGTTAAAGCGGGGACAACTTCAAAAAGGTCTCCTACTATTCCATAGGTTGCTACTTGAAAAATCGGAGCGTGGGGATCGTTGTTTATGGCGACTATAATTTCCGATGATTGCATTCCTACTAAATGCTGAATCTGACCTGAGATGCCAATAGCAAAATATATCTTAGGACAAACCGTTCTGCCTGTCTGTCCAACTTGATGCGAATAAGGCATCCAACCTGCATCAACCGCCGCGCGCGACGAACCGACAGCAGCGCCTAAAGTTTTCGCCAAGTCTTGAACTAAGGAGAAATTCTTGGGCTCGCGCAAGCCTCTTCCGCCTGAAACAATAATATCTGCCTCAGCAAGATTTACCGTTGATTCAATTTCCTCGACGATGTCCAACAATTTTGTGCGAGATACCAAAAGACTAGGCTCAACATCTTCCTTTATAACTTTTCCTTTGCGGTTTTTATCCGGGGTCAATTCCTTCATAACTTTATGACGGACAGTTGACATCTGCGGACGATGATTAGGCGTGATAATCGTTGCCATAATATTTCCTCCGAAAGCCGGGCGGGTCTGCAAAAGAATCTTTTTTTCCAGATCGATATCAAGACCGGTGCAATCGGCGGTTAAGCCGGCATTAATCTTTACTGCTACACGGGAAATTAATGACCTGCCAATCGTTGTTGCTCCACATAAGAAAATCTCAGGTTTATATTTTCTGATCAATTTTACCAGGACTTCCGTATAGGGTTCGCTCTGGTAATTAGCCAACTCCTCTTTATCCACTAAATAAACTATATCTGCTCCGCGGGCAATCAATTCCTTCGCCTGATGTTCCATGTTGTGTCCCAGCAAAACAGCAGCGACTTCGGTGCCTAATTTTTTGGCCAGTTCTTGGGCCTTACCAAGCAATTCAAACCCAACTGTTTGCAGTTTTCCTTTTTTCTGCTCGGCGAATACCCATACGCCTTTTGAATCAAAGGAGGTCTTTTTAACCTCTTTCTTCTCAAGTAGAATTGCTTTGAACTTGCAGGCATCAACGCAGGCTCCGCAAAGATTACATTTATGAAAATCAATTACGGCTTTTTTATCGACAACCTTAATCGCGCCAAAAGGACAGGCCTTAACGCATAAACTGCAACCCGTGCATTTTTCTATTATTATCGCTATCGACATCCTAAACCACGTCCTTTATGGCATTGACTAGCTTTTCAACTGCTTCCGGAGTTTCGCCCTGGAAAATCTGGCCGCCCGCACGCTTTGGAGGAGTAAAAATCTTTACCACTTGCGTAGGCGAACCTTTGAGCCCGATCTTATCGTTATCAACATCTAGCTCGTTTTTGGTCCAGGTGATGATTTCTGCTTTTTTGGCGCGCATCATTCCTTTTAACGACGGAAGCCTAGGAGTATTAATTTCCTTGACGACGGTAAACAATGCAGGAAGCGGAGTCTCGATTATATCATAACCTTCTTCGGTCATGCTTTCGACTATGGCTTTATTATCCTTTATATCCTCGACCTTTTTAACGTAGGCAACTTGAGGGATATTTAGCCAAACGGCAATCCCCGGGCCAACCTGAGCTGTGTCGCCATCAGAAGCCTGTTTGCCGCAGATAACCAAATCGTATTGCCCTATTTTTTTGATGGCTGACGCCAGGGTATAACTAGTTGCCCAAGTATCCGAACCGGCAAATGCTCTATCGGACAATAAGATTGCCTCATCGACACCTAAAGATATGGCTTCTCGCAATGCCTCCTGCGCCTGAGGAGGCCCCATTGTAATAACGGTTGTTTTGCCGCCAAACTTTTCCTTAAGAAGCACTGCCTCTTCAATGGCATACATATCAAAAGGATTGATGATAGACTTTACCCCTTCCCGGATAAGGGTGTTGGTTTCGGGGTTAATCTTAACATCCGTAGTTTCAGGAACCTGTTTTATGCAAACTATAATATTCATAATAGGGGATATTTTAACTGAAGAATGTTTTCAAGTCAAGGCAAAATAAATGGCGCCCCGACAGCATGTCGGGGCGCCTCAAAACATCTTAAGAAAATCTCTATAACTCTACTTACCCATTCTTCCCATACCAGACATTGACTTTTGCATTCCTTCACCAGAGCTCTGCATCATCTTACTAGATTTAGTCTTTTGCATCATCTGCATTTCTTGGGCCTGCTGCATTTCCTGGGTCTCTATCTGTTCTCTTTCCCTGTTTCTTATTCTGCTTACTTCCTGAGACTGGTTTTCGCTATTCTGCTTTATACCTTCCACCTGTTTTTCCGATTGCTTGCGGATGCGCTCGGCTTCTCTTTTGGCCTTGCGTTCAGCGATAATCTTTTCTTTTTCTTCTTTATTTTTCCCTAATGTAGCAAACCAATCCCCAACGCGATTAAATACTGCCTGATCGCTTGCATGTTTATAAGCCTGTTCGCTTGCACCCTTTTCTGTGCCTTTCGCCGCAAAAGAAACCGAAGGAATCAAAACCAAAGAAAGCATAATTAAAATAAGAATTATTTTCTTCAAGAAAACCTCCTTTTAACTTATTGGATAACCTTAATACTATTTTTTACCCTGTCTACCGCCTTTTGCGCCTCAGCAGCCAAAGCCTCTTTAGCTTTAGTGATTAAATTTTTTGCTGTCATTGATTCTTTATCTAGATTTCTCAAAACATATTGTGCTGCATCGATAGCATTCTGAAAATCCTTGGAGTTATAGAAAGCTTGCGCCTGGGCGAGCAAATAATCGGTCTTCTCTTTTACTGTTTTCATTGCTTCAGCTACCTTAATCGCATCTAGGCTCGAAGCCTCTTTTTTGGGGCCGCAGCCGACAACCGCTACGCTAAACAAAAAAACTAAAGAAATTACTATTGCCGTAAACCTGTTCATGCTATCACCTCCCGACATTTATTAAACAATCAGACAAACTAATGATGTACCCTCAATATATCTTAACCCCTTAAAATCCAAAGTCAACAAAAACAACTCATTCAATGCCTCTGTCACTCCCGGCCATCCCGGAGACTCATAGTCATGCCACAAAATTATACCTTTACCGTGTTTTAGCAATTTAATAGCTGTTTTAGAATCATTCAATACATATTCGTAAGAATGCGAACCATCTATAAACACTAAATCAATACTATTATAATAAGAGGAAAAATCGAAAGTCGCTGAATCTCCGTATAGCTGAATAATCTTTCTTTGACAATCAGCTCCAAGGAATTTTGAGCCGATGGCATCTTTGTCTATAAACTTTTTGTCTCCCGATGTCAAAGGCAGCTTTGTAGACTCAATCTTTTCTCTTGGTAAATCCAAAGTGTAAACTTTTGCATCATCAAGACTGTTAGCGGCTATATTTAAAGTAGTTCTACCATTAAAAGTCCCTATCTCAAAAATCACTTTAGGGCTGTATCGCTTAACTATTTTGGCTACAAACGCAAGCTCACCGGTAGATACATTGCCATCGGTTACGGTAAGTTCCCGCAACTGAATATATTCCTGCTCAGATACTAACTCAGACTGTTTTATTTTGGGGATAGCTACCATAACTTTCTGCCCAAAACCAAAATAATCGCAAATATAAGATAAAAGAACTCGGCACTTATTGGAAAAAATTCCAATTGTAAATACATATACGCAACTAATCAAAGCGATAATGTATCGTCTTAAAAATCCGATTATTCTTTTTACCATATCTACACGCTAT
The DNA here is from genome assembly GCA_022703055.1 of Candidatus Omnitrophota bacterium. GTDB lineage: Bacteria > Omnitrophota > Gorgyraeia > VGKH01 > VGKH01 > VGKH01. Next base: position 246,397 of record JAKLEP010000003.1, read on the forward strand.
TCTTGTCTTGCAATAAAAACTTATCCTTATTCTGATACAGATACTGCAAAACCTCAAGTTCCTGTTTATCAAACCAAATGCCGCTGCAGGAAGGACAACGATCAATTTCTACCGGATAGGAATAAACAAAGAACTGTCGATGCATTTTCTTGCGGCACTTAGGACAATCAAGTATCCAATCGTCCGATGTGCCAGGTTTTGAAAAACTGTTGTATCTTAATTTTGTTTTATATACGCTGCTGGCCAAATCGACTATTTCTTGCGAGAACTCTTTGTCTTCCCTGATAAAGATACGGGAAATTCCGGAATAATCAACAAAAGAGCCTGCACAAAAATCGCATTTTAATATAGGAACTCCCTCGTAATTAAGCTCATTTAAATTCGTATGGCAATGCGGACAGGGATAGCTATCTTCCTTGTCCTCTATGGTCGCGCCGAAGACTTTATTAACCTCATCGTCATTAAAAGCTTCAAACACCGAATCCTGGCCTTCTATCTTTATCCAATCGGTAGGCGAAAAACCCTTTAGCACTCTTAATTCATCAAGCAAAAAAGGACCCTGCCACTCGTCTTGCTTGAATACGAACCAGCGTTTTTTATCCGAAGACACGCCTTCTTTAAATTCGGCTTTGGCGATCGGAGAAACTCTAATCATATTTTTTATATTCTCATCTAGCGTTTTTTCATCAAGATGGGCCATATCCAAAAGTATGTTTACACGCTTATCTATGGGAGGATGCGTAGCAAATAAATCTGCCGCCAACCCCTCTTGTTCTTCTATCGACCGAACATTAGGGCTAACTATAAATATCGACTCGATATTCTCACCATTTATTCCTGAGCCGTGCCATTTCTGAGAAATTAATCTAAGCGCCTCCGCCAATGCAAGAGGATTCCGGGTAAGCCTAACAGAAACTGCATCAGCGCGATATTCACGCTGCCGGGAAATAAATGTATTCAATAATTGATTAAGAAAATTCATGATAGTTAAAACAATAAAGATCAACAAAATTAGAACTCCACCTTTCCCGCGCAATCTAAATTCTCTTGTCCCTTGCCCCAGCCTTGAGACCGTCTCTTTATAAATTTCTGACAAAGAACATATTACGGTCGCGTTAAAACTATCGCCGCTTACAATATGTCCTGCTTCATGACCGACAACCGCTTCGATCTGAGAACGGTTTAAGCGCGCCAATAGTCCTTCAGTAACACCGATAACAGCATTGTCTTGAAAATCTACCAAGGAATACGCGTTTAGCGCCGAAGTAGGTATAACATAAGGTTCGATATGCCTTCCTCCGATAGCGATTGAAACCTCATCGACAATATTTTTCAAATATTGGTGGTAGTTATCTTTGGGGTCTACAGGGCTGGCATCAATTGACGCAGAAATCTTATCTATAAGATTACTTGTGGAAACGCTCCAATGCAACAAACCAATAAGAAAAGCTACGGCAAGTGCGATCAAAGTGTGGCTTAATGGCGGGAAGGTAAAAATAAATTCGTTTCCGAAGGCGGAAGCAAAAAAGAAATTACGGACAATTAACAGCAACAACCAAACGGTCAAAAAATAGAAGAAAATCAGAAACAAGAAAACAAATAAGATTAAACGACTCTTTTTCTGCTCAATTTCAATAAAAGAAAAAGGCATTTTTAGGCCAGCTTTTGTTAACGGTTAGAATTTAACCTGGGGCGATTGTCTCTCTGCTTTATCTTCGATTTCGAAAAAATCCTGAGTAGAGAATTTAAACATCTTAGCCACTATATTATCAGGAGCGACCTGAATACGAGTGTTAAAACGCATTACTTCATCATTATAGTACTGCCTGGAGAAGGCAATCTTATTCTCAGTGGAAGTAAGCTCATCTTGCAATTTCAACATGGTCTGATTGGCCTTAAGATCGGGATATCTTTCTACTACAGCAAACAGAGAACGGAGGGTTTGAGTAAGAAAATTCTCGGCTTGGGCTTTATCCTTTATGCTTGAGGCATCTATGGCTTGAGTCCTAGCCTTGATCACGCGTTCTAAGGTATCCTTCTCATAATTCATATAGCCTTTGACTGTCTCCACTAAATTGGGGATTAAATCGTGCCTTCTCTTCAATTGGACGTCTATCTGGGACCAAGCATTCTTTACCCTTACGCTTAACTGAATCAAAGAATTATAAACCATAAATACCCAACCCACGATAAAAACCAAAACAACCAAAAGAATCAATCCGATAATCATAAACACCCCCTTATATCAAAAGCTTATTTTGCAATCTGCTCTTTTAATACGTGATTGGCAATAATATTGCGCTGAATCTGATTTGTCCCTTCGTAAATCTGGGTGATCTTGGCATCGCGCATGTATTTTTCGACCGGATAATCCTTCATATAACCATAGCCGCCGAGTATCTGAACGGCGTCAGTGGTAACTCTCATCGCCACATCCGAAGCAAATAACTTGGCCATGGCTGATTCCTTACCCACTTTAGTATTACCACTGTCAACCATACGGGCAACTGAATAAACCAAAGCTCTGGCAGCTTCAACCTGAGTAGCCATGTCTGCAATCATCCACTGAATCCCCTGGAATGTAGAAATAGACTTTTCGAATTGCTCGCGCTCTTTGGAATATTTTACAGCATGATCTAACGCGCCCTGGGCGATTCCTACTGCCTGGGCAGCGACTCCCGGACGAGACATATCAAAGGTTTTCATCGTGACGATAAAACCCATGCCTTCTTTGGCCAATAAATTCTCTTTGGGGATTTTACAATCAGTAAAGACTAATTCACGGGTAGATGATGCCCTGATGCCCATCTTGTCTTCCTTTTTTCCAAAAGTAAAACCCGGCGTGCCTTTCTCTACGATAAAGGCCGATGCGCCGCGGGCGCCTTTGGTTTTATCAGTCATGGCGATGACTGTATATACCTCAGCATCTCCACCGTTAGTGATAAAATGCTTAGTTCCATTTAATACATAATGGTCGCCGACTTTTTTAGCAGTGGTTTGAATCGCACTGGCATCGGAACCGGCTGCCGGTTCTGTTAATCCAAAAGCAGCAATCTTCTTGCCTTTTGCCAAATCAGGTAAGTATTTTTTCTTCTGTTCTTCAGTACCGAATAACAATATAGGAAATGTACCCAAAGCGCTGGCTGCATAGCAAACTGCAATACCTCCGCAGGCCTTCGACAACTCTTCAGTGGCAATGCATAGGCTTAACACCGAAGTGCCCATACCGCCGTATTCTTCGGGCACAAAGATACCGAAAAGATCAGATTTCGCCAACTCCTTGATTATATCTGCGGGAAACTCATCCAGCTTGTCATACTCGGCAGCCTTGGGACGTATTTTTTCGTCGGCAATCTGACGGCTTAAATCCCGTATCATCTTTTGCTCTTCAGTCAGTAAATAATCCATTCATCCTCCTCATGTTGGTTAAATCAATTTATTCAATATTCTTTGCAAGCGCGACTTCTTCGCAGTTGGGAAACTTAGGGCAATTGCAACATTCAGCCCAAATCTTATGCGGGAATTCTTTTTTATCCACAACTTTAAATCCAAGCTTCTTAAAAAAATCGGGAACAAATGATAGCGCGAACACTTTCTTTATCCCAAGTTTTTTTGCCTCTTCAATGCATGAATCAACCAACTTCCTTCCGATTCCCTTTTTGTGGTTTGCGGCTTCAACGGCCAGAGATTTTATCTCGCCCAAATCATCCCAGCCGACCACATGTAATGCTACCGCACCTATCACCCTGCTATTATCAAGGTAAACCCAAAAATCGCGGATATTTTCATAAATCTCATTTAATGAACGAGGCAGCATCATATCTTTTTCCGCGTATAAATTTATAAGCTTGTGTATTTCCTTAGCGTTATCTAATTTTGCCTTAACAATCATACCTATCTCCGTGTTCATTAATTATTATAAAAAGGATGACGGAAAGATATATTACCATAAATAGCAATGATTGGCAAGAAAACTCTGGCGATTTAGAAGATATTAATGTAGGTTTAGAGAGGATTAGGAAAGCGCCAAGAACACATCGACTATTTTGGGATCGAATTGGGTGCCGGCTCCGGCTTTAATCAATTTTGTTGCCTGCGCTTTGCTAAAAGCTGGCCGATACGGACGGTCGGAAATCAACGCATGATATACATCTGAGATGGCGACAATGCGGGCGCCTATAGGTATCTCCTCGCCCTTCAGGCCAAAAGGATACCCTTTCCCGTCCCAGCGTTCGTGGTGGTAAAGAATTGAAGGGATAATATCCTGAAGGAACTGGATTGGCCTCAAGATATCAGCAGCAATCATAGGGTGTTTCTTAATTTCTTCAAATTCGGACTTGGAAAGCTTGGTTTTCTTAAGCAGAATTTTATCGCTTACTCCGATTTTACCTAAATCATGGAGTTGGGCGGCCTGCTTCACCTGCTCAATCTTGTTTTCAGGCAGGCCTAATTTTTTAGCTAATTCGCCGGCAAAATAAACAGTATTTTCTACATGTTCACCGGTATAATTATCCTTCAATTTGATGGTTTTTGCGAAAGCAAAGATAGATTCTATCAAACTCTGGTTAGCCCTCTTGGTCAGCTTATCGAGTTTTTCTTGGAGGAACTGAATATTGTTATGACCATTAGTGGTTTGCATAAGCTCCATCTTACTCTTTTTAGTATCTTCAAAACAATAAACCCTGTCTCCTCCATCCTCTTTGGCCTTATTTAAGACCTTATCGGCCATATTCACTAAATCCATCCCGCTATTTACATTATCTTCCGGAAAAGATGATACGGCTATGCTAAGCTTTAGTTTGACGCTGTGCTCGTCATTACCGAAGCTCTTGAGATATACGCTATTCAATATCCTCTGTGATAAAACCAAGGCCGTTTCTCTATCTATGCCAGGAGAAATAATGACGAACTCCTCTCCTCCGAATCTAACTAAGATATCATACTGACGCACGATCTGCTTAAGATGCCTGGCAAATTGTTTAAGGATCAAATCTCCGAATTGATGGCCATAAACATCATTAACCGATTTAAAATAATCTAAATCAAGCATGATGTACGATAAAGAAAAACCGTATCTTTTGGCGCGGTTGAATTCCGACTCAATTATCTCAACGAGGTAACGATGATTAAAAAGGCCTGTGTGTGAATCTCTAAGCGAGAGCTGTTTAAATCTTCGGCTCGTCTGCAAAAGGCGCTTATTTACGACTTCCAATTTCTGCTCGGCGCGTTTTCGCTCGATAACGTTACCGATTAACGAACAAAATACCGCTAGAGTGTCTTGCTTCATGGGATCAAGCACAGAACCGCTAATAGCGGAATCATTTACAAAGACTCCGATTGGCCTATGAGCTGACTGGATAGGAGTTACTGCTATCCAGCCTTCCCCTATCTTAACCGAACTTCTTCCGTCCCATTCTAACTGAGGCTCTCTTACAACAAACCAGTTGGGATCGCGGGCATCAAGCATCTTGAGGCGTCTTTTCCAAACCTCATTCTTCTCAAATTTAAGCGAGCGCTCATCGGTGGTACGCCCGTACCTATCGGTTCCGTAGATACCGCGCACTGACCCATTTTCTTCAATGAATATGGCGCAGCGCTCTAAACCAAATCTCTCTCTGGCAAATTCAATGGCTCGCTTAAAAACCGTATCAATATCCGGACAGGCTATTAGCTTGTCTGCGGCTTCCAATACCGCCCGCAATCCCGTAGTAACTGAACTCTGCTGTCTTTCAACCCTTTTTCTCTCTGTGATGTCAACACCGGTAAAAAGAACACCTTCGGCTTCTCCTGTCTCTGAAAAAATAAATTGCTGTCCTTGAGAAAATAATATAGCGTGTACTGATTTATCTTTAGCGTAAATGTTAATCTCTACTTCCGGAGATTCCTCGCCAGCCATAATATTAGTAATATTCTCAATGACCTTCTTCCTATCCTCCGGCACAACAAAATCTAAACAATTCCTACCGAGAATTTCCTCTCCGGAATACCCTAACACTTCTAGCGAGCATTCATTAATATCTTTCAATTTATAGTCTTTATCCATCACTATTGCAAAAATCCTGCTTTTTTCAAAAATGAACCTGTATTTCTCCTCAGATATTTTTAATTCTTTACTTTTTTGCTTTTGATCAGTAATGTTTGTATGGACAGAAACCGCTACTTTGCCATATTTAGGATGCTCAAATACTGAAACGCTGGCAAACCCCCAAAAAGAGGTACCATCCTTTTTAATATTACATATCTCACCTTTCCATAAGCCATCCTTCTCTAAAGCAACAGTTATCTCCTTTGCAAAGTCTCCAGCATTCTTACCATAAGAAGCATTTAAAATAGAAGCGTGCTTGCCAATCAATTCTCCTTGAACATACCCAAACATTTCATCAAATTTATTGTTTGTATAAAGAATTGAGCCATCTTTCAAACTAATCAAATTAACACCTTCCGACATATTTCTCGCTATCTCACTAAGAAATCTTAATTCTTGATCGATCTGTTTGCGGCTGGTGATATCCCGTATTGCAGTGAGAACCTGGATTACCTCATCACCCTCAAATACAGGAATTTTTCTGGTTTCAGTTGTTATCTCTTCATCCCCTATTTTTGTAGTTTCTTCTGTTTGGAGGATTTGACCAGTTTCGATAACCTTCTTATATTCCTCGCGAACTTTTTCATCTAGGAATGGAAATACTTCAAACACGTTTTTGCCGATAACATCTATCTGAAGACCTAGGCCTTTATTCCATTTACGAAAAACAGGATTAAAAACTACAAGACGCAAGTCTTTATCTACCACATGGATAGCGTCTGACATAGAATCAATAATATTGCGGTATTGTTGCTCGGATTTACCAAGAGCTTCTTGTAGTTGTTTCTGTCCGGTAATATCGCGCGCAGTTGCAATAAGCCCCAATGGATTATCTTTTTCATCCTTAAGCAACGTTACCGTCATCCAAGAATCAAAAACAGTGCTATTTTTTCTTACATGCCCCATTTCCGCCTTGTGGTATCCCCTCTTCTTCACAATTTCGTTAAATGGCACCACCTCTTTTTCTAATTGTTCTTTAGTATGAAAAATGCTTAAATGTTTGCCGATAACTTCTGAAACGCAATAACCATGCATTTCTGCCCAGGCATCATTACAAAACCGGATAATCCCTTCCATATTAGCAACAGCGATGCCATCGATGGATTGTTCGACTGCGCGTTCCAAAATACGAAATGTCTCGGCAACGAATTTTTGTTCAGAGATTTCTTCGGGAAGTTGTATTTCTTTAGGTAAGAAACTGCCTAGGGAAGAAAAAGAATTTAAAAACTGGTCATTATTCGTGACCTTAGACATACACTCCTCTCTGTACAATCGATTTAAGTATATGTCCGTGGCTTATTTTGTTACAGGAAAGCGTTTTCTTTCTTAAAGTATAGACTGGAATTTGTTAATTTTCAAGTGGGTAATGATGATACACAACTTTATGTCCTTAAAATGCAACGAGTTATGGCTTTTTATTTTTTTGGGATTTAAATATTTCGTATGCTTTAGCTGCAGGGACCTTGTCGTGGACTATCGCCCTTACGGCTTTAATCATACCGACAGGATTTGTTGATTGGAATATATTCCTGCCCATATCTACGCCGACGGCACCCTCGGATATGGCATTGTGCGCAAGCTTAAGCGCTTCCATCTCGGAAACTTTCTTCCCTCCGGCGATAACCACAGGTACGGGGCAAGACTCTACTACGGTCTTAAAATCTTCGCAATAATAAGTCTTCACGAAATGCGCGCCTAGTTCCGCAGCAATCCGGCAAGCCAAAGATAAATATCGCGCATCTCGCGCCATTTCTTTTCCAACAGCAGTCACAGCCAAAACCGGAATTCCGTAATCCTCTGCTTGGTCAACTAAATCGGCAAGGTTTTTCAAAGTCTGGTGCTCATATTTTGAGCCCACATAAATAGAAAGCGCGACAGCTGCCGCATTTAGACGAATGGCATCCTTCATTGATACGGTTATAGCTTCGTTTGATAAATCTTCTCCTACTATACTATTAGCGCCAGATACCCTAAGCACTATAGGTACATCTGCGCTTGCATCAACAGAATTCCTTAACACGCCTCTGGTTAACATCAATGAATCGGCATAAGGCAAAAGTGGCTCAATAGTTTTAGAAGGATTCTCTAAACCTGTGGTCGGCCCCAAAAAATACCCGTGGTCAACTGCCAGCATAACTGTTTTTCCGGTTTTCGGATTAATTATCCTTGATAAACGATTCTTCATGCCCCAATCCATAACAAAACCTCCTTATTTCTGCGGATGAATTACTACCTTAATAGAATTCTTTGCCTCAGCCACCAGCTTAAAACCTTTTTGCGTATCAGCCAGGCCGAATCGATGCGTAATCATATCCTTAACATTAATTTTACCAGATGAAATCAATTTTAACGCTTCAATATGTTCTTCAGGGCTGGCTGCGTAAGATGACATTAGCGTTACTTCGTTTCGCCAAAAGATTTTATTTACATCTAATGATATCTTAACGCCTTCGTCGGTTGCGGCAAAAAACAATATCGCCCCTCCCCGATCGACTGATTCCAGAGCCTGCTCTATCGCGCTTTTTGCTCCGGTGCATAAAATAATCAAATCGGCAAGGCGAGAATTATTGGCTTTTAATAAGCGCTCAACAGAAAAATCTTTGGCGTTAATTATTTCATCGGCACCAAATTGTTTTGCGGATTTGAGCCGGAAATCATTAATATCAGTAGCAATAACCTTACTGGCTTTGTTCAATTTTGCCATTTGAATATGCAAAAGACCAGAGATTCCGCTACCCATCACCAAAACGCTTTTGCCTTGGCTCATCTTGACTAATCTCTGAGCTCTTAAAACACAAGCCAATGGCTCAGTGAAAGTTGCGTCGTCATAAGAAACATTGTCAGTAATTATATAAACCCCTTTCTCTACATTGATAGCCGGCAATCTCACGAATTCGGCAAATCCTCCAGGATAAAAATTCGTCTTCCTTAATGTATCACAAACGCTGGTATGACCATTTAGACAATAATGACACTTACCGCAAGGGACATGATGCGAAGCACAAATGCGCTGGCCAACCTTATATTCTTTTACATCTTTGCCCACTCCGACAATCTCCCCGGCAATTTCATGACCCAAAACCAAAGGCACCTTATGCTTTCTATACCAAAACATAACATCTGAGCCGCAAATGCCGCTTGCCTCTACTTTGATCAAAATTTCATCTGACGAGATCTCTGGCTTCGGCGTCTCTTCCAGACGGACATCATCATTGTTATAATACATTGCAACTTTCATAAGATTAGACTTTTAAAGTTCCCTTCGGGATTCCAAGGAAAGCGAAAGTGTAGTTGAATCGATATATTCTAAATTGCTACCGACGGGAACCCCCAAGCCTATGCGCGTCACTTTGACGCCCAGCGGCTTTATAAGTTTATTAAGATAGATTGCCGTGGTTTCCCCTTCGGTATCAGAATCTGTAGCGATGATAATTTCTTTTATGTTTTTATTCTTGATTCTATCGATCAATTCTTTGATTTTTATGTCTTCCGGGCCCCTTCCGTCTAGAGGAGAAATCGAACCCATCAAAACATGATACAAGCCTTGAAATTTTGCCGTCTTTTCAAAAGCGATGACATCCTTCGGCTCCTCGACTACGCAGATGGTAGAATTATCCCGCGCCGGATTCTGGCAGATCTGGCAAACTTCGCCCTCAGTCAAAATATTGCAAATCTTACAAAGCCTGATATTCTGTTTTGCCCTGATTATCGCGCTGGTCAAATTTTTTACATCCGCATCGGAAGACTGCAGCAGAAACATGGCGATTCTTTCAGCGCTGCGCCTGCCGATTCCAGGCAACTTTACTAATTTTGCGATAAGTTCTTCTAATGATTTTGTATAAGCCATATAAAATTATTCCTGTTCTTCCTTATGATGCCAGCGGTTGATTACCCTGCCTTTGAAGGTATCCATGGCGGATTTAATCAGCGGTCCATGTTCCGAACTATCGCGATCAGGAGAATCCTGAACGGTCTCAAACTTAACCTTAATATCCTTATCAGTCAATTGCTTAAGATGCGACTCGATTAATTTCTTGTTATTATCCTGTTCCAGAAGTTCCTTATGCAGGTTCGCTTCTTTAAGCAGGCCGACAATCAAGGTATCAGAATCAATCCTTAAAAGGCTTCCCTCCTGCAAGAATGTAGCCACAGACATTTTAATCTTGCCTATATTTTCAATGAGGTTTGCCCAAATACTCTTGACTTCTTCTAAAGTTATGTTTAAAACCGTACGTTCCTGTGCTGGATTTTCTTTTTTTTCCGGAGCCTCAGGCTTTATAGCAGAGCTACTATCCTTTGGATTGTTTATCTTGGGATTTTTATCAATTGGCTTTTTGACCTCCACTCTCTTCTCGGAATATTCAACAGCCGATTCCCTAGTTGCCAGTTTTGCAATGGCCATCTCCAAAGGTATATGTAAAGAATCTATCTTACGGGCTATTTCCTGAGTAGTGACAAAAGTCTCGATAATATTAATTATCTGGGCTACGGAAAACTGCTGCGATTGTTTCAAGACTTTATCTTTTAACTCCGGCGGCAAATCCAGAAGCGACTCTAGACTTTTTCCGCCAACCCTAGCAATAAGCAAATTGCGAAAATGCTCAATGAGGCTGGAAATAAAAGTACCTGTGTTTTTGCCTTCGTTGATTAATCTATCAATCAATTTTATCGCGGACACAGCATCTTTCTGGGATATCAAATCGGTGATTTCAAAAAGATAATCCTCTTCGACTATGCCTAAGACGTCTGAAACATCAGAAAACTTGATTTTCTTATTGGAAAACGCGCTTATCTGATCCAATATGGATTCTGCGTCGCGCATGCTCCCCGATGCCGCCTTGGCAATGGCGAAAAATGCGTCTTTATCCACATTTAATTTCTCTTCCTGGGCGATTTTTTCCAACTTCTCAATAATCTTTACGATTGAGATCTTGCGAAACTCGAATTTCTGGCAACGGGAAAGTATCGTAGGAGGAACTTTGTTGACCTGAGTCGTAGCAAAGATAAACTTAACATGCGATGGCGGTTCTTCCAAAGTCTTAAGCAGCGCATTGAATGCCTCTGTCGTCAACATGTGGACTTCATCGATGATGTATATCTTGAATTTGCCCGAAGTCGGAGAGAATTTTACGTTTTCTCTCAAAGCGCGGATTTCATCGATACCGCGATTGGATGCACCGTCGATTTCTATGACGTCGAAGCTTCGGGATTCATTAATTTCTTTACAGCTATCACATTTTTCGCAAGGGCTAATCGTGGGGCCGGTTTTGCAGTTTAGAGATTTGGCTAAGATTCTAGCGCAGGAAGTCTTTCCAATGCCGCGTGGTCCGGAAAAGATATAGGCGTGCGCGACCTTTCCCTGCTTGATGGCATTCTTTAAGGTGCTAGTGATGTGTTCCTGGCCGATAACTTCATCGAAGTTTCTCGGCCTAAATTTTCTCGCTAAGACAATATATGACATAATTTATATAATACAAAAATAGTTTTATGTTTCTACAAGATTTTGAAATGCTTTAATATGCGACTCATGCGAATCAAGCTTACCTTCTTCAGCCCATTTTTTAATAGTTTCTTTAGTATATTTTTTCTCAAATCGCTTAATCATTTTTATTGAGTTAAACGTCAATTCATTGGCATGGGCCTCGGCTTTGGCAATTAGAGCGACGGCTTCCTTATCACCAATGTTCATTTTTTCCAATTTTTGATAAGCGGCTAAAACGGCGGTTGATTGTCTGTATATTTCCCAAGCCTGTTCACGATTATAATTTACCAATTTTGAATGTTTCTTATTGGCGTAAATTGCATAGCCGAAGCTAACAAATGTTATCAATGTTCCAATTATTGTAAATATAATCTCCATATTTAATCCTCCAAATTAACAATGGGGCTAATAATCTTACACAATTTTCTGCGCCCCGTTGTAGATTTGTAAAACTTTTCCTTCTGTCGGGCCTCGCTTAATGTTTCAAATGACTCGGTATAAATTAATTTGTAAGGACGATACGGACGCGACGATTTAACCTTACCAGCATTGTGCTCAGTTAAGCGTTTACCAACATCTTCAGCCACGCCAGTATAAGTCTTTGTTTTTGCTTTGCTTAAAAGAACATAAACATGATGCATAACTTCCTAACTTGTTGTTGGCGGACCCGCCTCGCCAGATTCTCTGGCGGGCGAGGTCTCGCCATTTTTGCCTGAGTTTAACTTGAGGCAAAAATGGCGGAGAGGCTGGGATTTGAACCCAGGGGCCCACTTTTGGCAGGCCAATCGCTTAGCAGGCGACTCCGTTCGGCCGCTCCGGCACCTCTCCAAATTTCCCTTGCTTACTTGTATGAAATTTCGGATCCCGAGCCCGCCTTGAATTTTAATTCAGCGGCGAGGGATCTCTATTTTGTCAATTGTTCTTGGCTGCTTCTATTTTCCGTTTCCTTTTAAAGAACTCGGTCAAGAGCTTGCCGCATTCTTCTTCTTGGATCCCTTTTTTAACGGCTATGCGATGATTAAGTTTTTTGTTGTTGGCGATTTCGATTACCGAACCGCAGGCTCCTGTCTTGGGATCTTTGGCGCCAAAATAAATTTTCTTTACCCTGGATAAAACAAGCGCCCCCGCGCACATGCTGCAGGGCTCAATTGTCACATATAAAGAACAGTCGCTAAGCCACTTGGACCCGAGATAGTTTGTCGCTTCAGTGATGGCAATCATCTCTGCATGGGCAGTGGGATCTTTCAGTAGCTCGACTTGATTATGCGCCCTGGCAATGATCTTACCATTATAAACTACAACTGCTCCGACGGGAACTTCGTCATTCTTAAAAGCCTCTTTTGCTTCCTTTAAGGCTTCATTCATAAACAAAATATCAGTCTTAGACATAGATATTAAACAATGCGCCTGACTGGATTTGAACCAGTAACGCCCAGCTCCGTAGGCTGGTGCTCTATCCAGTTGAGCTACAGGCGCAATATATTTTAAGAGACCTAAACTTCTGTTTTGTTAGAACAACACCCAGCTCCGTCCCTCGCTCTTGCTCTTGACGGAATCCCGAGTTTCGCTCGGGACGAAGTCCAACATGAAACGAGGGACTCCGTAGGCTGATGCTCTATCCAATTGAGCTATGGGCGCAAAAAGAATTGATTTTTATGATTGTAAAATTTCCTCTCGCTTTAAGCCTAATTTGCTTAACGTTAGGGCTGGATCTTTGCTGTAGGCGCGACAAAATAAAGTAAGCTCTTTCATCGACCTGATGCCTCTTTCCTGCAAAGTACTTAGCACCTTAGAGCGCACCTTAACTTCTTCAATTATTTCTTTAGGGGACAGGCCTGAAGTCTTGGAAATCTTATCCCTGAATATGGTACTCGGAGACACCTGGTTGAACTTGTTTTGCTTATGATCGAAATTCCATATCTGAGAAAGCAGCACGGTCTTCTGCTCCATACCGCCTGTCTCGACTACTTCTTCTGCCACTCTATAGACTTTATCTTTGAAATTAAACCTTTTCATGACTATGAATACATCAACGAGGTTTACCAAAATCTCAGGTACGTTCATGGGTTCGTTTTGCAGACGGATTATTGCCTCCCTTGCCGAACTGGCATGTATCGTTCCGATGCAATGCTTTCCGATATTGACAACCGTCATTAGATCTTTTGCCTCAGCGCCTCTAACTTCTCCTACAATTACTCGGTCCGGACGCATTCTGAGGCTATTTTTTACCAAGGTTGTCATATCCATATTCTCGTCGCTTTCAAGACGAGAGCAACTCTCTTCAAACTGGGTATTAAGCTCCAGCGTATCTTCAATGATAACCATTCTTTCGTTTTCTGGCACAAAACTAAAAAGCGCGTTAAGAAGGGTTGTCTTCCCGCAACCAGGGCCACCAGAAATTATGATATTTGCAGGCCTCACCGTTAAACCTTCAACGTAAAGCCAAAGCTGGGCTGCTAAATCGGTAGTAACAGTGCCTTTTTCAACAAGATCTATCATGCTCAGCGGCTCTGTTTTTGCTTTAGTGATGGTCAATTGCGGCCCTAGAGGAGAAACAATAATATTAACGCGGCCTTGTATATTCGGAAGCTCCATGTTATTAATCTTCTTTAATTCTGTTCTGCCGCAGAAAATAACTAATTTCTTTATAAAAATGTCTAGCTGCCTCTGAGTTTCAAAGCGATATTTTGTCTTCACCAAACCTTTTTGACAATGGTGGACATAAATCGGGTTTAAACTATTAATAATAATATCTTCTATATCCGGATCGCTCAAAAAATCCTGTATAACGTCATAACTTAAGAAATCTTTAACGAACTTTTTTCTCTCTTCTTCCGTCTCGAGCGCCTTTACTTCCTCTAAAATTAATTTTCTTTCCAGATGTCCACACACCTCATCCAACGCATCAGTAACAACCTGCTGCTTCTCTTTATCGGTCTGAAGAAGATTGAATCTGCCGATTAATTTTTCTATAACCTTACTCTCTAAATCTTGAATGAATTCTTTTTCCTGCATATTCTTAAATTCCTTTTATTTAACAAATAACGCTAAAGCGGATAAAATCCCCCGAAGAAATTTAATGGCGGAGAGGGAGAGATTCGAACTCTCGAGCCCCTTGCGAAGCCACATGTTCTCCAGACATGCCGATTCAGCCGCTCTCGCACCTCTCCAAGTTCTCGCTGGAAATTAGTATAGCGTTAAAAGAACAAATGAAAGCAATAGAAACATGGCACCAAATACCCTACGGTTCTTAAGGATATAATCTTCCAGTGTGCTTTTGACGTTTTCTAGCATGGGGATTATTCTTTTAGTCAGTCCGTATTCTCTCATCAAAAATTGATTCAACTTCCTGTAGGCCTCTACATCGACCACGACAAACAGACTACCCGCGAATGAAAATGTCAAAAGTATCCTCATCAAAACCTTTATAGCTGTTAAGCTACCCGCTGTTTCCATAACACTTCACCTCCTATTTTCTTAAGCTAAAGTATAACAAAATTCTATACAAAAAGCAATTACTTATAATCCGATTTCAAACAAATTACTAATATAGCTGGCGGAGAGGCTGGGATTCGAACCCAGGAGGCCAAAAATGACCTACCGATTTTCGAGACCGGCCGATTCAACCAGCTCTCGCACCTCTCCGAAATTTCAATTTATCTTATTCTAGGAAATTTCGGATCCCGAGTCCATCGAATTTCTATAATGGACGAGGGATCTTTATTACGGCGCCGAAACACATTGTTTCGGCATCCGCCACGTTTTTCAATAATTAAAAACGTGGCGGAGGCGGAAGGATTCGAACCCTCGAGCAGCCTTACGGCCGCTAACGGTTTTCAAGACCGCCGCTTTCAACCACTCAGCCACGCCTCCGAATTTAAGTCTTATTTATAAATAATTGAGAAAAAACAATATTGTAAATATTTACCGCTTCGCTAAAAGTATTATTATAAAAATCGATAAATGAGAACCCGTTTAAAAAATAACTCAAGCTAAATGCTACAATGAATAAATTAACGATATAAATCAACTGCATAGAGAAAAAGTAGTTGGCTTTGAGTACATCATCAGTTTTAGACTTCAAGGCCTTTGCACAAAAAACCATATGCAAAGTTAAAGTGAAACTAACGAGAAAAATAAATTGCTTAGCGATATTTAAATCCTTAAAAAACAATTTGATTATGGAAAATGCAATTAATAGAAATATCGTATAAATAGGCAGCACAAACGATGCGACATTGACTAAAGGCGCGAAGAAACGGAATACCACAGAAACCATATCCTGGCCCTTCTTAAACATTATATCAGGCTCATATATAAATAAATGCAAAATTAGATAGGAGAATATTCCCCAGACAAAAAGCTCGTAAATTTCTCGATCGACTGAATGTATCTGCTTGAAGAAACTGATTGAACAAAATACGACAATGGGGACAAAAATGATCGCAAAAATTAACTTAATAATGCCTATTATATTCTTACTCAATTCTCTGCCTCCCGTCCATATAGGGCCTTAAAGCTTGCGGGATCATAATCGTGCCATCTTTTTGTTGGCATGTTTCAAGCAGCGCGATTACAGTTCTGGCTAGAGCCACGCCCGAGCCATTTAAGGTGTGGACAAAATTAGTTTTCTTGGTTTTATTGTCTCGATAGCGGATATTTGCCCGGCGAGCCTGAAAATCCTCGAAATTACTGCAGCTTGAACATTCAAGCCAGGTATTTATGCCCGGAGCGTAAACTTCGATATCGTAGCATTTGCTAGCGGAAAAACTTAAGTCTTCCGTGGGGAGCATGACAATACGATATTGCAGTCCCAATAATTGAAAAACTTCCTCGGCATTAGAAACTAGTTTCTCCAATTCGTCATAGGAAGTTTCTGGCTTTACGAATTTAACCAATTCAACTTTGTCAAATTGGTGCACGCGCATAAGTCCCTTAGTATCTTTTCCGTAGGAACCGGCCTCGCGCCTAAAACAGGCGGTATAAGCAGTATAATAAATCGGCAAATCTCCATCATCTAAGACCTCATCACGAAAAATATTTGTTACGGGGACTTCCGCGGTAGGGATTAAAAATAAATCATCATCTTTTAGACGATACATATCTTCTTCCATCTTTGGTAGTTGCCCCGTTCCGGTCATCGAGGCGCGATTGACCAAAAACGGAGGAAAAATTTCTTTGTATCCGTGTTTCTGTGTATGCAAATCAAGCATGAAATTAAATAATGCTCTTTCCAACCTTGCTCCGAGGCCTTTGTAGAGGATAAAATTTGAGCCGGTGATTTTGGTCGCGCGCTTAAAATCGATGATATCTAAATTTTCAGCCAATTCGATATGGGTCTGGGGCGTAAAATCGAATTTTGGTTTATTTCCTCCTTCGCGCACAGTTTTCTTTTTATCAGCCGGCCCTAAAGGAAGCGAAGAATGGCAGATATTCGGTAAGGATATCAATAATTCCTTCAATTCCGCTTCTAATTTCTTAGCTTCGGCTTCGTTTTGGTCAATTCTATCCGAGATCTCTTTCATGGATTTAATCTTGGGTTGGGCATCTTTCTTTTCCTTAAGGAGCTTGCTAATCTCGTCATTGGCCAAATTTTTCTGGCGATTCAAATCCTCCAATTCAGCCGTAACTTTCCGAAGGGCTTCATCGATTTTAACAAACTTATCAATATCCCATTTTACGTTACGATTTTTGTTTGAATTCTTAACTAGTTCTAAATTCTCTCTGATAAATTTTCTGTCTAACATTTCTTCCCTTCTAGTTTAATTCTTCCTCCAAGGCCTTCTTGCTTTTTGCGGTTTCCACAGGCCTCTTTCATTTTCCTTGGCTTCCTGATATAACTTCAAGAATAAAGCATCATATTTGGTGTTAGGAGGCACGCTCTCCGGCAACGCATATCCCCATTGAACTACAAATGCATTTATAAATAAATACACCTTATCGCCTTCTATCTTATAGATATCCATTGCCTCCGGCTCAAGATTAACTTTACATTTAGAGCAGTACAGTTTATAGGCATAGGCTAAAAGTGTTTTGCCATCTTTATCTTTTGCCTGCGTATCAAATTGAAGTTTTACTTTTTGTTTATTTATAAGCCCCTTAAGAAAATTCCTTGCCACTCTCCCCTGCCTTCTAACTTCCATAAGATTCTTGCCCTGCTTCACTAATTCTCTTTGTGTCTTTTCATCGGGCATAACTGGAGCATCAATACCGATGAGATGGACTTTTTGCCTTCCATCCAGAAAGAAGGTATCGCCGTCAAGTACCGAGACTACTTTAACCTCATCATATTTACCCGACTTATTCTTGGAAGCAACATTTTTACATGCGCCAAGAAAGAAAATAGTCAGAAATGATAATAATAAAATTGAAATTATTGTTATCTTCTTCATATAAATCCTATCCCTTTATGACACCAAGCGGCCGCATCCGACAGACGCGTTTGGAAATGCCGGCATTATGCACTACATCAACAACATCATTTACATCTTTGTATGCCTGAGGAGCCTCTTCAGCTATTGTACCATGACCTGAGGCTTTGACAAAAATTCCTTTTGATTCTAAATCTTTTAAAAGCGCTCCTACATTGATGGTCTTGGTTGCTTCTGTACGGGATTTTAGCCTTCCTGCGCCATGGCAGGTGGAATAAAATGTCTCAGATGCTTTCTCGGTCCCAACGAGAAGATAAGAATTTCTCCCCATATCCCCGGGAATAATCACAGGCTGGCCGGTTTTCTGGAATCTTACCGGTAAATCCGGATGTCCCGGCGGAAAGGCGCGGGTTGCGCCTTTTCTGTGGACACAAAGAGTTTTCTCTTTGCCTTCGACTTTATGTTTTTCAAGTTTAGCGATATTATGAGCGACATCATAAATCAAATCCATGCCCATATCCTGCCAGCTTCTTTTAAATACCTTCTCGAAAGCCTTACGCGTAAGATACATCAGGCACTGACGATTTGCCCAGGCATAATTTGCCGCGCATCTCATGGCTGCAATATAACTCTGAGCTTCCGGAGAATTCACCGGCGCGCAGCCAAGCTGCCTATCAGGCACATTGATATTATATTTGGCCAAACAATGAATCATGCTTTTTACATATTCATCGCAGACTTGATAACCCAGTCCACGAGAACCAGAGTGAATCATCACTGTGACCTGACCAAGAGTTAATCCGAAATAATCGCAGAGCTCAGCATCGTAGAGCTGGTCGATTACTTGAATCTCTAAAAAATGATTCCCTGAACCCAGTGTACCTGATTGCGCCTTGCCGCGTTCGTAGGCCCGCGGTGATACTGCCGAGGGATCAGCACCTGCAATTACCCCGTAATCTTCAGTAGCGTCCAGGTCATCTTTTACGCCGTAGCCTTTTTCCACCG
This sequence comes from Candidatus Omnitrophota bacterium, assembly GCA_022703055.1. GTDB lineage: Bacteria > Omnitrophota > Gorgyraeia > VGKH01 > VGKH01 > VGKH01. Next base: position 265,340 of record JAKLEP010000003.1, read on the forward strand.
CCCACTTGGCACCTTTCGCCAGAATTTCTCTTTCTTCTCTTTCGCTTACGCGGATATCGCCTTTTGAACCGACTCCAGAAGGAACATCATTAAATAAAACATAAACCAAATCCTTTATTTTATCTTTAATTTCATCAAGCTGAAAATTAGTTTTTAAGAGTCTGACTCCGCAATTGATATCGTATCCGACACCCGCTGGAGAAATCACTCCGTTATTTTCCGGATCGGTAGCCGCGACTCCTCCAATACAAAATCCGTAGCCCCAGTGAATATCCGGCATAGCCAAAGAATATCCAACTATCCCGGGCAGGAATGCAACATTGGCAACTTGCTCAGCTGCTTTATCTTCACGGATATCTTTAAGCAGTTTCTCGTCGGCGTAAATAAGCCCAGGAACCCTCATACCTGCTTTGTAGGCTTTAGGAATACGAAAGCGGAACTCATCAACTTTTTCTAAAGGCCCCTGCCATGTATCAGACATCAAAAATCACCTGCGCCACAAAACCATTATCTATTTTCTCTATCTTTAATTCGTGGTAGGTTGCGGCTTTTATCTCTGCTTTAATCTTGCAATTTTCTCGCGGACAACCAAAAATAATAGCAACCAATCCAGTCTCGCTTAAAGTATCTATCTTAAATTCTTTAAAAAGCACCTCTTTGGCATCAAATAAAGAAAGCAGCTCATTCAGCCAATTAACTAGAAGTTCTTCGCGATCTTGACCTTCTATTTTTATATCGAATTTATTTAATTTTATTGAATCGCAAGACTTGCATGGTTCGGCGATAATATCAAACATGGCTAAGGCAGCTTTGACAAAAATCTGCTTTAAATCGCTGCCAGAAACCCTTACGCCGATATCAGCGGTGTGCTCAATTAACTCGTAGTCTTTCATAAAAATGGTGAGCCGCGAAGGAATCGAACCTTCAACCCCCAGATTAAGAGTCTGATGCTCTACCAATTGAGCTAGCGGCCCGTTATTTTTTTGATATTATCGGAAAATATTATACCATTAAAAAACAATAAGACAAGATTAAAATTGCTAACTATTGAAGAATACTTTAGTTATGGAGATTTTCTGGCGGGAAAATCTACAAAACGCTATTTAATCAAACTCTCTAACTTTAATTCAAAAACATTCGAACCATCGGTTAGAACTACGCTATATTGCCTTATCTCAACAACCGTATAGCTACCGATGCTGTTACCTGCGCCGACAACTTCATTATTAATTATGGCTTGAGGTTTTTCCTTGTCCCACAGTATCCCAGCCAGCTTTAAATCAGCGGCATCGCCCTTGTGGCCGGTATAAAACTTGCCCGAGAAAGGACAACGCAACCATTCCAAATTTGTTTCTTTGGGATATTCAGGCTGTTTAATAATTTGGGCTGGTTTGGGTGATTCTTTTTGTGCCTCGGCCACAACTGTCTTTGGCAAAACTCGTTTCTTAGAGGCCCTTTTCTTAATTACGATAAGAGCATTTATCCAAACGATAAGCAAAACCAGAACTAAACCTGCAGTAATTATTAATTGTTTTTGTTGCTTATCCATCATCTAGCTTCCTTTGACAAAAAAGCTGAAAGTTTTAAATCGACATCTAGTTCCGAGGCCCCCTCGCCGGCACCTTTTATCTCAAGTTGTGAAACCTTAATCAGAATTGGAAAATTATTTATCAGAACATTAAGATAATCGCCCAATTGCCGGTATTCACACGACAAATTCATGGAGATAAATAGCTCCTCGATATTGCGGCCTCCTATTTCTTCGTCGATAGTTTTTACCCCGGAAGAAGTTATATTCTTAACCTTTATTTTTAGACGGCTGGCCTCATCCGATAAGCGTCGGATTACTTTTTCTTCGCCCTGTGGAAATTGACTGTAAGCTTTATCCAGATCAGTCTTGAGCTTCTTAACCGCAACCGTCAACTCATTTCCTTTAGCAAGGCTTAAGATGTCTGCAATCTGATTTTCGGTCCCAGCTAAGTCTCTTCTTATTTCGAGAAGCCTACTACCTTGCGGCCGATGGATCAAAATTACGTACAAAACAAAAGACACCAGCACTATAACGCTGACATATAAAATCTTCTTTTGTTCTTTTGTGATTTTTATCTGCATATCTATTTTAATTTGAAATTTATGTTAAAAACTGCTATATCGCCTGTCTCTTTCTTCTCTTTGCTGACATTAGCAATGCTTGCATTACTAAAATAACCGGAATTCTTCATGGAAGAAATAAATTCTGTCAAAACAGCATCGGGATTCTGATCCAAAGTCTTGACAAACCCTCTGATAAAACCGTCCTTACTTTCGCAATTTACCGATAGCTGGTAGAAAAATATTTCTTTGCCTGCAATATTGCTTAGCTTCTTTAATATCGCTCCCAATGGAGGCTGGGATTTTTTAATATTGTTTGTAAAATTACTTATAGCGGCAAGGTTCTGCGTAAATTCTTTCACCGGCATCAGATTACTCAGTTGGAATTTAGCATTATTAAGGTTCCTATTCAGGATACCGATTCTAACTTTAGTAAAAAGAAAAGACATCGTAAGAAATAAAACCGCAATAAATACTACCCATCTAAGCGATACCTTTTCCACGTTCTCAATCTGTTGGGTGCGAAACTCAAAAGGCAATAAATTTATCTGTTTTTCATAATCAAGAACTAAGCCTAAGCTGCTAAGGCACTCAGACAATTCTGACTGGTTAACCGCAGAAGAAATTACGAATTTATCCGGCAAGGCAATATTCTCAACATCCAGTCTTAATTCCTTAGCTAAAAACTTTTCAAAATTCGGAATTTTTACCCCACCGCCAGCAATCATTATTTTTTTAACTAAACCTGCTCCATATTCAGTATCATAATAAGAAAGAGATCTTTTTACCTCAATTATTAGACGCTCTAAAACCGGCCGCATCAAAGATAAAAGTTGAATATAGTTTATTTTATTTTTATAGCTGGACTCTTCAAGCGGTATGCCTATGCTTGATATGATTTCATCTATCTCCGACGAAGATAATTCAATTTTTCCTGATTGCGTAGCCAGAACGCCTTTTAATGAATCTTTTAGCCTATCGATGGATATTGGAATTTCTCTAAAGAACTCAAATTTGTTATCTTTATAAATGGCCAAGTAACTACTGGAATCATCGATATTGAGAGCTGCCAAAGGCAGGGCTGGTTGCAGCGTAAAATTTTGCTCAATAATCTTGAGGTATCCGAAGGGAGAAATATTCACTGCTATGCTATCTAGGCCGGCTTGCTTAAGCAATAAAACTTGTTGTTTTATCTTTTCTTCTCTGACTGCAATAGCAATAATATCAAGGATCTTGGATCCGTCTTCTTTGGTTGTCTTTTTTATAACCGAATAGTCTATAACGGCATTGGCGACATCAAAAGAAATATCATCTTTAATTTGCCATTTTACCGCATCGAAAAGCTCTGAATCTGGAACGGCGGGAATCTGTATCCTTTTTATTAGCGTGGATTCCAAAGAAGGATTAAGCACGGTATTTTTATAATCAACATTATTTTCTTTAATAAAATCTTTTATGCATGAAGATACCGCTTCGTCTCTCTTATCTTTGGGTATAGGGAAGCTCTTAAAAGCATTGACCTTAAGACCGTTCCTGTTAGAGATGCTTAAAATTGATAGCTTTGTGCTTATTTCAATAATAAGGAAACTGTCAATCTTCTTAGAGAATAATTTAGCCAGAGTTGATGTTTTAGATTGTAAACCAAATAAAATATTTTTTAAATCTAACTTTTCCATTTGATTTATTATACCACAAATAAAAACGAACTAATTAAAAACCTTTAATTTCGACGCCTGTAGTAGTATCTAAAGAACCTTCTTGCGCCCCGAAAGCCCCTGTTCCGGTTTTAACATTGATGCTCATTATAACTCTACGTATCTCGGTAACCGGATCGGTACCAGAAACCCAATCTGTGCCATCAGCTTTTTTATAAGAGAAAATTACTGCCGAGGCATTTCTTCCGTCGACTGTCACGGAAGGAGAAATATAATAAGGTATAGCTGTTTCTGCCGACCAGCTTACACCGCCGTTAGTGCTGGTGCTGCGATAGATATGTTTATCTAGGGCATTCCAGCGAAACCTAACCGACAGCTGTTCAGCCGAAGTAGGATAACCGTAGGTATAGGAAAACTGCATAGCCGAGGCGTCGATGACTTTCCTCGTGTACCTTATGCCCCTGGTATCCTTGTTGCCTTCCATGATAGTAAATACCATTTCGTTTGCGATCTTCTGTGTATCTAGTTGCCGCGGGCTGTAGACAAACATTTGAACGAAAAAAATGATACTCCCAACAATAGTTGCGCCCAAAATAGCGACTACCAAAACTAAAATAATTAATTCTATTAAAGTAAAGCCTTTGTTTTTGCAAGAAGAATCAATCATATTAAGCTAATACAACCCTTTCTCTATATTACGGAACCGGATCCATTTCATATGGTGTCACTGGATACGGTATAGTCTTATTATGAACCAAAAATCCGCCTGCAACATAAGTATGGTAAGGATTAACCTCTAAATTGTATACTGTGACTTTTTGCGCGATTTCTTTAATATCATTAATCGTTTCTTCCTTGCCGTTGGAATCAAAAAGCTTATCGCCAACCTTCAAGCTACCTATCTTTTCCCAGCGGCCATTAGAATAAACAAGGTGATTCGAGGTGACTTTTAGATTTCCGTTGACAATAAGGTATCTATCAGCGGCGTGCTGAGAAACTTCCTTGACTTTATCATTCTTAAAAACAGCTGTTTTCTCATCGAAGGCAACAAGCTGGTCTCCTACCTTTACCTGTTCTATAGGTTTGAGGCTGCCGTCGGCCATAAGTATGGGTGTGCCGGCAAGAAAACAAGAATGCACGATATCCACTAATTCTCCTCCGCTTCCTGCTCCAAAAGTGGCGTTAACTATGAAAGTAGTAACACTGACTAATTGCCTACTTAAATCTCCCGCAGGATAAACTCTTACCTGCACCTGTTTTAAGGCATTATTATTGTTAACAATATTAACAGTCCGACGCAGGTCAAACGGATAGCCTTCGTAATTACTGGCTGTATTATCGTAGCCGTCAGCCAGTGTCGGATCGTTAAAATCGAGGCTGTTGACTTTGGCTAATTCAGATTTTGCCAGCCCTTCCGCAATCCCTAAATCCCGGGAATAAAACGTACCGCGTACATACTCAATGGACATAATCCCTAAAGGCACTAATACCAAACCAACCAGTACTATCGTAATAATTATTTCTACAAGCGTAAATCCATATTGAAATTTTCCCATCTTAATCACAGCCAGCCTCCTTTTTAATAACTTCAGCTAGGGTATTATATGATCCTGCGTTTCCTCCCACGAAGTAATGGTACTCGTGTTCGTATCATAAGTGGCTATGAGCGTCCTTCTTGCCTCAACTTTAGATCCGCTTCTTACTTCGCCGGTTGCCTTGATTGAGAACTCTTTATTTCCTGCGCGTTGATTTTGCGCCAATACAACCTTGCGGCTTGTTCCATCGCTAAAAATAAAAGTAACAGTAATGGAGAGACCCGCTGGAATTTGTTTGGAAAAAGCCCAGTCTTGATGAGAATAAGAGGCGTATTCCGTACCTGCAGGAATAGTAAAATCCATAATATCAAGGTTGGCTGGCGAAGCAACGGGGATATTCCAAACCCAGGAACCGCCTAACCTAACTTTTAAGATATTGCCTCCAAAATTCCAGATAACTATCATATTTGTTATGGTAATAGCAGAATTTAAGCTAATATTCTTGATAGGAACGGCGTAAAATTCCTTGTTCACGGCTATAGGACCTGAAGCATCGACTAAAAGAAAATCTGCGCTACCTCCTCCGACATGGTAATATAGCCCCTCTGCTACATTTACATTGCGCATGGCAGACCAACTTCCGGTATTTATGTAAGTCGCAACTGCCTGCATAATACCAGCCTGGGCTAAATATAACGCCTTATCCTGATTTATATTGGAAATATTATACCTTAAACCTTCGCTAACATAAGTAGCGATACCCAAGGCCACAATCGCCAACGCTATAATTATTATTATTACTTCGATTAAAACTATAGCCCTATTTTGCATTCTTCAAATCCTCCAAAACCCTAGCTGCTGGAATATAATTCTTGTCGACTATAAGCGCATTTATGAAGCAATCCTCAGCCTGTTTTAATTCGCCGATTTCTTTGTAGACTTTGCCTAGATTGTACCAGACATGCGGCTGAGCCGGATCAACCATCAAAGTAATCCAGCAATAAGCAATGGCATTACCTTTATCGCCCATGGCGTAAAAGGTCCCAGCAAGATTATTATACACTATATAGCCTTCTTTGAAATTATTTATGTTAGACTGCCAATAAATCATTATGTCATGATAATCGTAGTTTCTTTTCATGGTCAATGAGGCGTAAGAGCCAACGAATAAAACAATAACCGCAATAGCCAAGGCTCGCAAGATATATCTATGTTTTACTTCTTTGTTAATAATCTCCCAAATTTTCAAGAATAAACAAGCCAAAATAATTGAGAATCCAAAAGAGGCAAGATAAATATACCTCTCCGATATAATATTGCAGATAGGAATGATGTTGGAATACTGAATATATGTTACATAGAACCACATAATACCGAAAGCAAGCGGCTTTGAACTCTTGCGAAACCTAAAAAAAGCGGCTATTGAAACAACAAAAATTATAATCGCAAGTAAGAAAGCTGGAGTAATCTTCTGAATTTTGAATGTATCAAAGGCGAAAGGATGATACAATCCTCGTTGCAGCGGCATATACAAAATCTTTAAATAATAAACAAATGCTTTGGCCGCAACAATGAGAAATCTAAACCCTCTAAAATAGAAAATCAGATGCACAAATTTATTCCTCTCCCAATAAAGCCTCAAGACAAAAATTATTGCTATCAAGAATACAAAACAAAGCAATAGAATTCTTAATTTTGCTAGTTTATCGCCTTCTCTCTTCTCTCTAAAGAATATATCGTAGAGTAAAAACATAACGGGAAGAACTGCGGCAGCATATCCGGCGAGAAAACAGAGGCAAAAGAATATTATTGCCAGAGAAAGATTAACCAATGACTTATCGGATTTTATATAAAAGATTAACGAGGCAATAAAAAACAAGCTGCTTAAAGCATAGTGTCCTCCGGCAATCCAGCTGACCGCTTCGGTATGAATGGGATGAACCGCAAAGATAAGGCTAGTTAAAAAGGATAGTTCTCTTTTGCCAAAAAGGATATTGCAAAGGATGAAAAACAATATTACGCAACAAAGATGAACCAGCACATTAAATAAATGGAAATAAAACGGGTTGGCCCCGAAAATACTCCAAATAAATAAGTGTTCTACGTCGGCAAGAATCCCTACTTTTACGCTAAAATTATTAGAAAAATAATTTTTAATATTATGGACATTATCGTTGATTACTATTGCAGAATAGTCATCTATGATAAAATCTCCCCATAAAGAATTATAGTAAACTCCCAGCGTAATAACAGCAAGGACTGCAATCAAAAGCCAGTCGCTTTTAAATTTTATTAGATTCATAGAAATATAATTTACTTAAAATTATGGCTGACTTTTCACAAAATACTAAAATTCAATGAAAAGTCAGCCATATTAAATAATAAAAACAATATTATTTCAATATCAAATCTTAATTACCAACCAGAACCTTGAGTTTCGGTTGCTGAACTCCAAATTCTTCCGGTGGCAACATCATAAATCCAACCGGCAGCGGTATTGGCTGCCTCGGAAGTACCGGCGACTATAGATTTGCTTCCGGTATAGGGATTATCAGGGATACTGCCCGATGCCATGACACCGGCGGTTGTCGCCGTCAACTGGCCTAGTGTCGGCCAAGTAGCTCTTCCTGAAGCCGCTTCCTTTGCATACCAGATAGAAATTCCGCTACGTAGACCACCCAGCGCACCCTTTGTCGCTGCGACTTTAGCCTGGTCCTGTAAATTAAAGAATGTGGGGATTGCAATAGCCGCCAGGATACCCAAAATAACTATAACCATAACCAACTCAACCAACGTAAAGCCTCTTTTGTTTAACACCTTATCCTCCTTCTCTATCAGTTTCTACCAATTTTCATGCCCTTGGGTGCTAGATAGAATTTTACCCGTGCGGGCATTATATAAATATCTATTCATAAAAGGATCTAACAAATATCCTTGTTTATCAATGCGAAACGGCTTAAGGTAACTCTTTTTTAATATTATACCACCGGGAGTTTTAAATTCAAACTCTTGATTAATAAGACTCACCAAATCATCCGGCATCTTGCCTCTGATAATCTTGTAAAGCTCAACAGACATACGGATATTATAAAGTTCATTGCGCAGGGCTGTTTCTCTGGCAGCCTTCAAATTAATCTTAGCGAATATTGCAAAAACTCCCATGCAAACAAAAATCACACATAGGACAACCAATAACTCAACCAATGTCAAAGAACGTTTCTTTTTGATGAATACCATTGTCAAACAGGCTTAAATACCTTTATCAAGTTCCACATCGGCATGAATATGCCTAAAGCCATTATCAAAACCATAAAAGCCAAAACAAAAATAAGTATTGGCTCAATGTACGTAGTCAAATTCTTAATCATATAGCCCGATTCCCGGTCGTAATAATCTGCGACGCTAAGAAGCAATTCATCCACCTTGCCCGATTGTTCGCCTATATAGACCATCTGAACAACTATCGGAGAAAAAAGATTACTGACTCTCATTGGCTCAGACATGCCTTTTCCTTGAGCGACGCTTTTTTTGATATTCTCTATCGCGCGGGAAATTATGATGTTGCCGCTTGAACCCGAAACCAAACTTAAAACCTCTAGGATAGGCACGCCGCTTTTTAATAACACCGCTGTAACCCTGGCAAACCGCGACATAACCAGCATCTCTACGAGCGGGCCGATAACTGGAACCTTTAATTTAAAGTTATCCCAAATTGGCTTGCCGAATTTAGAATTAATAAATTTGAAAAAACCGAATATCGAGCCAGCGATAACAAAAATAAAAATATACCAGAATTTCTGAACCGCAAGGTTTATGCCGATTAAAATTCTCGTCGGAAGGGGCAAGGTTGCATTAAATTGATTATATACTGAGGCGAAGCGCGGGATAACAAATGTAACCACTATTAAAAATCCTAGGCACAACACGCAGAAGGCAATCATGGGATACCTTGTTGCGCTCTTTATTCTAGCCCGGGTATCGATTTCCTGCTCAATCAATTCTGTCAGGCGGGATAAAATTTCAACCATCAGACCGCCGGTTTCCGCGGCTTTAATCATATTGACATAGACTTCATTAAAAACCCGAGGATGTTTTTTTAATGCCGCAGAAAAACTTACGCCTCCTCTTACATCGCGAGATATCTCATCAATCACTATCTTAAAATATTGATTTTTTAGCTGCACTGAAATGGCTTCAAGGCTGGAAAGCAGCGGCACCCCCGCTTTCTGCAAAGAATAAAGCTGACGGGTAAATGTGTTTATCTCCTCAAGCCCCACTGTTTTAAACTGCTTTAGAATATTATCGGCGCCCACGTCGCGGACTTCGGAAATTGAAACTGGCAGATAGCCCATCTCAGTAAGTTTCCTAGCGGCGTCTTCCTGGCTATCGGCAGTGGTCGTACCGATAACTAGCTTTGAGAATTTATCTCTTGCCTTATATCTAAAATTAGGCATCTATTAAGCCTCCTCCGTCACCTTTAAGACTTCTTCCACGGTTGTAATTCCTTTCTGAACCTTTTCCAGGCCATCATCCAGCAAAATACGCATGCCAGAATCTACAGCAGCTTTTTTGATTTCATTGGCCGACTTTTTAGCGGCAATCATATTCTTAATTGTGTCATTAATTAACAGCAGCTCAAAAATCCCTATCCTACCGATAAAACCAGTTTCCTTGCATCTCATGCAACCTTTTCCACGATAAAATTCTACCTTTTTAGCTAAATCTAAATTCTTTAGCATCTCTTGCGAAGGCGAATATTTCTCTTTACATTTTGGACAGATTACCCGAACTAACCTCTGGGCAAGTATGGCAATTACTGAACTCGACACCAAAAACGGTTCGACGCCCATATCTAAGAGTCTAGTTAAAGCGCTTGCGGCATCGTTTGTATGTAGCGTTGAGAAAACTAAGTGTCCGGTCAAAGATGCGCGTATTGCGATATCAGCTGTCTCCCGATCGCGGATTTCTCCCACCATTACTATATCGGGATCCTGCCTCAATATGCTTCTTAGTCCGCTGGCAAAAGTCAGGCCAGCCTTAGGATTAACCTGTGTCTGGCGGATTAACGGCAACTCATATTCCACAGGATCCTCAATGGTAATGATATTTTTCTCCATCGTATTTATCGTAGACAAAGCAGCGTAAAGGGTCGTGGTTTTTCCTGAACCGGTAGGCCCGGTTACTAAAATTATCCCGTTAGGATGGCGTATGACTTTATCGAAATCTTTAAGGTCATTATCTGAAAAACCTAATTCTGCTAATCCTAAGATTACGGAAGATTTATCCAGAATCCTCAAAACAATATTCTCTCCGTGCACAGTCGGAAACGTAGAAACCCTTAAATCAATATTTTTATTTTCCATCTTAAGCTGAATCCTGCCATCCTGGGGGTTACGGGTTTCCGCGATGTCGATCTGCGCCATTACTTTTATTCGGGAAGCCAAAGCGCTTTGCAAATGTTTGGGTAAATCCTTAATCTCATGTAAAATCCCGTCTATCCTGTAGCGGATTCTCACCTTGTCTTCTTCCGGCTCAACGTGAATGTCGCTTGCCCTGTCTTTTACCGCCTGCATGATAAACATATTCACCAGCTTTATCACCGGGGCCTCCTCGGCAACTTCGGCCAGGCCTTTAGCATTTTTGGCTTCCAGCTTATCTTTTGTCAGGCCTTTAATCAATTCGTCGGTATCGCCGAGGGCGCCATAGTACTGATCTATAGCTTTCTGTATCATGTCTTCCGTAGATAATACCGGTTCTATAGAATCCATTTTGCTTTTTAATCTGATTTCATCTATTGCTTCGATATCCTGTGGATTTTCCATAGCTACGGTAAGGCTATCCCCTACTTTAAACAAAGGCATGGCTTTATATTTTCTGGCGACCGCCTCAGGTATTAGCTTAACAACCTCGGAATCAATCAGATAATCTGTCAAATCCATAAAAGGAACGCCCATGGAATCAGCGATAACTTGGGCGATATCAACCTCGGAAATAAAACCTAGCTTTTCCAAAGCTCTCTCGACAGGAATCCCGGTTTTCTCCGCCTCGGTTCTAGCTTTAATTAATTGATCCTGAGTAATGATACCTTTTTTAATGAGTAAATCTATCCTATTTTCTTTTATCATAAGTGAATCCTTTGGAAAATAATTTTAGTCTTATTGGCCGCCTTTTTTCGTGCTCTTTGATGAAATCTTTAATCAATTTGGATTCTCTTTTGTTCAGTTTTACGAATTTAATCCCTAATCTACTCATGCCTTCGCCTACACAAATTGCAGAGCGAATTTCGCCTTTTAATTTTATAACTCTGTGTTTAATCCTCAGCTGCAAATCTACGATTACGCCCTGGGGCAGGAATATCTCCGAGAGCATTCCGATACCAGAATTGCTGATGTCCAAAGCCCGCGCCTCAAGGCTTTCGATAAAAATATTAAAACGCCCCCTAAGCGAAGAATCAATTTTGAGTTCAACTTTTAACGGAATTTTTGGTTTCTTTTTCATATTTTTAGGATAATTCGAGCCGCGGCTCGCTTCTTCTTTCGTTATCTTTAATAAAATTCTCGATGATCTCGGCTTGGGCCTTATCGATATCCACAAATTGGACGCCTAATCTGGTTAAGCCCCTGCCTCCGGAAACTGCGGACTTTATCTGCCCCCTTAATTCAACAACCTTCTTATTGATTTCAAACTTCAAATCAATAATAACGCCCTTGGGGATAAAATTCTTGGATAATAATCCTAGCCCGAGAATGCTGATATCCAATGCCTCGGCTTCAATCTCTTCCTTCCTGATATTAAAGCGCTCAGTTGAAGAAGGGTCTACCTTTATTTTAACCTTAAACGAAACAGAGAATCTTTTTGCTTTCCTGGTTTCCATTATTACTCTCTTGTCTCCGACAAAAGATCTTTTATTTTTCCCAATAAAACCTGAGGCTCAAACGGTTTAATCAAATATTCATCTGCCCCGACATCGTATCCTACCTTCTTATCAAGGTCCTGGCCGCGGGCGGTGAACATTATGATAGGAATATGCCTGTATTTCTCGTCGAATTTAAGCATCCGGCAAACTTTATAACCGTCCATTTTAGGTAGCATTAAATCCAAAATAATCAAATCTGGCTTTTCTTTTCTTGCCTTCTCCAGGGCTTCCTGTCCGTCAACGGCTACCAAAACTTCATAGCCGCTTTCTTCCAGCCTGAATTTGACTACCTTGACTACATCTGGCTCATCATCGACTAACAATATCCGTTTTCTCATTCTTTCCCTTTGGCTGAATCTCTTACGATCAAATCTAGCGCTGCCTTTAGATTATTGGAAGCATCGGAATAAGTGCTGAGCTTGGGAACAAAGGCCTTAACCCCTAACTTCTCGGTGCCGGCCATAGCTTTTGGCTCGGGATAAGCCGTAAACATTATAACCGCAATCTGCTTATTGTTCTCCCTGATTTTCTTAAGGAGGCTGACCCCATCCATTTCCGGCATCATATAATCCAGGATAGCTATCTGGGGATTTTGGTTATTCAGATTTTCCACCGCCTCGCTGGGATTGGAAGCCGTGATTAAATCGTAACCCCAGCTTTTAATACGTTCTCCCATAAGCTTAAGAATATCCGGTTCATCATCAACCAATAAAACTTTCATGTTTGCCATGTTTTCTCCTTATTAAACAATAAAATTATTCAATCAACTTCTTTATTTTATCAACTAATTCATCGAGAACAAAAGGCTTGGTGATATAGTCGGCGGCTTGGCATTCTTTGGCCTTCTCCGCAACCTTATGAGTACTGGCAGTGACAACAATAATCGGGATATCTTTAGTATCCTGGTCTGATTTTAATCTCTTGGCCACCTCAACGCCATCCAAAACCGGAATCATCAAATCAAGCAGGATAAGATCGGGCATATTATCTCGTACGGCATCAATCGCTTCTATGCCATTAGTGGCAGTTATTACATCATACCCTAGCTTATTCAATCTGAATAAAAGAATCTTTAAAATATCTGGTTCATCGTCAACTACCAATATTGTCTTAGGCATATTATTCGCGCCTTTCTTTAATCGGCAAAACAAAATAAAAAGTAGAACCCTTACCATACTCCGACTCTACCCAAATTTTGCCTTTATGCATCTCGATAATTTCTTTTGATATTGCTAGCCCCAAACCGGAACTGGCAACCCTTCTCTCGTGATATTCTCCTAGCTGCTGAAATCTCTGAAAAAGTTTTGGCATATCTTCCTTTTTGATGCCGGGTCCGGTATCTTCCACCGCTACCTTAACCGTATTATTCCCCAGTATCGTACTGACCCTTATTCCTCCCGCAATCGTGAATTTAATCGCATTATTAATTAGATTGACCATTACTTGAGCAATCTTATCTTTATCGAAATTCATCCTGGGTAAGTTTTCTGCTAAATTAATCTCAAAACGGATATTTTTAGAATCCGCCTGCGGTTTCATCGATACACAGCTTTCTTTAATTACCGCGTTTAAATCCCCCTCCTGAAAATTAAACGGCATCCTTCCAGACTCTAATTTCTGAAAATCCAAGACGTCATTAATTAGGCGTGCTAATCTGTCAACATTCCTTTTTGCGGTCTCCAAGAAATCCTTCTGATCGATGTTAATCTGCCCGGCAGATCCGTCCAAAACAATACCGATGCCTTCTTTTATTGCAGTCAAAGGAGTCCTTAGCTCGTGAGAAACCATTGATGTAAACTCGGTTTTAATCCGCATAGATTCTTCGATTTTTCTCTTGGCTTCAGTCAAATCCTCTAAAATGTTTAAAGTAGCTTCTTGAGACCTTGTCAACTCTGAGGTCCGCTCTTTAACTTTAGCTTCCAAGTTATTTGTTAACTCTTGCAGGCTGTCTTGCTTTTCTTTCAATACTGAAATCATATACTTAAATGAATCCGCTAGCTGTTCAATTTCATCTTCAGTTCTAATATGTATAGGATAGTCTAAATCGCCCTCTGCAATTTTCTCGGTTGCCTCATGCAAGGTTTGAATTGGCTTTACAAACATCGAAGCAAAAACATATGATGTAAAAATAATTATTATCACCAAAAAGGCTGAAAGCAATGTTAACTGCAAGAAAAGCATCTGCAGAGGCAAAAACACTTCTTTTGCATCCTGTGAAATGCAAATACTCCAATAAATACCATATTTTGAAAAAAGAGGATGGCTAACGATAGAGCATGCTACCAACATATTTTTGCTATGCACAAGCTGATCCTTCATAAGGAACCATTGATTTTTTGATCCCCTGAGCTGCTTCCATTCTTTGTCTGTAAAATATCGCTGGCTTAGAGGTTCAATACCCTCATGAAAAATAACATATCCATCTTTATTAACCAAGACAGCATGGCCAGTTTTTCCAATATTAAAAACTTTTAAAGGCTCCAAAATACGGTCAATATCCAAGACACCTTTGCCGATACCAATTACTTCTCCGGACTCATCTTTAAGAGGTATCGCAAAGGATATGCTAATTGTGTGGGTCGACTGGTCTAGCTCAACGTCGCTTATATAGACTTGGCCTTTCCCGTTATTGTATGCCTGTTTCCACCAATCCTCATCAGCCTGATAAAAATCGCTCGTCTTTCCAGAAGCAAGAACCAACCCACCATACCTGTCAGTCACGAACATTTCGGCCACACCTTCATCTACGTCTACGATTTCTTTTAACCTCAAACTATCTTTATTGTTGAAATATTCTTTAAATAGCGGATCATCAACAGAAAGATTGGGCCACTTATTATCCATATCTTTAAAATAATTATCGATCTCCTCTTGGCTCATATTCTTATATCTGAGATTATGCTCCCCTACTACTTCTTTACGGCCGGAATGGCTAAGATATACCTCTAAATCCTGTTCTTCTTCGTGAAGTATCCTATCCAATGAGCCGGCAATCATGCGCGACATTTCTATATGGTGCTGAATGATACTATTGCGGATTATTCTATATCCACCAAAATACCCTACACCCATGCCAATGACTAAAACAATTAACCATAGCACAATAATAAACCAAGCCAGTTTCTTTTTTATCCCGGTTTTATGTTTAACTGGTACTGCCATTCAATGTGCTCCCGTCAGGAAGAAGTTCTACAGGAACCTTCATTCCCGCTTTCTCTAATGCATACCGTTTACAATACAAAAACTTATCGAAAAGACAATACTGCTTTGTAATCTCTATAAGTTTATCGAAATCTCCAGATTTAAACTGCGCATATACAGGGCATTTTCTCATATATTCACAACCGGTAACTTTTTTATAGATTAACAGGTAAAATGGGCAATTGGTGAATTTTTCAGTCGTACAATAATCAAAAGTATCCTGAGGCAAACAAACTATTTCTTTAGTGCATTCCCGGACAAAATCAACAAATAAAGGACAGCTCTTCCTATCTTGCATCGGATTGGCTTATTTTACTCTCCAACTCTTTAATCTTTTCTTTTAGCTCCCTCATCCTTAATTCTCTATCCACAGTTATTTTTTGGAATCGTTCCAGCGCATTTATTTTATTAATTAATTCCTGCTCGTTTCTTTTCCTCTCGCTAATATCCTTGGCAACATGGACAACGCCAACATACTGCCCAGCTTCATTAAATATCGCAGATGTAGAGACAAGAAGCGGAACTCCTATAACCGGATCATCTACTTCTGCCACATGCGACAGATTATCTTGGTTGGTTTGTTCCATTGGGCACAAAGGCCAAGGCTCATTTCTCTTGTGCAAGATTTCAAAACACTTCTTGCCGATTAACTCTTCCTCTCTCATCTTAAGTGCCTCACAAGCAGCTTTATTTACCCTCCTTAAACTGTGGTCTTTATCTATAATGAAAATCATGTCCGATATTGAATTAAAGGTCCTATTCCAATCTTGCGCGACTTCTCGCAATTTTTCATTTGCTTGCTTCAAAGAAGAAATATCTCTAACTGTCGCCTGTAAAAACTTCTTACCTTTTATCTCGAACCTGGTTAGCAAAACCGTAGCAAAGAATTCTTTCCCGCCAATTCTTTTATGCACCCATTCGAAAAAGTTTGAACCGTTGGATATGGCCATGGCCATCATTTCTTGGGCTTTGAGCGAGGAGAGCTTGCCGTCTGGCTGATGCTCAGGAGATAAATCCGCTGGCGATTTAGTGATAAATTCGGATTCATCTTTACAACCAAACAATTTAATTGTGGCTGAATTGCCAGATAAAAATCCATCTTCTGGAGTCAATATCATAACCGCGTCGCTAGAAGATTCATAAAGCGCACGGTATTTTATTTCGTCCTCAACCAGTTTTTCTTGCGCTATTCTTTGCTCAGTTATATCTATGGCAAAACCTATTATGCCTATGATATTTCCTTTTTCGTTGCGCAATGGTATCTTATCGGTCTGCAC
>JAKLEP010000004.1 GCA_022703055.1 Candidatus Omnitrophota bacterium
TATAAGCCGTTATTTTTCCACCGCAGGCGACAAATTCCTCTTCGCTTTCAATAGCTTCAAACAAAATTTTTAACCAGTCCTTATCAACGATACAATCGGAATCGGTAAAAGCGATATATTTGCCCTTGGCGATACTGATTCCTTTATTTCTGGCAGCGCCCCTGGTTCTTTTTTTCTCAAAAACATATAGGACTGGATAACGAAGAACTATTTCCTTTGTTCGATCTGTAGAATTGTTATCCACAACGATTATCTCTCTCTGGTCTTTAGGGAAATTAAGTTCCAAAAGCGAATCAAGACAAGATGCTATTTTATTAGCGGAATTATAGGCGGGAACGATAATAGAAACCTTGGGATTTTTAGTAGCTTCTGGATCTGCTTTCATTGCTAACATATCTTATTTGACTAAGATAAGCTTTTCCTTCTTCAAATCACTAATTAACTCATTCAAGTCTTTTTTGGCTCTCGCCAAAGCAATATTGTAATCTTGGCTTATTTTCTCGATGATTTTAGAGGTATCTTTATTATCACTGAGCAGCTGCCAAACCAGGCTTCCAACAGGGTTTAAAGAATAATAATAGCCGGTATCAAGGTTAAGGACAACTATTTCGCCCTCGATACTGCGCCATACAACCCTATCAGAATTAATACAATACCTTTTTTCTGGCATGGTACCTCTTTAATAAATTATTTTAAAAAGTCTCGAGAATAATAAAAATAATAATTTTACTTTCAGGAAGTTAATACCTTAAATTTAAGATTATTTGTTATGCTTTATTGCTTAGCTCTTTAACAGCTGCTACTATAGAAATCAAAATGAAGAAATTTCCAAGAGCCAAAAACACAGTGGATGGGAAAGTTTTGAGAGCTATCCCTCTCTGACCATAAACCGACGAAAAACCTGCGTAAGCTATTGCCAAGAAACCGAGCGTCAACAACATGTTGCTTAACTTTTGCATTTTCACCTCCGTCTTTTAATGCAAAACTTCGTTTAAACTGCCAGTTCTGTAGCCCTGTAAATCAATACAAATGTAATTATACCCTATCTTCCTCATTTTGTTAATAAGAATCTTTCTATAATTAATTAGCGTAGGGATCTCTTTGCTGGGCACTTCGATTCTGGCAAGATTATTCTGGAGCCGGACTCGAACTTGTTTAATGCCAAGATTCCTGATTATCCGCTCTCCTTTTTTAATCTTAGTTAAGTTATTTTTATTAATTTCTTCGTTGTAAGGAATTCTGCTAGCCAGACACGCAAATGCCGGCTTATTCCAGGTAGAAAGCCGGAAAATCCGGGACAATTCCCTGATATCCTGTTTGGTTAATCTTGCCTCTTTTAAGGGGGATCTGACCCCAAATTCCCTCACTGCCCGAGAACCGGGGCGGTAATCTTTATTGTCGTCAAGATTAGAACCATCGGCTACGTAATTTAATTTACGTTTCCTGGCAATCTTGATCAATTCCTTAAAAAGTTCTTTTTTGCAAAGATAGCAACGATTGATAGGATTTTTAACAAAAGCTTTTCTCTTTAGCTCTTTGGTATCGATAATGATAAGCTCGGCGCCTATTTTCTTTGCCGTTTTTCTTGCCTGTTTGATTTCGTCTTCGGGATAAAGCGGAGAATTTGCCGTGACTGCCAAGACATTATTCGACAAAACACCCTTTGCTACTTTTAGGAGTAAACTGCTATCTACGCCTCCGGAATAGGCCACAAGCAGGCTTCCCATCTCGGAAATAATAGAGCGCAATCGCAATAATTTCTTCTTAAGGTTTTTATTCATTTAATAAAGGCGAGGCTAAAAATGTATCTCCATTGCTCGCGTGGGGCATACCTTTATGCAAAGCTCGCAAGCAATGCATTTATTTTCGTAAAACTGCACCTTGCGGGTGATAGGATCTACCGCCAAAGCGCCTGTGGGGCATATCGGAACGCAGACACCGCAATCGGTGCATTTGGCAACGTTGCGTTTTACGTCTTTACTTAATGGCTGGATTTTTACTCCGCATTTTTTAAGATAGGCTATGCCTTTATCGTAATTTTCCTTATCGCCGGTAAGCTCCAAGACCATAAGCCCTTCTTCTTGCGGAGTGACATAGGCCTTAAGGATATTAAATTGCAGATCAAAATCCTTAACCAGCTTATAGACAATCGGCTGGTCTACCATCCGATGCGGAAAATGCAGGACTATTTTCTCTGAATGATTCTTCATGATCTTTCCTTTAAAGGTTTAAAAGCATATCCGGATTCTGCAGAAGGCAAAGGCGCAACTTTTTCCGTCAATAGGAACTTGCCCTTCTCTATCCAGTTTTTTAGTTCGCCCGCTATATCCCGCGCCTTAGAATAGCTGGAAAGCCCTCCCGTGGGGACATCTTTATTTTTTACCTTGATAGAACCTGACCTTAATTGTTTATAATTTACATCTCCTAATTCCGAAGGCTTGCAATTAGGATAATTTTCACTGTAATCCACTATTGGCGCCGATATATCCTCATCACGCACAGCCGTGAATTTACAGATTTCTTCATTTAAAATTGGTATAGGAACTCCAATGCCAACAGTTAAGGTGACTCCATAGCCTAGCATTGATGTCCCGACAAGCCATTCGGATTTCATATGCTTTAAATCCCCGATTACCGCTAATGTACCGGCCGGTACCTGAGGCAAGCCCTTATCATTTCTTTTTACCGATGGGTTGTGCTGCGTTCCCCACCAAGCGACATATCCCACGCCGCCGCCTAAAAAGATCTTAGTTCCAATCCCGATAGTTTTATAATAAGGATCGTTTAAAAGCGGGGAAAGCTGCCCTGCCGAACAATAATTGGCATTTCCTAATTTTGGTTTCAATACGCCCATATAGGTATAGATCATTTTATCGGAAAGATTAACCGCGACATTATAGTTTTGATAAGCATTCCTTATATTGAATAATGTCGCCTCGTTTAGGTCTTTAATGTTTATTAAGGTCTCTAGCTGTTTCCTGGGATAGCAATCGGTACCGTATGCAGTGGCTTTTAAAGAGATATCTTTCCCGGCAACCAAATCCTGTATAACATGGCCTCCGCCGTATTTAAATTCACCCGGATAGACCTTATTCAAAGGATCACTTTCCGGAAGTGCGGTCGCGCCAAGATATATATCCACCGCGGCAAAACCCGTATAGGCAGGAACATCATTCAAGGTGCAGGTACCTCCGCCGATTTTTATCCTGGGCTTGGAATGCCCGATATTAAAATATGCGCCGGATGAACACATCGGCCCGAAAGTGCCGGTTGTTACGACGTCGACCTCGGCCGCCGCCTTAGAGACACCTTTCTTATCCACGATATCGATTATCTCTTCGGCCGTAACAACGACAACTTGACCTTTTTTTATTTTTTCATTAATCTCTTGGATTGTCTTGGGCATGACCATCACCCTCTTTTAAACACGAAGAATAAAAATATCTTAAACTGCCTCTACTGATTTTACTTCCGGAACTTCCCTTTTAAGCAATTGCTCGATTCCCATTTTAAGAGTCATCTGACTCATCGGACAACACCCGCAGGCGCCGGTAAGTTTTACTTTGACGACTCCGTCCTTAGTAACTTCCACAAGCTCTACATCTCCGCCATCTGCCTCAAGCATTGGCCTTACCTTTTTCAAAACAGCCTCAACCTTATCTTTCATATTATATCCTTTCTTAAGAATTATTAGTCTTTATAATATACCATCAAGCCTTAAAAAATGCCAATATTTATTTTTGGGGCGGATTTAGACCCTGAGCGCTTCTAGAGACTTATCATCTAGCGCCAGACAAGAAACCTCGCCATCCCTAAACAAACCTAAGCCTTTTCTTTTTAGGGTTATCTTAACTGGCTTGCCGTTCTGGCTATCGCTATATCTGGAAATTATCCGACAAGCTAAATTCAATTTCCCCTTATTATCGAACCTGCCTCTTGCCAGAGCCACCGGTCCTGGTATTTCTTTAGGCTCAAAGACATAGTCCCTGTTCCTTGCCAGCTTGATCAGTTTTTCATTTTCCTCATGGTCTCTGCCCACGACTAACTTGATTTGCTTACCCAAACGAAAATGCCTGCCGAATTTCAATAACTCTATCTCATTGCTATTTATAACCTTATGATTATGCTTTAATAAATCTCTCATCCTTACACTGAAGCCACGATCAGTAAGCAGGCATCCTCCAGCCGGAGTGGCATAATTTTCTACGCCCAATTCTTTGGCTAAAGCAAACTGGGGGCTCCTGGTGCGCCCCGAAAAATCAAGCAGCTCGGATCTTTTTACCCAATCCTCCTTTTCAGGCAGGGTCTCATTCAAAAGTTTGGCTGAAAGTGGCCGTAAAAGCAAACCGCCGAGCCCGGATTTCCTTTCTATTAATTCCAGCGTGTGCTTATTTTGCGACATCGGCCGCTGACCCAGCACTTCGCCTGTAACCACAAATGATGCTCCAAGTGCTTTAAGCATCTTCTTAGCTTTTTGGAGCATCAATATATGACAATCAATGCAGGGATTTAGATTGTGGCCTAAGCCAAATTTCGGATTTCTTATCATCCTTATGGTTTCATCAAAGAAATCAACAGATTTAATCTTTATATCTAGATTGCTGAAGAATTCCCTTTGATTGAACCTGCGTTTAAGCTTATCGGTCGGCTTAAAAGGGATAAGAAAATTTATCCCAATAACATCTATGCCTTGTTTTGCGATTACTTTTGCAGCCAAGGCGCTATCAAGCCCGCCCGAAATTAATGCGATTGCTTTCATTTTAATCTTTTGATTAAGTCGCTGGCGACTTTTCTTCCCGCTAATAACATCCCACCGAAAATCGGGCCCATGCGCGGTCCGCCGAAAACTGCGTTTGATGCCATGCCTGAGCTATAAACTCCAGGATAAAATTCCTTGGAATTTTTTACTATTGTATCTTCGGCCATCTCCGCCCACATGGAAGTCTCGCCGACAGTTTTGCCGGTTTTGGTCTTGAGTTTGACATTGGTCTTTTTTTCTAAAACCCTGGCGACTTCAGCGGCATGTCCGGTTGCATCTACGACAAATTTGGAGCGGATGGTAATAGGATCAACGTGCAACTTTGCGATTTCTACCGCCGACCAATTTAAAACTAAGCCTGTAACGCGTCCGGTCCTAATCATGACATCCTCAACCGATAGAAGATTAAAAATCTTGGCTCCAGCCTTGATGGCTTTATCTGCCAAGGCGCAGACCGATTCGACTGAATCAGCCAAGAAATATTCTCCTTCAAATCTTCTGGTCCTTACGCCGAATTCATCCAATATTTCTTTGGCTTTGGTCTGTACCACGATCTCGTTAAACATAATTCCGCCGCCCCACATGCCACCACCGACGGAAAGTTTTCTTTCAAAAACCGCAACCTTAATATTTCTCTTGGCTAGATAATAAGCACAGGTCAAACCCGATGGGCCGGCACCAACGATAGCCACATCAACCTCTAGATTACTCATCAATTTCTTAAAATACGAATCCACTATTGCCCTGCTGATTTTTATTTCATCAATACTCATACCTTTCCTCCCTTTTTTCCTTTGCAAGCCTTAACGCAAACACCGCAGATATACTGGTCAACGATATGCTGGCTCTGGAACTCTTTTAACTTTTCCAAACATTTAATATGATCAAAATCATCCTTGTTTTGTTTTATAGCTTTTGCCGGACAGACCTCAATGCAAAGCTTGCAAGACCCGCAATCTTTATCAATAGGTTTATCTACTTCTAAATCCATATCGGTTAAAACCGTAACCAACCTGAATTGGCTACCTAATTTGTCATTCACCAAAAGATTGTTTCTCCCGATCCAACCAAGCCCTGCTAAATGACCGACTTTTTTATGCGATAAATGCGCATTTTGTTTTTGCCAATCTACAATCTGTGATGCTGGGATAGGTAGCGCAAAGAAACCTTCGCCTTGAATTAAATTCGCCAGGCGCAGAGCCATCTGGTCCAAAAACATATTCAGCGTCCGGTAATGATGAAAATAAATCTTGGCTGGCTTATCGGAAATTTCATCCAAAATAGCATTTGATACGCTGGCGCCTAAGCTAATCGCGCGTTTGACTTTTTTCTTCGCCGAATCAGAAAGCAAAAATTCATCTTTTAGCGAACTTATATCGGCGACGCCGAATAAATCCGCACCCCAGCTCAAACAAAGTTCTTTAATCTTAGGTTTTTGCATTTTCATTTCTGTTTTTATCTAAATACACCATCAAAATCGAAATCGCCGCCGGAGTGACGCCCGATATGCGGCTCGCCTGGCCCAATGAAACAGGCTGAGCTTTAGAAAGTTTCTCCCGGATTTCCCGTGAAATTCCCGGAATCGATGAATAATCCAATTTTTGCGGGATTTTTATATATTCTATTTTTCTAAAGCGCTCAACTTCTTTTATCTGCCTCTCAATAAAACCGGAATACTTGACCTCCGCCTCAACCTGAAATTTTACATCGTCAGGCAATCTAGTGCTAAGATGATTTAACTTGGAAAGTCTGTCAAAATCTATTTCCGGCCTTTTTAAAATTTGCTCTAGCGTCGTTGCGCGTTTTATCGGGCTGGAATTCATATTTTTTAGTTTTCTATTCATTTTTGCATCCGGAATCAAATTAGTTTTCTTAAGGCTATTCAACTGTTTCTTTATTAAGAAAATCTTTTTCTTGGTTTCGCGGTAATCTCTTTTATCTACCAGCCCAATATTAAATCCTAATTCTCTTAAACGGATATCGGCATTGTCTTCGCGCAAAAGAAGCCTGTATTCAACCCGCGAGGTGAACATCCGATAAGGCTCATTGGTGCCTTTAGTGGTCAAATCATCGATTAAGACTCCAATGTAGGCTTGGGATCTATCCAAGATAAAAGGAGCCCTGCCTTTTATTTTTAATGCGGCGTTAATTCCAGCGATTAATCCTTGTGCTGCTGCCTCTTCGTAACCTGTTGTGCCGTTAATCTGTCCAGCTAAATAAAGATTCTTGATTGATTTGGTCTCAAGTGTCGGCAAAAGCTGAGTCGGATCAACCAAATTATGTTCGATACCATATCCTGGCCGGGTAAATTCTGCTTTCTCCAGGCCTTCGATTGAACGGATCATCTTAACCTGCACGTCCAAAGGCAGGCTGGTTGCCAGGCCGTTAGGATAATATTCGTAAGTATCCAAGCCTTGGGGCTCTAAAAATATCTGATGCCTTTCTCTATCGGCAAATTTTACAATTTTATCTTCTATAGAAGGACAATACCTTACTCCGGTAGATTTTATAATTCCGGCATATAGAGGAGAACGATCCAACCCCAACCGTATTGTCTTATGCGTTTCTAGATTTGTATATGTTATGTAACAAGGGACCTGCTTTAACGCCGCTTTCTTGGTCGAAAAAGAGAAAAATGACGGGTGCTTATCCGAATCCTGCTTTTTTAATTTCTTAAAATTGATGGTTCTTCCGTCAAGCCGCGGGCAAGTTCCTGTCTTAAATCTCTGCGGCCTCAAACCTAGTTCTTCTAAATTCTTTGATAAACCGATGCTTGCCGGCTCATTTAATCTTCCTCCGGAAAAATGCGTCAGGCCGATATGAATAAGCCCATTTAAAAATGTGCCCGGACAAATTATCAATGCCTTGGTGAAAATCTTTTCGCCCGTACTTGTTATTATGCCCTCAACAACAGAATTACTTACGGCTATACTGGTTACTTCAGCTTGCTTTAAATATAAATTTTCCTGCTTTTCTAAAGTGTGCTTGGCTAAAAGCCGGTATCTCTCCATGTCCGACTGACATCGCGAAGAACGCACCGCTGCGCCCTTGGAAGTATTTAACAGGCGGAATTGTATCGCTGTTGTATCCGCTAATTTTCCCATTTGGCCGCCAAGAGCATCAATCTCTTTAACCAACTGCCCCTTGCCCACGCCGCCGATTGCCGGGTTACAACTCATCTGGCCGATTTTATCCAAATCCATCGTAATGAGTAAAGTCCTGCAACCCAGACGCGCCGAAGCCAAGGAGGCCTCAATTCCTGCATGGCCTGCGCCGACAATGATACAATCAAATAAAGTCTTCTTCATATCGTCAGATAATTTGGATTAACCGGTTTTTAACTCTTTAATTAACTCCGACACCATCTCCTGGGTCACCTCTTTGGGATAGGCAAAAGAGATTCTTGATATGTATTGCCCCTTATCAGGCATGCTCCAAGTCTCAAGAACCTTTCCCAGGAGAA
The DNA here is from genome assembly GCA_022703055.1 of Candidatus Omnitrophota bacterium. GTDB lineage: Bacteria > Omnitrophota > Gorgyraeia > VGKH01 > VGKH01 > VGKH01. The sequence continues at coordinate 8,223 of JAKLEP010000004.1, forward strand.
CAATCTTGTTTTTAGACTGGGGGGAGCGAAAAGTCAATTCCAGAATATTATCACTATTCAATTCGAATTTGGTTACGATTTGAGCCCCGCCAATGCTGATATTCTTAAAATGAGAAATCTCAACAATCTGTTCTATCTTTTTATAAACCTTGCAGGTAAAATTAAAAGAGGTATCAATCCTTATGTTTTCTCTTCTGTCCTCTTCCATTTGACGCTCCGTTACAAAATAAATATCTTATTTATCTAAAAAGTATCTCTTCTCTTTCCTGCTCGGACTTAAGTCTTTCATATTCCAGTTCTCCCAGTTTTACCTGGTATTCACTGTAAGAAATTTCTTTATTTAAATACTGGCTTTCAAGGTTTGATTTCTTTTGTTCGAATCTTGTGAAATTGGAATCCGTGATAAGCTTCTCCGGCTGATCTTCTATGCTAGCACATCCGCAAATAAACAACGCCAATAACAATAGACAAACCAAACTTCTCATTCTGCCTCCAATCTTATAAAAATCGAATTACGGAATAATATTATAATACTTTCTGGGGGATTTTGCTAATGAATTATTGGGAGGCGAATCGGGACAGAAGTCCCATAATCTGTCGGCCCATGATTTGACCAATAGTCCCGGTTTTTGCCTCAGTTTCGCCAAAAGCGTTATTTTTGTCGGGATTGATCTTACCTCCGCAGAATAAAATCGGAACGGGGTCAGCAGTATGAGCTTTTACGGCACAAACAGTAGAATGGTCAGCTGTCACGGTAATGATGAAATCATCTAAATTGATTTTGGGGATGAGCTTTCCAAAGAAAAAGCTATCAATCTGTTCGATGATCTCTTTCTTTAATTTAAAATTGCCGTCATGCGCCGGCTCATCAGGGCCTTTAATATGGATATAAAGGCCATCAAATTCATTTATTTTTTCTAGCGCAATCTTTGCCCAAACGCCGTAATCCACATCGGGATGGCCTGTGCGCGACGGGACATCCACCACTTGCATACCAGTTAACAACGCAATTCCTTTTTCAACCGGCATCTCCACAAAAGAACCGAAGTTTAAACCAAAGGTTTCTTTTATGGGAGGGAATTTGGGAAGATGGTCTCCGGCATCGCGGCTCAAAATTAGATTGGCAGGAAGCTTGCCTTCTTGGATTCTTTTCTTATTTAACGGCGATTGATTTAATACGTCAATGGCTTTCATGGTAAATTCATTAATCAACTTCGCCCCTTCAATCGCTTCTTGAGACTTCTTGTGTTCAGGCATGGGCTTTGATTCCTGCAAGATATGCTCGAATTTTTCTTTTGCCACTCCGAATACGCCTTCTCGGTCGTATGCTGGATCGGTATTGGTAACCCAGCCGGAAAGCCGGCCATGCATACTGCGGATAACCAAAACTCCGCGATGGCCAATGGTGTTTTTGAACTCAAAAGTAGCACTGCTTAAAGCAATTTTGGAATTTATCTCTTTACAAAGAACGCTGGCCTCGTCGTTAGTCAGGCCTCTTCCGGCGCGCCGGTCTCTGATAGTCTTCTTGTCATCGGCAATCGTAGCAAAATTTACCCTAAAAGCTAAATCTCCGTCATTAACCGCTAGGCCTTCGGCAAAACTTTCCAAGGGGCCTCTACCCGTATAATATTTATGGGCATCATAACCTAAAAGACTGATAACGGCAATATCTGATTCCGGAGCAATGCCGCGCGCCACCGGATATACCAATCCTAACTTGGACTTTCTGGCTAAATTATCTAAATTGGGGGTATTTGCCGCCTCAAGAGGAGTTTTATTACCCAGATCTTTGAGAGGTAAATCACCTAAACCATCAAGGACTATATAAAATATTTTTCTCATTGGTTTAATTTGGCAGGCAATAATTAATTATTAAAACAACTAGCATTTAGAGAAACCACAAGAATGGCATTTAAAACAGCCCTCTTCGTGACGCAGCGCACCGCCGCAATCGGGGCATACGCCAACTATATTGGCGCTGGTCCGCTTGCCGGAGCCTGCCAGAGGGTCTGCTTCTGTTTCTGCAACCGCATCGCCTACAACAACCTTAATCTCTTCTGTTACCTCGATCTTTTCATCGGCTTCTTCCGGAGACGATACTGCATCAATCAGGCGCCTTTCAATTACGCGGGCGATAGCATCAGCGCAAGAAAATATTCTTACGCCTTTTTCCCAAGAAGGCGATGGACATCTGATACCATGCAGCTGGTCAATTATAGACTTTATATCAATCCCGGAACGAAAAGCTAAAGATAACAATCTACCTACTGCTTCCAATTGGCTGGCCGCGCAACCGCCGGCTTTACCCATCTGGGTAAATACTTCAAAAGGTTTGTTATGTTCATCGGAATTGATAGTAACATAGAGATTGCCGCAACCAGTAGAAACTTTGGTGGTCGTACCTACAACTACTTCCGGCCTTGGCCTTGGGCCGATCTTCACCGGCTTAGGCTTGGTTTCTTGTCTGGCGATATTGAGCACCTGTTCCTCACGCGAGCCATCCCTATATATAGTAACGCCTTTACAACCTAATTTAAATGCGCTTAGATACACACTGCGCACATCTTCCTCGGTAGCTGAATTCGGAAAATTGACTGTCTTGGACACGGCATTATCGGTATGTCTCTGGAATGCCGCCTGCATTTTAATATGCCACTCCGGAGCTATGTCATGGGAACATACAAAAACTCGGCGTATATCTTCGGGGATTTCTTTAAAATCTTTGACCGAGCCTTTTTCGGCAATCTTTTTCATTAATTCTTCGGAATAAAACCCTCTTTCCTTAGCGACTTCTAGGAAGACCGGATCAGTCTCGACCATTTTCTCATTATCCAAACAATGTGCGCGATAATAAGATATGGCAAATATCGGCTCTATGCCGGAGCTGCAGGGCCCAGCTATCAAGCTGATAGTCCCTGTAGGAGCGATGGTAGTTACGGTGGCATTTCTTACTTCATATTTGCTGTTTTTGGCGAACTTACTTTGGCTAAATGCCGGGAATGCACTCTTTTCTTGGGCTAGTTGATGAGACATCTGCCTCGCTTCTCTGGTCACAAATCCCATTATTTTATCTGCCAAGCTAACCGCCTCTTCGCTATCATAAGGTATCCCCATTCTTAATAGCGCACTGCCCCATCCCATAACGCCTAAGCCGATTTTTCTATTCAACTTTGTCTGCTTTTCAATTTCAGGAAGCGGGAATCTATTCACATCGATAACATTATCCAGGAAATGTACGGCCTTATGGACGGTAGTCCTTAATTTCTCCCAGTCTATGCTGTAGCTGTCATTATCTTTTACTAACATCTTGAGCAAATTGATTGAGCCTAAATTGCAGCTTTCATATGGAAGAAGAACCTGCTCTCCGCAAGGATTGGTGGATTCATATTTTCCTTGTTTCGGCGTGGGGTTGAATTCATTCATCCTGTCAATAAATATGATTCCGGGCTCTCCGTTTTTGTGAGCCATCTTAATAATCAAATCAAAAACCATTTTTGCGTTAAGATGGTTGACGGCCTCGTTGGTATGCGGGTCTAATAAATCATAATCTTCTCCGCTTTCCAGTTTTTTCATAAATTCATCGGTAACCGCAACCGAGATATTAAAATTATTTATCTCTTTATCGTTTTCTTTGCAGGTTATAAACTCTAATATGTCAGGATGATCGACTCTTAATATGCCCATGTTGGCTCCGCGCCTTGTGCCGCCCTGTTTTACGGCCTGAGTTGCAGAGTCAAAAACCTTCATAAAGGATACAGGACCCGATGCCACTCCGCCGGTAGACCTTACTACGCTATTTTTTGGTCTTAATCTGGAAAAGGAGAAGCCTGTACCGCCACCGGATTTATGGATGAGGGCTGTAGCCTTTAAGGTTTCAAATATGGACTCCATGGAATCGCCTATGGGCAGGACAAAACAAGCGGATAACTGACCTAAATCCCTGCCGGCATTCATAAGTGTAGGAGAATTGGGCATGAATTCCAGCTCGGTCATAATCTGGTAAAATTCCTCTTCGGTTTTAGAGATTTGCTTGGGAGTATATTGGTATTTCTTATCCGCTGAGGCTATTGCTTTAGCAACTCGGCTAAACATCTCCTCTGCTGTTTCAACGACCTTGCCGTTTTGATCTTTCTTCAGATACCTTTTCTCTAAAACTTTACGGGAATTTTCAGACAGATTAAGTGACATGGCCCTGGTCCTCCTCTCCTTCAGGGATTATAAATTTTACCACACATATTGTGGTATGTCAAGTTGTGGAATACTATATCTAGTGTTTCAGAAAAAGCGGACTACTTGTGTTAAAGTAGTTTTTGGATTTATTATTTGGTGGTTTGAGGGAGGTTTTTTATAAAATAAAAAGTTATTTATGAAGACTCCTCAAACAATGATTATTTTATCACTCCAAAGTTTTTTGTCAACAAATTTATTTTGCTAAAGAACAAAAATATTTATTAGGCACTTAAATCATGAGCTAATTCGCAAGCCACGACGTGAATTTTCTTTGCTGTTTCTAAATCCAATGTCCCAGTGCCGCAACTCGGAGTAATTATTCCTTCCTGGGGCAATAAACCTTCGGTTTTTTTAACCGCCTGTTTTATTTTTTCAATCAACTCTTGTTTATTGATTTCTAAATTAGCCTCGCCGGATGTAGGCACTATTCCCCAAGCTAAGATTCCCTCTCTACTTAAGAATCTTTTTATTTCATTTTTATAAAGCAAAAGATTATCCAAATAATTGTAGGCATCAAAACTTAAAATATCGATTTGCGTCTCCAAAATTATTGACCAATCGGTATTGCCGCAACAATGAATCCCTGCAATCGCATCATTTTCATGGATAGCCTGGATTATTTCGTCTAGGTCGCTTATAATCTTGGATTTGTCTAACGATACAAAACTTGAGCCAACTGAAACTAAATAAGGCTCATCGATAAAAATTATAATTTTACTTTTGGGACTAGCTTTTTTAATTTCCCTTATCTGCCAGGAAGCTTTCATTGTCAGCACCTTAACGATTGCCTGATAAAGTTCCTGGCTGTAAATAACTGCCTGCTGATTTTTCTGCTTAACCGATAAACCAAAGCTTATCGGGCCGATGATTTGGCCCTTAAAAAAATCGTATTTGTTCTTTCTAGCCAAATCTAACATCGCATAAAACCCAGAGGCGTAATCTTGAGAAATAGAAAAATAATCCAAATCCCCGTCGAGATAATGGCCAAGGCTTGCTTCTAGCTCTTCCTCAAAATTATTTTTCTCATTATTAATAAAAACGGTTTTATTGTTATTATCTATTTCTACGCAAGGGAGCCCTTGAGAAAATTGAACATACATATTCTCTAGGAAATTATTTCGGGTAAGCTGCGGCCAGAAAATTATATCATCATTGAAATAATTATGGATAAACTGGCAGGCCTCTTTAGGATCTATGGAAGGAAAGCTTCCGATACCGCAAGCAAGGAATTTTCTTTTAAGAATTTTTTTCACGATAAAAACTATTACTTAGATTTAGCGTTAGCGCAGGATTCTCTGATTACGAGTTCTGCTGGTAAGATTTTCTTAACAAGCGTTTTGGTCTTGCCGGCTATGATTTTCTGCAATTCCCTGACCGCTTCTTGAGCCATTTCGAACAAAGGCTGTTTTACTGTTGTAAGCGTTACTGGTCCATATAAACAGGCTGGGTTATCATCAAAACCGAGAACTGAAATATCTTCCGGAACTTTTAATCCTTTTTCCAATATGACCTCTACGGCCTCTAGTGCCATATCATCGCTTGCCGCAAAAATTGCCGTGGGTGGCTCTTTAAGATTGAGCAGTTTCTCGGCTGCTATTCTCGCCGAGCGGCGAGAATAATCGCCTTTGACAATGTATTCATCTTTAATTGCGATGCCGTTTTTCTCAAGAATTGTTTTATACCCTTCTAATCTCTGTACTCCCGCCTGGGTAATGGGATCGCCTGCGATTGTGGCGATTTTCTTATGCCCTATATTGACAAGATATTCCACAGCTTTCTTGGCTCCACCCAAATTATCAACAGCAATATAATTGACCCCTATTGCGTCTGCGACATTGTTTATAACTATACAAGGGATATTTTCATCCAGGGCAGCGGTTATATCTTTTTCATTGCCTAATATGTCGGCAAAGATTACTCCTCCCATATTGCCCAAATTTACCGGAGTGCGTCCGTTGGAAATATGAAGCAAAAGGTCAAGCTTCAATCCTTCGCAGGCCATACCGACGCCACGGATTATCTCCATGGCAAAAAAGGAAAAGAATATTCCCTCATAACGGGGAATTACCAAGCCCACGGTATAATTTACGCCTTTTGCCAGCCGCTGGGCAGTAACATCGGGACGGAATTTTAATTTGCGGATTGCCTCTTCGGTTCTCTTGCGGTTATCTTCGGTAACGGTGGGAATCTTATTTATTACTCTAGAAACAGTAGTAATCGATACGCCAGCAAGCTTAGCTACATCTTCTATGCGAACTTTTTTCTCTGCCATAATAGTCTTTTACGGAGAAGTTATAGAATCTCCGGCAGAAATTTTTCCTTTTGAGTATTTTATGTCTGCCGCAGAAATATCTTTTCTTGTCTGTATGACCTCTACCGTCGCAATGTGTTGGTTGTCTCGGAACACCCTAAAGACATCTCCCATTTTGATATTATTGTTTTCTCCAACATCTATAATCACAAAATTCTGGTCTTCATTTACAGACAGAACTTTTCCTACCGGTTTTTCGTTTACCTGAACGGGCTGGCCAGATGACTGGCTCCCGCCGCCTTTCACTACTATCGGAGGAAGCTCCACAGACTCTGAATCTTTGGGTCTCCCGGATAAATCAGTGCCCAAGGAAGACTCGATATCTTTCTTCATTTCTAGGAGTTCTCTCATCCGAGTCTGAAGTATATCCTCGGTCGTTGATATGCGCTCTGCAAGGTTGTCTTTTTCATATTCTAAGTTCTTTAATCCTTTTTCCAGAGAAAGCTTTGCCGTCGAAAGTTCCTTTACCTGTCTTCGCAAGGTTACATTTTCCTGCCTGATTTTTTCAATCTGTTCTGCAATGTTAGCCTTGTCCGACTTCTCTCTGACTAATTCCCTAGATAAGCTAGAAATCATCTGTTGATTGTAGTCTAACTGCCTAGACATCTCTTCTTTTGACTGCTTAAGAGAGCTGAGTTCCAGCTCTGTATCTGCTTTTTCCTTCTTGGCTTCTTCCAATTTAACCATGCTTTCTTTTAAAACCTTATCTAATTCCTGCAAGTGTATTTCTAGACGAGCCTTTTCTTCTACCACGCCCGCCCAATAAGCATCTTTCATTCCTGAGCCTGTTTCTGGAGGCTGTTGGGCTGTTGCTGCCGGCTTAGACTTAAGTTGCTCTAGCAAATCTTCCTGACTCTTTTTGACTTGTTCATATTTGTTTTTCCATTCATCGCGATCGGCGGTGATTTTGCCTATTTCTCCCTGGATAGAACCAAGCCTATCTTGCAATGCCCGCCTCTCCTGATCAACCTTGGCCAACTGAGACTGGAGTCCAGAATTCTTTTCTCCTAGGACTCTTTCCATTTCTTTGTATCTATTCAAAACTTGCTGCCGAGCACTATTGCTCTGAAAGGCAAACATTAAGCTCAATAAAAACAAGAGAGCTAAAGCTATTACTATAAGCTTTGACCCTTTTTCCATTTATCCTCCCTTTTTAGATAATAATCACTCATCAGCTAAATATTAGCCTATAGCCAACTTAACTCTTTGTATACCACAGAGTTTTAATCAATTCAAGAGAAATTTATCAAAATAAAGATTTTTTTCTTACGATTGAGCAAAAACCTGCCTCACCACGAGGCTAGCAGCACCAAGAGCGACGGAATTTTCTTTTAGCTTCGAAGGAATAATTTTTAAATTGCTCGCCATCTCATCAAATGCCCAATCTGACACTGTCTGTTTTACAGTATCCAGAAACACGCTTCCTGCTTCTTCGATACCGCCGCCTATTATCACAACTTCCGGATTAAGCAGATTAACTAAATAAGCAATTTTAATTCCCAATCTCTTTGCGGCTTGCCGAATCAAGTCAACAGCCATGGCATCATTTTCTCTAGCCGCCTGAAATATATTAGCTAATTTTATATTTTTAACATCGTTATCGGATAATTCGAGAATTTTACTTGAGGGCGAAATATTATTGCGCCCGGATAATTTTTTCTTTGCCTCTTCTACCAAACCCAAATCGGCATCCCAACGTTTTAGAAAACACGGGCTGGCAAACGAACAATTAAAAAGATTGTTTTCTTTAGTATTATCTATAGAAACCTCACCGGCTCCTCCGGAAAAACCGCGATATATCTGCCTATTAATCATTATGCCGCAGCCTACGCCTGAAAACATATAGATTACATCCTCAATTTCAGGTTCGAGACTCAACCACTGCTCAGCAAAACAAGCAACTGTAGCATCATTTTCCACTATGCAGGGGATGCTAAACTCCTTCTCTATAATTTCTTTCAAAGGCAGATACATCGAAGTATAGATACAATCTTTGCTGCTTACTTTCTCCGGCCAACGTATAGTATCCCCTTTATGGTTAACTATTCCAGCTATACCGATTCCCACGCCTCGTATCTTAGAAAGCTCGCTTGCATTTTTATCTATGAGCTCTCTAATTATATCAATTACTGAGTCAACAATCTCTTTCACCGGAACATCGGAACGCTCTCTTTTAGTTTTATAAACCACGTTGCCACTTAAATCCGTAATTACTCCGACCATGCTCGAGAGATTTAACCCTACGCCTATAGCAAGATGGGCCCGAGAATTTAAATCTAATAGCACCGGCCTTCTGCCGCCTGCCGATACATCCAATTCTTTTTCAAATACCAATCTTGACTTCAGGAAATTATCCACATAATTCGTGACGGTAACAACATTCAATCCCGCCAAGGAAGAAATATCGGTCTTACTTATCGGACCCGAACGCCTGATAGCCTCTAAAATAGCGAGGTTCTTTCTTTCTCTCTCGCTTAAAGATTCTCCTCTTATGTTTAGAGGTCTCATCAAATTATCTGCTTCCTTCCTCCGTGGCTTTTAAAAATAAATTATAATTAAAACACCCTTCTATAATACAGCCTAAGAATATGCTGCGTATCTACCGTCTGCAAAGATCCTCCAAAGGGATCATAGCTAGTGAAGTTCACTGGCGTTACCCCTCCCACACCATACTGTATAGCTAATTGCCCATCTTTGTCAATCATATAATGAATCTCGGTAAAAATATTATGATGCTTACCATATTCAACATCGCTGTCTTTAGCTATTTTAAACATATCATTCCAGAAAGACAAGGTATATTTAAAATAAAAACCTAATTTCTCCGTGGGAACATAAGATAATTCAAAGCCGACATGATTCATATTGTCATCTATTGGCCCTGCGTGTTCAAACACGTTTCTTGTGCCGGTAAAAAGCAGCTCCACGTCTTTTCTCGGCCTTAAACTTAAGCCTAATTTATAGATGTCGTAATACGGATAAGGCGGAACGGGGAAAAAACCCTGGTTATAAAGAAACGGATAACTGCCGCGGAAGATTTTACCTGCCTCCTCGAAAGTCGTCAATTCTTCGTAAGTGGTCATAGAGGCGCCGTTAAACGCTCCGCGGGGAAAATTATCTGTGCCTAAGGTGATATCATTGGTATATTCATAAATTCCATAGATGCTCCAGAAATCGTTAGGGGTGTATTCCAAGCCCAGAGAACCGGTTCTCAAACTAGGATCTTCTCCATCCGGTATAATGCTATTGTTATAAAATGTGTCCGTCGCAGGATCGAAAATAAAAGGATCTTTGCCGCCTTTCGTCTTAGGCAGATCGTGATTAAGAAAAAGCGTCTTGGCTTTCCATTTGGGATCTATTTGATAATCCCATTCGGTCCTCGCCACTGTTTCAATGTATTTATGTTCTGTCGAATAAACATTGCGAATGTCTCCTAATCCTTGCAGGCGCTTATCCAATAAACTGACTTCAGTGCGTAGTCCAATAACGTTTCGCCCCGAATCAACTCCGTCTCCAAGCCTAAACGGTTCTATATCATAGTATGACATCGAAGGAGTATAGAATTTAGAAAACTCCATCGGCTTACGAAAATGCAAATGCCTTGACCAAAATGTATCATCGCGCGTCTCGCGGAAATTGGAAAGACTGGGATCAAAACTGTCATCCATCCTAGCTAATAAAAGACGGCTTTTAAAGAAAATGTCTTCGTTATCGGGCTTAATCTCTTCATACTTCAAATCTAATATGTTATCTCTGGGTGAGCTTGCGATTAAAGAAAGATAATAAGCATTGCCGCGTTTGCGAGTTTTGTAGCTTGAACTGGAATCCTGATCGCTAAAGGAACTTGCTAGCTCGGTAGCTAACTTAAAACTGGGAGCAGGCGAGAAAGCCGTGTCTGCTCCAAAAACATTATTGACTGCATCGAATGATTCCTCATTAAGACCGCTATGTAAAGTATAGGTGCCACCGAGCCTGAAATTATCGGTGACTAAATGTTTTAATCTCGTAGCAAGCGCTAGCGTATCAAAACTTTCATAATCCTGCCAAAGCTCCTTAGGAGCAGCTAATGTTGCAGACAATTCCGTGCTGTCGGTAGGAATCCAACTGGCGGCAAACCCTCTCAGGGACGTAAGTCTAGTACCGTCACTGTCTTTAGTAAAAAAGGCTAAGGAATCGTCCCATTTCCCTTTGGTAAAATCAACAGGGGTCGTTCCAGTATTGAGGTTTCCGGGCTTCCATCTGGACAGCCAAGGACTTTCCTCCCACCAGATATGATGGTTGGATAGACCAATCGGATCATCGGTGGTAAGCGCCTGGTTTTCATAAGCCACCGGGAAGAACCTGAATTTAAACTCATTATCAGGAACATAATCAAGCCAAAATTCCCGGATAGGCCAAAGTTCTCTGTGGATTTTCTGTGAAGGGATTGTAAACGTATTCCCCCATAAACTGCGGATACTTGCTATATCTGTTTCACTATTAATGACTTTTAACTCTGGTAAATTGAAAGAATCTCCTTCTGTATTTGTATAGATAGTTTCATTTACAGTATAGCCGGTATTGGACCAATATTTAAGCTGTACCTCTGCTTCGTCTCCTGTAGCCCCTCTAACGGTAAATTTATCAGACTTTCCGATAAAGCTCCAGGGATCCATAGTTACATTTGAATAGAAACTTAGCGAATCATCCAGTTTTCCTTCGGCGTTGACTCTGACTCTGTCATAAATTGAAGGATCATAAGAGTTATACTTATTATTCATGGCATCAGTCGAAAGTATACGCCAGTTTTTTTCATTTAAATCTGCGTTGGCTCGCTTCCAATAAGTGTCACTAGGAGTAAAGCCCAAACTTGCTACCACCTCGCCGCTGACCTTAACCGGAATGGGCCCTCCAGTCTTTGGTTTTTCTGCTTCTAGGCGAAGTTTTTCTTCTTTTATCGGGGGCTTTTCTTCTTTTAAGCTGCTAGCTGGGATTTTTTCTTCTTTTTCCACGGCCGTAACTTGGCTAGTTTCAATTTTTTTCTGAGTATCAAGCAGGGCCTTATTTATTTCAAGGTTTCTATTGATAGTTTCCTCAGTATTCTCATTTCTAGAAGGTAAAAAACTCGGATCAAATACTTTCTCGGAGGAAATGCCCTTGGATTCCAGTTCGCTGACAAAAGTTCTTGCTTCTTCATTATTGGGATCAAGGATTAAGGCTTTCTTATACTCATGAAGGACTTGCGAATAATCGCCTTTTTGATAATATTGGCGGGCCAAATCGCACAGATAGTCCTCAACCGAGGCTTCTGCGCAGATAGGGATAAATAATAAAATTATGAAGACAAAAAAAATTATAACTCTTTGCATTAAATCATATTATAACAAAAAGAATTTAACATTGTAACTATTTTTTTAAAATTTTTTTATTATTTTATAAAGCGGGTTGCTTATAAAAATAAAAAAGGACAACAATTTTGCTAAACTGCTATTTGTTGTCCTTTTTAATCTAAATTTTATTCGTAAATTATATCATCAAGATAAAAAGTGCAGCCGTCAGGGTTGACATCTAGATTTGTCGCCCAACAAAAACCGCCGCTGACGTAAGAAAGATCTTTTCCGCCCAGGTCAATGGTATATTGTTTCCATTCCTTGGTTAAAATTACCGGGCCGATTCCTGCAGCATCCGAATCAGGATAGTCTCCGCCGATGCCGCCCATCTTAAATTCCTCGATTCTTTCTCCGCCTTTTTCACCTCTTGCCCAAAACGTAAGTTTTGTAGCACCTGTTAAATCGAAACCGCCTTTTGACTTTCCCCAATTACCCGCAGGATTCTGCCAATAGAGGCCTGCCCAACGATTTCCGCCGCTGGCAGCATTAGAATATGTTATCTTTATACATGTCCTGCCCGAATGCGGATTTTCTTGGAAGGTATCCTCAAAAGCTATGTCTGCGGTATCTCCCATCCAGCCCGAAGGAATAAAATGATTGTCAACAGCGCCTTTATTAGTGTAAATCGAAAATGGCTTAAATGCCTCGGCGGCAACCGCTGTTTTACCTGCAGGCGCTACAGCTTTTGTAGTTGCTTCGCCTGTTTTTTGTTCGGAATATTTACCGCAGCCTATAACGGAGAAAATCAAAAATGCGCCTAAAACCAAAAATATTTTGTTCTTCATTACGCTTCATCCTTCCTATTTTTGAGGAGAAGTTTCCTGCATCTCCGCCATTTTTTCTTTGGCAGCGTCTACTGGTTTCCAGAACCAACCTTTAGGATCCCAGGCTTGCGCAAAGAAATAATCATTGATGAGGCTATTGAATGCTTCCTTGGCCTCAGCAATTTTTCCCGCTTTTCGTAGCGCCTCTCCCTTTATAAATAAACATGTTCCGACGTCATTCAATGCCCAATAAGAAAATATCTTTTCTTTGGTTTCCCAAGGATATTCGGTCAGAGACTTCTGCATCTCAGTGGCTTTGTCCTTGTAAAGGGTGATGCATTTATCGGCATAGGCAAGAACCGTCTCTAAATCATTCTGATTAAATGCTGCCCAGGCTTTGCCTGTCAAGGTTTCCGAACGGAAATCTCCGTAATCATAAGATTTCCCGCTTTCCATTTCTTTAAGCCTGTCTTTTGCGGCTTCCGCCGGTTTCCAGAACCAACCTTTGGTATCCCAGCTTTGTGCAAAAGAATATTCGTTGATGAGTTTATTGTAAGCTTCTTTTGCCTCTTCCAACATGTCGGCTTTACGATAGGCCTCGCCCTGTATGAAGAGACATGTGCCCACGTCGTTTAGCGCCCAATAATTAAATACATCCTGATTTTTACCGCCATCTGCTTCGCCTTTAGGATACTCAGTCAAAGACGCCTGCATCTTCTTGGCCTCGACAGCGTATAATTCTATACATTTATTGGTATAGGCCAAGACCGCTTCCACATCGCCTTTGTTTAGAGCATCCCATGCCTTGGTTGTGATGGTCACTGATTTGAAATCGCCAAAATCATATTCGACGCAAAATGCTAAAGGCGCCAAGCAACCAACCAAAACCATCGCTAACATTACCGCAACTATCTTTTTCATTTTATTTTTACCCCCCTCCAGTAGGTTTATGTTTCGTTTATCTATTATTTTATTAACTCTTAAAAAAGTCAATAAATTTTTTTCCGTTCGGCTTACTGTTTTCCACCTCCTTTGAAAGCACTGCCATAGCAACATTCAATCTTAATTATTTCTTCCATAATTGCTGGTATGTATAATAGCTCTTCCTTAATTCTCTTAAAAATGGACTGCTGGCGCCATCTCCCTGGCCGCAAATCCCCAGCCACTCTTCATACATTAAACCCTCTGGAAATGGCCCCTTAAACAACCCCTCCGAATCATGGAGGTATGGCTCATAAGCTTTCCACCACTCATCAAGCCATTCAAATATAACTCCTCCTAAAGCATTTCCCGTTCCTTCGCCTCCAAACATATTGTATTCCATATCTTCCCAAGAGCCCGAATGATAATCCGCCTGAGATTGCTCTGCTTCGTCCCTGTTTCCGTTCTTTAAATATGCGGGGCAGCCATATTCGGTAATGTATGCGGGTCTTCCTGTGGCATCATTTACCTGTTCCCAGAGAGAACCAAAACCATAATTTCCTCTATAGGCATTTGCTCCGAATATATCCACGTCAGGACAATTCTTGGCGTATATATCCAAATAAAGAATATCGCCGTTGGCAATAGATACCGGATGATTCTTGTCCAAAGACTTAATTAATTTTGCCGCCTCGTTTACGAATTTATAAAACGCCTCGGGATTCTTGTCAGCGTTACAAGCCACGCCGTAATTATTTTCATTACCTAAAACCCACATCAGGACAAATGGTTCATTTTTGAATTCCTCGACCATTTTCCTGACCGACTCAAGCATATTTTTCTGATGAACAGGATTAGCATAATCAGTGCCTTCATACCAACTCGCACCTGAACCAAACGCATATTTTCCCAAGAAATCTCCCACTATGACTCTTATACCGTAATTCTTATAAAGATCGCGGAGTAATTCCTTGTTTATCTGGAAAGGCTGGTGGTAAAGCCTGATAGTATTTATTCCCATATCTTTCATAAGCTGGAAATCGCCTACTATAGGTTCATCATCATCCCTGCGATTATTTCTGTTTTTATCCACCCAGCTATCATAGGGACCGTCTATCTTGCCATTCTGATTAATATCTTGGTCCATCCAACTCGTAAGCGTTCCCTCATCCGGACTTTCGCCTATTCTTGTCGGAGTATAAGTTATGCCCTTAATGATGTAAGGCTCTGTGTCTACTAAAAGCTGCCAGTGATTATTCTTGTACTGCACTAATTTTACCTGGCCCTCGCCGATAAATCTTTTAACTCTTTTCTCAACAGGTTGTTTTTTTACAGTGCAAAAACGGTCCTTTATCTTATCAACGATGCAAGTCTTACGTAAAATTCCTGGGTTGGTGCTGATTTCGTCATTGAGTATATCGTTATCAAAACCGTTCTTGATGATAATCTTCGCGCCCTCAAGCCGTAAGCATAATTCCGGATGCCTTCTGATAAGAAATCTAATTTTAGCTAAAGCCGCTTGCCCCGGATACCAAGGAGTATGCCAATAAGTCCAGGTAACTGTGGTCGGGAAATGTACTACAAGCGCATAATAAGCCTTAATCGCATGTTGAATGTATCCAGCCCGTTCTAACGCCTGCGCTATATAAAAAAGTTTTACTCCTGGCGGCTCGGAAGCATTTGTCCATTTATAAAAATTAGCCTCCATATCATCGCTATATAGAAAATCCCAATGGTTTCCTTCGAGCCTGCCTTCCTTCTTGGCTTTAATGTAATTCGGATCTTTTAAAACCGCACTCGAGTTAGGATAGATGCCTTCACCGACGGCTTCAGTTAGCCCTTTCTGATTCCTTACTTGGTATTTATAATCTTTTGTGCCTACTCCTACAAAATCGCCATATTTTTTATAATTGACAATATCTTCTGTCCCGAGATCGTTAAGAATGAGCTTGGTTATTATTCTTGGTTTTTTCGCAGCTTCGGCCTTTTGCCTCTCCCGGTCTATTCTCTTATCTAATTTATCAATGCTGGCTTTGGATTTCTCCGCTACAGACCAGAACCAACCGCGGGGATCCCAAGCCTGCGCAAAGCGATAATGATCGATAATAAACTGAAATATATTTTTTGCCTCGTCGGTTTTGCCTTGCCTCATGTATGACTCACCCTGAATAAAGTAACAGGTGGCGACATCATCCAGTGATTGATATATACCCTCTTTACCCTTAGCAGGAAACTCGGTAAGCGAAGCCTGCTGTTTATCTGCTTCTTGTTTATAACACTCGATACAGGCATTGGTAAGCGTAAGTACCATATCCCACTGCCGCTTGCCTATCGCCTCCCACGCCTTGGCTACATAGTCTTTTGACGGAAGCTTTTCCTCTGCGAAAGCTAACGAATATAAATTCGCAAAGCTCAAAATACAAAACGTAAAACTAAGAATTAAAGCTGTCAATTTAAGGCGCTTCATTCGTTTCTTCTTTCTCCTCTTCGTCTTTCTTCTGCCAATCTTCTTTCTTCCGCTGCTCGTCTTTCTCCTCTTCTACGCTCTACCTGGGCACGAATTTCACAGGCTTTAGTTTCCGTGATATCAAAAGTCATAATAATGAAAATAGCTACTAAAGTAGTTACAATCGGGATGCCGATATCGCATAGCCTCATCCATAACAAAGTATTTACCGACTGGTTCAGGCCTAAAGCAACATTATAACCAGTCAGATTGAGGAGGATTCCGGAAATAAATGATGAAACCGCAACTCCCACTTTTACCATCCACCAGTAGATAGCTCCAAACATGCCTTCCCTGCGCGTCTCGGTTGTAAGTTCGTCGAGGTCGCAGACATCGGCCACCATTGAACTGACTAATGTAAAAAGCGACCCCAAGCCGAATGAGATAAACGGTGCAGCTATCAATAGTAAATACGGATGTTGAGGGTTATACCCAACCCACTTCAAAGCATAACCAATAATCGAAAGAGGAAGAGTGATAAAGAATGTGTTTCTCTTGCCGAGTTTTCTGGATAACACTGTAGTCAAGTAAATTACTCCCATGGTACAAATAGCGGAGAACGTCCCGTAGATACCGAGCAAGCGGCCGCCGTTTGCATAGGCCTGATCAAGCACCGGAGCATTCTTGAATACATAAAAGAAAACAACATAAATGGTAAAGGCTGAGGCGCACATGAATCCGCCAAAAATAAGCAAGGTGAATATACATAGCTTGACGAACGGCTTACATTTAAGCGTTTTAAATCCTCCTACAAAGAAGTCTTTAGTAACGCTCAATGCACCTTTCACGGCAGGCTTTGGTAAAGCATGGAAATACTCTTTATTGAAAATAGCCGGCATTATGCCGCAGCCAATAATAACAATACCGATGATAATGGCAAGAACTCTTCCGCCATAAACTATATCCGGGAACCAGTTCTGATTGTGCATGATAGCCCAACACCAGGGAGCAATAAGCCAAGGCAATTGGCCGACAACGTTGCTCGCCCCCTGCAGGCGTGTACGTTCATGGTAATCCGGAGTCATTTCATAGCCCAAGGCAATCCAGGGGATGGAAAAACAAGTAAATCCAATAAAATAAAGGGCCTGGAAAATTCCGAAATACAATACATAGAAACTTTCGCTATGCCCCTTATATAACTGGTACATCAATGCGTAACAAATTCCACCGATTACAGCGCCAAAGAATATAAGCGGCCTGCGGCGCCCCCAGCGGGTTCTAAGATTATCGGAAAAGTATCCGGTTATAGGATCGGATATAGCATCAATGATACGCGGGATAGCTCCAACTAAACCCACCAAGGCAGGATTTACACCTAATCCGAGGTTTAAAACAATAACCATCTGCCCGATGAAAGCAGCCTGGGCAGTATTGGCAAACCCGCCTATACTGTATATGAATTTCTGAAAAAAAGGAATTCGGTCTTGGGGCGCCGTTACGTGATGCTTCGGCTGACCGGTTGGTTTTTCCACTAAGTTACCTCCTATATTTTAGACAAAATCCTGATATTGAAAGTTTCATTTTAACAAATATATCTAGTGCAGGCAAGATTAAACAATTTTTTATCCGAATATCGTCTGAGAAGTCACTCCCTTAACAATATATTTCTGCATAAATAGATATACTATGATTATAGGCAAGGCTGTTAGAGTAAGGCCCGCCATCAATAACGGATAATTCGTCAGGAATTCCCCCCTAAACATCATCAGCGCCCTCTGCAGAGGCATAAGGTTTTTAGAATCAAATATTATCAAAGCCAGCACGTATTCATTCCAGACATTAAGTGCGTTAAAAACTACCACCACCGCAATCGCCGGCTTGGCAAAGGGTAAAGCCATATGCCGCCATATGCCCAGCTTTGAGCAGCCGTCAATACGAGCGGCATCTTCCAATTCTCTTGGCATCGTATCAAAAAAAGTTTTGAGCAAAAATATGCTCATTGAAAGCCCAACGCTTATCATACAAAGGACATAGCCAAGCGGGGTATTACGCAGGTGTAATTTGTTTAACAGTACGAATAAAGCAACGAAGCTGCCTGGGATAGGAATCATCATCGCCGCCATAAAAAGTGTAAAGATAATATTTCTCCCGGGAAAACGAAGGCGCGAAAAGGCATAAGCCGCAAGCGAAGAAACGATTACTATTCCGAATACTACACTTGCGGTATAAAAAACGCTATTTAAAAAGTAGCGGCCAAAATCGCTCTGGCTAACCGCTAGGTAATAATTTTCGAAATGCAATTGTTTCGGGATAAGCGAAATATCGCTGAAAATAGTCGCTTGAGTCTTAAAACTTGAAGCAATCATCCACAGTAGCGGATAAAGACAAAGCAGTGTCATGCTCAAAAGGAACAAATGAATCAAAAAATTTATTGTAATCTTTTTTGTCTGGAAATAAATTGCGTTCCTCACCCCGCTCTTCCTTCCTTTTTCATCTTATAAAACCCCGATTTCCTTCCTGTTTATTTAGGAAGGGCGGGGCTCATGCCTCGCGGTACCTCTTAGATAATCTATACTGTATGAAAGAAATCACCACTAAAATGACTCCGAAACTGATCCCCTGCGCGCAGGCATAGCCAAAACGCGATGAATCGCGCATAACCGCCAGTATTCTCAAAACCGGTACAGAAGTATGCCCGGCAAACTCACCACCCACTAATCCCAGGATCAATGCGAATGCCTGCATCGTCCCCAAAACGGTAAGTATAGCAACCAATACAATCACCGGCACCATCAGAGGAATAGTTATTTTCTTAAAATAATCCCAGGCGCTGGCGCCATCCACCCGCGCTGCTTCGTAAAGTTCTTTGGGTATTGTCTGTAATCCGGCAAGGAAAATCAAAAACCCCCAACCAAACCCTTTCCAGCTGTGCACCAAAGCGACAGTGGTCAGCGCGGTCTTGGGATCTGACAGCCAATTATGCACCAACTGCGGCAGGCCGACTGAAATTAGCATTCGGTTTATGATATTCGCGCCGTCAATATCGCTAACAATAAACCTCCAGGCCATGCCTACTACTATTTCCGATAAAACCGGCGGAATAAAGAATATCGCTCGGTAAAAATTCTTCATTTTTATTTCTCGGTCGCAAGCCAAGGCCAATAAAAAAGCTAAGGCGTTTTGCAGAGTCAAAGCTATAAAGGTAATATATCCGGCATTCCACAT
>JAKLEP010000005.1 GCA_022703055.1 Candidatus Omnitrophota bacterium
CAGCGTTTTTAATCAAAATGACCAACAATTTTTCCTTCCTAATGCCGATGAATATTACGATAAATCAGAAGACGCAGCAGGGCTGGTCAAGAAAATCGAAAAACTAATATATACAGATTCTCCTGCGTAAGTAATAAAAGGGCCTTAGGTTAAACAAGAGGGCAAGGAGGTTCATTATGTGTCCATATTTTATTAATTCAAAACTCCAGAGTTTATGCGCTTGTTATCCAGGAAGGTTATTTTGCCCGAGCCTTCAAAGAAGGCATGATTTTTGTTTCAGCAGGTTCAGGGATTGTCCGTATTTTAAAATAGAGGCATTTACTGACACAAGCTTAAACCAGGAAGGAGGTGCATATGGCAGAGAAACAGATGTCTCTTCAGCAGCTGAAAGAAGCGCTTGAACAGGCCAGTATCGCAGTAGGAGATGTTATTACGATAATCGAAGAAGCGAGCGAAAATAAAGAAGCGCCTGCTCAATAACAAAAATAATAGGCTGTTTAAGCAAATCCAGGGTTAGCATTTGCTAACCCTGGATTTTAAAAGGAGGCGGCATGTGTCCGTATCTGCTTGAGTTAAAAACGCAGACCGTATGCAGTTGTCATCCTGAAGGTGCCTTTTGCCCTAGCGAAGAGTTAATGAAGAAGTCTTGCTTGGGGAATTTTAAGGATTGTTCTTATTTTAAGGCAAAAACATCCCGTGGAGAGCCTGAAGCGCCGACAGATAATTCTTTTGGCAATAAAGAATAAAAGGCCTAAAGGAGAAATTTGATATGCAGTTTTATATACCACAAAACATTTTTGTTCAAATAGCTATTCCCCTTTTGATTTTTCTGGCCCGCGCAGCGGATGTAAGCATGGCGGCAATGAGGATTATTTTTGTGACCCGGGGGATAAGGGCGCTTGCTGCAATTATAGGGTTTTTTGAAATGCTGATTTGGCTTGTAGGCGTCACCCAAATAATGCAGAATTTAAATAACCCCATAAATTATATTGCTTTTGCGGCCGGATTCAGCATGGGGACTTTTGTCGGCATCACCATAGAAAAAAGAATAGCTATAGGAAATTTAGCGGTTCAATTTATAACAGACAAGGATCCGGCTGGCTTATTAACGTATTTCCGCGCAAATGGTTACGGCGCAACCACAATCGACGCACAGGGGACATCCGGCCCTGTAAAGATTATTTTTATAATTGTGCGGCGCAAGTTATTGGACCGGACATTAGATATTATAAAGAAATTCGACCCTAACGCATTTTATGCCATAGGGGATGTAAGGACGGCAGCGCGCCTTAGCCCTGCAATATAAGAGGAAATGAATCATGTGCCCTTATTTTGTTGCTGCAAGGCCGATTGGTTATTGCGGATGTTACGGAGACGGCTTATTCCGTCCAAGTATCAAACGCAAAAAGCAGTATTGTGTGGGGAAATTTATGGATTGCCCATTCTATCAATTAGAAATGAAGCCTATTATTATCAAGTCAGTGCGGGGATCAAAAAGTAATGAGGCATGAATATTTTAATTTGGTTATTGCAAAAGCATTGGATGGATATGAGGGATATTTCAATAATGGACATTGAAAGAGATCTTAAGAAATTAAATGATGATTTGCTTAAAAGCTGCCGCTTAACGCAGGAGGCTATCAGCAAAACATCCAGCGTCCTGATGCGCTTTGATGCCCAAAAGATACAAGAGATAATAGACAATAACAAAAAAATAGGAGCTCTTTGCGTCGCCTCCGGGGAATATCTTACTAATATCATTAAACAGTATCAGCCCGAGGGCAGCGTCTTAACATTCATCTCTTCAAGCATAAGCGTTAATATTGAATTAAAACAAATTGGGGACTTAACCGCTGGTATTGCGGAAAGCCTACTAAGTTTAAATACAGATATCCCCGAAAGGTATAAAATCAATATTTCTCAATTTGCTAAAATTTTTCAAAATATTGTCTGGGATTCGGTCATTTCTTTTTTAAAACAAGACGCAGGGTTAGCTAAGAAGACTATTTTAGCAAGCCTGGAGCTAAGAAAGATATGCAGCCGTATGCAGGATGATTTAATGGAAACAAACAAAAAATCAGAAACAGCGGAAAGAGGCGAATCTATTTTATTATTTGTTATTCAGAGCGTAGGTGATATTGCTGCGCATACTGTCAACATTGCGGAAATTAGCGCATAAGGATTAAGAATGAGTTAAGCTAAATGTGCATAATTAAAAAAAGCGACTACAGGAGAATTAAGGAATTAATAATTGGCTATGAGGCCGGGAGTTTTCCTGATCGACAAACAAAAAAGCGCATTTTATTCCTCAAAGAAAAGCTAAATAAAGCAAAAAAAGTTGATGATGCTTCCCTTGGGCTCGTTGATATCGTATACCTTAATTCTGCAGTAAGGTTTAAAAATATATCAACTGCGGAAGAGAAGGAATATTTATTTGTCATCCCAAAAATTGAGTGTAAAGAGCTGGGCAGGGTTTCTGTGCTTTCTAATTTAGGAATTGCTTTGCTGGGACATAAAAAAGGAGACACCGTAGAAGTAAAAGAATTCGACGGATCAAAATACAGCGTCCAGATATTAAAGATACAGCCCACATCAGAGTTATGGATTAAAAGGCTCGAGCAATATATATAAAGAATAGAAAACTAACCGAAAATATAGAGAAGGAGTCGCAATGAAAGACAAGCAAATTTATATAACAAAGCCGGATTTTGACCGCCTCACAGAAATAATCAAAAATATGAGTTCCCGGCAGGATATTGACAGGCGGTCCCTTGATGAGCTGGAGCACAGCTTCAGTTCGCGGGATGAATTGGGATTAATTAAAGAGGTAAGGAAAATAAAGAACTCAAGGAACGATGCGGAATGGGCGCGGATCGAAGAGCTTGAAGCCGAATTAAACAGGGTAATTATAGTTGATACCGACAAAATCCCGCCTGATATCGTTACGATGAACTCAAAGGTCTATCTCAGGGATATGGATACGGGTAAAGACGAATTTTATCAACTGGTATATCCTGAAGACGCAGATATTGAGCAAAACAAAATCTCTATTTTAGCCCCCATCGGCACAGCAATATTGGGTTATAAAGTAGGAGATGTTATCGAATGGAAAGTCCCGGCAGGGGTAAGAAGGCTTAAGATTAAGAAAATATTATATCAGCCGGAAGCGGCCAAAGAATATCATCTCTAAACATAGGCGATATGAATAAGAAAATTATAAAAAAAGCAGAAGAACTGATAACGCAAAGAAAACTCTCCGAATTAAAGGAGATTATCCCGCAGCATCCGGAAGACATAGCGTATTTTATCTTCCATCTTTTTAACCCATCCTGGAAGATGATCGTATTCCGCATGATTCCTCCCGACACAGCCGTGGAAGTCTTTATGAGTTTTCCTGTAGAGGAACAGGAAAAAATGCTCGAGGATTTAACCACATCTGAAATCAGGACAATCTTAAATGAAATGTCGGTTGACGACAGGACCGGATTATTTGAAGAAATGCCTGCGGAGCTGGTTAAAAAATTTATGAGCTATCTTTATTATGAGGAAAGAGAGATAGCCCAGCAGATACTTAATTATCCCGAGAATTCCGTGGGAAGGCTGATGACTCCGGACTTTGTGCAGCTTTATGAAGACATGACTGTTGAAGCCGCCCTGGAGCACATAAAACAAATCGGCTTAAAAACAGAAACAATTTATCACGCTTATGTATTAAACGCCGAAAGGAAATTAATAGGCGTGGTATCGCTTAAAAAAATAGTTTTAGCCCAGGCAGGCGCGCTGATAAAAGACATTATGTTTAGAGATGTGAAGAAGATTAACGTATACCGGGATCAAGAAGAGGCTTTAGGCATTTTTAAAAAATATGATCTTCTGGCTCTGCCGGTTATAGATAATAATGAGAAATTATTAGGGATAATAACCTTTGATGATCTGGTAGATGTTATTGATGAGGAGGCCACAGAAGACTTCCAAAGAATTGCCGCAGTTGTCCCCATAGAAGAGCCTTATCTTGAGACGAATCTGTTTAATATACTTTGGAAAAGAAGTTTTTGGCTTATCTTATTGGTGATTTTGGGATCTGCCTCAGGCTTTATTCTTCAAAAATTCCAGCTGACTATACAAAAATGGATTGCATTAAGTTTTTTTCTCCCCATGCTTGTTGATACGGCTGGTAACGCAGGCACCCAATCCTCGACGATAGTTATCAGGAGTTTGGCGGTGGGAGAGATAAAAATAAACGATTTTCTCAAGGTAGCTTTAAGAGAGTCAATGCTGGGAATCTTGTTAGGCGGCATTTTGGCCTTAGCGTGCATATTAAGGGTATTTTTTCAAGAATACAACTGGGGCTTGAGCCTTTCTGTGGGGCTTTCCATGGGGTTAACTGTTATCATTTCCGCAGTGATAGGCGCCAGCCTCCCCATTATATTAAAAAAGATTAAATTAGACCCGGCTTTGATGAGCGGGCCTTTACTTACGACAATAATTGATATCTTGGGCATTACAATATATTTCTGGATTGCTAATAAGTTCTTGTTTTTGCTGAGAATCTAAAAATAAGATCAATGGCCAGCTTAGAAGGCTTAAAAAATCAAGGAGGATACTAAATGAGCCGGAATGTGACATTAAACATAGGAGACACGATAAAATATTCTGGAGACAGCACTGGCATTATTGAAAATATCAGGGTAATTTCAACGGGGAATTATATTGAGCAGTATGAATATAATGGCAATGATGAGGATATAGTTTTAACCTTAAAAAACGACCATGGAGTAACGAGCCTTTGGCTTAAAGATATGGTTGTTTCTAAGGTACTTTAAAAATGGGCTGTAAACGCAAAGGAAGAATTTCTGATAGATTACTGGGCGTTAAAGTAAAGAGCGTAGATAATAATGCCAAGAGATTAGTTACAGAGGAAACAAGGGTTAGCGGGAACAAGGCGAAGCATATAAAGACAATTTTTACTGTAGACACCCAAACACTGATTATAGGAAAGGGCAATAAAAACGCTGGCCTTTGCGATATAAAAGACGGAAACAAGATCAATATAGATTTTATAAAGACTCAAGATAAAAAAATGCTTGCCAAGGGCATTACTATATTAGATTAAATCTTATTGAAAGGAGGTGCGCGAAAAGCATTTTAGGTATGGCGGTTAATAGTAATTACATAACAGAAAGGAGCGTCCAATGGCTGCAAAAATAAAGAAAATTACAACCGATAAGAAAGAAACCTCCGCCGGATCTGAAAAGTTCTTTGTTGAGGTGCAGAAGAAAGCATATTATCTTTGGGAAAAAGAAGGGAAACCTCAAGGCAAGGATTGGGATATATGGCTTAAAGCGGAAAAAGAGGTTTTAGGCAGATAAAAAATATTAAAGCAGTATGGGCAAATGACCCGCGGTCTGTATTTTTGGGCCTTATAATGGGCTGTCTGCGCAATAGCAGAGTTGCCATTAACGGGTTTAAATGTAAAGGAGCGGAGGCCATGGCAATAAACGTATTTGTTAGTTTTGACCAGACTGATCAGAAGCAAGTCGAAGCCTTTAATTTTCTTAAAGGTAAATCGAAACATGTGTTTGAAGCTCACGATTGTTGCTTTAAAGAAATATCGGCTGACGGGAGCGAAAAATTGATACAGTGCCAGCTAAATGACGGTCGTTCAAAAGCAATACGAGAAGAGATTATTAAAAAATTTGAGCAGTGTGCCAAATTAGTTGTTTTAATCGGAGACGGGACTTATAAGAATGCCTGGGTGGAATGGGAAGTCAACAATTTTTATAAGATGAAAGACGCGCTTTTGTCTGGTAAAGCGTGGATGAATATTCGCGGTATGTTTCTTGAAGGCTGCGAAAAAGCAACAGCTCCTAAGGCTCTGGAATGCAGGTCGACGCAACGCTTGGCTTGGGATCCCGAAGCTTTAGAGAAATGGATAGACGAATTGAGTTAAAACAGGCGCGCAATAAAGTGAAAGAATGCGGAAAGGGTATTTTTATATAGCAAATCAAACCCCCAGCGGAAAGCGTATGGGGTTGGTTTTTATCCTTAATATTGGGAGCGGAAAGCTTCTAAAGCTTTCTACTTTAAAATATATTTGCAATGACAATAGCATCCTTGTTGTTTTTACGCCGGTATCAAATAATGAATCAGGTATTTTAACAAAACACTTGAGACGAAGCAGCATTTTTCATAGAACATTTGACAGCCAAATTTGTAAATTACTTGAGGAGATAATTTCAGGCATGCTGAAGCCGGATATCGGCGCAGATCTTGTTATTAGAGAGCTTACCGAAAGGCAAAATAAGGACTATAAATATTTTGAATACAAATGCTATGATAAAATATATATACCCGGCACGATTCCAATGAAACGGAGCAATGAAATTGAAGTAAACAAC
>JAKLEP010000006.1 GCA_022703055.1 Candidatus Omnitrophota bacterium
GTCGATCAAGGTAAAGTCCGGCCTTCCTGGAAACAGGAGGGAGCAACCGAGCGAAATTCCTTGTCGGGTAAGTTCCGACCTGCACGAATGGTGTAACGATTTGGGCACTGTCTCAACCACGGGCTCGGTGAAATTGTGGTACCGGTGAAGACGCCGGTTACCCGCATATGGACGGAGAGACCCCGTGCACCTTTACTGCACCCTAGCATTGGGTTCGGGTAAAGCATGTGTAGGATAGGTGGGAGGCTTTGAAGCCGGGGCGCTAGCTTCGGTGGAGCCAACGGTGAAATACCACCCTTGTTTTATTTGGATTCTAACCTCAGCCCTTGAATCAGGGTTAGGAACAGTGTTAGGCGGGTAGTTTGACTGGGGCGGTCGCCTCCTAAATTGTAACGGAGGCTCTCAATGGTTCCCTCAGCATGGTTGGTAATCATGCGGCGAGTGTAAAGGCAAAAGGGAGCTTGACTGCGAGACTTACAAGTCGAGCAGGTGCGAAAGCAGGACTTAGTGATCCGACGGCTGCGAGTGGAAGTGCCGTCGCTCAAAGGATAAAAGGTACGCCGGGGATAACAGGCTGATCTTACCCAAGAGTTCATATCGACGGTAAGGTTTGGCACCTCGATGTCGGCTCATCGCATCCTGGGGCTGAAGAAGGTCCCAAGGGTTTGGCTGTTCGCCAATTAAAGCGGTACGTGAGCTGGGTTCAGAACGTCGTGAGACAGTTCGGTCCCTATCCTATGCGGGCGCAGGATACTTGAGAAGGGTCGCTTCTAGTACGAGAGGACCGAAGTGAACGTATCTCTAGTGCACCAATTGTCACGCCAGTGGCATAGTTGGGTAGCTATATACGGTTGTGATAAGCGCTGAAAGCATCTAAGCGCGAAGCACGCTTCAAGATTAGGTATCCCTTACGTAAGTAACTAAAGACTCCTCGGAGATGACGAGGTTGATAGGCTATAGGTGTAAGTGCAGTAATGCATTCAGCCAAGTAGTACTAATAGGTCGTGAGGCTTATCCATTTAAATTTTTAAATACAGATTTGATTTTCTCTTACAGGCTCACTCTTTCATTTTTTCATTTTATTTTATGCTGAACTTAGTTCAGAACAAGGTTTAAATTTTGGTGGTTTTAGCCTGGGTGTTACACCTCTTCCCATTCCGAACAGAGAAGTTAAGCCCCAGCACGCCGATGGTACTGCATGCGCAGGTGTGTGGGAGAGTAGGTCGCTGCCAAGATTTATTTTAATCCCGATCTTTGATCGGGATTTTTTTTACCCATCCGTTTAATCACTTCTCAGCATTGGGAATCTATCGATCTTATCAGTTTCATTTAAAAGAATTCCATATTTTAGAATTGTACTTTTCCTGAATTATAAACTTTTTCAATAGTTAATATTTGGCACATTATTTTTACATATAATTTATTCATTCTTTATCCGATTAAACTTTAATTTCAGAATTATGGCAGCAGAAACAATTCTAAAATCAGATGTTTTATGTTATCACTGCGGAGATATTTGCCGAGACAAATCTATTTCTATAGATGAAAAGTATTTTTGCTGTTCCGGGTGCAAGACGGTTTATGAAATATTAAACCAAGGTGAACTTTGCACTTATTATAATTTTGAAAAAACCCCAGGGATATCTCCTAAGAACTTTGAATCTAAAAAGTTTGATTATCTGGATGACGCTACAACTATTAATAAGTTGTTAGAATTTACAGATGACAAAATATCCAAAATCACTTTCTTTATTCCACAGATGCATTGCAGCTCTTGTATCTGGCTTCTTGAAAATCTTTTTAAATTAAATCCTGCAATAACAACCTCTACAGTTAATTTTGTTAGAAAAGAATTAAGTGTAAAATATCTCCACGAAAAAATCTCATTAAAAGATGTTGTAGTTTTAATCTCATCAATAGGATATGAACCGCAAATAAATTTAGACTCAGCTGAAAAGAAAATCCAAAAAAAATCCAACAAAGATCTTTATTATAAAGTTGGCGTTGCTGGATTTTGTTTTGGAAATATCATGATGTTTAGTTTTCCTGAATACTTTTCTATCACTGTTTCTGATGGACTGCTTAAAAGTTTTTTTGGATATCTAAATCTTCTTCTTTCATTACCTGTATTCTTTTATTCAGCTTCAGATTATTTTATTTCAGCATACAAAGGATTGAAGAAAAAAATTATTAATATCGATGTTCCTCTTTCGTTGGGAATATTGGTTTTATTTATTAGAAGCATATTTGAATTATTGTTTATTAATCAAGCAGGATACTTTGATTCTTTAGCAGGACTAGTTTTCTTTTTACTTATCGGAAAAATCCTGCAAGAGAAAACATATGATGCAATGAATTTTGAACGCGATTACAAAGCTTATTTCCCACTCTCAGCTACAATCAAACAAAATGAAATAGAAAAATCAATTCCTGTTTCCAACTTAATGGTTGGCAATAGAATTCTAATAAGACAAAATGAAATTGTACCCGCAGATTCAATACTAATGAATGGAAGTGGTTTTATTGATTACAGTTTCGTTTCAGGTGAATCTAATCCAGTACACAGAGTAAGTGGAGAAATGATTTACGCCGGCGGCAGACAAATGTCCGGGTTGATCGAACTTGAAGTAATCAAAGAAGTTTCGCA
>JAKLEP010000007.1 GCA_022703055.1 Candidatus Omnitrophota bacterium
TCCTTTTTGGCCTCGGCAATATAATAATTAACGCCGGCCGCATAAGCTTTATAATTGCGTTGCTTGCGCTGGCTAAGGGCTTGAAAGCTCTTCTCGTACCAATCATCTGATTTCAGAGCCGTCCTCCGGTCTTTGTCAAACGCCAAAAGATCGGGGCCAAATACTTCGGCGAAAGTTCCTGCGGCAACCCTCCTCATGTATTCAAGCTGGTATAATCGATCTTGGGCTATGGCATATCCCCATCCGAAGAACAGGGCACTCTCTGAGTCTGCATATATATGAGGAACTCCAAAATTATCCCTGTATATGGTTACCTTTCCTCCTTGATCCTCCATGGAGGTCTTGTCTCTCGACGAACAGGCAACCAAGAGATAAGGAATAAGCACAACCAATGCGACAAAAAAAATCCATTTCTTAAATCTGTTCATTGTAAAACCTCTCTTTCAATTAATTTGATCAGAAGTTCTGTTTTTGTTCGAATTCTCTTGGATCTTTCTTTGATTAGCTGTATTGAGTTTTAGGTACTTAAAGGTTGGGAAAAGATCTTCCCTCAGAGAAACATTAATTTGATCGAGAGCCATCATTTGGGTAATTTTATCTTGATTCTTTTCATACCAATACCTCCTTTAAAAAGAATTGCAATCAAGCGTATCTTATGAGAGAAAAACAATTGATAGGTGGTACTTTATGATAAAAAGATAGCTTATAAAAGGACACCAAATGTCCGGTACAGATCTGATATTATTCGAAACCTTTGAGTCGCTTCTTCGTGCGTGGCGAAATTATAGGAATGTTAGTCAAGCCGAGCTTGCAGATAAAATCAATGTATCAGAACGAGAACTGAGAAGGTGGGAATGTGGGTCTCACAAAGCAAATATTGAGAATCTAAGTGATATCGCTGAGGCTACTGGAATCCCTATGCCGGTACTTGTTTCTCTAAATTCGCAACAACCTATATACTATTCCATAAAGGAACGCCGATATACATTTTCATTCATCGAGACTCATGGATATATAAGAACAGAACTTCTAAAAAATGTGAAAAATAATAATAATACACTTAGTGCACTTACTCCGATAAAGACATTAAGGCAAATTAACAACGTTATAGAATATAATAATGATCTATATAATACGAGTACTCCCTTGGATGCTTCAATAATAGATTTAGCAAGAAAGTTGATACCAGACCTTAATTTTTTTATCAAAGATTCTTTTGGACATTATGCCGGCCATTTCGTAACGATTCCGCTCAAAGATAGTTGTTACGAAAAGTTTCGATATAGAATAATAAAAGAGGGTAATATCAAGTCAACTGATCTGATAAGTAATTTCAATGACATCCCATACACATTTTTTATCTACTCTATATATTATGCTCATTCCAGTTATGGTTTAATATTATTAGCAAAAGCAATTTCTGCCCTTAAGTCCCTAAATTTACCGAATGGCGTGCGGATAGCTGGTTACAATGTAACTTCAGGCACGTTAGACCTTTGCAGACGTTTTGGTATGCAAATTACATTTCAGTCTCAAGATGAATACAAAGCTCTAAATACTCAAATTGTACCGAGTATGATGGAGACCTATATAGGGAAATTAAAGGCTATTAAGGAGATCAAAGAATTCATCCGATGATTTTTAAGCTCTGGTGACTTTCGGTTTTAGGGAGGCCAAGAGGGACGCCCTTTACGTCTTTACAGGGAGGCCAAGAGGGACGCCCTTTACGTCTTTACATTTGAATTTGCAGATAGGTGATTAGATCATAACGATGGCTCCGCAGTGCCGGTGGCTCATTTTTTATTTGCTCGATTCTATCGAGCAATGTTTGGGCGAAATGAACCTGCAATTTTTTCCCAAGTGCATTGGCAACGCGTTCTAAAGTCGACAACTTAATATATCGGCGAACGCCTTTAGGCAATCACAAGCTCCGGCGGATTTGCGAAAACTCTGCGGGCCATTGACGCCGGTTCGGATATGCCGAAAAAAAGGGGGAATGGTCCGAATGACCTGAAAATCACCGGACCATCCCCCTTTTGGATTGTAACATTCCAAGCGACAAAAAGGAGCAGCAGGAACTGAACGATGCGCGTAACGAGATCCTTTTTCCGAAAGCGGCGGTAAAGGCGGGAAATGAAGAGAAGGACAGAATGCTTTTTCTTTTTGTGCCCTTTGTTCCTGGGAGAGACATAACGATGCAGAACGTAAATCCGGGGCGCGAAGTGCCTGTCCATGAAGAACCTCCTGACTGATAAAATTATTCACAGAGGGACAGTCAGGATTCGATTGCTTTACCCCGCACTGAGGCTGGCGGGCAATTTGCGCTTATCTGCAAATTGCATGACAGCCGGGACTATGGCACGAAACGATCATAAAAAAAGCCCTGAACCCCAAGCGGAGTCCAGGGCCGCTGCTACACATGAGCCGCTTTGCGGTCATTGTATGCCTGCCAGAGAATGATCCATTCATGATCTGCGGGCGCTTCGGCCATTTGGACCTGGCCGTGCTGGATTTTATACATCAGCGCGCCGATGGAGCCGAGATTACCGTTAGCGCTGTTGATCTTGACGAGCA
>JAKLEP010000008.1 GCA_022703055.1 Candidatus Omnitrophota bacterium
GGAAAACATGGGAAAATTATCAAATATTCACCCGGGAGAAATTCTTCTTGAAGAATTCCTCAAACCATTAAATATTACAGCGTACAGATTGTCAAAGGACATTGGAATACCTCAGACCAGGACTTCTGAGATATTAAAAGGACATAGAAGCATTACTGCCGATACCGCCCTAAGACTAAGTTGTTATTTTGGAAATTCTGCAAAATTCTGGCTCGGATTACAGAACGATTATGATCTGGAAGAAGAAAAAAAATCAAAACTGGCAGAATTTAGAAAAATCAAAAAGTTAAACGAACACGCCGCATAACAAACGGTATAGGTCATGGCTGTAATCAGTTACAATCGAAGCTCTGTAAACGTAACTTAGCTTTTTACACCACGACAGGATATTGCCCTTTAGCCGCCACGCCCCATACCGTCAAACGTTAGGGTCGCATTGTCCGCCCTTAATTTTTTATGATTGTTTTACATTGGTCTGTGGCATTATCGGATTTTATGAAGGCTGACTGAAAAATGAGAATAGGGCTCCCGCGGCCCCCGCTCCCGGCACTTGCATATAGCATTCCCGGTTTTGCAGAAAAGAAAATATGCAAAACCGGCCCATGAATGCTATCTGCAAGCGCCTCCCAGCGCTGCCAGAGCTATCAACGCCGCCCTAACAAGCCGGTAAATGCCATGCTTACATTGGAATAAACCGTAGATTTGTATCTTTAATAAAATTATCAAACAAACGCAAACTTATAATCTTTTAACCGCACGGCACTTACCGGCTAAACGTTAGGGTCGCATTGTCCGCCCTTAATTTTTTATGATTGTTTTACATTGGTCTGTGGCATTATCGGATTTTATGAAGGCTGACTGAAAAATGAGAATAGGGCTCCCGCGGCCCCCGCTCCCGGCACTTGCATATAGCATTCCCGGTTTTGCAGAAAAGAAAATATGCAAAACCGGCCCATGAATGCTATCTGCAAGCGCCTCCCAGCGCTGCCAGAGCTATCAACGCCGCCCTAACAAGCCGGTAAATGCCATGCTTACATTGGAATAAACCGTAGATTTGTATCTTTAATAAAATTATCAAACAAACGCAAACTTATAATCTTTTAACCGCACGGCACTTACCGGCTAAACGTTAGGGGCAATTTAAAGACCCCAGATATAGACATTTATTTAAATGAGACTAGATAATTTATATAAACTTAAAGATTGGATTTTAAAGAAAACTACGATTGACAAGACATTAGTATTCAATGGTAACAAAAAGGAACTTGTTGATTTATTACTAAAGACACAAGATTTGCAAAGAGAGTTAAAGTTCTACCTTGATTCAATTGATGAAAATAATTTTACTATTGTGTCTTCTTATTCAGTCGGGACAATGTTAATAAATTATATGCCAACAAAAGGATTTGAACTGAAAGGTACAATTCAGCCCCTTGACACTGAAAGACTTGAAGTAAGGCTGACCAGCAAAATTAGATTTGAGATTTATTTAATGATGATAATTAGTATCGTCTCTTTGACAATTTTACTAATAAAGATTAGACAAATTCCAATATGGTTATTGATAGTTCCTTTTATACTAGTTCCTTGGTTTAATTGGATTTATATGATACAATCCGAAGGATTATTGGAGAAAATCAAAAAATATCTAAGATTAAAATAAAACTGCCCCTAACAAACGGTATAGGTCATGGCTGTTTACTGTATCAGCCGAACATTTGTAAAAGCAAGTGAATTCTGTATACTTTGACAGGAAGCTGCCCTTTAGCCGCCACGCCCCATACCGTCAAACGTTAGGGGCAATTTAAAGACCCCAGATATAGACATTTATTTAAATGAGACTAGATAATTTATATAAACTTAAAGATTGGATTTTAAAGAAAACTACGATTGACAAGACATTAGTATTCAATGGTAACAAAAAGGAACTTGTTGATTTATTACTAAAGACACAAGATTTGCAAAGAGAGTTAAAGTTCTACCTTGATTCAATTGATGAAAATAATTTTACTATTGTGTCTTCTTATTCAGTCGGGACAATGTTAATAAATTATATGCCAACAAAAGGATTTGAACTGAAAGGTACAATTCAGCCCCTTGACACTGAAAGACTTGAAGTAAGGCTGACCAGCAAAATTAGATTTGAGATTTATTTAATGATGATAATTAGTATCGTCTCTTTGACAATTTTACTAATAAAGATTAGACAAATTCCAATATGGTTATTGATAGTTCCTTTTATACTAGTTCCTTGGTTTAATTGGATTTATATGATACAATCCGAAGGATTATTGGAGAAAATCAAAAAATATCTAAGATTAAAATAAAACTGCCCCTAACAAACGGTATAGGTCATGGCTGTTTACTGTATCAGCCGAACATTTGTAAAAGCAAGTGAATTCTGTATACTTTGACAGGAAGCTGCCCTTTAGCCGCCACGCCCCATACCGTCAAACGTTATGCGGCATGTGAGAAACTTTAAGTAATGATGCATGAATC
>JAKLEP010000009.1 GCA_022703055.1 Candidatus Omnitrophota bacterium
AGGTGTGGCGCGTCTTAATCCGGTTATTTAGACAGAGGCAGGACTATAAAATTGGAACGAAACTGACCATTTTGATCGCTCAAAAATACTATGATCCCGGCCGGGGCCTTAGAGAGCTTCTGGAAAAATCCGGCTATCATACGGTTTCTCTGTCCAGCCATTCGGAAATATTTGAGTTGTTAGCTCAAAAGCGCGTGGATATGGTTATTGTTGGGGTTACAACGACGATTGAGTATTGCGAAAGTATAATGCGGCAAATCAAAAAGATGAGCTTAAGGACCTGCGTTATTGTGGTGTCATCGTTACAAGATATCAGAGGCAAAGAGAAGTTAATTGAATTGGGGGTGCAAGAGTGGGTATATCAGCCTTTTAATATGGAATATATTAAACGAAGGGTGAAAGAAGTATTAAACGTTTAATAAGCTGTCCGACATTGACCTTGAAAGGAGGTGAATGGCAATGGGGATTATGTGGCGATCAAAAAAAGGTAAAAAACGAAAGGGACGATAAACCTTCATGGATCAATGGGCCTCCTGCAATCCCAGAAAAACACTGGAGGCCTATTGCTGAATTCGATTATTTTCAGGCTTATACCGTAATCCGAATGATAATTTGGCATAAAATTTAATGTTACGGTTTGAGCCTTGGTTTTTATAAACTTTCGGAAGATGCTAGAACATATCAGATTGGTCGATGAGATCTATTGGCTGGATATTTAAAACAAGTTAAAGGGGATATGAAATGATGAAGAGAAAGAGGTTCGGGATGCTTAAACTGATTGTGGCTATTCTTCCGAAAGGAAAAATAAAGGCAATAATGCCAGTCCTTAAAGACACTGGGATTTTTGGCGCTACTGTGCTTTCCGGTAAGGGGCTGTGTACAGAAGCTGGTAGACGCACAATTGGTTTGCAGATTGGTTCATCTAGAGAGATTTTAATTCTTCTGACGCTGGATGTTAACAGAGAGAAACTCATCAAAGTACTGGAAAAACATGGTAACTTAAAAGAGCCGGGACAAGGTATTCTTTTTGTAATGAATGTCAACCGTGTTGTTGGATAAAAAGGGAGGGGGTAAAAATGACAAGTAAAACTATATATATTACCGATAATGATATGAGAAGATTACGGGAATTGATAATGGTTGCGAGACAATTTAAAAAAGAAGAAGAGAAGTATTTGCAGGATTTAGAAGCTGAGCTGAACAGGGGCAAAATCATAAAATCTCAAGATATTCCGCAGGACATTATCACGATGAGCTCGGAAGTTCATTTGCGAGATTTAAACACAAAAGAAGAAATAACGTATCAATTGGTTTTCCCCGATCAGGCCGATGCTAGTCAGGGGAGAGTTTCAATCTTAGCGCCGATTGGTACGGCATTACTCGGATATAGCGTTGGGGATATTATTGAATGGAAAGTGCCTGCAGGTGTTGCGAAACTGCAGGTTGAAAAAATCATTTATCAACCGGAAGCGAACGGCGAAGATCTCTCTTGATATTATAAGCGTTAAAAAATAGAAGGGGGGTGAGAACCGATGGGGGATAAGGTCGCAAATAAGAAGAAGGCTAAAAAGAGAAAGAAGTAATGTTTTTACAAGAATCCTTCCGTAATGCCTTATTGCGGGAGGATTCTTGTATTTACGAAATATGTTGTTAAGTGGCACTGGGTCCTTGGAAGGGGGCTTGGGTGAGGGTCGGGCGAGGCGCAAGGAGCCAGTGATAGTGGTTAAAAAAATCGATGTCCATGTCCATCACTTTTGGGGTTTGGGCATAAGTGGTCAACCCGGCCAAAATGAGCGTCCAGCGACGGGAAATAGGCGATTTTAGGGGTGTTTTAGGGACTCCCGGGAAGGCCGAAAAAGGGCATTTTGATGGACATGGATGGACATGATAATGTCCATACCAGCATAATTTTATGGTATTCGGGATATGATTTGGCAAAGGGATCACAAATATCTTGCTTTATTTATAAGATGATATAAAATGTTAAATATGGATTTAATCAAAGAACTCGATTCCTACCGTTTAGAAAACAAGATCACCCAGCAGGTTCTCGCAGAACAGCTTGGTGTGTCTTTTGTCACCGTCAATCGGTGGTTTAATAATAAGACTATGCCGAATAAAATTCAGCAATATCATATCGAGAAATTTTTAAAAAATAAGACTTGTAAAAAAATATGATGGGATCAATAAAAGAATATGAATCGATGAGTATAAAAAGCTGGCCGGAGGATGATAGACCGAGAGAAAAACTCCTCAAAAAGGGTGCGGGAGCTTTGAGTAACTCAGAGTTGCTGGCGATTCTTCTTCGCACCGGCACCAGCGGCATTAGTGCTAT